>NZ_LNUA01000031.1 GCF_009764355.1 Companilactobacillus bobalius | reverse complement strand
GACAACTTAATTATCATATCGAAGTAACAAGAACATGTCAAGCACTTCTTTAAAATAATTTGGAATCAACGGAGAAGCAATAAAGCTTCAAAGCGTTGATGCCATTGCTCTGTCGCAACAACAAGATATATATTACCAATCGAATAAGAGAGTTGCAACCCTTTTTTATAAAAAAATTGGATTTTTTTCAAAAACTTTTAAACCATTTCTATATGGCGATTATAGTGTTAGTGTTCTTGAAAATAAATAAAAAGCGTTAGAAGTCATTTTACTGGCTTCTAACGCTTATCTATTATTTGCTTAATTCTGGTGCATCAGTTTGATACAAGTCAACCATCGACTTATTATCATTCTGTTCAATCAAACTAGTACCCTTCTTCTTCTCTGCTGCCTTTAACTTCTTCAAAGCTGTACTCTTCTTATATGAGTAATCCTTCTTATTGACAGTTTCAAACCCAGGCAATTTGTGGAATCTTAAGAGATCCCCATTAATAACTCTATCTGATAGAGACAATTCTGTTGTTACTTTATTAGATAGTTTCTCTTTTTCAGTCTTTGAGATCTTCTTATCTACTTTACCTGTCTTGGTATTATAGTAGGTACTTCCAACCTTCGTAACTGTTGGTGAAACAAAGTCACCATTTCTAAATGCCACTACTTGCGAATGTTCACTTGATAGTAAATCACTACCAAATTGAATCATATTCTTATTATCAACACCCAATAGATTCAAGATAGTTGGTAAGACATCAATCTCACCACCATAAGTATGGTTGATTCCACCCTTTAGTCCATCCATATGAATCATAAATGGTACACGTTGATACTGAGCATTATTGAAATCATTAAATCCTTTAATACCTGTAAGTTTAGCCATGGCCTTCTTATGATTATCAGAAATACCATAATGGTCACCATAAAAGACAATCATACTCTTCTTATCTAAACCTGTAGCCTTAAGCCAATCCATGAATTCACCAATAGATTCATCCAAGTATCTAGCTGTTTGGACATAACCATCAACGGTCTTATCTCCAGTATCAGTCTTAGATATACTTTGATTCTTCTTATCCAGTGTATATGGATAATGGTTTGTAACTGTAATCAACTTGGCATAGAACGGTTGTGGCAATTGTTCAATGTATTGTGTTGAATCTTTAAGGAAAATCTTATCCTTCATACCATAACCAACGTTATAACTCTTCTTTTGTTTATAGTAGTTAGAACTAAAGAAGTAATCATAACCCCATGACTTATAAGCATTATCACGATTCCAGAAACTTGGGACATCCCCATGGAATGAAGCCGTAGTATAACCATCTTGATCTAAGATTGCGGGTGCGGCTTGGAAAGTATTGCTTGTACCATCAGTAACCATAGCTGAACCTTCTGGCAAACCAAAGAGTGAATTCTCAAGCATTAATTCAGCATCGGCAGTTTTACCTTGTCCAACTTGGTTAAAGAAGTTATCGAAACTTAATGTATTGTTTTCATGATATATCTTATTAAGGTTAGGTGTTACTTCTTCACCATCCCACTTATAGTCAATCATGAATTGTTGTAAACTCTCCAAATGAATAATGAAGACGTTCTTACTCTTAGCAACACCTGAGTATTCAACATTAGGTTGGACGTAATTATCCTTCATATACTTTTCAATTGAATCAATATCAGAACTCTTTGCTTGCGACTTAACAGCATTAGTCTTTGTCGTCTTAACTAAGTCATAAATATTAAAGACATTTAGGCCTAAATACTTAACGATATAGTTGTTATCGAAAGTTCTTGTTAATAGTTGTGAACGATCACTTTCAGCTAAAGTTAAATTAGCACCAAACAATAATACAGCCAACGAACTGACTAAAACTGGAATACGCCAATTAAATCGTTTGACATCCATCTTTATAAGATGAAAAGCCAATAATAATATCAAGACAATAACATCAAGGAAGACTAGGAAATCAGTTGGCTTTAAAATTCCCATGATACTTTTACCAAGGTTATTGGTTACTGAACCAGAACCCTTGATAAGTACCATTGTTAGGAAGTCTGAGAATTCACGATAGTACAAAATATTCGAGAATAGCCAAACTGAATCTAAGAAATCGATAATCAGAAGAAAGATATATGACTTTCTTCCCTTCATATATAAAGCAATCCCAAACAGCAATAACATGATTGGAATCGGATTGATGATCATTAAAAATGTCTGAATAGATCCTTTTACACCTAAGTTAAACTTAGTCGTATAAGCATAAATCGTTTTCAGAGTGTATAAAAACACAGCTAGGAGTACAAACCCTAGCCTAGTGTTTAGAAACTTGGAAATACCTTTAGTAATACGCTTCATTGTTTTCGCTCCATAGATTTATTAGCAACTTGTTGTTCAATTTTTGGTTTCTTTGAAACTGCGATAATCCCTAAGAACATCCCCAAATAATACGTAATAAATCTCCATAAAAACATACCTAAAATCAAACCTGACGAAGAAGGTATAAATCCAGCAAATAATGTCTTAAAACTGAATTCCGCCCCACCTGATCCACCAGGAATTGGAAAGATTGAGACAATCATAACAATCATAATATGCATAACTAATACATCGATTATATTTACGTGGTCACAATTCAAAGCCAATAAAACAAAATAAACTACAAAGTAGTATAAGAATAATTGCACGATTGTTAGAAGTGATGCTTTAATCACTTTCTTCTTCTCCTGCTTTAAAACTAAACTCTCTTTATAGAAACTATCAATACTGTTTATAGCTGACTGTAAAATTTTATCACGTTTTTCTTCTTTTAGAAAAAATAAAACCGGTTTCAAAATAATTTGTACCATTTTTTTTGTAAAATCGTAGTAATACATGATCATCAACAAGAACGAAATCGTTACAACATGGATTACCATTCCAAAAACAATCAAAGTTGCTAATCCAGAAAAATGTTTAGCAACACTACTAAAACTTACTAACATGGCTACAATGAAATTGACTAGTACCATCGCTTGATAAATGACAAACTTCATCAACAAGACTGAACTAGCACGACCGCCATCAATTTTTGATTGCATCAAACCAAGTAATTGTGCAGGTTGACCACCTGAAGAAAAAGGCGTGATGGCATTAAAAAGTGCTTGAAGTAAAGGAATACGATACATCTCCCACCAGCCAAACTTACGATCTTCTTTCTTTTTCAGTAGCGTATGTAAGACCATCGCCTCAACACCATATGACAATAGGATTGATAAAAACGCTACTGCAAGCCAAAAATAATTTAAACTCTTAAACGTTGAAACCAAGGAATTAAAGTTAATATTCCTAGCTTCCCACCAGAAAATACCAATTCCTAATCCCAACATTACAAAAATTGCTGCTATATGTTTTCTACTCATTATTTATCCTGTTTAGCAATATTATATTGTTCTGTATAAAAGTCATACCAAATTTTACTCAAATTATCTTCTGAGTATTGGTTGGCAGCCTTTTTAGATTTTTTCTTGAAATCCTCTAAAATTGAACGATCTTGATTAGCATGATTAATAAAAGCATTCATATCAGAAAAACCATCAGCTTTTTGATAGTAGCCATCAATAATTGCACGGTATAGTTCCAAATCTCTCAATAGTACTGGAGCACCACAACTGAAAGCCTCTAACACTGACATTGGGAACAATTCATCATATGAAGGTAACAAGAACAAATCACAAATATTATAATAGTTAACTAAATCATTACGATCAACTATTCCTGTGAATGTCATGTTCTTAGGTGCATTATCAATCATATCTTTATAACGGTCATAACCATCAGTGATTTTACCGAATGAAAAACCACCCGCCCAAATAAACTGAATATCTGGGTTAACTTGTGCTAATTTATAAAAATCATCGATTCCCTTTCGTTCTTGAACTTGTCCATCACCAAAAACAACAAACTTATCTTCCGGAACGCCTATCTTTTTACGGAAAGCGGCCTTTTCCTCAGCACTCTTTTCGTAAAAATTATCGGTTGAAACAAAATTAGGGATATATTTGATCTTCTTACGATCCAAACCATGTGCCACCAACTTATCAATAAAGGTTGGATTAACAACTACGATTTGATCCATGCGTTTGTAAAAACTGATTACATAATTATAAAAAATACCACGTGCTGGTTGAGGTAATTTGATACTCCCCTCCAAAGTTTCTGGAAGAAAATGCACGTAGCCAATCTTACGGCCTCTTTTTTTAGAAAATGTAGATAAGTAGAACTGTGGGTCAATCGTATGGTAATGACTTAAATCACTACGATGATAGTCGTTTATCTTAATATCAAATTCATCACTAAAACGATCTTTTAGTAAATTAACCAATTCGATATATGCACTACCTACACCTTGACCTGCAACTTTATCTGCGGATGAAAACATGTTTATTTTAATCATTAGAATACTCCTCTGGATCGATTGATGAATCTGAAAGCTTCTCTCTGACGAAGTAATCCTCGGCATGACGATAGAAATCAAGAATCGAGTTACCAAATCCATCTGATGAAATTCCATACAGTACCTTTTGACGAGCTTCACGGTCATCAAATGAATTAGGGTGATCGAGATATGTCTTAATCTTAGGTACTAATTGATCATCTTGACTGAATGTTACACCAACTGAAGGATCAGTCAACAAGGCATCAGTATAAGGCGCACTTCTAACTACTATTTTTAGACCAGAAGCAATTGCCTCAATATAGGTCAACCCCTGCGATTCCGTATCACTAGAAGATACAAAAAGATCAGCCATATGATAGTATGGTGAAATTTCATCATGAGCCACTTCACCGGTAAAAATAACATTATCGGTAATATTTAGATCCCTACTCATTTGAACTAATTCTTCCATATCGGGACCGTCACCAACAATTACCAACATAATTTTAGGATTATACTTTAATAATTCTGGCATGGATCTGAGCATATGGTCAATTTTTTTCTCTAAAGCAATACGACTAAGCATCAAAATAACCGGCGTATCTTCTGCTATGCCCAATTTTTCTCGTATGATCGATGCATTAACTGGTTTCGTATACTCTGACAAATCAACACCTGTCGGAACAATTGAGATTGGTGCCTTGATGCCATAACGATCCAAAGTCTCTCTTACTTGTTTACTTGGAGCAACAACCCCTGAAGCATTCTTCAAAAATAGCTTTGTCATTTGCTTAACGTGATATGGCTTCAACAAATGACCATTTAAGACATAATGCAAATAATCCTCATACATTGTGTGATATGTATGAACAAATGGAATCTTTAATTGTTTAGCGACAAACTTTCCTATCATTCCCAAAGAAAATTCTGTCTGTGTATGAACGATATCAAGTTTTAATTCTTTAGCCAATTCAACCGCATGAAACATCCCACGAATGGCGATTCTTCTATCCGTAAACGAGATAAAAGGCACACTAGCCAAACGAAAGATATTAGGTTCAATTGTATTCTTAGGTACATTAGGATCTGTTGTCGTAAAAATATAAACAGAATGACCTTTTCTCTCCAGATCATTCTTCAATGTTTGAATTGATGTTGCTACCCCACTAACTTGTGGAAAGTATGTATCAGTAAAAATTCCGATGTTCATAAGATCACATCTCCTTGCAAACTCTATAAAGTAGATTATAACAAAAAAATGAGGGAAGAACTTCCCTCATCTCTGCCTTACTTTATTAATTTACTAAAACTCTTATTTTGCATTAAGAAATAGAAAATCACCGCACCGATAGCTACAACAACTAACTCACCTAGTCCAACCGTAACAAAGTTCAAGGCAAATGGTAATTTCAAGACAAAATGCAATTCTGCCCCAACAATTAATCCATTTACAACGGCACAAATTACAGGTACTAGCCATAAGAATTTTGTCTTAGCAGGAACCCTTGTAATCAAGTAGCAAGCAATTGCTGTTGCTAACGTTCCTAAAATCAAATCGTATGCCCCTAATGATGCACTAAAGATATTTGAGATAAAGCATCCAATAATCAGAGACCAACTATATTTATGATTAAAAAATGGCAATAACATCAGAATCTCTGAAACTCGAAATTGGATTTGACCGTAGGAAAACGCTGAAATAACAGGTGCGATTGTCACTGCTACATAAAGCGCTGCTACCAAAGCCAATTGTGTGATATCTCTTACTTTTAAATTACTCAAAATAAAACCCTCCACTGTTTTAATTAATTCCGCAGGTTCATCAGTGTAAACTGCTCCTAATAGGTTATCTTATTTTCAACCCGGTATCAAGCTAATAAAAAAGACAAAACCACTTATTGGCTTTGTCTTAATAATTTAGTCTAATGTTCCACGTTTACGTAATTGTTCATCAATTAAATCAAGAACCTTTTGACGATCTTCAGGGTTCTCAACGAAATCATACTTGTCACCATCGATTTTCATCTTAGGACTGTAATCATAATCGTCATACCAACCATCATAACGGCTAAGTAGTTGATGATAATATTCTGGCAAAGTTGGATCTTGTTCTGGTTGTTCATATGAACGACCACGTTTTTCGATACGGTGAATCATTGTGTCATATGAAATATCCAAGTGTACCAATAAATCAGGTGCCTTTTTAGCGGCAGCGTATGGTAGTTCTTGCATCATGTTGTCTAGAAGTTCATCGTAAACTTTTACTTCTTGAGGAGTAGCTCTACCCATGTCAGCATTCATATGAAAGAATAGTGAATCTTCGTAAATTGAACGGTCCAAAACATTATTATCTTGTACCATTGCTTTCTTAATTGAATCAAAACGTTTATTCAAAAAGTAAATTTGTAGTAAAAATGCATATTTCTTAGGGTCTTTATAAAATAATGGCAAAACCGGATTATTATCAACTTGTTCATAGAAAGCCTCAGTTCCTAAGTGTTCTGATAAAATAGTCGCCAATGAACTCTTTCCGGCTCCAATTGCGCCGCTCAATACGATCATCATTATTCTCCTCCGTAGCTTTTTAATTCTTTATTTGATTTGTTAATTTGCAAAAAAACAACATTCACTATGATACCACTTCAATTCTATATATTGTATATATTTTTGAAATTTCACCATATGTGGTATTTATCACAAGCACTCGTTTCTTTATTAATAACGTTTTTAAATAATAAAATAATATTTATCATTAAGCCCTATCGTATTCAGCTTAATCATTCTATAATTGGACTGTACTGATTAAGAAAGGGGAAAAAGTATGGGGAAGAAATTACGAAATATTTTTACCGCTCTCATAACTGGATTAGCCGTTATAATTTTAATTCTTACCTTTAACACTAATAATGTTAAAGCTGCTAAAAACTATACTAGTTCTGATATGATTACAAGCGGTTCTATTAATAAACAAGACAAGATTTACAGCATGAGCAGTACCGTACCAATCACATACGAGTACGATACGACTGGTTACAAACTTGAAAATGGCGATACTTTGACTATCGACGTGCCAAGTCCCTTAGCCGTTACACCAAACGATACTCCATTCAATGTTGTTGGTGACAATGGTGAAGTCATTGGTACAGCTATTTTGAATAGTAGTAATCAAATTGTTGTTACCTTCAACGAAAATGTTGAGGAACTTGAAAGTGTCAAAGGGACGCTTTCTATCAACACAGGAGTTACCGTAGATCGTAATAAAGCTGAAGTTGGTTCAAATGATGTTTATTTCCCTATTAAGGATAAGAATACTCAACAAAGCATTCTTCAAACCAAAGCCAGTGACAAAAACATCTCGAAAAAGGGTGTCTTTGGTACTGATGCCGAGGGTAACGAAATCGTTACTTGGACTATCCTTGCCAACCGTAATGAATTAAACTTCGGTACAATGAGCGTCTTTGATACTATTACTGATCCTAATTTAGAATATGTATCTGGCTCTGTTGTCGTTCAAGAGGCTACCTGGAAGGATAAGGAAACTGGTACCTATAAACGCGGAGATACCGTTCCTTCAAGCAATTACACTCTAAATGAGTCTGGAAATGGATTTGATTTAACCATTCCAAATTCTGGAAAACAAATGTACGCTATAACCTTCCAAACTAAAGTTACAGATCCAAGCAAAGTAACTGATGGAACAGTCTTTAGAAACGACGCTACAATGACAGGAAAAGTTACTGGTAACGGTAATGAGTCACAGGAAATCAATGAAACAGCTTCTGGAAAAGTTTCTGGTGGAACTAATTCCGGTAATGGTAGTGGTAACAAACTCGGTAGTGCTACATTGACTAAATTCAATGAACAAGACAACACTACTCCATTAGCAGGCGCCGTTTATGATCTTTACAAAGTTGGTTCAGATACTCCTGTTCAAACTAATTTGACTACTGATGAAAATGGTCAAATCAAGCTAAATAATCTTGGTGCCGGCGACTATTACTTCAAAGAAGTCACAGCCCCTGCTGGTTATCAATTGAATGAAAACGAAATTCCATTTACCATAACGGGACAAACTACAGCACCTGTTCAAGTAACTGGTGTTGACGAACCTGAAAAAGAAGAATTAGGTTCAATTGTTATTAAGAAAATTGATGCTGAAACTGGCTACAAATTAGCCGGTGCCGAATTCAACATTGTTAATGATAAAGGTGAAGTTGTTGGAACAATCACTACCGACCGTTTAGGTCTTGGCCATTTCTACAACCTACCAGTTGGACATTATAAATTAGTTGAAACTAAAGCTCCCGAAGGTTATCTCAAAGGCGAAGATATTGAATTCGATATTAGTGCTGATAATCTAACACCAAAAATGATTTCCGTTGAAAACGAAAAAGAAATTACTGGTGAAAATGGCTATAGTGCAGTTCTTCAAAAATTTGATCGTGATGATTTAACAGTTGGCGTCCCTGGTGCTGAATATACTCTTTATGGTGATGATGGTATTGCTCTAGAAACTGCCGTAACAAATGAGCTAGGTGTTATCAAAATTGACAATCTTAAACCTGGCAAGTATTACTTCCTAGAAACTAAAGCTCCTGAAGGTTATGATTTAAATCCTGATAAGATTCCATTTACTATCACTGAGAACTCCAATGAGACCGGTGTTGGTACATTAGAAACATCAGACCCTAAGACCGTCACAACTGAACCTGGTGATAACAATAATGGTAATGAAGGTAATACTCAAGAACCCGGCGACAATAATGGTAATGAAGGCAATACTTCTAAACCCGATGAAAATGGTAACGGTGATAAAGATGACAACGATAGTGGTTTAATCGTTGATCCTGAACATCCCGCTACAGACAATAACAATAATGAAGGTGGACTTATCACTAACCCATTGAACCCTGACACTTCAAATAATGGCAATAGTTCTACTTCAGAATCCAATACTGACAAACTTCCTCAAACTGGTGCTGAATCTGGTTTGCTAGCAAGTCTTCTAGGATTCGTTCTTCTAATTAGCATCACTTATCTTAATCGTCGTCATGCTTAATTAGACAAATTAAAAATGGACTGAGAAAAAATTCTCAGTCCATTTTTTTGTCTCAATATATTTTAGAAAGCTCCACCACCGGAACCTCCTCCAAAACCACCAGACGAGCCTCCTGAGAAACCGCCGGATCCACCTGAGATACTTGATGAGCCCCCTGCTGAAATTGCTCCTGTAAAAGCTGTTTGGAAGCCTGTATTGCTATTAAGAAAACTACTACTCCCAATATAATAATATGCAATAGCCGAATTATTAACCACATCAGCTCCAAAGTTAACTTTCAAGGCCTTAATTACTTTATCAGAAACACCGAAGATAACCGCATATGGCAAGAATCGTTCCCAAAGGATAATGTCGCCAACCTCAGCCATTTTAATATCATCAATATCCTCTAGCATTCGTTTAAAGGCTCTAATTTTGTTAACTTCTTCTTCACCTAAATTTGTATATGGTGTAATCTTTTTCTTTACGATTACATACGGAATCCAAGCCACAAGACCAATAACTACTAGAATTGCGCCACTGAGTAGAACTGTACTGCTAAGAATTAAAGAAATCATCAGCATGATACCAAGGATAATATCAACGGCTATTGTGGCAACTTTAAAACTATCAACCAAATTCATATTTCCTAAATCTAAATATTTCTCTCGACCCTTTGCCGCATCTTTAGCCCACTTATCAAATTTTTTAGTCATCTTGTCGTCATTGCTACGAGCAAATTTACGAATGTCTTTCAACCGGACTGATTTACCATCACCGATCTTATCAATTAAATATTTAAAAAATTCATTGGTAGGTGGAACCAGTGCCGTAATTTGGTAGTCTTTACCGATTTTATCAATTTTCATACGACGATAGCCAACTTCATTCAACAAATCAGCTGTTAAAGAATTGCTATTAGCCTTGGATTGACGATCCAAAATTATTTCAGTAAAACTAGGAATAAATTCTGGTTCGTCAAAGAAATGATGCAAAGGTGTTGGTATTTGATGCTTTTGTCCCGGGTTCTTGCGTAATTTAATAAATTGATAGAGATAAATAATAACAATAAACACTCCAGCAATCGCCATCATTATCCAATAAAAATTCTTTTCTCGTTGTCGTCTAGCATTAGCCGCTTCAGCTTTTGACTTTTCTGCAGCTAGAATTCTCGCTTTAGCCTTCTTATTGACGATGTTCTTATTATCAGCAGTTACAGTTACGGGAAAAATAATATGACTTTCCACTGATTGATTAGCAGGCAATTCATCCAAAGTCATTACTACTTGACCATTTTTCTTGTCCACCTCTGTATGTCCCGATAATAGTCCGTGAGTCCAGGCCTGCAATTGCGTAATATTCTTCTTTGGAAAATTCAAGGTTAGCTTAATGTTATTCAAATCGTTATCCCAACCATTACCAATAATTTTCCAATTTAGCTCAGCTGTATCTAAATAATTAGTGATTACTCCATAAAGTTGATATTTATAAGTATAAGTCACCATTTCTGAATCAACGGCGTGATAAACTTTCATATCCATCGAATTATCGGTTCTAGTAACTCTAACAGTATTATTCTGATTTGAATCATTGTTGACCAATGTCTTAGCCCCAGATCCATTATTATAAGTGACGACTGGATCACTGGCACCCTTGATTCCCTTTAAATCTTGATTGTAATAAACACCATGATAATCGCCTTGAAAATCATAAACAATTTTTTGTGTTAAATCAGCATTACCATCTTTTTTGATATCGACAGTAACGTCATAATTTTTCACTGTAAATTTATCAGCTTTTACATCAGTGGTAGTTTGAAATGCTAGAAAAATCGCTAAGAAAGCAAATAATAGCCCTACTAGTTTTTTCATCTGATCCCCCATGAATCATTAATAAACTAATTTTATCATATTTTAACACTTTAAAAATTTGGGTAAAAAAAAGCGATCAACCGAAAGGTTAATACGCATTCTTAACAATACGTTGAATTTCTCTTTCTTGATCACGCTTTTTAATTGTTTCACGTTTATCGTATTTTCTTTTACCTTCAGCTACGCCAATCAATACTTTAGCAAAACCATGCTTTAAGTAAACTTTCAAAGGAATTACTGTAATTCCCTTTTCTTGAACTGTAGAGCTTATTTTACGAATTTCCTTCTTATGTAAAAGCAATTTACGATTTCTCAATGGATCGTGATTAAACTGGTTTCCTTGATCATAAACGCTGATATTAACGTTTTCTAACCAAAGTTCCCCATTATGGGGTTGAACGAAACCATCTTTAATATTGATTTTACTAGCACGAACTGACTTAATCTCAGTTCCTGTCAAAGAAATACCCGCCTCATATGTATCTAAAATATTGTAGTCATGACGAGCCTTACGATTATTAGCTACCTCACTAGCAGCCTTTGTGTGATGTTTCTTCATCGTTCATCACCGACTTTCGTATTTACCACGTCTCTTATGGTTATTATTGTTGTGACTATTACTACTATTGCCGTTTCCACGTTTGTCATTATGACGTCCATGTCCACCACGGCCACGACCATGTTGCATTGAACGCTTCTTCTTAAACTCAGCTTCACGCTTATCGGCTTGTTCTTGTTCTTCAGGTGTTAGAACACGTTCAAAGTCAATTTGACGATGCTCAACATCAGCTCTGATCAATTTAACTTTGATTGGTTGTCCAACCTTAAAGGTCTTACCAGTACCACGACCATGCATAGACATGCTCTTTTCATCATATTCGTAGAAGTCATCCTTCATGTTTGAAATATGAATCAAACCTTCAACCGTATTATCTAATTGAATGAACATTCCAAAACTAGTTACGGAACTGACAACGGCATCAAATTCACTACCAACTTGATCGGCCATGTATTCAGTCTTCTTCAAGTCATCAACCGCACGTTCAGCATTGATAGAAATTCTTTCACGACCAGAAGTATGTTGAGCAACATCTGGTAATTTTTCTTTCCATTTAGCTTGCTCATCATCAGTAAAGCCATTAACGGCATAACTGTGAATCATACGATGAACCATCAAATCAGGATAACGTCTGATTGGTGAAGTAAAGTGAGTATAATATTTAGCAGCTAAACCAAAGTGACCCAATGGATTATCAGAATATCTAGCCTGTTGCATACTACGCAACAACATGATTGTAACAACTGGTTCTTCAGGTGTGCCAACAACTTTTGATAAAACATCTTGGAACATCTTTGGTGTAATTTCTTTCAAGTTACCTTGAACTTGTACACCCATTGCAGCAACGAATTCAAAGAAGTTCTTAACTTTTTCATCATCGGGTTTTTCATGGACACGATACAAGAATGGTACGTGTTTCAAATTATAATTCATAGCTACAGTTTCATTAGCAGCTAACATGAATGATTCGATCATCTTTTCAGATGTTCCACGTTCTCTTAACTTGATATCAATTGGCTTACCATTTTCGTCAACAATGATTTGTGCTTCAGTTTCTTCGAAGTCGATAGCACCACGTTCATGACGCTTGTTGAATAAAATTTCATGAAGGTCTGCCATGTTTTTCAACATTGGGACTAATGGTGCGTATTCTTTAGTAAGAAGTTCGTCACCCTTCAAAATTTCATTAACGTTGTTATATGTCATACGATACTTAGATCTGATCACACTAGGATAAATATCATATTTAACAATATCACCCTTGTGATTAATCTCCATATCACATGTCAAAGCCAAACGATCTTCATCCGGATTCAAAGAACAAATTCCATTAGATAATCTGAATGGCAACATTGGAATTACTCGGTCAACCAAGTAAGTACTTGTTCCACGAGCGTAGGCTTCTTGATCAATTGGTGAGCCCTCTGTGACATAGTGTGTAACATCAGCAATATGAACTTCCAAGTGGAAATTACCATTTGGCAACATATCAACACCGACGGCATCATCAAAGTCTTTTGAGTCATCCCCATCAATAGTGATAACCATATTATCAGTTAAGTCTTTACGACCTTCTTTTTCACTATCCAAAACATGGTCAGGAATTTCTTCGGCAGCTTTAAGAACTTCACTTGGAAATTCAGGATTGATATCATTATCAACCACGATCGACATAATATCGACACCAGGATCATTCTTGTTACCAATCACTTCTAGTGCTGTACCTTCCATACTTTGGGGATGTTTATCACTAGGATACTCATCAATCGAAACTTGAACCATATCACCCATTTGTGGATGAAGACCTTTATCGGAAATGAAAATCATATATGATGCAATTTTCTTTTCGTGACTTTGAATGTAACCGTAGAAACCAGTTTTTTCAACTTGTGAATCACTGTATGGATGGAATTCACCAACAACTTTTGTTAATGATCTCTCTACGATCTTAGTGATTTCACCTTCAGGTCCCTTGTCGATCCAAGGATTTGATGGTTTAGTAATTTTTACATCAACGACATCACCGTTAACAGCATGTAAAGTATTGCTTCTAGCAATAAAAGCATCAGGTTCTACTTCATCATAACGAACGAAACCGAATCCTTTATCATTGCCCTTAAATTCACCTTCAACTGTTGTTTCAGGTGCAGCCATCTTGAATTCATCTTTATTAGTTAAACTAATTTTGCTTTCGCCTTCCAAAACAGCCAAAGCTTTAACAACACGTTTAAAGGCTGAAGCCCCGTGCATTCGTAATATATCTTCTATTTGCTCAGACTTATAGCGGCGATCAGGATTACTTCTGAAAACCTCTAATATATCTGCAATTAATTTATTTTCTTTATCTGGCATTTCTATCCTCAATTATTTTCTAAAAAGTTTAACACGGCACTCTCCAATTCATGGTGAGCACTGTTGATGGTTAGGACATGTCCTGCATCATACCAATGCAATTGTGCTGTTCCAACCTTTTGAGCCACAATTTTTGCGGCATCCGGATTTACTAATTCATCACTCGTACCTTGACCAATAAAATATGGTCGATTTATTTCAGCCAAATTTTCAGTTACACCAGCGGTAGCTTTACTTATCTCTGTTAACATCGAATCTATCTTAGAATCAACAACTCTAATTTTAGAATCAATCTCAACTTCTGTTAAGCCCTGTTGAACAGAATACACCTTTTTTGCGTAGGTCATAAAGGCATTTCTAATTTCCCGAAAGTTGGTCGTATACAGTGGCGATCCGAAGACACCACCTGACACTACTTCTGGAATTTCTTCTAAAGCTTTAGTAGCAAAAATTGCCCCTAAGGATAAACCAAAAACTGAAATTTGTTTTTTCCCTTGAGCTTTTAAGAATTCCACTGCTTCAAGTGTTTGTTCCCACCAACGATCAGGTCCGCCAAGATTTAAAATATCTAATGGCTCAGGAGTTCCGTGACCGGCAAACATCGGAGCATAAGCAGAATAACCACTACGTTCCAAATACCTACCTAGTAATCGCATATCATTAGCCGTGCCTGAGAAAGAATGCAAAAGAAGAACTGCACTTGAACCCTTATCAAAATAAAACGGTTGGGGCGTTAAAATTTTCATATCACAAATGCTCCTTATAACAAAAAACCTCCTGAGTAACTTTCAGGAGGAATAAATTGCTTAGTGAGATGATAAGTATACTAGTATCAACGAGCAAACAAAAAATAATACTAGTAAAGCGTAGGTAACCTTAACCATAAAGGCTTCGAAACCACGCTTCTTTTGGTTGCTGAATAGGTCGCCACCACCACCAGACAATGCATTCAAAGCATCTTGTTGCTTTGTTGGTTGCATTAAGACGGCAATTATTATCAAAATGGAAACGATTATCAACACTGTTTCAATAACGTTATACACCTGTAAAACCTCCGTTCATGGTGTTGAAAGCTGAAATCACTTCTAAAACAATAACATAAAATGGGTCAAATTTCTAGTTAATTCCATTAATCATGTTCTTTAACTTCCGTGATATTTTAGCTCTCTGGCCAGCATTTACCATGACAACAATTCTATCGCCCGCTTTAATAAGCGTATCGCCATTAGGTATCAATTGACGTTCTCCACGATAAACTCCAACAACTAAAATATCTTTAGGAAATGGAATATCACGAATATATTTACCATCAATTGAACTACCCTCATAAATTGGCACTTCCAAACGATCAGTAAACTTGCTGACACGGTTTAGATAATCAGAATTTAAATTCAATTTTTCTTTCAATGATTCATAAATTGGTGCTCCATTTAATAGATCCACCACAATATACGCTACTAATGACAACACGGCCAAAGGCATCAAATGTTTTAATGAACCAACCATTTCAGTTACCAGAATAATGGCCGTAAATGGTGCTTTACCAATACAGGCAAAGTAACCAGCCATTGCAAAGATAATCAGATTACTTTCAAAAGCAATTGGTAATAATCCTAATTGATTCATCACCACCGCATAGATGGCACCAATAATAGCTCCCAAGTTTAAAATAGGAAGAAAAATACCACCAGGTAAACCTGATCCATACGAAATCATTGAATAAACAAATCTTAAAATTAATAATCCTAATAAGAATAAGAGACTTGTTCCATATTTATCCAGGTTGATAATGATTCCATTACCACCACCGATAAACTGTGGAACAGCCATTCCAATAGGAACAATTAGGATCAAAGGAATAATACCATGAATAAATCGAGGTAATCTGGTCTTTTCGTAAATTGAAGGCATTGCCAACAAAACGATTTGATAGAGTCGTCCCATTAATCCTAAAATAATCCCCAATATAACTAAATGCCAATAATATTTTATCGGCAAACTATATTGATATGGTACTTGTAAAACTGGTTGTAAGCCAAAGACGTAGAGTGAAATAACATTAGCGCTGACTGCACTAGCTAAAGAGGTTACCCAAACTAATGGTGAAAAATTATGATAAACCTCTTCCAAAACAAACATTGCTCCTGCAATTGGTGCACTAAATGCCGCTGCCAAACCAGCCGCTGCTCCACTAGCTATCAAGACACGTTGATTTACACCACGATTATCATGTGTTAATTCTCCAACGCCTTGTCCAATAGCTGACCCTAATTGAATTGAAGGTCCTTCACGTCCTAGAAAAAGACCAGGACCAATACTCAAAATACCTCCGACAAACTTACGCCACAAAATTGACCACCACTTCAGATGCATCTCGCCACCTAATTGAGCCTCAACTTGAGGAATACCTGAACCAGAGATATTGGGTTCTTTCTTAAGCAAATAGCCAACAAAGATTGCCACAACGATCATGGCAATCAATAAACCAATTAATAAACTTAAATTGCTTCTAGCTGTTACATAAAGCCCTTGAAAAACTTTTAATGATTGAGCTATTGACCATCTAAACATACTTACAACAATTCCTGAAATTGCTCCGACCAGAACACCTTCTAAAGTCAGTTTTAACTTCTCATTATCAGTAATTGCTATCTTCATTTTTATCCCCTACATTAAAAGTTTAGTTTTGGAACATCATAAACTGATGGCGATGGTTGATAGAAACCAGCTTCAAGCAATTCCATATCAGTCAAAATTTCTTCATCAGTTACCAGTCTTGGCTTCTTATTAACTAATGTTTGATAAACAGAATCATAATACAAACCATAATCCCCTAATGGTGTCTTAATCTGTTTTTCAATCCAATCTCCATTAGCATTACGATACTTAGCCAAACCATAATACATCGGACTATCTTCTCCAAATCCAGGTGTACCCGGCATAATACCAGCCTTAAGATCATTTTCTTGTTGGTCAGCACCATACTTGATGAATGAACCATTCATACCATGAATAGTAAAGCGAGGATACTCTTTGGCAACATCAGTACTTACTTTGACCTTAACCTTCATCTTTGTGCCATAATGCAAATCAACATCGAAATAGTTATCCACAGCATCACTAACTTCGGTGTTACGAATATCGTAAACAACTTTATCAGGACGACCAAAAATGGCAACCATACGATCCATCAAATGAATTCCTAAACCATAGAATTCACCTTGTTCTTTCGTTCCCTTACCGTTAACCGTATTAGGACGATAATAATCAATATGTGATTCAACCTCGACAATATCACCCAGGAAGCCTTGGTCAATAACTTGTTTAGCGGCCAAATAATCACCATCAAAGCGGCGATTTTGATATGGCATAACCAAAACATTATTATCTTTACCTAATTGAATTAATTCACGCGCATGATCTAAAGTATCAACAAATGGTTTTTCAACGATAACTGATTTCTTAGCTTCAATTACACTCTTAGCTAATTGATAATGTGTTTGAGCTGGAGTACAAATTGTTACTAAATCAATTTCTGGATCATTTAAAATATCATTTAAATCATTAGTGAAATTGACTCCGTTATCACGATAAGGTTTAGCCAAATTTTCATTAACTGCCTTACGTGTATAAACGGTCTTCACTTGAAAATCTTTTCGAATATTCAAATATGGTAAATGATAGCGATTGGCCGATTTACCAAATCCAATAAATGCAATTTTTAATGTCATTTAATTCTCCTCCAACTATTTCTACTTATGATTTTTACTTAAATTTGATTTTAGTAATGCTTAGCTTTCCGTCCTCCGCAACAAGAAAATTTGGCTGGAACGCCATAGGCCGACTGGAAGCTAATGGATTTGCACTTCGTGCAAATCCATGGATCTTCAAGTTCGGCCTTTACCTAAGTAATAAATTGCTAAGGTAAATTTTATGGCTGAGCCAATTTTCTTGTTGCTCCAGACTAGCATTCTATTCTATTGTTTACAATCTTAAAATTTTAGTTAGTAAAAACAGCGTTTATTTAGATATTCAATACCCTAAACCACTTAAATTCTTTTTCACTTAAACTAAAGCTCACAATATTTATCCCACTACATAGGATTGATATCAATTCCAACCAAATATAAGTAAAAACTCCACTTATATATTGTACAAAAAAATGACACAAAAAAAACAGCCCTAAGGCTGTTTTAATTAATTACTTAAAAGTAATTATTTGTTTAAGTTGTAGAAACTCTTGATACCCTTGTATTCTGATTGGTCACCAAGTTGATCTTCAATTCTCATCAATTGGTTGTACTTAGCAATACGGTCTGTACGGCTCATTGAACCAGTCTTGATTTGACCTGCGTTTGTAGCAACAACAAGGTCAGCAATTGTAGTATCTTCTGTTTCACCTGAACGGTGAGAAACAACGGCTGTGAAGCCAGCTTCTTTAGCCATTTCGATAGCTTCGAATGTTTCTGTAAGTGTACCGATTTGGTTAAGCTTGATAAGGATTGAGTTTGAAACTCCCATTTCAATACCCTTCTTCAAGTAGTCTGTGTTTGTAACGAACAAGTCATCACCAACAAGTTGTACTTTCTTACCAAGTTTAGCAGTAACTTTTTGCCAGTCTTCCCATTCGTTTTCATCGATAGGATCTTCGATTGTAACAACTGGGTACTTGTCAACGATACCATCAAGCAAGTCGATAAATTCGTCTGTTGAAAGAACAGCACCGTTTTCGCCTTCACCCTTTAGTTCGTACTTGTGAGTGTCTTTGTTGTAGAATTCTGATGAAGCACAGTCAAAACCAATAGCAACGTCGTCGCCAGGCTTGTAACCAGCTTTTTCAATAGCTTCAACCAAAATCTTGAATGGTGCTTCGTTGTTTTCTAGATCAGGAGCGAAACCACCTTCATCACCAACAGCTGTGTTCAAGCCACGGCTTTCAAGAACCTTCTTCAATGATTGGAAAGTTTCTGAACCCATACGTACGGCTTCACGCATTGATTTTGCACCAACAGGTACAATCATGAATTCTTGGAAGTCAACGTTGTTGTCAGCATGCTTACCACCATTGATAACGTTCATCATAGGTGTTGGCAATACGTGAGCATTAGGACCACCAAGGTATTCGTACAATGGAAGACCTAATTCGTCAGCAGCAGCACGAGCAGCAGCAAGTGAAACACCAAGAATAGCGTTAGCACCTAAAGTACCCTTGTTTGGTGTACCGTCAAGGTCGATCATAGCTTGGTCAATGGCACGTTGGTCAGTAACGTCCATGCCGATAACCTTTTTAGCAATCTTGTCGTTTACGTTAGCAACGGCTTTAAGAACACCCTTACCACCAAAACGTGATTTGTCGCCATCACGTAATTCAACAGCTTCGTGTTCACCAGTTGAAGCACCTGATGGAACAAGTGCGCGGCCAAAGCCACCTAGTTCAGTATATAGTTCAACTTCAACAGTTGGGTTACCACGTGAATCAAGAACTTCACGGCCTAAAATATCAGTAATTACAGACATATTTTAAAAATCTCCTTTATGATTTTAATACAACACAATTTTAACCTTTTTGGCACTTAAAATAAATAACTTATATAAAACTAATTATTTATTGAAGTTAGCCAAAGCGATATATGATTCTGGATCCATTGATGCACCACCAACAAGTCCACCATCAATATCTTCTTTAGCCATTAATTCTTTAACGTTAGCAGGTTTTAAAGAACCACCGTAAAGAATACGTACTTTATCAGCAGTGTCAGCATCGTACAAGCTAGCAATCTTTTCACGGATTACGTGAACCATTTCTTGTGCTTGATCAGCAGTAGCAGTCTTACCAGTACCGATAGCCCAGATTGGTTCGTAAGCGATAACTGATTTAGCCAAGTCAGCAGCAGAAATGCCTTTAACAGCATTTTCGATTTGACCTGTTACCCAGTCTTCAGCTTTTCCAGCTTCACGTTGTTCTAGTGTTTCACCACAGCAAATGATAGGTAGCATGTTGTTCTTCAAGATAGCAAGAGCTTTCTTGTTGATGTCTTCATCAGTTTCACCGAAGTATTGTCTTCTTTCTGAGTGACCAATGATTACATAGTCGATGCCCATTTCATCAAGTGCCTTAGGTGAAGTTTCACCAGTAAATGCACCAGCATCTTCAAAGTATGAGTTTTCAGCAGCTGTCTTCAATGGTGTGCCTTCTGCACCTGCAACAAGTGTTGTAAGGTCGATGGCTGGAGCACCAATGATAGTTTCAACGCCAGATTCTGGCAACTTACCTTTGATACCGTCTAAAAATTCTTGGGTTTCTTTAGGATTCTTGTTCATCTTCCAGTTACCCGCAATAATAGGTGTACGCATAAATTAATTCTCCTCTGAAAAATAATAATTATTTATCTGAAATTGAGTCGATACCAGGTAATACTTTACCTTCAAGGTATTCTAGTGAAGCACCACCACCAGTTGAGATGTGTGTTAGCTTATCAGCAATACCAAGACTCTTAGCAGCAGCAGTTGAGTCACCACCACCAACAATAGTAATAGCATCTGTTAGGCTACCCATAGCACGTCCAACTTCTAGTGTACCTTCAGCAAACTTGCTCATTTCGAATGCACCCATTGGTCCATTCCATACAACAGTCTTTGCACCAGCTAATTTGTCTTGGAACAATTTAACTGTCTTAGGTCCGATATCAAGAGCCATTTCGTCATCAGGAATATCAACACCATCAGTAGTTGTTGCATCAGCATCATTTGAGAATTCTTTAGCAACGATGTGGTCTACAGGAAGAACAATCTTGTCGCCAGCTTTTTGAAGGAGGTCTTTAGCTAGTTCAACTTTGTCTTCTTCGAATAGAGACTTACCAATCTTGTGGCCTTGAGCAGCTAAGAATGTATAAGCCATACCACCACCGATTAAGATGTGGTCTGATTTTGGAATTAAGTTTTCAATAACACCGATCTTATCTGAAACCTTTGCACCACCAAGAATTGTTACGAATGGGTGTACAGGATTGTCAACGGCGTTACCTAAAAACTTGATTTCCTTTTCCATTAAGAAACCAGCAGCAACTGGCTTGCCAGCAGCCTTCATAGCTGTTGAGATACCAACGTTTGAAGCATGGCTTCTGTGGGCTGTACCGAAAGCATCGTTGATAAATACGTCACCAAGTGATGCCCAGTATTCGCCAAGTTTAGGATCATTCTTGCTTTCACGTTTGCCGAAGTCGTTATCGATATCTTGGAAACGAGTGTTTTCCATCAATAGGATTTGACCGTCTTTAAGACCGTTGATAGCATCTTCAAGTTCTTTACCTTCGTTAGTTGGTACGAACTCTACAGGCATACCGCTTAATTCTTGAAGTTTAGCAGCAACTGGCTTCAATGATAAAGCTTTCTTGTCTTCGTCACTCTTAATACGACCCAAGTGAGATAGCAAGATAACCTTTCCACCATGTTCTGAAACATATTTGATTGTTGGGATAGCACCAACGATACGATTTGTATCGCCGACAACACCATCTTTAATAGGAACGTTGAAATCTACACGCATCAAGACTTTTTTGCCTTTTACGTCAACGTCAGAAACAATAAGTTTAGCCATTGTAAATAAATCCTCCAATATTTTCCTTAAAAAAAAGCGGAAGGAGTTTTCCTCCCTCCGCCAATTTAAATCACACTAAATTAGGTTTTCGTGATTACTAGTTTAGATTAATGAATTAGTCTAATGTAGCAAACTTTTCAAGTGTACGAACCATTTGTGCTGTAAATCCTGATTCATTGTCATACCAAGCAACAGTCTTTACAACTTGTGCGTCGCCCTTACCAACAATTTGTGTTTGTGTTGGGTCAAAGATTGAACCGAATGATGTACCGATAACGTCTGAAGATACGATTTCATCATCGTTGTAACCGAATGAAGGGTTGTTTTCTGTATACTTCTTGATTGCAGCATTAACTTCGTCAACTGTAACTTCTTTACCAAGAGTTGCAACTAATTCTGTAACTGAACCTGTGATAACTGGAACACGTTGTGCATGTCCATCAAGCTTACCCTTCAATGCAGGAACAACAAGACCTAAGGCCTTAGCAGCACCAGTTGAATGAGGGATGATGTTAGCAGCAGCAGCACGTGCAGCACGAACATTACCTTTACGTTCTGGACCATCTTGAAGTTTTTGTGTAGCTGTGTAAGCATGGATTGTTGTCATTGTACCAGCTTTAATACCGAATTCTTCGTTTACGGCATTTGCTAGAGGTGCAAGACAGTTTGTTGTACATGAACCAGCTGAAGCGATCTTAACGTCGTTTGTTAGGATGTCATCGTTAACACCATAAACAACTGTAGGCATGTCACCTGATGGAGCTGAGATCAATACACGTTTTGCACCGGCATCCAAGTGAGCTTGTGCTTTTTCTGTTGATGTGTAGAATCCAGTACATTCAAGAACAATGTCAACACCGTCGTTAGCAACCCATTTAAGGTCTGCAGCGTTCATTTCAGCATATACAGGGATCTTCTTACCGTCAACAACGATAGCGTTGTCAGCAGCTTCAATCTTATCGATTTCGAAGTTACCATGAGCTGTATCATACTTCAATAGGTGAGCAAGCATAGCAGGTGAAGTTAAATCGTTAATTGCAACAACTTCCAAATCTGTCTTGCCAGCTGCTTGAAGTGCAGCAATACGGCGGAATGCCAAACGACCGATACGGCCAAATCCATTAATACCAACTTTTGTAGTCATACAAAAATTCCTCCTTCAGGAAATAAAAAAAATATTATTTTAAAGGGTTATCCCTTAAAATCAGTTTTGAGGCACCTTCATCAGTAATTAAGATTGTATGATGAGGTGCGTTTTTCATATATGATTGAATCGCGTTAGCTTTACTCTCGCCACCGGCAATCGCAATCACATATTCTATTCTATCAAGGTCCCGGACATGAAGTCCAATCCTAGGTACCTTATAAACAAGTTTACCACTTTGATCAAAGAAATCACCAAATGCTTCTGCAACAGCTCTTCCACTGTCTACTACATTCTGTTCTTTAGAAGAAAGATTTCTTCTCTCAGCCATAACACTTGCAGTGCCAATGCTGTGAATAACAACATTACTTCTATATATTAAATCAAGAACCGACTTAATTGAAGTCTCTTTTTGCAAAGATTCGAAACTTTTTTCAGAAATATCTTCTGGAAGATACAATGCCCGGTACTGACCCTGTGTTCTAGAAGCCATTTCCGCACAAACACTGTTAGCTTGAATTGCAACTGACTCACCAACACCACCACGAGCTGGTAAAAATACCAGTTGACGGTTCTTTGACAAATCAGAAGAAAGATTTCTTGCAACTTGAGCCAAGGTGCTACCACCTGTAACAGAGATCATTGACTGTCCTGTCGGTAACAGTGTCCCTAAAAGTTGATTAAGCCTTCTACCAAATGAATCAACCACACGATGTTGCTTATCAGCATTACCCGGTAAAACAATACATCTACTGATTCCAAGCTTACTACTCAATTGTTTCTCCAATAAAGCAGTTCCTTGATAATCGGCTAATACATCTGTCAATCTAATTACAACGTCGCTACCTGTCTTTGTCAAAGACATTCCAGATTTCGAAGAAATAATCAAACCTTGCTTTCTCAACAAGTCAGTTTCTGTTCTTAACCCACGTTCAGTAATGTTAAGATCATCAGCTAACACTCTGCGCCCGATAGGCTCCATTAATGAGATACTCTGAAGTATTTTAAATCGCTTTTCCAGAGTCTTAATGAAGTCTGGGGCAACTAAATCCAGCAATTCTAAATCTTCATTATTAGTCATTTGATATACTCCATGGGGCAAGTCCTGTCCCTGTATGTCTGTTTACGACCCATGTACTCAAAAAATAAAAGCCCAGATGATTAAATCTCATCTCCTAAGCACAACTAATAGTATAAACTCTCTTGTGAATATTTCAAGTAATATGCGATAAAAAGTGAAAGTTATATTAATTTTTTTAGAGATTTACTTTTTACCCTATGATGAGCTAGAATTATATTGTGCTTGCGCTGCTAGTGTAATGGATAGCACACAGGATTCCGGTTCCTGGGATGTGGGTTCGACTCCCACGTGGCGCATAATTGTTTCACAAAGTCTTAACTGTAAGTGTTGATAATTCAACATTCTAATTGTTTTATGACTATAACAGGAATTATTCTATGCAAAAACAAGATAATCTTTCGGGTTTTACTCCTGAGATTATCTTGTTTTTTATTTTCTACTGCTACTAAGAACAAAATGACGTAAAACCTGATTAAATTCGTCGGGAACTTCAGCCATAATATCGTGTCCACTATTATCCATAGTAAATGTTTTGATTTTAGGATTAGTTTTTGCTACTACCTCACCAAAACGATAATCAAAGTATGGACTCTGTTTGGCAACGATTAGGGTTACTGGTACCTGAGTGTTGGTTAATGCGCTGCGCCAATCTTTTTGCACGTGATCAAATAACAACGGCAAAGTTCCTTCTCTATCAAACGGATGCATAGCCTTAGCTTGATTTAAATCCTCGAAAACTCGATTATCCAATCCATGCAATGTTTCATGAACGTTATTTTTTTGAACTAATTTAGATTGGAAGTTATCAGCTGTTATATCTTCAAACCCGTACGTCCAATTTTTATCATTTAACATTTTGGGAGACTGATCAATAGCCATGACTGCTTTAACTTTATTATTCCTTTGTAAATAGCTATAGCAAACACTGGCTCCCATTGAGTGACCTATTAAAATTGGATTATCCAACTTCAAATAACTAATTAAAGTTTCTAAATCATCCGTTAACTGCTTTAACGTTAAATTTTTATCAGTCCGTTGTGATTGTCCATGATTACGATGATCATACGTAATTATTTGATAACGCATCCCTAAAAAGTATTCTACTTGTAAATTCCAAATTTCTTGATAGCCACCAAATCCTTCAACAAAAATAATTGGTTGTCCCTGTCCATGGACTTGATAATTAAGTCGTACTCCATCATTTGTAACTAGTTCCATATATTTTCTCCTTAAATCCCATATCGAAAATCACTCTTTACCCACTATATTGCACTCAAAAACATTTATCCACCCGAAAAAAATTCCACCAACCTATTTAGATTGATGGAACTTTTTATTTTAACCAAGGATCTCTTACTAAAATTGGATTCTGCAAGGTTTTCATCATAATGGTCGAAGTACTATTTGCGTACTCTTCCAAAGAAAACCCATTGTTTCCTTGAATAACTTGCAAATCAGCATGAACTCCGAATTGATTTAGTCTCTTCAATAATTCACTAGCCACTTGTTTGCTAATTTCTTGTTTCGGTAACCAAACTAAGTCTAAATCACTCGTCATTTTGGCCGCAGGAGTACCAGTTGCTAATTCAAAGCCAACACTGCCACTAATCCCCCAGCGATAATCGTGCAAAATTTCATTAACTTTTGGTAATGCCTTAATAGCTGGCAGCACTTGACGCTCCAGAGTAACCTCTTTCCAAGTTCTCTTTTCGACCAATTGATATGGCGTTGTAACTTCCAAAACATTTTTAGGATCAACATATGTTGCAAAACGATGTTCCCGTTTCATCCCTCTAACGCCAACAGGAATTAGTTCCGCTTTTACAGGACTACGTCTCACAACAACTGTCAAAGAATTGGGAAAAATAGAGTTAGCCCAGCTTGGCAATTCGTCTGACAAAGCCGAAGTAGAATCAATTTTTAACAAGTCATGTGGATTAATTTCTACCATTGTTCATCAACTAGTTTACGAACTTTTAAGGTTGCCTTACGTCCACTTTCTTTAGCAATTGGTGTTTCATAACGGAAATGAAGTGTTCTATCGCCATTTAAACCGTCGATAGCATCATCAATAATTTGATTGATTTTTACAACATTTTCGTCAGTTGCTTCCCATGAACCGATACCCTTAACTAGCTTGTACAAAGCACCAAGTTTTTCATAGTTATCAATATCATAAGCCATAGCTGGAACATGTTTTGTAGCTTCTTCTAATTCAGCAATAGTTCTTTGTGTAATACGAGCGGCACTAGCCTTTGACATAGCTTGAATAGTAATTGAATCATCATCCAAAGCAATCATACGGTTAGATTGTAGGCCATGAGCTAAGAAACCACCGGATACAGCATCACCAGGAATAAAGTCAATTACTGGATGACCTGCTTGTCTAGCTTTAGCATAAGCAGCTGCACTAGAACCTAAAGCAACATGAATACCAATCAATTCTTCTTGATAGCCATAAGCTTGACTAGGTACATCAACAATCAAGATAATTGGACGTTTAACATCTTTATCCTTATCTTCAGCAACAACCTTATTAATGACACTAGCAACTGCGAAACCTTCTTGTAATCCAACTTCACCATTTCTAACACGTGGAAATTTATTATCAGCATCGGGCACAATAGCAACATATTCCTTGCCATCTTTTTGTGCATGCAAAACTGTTGAAACAGAGCTAGTAGCATTCTTGATACCAGTCATCTTTTCAAACCAAGCGCGACCACGACTCTTAGTGCCCTCTTTAGAACTAGCTACAGCTTCTGGAATATCATGTTTTTTTACTTTAACATTTTTATAGAGTTTATCGTAAGTTTCAATATCTAGTTTCTTGCTTAAATCCAATTGATCTAACAAACTGAGATAGAAATCGACATTTTCGGTACGATGAGCATCCTTTCTAGTCTTAATTTCATTGATGATTGAATTTTTAACATTATCCACTGTATCATCAACAACTTCATCAACTAAACCAGTTGCTAATCTTTGCTTAGTACCTAAAGTGTTCCAGATCAAATCTTTATCACTAGAATCAAATTCACGGACACCAGCTTCTTGTTCAATAACTTCTGGTCCATTTAGAGCAATTCTGGCCTTATTAGTAGCAATCAAATATGACAAGATTGAAGCTGTAATTGACATACCACCGAAAGATCCAACACGTCCTGGTACTAAACCAATTACTGGAACATACTTCTTTAAAGCAATAACGGCATTTTGGATTTCTGAAATAGATAGCAAACCATAGTTAGCTTCTTGCAAGCGGACACCACCAGTATCCAAGATAATAATTGGATAGATAGTCTTACCATTCTTATTATCTTCTAAAGCCTTTTCCAAAGCTGCAACAATCTTGGCACCGCTGACTTCACCGATACCACCGCCTTGGAATTTACCTTCAATGGAAACAACTAAAACGTTATTACCATCGATTGTACCTTTCATTAAAACAATTCCGTCATCACTTTCAGGAACAATATTTTGAGGTTCCAAATGTGGTGAGATCATATTATCAAGTGGTCCAACCATTTCCTTGGAAGTACCTGCATCTAATAATGAAAGCGCACGTTCACGTGCATGTAATTCAACAAAACTATTTTTCATCTTTTAGTTCCTCCAATGCTTGAGTTAAACGAAGATTAACAACTCCTGGAGTTGAACCAAAGTCATTAATTTCAATATTGGCTTGAATTGGATATCTGTCAAAGAAACGTTTCAAGACATTTGCCCAAACTTCTTTGAAACCATCACTACCAGTTACGATATTAACTTCTGTCTTCTTGTCTGTTGGTCTAAAAATAACTTCGAGATCACCAGATGCAACAACGCCGACATGGACTGGTTTAGCAATTGCATCAGTTGTATCGAAATTAAAATGTAATTTTTCCATTTTTTTCTCCGTTTCTAATTTAAATGTTTTAAGAAGTAACTTGCAGCGAACAGATCTGCACAGCCACCGGGTGAAATATTGTATTTTTGTGTAAATTTTTGAAGGATTTGAAATTTTGGATTGTCTAACACAGTTTGTTTAGAAACAACAATTTGTGCTGACAAAGTTTGAAATTCTTGTAAAACTTGTAAATTACTACGATACACAACGTTTGTATCATTAACATTGCTATACAAAAGTAGTAATCGTTTCAGCCAAGTATCGTAATCATCTGCTTCTGGTTGAAAACTCAATACTTTAGAGACGTTGGCAAATCCACTTTGAGCTTCGCCTTTAGCACCATTTAAAGCGTACTTCTGTTTAGTGATCATCCCATGAGTTTTCTTAGTTGTCTGAACATATTTATCAGGCATTCTCGATAACTTTTTTACTCCAGCAAAGATAGTTTCCAAGTCATCTGTTTGTAAACTACTGATTACGCTGACCAAAAGTCCCATACTCCAAATAGCTCCTTTGTGAGTATTGATTCCATTGGTTGCTGTAAACATATCTTTTTCAGCCACACGGCCTATTCGACCTATCTCTTCACGTAAAGCTAGATCTAAGGGGTGTTGGTATGAAACCTGAATCATTTCTTCAAAACCAGCTAACAAACTATCAGCAGATTTGTAAAACAAATCAATATCCATATCCGTATGAGAACCATTTGACTTTGCATCAACTAATCCCGGCTTAGGTGAGAATGATACTTCCCACTTCAATGCGGTAACTGCTTGTTGAGCTAATTTTAAATACTTAGTTTCAATCATTGATTATGACCAACTTCTAAACTTTGCAGGTGGATTATAAAGTCCATCAGACCACTTAACTAGATCATCCATATTTTGAGCAGCAAGAAGTGATCTCTTAGCTTCACTACGATGAACACCTAAATCTTCTGGTAGAGCTACGATACCTTTAGCACGCAATTCTTTTAGTTGTTTAGGATTACTTCTCAAACCAACTGGTGTGACACCGGCAATAGCTTCAATCGCTGCTTGTCTTTCAGCCATACTGTCAGTCTTATACAAGTAAGCAATACCTTCTTCAGTAACGATATGTGTAGTATCTTCGCTATAAATCATGATTGGTACATTAGCCAATTTAGCTTCTTTTTGAACTTCTTCAGCATCCAAATGATCAACAAAGACTGGCTTCTTGTTTGAACCGAAAGTCTCAACCATTTGTACAACTAATTTTTGACCTTTACCCAATGGATCATCATCAGGACGTAAGCTTTGCCAAGCTGGTGTTGAATGACGACGGCCATGTGGATTACTACCCATGTTAGGAGCACCACCGAAACCAGATAGACGACCATTAGTTACGGTTGAAGAATTACCATATTTATCAATTTGTAATGTTGAACCAACGAACATATCCAAAGCATATTGACCGGCCATTTGACCAAAGGCACGGTTTGAACGCATACTACCGTCTTTACCAACGAAGAAAATATCAGGACGGTGAGCAATATAGTTTTCCATACCAACTTCGCCACCGAAACTATGAATAGTCTTGACCCAACCACTTTCAATTGCTGGAATCAAAGTTGGTGTAGGGTTAACTTCCCAATTAGGCACGATCTTACCTTTCAAACCTAATTGTTCACCATACGTTGGCAATAGGAGTTCAATTGCAGCAGTATTAAAACCAACACCATGGTTAACTGTTTGTACATTATGTTTTTCATAAATTCCACGAATTGCCATCATTCCCATAAGAATTTGTAATTCTGTGACATTTTGTGGATCTCTTGTAAATAGTGGCTCCAATTGATAAGGCTCGTCAGCAGGTACAACGATGTCGACCCAATCTCCAGGGATGTCAACACGAGGAACTTTATCAACAATTTCATTGGCTTGAACAATAACAATTCCGTCTTTGAATGCAGCTGATTCAACGATAACTGGTGTCTCTTCAGTATTAGCACCAGTGTAAAGATTACCATCACGGTCAACCTTATCAGCAGCAACTAAAACAACGTTAGGAATCAAGTCAACGTATAAACGAGCATATAATTCCAAATATGTATGAATATCACCGACTTCCATTGTTCCATCAGCAATCATTTGTGAAATTCTAGTACTTTGTGGTCCGGCAAATGAGAAGTCCAACTTCTTAGCAATGCCAGTTTCAAAAATATCCAAATGTTCTGGACGTGACACACTTGACATGATCATATGCAAATCATGTACTTTTTCGGGATCAACTGAAGCCAAAGTTTCAGATAAGAAACTAGCCTGTTTTTGATTGTCCCCTTCCAAAACGACCTTGTCGCCTGGTTTAATAATGCTTTCTAATAATGTCTTAGCATTTTCTGTTTTAACTAATTTACCATCCAAAAGTGATGAAATGCTTGCCATCTTAGCAACTTTGTTATCACGGTTTTGGGTCCAACTTCTATTAGCCATTGATTATCCTCTTTTCCATTTTTCTAACAAAAACTCAATATCATCAAGACTCATATTTTTCATGGTGATAGTTCTAAAATCAGGGAACTTACTCTTAACCAATTTGGTAAAAGTTTGTCCGGGTTGAACTTCTAATGTTGTATCAATACCTAGCTCTGACGCCACGTCCATCATTGTGTCCCAATAGACAGGATGAACGAGATTGTTGATCATATCGTATTTAACCTCTGTCACTTTTTTACTAGAGCGACCATTATAATTAGCTAAATACGTGCATTGCGGATCATGCAATTCTACTTTGGACAATTCTTTCTCCAAAACGTTAGCAACCTTTTGCATCAATGGAGAATGCGATGGCACAGGAACCTTCAATAAGACTGTCTTTTGCGCGCCATTATCCTTAGCGAGGGCTAAAACTTTGTTTATCCCTTCCAATGAACCCGAAATAACAGTTTGCAATTCCGAATTTTGATTAGAAGTGAAAACTGGTTGCTCTTCACTATTGATTTGGGTTACTAAAGTAGAAACTTCTTTTCTCGTTAAACCAACAATTGCACCCATGCCGTATCCACTTGGATATGACTTTTGCATCTCGGTTGAACGTAAATAAACAATCTTAATTGCATCATCTTCGCTAATAACTCCTGCCGCTACAGCAGCCGCAAAAATTCCTAGTGAGTGTCCGGCAACGGCATCAGGCTTTTGCTGGATTGCTTTTAATTGTCGAATATCAAATAATTGTAATAATAAAATTCCTAATTGAATCTGAATTGAATCTTGATAAGCTTCAGCCGTATCTTTCAATTCAATACCAGTTAGGGTTTTTACTCGTTGAATCATTTCCGGTGGGACTTCACTTAACATCCCACTTCTTTGACCACCTTGGCCTGGAAATATCCACAAGGTTTTGATAATTAATCACCTCCAACAATCCTTCTTATTGATCTCACAGATTCAGTATAATTGCCGATGTATAACATGTATAATATATAAAAAGCAAGATACTTAACCATTTGGTTATGAATGGAGCAAAATATGAATCTCAATCAATTAACTTATTTCGTTGTCGTCGCAAATCAAGAAAGCATCACTAAAGCCGCCAAAATCCTCTACGTCTCTCAACCAGCTGTCAGTAAAACCATCAAACAATTAGAGGATGAATTGAGCACGAAACTTTTTGACCGTACTGGTAGAACTTTGAAATTGAATCGAGCTGGCAAATTATTCTACAGTTACGTTAATGACAGTCTGGAAGAATTGAATCGTGGTATTTCAGCCGTTAAAGGTGGCTTGGATCAAACACAATATCCAATTTCACTATTAATGGAAGTTGCTTCACCTTTCATCCCTTCACTTGTTACTAGTATTCAAGAAAAATTCCCCAACGTTAGATTGAACATTGCTCAACATAACGTCAGGGAAACAGATTTTAAACAATTCGATTTTATTATTACTAGCACCCCTTTACAGGGATTGACTAATGTACCCGTTTTAAAGGAAGAAATTTTTGTTGGTTGGAATATCAATTATGGCTACAGTCAACATTTTATTAAACCAGAAGAACTCGTGTCAGAAAAAATGATTGGCCTTTCAGCAAACAATCCTTTGCGAGTGACCATCGATAAATATTTTTTAAAACGAGATATCACTTTGAACTATAAATATGAAGCTGATGACCCTGCAACAGTTAGAGGAATCATTGAAGCTGGTGTCGGTTTGAGCTTCATTCCTTCCGTCACTTGGCAAACAATCAGTTCCAAAGTTCAATTGGCTCGTCTAACACCTGATCCACTACAACGGACAATTTATCTCTGCTCACCTCATAAAAATCTGACAAATATTCAACGTGAAATCAGTAATGAACTGATCTTGATTTTCTTATCCTTCCAAAGATCCGAATTGAAAATTTAGTTGCATTTATTTTGGGATGAGAATATATTGAATCTAAGGATTTCCTTTTGTTGATCTCACAATTTTACAAGGGGAGATTTATCACATGAAAATAAAAAAGACATTACACCGAAGGCTGATATAGGTGACTATATGAAGGTCTTTGCCTGTACTGCCGTTATGATGCAGACTGTACTCAGTTTAGTTCTATCAACCAATCCCAGTTTTAGTTATCAAACTCCAATCGGAATTATCTACAATTTGGTGAAGTTTACAGCTCCAGCCTTTATATTTGGTATTTTATATACTACGACTAGAACTACTAATAAAAATACTTGGGGAGATTATGGTAGCTATTTGAAGAAACAATGGTCTGCTCTTTTTGTACCTACAATTTGGTGGACCCTCGCTTACTTATTGGTTTTTCCGGATGTTCAACAAGTTAATAAATTCAACAGTTTTGGCTCTTTTTGTTGGCATTTCATCAATGGAAACGCTGCTCCACACTTGTGGTATAACACCATGATGCTACAATTCATTATCCTAATGCCACTTTTTTGGGCTTTAGCTCACTGGATAAAAAACAACAATACTCGTGGTATTATCACAATTGTTTTAACCGTTATTCTCTTTGGTGCTTGGATTTACTTCTACGATGTCCAAGTCTTCCATGGTCCTCATGAACAAAGTTGGTACCTATTAGATAGAATCTTTATCAGTTTCGTAATTTATGGAATCTTCGGAGTTGTCGCTTGGATGTTTCGTGACAAATTTGAGAAGTTTCTTAAAAAAGCTTTTCCTATTTTAGTGATTTTACTTATCGCTGTCTTCTATTGGACTAACCGTGAATTATTTGCTTTCGGTTATCCAGTCAAATTAAGCAATGCTCCCTATTACAAACCATCGATGACTCTCTATGCTTTATTGGTTATTGGTCTAGTAGCTACGTTAGCCATTCGTCACATCAATACTGACTCTAAGGCCTTACCAGTTTTCCACTTCTTAGCTACTTATGCCTATCGAGCTTACTTATCTAACGTCTTCTGGCTCCAAATTATTTGGCGTTTAGGTAGTGGCTTCTTACCTCAAATCAATCCTATTGCAGCCATTATCATTTGCTATTTATTGACTTGGATATTATCATTCGCCTCAGCTTATACTTTCCATATTGTTTGGTCGAAGATTAAAAATATGATCACTAAACCTGCTGTTCAAACCGAAGTTAAATAATTATTTTTATTTCTTAAGCTTTGTTTGTTGACCCAATATTAATAGTATGCTAAATTAGCACTGTGCTATTAAGAGTGCTAATTAAAAACAGGAGGCATTTTAATGTTAGTTCCTACAGTTGTTGAACAAAGTTCTCGTGGCGAACGTGCCTACGATATTTACTCAAGATTATTAAAAGATAGAATCATTATGTTATCTGGTGAAGTTAACAGCCAAATGGCTAATACAGTTATCGCCGAATTACTATTCCTCGATGCTCAAGATTCAGATAAGGATATTTCCATGTATATCAACTCACCCGGTGGTTCAGTTACCGACGGATTAGCTATCATGGATACAATGAATTTCGTTAAGTCTGATATTCAGACAATTGCTACAGGTATGGCTGCATCAATGGCCAGTGTCCTATTGTCAGCAGGTACTAAGGGCAAGAGATTTGCTCTTCCAAATTCAACCGTTCTTATTCACCAACCATTAGGTGGAGCTCAAGGTCAACAAACAGAAATTGAAATTGCTGCTCAAGAGATCTTGAAGACAAGAAAGAGATTGAATCACATTTTGGCTGATAACTCAGGTCAAACATTTGAAAAACTTCAAAAGGATACTGATCGTGATAACTACATGACAGCCCAAGAAGCTAAAGATTATGGTTTGATTGACGAAATCATGACAAATAAAGCTGATAAGTAATTAGAGAGCGGAACAAACCCGTTTAGATTCTGAGCATTTGCAGGACTTTGCGAATTGACTGCGAAGCAGGCGGTTTGTGAAGTCAGGCAAAGCACAGGAATCTGGTTTGTGTAGCTCGTTTTAATTAGAGAGCGGAGTAAGCCTAAGCATTTGCCTAGCGTAGCTCGTTTCTACCATTCAGCATAGAACAACAATTATTTAGATCAGGACAAAACGTCCTGGTCTTTTTTTATCTCTCTGAAAGCGCTCTACATCAGGCATTCCATTGGACACCCCTTTTATTTTAGTCTATCCTTAAATTGTTCTTAGATTAAACAAAAGGGGTCTTTTTTATGAATAAGGGCGAAATCCAAAATAGCCTGGCTCGGAAGTTATTCATCATAACTTTGTTATCCGGGACCTTTACGATGTCGATCAGTCAGTCTTCACTTTCAACGGCTTATCCGACATTAATGAAATTCTTTGGCGTAACAGCACCAACGATTCAATGGTTAACAACGGGGTTTATGTTAATCATGTGTATCATGATGCCGATCAGTCCATGGTTATTAAACAATTTTTCGTTTAAAAAAATCTTTCTTAGCGTTGTTGGTATTTTTGCAATTGGTACCTTAATTATCATCGTGGCACCAAACTTTCCAATGGCTATGCTGGGAAGAGCTCTAGAAGCAATTGGTGTAGGTGTTTTGTTCCCATCGTTCCAGTCCGTCCTACTGACCATCACGCCTGAGAGTAAACGTGGCGCCACAATGGGATACGCTGGTTTGGTCATGGGTTCTGCTTTAGCTTCAGGTCCTATTATTTCCGGTATTGTCCTAAACTTTTTACAATGGCAAGGACTTTTCGTCATCTTCTTATTGATCATGATTATTATCTTTATCAGTGCTCTCTTCAATATCAAAGATGTTATGCCTCGTCACAAAGCTAGTCTTGACCTTATTTCAACAATTTATCTACTTGGTATTATCGGGTTACTTTATGTTGTTAATCAGGCTGGTAGTACTAGAAGCTTCTCAACTAACTTAATTATTCTCTTAGTTATCAGTATTATTTTGACCGTTCTCTTCATACATCGTCAATTAACTAAAGATAAGCCTCTACTAGATTTAAAAGTTATGAAGAACTTCAACTTTGACTTGGCTGTCTTATTGACCGGTTTCTCATATATTTCCTTAATTGTTGTAACAATCATCTATCCACTTTATTATCAAAATATTTTATATGTTTCAGTTCTAATGTCTGGTTTAGCGTTAGTACCACCAGCTATTGTTCTAAGTATTTTGAATCCTCTTACTGGTAAGTTAGCCGATAAGATTGGATTCAAAGCCACCTTAATTTCAGGAATGTCGATGATTGTTATTGGCTGGTTCCTACTCTTCATTCTCCATACTAAATTAGGTATTCTGCCAATGATTCTAATCGCTATCTTAATTGAAGGTGGTAATGCCTTCGTTATGATGCCTGCCACAACTTTAGGTGGTAACTCTCTATCAGAAGAGTTAATTCCTCATGGAACAGCAATTATAACGACTGTTAGACAATTACTCGGTTCATTAGGTGTCAGTCTTGCCACTTTGATTCTAGTTTCAACTAATCAAAAACATCATTTACCCGCCAATAACGGACTAATTGGCTTTCAACATGTCTTTGCCTTCTTCTTCGGCATGGCGGTTATCGGTTTTATCTTTGCTTTATTGATTAAAAATCATAAAAAGAATAACGCATAAAATTAAATTCTTAACATAGCAAAATAGTCTTCACATCAACCACTTTGATTGGTCGATATGAAGACTATTTTTTATACTCTGGCTGTTTCAGCCAATTCATTTAACTTACGTAAACGGTGATTGATTCCTGATTTAGAGATAGGACCACTTGGTACCATCTCTCCTAGTTCCTTCAAAGAAACTTCTGGATTTTCTAAACGTAAAACTGCAATTTCACGTAATTTATCTGGTAAGGAATCCAATCCTACTGTTGCCTGTAAATGTTTAATATTATCAATTTGACGTTCAGCCGCTGCCACGGTCTTATTGATATTAGCATTCTCGCAATTAACCAAACGATTAACCGAGTTTCTCATATCACGCACAATTCGAATATCTTCAAACTTCAACATTGAGTTAGTTGCCCCAATTAATTGAAGAAAATCAGCAATTTTTTCAGCCTCTTTTAGATAAACAATATAGCCGTTACGACGCTTGGTAGTCCGAGCATTCAAATGAAAATAATTCATCATTTGAGCAATTCCTTCATTATGTGTTTCATATAATGAGTAAATTTCCAAATGATATCTGGAAGTCTCAGGGTTATTCACACTTCCAGTAGCCAAAAAGGCTCCTCTTAGATATGAGCGCATCCGTTGATCTTCGTTTAAAACTTCTTCAGGTACATCGGTATTAATCGACAAACCTGATTCATCCAAAATATCTAAATCCGTAAGTACACGATTAGTATCATATTTCAAACGTACAAGATATTGATTATTTTTCTTTAATTTCATCTTTTTTCGCACAAGTAATTCTGATTCAATTCCATACTTTTGCTTAATCAAAGAAAAAATTCTTCGTGCAATAGCGGCGTTCTCAGTTTGTGCGGTTAAGACGAAATGATGATTTTGTAAACTTAATGAGCCATTCATTCTCAACAATGCCGATAATTCTACTCGAGCATGTTCGGGATGGACGACTAATTTTGTGAGTTCCTGCTTGACCTCACTTGCATATGAAACCACTAACGTCTCACCTCATTTTTTCTATTACCAGATTGTAAGGCTAAATTGATTATTTCCTCAGCAACCTTTTCACCATCATGGAAGGAACCTTGATCGTGCAACGACAAGAAATCATCTTGCACAACCTTGCATCCCATTTTTCTTAAACCTTGAAAATCTGTTTCTACCTGATTGACATACTCGTCATACTTCTTATGATCCATATAACCATCAGGAATTTCTCTTGTATTAACCAGTACCGTGTCAATAAAATTACCACCCAAATGGCGATTTAAAACGCGGACATGATCAGCATCTGTAAAACCTTCAGTTTCACCAATTTGTGTCATGATATTACAAATATAAACAACCTCAGCTGAAGTTTGTTTAACAGCTTCACCGATATCTTTAATCATCAAGTTAGGTAGAATACTTGTAAATAAACTACCAGGGCCCAAAACAACCACATCAGCTTGCATAATTGAAGCAATAACTGAAATAACTGACTTTGGTTCTTCTTTTGGATTATCAGAATCCGTGACCCAAACACGTTTAACATGTTTTCCTGAGTGAGTAATCTCATGTTCACCAGCTAATTTAGTTCCATCTGTAAATTCCGCATGTAACGTCAATTTAGTATTACTTGCTGGAAAAACATGACCATCAACTTTCATCATTTTAGATAGTTCTTGAACAGCGTCAAAAATGTTAGGTGACATCTCAGTCAAAGCAGCGATAATTAAATTACCGATCGCATGACCTGAGAAGAAATCATCATTACTCTTAAAGCGATATTGGAAAACATCCATATCAACCTTAGGCAAATCAGATAGTGATGCTAAAACATTTCGAATATCCCCAGGAGGGACAACGTTAATATAGTCACGAATAATACCAGATGATCCCCCATCATCGGCTACAGTAACAATCGCAGTGATATTAGCATCCATTTTTCTTAAACTACTTAATACAACTGGTAAACCAGTTCCCCCACCTATAACTACAACCTTTGGACGACGTCCTTTAACAACTCGAACTATCCTATTTTCGGCCATCTTCGATTACCTTCTTCTGAGATTTTTCCATGTCACGATGAGTTATATCAACGTAGTACTTCTTCTTCAAGTCAGTACCTAGACGTTGGGCAATTGCAACTGATCGATGTTGCCCACCGGTACAGCCAATTGCAATCGTTAAACTAGTTTTACCTTCTTTTTCATATCCAGGAATAATATCCTTCAATAATCCTGAAAACTTATCATAAAAATTCTTTGTCTCTGGATCATCCATAACATAATCATAAACAGGTTTATCCACACCTGTTTGTGTTTTCAATTCTTTGATGTAAAATGGATTCTTTAAAAACCTGACATCCATTACTATATCGGCATCAATTGGCAAACCATATTTAAAACCAAATGACATTACTTCAATATGAAAGGTTGGTACTCCAGACGACTCTTGAAAGTTATCAAAAATCTCTTCACGTAATTGACGTGGAGTTAAATCTGTTGTATCAATTTCAACTGACGCACGACCTTTGATTTCTGACAAAAGTTCTCGTTCTTTTTCGATACCATCAAGTAGACGACCTTCCATTGCAAGCGGATGACTTCTACGAGTTTCTTTATAACGGGAAACTAATTCCTCATCTGATGCGTTCAAGAAGAGAATCTTCATATCAACTTTTTGGTGTTTTTCTTGTTCATCTTCATCAACTTGTGACAACATTGAGAAAATCTCATCATAAAAAGCACGTGATCTAATGTCGACAACTAAAGCTACTTTTTTAATAGTTCCTGATTCATGAACTAATTCCCAAAACTTAGGAAGTAGATTAGGTGGCATGTTATCAATACAAAAATAACCTAAATCTTCAAAAGATTGCATGGCGACAGTTTTACCTGCACCACTCATTCCGGTTACTATAACTAAATTCAGCGTATCTTTTGCCATTTTGCACCTCACATTCCATATAAGCATAACATAACGAGCCAGGCGTGTCAGTTTTGGAGAAGAAAAGATAAAAATATTTTTTATTGCTAAATTGCGATAAAATTAAACCAATTAGAGGGGGATATTTTATGGATACAGTTTTCTTAGTACTGCTATTAGTTGCAGCCGTTGTGCTTGCCAACATTGTTCAGTGGAAATTAAATAATATTCCGATTGCATTCATCCAAATTGCAGCTGGACTATTATTATCTTTTCTACCTTTTTACAAACATTTCGAATTAGAACCGGAAATCTTTTTACTTGTTATCATTTCGGCACTAATGTTTAATGACGGACAACACACTAGTTTGTCCCGATTAACACATCAAGTCGGTACCACTTTTTCTTTGGCAGTGGAACTAGCAATTATTTCTATTTTAATCGTTGGTTTCGTGACCCACTTGATCATTCCTAGTATGCCATTAGCACTTGCCTTTGCTTTGGGAGCTATTATCACGCCAACTGATGCCGTTGCTGTTGGTTCTATTACAAATAATATGCTTGTACCAACCGAGGTTATGGGTACTCTGGAAAATGAATCGCTCTTCAATGATGCTTCAGGTATCGTTGCCTTAAACTTAGCCATCAGTGCTGCTGTTACAGGACAATTTTCTCTGCTTAATGGAATTGGTAACTTTTTCTATGTCTTCTTTGGAGGAATTATTTTAGGCGGTATTTTAGGAGTTATTATTGTTTCAATTCGTCTAAGATTGATTAATATGCATGTGGATGCTCCTTCAGTCATGGTTCCTTTCACCCTATTGACACCCTTTGTCGTTTATTTAATTGCTGAAGCCATTGGTGTATCAGGAATTTTAGCTGTGGTTGTTACAGGATTAATGCACGGTATTCAACAGAATCGTCTCCGTCTAACTAGTTCACGTCTGCAAATCGTTATGACTAGTACTTGGAATGTTTTCTCTAGTATTCTAAATGGCATTGTCTTTGTTTTATTAGGAATGTCATTGCCAAGTGTTATTCAAAATCTGCATCAACATGATGCTAGTTCAGTTGGCATTCTGTTAGGAGTCGGTATTCTGCTTTATATTATTATGACTGCTTTAAGATACTTCTGGACTAATTGGGGCTTTGCTTCCATTCGAGCCTGGGATAAGAAAGAAAAACACGCTAATAGTATCGTTATGGCTTATAGTGGTGTTCATGGAACTATTACCTTAGCTATGGCCTTCTCGCTACCATTAACATTGAATGGACAAACTTTCCCATATCGTAATGATATTATCTTTGTAGCTGCAGTTGTTATCTTAACTAGCTTATTAGTTCCAACTTTAGTTCTACCAAGGTTATTACCTCCTCAAGTTTCTAAATATACTGAAGATGAATTAGCCAAAGTTAAAGGACAGATGGTTGATAATGCTATCGTCACCCTCCAAACACATCACGACAGTTCTACTAGTATTGGTCGAGTAGTAAATATTCTTGATGGTCAACGTACGATTGACGGACATATCGATAAAAACAAATTAACAATCATCTTCGACAACTGCTTTGAATTAGAGCAACAAACTATAGATGAAATGTTAAGTAACGGTGAGATATCTGAACAAAGTGCTGACCTATACATGCGAGTGGCACGTAGAACTGTTTTACAATATCAAAACAGTTTTCGTCAAAGACTTCTGCTCTTCTTACGTTTCCATGTTGTAGAAAAATTATCATTAAACAAAACAGCTCGTAAACGTCGTAAAATGTATCATAAGATGCAATCGCAACGTAAGAATATCAGTCGTGAACAAATGCTAAAACGTAATCGCAAGCTTTGGGATAAAATGGCTGAAGTTGAAAAGAAACCTTATCTTAAAATCACTAGTTATCTTAATCAAAGTTTAGTGAATGATAATGGCAACAATCGTGAAATTAGTATTGTCCGTCGGGCTTATGATGAAAGACATCGTCGTTTGGTTGGCCGTGATCATTATGAGAATGACCAAAACGAACTCTTGATTGAAGCCTTTCAACAAGAGAATACTTATATTCAAAATTTAATCTCAACTAAGGAAATTAGTCGTGAATTAGGTGGAGCGCTTTACGAACAAATTTCAACTGATCAATTGGTTTACTTACAATCTCTGAATGAAGAATAACCAAAAAGCAGGTATCTACTAGAATTAATATCTAGTAAATACCTGCTTTTTATCTATTTAGCATCTTTAGTACGTTTAGTATCACGTTCCAAAATCGGTTTCAAATATTGACCAGTATAGCTGTCCTTTACATCAGCCAATTCTTCAGGTGTTCCGGTACCAACAATTGTACCTCCACCTTCACCGCCTTCAGGTCCAAGATCAATTAACCAGTCGGCTGATTTAACAACATCTAAGTTATGTTCAATAACCAAGACAGTATTACCTTCATCAACTAAGCGTTGCAGAACACCTAAAAGACGCTTGATATCATCAGTATGCAAACCAGTTGTAGGTTCATCTAAGATATAGAAGTTCTTACCGTTAGATTTCTTATAGAGTTCGGAAGCCAATTTCATTCTTTGAGCTTCACCACCGGACAATTGGGTAGCCGATTGTCCTAATGAAACATAACCTAACCCTACATCTTGAATTGTTTGCAACTTACGTTTGATCTTTGGAATATTGCTGAAGAAGTCCAAAGCTTCAGAGACCTTCATATCAAGTACTTGAGCAATATTCTTACCTTTATAAGTTACTTCCAAAGTTTCAGAGTTATAACGTGTTCCATGACAAACTTCGCATGGTACGTAAACATCAGGCAAGAAATTCATTTCAATTTTAATAATTCCATCACCACGACAATTTTCGCAGCGGCCACCCTTAATGTTGAAAGAGAATCTTCCCTTCTTGTAGCCACGCAATTTAGCCTCATTTGTCTGAGCAAATAAATCACGGATATCGTCAAAGACACCAGTATATGTGGCTGGATTACTTCTTGGTGTACGTCCAATAGGACTTTGATCAATAGCAATCATCTTTTCCAAATTCTCGTAACCCGTAATTTTCTTATACTTACCAGGTTTCTCAGAATTATGATTCATCTTCTGAGCCAAAGCACGTTTTAAGATCATATTGACCAAAGTAGATTTACCTGAACCAGAAACACCAGTCACAACGATAAACTTACCCAATGGGAATTTAACATTCAACTTCTTTAAATTATTCTCTTGTGCACCATAGACTTCAACAAATTCACCATTACCAGCACGACGTTCCAAAGGCACTGGAATGAATTTCTTTCCTGCCAAATATTGACCAGTCAATGATTTAGGATCCTTTTCTACTTCACTAGGAGTTCCGGCAGCAACAATTTGTCCACCATTTTCACCAGCACCAGGACCGACATCGATTAGATAATCGGCAGCACGCATTGTGTCCTCATCGTGTTCGACCACGATCAAAGTATTTCCAAGATCACGCATCTTTTTCAAGGAGTTGATCAAACGATCGTTATCACGTTGGTGCAATCCAATTGAAGGTTCATCCAGAATATACATTACTCCAGATAAATTAGAACCAATTTGTGTAGCCAAACGAATTCTTTGAGCTTCACCACCAGATAAAGTTCCAGCCGAACGAGACAATGACAAATATTCCAAACCAACGTTAATCAAGAAACTAAGACGATCCTTAACTTCCTTCAAAATAGGTTTTGCAATAACTGTATTTTGTTCACCAAATTTAACTGCTTTAAAGAATGGAAGTTCATCTTTGATTGACATATCAGAAACTTCAGCAATATCCTTACCCTCAACTTTAACAGCCAAAGCCTGACGATTTAATCGTTTACCATGACAAACAGGACATTTCAATTCGGTCATGTATTTTCTCATAACTTCACGTGTAAAATCACTATTAGTTTCATGATAACGACGATTGATGTTAGGAATAACTCCTTCAAATGGAACATCAACGTCACGTACACCACCAAAATCATTCTCATAATGAAAGTGGAAAGTTTTACCATCAGAACCATTTAGAATAATATCCTGATCTTTTTGAGGTAATTTCTCAAATGGTGTATTCATATCAATATTAAATTCTTTAGCAGCCTGGGCTAACATTTCTGGATAATATTGTGAACTGATTGGATTCCAAGGTTCAATAGCCCCTTCAGCTAAAGTTTTACTCTGATCTGGAATAACCAAATCAAGGTCGACTTCTAGCTTAATACCTAAGCCATCACAATTCTCACAGGCACCAAATGGTGCGTTGAATGAGAATAAACGTGGTTCCAACTCTCCAACTGTGAATCCACAAAGAGGACAAGCATTCTTTTCTGAGAAAACCATCATATCTGAACCAATGACATCAACATTCATATAACCATCAGATAGTCTCAAAGCTGCTTCAACTGAATCGAACAAACGTGACTTGATGTGGTCATTGATAACAATTCGGTCAACCACAACGTCAATACTGTGTTTCTTATTCTTATCCAATTCAATGTCTTCACTGACGTCGTGAATTTCACCATCAACACGGATACGAACATAACCTTGTTTCTTAATTTGATTCAAGGCTTTTTTGTGTTGACCTCTCTTAGCACGAACAACTGGTGAAAGAACTTGTAACTTAGTACCATCATCCAACTTCAAAATAGCATCAACCATTTGTTGAGCTGATTGACTGGTAATTTTAGTACCATCATTTGGACAAATCGGTGTTCCCACACGAGCCCACAATAAACGTAAATAATCATTTATTTCTGTAACTGTTCCTACAGTTGAACGAGGATTCTTTGAAGTCGTTTTTTGATCAATTGAAATAGCAGGACTTAATCCATCAATCGAATCAACATCTGGCTTATCCATTTGTCCCAAAAATTGGCGAGCATATGAAGATAAACTTTCAACATAACGTCTTTGACCTTCGGCATAGAGTGTATCAAAAGCCAAAGAACTTTTACCTGAACCAGATAAGCCAGTCATGACAACTAACTTATCACGAGGAATAGTTACATCGATGTCCTTTAAATTATGTGCACGTGCACCATGAATAACAATTTTATCATTTAACATTCTATTTCATTTCCGCCTTTAATTCCAAAATCGTATCACGTAAATTAGCAGCAGCCTCGAAGTCTAATTTCTTGGCAGCAGATTCCATTTGTTCATTTAAGTTAGCAAGAAGTTCTTCACGCTCCTTCTTACTCATATCCTTAAAGTCGATATCATCATCAATCTTCTCTGTCTCAGAAGAAGAGTTATCAACTTTCTGGAACATTGAAATAGCATCCCGAATTGGTTTAACAATTGTCTTAGGTGTTACATTATGTTCCTCATTGAATTTCATCTGTAATTTACGACGACGTGCAGTTGCATCAATCGCCCCACGCATTGAATCTGTGATTGAATCAGCATACATAATAACTTTACCATGTTCATTACGTGATGCACGTCCAATAATCTGGACTAATGAACGTTCAGCTCTTAAGAAGCCTTCCTTATCAGCATCCAATATGGCAATTAGGGAAACTTCTGGAACATCAATACCTTCACGAAGCAAATTGATTCCAATTAGAACGTCAAATTTACCTAATCGTAAATCACGAATAATTTTCGTTCGTTCCAAAGTCTTAATATCACTATGCAAATATCTAACTTTAATACCTAAATCTTTAAAGTAGTCCGTCAAATCCTCAGCCATTTTCTTCGTCAAGGTGGTTACAAAGACTCTTTCATGCTTAGCTACTCGATCATTGATCTCACCAACCAAATCATCGATCTGTCCCATAATTGGACGTACTTCGATTTTTGGATCCAATAGACCTGTTGGACGAATAATCTGTTCAGCCTTGTTATCTGTTCTCTCTAACTCATAAGGACCAGGTGTAGCTGATACATACAAAATTCGATTAACATGTTTTTCAAATTCTTCCAGTTTCAAAGGACGATTATCCAAAGCACTAGGCAAACGGAAACCATAATCAACTAACTGTTGCTTTCTGGCACGGTCGCCATTATACATTCCACGAATCTGTGGCATGGTAACGTGAGACTCATCAATCATAATATTGAAATCTTTAGGGAAGAAATCTAGCAAAGTAAATGGTGGTTCACCTTCAGCTCGACCCTCCATATGACGAGAATAATTCTCAATACCTGAGGTGTAACCCATCTCACGCATCATTTCAATATCATATTCGGTTCTCTGTTTGATACGTTGAGCCTCTAATAATTTACCTTCTTTAGTAAATTTATCAACTTGAATATCCATCTCGTCTTTAATACGTTTCAAAGCTTCATCCATTTTGGAATCACTGATCATAAAGTGAGTAGCCGGGAAAATACCAATATGATCCATTGAACCTTTAATTTCACCAGTCAAGGCATCCATTTCGATAATTCGATCAATTTCATCACCGAAAAATTCCACACGAATGGCATTATCATCACGGGAAGCTGGAAAAATATCAACGACATCCCCACGGACACGAAATCTTCCACGTTGAAAGTCAATATCGTTACGTTCAAATTGATTATCAACTAATTCTTCCAACAGAGTATCACGAGCAAGCTGCTGACCAACTCGTAAAGAAATAATACTGTCGGCATATTCTCTAGGATCACCTAAACCGAAAATACATGAAACAGAGGCAACTACAATAACATCATTACGTTCCAAAAGTGAACTAGTAGCTGAATGACGAAGCTTATCAATTTCATCATTGATACTAGAATCCTTTTCAATATACGTATCACTAGATGGCACATAGGCTTCTGGTTGATAGTAATCATAGTAACTTACAAAGTATTCAACCGCATTATTAGGGAAAAATTCTTTAAACTCACCATATAACTGTCCCGCCAACGTTTTATTATGAGAAATAATCAATGTTGGTTTATTTAAATTCTTGATGACATTAGCCATTGTAAATGTCTTACCAGTACCAGTAGCACCCTCAAGAATAACTTCCTTGTCACCAGCTTTGAAATCTTTAGTAATCGTATCGATTGCTTGAGCTTGATCCCCAGCAGGTGAATACTTAGAAACCAAATCAAATTTATTATCAGTAACTCTATCTATCACGGATTAATTTACCCCCTTTGAGCTAAAAAAAACACCTAACTCTCGTACACGAATTAGATGTAATTGATGTCAGACTTATTACGCTGGCTCTATATTACCATAGCGAACATATTTTCGCCATAATTTAATTTTCATTTACTAAGCGTGGCAACATCAAGAAAATTATTAATCCAATGAAGAATAAAATACTTAATGAAGCAGCGCCAATTGTGGATTTTCCCGTAATCTGCGTAACAATACCAACTAAAACTGGACCCATCACAGCTGAGAATTTCCCTAAAATATTATAAAAGCCAAAGAATTCACTTCCGGATTTTTTAGGAATCAACTTTCCAAAATATGAACGGCTCAAAGCTTGAATACCACCTTGACTAGTACCAACCAAAACGGCCAAGATCCAAAAATCTTTTGCGGTAGTCAATTTCAAAGCATATAAACAAATACCAAGATACAAAACAATTCCTAAAAGAATTCCTGCTCTGGTAGAAACTTTATTAGCAAACCAACCATATAAAATGGAGAATGGAAAAGCTACTAACTGAACGACCAACAAAACAAGCATTAAGGTAGTCGTATTAATTCCCATATCCATACCGATTGAAGTAGCCATTGTAAAAATGGTGTCTACTCCATCAATATAGAAGAAATAGGCTACTAAGAACCAAGCTGCAGCTTTATACTTTCTCAAATGAGTAATAGTCTTCCAGACACGCTTGAAACTTGATGTAACGGGATGTGGATTCTCTGGTAGTGAATATACTTGTTGGACGTTTTTCAACAATGGAATGAAGAAAATAATCCACCAGATAGCCGCTAGAAGAAAACTCCAACGCGCTACACCATAACTCGATAGCATACCAAATCCACTTGTTAGTTGTAGAACCAAAAATAAAATAAAGGCTACAACCCCACCTAAATAACCGTAAGCATACCCATTTGAGGAAAGAGTATCCATTTCCTCATTGCTGGCAACATCAGTTAAAAAACTATCGTAAAACAAGTTTCCGGCCGAATAACCAATTATCGACAGGATATACACACCTAGCAATAATTGCCATTGACTCGATGGCACCAAGGCTAACCCAAATGTCATAATAATTCCTAAAAATGAAAAGTAGTTCATTAATCGCTTTTTGTGATGTGGATAATCTGCTAAAGCACCTAGAACGGGAGCCAAAATAGAAACTAACAATGTTCCAAAACTATTGGCATACCCCCAAAAAGCTGTTGCATTAGCCGCCGAAACTCCTGAACTTTGCGCTACTGATTTGAAATAAACTGGTAACACCGCTGTTGTAACGATAATCCCATAACCAGAATTAGCCCAGTCATAAAAGATCCAGCTCCACTGCTTCTTATTAAACCTCATAAAATTCCTCTATTCTAATCGATAAATACATCCTCAATACTATTTCCAGCTATTGGTGCATCAAACTTTAAACCTAATAACTTAGCAAAAGTTGGTGCTTCGTCTACCAAATTAGCCTTTTCGACTGTATGATTTTTTTCAATCATCGGTCCATTAAAAATCAAGGTTGTTTTGTAGCCTGGTTTTTGAGGATGATAGCCATGAACGCCTCGATATCGGTCAGTATCCCCCATCATTTCAGGAAGTACTTGTTCTACAACATTAGGACGATCACTTTCATCAGTAAAGTAATAGCCGGCTTTAGCCTCAACCATCAAAGTACAGTTAGGGTCTGCACCCATAGCTGCGGCCTCTCGTGATGAATAAATTTTTTCCACACCTTCAACACCGGAAATCAATTCCCTCAAACGTTGAATTTGATCAAAATTTTTAGTGTAGATATAAGTCGAGCCATCACAAGTTTTAGCCATTACTGACCAATCTTTTTTGAAAGTTTGATCTTTAATTGGCGTTAACCAACCTCTTTTCGCAAACAAAGTGTTCAAATGAATCATCTTGTCAACGTTAATTTGGTAATGATCTCCCAAGATAACAAAGTTAGTATCATCAAAAGTTCCAGCCTCTTTAGTAGCGTCAATAACTTGTTTTACATGATTGTCCAAACGATGCAAAGCTTTCATAGCATCTTCAGAACGAACTCCATATCGATGGCGCATACTGTCCATATCAACTAAATGTAACAACATTAAATTAGGTTGTTTGTTCTTAACCGTATCAACTGCACATGCTGTAATAAAATCATCCAAAGCCGGTTGTTTGATACCGTTACGTAATTTTCCATATTTCTTATCCATTTCTAAAATGAATAATGGTGAACTAGCTTTCAATGAAACCAAAACCTGATTAGTCCAAATTCGATTAGGAAAAATTTCGGCCAAATTGTAATCAATTTTACTACCGGCTGTAACAGGCCAAAGAAAAGCAGCTGTTTTAAATCCCTTTTTCCGTGCTAAATCATAAAGTGTTGTTGATCTAACGTCTTTTTGATACCAGTACCAATCAGGTGATCGACGATTAGGTTGTATCTTAGTATTGTTTACAATTCCATGAACGCTTGGATATTGACCAGTGATAATAGTCGTATGTGAAGGATAGGTTAAAGTTGGATAAATTCCTTGAACTTTTTTGACCCAAGTTCCCCCATGTACTAATTTGCTCAGTGTTGGCAATTCATCGAGATGTTCATCAATATCTCTAAATCCCAGAGAATCAAGCGAAATAATGACTAGATGTTGATTTGTTGACAATTCCTTCTCCTCTTTTCACAAACTACATGAAAATATTATATCGCAGTTGAGAAAGACTTGTAACGAAACAAAAAGATAGAGACAAAAAATTAATTTTGTCTCTATCTCTTATTTTATTCCCAGCCTTCGATTTCTTTAGAAAAATCAGCTAGTTTTTGTGCGGCGTTAGCCTCTGTATCAGCCTTAACACCAATGTAGAATTTCAATTTTGGTTCAGTACCTGAAGGTCTAGCGGCGACCCAAGTATCATCAGCCAGAACATATTTCAATACGTCAGCCTTTGGTAAGCCAGTAGATTTAACACCTGCTTCTGTTGTGTCTGTATCTTTCAAGTAATCGATTGATTCAACAACTTTAACGCCATTGATTTCATCAATACCTTCTTCGCGAAGTGTCTTCATAATTTGAGCCATCTTATCTTTACCAGAGATACCTTCAAAAGTCTTAGAGATAGTCTTTTCACGATAATAGCCAAATTCCTTATAGAGATCTTCTAGTGCATCATAGATAGTCTTACCTTTTGATTCATAATAAGCTGCAGCTTCAGCCAACAATAGAGTTGATTGCATAGCATCCTTATCACGAACAAATGGCTTTACAAGATATCCATAACTTTCTTCAAATCCGAAGAGGAATTCATTGCTGCCAGTTTTTTCAAATTGTTCAATTTTTTCAGCAATGTACTTGAATCCAGTTAAAACATTAAGCATTTCAATGTCATATTTATTAGCAATAGCTGTTGCCAATTCAGATGAAACGATTGATTTAACTACGGCACCATTAGCTGGTAATTGATTAAGACCCTTCTTAGCTTGCAACAAGTAGTTCAAAAGAACTGAAGCAATTTGATTACCTGTCATCAATTTATAAGAACCATCTGGTTGTTTAACTGCAGCTCCTAAACGGTCAGCATCAGGATCTGTCGCAATTAAGATGTTGGCACCAATCTTTTTACCACGTTCGATTGCCAAATCAAAAGTTTGAGCAAATTCTGGATTAGGGAAAGGTGTTGTTGCAAATTCCGGATCCAAAATAGCTTGTTCTGTCACCATATTGAAATTCTTAAAGCCAAGCTTTTGGAAAATACGAGGAGCAATCATCTTACCAGTACCATGAAGTGGTGAATAAACAAACTTCATTTTATCACCGATATTGTTGATCAAATCACGGTTAACAATAACTGTTTCCAAATTCTTCATGTAGTTCAAATCAACGTCTTCACCAATAAGAGTTAATAATTTTTCTTCTCTTAATTTAGTTACCGGTTTTACCTTGATAGCAAACAAGTCGCTAGCTTTTCTAGCAAAACTAGTAATATTATCTGATTCAACTGGTGGCATTTGACCACCATCTGGTCCATAAATTTTAAATCCATTGTATTGTTTAGGATTATGGCTAGCAGTAATCATAATACCAGCGTATGTAGGTATACTTCTTACCGCAAAAGATAATTCCGGTGTAGGTCTTAAACTATCAAACACATAACTGTGAATTCCGTGAGCTCCCAAAACTTTTGCTGATTCATAAGCAAAATCTTGTGAATAGTAACGTGAATCATAACTGATTGCTACACCTTGTGACTTCAACTTATCATCCAGAGTATCCATAAAAGAAGCCAAACCTTCGGCTGCTTGACGAACAGTATAAATGTTCATTCTATTAATACCAGGTCCAATAAGGCCACGCATACCGGCAGTACCAAATTCCATTGGTTCGTAGAAAGCTTCTTCAGCAACCTTATCATCGTTCTTCATTTCATTAAGTTGCTCTTTCATATCTGGATCCAAATCTTTATAGTCGAGCCATTGTTGCATATTATCTTGCCAAGACATTAACTTGTCCTCCTAATTTGTAAGTACTTACAGCTATTATATCAATCATAGGGTACCATTTATATTTGATTACGACACTTTAAGCTATTTTTTTTAAAATATCCTTAAAAATCGACTACAAATATACAAATTATTCGAGGTTATTGCTGATGATTCTGTTTATATCCGTATCATAGTATCTTGCCAATGCAATCAGTGTATCAATGTCTGGCATTCTAATACCTGTCTCATAGTGAGATAAAGTTGTTACATCAATATTCAAATGTCTTGCTACTTCTTTTTGAGTTACATTCTTTTCTTTTCTTAGAACCTTAAGATTTCTAGCAATATTGAAACCAGATTCGTTCATCAATTGATTTATTTTTTTATCTACTACTTCACGCATAAGAATCACTTCCTGTCTTTTACTAATAGTATATGTTTAAACATGTCTATATTCAAACCAAATGCTAATAATAATTTTTTCAATATTTAGTCTTTTATTATTAGGTCAAGGCACGAAAAAAAGGATTACAAAATGGATATTCTCCATTTCATAATCCTCATATTTAGAATGCTTTTTATACTATTTTGTTGTTACTTTATCATCAGCAAGTTCCTGAATGTAACTGTATGCTTGTTGGCCAGCTATACCGCCCTCACCAACAGCTGTAGCTACTTGACGAAGGTCTTTCTTACGAACATCCCCAACAGCAAAGATTCCAGGGATATTTGTTTGCATATGTTCATTAGTGTTAATCCATCCATCCTCATCCAAAACGCCTAAGTCTTTGAATGGTTCTGTCATTGGTTTAATACCAACATAAATGAAAGCACCCTTAGCTGGAACAACGTGTTCTTCACCAGTTGTCTTATCAACATACTTAACACCGGAGACTTTATCGTCCTCACTCGTAATTTCCTTAACATCTGCATTCCAGACAAACTTGATCTTGTCATTCTTAAATGCACGGTCTTGTAAAATCTTTTGAGCACGCAATTGGTCACGACGGTGAATAATTGTTACTGATTTAGCTAGTTGTGTAAGATAAATTCCCTCTTCAACAGCGGAATCTCCACCACCGATAACAGCAACATCTTGATCCTTGAAGAAAGCACCATCACAAACAGCACAGTAAGAAACACCACGTCCTGACAATTCATTTTCGCCGGGAACCCCAATTTTCTTATATTGTGAACCAGTTGCAATGATTAATGCTTTAGCTTCATAATCACCATCATCAGTATGGATAATCTTAACATTACCCTTATCTTCAACTGATTGAACGGCACCATAACCAAAATCAGCACCAAATTGAGTTGAAGATTTATACATTCTCTCACTCAAATCTGGACCCAAAATTGATTCAAATCCAGGATAATTTTCAATCGCAGCGGTGTTGTTCATTTGACCACCATAGATACCACGATCAAGAATCATTACTGAAAGGTTGGCACGTGAAGCATATAAAGCGGCAGTTAAACCACCAGGACCTGCCCCAATAATTACTACATCGTATGTTTTCATCGTCGAATTACCTCCTATTACTCAACAAATATTACCATTTATTTTTTAATTATCAATTAGATTGCTCACAACTCATTATACCAAGGATCATTTTCATTCTTCCGACGATAAATAAAAATTCCAATAGCAACGAAAAATAGTACTAATGACAATACTTGTGAAACTCTCACACCCGGTAAGATATACAAACTATCTGTTCGCATACCTTCAACGAAAAATCTAACTGCTGGATACCAAATCAAATATGTTAAAAATACTTCACCACGTTTTAATAGATACTTACGATTTCTCAAAATTAAAATCAAAGCTAAACCAATTAAATTACCAACTGATTCATATAAGAAGGTTGGTTGACGATAGGCACCATTGATATACATCTGTTCAACAATAAAGTGCGGTAAATGTAACGATTGTAAAAAGTTTAATGTCGTTTTAGCGCCAAAAGCCTCTTGATTCATGAAATTGCCCCAACGACCAACTATCTGTCCTAAAAGAACTGAAGGTGCAGCGATATCTAACATCAACCAAGGCGAAATATTTCTTTTCTTGCATAGAACCAATAAAACAATAAATGCTGCAATTAAACCACCATAAATTGCAATACCACCATGCCAAATCTTAATTATTTCACTAGGATTAGCCAAATAATATGGTAATTCAAAAATAACATAATACAGACGAGCACCAACTAAAGCAATTGGAACTCCATATAAAACTAAGTCCAAAATGTTATCAGGGTCTAGATGTCTTTTCTTCGCTTCACGCATTGCCATAATAACTCCAATTAGAGCACCCATAGCAATAATAACTCCGTACCAGTGAATCTCTAGGCCACCTAGATTTAAAGCAATTGGGTTTAATGCTAGCAAATCAAAATTCATTACTTACCTTCTCCATCTTTTTCATTCTTTGTTTTTTCTTCATTCTCTTTGATCAACAATCCTAAATTATCTTCAAATTTCTTTGTAGCGTCATACCCCATCTTCTTAGCACGGTAGTTCATAGCAGCTACTTCGATAATGATGGAAATATTACGACCAACTTTAACAGGGACGGTAATTTGTGGTACGTCAACGTCAAAGAAAGTACGTCTATCTTCCAAAGTACCGATACGGTCATAATTCTTATCGGCAGACCAGTTTTCCAGATTAATAATCAATTGAATCTCACTTTGTGAACGAACGGCACCGGCTCCAAAGAGATTCATCACATCAATAATTCCAATACCACGAATTTCTAATAAGTGATTCAAGATCTTAGGTGCTTCACCAACAATAGTTTTTTCATCACGTTGATAAACATCAACACGATCATCAGCAATCAAACGATGACCGCGCTTAATTAATTCCAAAGCCGTTTCACTTTTACCAATCCCTGAATGACCTGTTAATAAGATTCCAATACCATAAACATCCACTAAAACACCATGAATTGATTCTCTAGGAGCTAACTTCTCATCCAAATATTCAGTAATCATACTTGATAGTCTGGTTGTTGGTAATTCTGATCCAATAACTGGAACATGATGTTCTTTAGCAGCTCTCAATAATTCCTTACTTGGTTGAATATTTCTTGAAATCAAAAGAACTGGTGTATCTTCGCGACACAATTCAAGCATCACTTTGTAACGATTATTGGAAGTCATTGAGCGAGAATATGAAGTTTCCGTTTGACCAAATAATTGAATTCGTTCACTTGGATAATAATCAAAATAACCCGTCAATTCGATTCCAGGACGAGAAATATCGGTTGTTATGACTTTTTTATCTTTTAATAACTCTTCTCCAGCATAAACCTTCAATTCATTATCCTTTACCATTTGAGATACTGTAACAAAATTTGTCATTGCTAACCCCCACAGATTCTTTATTTATAATAATTTTATCATTTTAGAAACAAAAAAACGCGTTCTAGACGCGTCTTTGAAAATTATTCATTGTATAACTATTAATGATCGAATTACAAATCGCCAGAATAACTGCAACGACTAATGCTGAACCAAATCCACTGAAATAAAAACTATTCGATCCAACTAGTGCCGAAGTCAATTCTAAAGTAATCGCATTTATTACAAATGAAAAAAGTCCAAATGTAATAAACGTAATTGGTAAAGAAATAATATGTAGAAGTGGTTTGATTGTCCAGTTCAAAATAGCTAGTACCAAGCTAGCGATAATTGCTGTGGCTAAAGTATCCACTCGAAACATACTGGGCAATAATCTAGCAATTGCTAGAAACAATAGAGTCTGTATTGCCACTTTTATAAGTAACTTCATTTCATACCCTCATTCTTTTTGAATCAGTAATATTTTTTGGCAGCTTTAGTGCCACGCTTTCTCTTATTAAAGTCCGTCTCCTGGATATTTCGTTTTTCTGGCAAAGAAAAGGCCAGAATTACATAAACCAAGGCTGGCAGAAAATAAGTAAGAGGCAACAGAAAGATAAAAACTAAACGTATCCAAGTCGAATCAATGCCAAAGTAAGCACCTAAACCACCGCATACACCTGCTAACATTCGATCTGTACTAGATCTTGTGATTCTTTCTTTCATATAAATTCACCTCAACTTGTCCAAAAAATATACTACATATCCATGAAAATATCAATTTTACTCATCAACATCAGGAATATGCTTCCGATTCAGTTCTACCACATGTCCAGTGTTTAAGTAAACAACCCATTCACAAATATTGGTTGCATAATCACCGACACGTTCCAAGTAACTGGCTACAAGCATATAAGACGAACCACTTAAAACATTTTCTACAGTTTTTTGCATATCTTTGATACATAATTCATTGATCAAAGTACTTTTAGCATCGATTTCCACATCACGATGAGCTACTTCTTCAGCCATCTTGCTATCCTTTTTCAAGTAAGCTTCTAGTGAATCTTCAACGATACTTGTACTCATCTCACCCATTTCCGCAATTAGTTTTTCAATTTCAGGAATTCTTGTTTCGCCCTTAACTCTAATTGTTTCCTGAGCAATACTTACCGCATGATCGCCCATTCTTTCTAAATCAGAACTAGCCTTTAAAACCGTTACAATCATTCTCAAATCAGATGTAACTGGTTGTTGTAAAGCAATCATTTCAAAGGATTCCTTTTCCAAGTCCATCTCTCGTTTATTGATCACATGATCATTACGAATAACTTCTTTGGCTAAAGATTTATCATGATCAATGTATGCTTTAACGGATTTCATAATGGCCTCACTAGCCATCATACCCATTTCTGAGAATCGTAAATGTAAGTTATTTAATTGTTCTTCGAAAGTAGTGCGCATCGTTTTTTCTCCTAACCGAATTTTCCTGAAATATAATCTTCAGTCTGTTTCTCTTTTGGATTTAAGAAAATATTCTTTGTTTTATCTGCTTCAATTAATTCTCCATTTAGGAAGAAGGCGGTTTGATCGGATATTCTCGAAGCCTGTTGCATATTGTGTGTAACAGTAATGATCGTATAGTCCTCACGTAGTGCCAACATTGTATCTTCAACCTTAGCCGATGAAATAGGGTCCAAAGCTGAAGTTGGTTCGTCTAATAAAATAATATCAGGTTTCACCGCTAAAACTCTAGCAATACATACTCTCTGTTGTTGACCACCTGAAAGTGACAATGCACTCTGATGCAATTTATCCTTCACATCGTCCCAAACAGCAGCATTCTTCAAACTAGTTTCAACAGCTTCATCCAAAATCGACTTATCTTTAACGCCAGCTAATCTCAGTCCATACACTACATTATCATAAATTGAGAACGGAAATGGATTAGGTTGTTGAAACACCATTCCAACTTGTTTTCTCAAAGCCACAGTATCGACATTAGGAGAATAGATATTCTTACCATCCAATGAGATGGTTCCTGTGATCGTTACATCGGGAATCAAATCATTCATTCGATTCAAACATCTTAAATACGTTGATTTACCACAACCAGAAGGACCAATTAAAGCTGTGATCTCATTCTTATTAAAATCTAAATTAATACCTTTTAATGCTTCTTTTTTTCCATAAAATAAATGTACATCGGAAGATGTCAAAATTTTCTCTGCCAAATCTAACGCTCCTATCCAAAGTGTCCCGAAACATAATCTTCTGTTATTTTGATCTTTGGACGAGTAAATATCTTTCTCGTCTCATTAAATTCCACAGCATGACCTAAATGGAAAAATGCCGTATAATCGCTTATTCTAGCGGCTTGTTGCATATTATGTGTAACGATGATAATCGTATAATTATCTTTTAAATTCATCATAGTCTCTTCAACATTTGAAGTTGAAATTGGATCTAGAGCACTAGCCGGTTCGTCCATTAAAAGAATATCAGGTTTCATTGCAATTGCTCTAGCAATACAGAGACGCTGCTGTTGACCACCTGAAAGGGCCAAAGCACTCTTGTTAAGATCATCTTTTACCTGATCCCACAATGAAGCTTGCTTCAACGTTGTCTCAACTATTTCATCCAATTTTTTCTTGTCATGTAATCCATGACGTTTTAATGCAAAGGTGATATTATCATAAATCGATTTAGAAAAAGGATTAGGACGTTGAAACACCATTCCAATATGTTTTCTTACTTCATAAATATCAACATTATTCTTATTGATATCCAATCCACGATACATAATCTTGCCTTTAACGCTTGCACCTTCAACGTTATCATTCATTCGATTCAATGATCTCAAGAAGGTTGACTTACCAGAACCAGAGGCTCCAATTAAAGACGTTATCTTATATCTTTCAAATTGCAAAGAAGCTTTATGCATCGCCTCTTTTTCACCATAAAACACTTGTAGATCTTCAGTCTTCATGGCGATTTCATGTTTATCCTCATCCAAATGAAGGATGTATTGTTGATCATTTTGTTCAATCATATCTTATTTACCCGTCATCTTTTTGTAAACTAAATTGCCAATATATCTAGATAGAAGATTAAAAATTAATACGGCAATAATCAAAACAGCCGAAGCACCTGCAGAAACTTGAACAGCATCTGGAATCAAACCTTCAGAGTTGACCTTCCAAATATGAACAGCTAAAGTTTCAGCTGGTCTCATTAAGTTTAGAGGACTAGTTATACTGAAAATATTGAAATTAGTAAAATCTAGTGGTGGCGCACTCTGTCCAGCAGTATAAATCAAGGCAGCAGCTTCACCAAAAACTCTACCAGCACCAATAATCATTCCGGTAATAATACCAGGTAGTCCATCAGGAATAATAACATGGATAACAGTCTCCCACTTTGATAAACCTAAAGCTAATCCTGCTTCACGTTGTGACTGTGAAACTGATTTTAATGAATCTTCAACATTTCTAGTCAAAATTGGTAGATTAAAAACTGTTAATGTCAAAGCACCAGACAAAATTGAAAATCCAAATTTGAAACTGATAACAAAAATCAAGAATCCAAACAAGCCAACAACAATCGATGGCAGAGAACTTAAAACTTCAATTGAAACTCTGATTAATTCAACAAATTTATTTTTTCCCGCATATTCTGATAAATAAATACCAGCCGAAATAGAAATGGGAATAGAAATTAACATTGATAAAATCAGTAAGAAGAAGGAATTAAATAGTTGAACTCCTACACCACTACCGGCTTGAAATGCTTTAGAGCCAGAAGTTAAGAAATGCCAATTAACATAACGTAATCCACTGCCCAAAATATAAACTAATAAACCTATCAGAATCAAAACAATAATACCGGACATAAAATAAATTACGCCAGTAGCAATCTTATCTTTAGTTTTTTCGTTAAACATTAGAATTCACCTCGCTTGGCGATTGTTCTAATAACAAAATTAAAGAGTAAGGACATCAAGAGAAGCAACAAGGCCAATGACCATAGAGCATTATTGGATGTTGATCCCATAATAGTATTTCCCATATTCATGGTTAGAACACTAGTTAAAGTTGATGATGGCGAAACCAAATTCTGTGGTAATAACATTGCATTACCAATAACCATTTGAACAGCCAATGCTTCACCGAAAGCACGAGCCATTCCGAAAACAACAGCTGTCAAAAGTCCTGGTGTTGCCGCTCTTAAAACCACTTTATGGATGGTTTGCCATCTAGTAGCACCTAAAGCAAGCGATGCTTCACGATAATAGCGTGGAACCGCCTTTAAAGCATCAACTGACATTGACGTGATAGTTGGTAATATCATAACAAATAAAACAAATGATCCCGCTAAAATACCAAAACCACTACCACCAGCAATTGTTCTTACAGCAGGTACCACAATTGTTAAACCGATGAATCCATAAACAACTGAAGGAATACCAACAAGTAATTCAATTACAGGTTGTAAAACTTTGCGGCCCCAACTTGGTGAAATCTCAGTCATAAAAATTGCTGCAGCAATAGCAAAAGGTGTCCCTATCAAAGCTGCAATCAAAGTAACTGAAAATGAACCAATAATCATCGGTGCAGCACCAACGATTGGATGTCCAGCACTGTCTAATTTATTTGGAGCCCAAACAGAATGAGTCAAGAAATCAATCGGATTGACACCATCTTTAATAAAAATAATGACACCTCTTGAAGCAATAAATCCGATAATCGTGACAACTAATAAAACAATGATGGCAGTAAAACTGAAAGAAATAATCTTACCCCGAGTTTCCCTTTTGGCAGATACCGATTTTCTAGTTAAACTTTCTCTAATTGGATCTTTCAATTATTTTACCCCCTTTGAAACGGGCGTAACATTGCCCTTATAATCCTTTTCATACTTCATTTCGTTCATGGGAACATAATTCATTTTCTTAACTACGTTCTGTTGAACATGTTTGGTCATAATAAAATCCAAAAAGTCTTTAGTCATACCGGTAGGTTTACCATTGGTATACAAGTGCTCATAAGACCAAATCTTCCATGTATTATTCTCAATATTTTCAATAGTTGGTTCTACGTTATTAACCGCAATTGTTTTTACGGTGTCATTTAAGTATGGCATAGCCAAATAACTAATTGCACCATCCGTATTGTAGACAATTTGTCTGACCATTCCACTGGAATCTTGTTCTTGCGAACGAACAAATGGTGTTCCATTCATAACATCACTCTCAAATGATGCACGTGTACCACTTCCATCGGCACGATTAATGATTGTGATTGGTAAATCTTGTCCGCCAACTTGCTTCCAATTCTTTACCTGACCAGAAAAAATTTGTCTTAATTGCTTAATTGTCAGGGATTTAACTTTTACATCTTTGTTAACTACTGGAACCATACCTACTGCAGCTATTCGATGATCAACAAGTTTACTAGCATCAATATCTTTTTTCTGTTCTGCATATAAATCAGAATTACCGATATTGACCGCACCTTGCTGAATCTGGCTCAGTCCTGTACCAGTTCCACCACCTTGTACATTTACGTACTGATTAGGGTTACTCTTTGTAAACTCTTCCCCGGCAAGTTCAACTAATGGTTGGGCAGCTGAAGATCCAACCGCCGTAATAGTTTCTTGGCTTCCGCTGCCTTTGCAACCACTCAAAACGAGTATGCTGGAAAACATAATTGCAAATAATGCGACAAGTCTTTTTTTCAATGTTCTCACCTCTATCCAACTAGGATAGTACAACATTGTATATTTTTTGTATAAAAAAAAGTCATGATAAAATAAATTATTTTATCATGACAATTTTTTCTATTTTATAAAGGAATATTTACCGTAAAGGTTGTTCCCAATCCCTTGTGAGATTCCATACGAATATCTCCATCTAGAGTATCAAGAGTTTCTTTAACAATTGCCAAACCTAGACCAGTACCACCTGTTTCCAAGCTTCTAGAACGATCGACACGATAGAATCTTTCAAAGATTCGCCCCTGATCCGCCTCAGAAATTCCAATACCAGTATCTTTAATAATAAATTTGAGACGATTTTCAATCTCATCGTGATGTACTTCTATGTCAATTTCACCATTCTCTTTATTATATGAAATAGCATTTTTTATCAAGTTTCGAATAACTAAGTTAAGTTTCTCCTTGTTGATAGTCACATCTTCATTACCAAAGAATTGCTTCTTGATTGTTAAATTATGCTTCTTAATTGCTGGATCTTGACGTTCCAAAATACTATCAAGATCTTCGCGTAAGTTGACCATTTCGGCCTTATAATTTCCCTTTTTAACCCGCGAAAGTGACAAGATATCCTGAATCAATTCTGTCAAACGTATACTTTCACTATGAATTATCTTTAAGAAATGATCCAGTTTTTCAGGATCATCTTTAGCACCGTTCAACAAGGTCTCTGAGAACCCTTCAATTGAAGTTACAGGTGTCTTCAACTCATGACTGACATTATTAACGAAGTCTACTTGCATTCTTTCAATTTGACGACTTTCTGTTAAATCATACAAAATAACTAAGACTTGCTGGTCAAAATCTTCACGCGTATGTACCAAACGAATAACATTCGCATCGACAAACTTTTGTGAGTTACCAACTAATTGAATTTCACGATGATGATTCTTATTTTTGCGCAAAGTATGCTCAATCATCCTACTCAAGCTATAAGTCTTAATATCTTCAATGAATGGATGAATATCATTAGAGATGTTCACGTCTAAAAGACCAGCCATTGCTTGATTATGCATCAAAACATCCCCTTGAGAATTCAGTAACATTACACCAATTGGTAAATGTCCAACTAAACCTCTGAATCGTCTCTCACGTAAACGAACATCATCTCGTAAGTCATTAATATCCATACTAATTTTGTTAGTTTGTTCAACTAAGCCATATAATTCATCATCCGGTGACAAAATAAGCGAAGCCATTTCCTTATTTTTACGTACACGTCTCAAATTTTCAGTCACACTCTTAATATCATTGCTGAGAATTTGACGCTTACGATAGTAGAACAAAATAACAGAATCAGTGATAACAAAATACATCAAAGCAACTAATATAAATGTTAATGGGGCCTGACTCCAAAGACGATTATATCTTTTAGCAACTACGTACCGACTAGATCCTGGTAAATAATACATAATTCTTTCGCCAAAGTTAACATCGGTAACATAATTTTTACCTGGAGCTATCCGACCACGATGGAACATGTCATAAGCCTTTTTCTGTAAATAAGTATTCTCTTTACTGGAATCAACATAATCCAAACCAGCAATCCTTGCTGCTTCTGATGGATCATGATTTTTCTTTAATTCTTGATACGAAACGGTCTCTTCAGTAAACATATCCTTTTGTGAATCGCCCAAAATAGTATCGGAAAAAATCACCAACACAACAAAGATAACTACTGAAATCAAAATAGCAATTATAGGTCCTATTCTTCTTTTCATCGTTATACCTCTAAAATATAACCGAATCCATGCACGGTTTTTATTATTTGTGGATCTTTGGTGTCCTTTTCAATTTTATCACGGAGGTGGCTAATTTGGATATCAACCATCCTCATTTGTGAATTGGAATTAATTCCCCAAACATTATCAAAAATTTGTTCACGTGAGACGACAATCCCTTTGTTTCTAATCAAAAACTCCAGTAATTCATATTCTTTTTTTGTCAAACTAATTTCTTGGCCATCAATAATCAAACTTTTAACATCGGTATTAAGTTGAAAACTGTTTTTTTTCTGTTCATGAGATGTTCTTCTCAAAACAACTTCAATTCTCGCTAAGAGTTCCTTAATACTAAATGGTTTTGTTACGTAATCATCAGCACCACTAATCAAGCCTTTAATTTTAGTATCTTCTGAATCCACTGCAGTTAAAAAAATAACGGGAGTAAGATTACCAGATTCACGCATCTTTTTCAGAACTTCCATACCGTTCATTTTAGGCAACATTTGATCAAGCAACATCAAATCGAAATCCCCATTACTTATTTTTTCAAATGCCATTGCACCATCAGTTGCCGTTGAAACCTGATAGTCATTACTTTCCAAATTGTATTCAATTAACTCTAAAATTGCAGGTTCATCGTCAACAACTAAGATTTTACTTTTCATTTATCTTGGCCCCTTGTAGTTTCCACTGAAGATAAGCATATATAAACGGATCCAGATCCCCATCCATTACCGCTTGTCCATTTCCTGATTCATAGTTGGAACGATGATCCTTAACCATAGTATATGGATGGAATACATATGAACGAATTTGTGAGCCCCAGCCGATATCCTTTTGTTCACCTTGAATTTCGGCATGTTTCTTGGCACGTTCTTCTTCCTCTCTTTGGAAAAGCTTAGCCTTCAACATATTCATTGCTGTTTGTCTATTTTGTAATTGTGAACGTTGAGCTTGTGAACTAACAACGATTCCTGTAGGTAGATGAGTAATTCGTACTGCTGAAGAAGTCTTGTTAATATGTTGACCACCGGCACCAGAGGATCTAAAAACATCGACTCTCAAATCATCATCATTAATTTCAACATGAATACTGTCATCTAATTCAGGCATCACATCAACCGAAGCAAAAGAAGTATGGCGTCGACCAGCCGAATCGAATGGTGAGATTCTAACTAATCGATGGACTCCTCTTTCGGAACGTAACAAACCATATGCATTTTTTCCACGAATCATCATCGAAACACTCTTGATTCCAGCTTCATCACCAGGCTGGTAATCTTCAATCTCAATGGAAAAATTATGTTGATCAGCCCATCTTTGATACATTCTCAACAACATAGAACCCCAGTCTTGAGATTCAGTACCACCGGCACCAGGATGGATTTCCATAATAGCATTGTGAGAATCATATGGTTCTGATAACAACATCATTAACTCATACGAACGTAATTTTTGGGACAAATCAGACGAATCGTCTACCATCTGTTCCATCAATTCATCTTCTGGATCTTCTTGATATAACTCTGCTGAAACTTTAATGTCATCTAACCCTTGGCTTAATTCTTTGAAGTTATCATATTTATCCTTCATGGCTTTTGTATCATCAATCACCTTTTGAGCTTTATCGTGATCATCCCAAAAACCAGTCTCAGCCATCCGACCTTCATTCTCAGCAATGCTTTCTTCTAGGGCATCTAAGTCAAAGAGACCCCCTGAATTGACTTATTTTGTTTTCCATCTCTGAAATTTTATTTTTAATTTCACCAAATTCCATATAATCACCCTTATAAAAAAAGCAGGCCCAAGGCCCGCTTTTTATCTTTCCATATTTTGTCTGATTTCGGCCTTCATGAATAATCTAGTTACATCATATTCAATATCAGAAACCATTTCTTCAAACATACGGTATCCTTCTTCTTGGTACTCAACTAAAGGATTTAATTGACCGTATCCACGTAATCCAATTGATTGACGTAATTGATCCATAGCATCGATATGATCTGTCCAGTGTTCATCAACAACTCTCAAAATAACAACCTTTTCAAATTCTAGCATTTGAGCAGGATCTCCAAGTTGTTCTTTCTTTTCTTCATAGTTCTTATTAACAATGTCCATCAAATATTTAACAATATCATCGGCACTCTTTAATTGTAAGTCAACGGCTGAAATTTGATTTTCATTAACTAAGGCAGACTTAGCAAAGTCAACGATTGCTTCCAATTCCCAATCTTCTTGTTTACCTTGAGTATGGACGTTAACTTGAGCTTGAATTGTTCGTTTAAGCATTGGAAGTAATACACGATCAAGATCTTTATCTTCAGTAATAACTTCCATTCTTTCTTTATAAATGACTTCACGTTGTTCACGCATAACATCATCATATTGAAGAGTATTCTTACGTGTATCATAGTTATTACCTTCAACACGTTTTTGAGCAGATTCAACTTGACGTGTCATCATCTTACTCTGAATAACAGCATCATCATCTTCGATCTTCAAAGTCTTAAGCACACGCTTAATACGTTCAGAACCGAAACGCTTCATCAAGTCATCTTCTAGAGACATGTAGAATTGTGTAACACCAGGATCACCTTGACGACCAGAACGTCCACGAAGCTGATTATCAATACGACGTGATTCATGACGTTCAGTACCGAGAACAGCCAAACCACCTATTTCTCTCACACCAGGTCCAAGCTTGATATCAGTACCACGACCAGCCATATTAGTAGCAATGGTTACAGCGCCACGTTGACCAGCGTTCATGATAATTTCAGCTTCCTTAGCATGGTTCTTAGCATTCAAGACAGCATGAGGAATACCTTCACTGTCAAGTAATTTAGATAGATATTCAGAAGATTCAACCGCAACAGTACCAACCAAGATAGGTTGTCCCTTTGCATGACGTCTCTTGATATCCTCAACAACAGCAGCAAACTTACTCTTCAATGTTGGATAAAGAAGATCATCTTTATCATCACGAATAACTGGTTTGTTAGTTGGAATAGAAATTACTTCCATGTTGTAGATTTCTCTAAATTCTTCAGCTTCAGTCTTTGCAGTACCAGTCATACCAGACAACTTATCATACATACGGAAGAAGTTTTGGTAAGTGATGTTAGCCATAGTCTTAGTTTCATCTTGAATTTCTACACCTTCCTTAGCTTCAATAGCTTGGTGTAGTCCATCAGAATAACGACGACCATCCATAACACGACCAGTAAACTGATCAACAATCTTTACTTCGCCCTCTTGAACCACATAATCGATATCAAGACTCATGATGAAGTTAGCACGTAAAGCCTGATCCAAATGGTGATTCAAAACTGTGTTGTCAATATCATAAAGGTTATCAAGGCCAAAGTAATCTTCGGCTTTTCTAATTCCTGTTTCTGTTAAACTAATTGATTTTGTAGGCCAATCGATCTTGTAATCATCTTTTTCAAGAGTCTTAGCAAAACGATCTGCACGAACATACATAGCAGTTGATTTTTCGGCTGCACCAGAAATGATCAAAGGTGTTCTGGCCTCATCGATTAAGATAGAGTCAACCTCATCGACAATTGCAAAGTGAAGTGGACGTTGTACCATTTGTTCCTTGTAAACGACCATGTTATCACGCAAATAATCAAAACCTAGTTCACTATTTGTTGAATATGTAACGTCACAATTATAAGCAGCACGTTTTTCCTCAGAATCCATACTATTCAAATTCAAACCAACGGTTAAGCCAAGCCATTTATATAGCTCACCCATTTCCTTGGCATCACGACCGGATAGATACTCATTAACGGTAACAACATGGACACCTTTACCAGCTAAAGCATTCAAATAAACTGGTAATGTAGCTGTCAAAGTCTTACCTTCACCAGTTTTCATTTCAGCAATATTACCTTCATGCAAAGTAATACCACCAATTAATTGAACCTTAAATGGATAAAGTCCAAGGACTCTTTTAGCTCCTTCACGAGCAGTAGCAAAGGCTTCTGGCAAAATATCATCTAGTGTTTCACCCTTTGCTAGTCTTTCTTTAAATTCAGGAGTCTTAGCTTGAAGTTCTTCATCAGAAAGCTTGCTATAAGCATCAGCATAACTTTCAATCTTATCGGCAATTTTGCCCATACGTTTGACTTCTCTTTTGTCGCTTTCGACCCATCTTCTTAGCGGATTTGCCATATTTATATATCTCTCCTAAGTGTAAATGAACATACTCTTAATAGTAGCATTTTTTTTTAAACTTTTAAACTTAATATCGTCAAATAGACTTTTCAGGTCTACAATGATACACCATTTTACGCCTCAGTAGTGTTAAGAATACTTTACAAAGCTCTACAGACAACAAAAAAGCCTGAAGCATAAGCTCCAGACCAATTGTTATTCATTTTAAATTATTAATTATTCATTAGTTTCAATTAAGCCATATCTGCCATCGTTACGTTTATAAACGATACTTGCACCATTTGTTTCTGAATCTTCAAAGATGAAGAATTCATGTCCAAGCATTTCCATTTGTAGAACAGCTTCTTCTGCATTCATTGGTTTCAATGAAAGACGCTTTGTTCTTACGATATCTGACTTATCTTCTTCAGTTTCTTCAGGTGTTACATCATCCAAAGGAATATCCTTTAGACTGCCGCCCTCACGGCTCTTACGATTTACACGTGTCTTGAACTTCTTGATTTGTCTTTCAAGCTTATCAATTACTAGATCGATTCCAGCGTACAAATCATCATTGACTTCTTCAGCTCTCAATGTGATATATGACAGAGGAATTGTAACCTCGACTTTTGTACCCTTTGATGGATATGTTTTCAAATTTACATGTGCAATAGGATTACTGTCATCGCTAAAGTATTTTTCCATTTTGGAAATTCTTTTTTCAACGTATTCACGAATTGATGAAGTTACCTCAATATTTTCACCACGTACATTAATAGTTAACATAATAATCTCTCCTTCCGACGAGTAGGAAATTAAAGAGCATCTTTACATCTCTTTAATGCAATTATAATATTCTTAAGCCCATATGACAACGTTTTCACTACCTTGATAATGAAAACGTGCAAATATTTTTAAATCCGTAGCTTAAAAATATATCATGAGCGTACATCAAAGTCCGTCCTGTCGTATAAATGTCATCTAATATCAAAATTCTTTGATTCTTTTGAAAATTATTAATTTCGGGCAAAGCGGAGAATGTTTGTGGAGTCTGCATTCTCTCCAAACGATTTTTTTGAGCTTGGGGTTTGTCGGCATCAATTTTAAACAAAAGTTTCTTTAGATCAAAGATATCAGCATACAATTCATAAACGGGATCAAAGCCACGTTTTTCAAAATGGCTTTGACTTGCGGGAACATAAGTAACTACATCAAAGTGATTTTTTAAAGACCAACTCTTTATATCTTGATAAAATAATTTTGCTAACAAGACATCTCCATATCGTTTATACAGCTTGAAATAGCTGTGTATGAACTGATTATACTCAAACAAAGCCTGATGGCAATTGGTTTTACCATATTTTTGCTCCCAAATGAGACAATCTGAGCAGATTCCCTCACTATCTGGCTTAAAACATCGCGGACAATTATGCCGATTCTTCAAGGGTGCCAATTGTTGACGACATAAATTGCAGATATAATTCGGTATAATTTCTTTTAAAGAAAATATTTCTGATATTTTTAAATTATTATTTATTTCAGCCCCACAATTTAAACATTTCATTTCTTCACCTGTTGATTCAAATACCGGATTTCCCTACAAGCTTGGTGGATTTGAAGATTGTAATAGCGATAGTAATAATGTACTTCATCATCGAAATACTTTTTATCCCGACCTGCGCGGCCAGCAATCTGTATCAACGAAGTCCTTGAAAACTCTTTAGCATCAGCATTCAGTACTAAGACTATTACTCGTTTAAAAGTAACACCTCGTTCTAAGATTGTTGTTGTTAAAATGGCCTGAACTTGATGTTCACGAAATTGTTGCACCTTTTCTAAACGCTTTTTATCAAGAGAACTAACACTCACAAATGATAACGTTGGATAATATTTTCCTAATTTTTGGGCAAACTTCTCCATAACAGAAATTGATGGAAAAAATATCATCAAACGCTGATGATTATTTACAATCTGATTGAGTTTTAAACGTAGTCTAGGATTGATACCTAGAAAGTTTATTTCTTTGAATAATAAATGACAGTGTGGTTCTGGCAATGGGTGACCGTGAAATCTTTGATATAATTTAGTAAGTGTTATTTGTCCTTTCTCTACCTTTTGTAGAAGTTTTTTAGGTGGCGTAGCTGACAAGTAAATCGTCATCCCCATATCCTTTTTGGATTTCTTAATCGCTTGATGTAACATTTGGTTACCCGCTAAAGGATAAGAATCCACTTCATCAATAATCAATACATCAAAAGCTTTCTCAAATCGGATCAATTGATGAATGGTCATGACGGCTATTTTTGTAAGATGATACCTTTCCAAACTTTTACCATGGAAAAGACCTATCGTCGTTTTTGGAAAAACCTTTTGTAATCTAGGAAAGAGTTCAATACAAACGTCTACACGTGGGGAACAAATAGCGACTCGTTGTTGCTTGATTAATGCCTGCTCAATTAATGGAAAAATCATCTCCGTTTTTCCCGCACCAGTGACGGCCCAGACCAAGTGATCTTTATGACTGTTAAAGGCATTTAAAAGCTCATGGACGCCTCTTTGCTGATTACTGGTCAATACACCATTCCAGCTCAAATACTCCTCTTGCACTGGAAATACAACATCTGAGCTAGTTATTAATAGAGCGTCCCTTGAACTAATCTTTCCTAAATTGATACAATGACGACAATAACTATATTTACCTGATTTTTGAGGTAACCTCATCAAACAGCGTCGACAGTATCTTTCACCTTTAATTTGATAAGTCGCATCTGTTTGCATTGCTCCCTGATCAAGTAAGATCTTTTTCAAATCAGGGGTTAATTCTTTGGCATTAAAAATTTTGCCACCGAGATACTCATTTAAATTAGTCATAATTAAAATTACGTAAAGGAGCGATTTTTTTGCAAAATTATAAAACCATTGCCAAAACTGGCAGTCATGAAAAGGTTATTAAAAAATCACGTTTTATTGCCCATATCGCTCAAACTTTCTCTGAAGATGAGGCTAAGGCTTTCATTCAAAAAATTCGAGAACAAGAATCTGGAGCAACTCATAACTGCACCGCTTTTATCGTTATGGAAAATGTTAAGATTGAGCGCATGTCCGATGATGGTGAACCTAGTGGAACAGCCGGATCACCAATTCTCAATGTACTTCAACAACAAGATCTCTTGAATGTAACTGTCGTTGTGACCCGTTACTTTGGTGGTATCAAATTAGGTGCTGGTGGTTTGATTAGAGCTTACTCATCAACCACCGCCGAGGCTGTTAAAGAAATTGGCTTAGTCGAAAACCGAATTCAACAAGGATATGAATTAGCAATTCCCTATCATATGTTTGATAAATTTGATAACTATGCCCAAAAGGAAAAAATAAATTTAGAAGATAAACAATTCTCAACTGATGTTAAATGCCAAATTTTCTTAGATTTAGATAGTGCCAAACAAACCGTTCAAAATATTAAAGATTTCTTCCAAAACCAAATTACATTAAAAGAAACTGAAAAAACTTATAAACAGGTTCCTATTGAAACAAATTAAAAACTCTCAACCAATTCCAAAACGAATTGGTTGAGAGTTTTTTTATTCATAGTTCCCGCTTCTCAAACCAAAGTGCTTGTCAGACCCTGGAGCCCCTCCATCATCATACTTTTTCATAAATTTGACACTTTTGGCCATTTCATCATAATCCTTGTACATATAATTTCTGTAGATCTTAGGAATTACATTCCGGGATATAAAGCTGATTCTAGAGACATATAACCCTTTATGCTGCACCATCGCATAATCTTTGTCTTTTGGATGTAAGCCACCATAAAAATCTAATAGAGTTGAATTACCCCACTCGTCGTCAACTACAACGATATCTTTATATGGAGCGCCTGCCTTTAAAGTTTTATTTTCCGGTAATGGAGCATAACCGACTTCCGTTTTGATCAAAGGATTGAATCGATCTATCCATTGATTCTCATATTGATAATTTGAAAGAAAGTTTCCTAATCCAATCACAGCTAAAAATGTTATCAGGACTCCTATCAACCAATATTTATAAACATTTTTCATTTTTAAATCTTTATCAATTTTTTCCACCGTTGTTACATCTCCCTTTAAAAATTCGTCCAAGGATATCTGTAAAATGGAACTTAAATTAATCAATAAAGAAATATCAGGATAAGTTCTTCCTGTTTCCCAGCTTGAAATTGTTTTATCAGAAACATTCAATTTCCGTGCTAATTCTTTTTGCGTTAAATTCTCTGCTTTTCGATACTTCTTCAATTGCTCGCTTAACTTCATTTTTCATCTCTCCTTGAAATCTATTAAAAGAGGTGTCATCTATTTATACTACCTACATACTGTTGAATTCAGTCTACTGGTGTCTAGCAATTATAGAATTATTGTCAGACACAAAAAAACAGGCGCTATAACGGCGTCTGTTAATCCTTCTTTTCTAATCGTTTTATAAATTTTTGAATTGCATGTAGTAATGGCTGACGATTGTCTCCCAGTAAACCAATTGATTCAATAAATAATTCCAAACCAATCAGAACTCCAATCGTTAATAGTACGCTACCCCACAAAGTTGATAGTGGATAAAGCATTGAAATAAAGGCAAAAACCAGAGACAAACCATATATTACTAAAACAGTTTGACGATGGGACAAGCCTAATTGCATCAATCTATGATGTAAGTGATGCTTATCAGCTTGCATAATTGGTTTCTTATTCAAAAGCCTTCTAAGAATTGCATAAACAGTATCAGTGATAGGAACGCCCATGATTACCACTGGCATTAACAAAGTAATGAATGTAACATTTTTCAATCCCTTAAGTGAGAACACTGCCATCATGAATCCAATAAATAGTGAACCCGTATCACCTAAGAAAATACTTGCTGGATGGAAATTATGCGGTAAGAAACCTACCAAAGCAAATACTAAGGCAAAAATCCAAATAGCCACATAGACATTAGTTAGATTTAAGAAGAAGTAAGCCATGACTCCCATTGTGAACAACGCGATAATTGAAACACCAGTGGCTAATCCATCAAGTCCATCAATTAAATTCACCGCATTAGTAATGGCGATAATCCAGATGATCGTTATTGGCAAACTCCACCAACCAAGTTCGAATGAACCGATAATTGGCAATGTAACCTCGTTCATTCTGATACCAGCCAAGAAGTAAATAACTAAAGAGGCTGCAAAAATACCTGCTAACTTAGCTTTAGGCGATAATTCACGAATATCATCAATAATACCCGTTAAAACAATAATACATTCTGCTAGAAAAACACTGAATAACTCATGTGTTGGGAATTGTTCTCGCAACAGAGCAAACGTAGCAAAATTAAAGGCGATAAAGATGGCCAGTCCACCCATCGTAGGCATTGGCTTTATATTTACACGCCGTGCATTTGGTTTATCGACAGCACCCAAAATATAGGCTAATTTCACTACGAAAGGAGTTATTATAGCCGACAGAATCATCGTTAAAAATAATTTTACTATTACACTAAACATACCCGACATTTTTGAAAAACTCACTTTCCATTAATAGAACAATTATACAATACCTATGGCATAAACAAAAAGTAAATTAAAAAAGAGCGTATCCAACGATACACCCCCATTTATTTAGCCAATTCTACTTTTCTAACTTCACGTACCACAGTAACTTTAATGTGGCCTGGATATTCAAGGTTTTGCTCAATCTCGCCTTTAACATCACGAGCTAGAATTGCTGCTTGATCATCAGAAATTTCTTCTGGTTTAACCATAACTCTAATTTCATGACCAGCTTGAATTGCATAACAATGATCAACACCATCATGCTTATTAGCAATTTCTTCCAACTTCTCAAGACGATGAATATAGTTCTCCATCGATTCTGATCTAGCACCAGGACGTGCTGCAGAAATTGCATCAGCTGTTGCAACAATTGTTGCAATAAATGATGTTGGTTCAACATCCCCATGATGTGAAGCAATTGTATTAATAACTACTTCTGGTTCTTTGTACTTAGTTGCGATATCAACACCTATTTCTACGTGTGATCCATCAACTTCGCGGTCGATGGCCTTACCGATATCGTGTAATAAACCTGCTCGTTTTGCTAACATAACATCTTCACCCATTTCAGCAGCCATCACAGCGGATAACTTGGCTACCTCAATTGAGTGACTCAAAACATTTTGACCGTAACTTGTACGATATTGCATACGTCCAATGATCTTAATCAAGTCTGGATTAATAGAACTGATACCCAAACTATAAATCGTTTGTTCACCAAGTTCACGAATGTGATCATCCATTTCTTTTCTAGCCTTATCGACCATTTCTTCGATACGAGCTGGATGAATTCGACCATCTTCAATTAATTTTTCCAAAGCCATTCGAGCAATTTCTCTTCTGACCGGATCATAAGCACTTAAAGCAACCGCTTCAGGTGTATCGTCGATAATTAAATCGACACCAGTTAGAGATTCAATTGTACGAATATTTCTACCTTCACGTCCAATGATTCTTCCCTTCATGTCCTCATTAGGCAAAGTAACGGTAGTAACAGTTGATTCAGAAACTGTATCAGCTGCACTTCTTTGGATAGCGGCAATGATCAAAGCTTTAGCATCTTTATCAATATGCTGTTTAGCTTGTTCATCACTTTCCTTAATCATCTTGGCACGTTCATGTACCAACTCTTTGTTCAACTTACCAAGGATAATTTTTCTACCTTGTTCACGTGTTAAGTTACTTACTCTTACCAGCTCCGCTTGCTGTTCATTAAGAGTTTCAGTCAATTGTTTATCTTTTTCACTAAGTTTCTGTTGTCGTGCCGAAATATCGTTCTCGTTATTTTCGATGTTTTCCTCACGTTTTTCAAGCGATTGGTCTTTTTTATCCAAAATGTCTTGTCGTTCGAGAATACGATTTTCTTGTCTCTGAACATCTTTACGACGTTCCTTCAATTCATCTTCTTGTTTCTCACGATATTGATGAATCTCATCTTTAGCTTCGAGGAGCTTTTCCTTTTGCAAGGACTTAGCAGCTTTCTTTGCATCTGAAACAATATCTTCAGCAGTTTGTTTAGCTTGTGAAAGTTTCTTTTCGTAGGCATCCTTACAGAGAGCATATCCGAAGAGTATACCCACGATCAATGTTACTAGAGCGAAAGAGAAGGTTATGATAGCTGGATACATGCTATCACCTCCATATTTGCTTTTTTAAAAGATTTGTTTGTAAAATTTATTGTTACAAATTATTTACATACAACTTAATATTATAGAATAAATATAGCCTGTCAACCAAATAAAAAGAAAAAAAGAGACTTATTCAGTCTCTTTTTTATTAGAATCAGGAATTAAATCAATATTCTCATTCTTTTTTTCGGAATCTTTAGCATCTTTTTTAACTTTAGAATCAGTTTTTCCCTCTTCAGGTTCAGCTTCTTCTTTAGTTCCATCCATGCCATAAGCTGTACGAACTTTTTGTTTAATTTCGTCCATCTTTTCAGGATTTTCGGATAGATAAGTCTTAGCGTTCTCGCGACCTTGACCAATTCTTTCATCACCATATGAGTACCATGAACCACTTTTATCGATAATATCCTTATCAACAGCCATGTCGACTAACTCACCAGTTTGAGAAATTCCCTTACCATACATGATATCAACTAGAGCAACCTTAAATGGTGGAGCAACCTTATTCTTAACAACTTTGATTTTTGTTCGATTACCAATTACATCTGAACCATCTTTGATTTGTTCCGCACGACGAACTTCCAATCTAATAGTTGAATAGAATTTCAAAGCACGACCACCAGGTGTAGTTTCTGGATTACCGAACATAATTCCAACTTTTTCACGAATTTGATTAATGAAAAGTGCAATCGTCTTAGTTTTATTGATAGAACCAGATAGTTTACGTAATGCTTGTGACATCAGTCTTGCTTGTAAACCAACGTGAGCATCACCCATCTCACCTTCAATTTCGGCACGTGGTACCAATGCAGCAACAGAATCGACAACAACAATGTCGACCGCACCACTACTTACCAAAGCATCAGCAATTTCTAGTCCTTGTTCACCAGTATCAGGTTGGGATAGCAATAAATCATCAATATTAACACCTAATGCTTTGGCATATTCTGGATCCATAGCATTTTCAGCATCAATATAAGCGGCTGTTCCGCCTTGCTTTTGTACTTCAGCAACGGCATGTAAAGCTACGGTTGTTTTACCAGAACTTTCAGGTCCATAAATTTCAACGATTCTACCTCTTGGAAATCCACCAACACCTAAAGCATTGTCTAGAGCCAAAGAGCCCGTAGAAACTGTGGAGATTTGAGTATTAAGGTCGTCACCCATTCTCATAATGGCACCTTTACCAAAATCCTTTTCAATCTTTTTCAAGGCTACGTCTAAAGCCTTTTGTCGTTCATCTTTAGCCAAATTGCTTTCCTCCTAATGCATTCATCACTAAGTATATTATTAGTAATCCATCAAAAAAGCAAGAAAAAAGCGAACAAATGTTTGTTCGTTATATTATTTCTTGAATGAGAGCAAATCCACACAAAACTGATTTTAATCGAATAGCTTGTCTTGTACCTTCAAAGTGAAATTCTTTAATAATTTCTTGATGGTTCTGACGGTTACAAGCACCAATAAAGACCGTACCCACAGGGTTACCTTCCAATGGATCTGGACCAGCCACTCCAGTAAAACCAAGTCCAATATCAGCATCTACTTTTTCAGCTGACAATTCAGCCATAGCCTTAGCTACCGGATTACTGACTACTGTGTACTGTTCAATCAATCTAGGGTCCATTCCTAATAATTTAACCTTGACTTCATCAGCATAAGTAACAAATCCACCATCAAAAATATTCGATGCTCCAGGTACTGAAGCTACGGTTGCTTGAAAAAGACCTGCCGTTAAACTTTCAGCTGCTGTAACCCTTAAATTTTTTTGTTTAAGTTTTTCAACTGTTTCTGTAGTAAAGTCAGACCATTTTTGAGGCAATCCATTTTCAAAATTGGCCTGTTCAGCTTCTTTTAAAATTTCAATTGATTTATTCATTGCTCTCTCTTTCAAATTACGTATTATTTCTTGAAGATATCTCTTGCTTGATAGAAATAATCAGCACCAGAGTAAATAGTGAAAATTAAACAGATATATAAGAAAATTTGTCCAATTGGAATATTGATTGCGGAGAAGAAAATATTATTCATCAACAAGAAAATAATTGCAATCATTTGTGTAGTAGTTTTGATCTTACCAGGCATTTGAGCAGCCATGACCTTGCCACCCTCTTCAAGAACAATCGTTCTAAGACCAGTAACAGCTAATTCACGGCAAACAATAATTGCAACAACCCAAGCCGGTGCCATTTTGAAACTCACTAAGAAAATTAATGCTGTCATAACCAACATCTTATCTGCCAAAGTATCGGCAAACTTACCAAAGTTAGTTACTAAATGGTTCTTACGAGCAATCTTACCATCGGCTAAATCCGTTAATGAGGCTATGATAAAGACAACTGTTGCTAAAACATGATTCATTGGAATCAAATTGTTTAGAACGTAAATCTCCCCCAAATCTGACCAACCAAAAGCCAATAGAATAATAAATACTGGAATCAAAATAATTCGAAGCATTGTTAATTTGTTAGGTAAATTCCATACCATTTAAAACGTCCTCCAATAATAACTCTTTTTTACAAAATAATGGTGTCCACTCTTATTAGATTAGACACCATTACTTTATTTTTCAACATTAAATGTAAGTGTTTTGACAATTGAACTGCTACTGTCAGTAGTTCCTAAGTCAAGCTTCTTACCATCAATTGTAATTTCTGTATTGTTAACATTACCAGTTTGAATCTTAAAACTAGTAGTATCAGCAGGAACAGTTGTTTCCTTCTTTTCTCCTGAACTCAAAGCTTGTTGCCAAGTTGTATTTGAACCTTCAGTAAATTGAATCCAAGCCTGACCGTTATTACCGGCTACAACAACTTTTAAACCATCTGTAGGCATGTTAGTAACAGTATATGTGTTATCTCCTGAAGATTTAACACTAACAGTCTTAGTTGCCGTTTTCTTTTTAGCAGTAGCCTTTTTAGTCGTCTTAGTTGACTTTTTGGCTGTCTTTTTCTTAGTTGTTTGAGTTGTATTATCCTTTGGGATAGTTACGCTAGATGCATTTTGATTACGATGAACCATTCCAAAAGCAATTACAGCAATAATAACAATAACAACGATTCCCACAACGATTTGAGGAATGTAATTTCCTAAATTAGAGAAGAAAGAATTTGATTCTTCCTTGATAGAACGTGTCTTTGTCTCTTGTTGAGCTGCTTCTTGTGATGGTTGGGAGTTAGGAATATCAGCTTTATATTCCTCTAACAAATCATCACTAGAGATACCAACGGCATCAGAATATTGTTTGATAAATGCTCTCACGTAAAAATCACCGGGAAGATGATCAAATTGACCTTCTTCAATAGCAATTAAATAACGTTTTTGAATTTTGGTGATTTGTTGCAAATCATCAATTGTGTAGCCTTTTTTGATACGTGCATTTCTTAATTTTTGGCCAATTTCGTCCATTTTTTACCACCGATTAACTAATTTTTCTAAGTATAACATAAATTATTATCTAACTACTAACGACCTTATAACAACCAGCCGCCGGCAAAATAAATTGTTTGTCCAGTTAAATAATTTGATTTGATATTGACAAGATAACTGACTAAATCAGCTATCTCATCAGGATTTGCCAACCTATCAGCTGGAATCTCTTCTTTAACATTTTCCAGATCTTCACTTGAAAATTCTTGCGTATTCATTTTGGTATTAACTGCCCCAGGAGCTACCACATTCACTGAGATACCTAATGAAGCTACCTCCTTGGCGTAAGCATCAGCAAACGAGGACATTGCACCTTTAACGGTACTATAGACAACTTCCATTGCTGAACCAACTTTTCCGTAAATGGAACCAATGAAGACGATTCTACCATGATGAGTTTTAGCCAACTTATCTTGAAGTTGCTTCAAGATTAAGATTGGCAATTTGACGTGAATATTCCACAATGAATCAATCTCTGATTCGGAAATATCAACTAATAACTTATAGTACGTATTTCCTTGTGCAAAAACGACTGCATCTAATCCGAAAATTTGTTTCGTCAAATCTTCAACGTTGTCATGCTCCATATCAAACTTGATTGGTATGAAATCTTGTTTTGGATACTTTTCAACGAGCTGTGCTCGTAATTTTTCGATACGTTCAGAATTTTTATTGTAATGCAGATAAAGAGACCATCCCTTAGCGGCCAAGTTCTTAGCACTGCTTGTTCCAATATCTCCCGAACTACCCATGATCAATGCATACATAGCTTACTTCCTATTTGGTAATAGATTATAGTAGGTGCAATTTTCATCTTTCAAAAATTGTTCAGAAACTTCTAGTAAGTCATCACGATGAATTGAATTGATCATATGAATTAATTCTAAGTAATCCACATTGTAGAAATACAATTCTGCCATCTGATTAGCGATCGCTTCTGGTGAATTTTGTGCGAATAAGTAAGCACCAATTGCATCACGTTTGATACGTTCGAATTTTGTATCCGTTAAAACGGCTTTTAAACTCTCATATGACAAATGCTTTTGAAGATATTCCTGAAATTCTTCAGAATTATTAGTTGACCCACTAATAATGATAAAACAATAGTTGTTTTCTGCAACCACATTATAAGAAAAACTATCATCAATTATTCCTAATCGGTTCATTTCCTGGTAATTACTGGAAGATTCACCAATCAAAGTCTCCATTACCATATTCATTTCATATTGTTTCTTAACTAAATCATAGCCAGACATATCAATATCTATCCTTATACCGTAGGCGGATCTTGCCTGACTAATATCCATTTGTTCTTGTCCACCAGGACCAATTGGAGTTAATTTGTTAAAAGTCTTTTCCAAAGGTTGTCCCAAAGTTTGAAAATTAGAATTTTCGACAATATTTTCAATTCTTTCAGAATCAACATCCCCAACAATAACCAAATCCATATTACTTGGACGATAGTTATCCTGATAAGCTTGCAATAAATTCTTCTGATTGATCAATTGTAATGTGTCACTAGTACCAGCGATGTCTTCAGCGATTGGATCATTAGGATAAAGTTGTTCCAAAATTCTTTGTTCTAATACAAATTCCGGCATATCCAAGTACATTTGAATTTCTTGATTAATAATTCCACGTTCGGAAGCAACATTTTCTTCAGTAAAATAAGGATTTTGTACCAAGTCCAAAAGAATCTTCAAATTATCATAAGGATTTTCTAGTGTCTGAAATAAATAGGCCGTCTTCGTATAGCTAGTATAAGCATTAGAGTTTGCACCATACTTAGCGAACTTCTCTGAAACATCATAGCCTGGTTTAGCAAACAATTTATGCTCAATAAAGTGAGCAATTCCAGCTGGTAAAGTCTTAACACCTTGTTTGGTGTCAACTGACCCAAAATTAGCCATAACGACGCTATAGACCTGATTAAACCCTGGCAAAGGCACAATTTCAATTTCAAACCCATTTGCCAATTTCTTAGTATATTTCTGTAATCTCTCAGTCATTATTAATCTCCAATCAATTGATACTGTGCGATTGCATGCATATGTGCGGCTACACTTGCTACATGTTTTTTATCTAGATTGTTTAATTCATCTTCAAATTGTTGATTACTCAACAGTGTTTGAGGATAAATTGTTTCCCAAATACTACGCATAATATAATACTGAATTGAGTCGGTAGATATCTTACGACGTGTGAGCATCACCTTTTGAGCATGTTTGATTTGATCATCTGTAACTTTTCCATTTTTAATATAAGCAATCTGATCATCAATCAGTGTTAACGCCTCTTCAATTGAATCAGCATCTAAACCAGCCTGAATAGTCACTAAATGACTGATTGGTTGATAAGTACTAGAAACAGAATAAGCTAAACTATTTTTTTCTCGTACTTGTAAAAATAGTTGTGACTGATCATCACCACCTAAAATCAAATTCATTACTTGCGGTGCCATACGATTGAAATCCTTAGAAACCCCTTTGGTTGCATATGCCAAACCAATACGGCTTTGATTCAAATGTTTGTGTTCTATTTGATTAGCCGGATTCTTAATTAAATCATCAAAGTTGCTAAAGGAAATAGTTAAATCACTACGGTCATTCTTTAATTTTTCAGCAAAAATACTTTCATTCAAATATTTTGAAAATTCCGTTTCATCAATATTACCGACTACGTTAATAATTACCAAATCGTTAGCAATAATGTCTTGATAAGCCTTGAAAAGCTCATCATTGTTCAACTTCTCTAATTGTTCCACGCTACCAAAAATTGGAACCTGACGATTAGGATCATCACGATAAATCAATTTAATCAATCCAAGTGAACTGACTAAATCCTGATTGTCTTGAATCGACAATAGATTAGACATCAAATTACGCTTTTCAGTTGAAAAAGCTTCATTATCAAAAACTGAGCCATTCAAATTAGGCTTGAAAATAACCTCTCCAAGCAAATCTAAATTATCCTTGATTTGAGTTTTTCCATCGATCAAGAATGCGGGATCGGCGAATTCTACACTAAAAGCTAAATCATTAAAGTTCAACAAGTTACGTGTATAAACACTTATCTCTGATCCATAGAGATCCATCTCACGATCATTTATCGCTTGAAAACTAGGATAATCCTTTGTCGAATTGGACAAAACATTTGCCAATAAACGACGACTAGTCATTTCATCCTTATTTAGTGGACGTAAGAAATCTATTTGAATCTTAATGGTACGGAATTTTTTTATTGGATTAATATTCAAAAAAATATTTTTTGCTAATCTTTTTTTCAATTTTTCACCTGATTTTTCCTAATTGTTTCTAACTGTTCTTCAGTAATTAAAACCTTCCTTGGTTTACTACCCTCTGAAGGTCCAACAATACCTTTATCTTCCATCTCATCAACCATTCGAGCAGCACGATTATAACCAATTTGGAATCTTCTTTGTAACATTGAAACACTAGCAGATTGCTGTTTAACAATCATTTCAACTGCATCATCCCAATATTCGTCATTTGGTTTATCATCGCTTGTTGAACCACCCTCGTCAACATCAGTTGGAATCATATCTTCATCATAATCAGCGGCCTGTTGACTACTTACAAAGTTAACTACGTTTTCAACCTCTGATTCGGATATATAAGCTCCCTGCAGACGAACTGGCTTACTCTTCCCAATTGGTTGGAATAACATATCACCACGTCCTAAAAGCTTCTCAGCCCCAACAGAATCCAAAATAGTTCTTGAATCAACACCACTGGAAACGGCAAAAGCAATACGTGATGGAATATTAGCTTTGATCAATCCGGTAATAACATCAACAGATGGACGTTGTGTAGCGATAATAATGTGTAATCCAGCTGCACGAGCCATTTGAGCTAAACGAACAATCGCAGCTTCAACTTCATGACCAGCAACCATCATTAAGTCAGATAACTCATCAACTATAACGACGATATAGGGCAAATGTTCCATCTTATCTTCATCAGCAGCTGTTTTATTGAATTTATCAACATCTGCGTTGTATTCACCAATATTACGATGACTGGTTTCCGCAAATAATTTATAACGGCGTTCCATTTCTTTAACAGCCTTCTGTAACGCACCAGCAGCTCGTCTAGCATCAGTTACAACCGGGATCAAAAGATGCGGTATCCCATTATAAACATTCAATTCAACCATCTTAGGATCAATTAAAATTAATTTAACTTCACTTGGCTTTGCTTTCATTAAGATACCAGTAATAATCGTATTGATAGCTACAGACTTACCACTACCAGTTGAACCAGCAATCAACAAATGGGGCATCTTGGTGATGTTAGCTTCGATAATGTTACCTGAAACTTCTTTACCTAGCGGAACAACTAATGGATGCGTCTTATCCTTCTGATTCTCGGTTATATCCCGAAATGAGACTGTTGAAATGGTTTGATTAGGTACTTCAATACCGACAAAAGATTTACCCGGAATTGGAGCCTCAATACGAATATCTTTAGCAGCAAGTGCCAAAGCCAAGTCATCAGCTAAATTGACAATTTTACTTACCTTTACACCGACTGCGGGTTGAACTTCATACTTAGTAATAGTTGGTCCTAAACTAGCTTTTTTAACCTCAACATCGACACCAAAACTCTTAAAGGTTTTCTTTAATTTGTCTTTATTATCATCAATCAATTTCACTTCTGCACTTTGATCAGTCTGCGGAATTTGTTTAAGTAAGTCTGGACCTGGTAGTTTATAGTCACTATCGTCTGTTTCAACTGTTTTAGAACTAATTGGATCAGGTAAATCCTTGTCTTTAGTTCCATCAATACCATAAGGCTTTGAAACAACTTCAGCTGTGCTATTAGAAGTTGAATCTGCCAGATCTGGTTTCAAATCCGGCGCCTTAGGCATATCGATATGAAAATCAGAATCATCAGCCGAAGTTTCCGGTTCTTTCTTAGCAAAACTATTAACATCTTTAAACTTACTGTCATCACGTTCAACTACAGGTTCTGGTTTAACTCGTGATGCTTTTTCTTTTTCAACTGCCCTTTGATCAACATAATCACCGTACTTACCAGTAACAGCATCCTTAGTTTTGATGGCCAAATGCTTAAAGTAAACTAACACATTAGTCGTTACAACTGAAACTTGCTTCATCGTTACATTAAATAACATCAATATTCCAATGAAAATAATTAAGGCTGTTACAAAGTAAGTTCCAATAGTTGAAAACATTGGCATGAAAAAACTATATAAATATGAGCCAATCATACCGCCACCAACTGAATTATCGACCGACACTTGAGTCATATCGGCCGCTAACGTATTCCAAGTCACTAAATTATAATTATGGTATAACGACATACTGGAGAAAAATATGCCATGTAAAATAATTAGTGAACCTAAATATACAAACAATAAACCAAAATTTCTCTTTGGCGTCATGATGGGAATTCTTCCCGTAGCTATAACGAACGCCGCAACAAAAATGCTGATAATTAATAAAACTGGATAACTATCTCCCACCAACATTCGATAAAGATTATCAAATGTTTTACCGACAATTCCAAATTTAAATAAACCTAAAATTGACAATATTATCCATACCAAACTAACTAACGATCTAATTAGCCGTGAATTGTTTGTAGTTGTTTTTCTCTTTCTAGGCTTTGAAGTTGCCTTTTTTCTTGCCATAAATACCTCACACGATTCTATAAATAATCAATTAAAATTATACCTGTTTTGATACTCAAAAAAAACAGCCCGCATGGACTGTTTTTTATTTATTAGACTCTTTATTCTTTAAATCCTTTAATGCTTGATTAGGTTCAATTTCGATATCCTTGTTAAAGTTCAGGGAGAATCCACGATTCAATGAAACGCTTGTTACTTGATAAGTCAACGTTTCAATGTATTCAACTACTGGACGTGATAATTGTTGAACATCTTTAGCTTCTAGATCTTGAATTTCACCATGGAAACCAATTGGCTGAACAACTTGACCAATCAAGCCAGATACTTTAAACGGTGCATTTTCTGGATGAATTTCAAATGGCACAACTACTTGTAAAATTTTACCTTCATCTTCATTTAATGGTTCGCCATTTTCATCTTTAAATTCTGGATGTTCAATATTGATGTTCAATTCTGTCTTCACATCAGCACTGGGTGACTCCACATCATAATGGAACGATTGAACGTTAACTTCGCCTTTATTTATCTTCATATTAATTTACCCCTTGTATTCAAAATAATAATGAGTTCCTTAATAGCTTATTTCTAATCCAGTTTATCATTTTCATAGTGATGACTTAACTCTAATCCCGCAAAATGTTGTTGACGAACAGCTTCATAAATTACTAAAGCAGCACTATTTGATAAATTAAGTGCTCTAATATTGTCACTCATTGGTATTCTCAAACATTTTTCAGGATTACGACGCATGAAGTCTTCAGGAAGACCGGTTGTTTCCTTACCGAATAAGAAATAATGATCCTTTGAAGTGTCAGAGAAATCTTGATCACTATAGACTTTATCTGAAAACTTCGTAATCAAGTATAAATACTTATCGTCAGGAATGGAATCTAAAAAGTCATTCAAATTGTCATGATAAGTAATATCGACTTTATCCCAATAATCTAATCCGGCACGTTTCATATGTGCATCATCTGTGCTAAATCCTAGTGGACGAATTAAATGTAGCTTAGTGTCAGTACCGGCACAAGTTCTAGCAATATTACCAGTATTAGCTGGCATTAGTGGTTCATATAAAGCAATGTGATTAGTCATTTATTTTTTCCCCTTCTTTAAACAAAAAAGCGCATACCCTCGGTGAACACCACAGCAAGGACATGCGCTAGTAAAGCCTTATGTTTACTTGCTTTTGTCAAAATCTCTTCTGAGAAAAACAAATAACCGCAAACTCATAGTGTATTATATACGACATGTACGGTCTAGACAACAGAAAAGTGAATTATTTGTGATTTTCTTGAGATTTTTTTTCATTATCTGTACTTGTTTCCGGTTCTGTATCCAAATTTTCAATATCTTCATCGTCATACCAACTGGAATTACGTTTAAACCAATTAAAGAATCTTGTGAAGATGATTTTCAAGATAGCAAAAATTGGAATACCAGCAACCATACCTACTAAACCATACATCCCTGCTGAAACTAACAAGACCAAAATAGTTGTAACTGGATGCATCTGCATTTTATTACCAACAATTATTGGAGAGATAACTCGTGTCTCAATTGTTTGTTCAACAACAAAGACAATTAAAACTTTTAATACCATTGATGGCGCAATAAAAGCTGCAATAACTAGTGAAGGCACTAGAGCCAAAGTTGAACCGATATAAGGAATTAAATTCAATATTCCAGCTACAATACCTAAAACTAAAGCGTATCTTTGTCCAATAATCAGATAGCCCACAAAGAACATCACAGCAACCCAAAATGCCACCGTCAATTGACCAGTTATATAAGAACTTAATGATTGACTGATCTCAGAAAGCATATCGCCCACTGACTTCTTAATACGATTAGGCATCACCTTAACAATTGATTCCTTAAATTTACGATCATCTTTTAACATAAAGAACAGAATAAATGGTGCTGTCATAATAATAACAACGACATTAGTTAAGACACTAACAGCGGAACTAATATTATTAACCGTCTGTGGTAGAATCTGATCCATTGATTTTTCAAAACTCTTTGTGATACTAGTGTTCGTTTGTACCAAGCGCTCACGCACCATATGTAACTTAGGATCAGAAAACATATTTTGCAAACTCTTATTCAAAGAGTTCCAATATTGTGGCCAATTTTTAACCAATGAATCAATCTGATCTTGAACAAACGGGATCAAAGACATAACACCCCAAATTAATAGTGCCAAAATAATAATAAAGACAAATATAATTGAGATAATTCGATTAACATGAAATTTGTTTTCCAACACATTGATCAACGGATTAATCAGATAATATAGTATCAAAGCCAAAATAACCGGTGGCATGGTTATTCCTAAAATCTGATTAAGCGGATCAAAAACAAATTTTATCTTTGAAAAAAGATAAATTATCAAAAATACTAAGAAAACATTAATCAAAATCACCGTCAATTGATTATTCAAGAACCATTGATAAAACCAACTTTTTCTTTTTTCCGGCGTTTCTTTCATAAAGTACTCCCCAAAAATTTTCTATTAAGAATATACTATATACTATACAATGTTTGGAGGTTTTTGTAATGTTTGAAAAGGTTCTCTTTAGTGGTTACACAAAAAAAGCTGGTAAAGGTGTTTATTCAGCTGAATTCAATTCCGATAATGGTGAATTATCCACACCTAAAGTCCTAGTTGAATTAAATGGTCCTACATATATTGACGTAACAAATAATCTAAAATTGATTGCCCTAGCTAAAAAAGGCGATCGTGGTGGTATCGTTGTTTACGATATTAAGAATGATGAACCAAAATTATTGGATGAAGATTTCTCAGAAGAAACTTCACCATCATACGTTAAATTCGATGCTAGTCGTAATCTAATCTTTAGTGCCTATTTCCATTTGAGCAAAGTTAAAATTGATCATTTAACTGACGACGGCAAGATCGAACACTATTCTGAGGTTAAATTTGAAGGTCACGGTCCTCGTGTTGAACAAGACCAATCTAAGCCTCACTTCAGTAGCCTTACGCCAGATGGCAAATTAATCATTTGTGATTACGGTGCTGATCGTATTTATATTTACGATATATCTGATGCTAAGAATCCTAAATTGATGAATAACTATATTGCACCCGCTGGTTATGCACCAAGACACTTGGTATTTAATCCAACAAAACCATACGTCTATGTTGCCTGCGAATTATCATCTAAGGTTCTAGTTATGGAATACAATGCTGAAACAGCTGGATTAACATTAGTTGATGAAGTTGAAGCTGCTAAAGATGAACAGAAGAACACTACTGCAGCTATCCGTATCACAAAAGATGGTAAGTTCCTTTATGCCTCAACTCGTGGAGCTGATACAATTGCCCTCTTTGGTGTTAACGAAAAAGGTGACCGTCTCAAGAAAATCAATACTACTTCATCAGATGGTAAAGGCCCTCGTGACTTTGACTTAGACCCTTCTGAAAAGTACTTGATTGCAGCTAACCAAGATTCAGATAACATCACTATCTTTAAGAGAAATATGAAAAAAGGAATTTTGACTAGTTTGGAAAATAATATTTCCATTCCTGAGTGTGTATGTGTACACTTTATTTAGTTCCAAATTTAGTCAGGAGAATAATTAATTATTATGTTCATTGAAATCATTAAAACCATTATCCTTGGTATTATCGAAGGTTTCACTGAATTCCTACCTATCAGTTCAACTGGACATTTGTATTTAGCTGATGAATTCGTTAAATTAAACGAACCTACCGCTTTTATCAACATGTTCATGGTAGTTATTCAGTTTGGGGCGATCTTAGCCGTTATCCTCATCTACTTCCACAAATTGAATCCTTTCTCACCCAAGAAAAACAACGTAGAAAAGAAACAAACTTGGAGTATTTGGTTTAAAGTTATTGTTGCTATCTTACCTTCCGTAATTATCGGACTTCCACTAAACGATTGGATGGATAAACATCTTACTAGTTGGCAAGTAATTTCGGCCACACTATTAATTTATGGTATTTTATTCATCGTCGTTGAAAATTGGCTCAAGAATAAGGATCCTCAAACAGCTGATCTGGACAGTCTTTCATACAAAACTGCCTTTCAAATTGGACTTTTCCAAGTCCTCTCACTAGTTCCTGGTACATCACGTTCCGGTGCAACTATTTTAGGTGGTATGACCGTTGGTACATCTAGATTCGTAGCTACTGAATTTTCTTTCTTCTTAGCTATTCCAACAATGTTTGGTGCTAGTCTTTTGAAAATATTTAAATATTTCAAACATGGTAATACTTTTACTGGTGATCAAACGATAATTCTTCTTGTTGGTACTTTGGTATCATTTATCGTTGCTTATGCTTCAATCAAATTCTTGCTTGATTACATTAAACGTAATGACTTCAAGGCTTTTGGTTGGTACAGAATCATTTTAGCTATTATCGTAATTGCTTACTTTGGTTCTAAAGCATTGATGGCTTAATCTCATATGCTAGTTAAATCTCGATCGATTGTATTATAATTGGTCGGGATTTTATTTTTAATAATATAAATATAAGAGGGGTTGATTATTATTTTTAAAGAAGTTGCTGTTGAAAACTTTACTAATATTCCTACTGCTGTACTGAAAGGTGCTAATAGAATTGAGCTAAACGACAATCTTGCCGTTGGTGGTACTACTCCTAGCCTAGGAGTACTTCAAGAAAGCACAAAATATCTACAAGAAAAGTCGATTCCTGTTGTTGAAATGATTCGTCCCCGTGGTGGAAATTTTGTTTATAACGATTTAGAGATCAAAATGATGGAAGCCGACCTCTTCCAAGCTCAAAAATTAGGTGTTGACGGGGTTGCTTTCGGTGCTTTAACTGCCGATGGTGATCTAGATGAAGATGCAATGGAACAACTAATTGCCGCTTCAGCCGGTATGCAAATTGTTTTCCACATGGCATTTGATGCTTTAGCCGAAGACAATAAAAAATCAGCAATTGATTGGTTAGTCGACCATGATGTTGATCGTATCCTTACTCATGGTGGTCCATTGACTACTTCCATTGATCAAACCGTCGATAAAATTAAAGGATACGTTGATTATGCTGCTGGTAGAATTACAATTCTGCCTGGTGGTGGTGTTAACTATCAAAACTGTGACACTATTGCTGAAAAGTTAGGTGTCAAAGAAGTCCACGGTACTAAAGTTATCGATGGCGTTAATAACTAGATAATAAAAAAAGCTCAGTGTAACAATCATCCTTGATGGTCGTTATACTGAGCTTTTTTATTAACTATTTTTATAGTGGAAAGCATCCCATATTCCACTTTTTCAAGCTTTAACGAAATATTGCATAAATACGCCAGCGATACTAAAGTAAATCAAAACACTGGTTAAATCACTTAACGTCGAAATAAATGGTCCACTGGCCACAGCAGGATCAAATCCAAAACTAGACATTAACATTGGAATTAAACTACCGGCTAAGTTGGCGACCGTTATAGCGGCACACATAGCTAAACCAATAACCATACCCAAAACAAAGTTATGTTTCCAAATACCAACTAATAGAAAGACCGAAACGCCAGTAACTAACCCAGTTACAAAACCAGTAATCAATTCCTTACCTATTAGTTTTAAAAACTCATGGCGATTGATTTCTTCAACTGCTAGACGCCTAACAGCAACAGCCAAACTCTGTGTACCCGCGTTACCAGCCGTACCTGTAATTGTAGAAATAAAAACCGCCAAAATACTAGCCTCAGCTAATAAACTTTCATAATGATTGATTAAAGTTGCCGTAATCATACTCAGTAATAACAAAGTTATCAACCAAGGTAATCGCTTTGAGGCAGCTTTGAATGGTCCATCATTATTAGCTTCATCCATACTAACACCGGCCAAACCAGAATAGTCTTGTTGAGCCTCATCATCAATAACTTCAATAACATCATCAACCGTAACGATACCAACCATCTTATTTGAATGATCGACTACTGGAACAGCTAAGAACTCATAATCTCTGAAGACTTGGGCTACCTCAGCTTGTTCAGCATCAACATTAACCGTTATAACGTCGCTATTCATATGATCACCTAAAATGTCATTATCATCCAACATGATCAAATCACGTAATGACATCACTCCGACTAAATCATCATGACTATCTAAAATGTATAGGTAATAAATTGTTTCAGCCGTTTCGGCAAACTTTTTCAAAGCCCTAATGGCTACTGACGATGTCTCTTCTTCATGAAACTGAACATAGTCAGTAGTCATAATACCACCGGCTGTTTCAGTATCATAATGTAACAAGCCTCTTAAATTATTAGCATCATTTTTAGGCATTTGCTCCAAAAAACGGTCAACATCCACTTTATCCAGATGTTCCAAAACATCAGCAGCATTATCGTCATACATATCATTCAACATCTTTGAAGCATAATCCAAATCCATTTCCTTCAACAAATCAGGAATTGCTGGATTGTCATCTTCAATAGTATCGAACATATCGCCCATTTCATCCGGTTCCAAGATGGAATAAAGCGTAACTCGTTCTTCTTTATTTAAAGTGAGATAGAACGTACTTTGATCGTAAAAATGCATATCAAGATAGGTTTTTCGAAACCTTTTCTTGTCATCACTATCGAGGTACCGTTTTAACTGTTCAAATTTTTCTTGCAGTCTCTTTTCATTTTCATCCATTTCTCTCACCCCTTAACACACTCTTTAAGATTACCATATCCTGAGGTAAAGGCGCCTTTAAATTTAACAACTCTTTTGTTACCGGATGAACGATTTGTAGATTATAACAGTGTAACGCTTGTCGATGAATTCGAGGATCAATTTTTTGGCTGTACATATCATCCCCGATAATAGGATGACCAACAGCCGATAAATGTACCCTTATTTGATGGGTTCGTCCTGTTAATAATTTAAGTTCCAACAGACTACCATTATCATAATTTTCCACCGTTTTATAAACCGTTTGTGATTTCTTACCCACTTGATGGTCAATTGCTCGTTTATAAAAAGCATCCGGATCAATACCAATTGGTAAATCAATTAATCCACTGGCTGGTTCCATATGTCCATAGATCATTGCTAAATAAAACTTTTGAAAGTCTTCTGTGTGAAGGATTTGATCTAACAATGAATGTGCATACGACGTCTTTGCAAATACCATTAAACCTGAAGTATCTCGATCCAAACGGGTAACCAAATGGATCGTACTGTTCTCTTTTTTAGAGATTAAGTATGCCTTAACTAAGTTAGCCATCGTTTTACTATCACGAGCTTTAGCGGGTAAACTGGCTATCCCTGGTGGCTTGTTAACAACTAATAGATAATCATCTTCAAAGATTACATCTACTGATCCTGTCATTGGTTTAATCAAATCCGATGGTTCCTCAGCGTTAAGGACAATCAACATCTCATCTCCATCATGTAACTGAAAATTGAAATGTCGTTGTTTATGATTGACAAAAATACGTCCACCTTTATTTTTCATGTTGTGCAATTGACTAGAGGAAAATTTATGCTGCACGAGAAATTTACGGATAGTTTTCTTGTCATTAGGACTGATCACAAATTTTAAGAAACGATTATTTTTTTTCATTTTGTGCTAAGAAAGCTGTTTCTACTCTAGTCCAGAAATGTCTATGACGATATTGGGCAAATTGGGCTCGTTGATAATTAAGCTTAATCGTAATCTTCTTAACATTCTTGAGCTTTGTAGTAATTCCATCACAACTAATAACATAATCATCAGCTGTCTGTGGATAAAGATCGACTTGTTGATTGTGAGGGATAATGATTGGTGAAGAAATTGTTCGGTAAACACGATTGTTAATCGAAGCAATTTCAATCATTTGAAAGACACTAATTTTTGGATGAATCAAGGCTCCACCAACTGACTTAGAGTAAGCCGTTGAACCGGTTGGTGTTGAAAAACAGAGTCCATCCCCACGAAAACTTTCAAAGAATTCTTTATCTAAATCAACACGTGTCTTCATGGTTAAAGAAGATAATCGTCTAACAACCGTTTCATTAATTGCTATTCCGTGGAAAAGTGAACCCTCTTTATTCTCAACAACAATATCTAGAACAGGGTAACTAGTCGAAGGAATATTATCTTGACATTCAATGATTCGCTTAGCCAATTCATCAATTTCCGTATCTGTCCAATCTGAATAGAAGCCTAAATGACCAGTATGCAGAGCTAAAAATCTTACACGGTCCAGATGTGCTGCATAGGCATGAAAAGTACTCAAAAGTGTTCCGTCGCCACCTACACTAATAACTAATTGGGGATTACGACGATCCAATATTAACCCAGCATTTAACAATTTACTGCGTAATTTATTTGCCGCTTCAACCGACTGTTCTTTGTTGTTATTATTAATCCATAATTTCATTTTTTATCCTGCTCCGTTGGGCCATTTAAATCCCGTTTTCGATCTGTGAAGTATTGCTGAGCATCCTGAATCTCTTCCCGTATTTTGGACATCTCTTCGTCCAACATGAATGAGGCTTCAGCAGCTCGTTTTAATCGTTCATTGATCTCTTCAGGAAAATCACCTTTATATTTGTAATTTAACGAATGCTCTATTGTTGACCAGAAATTCATTGCTAAAGTTCTGATTTGGATCTCAGCAAGAATATTTATCTGTCCATTAGATGTTTGAATTGGATACTCGATTACGACGTGATATGAACGATAACCACTTGGCTTACTGTTAGCAATGTAGTCACGTTCCTCAATAACACGCATATCTTCACGGATATGCAATAATTTGGCCACTTCGTAAATATCCTCCACAAACTGACACTGGATTCTTATTCCTGCGATATCTTGCATATCTTGTTCCAATAATTCCTTAGAAATAAATCGGCGACGCATCTTTTCCTTAATACTATCGACCGTTTTAACACGTCCTGTCACAAATTCAATAGGTGAATGTTCATTTTTTTCGAGGAATTCTTTTCGTAAATTTCTAAATTTAATTTTTAGCTCATCAACTGCCTGTGAATAAGGTATCAAAAATTCATTCCATTTGATTTCTGACATAATAACCTCGCTTTAATATAAATATATCGTAGTTTTGTAAAAGATTCATCTAAATATAAATATTACCAATCTTTGAGTTTAAAATTTTACCTTTTTTAAAAATGTTGGTAGAATGACATTGCAATAGAGATGGAGGGAAACATAATGTGGGAAGTATTTTTATATATTAATCCATTATGTTCGTATTGTTTAAAAGTGGAACAAGCAATTATTGATTTCACTAGAAAACACGATATTGATACACAATATCATTTTGTGACGAACTATAATATGGCAACAATTAACGATTATGTTCAATTAAAAGGTTTCAAGATTACCGACATTAAGGAACGTACCTGTGCATCTCAAGATGTAATTGAAGCTGCAAAACTTTATAAAGCAGCATCCTGTCAGGGTAACAAAAAAGCACGTAACTTTTTAATGAATCTTCAAGAACAAGTAAATATTTTGAATAATCCCTTTGATGATAACACTATCAGGCGCGTAATTAACAATAGTGGGCTTGATTACAAGTCCATCATGACTGATAAAGAAAGCCAATGTGTCAGCCAAGGTTTAAAGCGTGACCAACAATTATCAATGGAAATGCATATTCAAAAGGCACCAACGGCTGTAATTTTTGATTGTGAAGACGATGAAAAACCAGGCATGATGATCAATAATTTTGGAGAATCTACTTCTCAAGAAGATATTACCAATAACATTAACATCCTGTTAGAACGAGAACTTCCACAAGATGTTGCCAGTAATGTTTCTACTTCTGGAACAGTTATCAGTTTAGATAGATTTAGAAAATAGTTTTACAAACAAATATAGCTACTAGATCCCAACAATAGGGTTTCTAGTAGCTATTTTTTTAACAATGGCTGCTTCAACCGCTTAGGCATTTGACCACAACGTCTTTGCCAAGCTGGATTAGCAAATATAGGAAATTCCGCATCAAATTTATCTTCTTTGAGATACTCTTCCACCGTCATTTTGTGTACTGTATAAAAGTTTAATTTGAACCTTTGCGATACTAAGTCGTTCTTTTTTCTGATTTTCTTTAACCAGCGTTTATCAGTATATATTCTCAATTTTTGAATTAATTTTGGTCGAAATATAAACAATTTATAAAATTTTGTTCTTGAAAAAATTCTTTTTTGATAAATCATTTTATTAAATGGACCGATGAATTCAATGTTATAAAAAAGTGTCATTATCCCTTGCTGTGAATCTAAGGTTAATAGGTAAAACTGCCAAGTTTTATTATAGGAAATAAATTTTAAATGCTCGCGTCCCAATTTGTTTTTTAAATAATGACCACCCAAGATCCAAATATTTTTTATTCCCACACTACGATACCCATTAACTCTCTTAGTTAAAATATCAGCATTAATTTGCGCACACTGATACTCAACCGCAAAATTCCCATTAACTAAAATATCCGGTCGCTGTTTAATTTTTGATAAATAAACCTCACTTGCTAAAGACCGCGGATTCAATTTACTCAGTTCATTCATCAACATCTTCTTACCTTTTTGATGAATCAAACGCTCGTTTATTTCGTTATTACATTTATTTCTGTGTCGAAAATAAATTCGTGATTCTGTAACGATCAATTTCACTCTTTGTTTACAGTGACAACAATAATAATTATTTTCTTTTTTCGCTTGCAGTGCATCAACTAATAATCCCATTTCATTTAAAGCGGCATACACTTCCATCACCTCTAGATAAAATTACGCAAAAAAAAACCAACCCTAATTGAGTTGGTTTTATTTTTTATCAAAATAATATCTAGTAAGTTCCAAAGCTGTCTTAGACATGATTTCCTTACCATACTCTGATAGGACAGCTGCTGTGACCTTTGTTTTAAAGCTATACTCACTAAGTAAAGCCAAAACATCACTATAAGTCATTTCATGCATCTCATCTGTAAACAGAATCAACTGCAAGTAATATTTATTGTCATATTCCCAAAGATTTGAAATTCCACTTTCTAAGTGTAATAAATCAGCCAATTGGACATAGTCCTCAAAGTCTTTAAATTCAACAATAACCGTCTTCGTAGGTGTATCTGGGTCATTCAAATATGGTGCTGTATCACTATCATATTCCTCAGTACCCATTTTTGCCTCGTTAGTATCATCATTATTATTAACGACTGAACCTTGTAGCCCATTTAATGGCAATGAATCTGTATCTTCAGAATCATCACTCTTACTGATTAACAGCTCCAAACCTGCTTTGTTTGGCATTATTTGGAAAGTAACTGGTTCATTATTCGTAAAGACATGATCCTTATCAACTTCATCCAAAATACTGTAAAAGAACGATTCGATTTGCTTCTTGTTACCTAACAAATCTAAAACAGTTACGCCACGTTCTTGTAAATCTTCCGTACTAAGAATGACTCTGATTGTATTCTCATTAAGTCGATCCATCTCCATCATAGTCACCTCAATTCTGTATCTACATTCTAACAGTCTTATAAACTATTTCAACTATCATATACCGATAACTCGAGTCATTCAAATAATATACTAAAACTCGAAAAGCTAGTCAAAAATAACGATTTCTATAGACTGTTGACCATAGTCCAATTTAAGGTGGTTGAATAGTTATCGCTCTTGGCATAAGACTCATTGTTCATATCCAAAAGGATTCCATCATCGTCATCCCAATTAATAGAACTAACTCCATCAGGAATTTCATCTTCGTAAATTGTCGTTGGAGTACCTGACAGAATTTGACTACTCTTTTTCTTTTCACGATAGACCAAAGCATTTTCTAGAGTATTTTGTCCATCTGCTGTAGTTAAGGGTTCAGATAAGGACACTGTGATCTTTGATACAACTTTATCAGCCGGATAATTATTATTATTAATCGTTATAGCAAAATCTTTATTTTTCCGATGAAAAATCTGTGGTGCATTATTGATCTTACCAAAATCAATATCTGGTACTTGCATTTTTATATTAATAATTGGATGTTGCTGCCAAACATACGTAGTAATTGGATTACCTGCGTTGGAAAATTGATCAACAATTTCTTGTGCTGAAAAGAGATTTCCCACTGGTTGATGGTCAGAACCTCCATTTGCATAATCAACCTCTTGCCATTTATCGCTAATTGCACTATAAGATTCAGAAGTTGATGAATCATTAATTTTTTTACCTACGACAGGAGTTGGAAATTGAACTCCAGTCGTATTTGGCTGTCCTTGAAGATTTTTCATAACTGATTTAGGACCAAGAGTAATTTTCCACAAATTATGTTCTAAGCCAAAGAAGTAACTCATATCGGTTGCATTAGTAGTATCCAATCCTGAGAGATCGACTGTTTCTAAACCAGAGGTACTATTCAGCATTGCATAAAAACTTTTCACATTAGGAGTATTCCATTTAGAAAAATCTAATTTTTTCAAAGAAGATGCACTCCAAAACATTCCATACATTGTTGTGGCGCTAGTAACATTCCAGTTTTCAATGGGCAGACTCTCCAATGCACTAGAGCCATTAAAGGTCAAATAAAAGCTTCCAACTTTAGACACATCCCAATTGACCAACGGTATCGTCTTAGCCTTAGTATTTTTTGAAAATGTCGAATTTAAATCAGTCAGAGATGAAGTATCCCAATCTTTCAAAAAATCAAAATTCGATATCGATGTTGCTAGAAACATACGGGACATCTTTTCAACTTTTGAAGTATCCCAATCAGCAATATTTAACCCATCAAAGTCAGTAATAGCTGAGCCATTGAATAATGCTGTCATATCAACTACCGAACTAGTGTCAAACGTACCAATTATCTTTTGTAATTTAGTAGTTCCCATAAATACGCTGCTTAAGTCCTCTACATTGGAAGTATCATACTGTGATAGATCAATCGTTTTAAATCCCGTTCCTGAAAACATAGAACCCATACGCAAAGTTTTATCAGTAACTAAAGTTTCATATCCTTTCAACGTATCTTCACTGAGTAATTTGTCATTGCTAAACATACTCCCCGTATGGTTTAACTTTGGAGTATTCCAATTAGATAAATCTAATTCTGCTAAATTAGAACAATCGCCGAACATCGAATACATTGACGTGACATTTGAGACATTCCAATCATTCACCATCGAAAGATCACTATCAGTCACTCCTGCAAACATTGAAGACATATTTTCTACATTTGATGTATCCCACTCTCTGATTCCCTTAACTTGTGAAACGTTACTATCACCGTTAAACATTGAGGACATATCTGTAACCTTGCCTATATCCCATTTGCTTAAATCCAACTCATTAAATTTGCTTTTATTAAACAAACTTGACATATCCGTGACCCTAGAAACATCCCAATCTTTGATGTCATCAGGATCATTTTTAATAAAATTCACATTCTGAAATGTTGACCTCATACTAGTTACATTTGATGTATCAAAACCTTTTAACCCAACTATTTCACCAGGAACCCCCAGAAAAAGAAGATTTAAACTGTCAGCTTCAGAAGTATCGAATCCCGATATATTAAGATACTCTAACGAATAACAGTTCATAAACATACCAAAAAAATTATTTACATGACTAGTATCAAAGTTCGATAAATCCAAACTCTTTAAAGAATTGTTATCGTAAAACATACTACCGAGCCACGTAACCTTGGATGTCTTCCAGGCTTCAAGACCAATTATTTCTGTTAATTTTTTATCCCCACTAAACATGTATCCCAATGTTGAAGCTGCCGATACATCTAAATTGGTTACATCAATTGTCGTAACATTTTCTAAATTTGAAAAAACTCCATTATTACCATTTGATGTAACAAAGTCATTATTTACTTTTACCCCATCTTCTACATAAACACTTTTAATTGAACTAGCGTAATTCTTCCAATTGCCCATGCCATAGGCTAATTGACCTGCGTGAACCGTCAACTTTCCAGTGCTGTCAATGTCCCAATTAGCCGTACCATTGACACCACTATATGTGATTGTCGCTGCTGTAGGTAACATGTCGTCAGTCTGTGCAAGGGATTCATTATTCATCAAATTAGCGGCATTCTGATTTAACAATTGTTGCACATCATTTGTCGTAGCCGCCTGTATCTCATTTGTCTCAAAAACGGTCATACACAAGATTCCCAAAAGTAGTATCACCGACAATATGACAAAGTTGTTTCTATTCGAAATAGGCCTTCTGAATACATGCATAGCGTCCACCTTGAAATCGTTTTCTTAAGGTGAATTATATCAAACATCATGAATATACTTTTTCATTTAATATAAATATATTTGTTCTATTGTGAATAAATTCTTTAATTGATTGTTCAAAATGTTCTTACCAATTTTGGCAACAAAAAAAGAGCACTTCCGTTAGGAAATGCTCTGTTTATATTCTTATAATCCAGCCATTAATTGAGCCTTTTGAAGTTCCATAGTTCTAACACTTCTAGGCAAGAATCTTCTGATTTCATCTTCGTTAAAACCAACTTGAAGACGTTTATCATCCATAATAATAGGACGTTTTAACAAACCAGGGTTTGTTTGAACTAAATCCAACAATTGATCAATTGTTAAATCGTCCAAATTAACTTTAAGGTTTTGGAATGCCTTTGAACGTGTAGAAATAATTTCTTCTGTACCGTTCTCAGTCATTTGTAAAACTTGTTTAATTTCTTGCTTATTTAAAGGTTCAGAGTAAATGTTTCTTTCTTTGTAAGGAATGTCATGATCCTCGAGCCAAGCCTTGGCTTTACGACATGATGTGCAACTTGGAGATGTATAAATGGTTACCATATATAATCTCTCCTTTCCTGTGTAGTATCAAACTCTTTAAACACAATAATATTGTAACCCATTGCATTAATAAAATCTATAGTTTTTCAATAAAAAGTTACGAATATTTGTTCGAAAATTGTTTAATTGTGAAAACATGTACCCACTAAATAGCCCTTTATGTATTTTTTTCACAAAAAACATAAATTTGGATTAATTTATTGTATTAGTTATTATTTATAGTACTTTCATTGAAAATATAATCCTATCACTCTGCGATTAAACTTCGATTTCTAAACCTTGGAAAGCATTCACGACTGGAATTTCTCTCGCATATTTTTGTGATTGGCTTAACATTGTCTCAACATCAACTGTTTGAGGTAAATGACTTATCATAAGACGTTTGACGTTGGCATCCTTAGCTAAGGTACCAGCTTCTTTTGTATTTAAGTGCCATTTACGACCAGTTACGTCTTCTGGAAAATTAGTATCAGCAATTAATAAATCTGCATCTTTACTAAAGTCGACTAAACCGTCAAAATATGTGGTGTCAGCTGTATAAACGATTACCTTACCTTTACTATCGGTAATTCTCATCGCATAAGCTGGAACTGGGTGAACTGTTCTGAGAAATTCGAACTTTAATGTTCCAATCTCAGTTGGTTCATAGTCGTTATAGGCGATTCCTTTAGTTGCATTTGGTTCTGTCAATTGAGCAAAGTTGACAAAATCTTGTGTATGACCATAAATAGGTAGTGGATTTTCTTTTTTAGCAGCGAGCCAATTGTACTGCAAAACACCCACATCTGCTGTATGATCATGGTGATAATGGGATAAAACAACAGCATCTAAATCAGTTGGTTGCATGTAGTTAGATAGTGAATTTAAAACACCACTACCACAATCGATCAACAAATTCTTACCGTCGTTTTGTAATAAGTATCCAGAAGTACCGATTCCTTTATAAGGATACCCTCCGTAAAAACCTAATACTGTAACTAACATAGAAACCTCCAAAAAATTTAAATTGAAAGGATTTCAATAATTATGAACATAACATTAAAGCTAGGCACATATAATTTTTTAAAGAGTCAGCAAACTTCTGCTGATACTTTATTAAAACCCTTATTTAGTATTAACGCAGACCATCTTTTAATAAAAAAGTTATCCACTTTTGCGCAATACCGTAGTATCAATGGAGAGTATGAAGAATTCAATAGGTTATATTCCTTGACATATCTGAAGTTTAATCCTGATCAGGCCAAGTTATTTGAAAATAAATTATTCAGTCTCCACAAATACTCCTTTAATTCTACCGCAACAGCTGTCTTTCAAAAAAGAGATAGTCCAAGAGAATATTTAATTCTTAAAACTTTTACACAAACTCATCAAATAAAACAATGGAACAAAAATTTACAACTAGAGGTTCAATCACAAATTCAGGGTACTAACGAAGAAGATTTTGGATTCTTTACCAAAAGTTACTCAATCGTCACAGACTAAATTTATGTTTGATCCCATGCCAAGAGACCTTATAACTCACCAAACCAAAAATACCATATAAAACAACATAACCAGCGTATATCAAAATAATATTTTTTGAGATATGCCGTCCAGTATTCGACATCGCAATCGCAACAATCGATTGTGCCAAGGCAAAAATCAACGGTATCAAGAAAGTTAACGTATTTTCACGACGAACAATACGCTTGACCTCGCTTTCTTCGACACCGATTTTTTGTAAGGTTCGCAATTGCCGCGATTGATAATCATCCCTCAAAAGGATTCTCAATGTCAGTACACTTCCTAAGGCAATCAACAAAGCAACACTGAACAAAGACACGATAAAGAGATAGAATCCTCCACCTTGAGTAAAATTCTTTTTAATGCTCCCTTGTCTTAAGAATCCGGCCTGTGTATAGATGGAGCCTCCTCTATCGGGGGCTTTTTTCAATACTTCAATGTTTGATTGATCCAAGGTCTTTTTGAAATTAACTTTCATATAGTAAGCATCGCGGAAATTATCTAGCTTTTCCAACTGCTTTGTACTCAACCGATCCCCTCGCTTGAAATCCCAACCATAAAAGGTATCCTCAACTTCAGCCGGCATCTTCTGATAATACTTATCAGGCACAACCATCATTGGCCCAAAATGCATCGAACTACCATATGGAAACGAACTACCTGTTTTAACCGTAGCAATGACCGGCGAATCTTTGACCCGAATATCATGTTCTTTAAAGTGGCGATTTTCAAAAATCGATCCATTATAATCAATTTTCAAGAATTCACGCGAGTTGATTTTACCGTTCCACTTCCGCATTCTTTTGGGTAAAGACATATAATCGCTATATGACATGAAAGTCATTGGCTGACGAATATAGTCTTGATTATCTTTTTTATAATAAGACACCAAATTAATTTTTACGTTTGTCTGGTACTCACCTTTAATGTGAGCCTTACTCTTTTTCAATTCCTGCTTAATCACACCGGCAGTATTTTTATCAGCAGCCAGTTCAAAGGGATAGGCACTATTATAATTACGATGCACCGCTTGATACCCAAAATAACAAAAAGTTAGTAGCATCAAGGCTAGAGCTGATAATTCAGTTACAAACCATAAGATAGAGATATTTTGAAATAATCTCTCCTTTAAATATTTAAAAGAGAACATATTGATTCCAGAATAGGAGACAGAATGAATTCGCTGTAAAGTATTCAAAATAGTTGGCAAGAATCCAAAGTAAACTAAATATGTTCCAAAAATGTCAGCTAGCATAACAAAGAATATTTCAGTGATCGGTTTGGATGAATAACTGACCGTATGCATATCGTAGAATAACGACACCGTACAAATCTGAGCACTAAATAATAGTAATAATCCAAAGATGCCTGCCGGGATTCTTAGCCACCATCGCGTCTTTATCTCACGTTTAATAGTCTTTCGTTGCAAAATCCTAAACGTTTTAATGGCGTTGATAATACTCAAAACCAATGTCGAGAAAAAGAACATTTTAGCTAGAAGAAAAACATCATTCCAACTGATATGCATTATGAAATTAAATCGTAATCGCATCAGATAGAATAACGCCATTCCCATAAATTTTTGAAAAATCAAAGTTGTAGACAAACCGATAATCCAAGCAAAAGCTTGTACAATCGTTGTTTGAATAAAACTAATCGCTACTATGACCCAACGTTGCATCCCTAATTTTTCAAAGGTTCGAAACTCATTTCTCTGTTGCTTGATGAAAAAGCCACCAACATAAGCCATATAAATAAAGGCACAGAATGCAAAAAGTCCACTCATCATAATAGTTATATCTGAAATAAATGAATTCCACGATCGTAACGAAACTCGCACGGAAGGATTGTCTCCCAAAGAAATCAGAATCCCAAATATTCCAATGGCAAAAGCACAAGCTAGGATGTATATTAAGTAGCTATCACGCATATTATATAAACTACGTTTAATTATTTTGCGATACATTGAAATAGCTTCCCCCTCCAATCGTCCGTTGCATATTGATGATCTGTTCAAAAAATTTATCTCGATTGCCAGGGTTAACAACTTCAGAAAAAACTACACCATCTTTAACAAAGATTACCCGACTACAATAACTAGCCGTAAAGGCATCATGCGTCGCCATTAAAATAGTCGTTTTCTCTCGTTGGTTAACTAATTGCATATAGTTCAACAAAATCGTCGCTGATTTAGAATCAAGACTTCCCGTTGGCTCATCAGCAAATAGAATCTCTGGACTATTGATCAAAGCTCTCGCAGCTGCCACAATTTGACGCTGACCCAAAGACAACTCATCAATATTACGTTTACTTAATTTTTCAATATTAAGTAAATTCATCATATAATTGAAGCGTTCCTCAATTAATTTTTTATTTGACCGATTCAAAGCTAGTGGTAAAATAACATTTTCCTTCACATTCAATGAATCCAACAATTCAAAACTTTGATAAATGAACCCCATTTTATTACGACGATACTTAGTTTGATCACGATCATGTAGCTGCGTCAGGTCTTGACCATCAACTATTATTTGACCATGATCTGGACGTTCATTAGTTGATATCATGTTTAACAGTGTCGTTTTACCTGCACCCGACGGACCCATGATTCCTAAAAATTCGCCATGTTCAACTTTTAGGCTGATATCCTTAATGGCGTGAACGGCATTTCGCTTCTTTCCAAAATCTTTTGAAATATTCTTTACAATTATTTGCAACGTAATTTCTCCATAATTAAATAATTATTGTTATCATATTATATACATAGTGTCTTCATTCTAGCACGGAGGGAATTTTAACATGGCTAAAATTATGATTATTGAAGATGATCAATCTATCTCCAAATTAATCAGTGAAAATCTTGCCAAATGGCAAATCAATTCTTATATTACGAAAGATTTCAACAGTATCATTGATCAATTCAATGAATACAAACCTGACCTAGTTCTTTTAGATATCAACTTACCTGTCTACGACGGTTACTATTGGAATCAAGAAATCAGAAAAATTTCTAAGACTCCCATTATAATCATCTCATCCCGTAATTCCAATATGGATCAAATCATGGCTATGAATATGGGGGCTGATGATTTTGTAGAAAAACCTTTCTCGGTCGATATTTTAGTGGCTAAAATCAATGCCTTGCTACGTCGTACTTATGACTTTACTAAAAATACTAGCGACGTCATCGAGCACAATGGTCTCAAATTGAATCTTTCAAGTGGTTCCGTTGAAATTGATGACAATAAGATTGATCTCTCTAAAAATGAATATAAACTACTTCAACGTCTCTTAAAAGACCAAGGCAAAATTGTTACTCGTGAGCAATTACTCAATTTTATGTGGGATGACGAACGTTTCGTTGATGATAATACTTTAACAGTTAACATCAATCGTCTCCGCAGTAAAATCGAAAAATATGGTCTCAAAAATTATATTGTAACTAAAGTTGGTCAAGGATACATTATTCCTTAATGAGGTAAATCATGACATTTCTTAAATATCTAAAAGATCATATTTATTCAATTCTAATTGTGCTGATTGGTGTTACTTTTGTAGAAATAGTTCTCTTTCTTGATCCTAACGTAGACTTTTATCCGGGAACATTAATTTATACTTGGATTCTAGCAATGATATTTTTAGTAGTGAATCTATCAATTTCCTACAATCATAAGAAATTTTGGTATAAGCAATTAGAAAGTTATCAAAATGACTTATCTAAAGAACTCGTTGGTGCCAGCAACAACGAGCAGAAATACATTCAGGAGAAAATCAATAATATTTCTTTGGAATATCGTAATGAGTTGACGAAGCTCTATCAAAATCAAAAAGATCAGCGTGAATATACTGAATCTTGGGTTCATGATATTAAAGTTCCTTTAGCAGCTTTGAAACTTTCACAAGATGATGAATTAGACAAAAACCTAGTTGACGAAGAAATCGATCAGATTGATTACTTAGTTGATCAGGCACTCTACTTTGCTCGTCTGAACAATTTTTCCAATGACTATTTAATTCAAGAACAGGACCTCAACAACATTGTTAAAGCTTCTATTCGAACTAACAAACGCCTCTTTATTAATAAACGTATTGGAATCAGTTTAGACATCACTGATAAGAAAATTTTAACTGATGAAAAATGGCTGAGTTTTATTATTAATCAAATTGTTTCTAATAGTTTGAAATACACTAATCGTGGTGGCAAAATTTCTATCTTCACAACAGATAAAAACAATAACGTTGAATTGCATATCAAAGATAATGGTATTGGTATCGCTAATCAGGATGTTAGTCGAATTTATAACAAAGGCTTTACCGGTAGCAATGGCCGTCAATCAGGTAGTAAATCTACTGGTATGGGCTTGTATTTAGTTAAAAAGATGATCGACAAGCTTGGTCATACAATTGAAGTTAAATCCCAAACAGGTCAAGGAACTGAATTCATTATTACTTTCCTCGATTTGCCTTATTACAAGTAAATTTCTTAGAATGATCCTAGCATGTCACAAATAGATGCTACTGTTCGAGTCAGATATTTAATATCTGGCTCTTTTTTGTATTCAACGCTTAGTTTGCTTTAGACAACATCAAGAATACGATAAAAAAATAAGTAGTAAATCCACAAGTGTGGACTTACTACTTACCCCAATACAGAATTAATTACCCTGCATTTTTTATTTAACAGTACCGACTCATCACTTTTTTCACATCGTCTAGCGTAATATCTTGAGATCCATTCTTGGACTCTTGTAACGCTTGTTCATAAAGTTCATCATCGATATCATCTTCTATTTTTTCAATCACTACTGTACGAAGAAAAGATGAAATACTCATATCTTTCGATTTAGCATAATTACGAATCACCTTTTCATCAAAATCATCTAATTGGAAAGAGATAGTTGCCATCTTTCATCACCACCTGTCCCATATCAAACCTAGTGTATCCTCATGAAGAGTTTTTTTCAATAGTTAGCCTCTTCACAATTCAATATTATACAATTTTTGTTTCATAAATTGAATGTTCAATATGGTTAGTTAATGACATAATGTCTAGTATTTTTCCCAAATCACATCTTTAAAGTCAACGCATTTATAGCGACAACAACTGTGGAAAGTGACATTACAATTGCTCCAACAGCAGGACTTAAAACAAATCCAACACCCGCTAAGATTCCGGCAGCTAAAGGAATTGCTACAATATTATATCCAGCTCCCCACCAAAGATTCTCGACCGTCTTTTGATAAGTATGATGGGACAATTTCAAGAATTTAATAATATCGAATGGATCACTGTTGTATAAAATTACATCAGCTGAATCAATCGCTACATCTGTACCAGCACCGATAGCAACTCCGATTGTTGCTGCGGCAAGGCTAGGAGCATCATTAATACCATCCCCGACCATCATGACGTGATGACCAGATAGTTCAAGTTGTTTAATTACTTTATTCTTGTCCTCTGGTAATAATTCAGCTCTAAATTCATCAATTCCCATCTGTTTAGCCATGGTTGCTGCAGCATCTTTATTATCACCAGTTAACATAATAGTTGTAATATTTCTGGCCTTTAACTCTTTAATGAACTCAATCGTATTCTTCTTAATTCGATCACCTAAGGCCACAAAACCAAGAACTTTTTTATCTGCCACTAGGTAACTAATAGTATTTCCTTTATCTAAATATGTTTGAACTAATTTACTATCAATTGGAATATTTTCATTTTTTAGATACTTCATATTGACTAAATAATATTCGTGACCCTCTAACTTTCCACTCATACCATAGCCTTTAATTGCTTGAACATCGTCAAAATTAGCTATTTCAATCTTCTTATCCTTAGCATATTGCACGATACTATTGGCGATGGGATGACTAGAACCACTTTCAATACCAGCGATAACTGAAAGTAATTTATTATCATTAATTGTAGAATCAATACTCTTCAAACCATTAACAGTGAATTTACCTTCAGTCAAAGTTCCAGTCTTATCCATTGCGATGTAATCAATTTTACGACTATTTTCCATAGCTTGATTATCACGAATAATTAGACCATTAGTTGCGGCAATTGAAGTACTGCGGGACATAACCAAAGGAATTGCTAATCCCAAGGCATGTGGACAAGCGATAACCAAAACAGCTACTAGTCTGTTCAGTGCTGTATTCATATCACCAAAAATCAGCCAATAAACAAAGGCAATAATTCCCACTGACAACGCAGCGTAGAATAACCAACTTGATACCTTATCAGCCAACATTTGTGTCTTAGAACGATTATTCTGTGCATCAGATACAAGTTTACTGATCTGTGACAAGTAACCCTCATTGGCAGCTTTATCAACTTTTACACGTATTGTACCTTCACCATTGATCGAACCACCAACAACTTTACTGCCAATTTCTTTTTTGACGGCTTTAGATTCACCAGTAATCAAAGATTCATTGATGTAACTAGTACCGCTAACAATATGTCCATCTAGCGGTACTGATTCTCCGGCACGAATCTCAACAACGTCGCCATCTTTAACCATGGAAATATCATGATCCATAGTTTTTCCCTCATGTACCATATGAACTTGATCAGGAACTAGTGAGGCAATCTTTTGTAAAGCATTGCCAGCACTCATGGTAGATTTCATTTCGATCCAGTGACCCAAAAGCATGATCACAATCAAGGATGATAGTTCCCAAAAGAAATCCATAATGTGTTGTGGTGAATGAACCAGATCATTCATGACAAAGGCATATAAACTATAAATATAAGCAACGCTGATACCCATAGTAATCAAAGTCATCATAGCTGGTTGCTTAGATTGTAGTTCTCCTTTGGCACCAGTGATAAAAGGTTTTCCACCATAGAAATACAAGATTGTAGCTAAAACTAGTACGATCCAATCAGATCCAGGAAATTGAACTTGGAAAGGCAAATTTAAACCCATAAATGGTGATAGTACAAATACTGGTATTGCTAAAACAAGCGAAATCCAAAATTTCTTCCTCAAGTCCCCCATATCCATCATGTGACCACCGTGCATCATCATGTGGCTACCAGACATGTCCATTCCCGACATATCCATATCTGAATGATCGTTATCATTCATTTTCATTCCATTCATATCTTTCATGATAAGTTTGCCTCCAAACAATTACATTCGACTTCCTCTGGAGCTGTTTGGGCCTTAGCATTTAAAGCCCCAACAATATCAGAAATATCGCTTTGAGAAATCTCAGAGTTTTGTACTAAATCTTTAATCGCTTGACCCTTACGCATGCAACAAAGATTATCAAACAAATTGTTAACACTCTGATGAATAGCCAAATCCTCATCTATCAGTGGCTTGTAAACATAAGGACGTTTAGTTTCTTCAGCCTTCAAAAAGTTTTTCTTTTGTAAACGAACGATCAGAGTTTTAATCGTGGCAGATTTCCAATCAGTCTTTCGTTCAAGAATATCAATAACTTCTTTACTAGTTGCTTGACCCAAAGTCCAAATGATCCTCATTACTTGCCATTCAGCTTTACTCATTGTTTCAATTTCTTTCATATTGTCACTTTCCTTCTAGGTTTACATCTGTAGTCTTCTCAACAATTCTTAGTTTACAACCGTAAACAAAATGTGTAAAGTATTACGCTTATAAAAATGACAGAGAGCGAAGTAGGCTTGAGAATTTCCGAGGATTTGCCTAAGTACTGGAATCGCACGCGTATTTTGCGGGCAATTCCAGTACTGTAGCAAACCGGAAGAAATTAGCCTACGTAGCTCGTTTCCACTATTAAAAATAGAACAATGGTTATCTACAAACAAAAAGGCCAGTACACCAACCATTAAAGATAGTTGCCATACTAGCCTTTCAAACAAAAGGTATATCTTACTTTCATAATCTAAAATTGAACTCCCAAATCAGTTGGTCCAACAGATGACCACTTGTACCCTTCAGATCGAGATAATATTAATAACTGATTTAAACGCTCTGAATTAGTTTGATCCAATTTCGACTTATTGGACATGTTAGCCAAAATAATACCATTGACCGTTTTCGCAGCAATCACCTGAGGTGGCATCTTTTTTTCGTTAAGATATTTTCCAGCCGTCATTAGAACTTTGATAACTTCTGGATCAAAATCAGTTTCATCAACTAAAGAATTGTACATTGAATCAACCAATTCAAATACTTGTTCATAAACTGTTTTTTTCGTATCTGTCACATCTTCTCTCTGATATTCTAAAATATCACCTGGTTGACAATCTAAAACTTCACAAATTTTCTCCAACGTGGCAAAACGGATACCTTTAGCTTTACCAGTTTTAAGAATTGATAGATTAGCTGGTGTAATACCGATTTTTTGCGCTAACTCTTTTGAAGAGATTTTTTTCTTTAACATCATTAAATCGAGATTTATTTTAATCATTCACAATCACCTAAATAACAGTATCTGAATCATGCTGTAATTCAAAACCATACTTGAATACTAGATATAGCATATATATAATCGCCAAAAGTATCAAATAACTACCGATTTGTCCCCAGGAATTACTAAATATTGAACTCAAATTTCGACCATTTCCGAATGAGAAAAACATCATACTAAGAACATTACCCAAAATAAAAATCACAACAGAACCCATCATTAATTTCATGTTATTCACATTTGATTCTACAAAGAAGTCACTCTGTGCAATATTATTAATAATCTTACGTAATGCATGTAGAGCAAAAATGATACTTACTAAAATTAATAAAGCATTCAATCCGCTTAATTCCAACATCCCTTTGCTCAAGTTAGATGGTTGTAGAACATACTTCTTAAGCTCCGTTGCGGCTTCCCCCGAAACAAACAAGACCGCAACGTTGGCGAAGATTACAGATGCACCTGCAATTCCACAAAATATTTGAGCTACGACAGTCAGAATCGATAATACTTTTAAAATAAAGTTTGATAATTTTTCCATTTCAAGCACCCCCTACTTCGTATTTTAATACAGATAACTATTTTTGTTAATCAATATTTTAATATTGTTTTGCGATAATTATATAAGTAAAAAAGATGCAAACTTGTTAAAATAAGTTTGCATCTTTTTACTAATTTAATTTATTTATCTTTTTTAATAACCATAGTTCTATGCAATCTAGTAGAAACGAGCTACACAAGGGCAACCCATTCCGGTTTGCTACAGAAGTGGAACCATCCGCAAAGTTCAGCGGATAATTCCACTTCTTAGGCAAATCCTCGGAGGCTAACCGTCCCTGCTCCACGCTCTGTCTTCTATCTGATTGGGCAAGCGCCACCGGCACAGTCTGATTGATCAACTAACTCGATGTCTTTCTTGTCATGATTATCATTTTGTTCAGCAAATACTGCAGCTACGTTTTCATTAACCTCTGATTCACGTTCTTGATAAATTTTCTTATCAATTGGTTCCTTAGGAGCTTGTTTGAAATCGGCACCACTATAAGGTAATAGTGAAGTTGATTTCGTTACGTGTCTGTATTGATACATCAATGGTGCAATTTCATCTGCTTCGTTAGGTTGGAATGTGATTGTACAACTAACAGCATTATCAGACCAATATGTTTGTAGAAAGGCCTGTGTTGCAAATTGTTCAGCGATTGAAACTGAACCGGCTGAAGCAAAGTTAGGGTCGTCGGCATTGGCGGCTTTAACTGGGAATTCAACACACATTGTATGCTTTGTATAGACATCAGGTTCAATCTTGTATCCACAAGCCTTTAGGGCTGGTAGTAATGGATCACTATCTTGGAATCTGATTCTTTGAATTAAGTAACCTGCATAGTGGAAATGCATACCTTCGGATACACCAGCTAATTTGGCAACAGTACCTGATGGCTTAACTGTTGTGTGTTTAACTGAAGCTTTACATCCTAATTCCTTTGAGTACTCCTTATCAGCTGCAACAACTGAATGATATAAATCATCAAATTTCTTAGAAACGCGTTGATCGTAAATTGGCTTTTGAATAGTATCTCCTGTTTCAGGATCCGTGGCAGATTCAAAACCAGTCACAACACGATTACCGAAAGTTGTCAAAATCCAGTCTTGAATACCAGACATTGAAACTCCGATACGACGATTCTTTTGAATAACAGCTCTTGAAACTTCCCAGTCGTAATTACTAAATGTAACACGCTTAGTATATCTAGCTGCTAATTCAAAGGCCTCTTCCAATGACCAACCTTGTTCCTGAGCAATCAATGGAAAGACTTCAAATAAATTACATGGTTCACCGTTACTTAAGGAAATTTCACCACAAGGATTAGTCCCTTCAACACCATCATCGATACCTGGTTGATATCCATCAATGGCACGGCCATAATTTCGTGATAATTCTAAGTTAACGATTCCTGGTTCACCATTATGTGTGATGGAATCGGCAATTGGAGCATACTTATTGAACTTCGAATCAACAGCAACACTGTTATTTGAAGCCCAACGGTGATGATAAAGTTTCTTTTGATCTTGCTTCATAGTAATGAAATCATCATCAGTAGCACCACCTAAAGCTAATTCAGCTGAACGACGAACATTACCGGCAACAACCGTTTTACCAATCAAGTTCCCCATATCGGTACAGTCAACGGATGTTAACTTTCTACCAGCAGCATTGTTCAAAACTTCGTTGATATCAAAGAACATTTCAATTAAAGGAACGGGACCTGAAGCTGTTCCACCAAATCCTTTGATCTTTTCACCTTTAGCACGAATCTTAGTAATATCTAAAACAACATCTTTCAAACCATCGTTAGTATCGTTAAAGTGAGCATCAATCATATTTGCATTTCCAACTACCCAACCTTCACGAGTATCAGGAAGTTCATAATGACGTGTATTTTCAAGTTCATGGCTCTTTAACCATTCATCACGGTCAACAGCACCGGCTGCGATTGAATCATCGTATGAGGCGCTCTCTTTGCCAATAAGAACAGTTAAATCAACTTTGTTATCAACAACCGGCATTAATTTCATATTACTTGGTACAACAGAGAAACCAACACCGCCACCCTTCATTAATTGATCAAACATGAATGAGAATGGCATTGAAACAGCCAATTGATCTTGCTTCAAGTAAGAAGGCACGATATGACTATCACCATACTTTTGTGGTCTGATGGCAACAAACCAACAATTGTTTAAAGCATCACCATTACGATGTTGATACTCAGTTCCAGAAATCCAAAGATTTCTACCTGATGGTGTTGCGGCTAAACCGTAAACCAATTTATAAAGATTTTGAGCTTCATTAACCAAGCTGGCATATTGTTCATCAGTTAATGAATCATCCTTCAAACGTGGATCAAGGTTGATGTTACCTTCAATAACACGTTTAACTGTTTCTGACCAATTTTCAGTACGTCCAAGTTCTGGAATCCAACGAGCATAAGTACGTTTATACGTAACCCAGCCTAACTCGCCCCAGTGGGGTTTAATTGTTTTTTTGACTTCGTCAATAAAGTCGTCTGATAAAATAATTTTATTAATTGTATTCATTAATATTCACTCCACACATTTGAAATAACACAATATATAGTACCTTTAATTCTTTTCAATAACAATATATAGTGTTCAACTATTTCTATTGACATTTTAGAAATGGTTTTGCGTATTGATATTTAGGCAATTTAAAAATTAAAAATATCCAATTTGGATTTTAATTTATAATTAAAAATTCAAAGTCGCAATTACTATTCTAATATCTCTCAAGTTTGCTTAGCAATGATTTTTTTAATTTAAAGTCAGTCCTAAATTTCAAGTGGCTCGACTCAAATTTTTTCCTTGACTTGACCAATCAACCGTCAGATTAGCGATTGAGACCATAAATTTTTTTACAAAAAAACTATCTAGCTATTTGACCAGATAGTTTCTTAAAATTTAAACATCTTTTTTGATAAAAAATTGATACAATCCCAAGCCAGCTAAAATTGCGACAACCGGTAAAAATTCGATTCGATATCTTCCCTGAACTTCAATCAACAATTGTGCGGCCGCAAATGCCAACATTGGTAACAACAATAAATATAAATTATTGCCGAACTTTGTTTTAAACAGGCTAAACGAACCTATCCATGAAAAGATTATTAAAATAATCGAACCGATGTATGCCAAATAGTCGACTCGCTCAACCGTCTTAGCTGAATGATTCTGACTATAGCCAGTAAAATTAGTAGCCATAGTACGTTGTGACCACAATCCACCGACCTTGTTGATAAACAAACTCAACCATTTATTATTTTTGTTTAAATAATTTATTTCTTGATGCAATGCCGCTTTTTCTTTCTTGCTCATAACCTTACGTGGCTTGCTTGCATCAATTAAACGATCCATATCAGGCGAATAAGTGCCATTAGATTGATAGTTCAATCCGGTAACAAATTTCCATTCAGGATCATAGTTAGACAATCCATAAGCATTGAGTCCAGAAGCCCTAATTCCCCAACCTGCCAAAGAAAACAGTGCTAAATAAATCACTAGTGATAACAAAATTTTCAGAGGCTTTTGGTAATTGAATTTACCATTTTCAAACATTGTATACAGTATTGCAAAAACCACGATGCCAGCCACAACTACTGGTCCAATCGGTCTGATCAAACAACCGATGGTCAAAGCAACTCCTGATAAAATGTAAGCCCAGAGTTTATCTTGCATGATCAAATAAAATGTTAATAAGTAACATAGTGAGCCTAAATATTGATTGCTGGCTTGACTATTCAAGGCAAACCAATCTAAATCTATCATTAAGAGCAACACTGCTAAACGTGCCACTTTAATATTTTCAAAGATTTTCACAGTTAATAAATACGTGAAAAGTAAAATTAAAGCTTGGTAGATTACATTTAAAAATTGAATTGCAAAAATATGATAACCAAAGATTTTTACAACGCCTAATACATAAACCATGTATCCCGATTGATAAGCAAAACGTGAAAAATAGTCATTGTCAGTTTCATAAAGTTTGGCCCCATGCTGAAGACCAGGTACGCGTGTCCAAAAGTTACCAAAATCACTCAATTGAGTCTTTGGCACAACTAAAACCCAGGTAGTCGCTACTACCATGAAAACAAGCAACATTACTAGAAGAATCGCCCAATTAAGTTTTTTATTTTGGTCACTAATTTTAACTAGGAAATAACCGACTACCCCAACAAATACTAATGCCAACAATAAACTGCCCCAATTAAAAGCACGATTTACCGTAGCATAATTTTCATAATAAAACATCGACATCTTGAAAAGAACTAACGTCGTAAAAATTGCTAAAACACCTAAAATAAACTTACTAATGCCATTTTGAATTTTAAGAATAGAAATCCCCGTCCTTACTATATTGAAAATTTCAAAGTATCCAATATTCTTTAATTCTATCACGCCAAATTACACGTTGTGAAATTAGAGGGGATTCAAAAAAATTCAAATTCTACACTACTTATCTTCAGAGGCATCCTCTGACCCAATTGAATCATCACTAAAAATGCTCTTAGCATGTTCTTTGGTTCCATCACTATATTCAATCATCAAAGAAAAATCTGGTAACATCTCAACTGAAACAACTTTGGAAGTATCTTCATCCATTTCTATTCCTCTTTATGAAATTAAAATTCAATATATTGAAATCGATTACATTATAGTTTCTCAATCAAATTATCGCAATTAAAAAACAAAAAAATAACAAAACCAAATTTTGATTTTGTTATAGTCTTTATTCTTCTGATATTTCAATACTCTTCTTATTTAACAAATAATAAAATCATTTTTTAAGAACTTCGCCATATCTAAACTGAGTCCCAACAAAGTACGTAATGGCTGACATAAAAACAGCCATTAATGCAAAAACGATCAGTGATGTCCAATTGTAATATCCACCGGTTATTAACATGAAAACGAAATAAACTACGATATCTATTCCATAAACAGCCCGCCTACTCAAATCAGTTAGAACTTGAATCAAGGCTAAGAGGAAGATCAACAAGACTTCCCAGGGAAAATTAGTTAAAATTCCCCGATGATGGATAAGGTTATTAATACCGACGAAAACGATCCAGAATCCAATGAAAATCAAAAAATTTCTAATAACTTTATTTTTCATTAACTACCCCCAATAAAATTAAGCTCTTATTAGCGTAACATATTTAATGAATTCCTACTGCTGATTAAATTTATCAGTTAATTTATAGATATTTTTAAATTCATGTTTAGCCGCACTATTATTAAAGGCCGGATTATTAATTTGGTATTTTCCATTAGTTTTCACCCAGAAAGTAGTTTCTGGATTATTAATTGTATAAAAATTGTTTTTCGTTAAGCCAAATTTCCCATACATTTCTTCTTGTCGTTTATTGTCAGGATGATAATTACCAATTCCCATAATTAAATGACTGCCAATTTTAGGCATTGGAAAAGTGGCACTAGAATAATAAATTGTTTCTTGACTATTTTTTATTCCATAATCTTCATACAAATACTTTCCTTTGGTTAATCCCCCGGCAAAAACTGTTTTAATTGTCTTACCTTGAAGTTTTCTGTCACCACTGATGACTTTACTTACATAAACAATTGCTTCAGTCTCAGGAGCTATTGGACGATCTATCATACTTTTCAGATCAATTAGTTGTCCCTCTATTAAGTACTGATTTCCATTTTCTAAATTTTTCAATGAAGTACTTTCATCATTATACCCATTGGGAATTTTAATAAAGGCATTTTCGAATTCATTTTGATCTAGCACTTTAATGTTTTCTAGTTTCTTATTCCAATTTTTTTGATTAGCTTTTATCGTTTTATTACGCTGTTCTGTTTTAATTTGTTGTTCATGTGTTGATGGTTTATTTTGACACCCCGTTAACACAAGTAAGCTCAAAATTATTACAGTTAAAACCTTTAACTTCATTCTTTAAGACATCCATTTCTTCGATTATTAAAAAGTGTATCATGATGTCTCTTTTATTGCTCAAATTAAACAAAAAAAGAGCCCGCTTAGCGGACTCCAATAATTAATTTCTACTTATTTAAGTATTCTTCAACAAGCTTCTTGTTATCTTCGTTAGTGATTGATTCGTTAACAGCACGATCAGCTAATGTAGCAAGATCCTTTGTGCTCAACTTCTTCATCAAACTTCTTACACGAAGTACTGATGTAGCACTCATTGAGTACTCGTCAAGACCCATGCTCAATAGCAATGGAAGCATTGTGTTGTCACCAGCAGCTTCACCACACATACCAGCCCACTTGCCTTCTTTATGAGCTGATTCAATAACGTGCTTGATCAATCTCAAAATTGAAGGATTGTATGGTTGATATAGGTATGAAACATGTTCGTTACCACGATCAGCAGCCATTGTGTATTGAATCAAGTCGTTTGTTCCAATACTGAAGAAGTCAACTTCCTTAGCAAATTGATCTGCCAAAACAGCAGCAGCAGGAACTTCCATCATCATTCCTAATTGAATGTCATCAGAAACTTCTACACCATCTTTAACTAAGTTAGCCTTTTCTTCTTCAAAGACCTTCTTGGCATCTCTGAACTCTTGCAATGTACCGATCATTGGGAACATGATACGCAAGTTACCAAAGGCAGATGCACGAAGCAAAGCTCTTAGTTGAGTTCTAAAGATTTCTTGTCTATCCAAACTGATACGGATAGCACGGTAGCCTAGGAATGGGTTCATTTCTTCAGGAAGTGGTAAGTATGGCAAATGCTTGTCACCACCGATATCCATAGTACGGACAACGACTGGCTTACCTTTCATTCCTTCAAGAACCTTCTTATAAGCCTTGAATTGATCTTCTTCCGTTGGAAGACTATCTGATTGCATGTATAGGAATTCTGTACGATACAAACCAATACCCTCAGCACCGTTTTCAACAACGCCTTCTAGATCATCGGGTGTACCGATATTAGCAGCAATATCAAAGTGTTTGCCATCAGCCGTAACTGAAGCTTCATCCTTTAATTTTTCCCATTCTGCTTTTTCTTCAGCAAAGTCCTTAGCTTTTTGTTGATACTTCTTGATATCATCATCAGAAGGATCAATGATAGCAGCACCGCTTAAACCATCAACGATAACTGTATCTCCGGCCTTAACATCAGTAGTGATTGTGTCAGTACCAACAACAGCTGGCAATTCAAGTGAACGTGCCATAATAGCTGAATGGGCTGTACGACCACCAATATCAGTAACAAAGCCTTTTACATACTTTTTGTTTAATTGAGCTGTATCACTAGGTGTCAAATCATGAGCAACAATGACAACTTGATGGTCAATCAATGCTGGATTTGGTAATTCAACTCCTAATAAATGAGCCATAACACGTTTTGTAACGTCACGGACATCGGCTGCTCTTTCTTGCATGTATGGATTATCTGTCATACCCTCAAAAATTGAAATGAAGTTTTCTGAGACATCATGCAATGCTTGTTCAGCATTAACACTCTTATCTGAAACTTCTTTTTCAACTGCGCCTGTAAATTCTGGATCAGCCAAAATCATCTTGTGAGCATCAAAAACTTGAGCTTCTTCTTCACCTAGAGATTCCTTAGCGGTATCTCTGATTTTTGTAAGCTCATCATCTGATGTTGAAATAGCATCCTTAAGACGACTGATTTCTGCATCAGCATCTGAAATACTTTTCTTAGTGAAAGACAAATCTGGTTGAACTAAAAGGTATGCTTCTGCAGTAGCGATACCATCACTAGCTGCAATTCCCTTAATAGTTTTAACCATTATTCTGCCAATCCTTCCTTTGTCATTGTTTCTGTAATAGCAGCAACTGCATCAGCAGCATCGTCACCATCAGCAGTAATTGTAACGTCAGCACCTTGGCCAACACCAAGTGACATAACACCCATGATTGACTTCAAGTTAACTGATTTGCCTGAGAATTCAATATTGATATCTGAACTAAATTTACTTGCTGCTTGTACTAGCATTGTAGCTGGACGTGCGTGGATACCTGTTTCTGCAATAATGTGAAATTCTTTCTTTTCCATAATTAATACCTCACCATATAATATAAAATTCTGTAGTTACACTACAAATATTCACTAATTAATTTACCATTATCTCTTATTTTTCACAAGGGCTTTGCTTAAAAAATAGCAAGATAAGTCAGGTGTGATAAGCCGTTTAACGCTTACAACCCCTGACGCTGAAAGCGTTTATATTATTAAACTTTTTCAATTAAATTTGAAAAAAATATTTTTTTCTTCTACTAAAAAGATTATTTTCTAAAAATTCAAGACTTAGCACTTGCATTAGTCGAGTGCTAATTATATACTACCGTTGTATCCTGTTCAAAAGGAAAGGTGGGGTGCGTATGCTTTGTCAGAATTGTCATAAAAATGAAGCGACAATTCATTTATATACAAGTGTTAACGGTCAACGAACAGAAATCAATCTCTGTCAGGACTGTTATCAGAAATTAAGAAATCAAGCTAACGAAGGTATGAATAATATGGCACAAAATCCATCTGGTGGATTTTCTAGTTTCGAAGACTTGTTTAACGCACTAAATGGTGCTCAACAACCTAATGCTTTCGAGCAACAAGGTCCTCAAACTCAAACTGGTGGCGGCAATGGAAATGGTCGCAGACCTAGAGGTAATGGAGTCTTAGATCAATATGGTGTCGATTTAACTGATCTTGCTAAAAAAGGTCAAATCGATCCCATTATCGGTCGTGACAAGGAAATAAACCGTGTAATTGAAATCTTAAATAGAAGAACTAAGAACAACCCTGTTCTAATTGGTGAAGCAGGTGTAGGTAAAACCGCTGTTGTCGAAGGTCTTGCACAAAAGATTGTTGATGGCGATGTACCTGAAAAGTTACAAAATAAACATGTTGTACGTTTGGATGTAGTTTCATTAGTCCAAGGTACTGGTGTTCGTGGTCAATTTGAACAAAGAATGCAACAACTAATCAATGAATTACAAAAGAATAAGGAAATCATTTTATTCATCGATGAAATTCATGAAATTGTTGGTGCTGGTAACGCTGAAGGTGGTATGGATGCAGGTAACGTTTTGAAACCTGCCCTAGCCCGTGGTGATCTGCAATTAGTCGGTGCTACTACTTTAAATGAGTATCGTACAATTGAAAAAGATTCCGCTCTTGAACGTCGTCTCCAACCTGTTCAAGTAAATGAACCAAGTGTTGATGAAACCATTCAAATTTTGAAGGGTATTCAACCAAAATATGAGGATTATCATCATGTTAAATTCTCAAGCAAAGCTATCCAATCGGCTGCTGAATTATCAGCTCGTTATATCCAAGATCGTTTCTTGCCTGACAAAGCCATCGATTTGATTGATGAGGCCGGTTCTAAAAAGAATCTCCAAATCAATCATGTCGATATGGCTGACTTAGACAACAAGATCTCTGATGCTGAAGTCCAAAAACAAGCTGCCCTTCGTAATGAAGATTACGAAAAAGCTGCTTATTATCGTGACCAAGTTACAAAGTTCCAAGAAATGAAAGATGGAGCTAAGAACGAACCAGCCGATAATAATACTGTTACTGAAAAAGATATTCAAAAAGTTGTCGAAGAAAAAACTAATATTCCTGTTGGGGAACTTCAATCTAATGAACAAGCCCAATTGAAGAATTTGGAACCTGATTTGAAGTCACATATCATTGGTCAAGATAAGGCTGTTGGTGATGTAGCTAAAGCTATTCGTCGTAACAGAGTTGGTTTTAACAAATCTGGACGTCCAATTGGTTCCTTCCTATTCGTTGGTCCTACCGGTGTTGGTAAGACTGAACTTGCTAAGCAATTGGCTCGTGAACTATTCGGTTCTGAGGATTCAATGATCAGATTCGATATGTCTGAATATATGGAAAAACATTCAATTTCTAAGTTAATTGGTTCGCCTCCAGGGTATGTTGGTTACGAAGAAGCTGGTCAATTAACTGAAAAAGTTCGTCGTAATCCATACAGTTTGGTTCTACTTGATGAAATTGAAAAAGCCCATCCCGATGTTATGCATATGTTTTTGCAAATCCTCGATGATGGACGTCTAACAGATTCACAAGGCAGAACAGTCAGTTTCAAGGATACTATTATTATCATGACTTCTAATGCTGGTCAAGGCTTACAAGAAGCTAATGTTGGTTTTGGTGCCGAAGCAACTGGAACAACTAATTCAGTTATGAGTAGACTATCAGAATTCTTCAAGCCAGAATTTCTTAACAGATTTGATGGCATCGTTGAATTCAACTCATTAACTAAAGACAATCTACTTAAGATTGTTGATTTGATGCTTGATGATACCAACAAGATGATTGCTGACCAAGGTCTAACTATCCATGTAACAAAGGATGCTAAAGATAAATTAGTAGACTTAGGTTACAATCCTAAGATGGGTGCTCGTCCACTTCGTCGTGTCATTGAAGAACAAATTGAAGACAAAGTTGCCGACTACTTCCTTGATCATTCAAAGGACAAGGATTTACAAGCAAGCATTGTCAAAGGTGAAATTAAAATTTCTAAGTATAGTGCACCTGATACCGAAGAATAATAGTGGTGCTTTCTAAATACAGATCCCAACAGGATCTGTATTTTTTTATACACTCTTAATGGCTATGCCATTTAGAGTGTATTATGAATGAGACCCATTCGTTCCTTTACTTGGCTATGCCATTTAGAGTGCATTATGAATGAGACTTGTTCCTTTTACTTGGCTATGCCATCTAAAGTACATAATAAATTACGTAAATAAGGTCACCAATTCACATAAGAATTGATGACCTTATTTTTTTAATCATTTTCAACTTTTAAAACTTTACCACTCTGGGCATTGATTTTGACTTCTTTTTCTTGAGATCCATTTTTAACTTTAACTTCCCAATAAGTAGTCCCTAAATCTTTCTCCAAATTAAATTCAGTACTATCACCCTTAGCCGCGTTTTCAGCAATAGATGCAGCCCTCTTAACACTAATTAACTTATTCAAATCCAGACTCTCATTTTTACGAGTAGTTTCGTTCTGATCTTCTTCATCTAATTCTTCTTCAGAATTTTGAATTATTTTTTTATTTTTAGCATTAATTGTAACCTGGTATTCCCTCAGTTCATCAATTCCCTCTACTTTATAAACGGGACCTCTAAATGACTTTTCCAATTCCAGAGAAGTGATATCCGTCTTAGGATATTTCTTTTGATAAACTTTTATAGCATCGTTAGCACTGACTTTAATGGTATTTTTCAGTACCTTCTCAGATTTAGTTTTATTTGATGCACTACTAGTATCATTTGTGGAACAACCTACAAGTAAAACAAACATGAATATGGCGACAGTAATTGTTAAAAAACGTTTCTTCATTATCGTATCCTCACTTTTTGATTACTTTGTAAGTTAAGTATACTGAACTCTTTTCCCCGAGGACAACAAAAAGGAACAAAAAATTTTTTATAATTTTGTTTCTTTTCCTATCTATTAATACATTTTAAAAACCATTTTGTCCCGTCATTTGTTTGAACCATAAACCACTCTTTTTAACAGTTCTCTTAAAATCATTGTCCAAATCAACGCTGTAGAAACCATAGCGATTTCGGTAACCATTTAGCCATGACCAACAATCAACAAAGGTCCACATATGGTAACCAAAACAATTACTGCCTGCTTCCATCCCTTTATGCAATTGTTCCAAATGCTCTTTAATAAAATCAATCCGATAATTATCCTCAATCATACCCTGATTATTCTTAAATCTAGCTTCGTCGGCGACACCCATACCATTCTCACTAACATACCAAGGTATATTCTTATACTGATCACGCATCATGATGGCAATATCGTAAAGCGCTTGTGGATAAATTTCCCAACCACGATACGGATTTATTTTTTTATCGGGCCAATCATATGGTACATATAAATCATCTGGCATTTTGGCTGGATAATTTGGATTAACTGGCGCCTGAACTCGAGTCGGTTGATAATAATTAATACCAATAAAATCAACTGTGTTTTCATGAATTAATTTTTTATCACCAGATTCAACAACTGGTAACAATTGATTGTCTTTTAATAAAGTAACCAAATCGTCAGGAATCATTCCTAAAACTGCTGGATCTAAAAAGCTTCGAGTATTCAATAAGTCAGAATTCTTTTTAGCCTGCAAATCCTCAGGATTATCACTACGACTATAAGCTGGTAAAACATTCAAAATAATTCCAATCTTACCCTTAACCTGACTCTTTCTAAATTCTTGCACAGCCAAAACATGTGCCATCAACGTATGGTATCCCACCTGAATTGCTTTTTTCATATCAACTATGGCTGGATAATGAAAGCCTAATAAATATCCACACTCAATGTGAACAATTGGTTCATTGAAGGTCGTCCATTTATGAATCAAATCACCAAATTGTTCAAAAGCAATTTTGGCGTAATAAGCAAAGTCTGTGACTGATTCACGATTCTCCCAACCGCCTTTTTCCATTAACCACCAAGGCATATCAAAGTGAAATAAATTAATAATTGGCTCAATACCATGATTCAACATATCTTGAAAATAACTTCGATAAAATGTTACTGCTTCAGTATTCAACGTCTTACCATCTGGCAAGAGTCTGGCCCAAGAAATTGAAGTCCGATATGAATTCATTCCAATCTTTTTCATATTCTCAACATCTTCGGGATACATCTCATAAGTATTAGAAGTATCCTTAGGTCCCTGGTCTTGATTAAACTTTTCAGGATTCATTTCAAACCATTTATCCCATGTAGTTGCGGATTTACCATTTAGTAAACTGTGGCCTTCTGTTTGTGGTGCTGAAGCTGCCGCTCCCCACAAAAAATCATCTGGAAATTTTATCATCCTAATTTCTCCTAAACATATTTTTTTCGATACTCTTTTGGTGAAATTCCACAAATTGCTTTGAAATTGCGATAGAAGTAAGCCGTTGTAGTATAACCGACCCCTTCCGATATATCTGCAATACTTTGTTCCGTTCCTTTTAAAAGTGATTGAGCGCGTTTTATTCGATAATCATTCAAATACCTAGAGAAACTAATTTTTGTTTCTTTTTTAAATAGCTGTCCCAAATAATCAGAATTCAAATGAAGATAATCTGATACGTATCGCAAGTTCAAATCTTCCTGATAATTCCTTTTTACCAGACCCATGACTTGGCGAACATTTTCCGAATAATCACGTGATTCCTGCTTATTATCTGACAAATAGTTGGTGATTTCTTTCAGTAGCCTAACGATATCTTTCAAATTTTCAGAATTGTTGATTCTTGTTACATAATCTTGATAAGTCCTTTCATCAAAACCAACTTGAACATTAACTTCTGAATAGATCAGAAAAGCTATTTGGCGAACATAGGAAGGACTTACTCCCTGAGTAGATAATTCATTAAAAATATTAGAGAGTTCCTCTTTTAATTTTCCATGATCTCCTAAGGCAATTGCCTGTTTCACTTTAACTAAAGATAATTTAGGCAAAGTAGCCTGTTCAAGCCAATCAACACGTAATTTATTGTTGCTAAACTTATTACTTTTTTCATAAAACTTATAAATAACCGATAACCTGACCGCCTGCTCATAACTTTGATTCACATCAGACAAATCATAAACTGTTTCACCAACAGTTATAAAAGACTTTCCTGCAATTATCTGACGATCTTCCAATTCCCGTATGAATTTTAACAACTTACCACGACCACCAATAAATCCAATGTCAACAATACAGTTTTGACTGAACTTAAGACTCTGTCCATATTCTTCACATAGTTGATTGACTTTTTCTTTATCATTAACACGATTACAAGCAATAACCGTGATACCTTTGGCAATCTCAGTTGGACTGAGCCGTAGTTGTTGAATCAAATCCGTTACTTGATCTGAATCAAAATCATTTTCAAATAATTCTTTTACTTGTAAATTCAATGATGCTTTTGATGCTTGTTTCAATTCATTCTCAGATTCTAATTTTTGCTTTACTTTTTTCAAAGCCTCAATTAATGCATCGGGATCGACAGGTTTCAAAATGTAATCAATAGCACCCAACTTTAAACCGGTCCTAACATAATCAAATTCTTGATACCCCGATAGAATCATGAATTCAAATTTATGATCCCTTTCTTTAGCTATCTTTACAAAATCCAAGCCACTAATTTTGGGCATATTAACATCCGTTATAATCAAATCAACTTCATTAGTTTCTAAATATTCTAATGCTTGTCTGGAATTTCGAGCCGATTTGACTACTTGGAATCCATATTCATTCCAATCAATTATTTTTTCCAATCCTTTTAAAATCATATATTCATCGTCAATAACCATAACTGAGTACATATATTATTCCCCCAAAAAGATTTGCATTTTAACAGTTACACCTTTAAATTGATTATTCATGATAAACATCTTGAAATTACTTCCGAATGCCCCTGTCATTCGGGCCTTTACGTTCATTAAACCAATTGAACGATCTCCACTGATAGGCTTAACCTCTTGTGAAGCCAGCTTATCATTGATGGATTTTAATTGCTCCCCTGTCAAAGGAGTTCCGTTATCAGCCACCGATATTTCGACTTGTTCACCAACCTTATCAGCTCGAATATGTACGGCATTATCAAATCGTTCCAAATCTATTCCGTGTTTGAAGTAATTCTCAATTAATGGTTGAATAATAAATTTTGGAACCTTCATGATCTTTAGCTTTTCATCTAAATTAAGTTGATATCCAATTTGATCTGGAAAACGCATTTGATATAAATAGATGTATTTCTCAGCAAATTCGAACTCTTTAGCCAAGGTCACCGTTGACTCCTGGCTAATATTATTTCTTAAAAGGCTGGCAAAACTGAATACTACATTGGCTAATTCTTTTTCACCTTCATTCAGTGCATACATACGGATGTATTCCAAGGTGTTATACAAGAAATGTGGGTTAATTTGTGATTGCAGAGCCTTCATATTGGCGTCCTTTTGCTCCAGTTGCAATTGATATATTTGCAAAACATACTGATCAATAGCATTTAACATATCATTAATTCCTGTTGCTAAAGTATTTAACTCTCCTTCCTGTTCAGGAACTGGCACTCTAGTCTTCAAATCACCATTGGAAATAGCATCTAGAGCGTCCGTCATTGATTTCAAATGAATCGTATAGTTGTGGAAAATATATCTTAAACTCCACCATAGAAAAGCATCAATTAAAATGGCTCCCATCAAAAATAACAGAATATTAAAGGCAATTTTTTGATAAACAATTATTTTAGGTACTACTGAAATAATTAAGTCACCATTGCCATTTTTTTGACTCTTTACAAAATATTTCTTTTCTAAAACATTCAATAAAATATTATTTTGATTAGGATCTTGTGTCAAAGTTCTAAGTGCATCTTTTGATAGTTCAGAATTATAGGTATATCTGATTCTACCTACATCCGAAATAACAAAAACCTGCATATCTTGACTATTTGGTGAGTAATTCAATGAATTATCCAATACCTTAGAAGAATAATTAATGATTATTGATCCAAAGGATTGAAAAGTAGCGTCATTTATCAGAGGGATACCGTAATATAAACCTTTAGAAACCAATTTTTTTGAATCAATTCTCTTTCCACCAGGATTTCTCAATGTAACCTCAATTGCCTTATTCTCCTGATTCAAATTCAATGTAATTCTATTTGAATCATTATTCTGCATGAATTCCGACAATTGATTAGGCAAATAATAGAAATCGTCCTTATTAGAATGCTGTTGACTGTACGTCAAGTAATCAGCCGAATCTAATTGAAAAAATTTTTGTAAATTCTTCACTTTGGATGGCGTCTGAATAAGATTTCTCGCTAATTGATTAGCTTCTGCTTGTTCAACTCCAACTATATAAGATGTCCGATTTACACCCGATTCAATTGTTTGATTAGTATCTTGAAAAATATCTCTAATCTTAAAAATAGACATTATAACCGCAAATAAGGTAATGGTGATCACCATTACCTTAATGTAAAACGTCATTAATCTTTGTAAATTATAGCGATTGCTTAGCATTATGCATGACCCCAATTAATTCAATTCTTCAACGTGGCTCTGCCAATTTTTACCCACAAATTGAGTATAAACTACCGTTAAACTAAAAGTTGCAAATAAAATCAGCCCCGAGAATTTATAAGTCACGCCTATAATTACTGCTATTCCAAGAATCTCTTTCATGTTATCAAAGAAATTATAAAAGAAATGTGCACAAGCTAGTTTAAAACTATTAATAAGATTGATCTCAAAACTGACCTTAATATTGAGTACATAAGCATAGATACAAATCGTTGCTAACAAAACAATTGCGATTATAAAGTCGGTCACAATGAAAGTCAGACCGTGTAATTGAACTGAAAGAAACAGACTATAACCCAAAAGAAAAATCACAATTGCAAAACCATAGAATAACTTATTACCCTCAGTAAAGTTTTCTTTAAATAATTTCCACGCTATTCTCCAAGACATCTGGCCGTAGTGAAAATCATAATCGTAATATAATTCATTAATTACTAAGAGTGCTGGCCCTACTCCTAAAACTAATCCGCCACACAAGCTTAGCCCCCAGAAAAACAAATTCAATTTAATAATCGTATATGCTTTGATAAATATTTGTTGTACTGCACGGGAAATCATATCTCTACCTCTTTCTTTGTAAGAATTGATTAACCCTAGTACTCAAAAGCAGGGTCAAAAAATTGAAATTAGCGCAAAAGGAGGTCAGAGTTTACCTCTTCCTCCCTTATACTGTGGATAAATTGTAAAGGATAATTAAATCAACTTGTTAATTATTATTGTTCTTCAAGAATTCATCGTATTGTTTTTGCATTTCCTTTTGTACCTTGTCATATCCAGCTTTCTTAAGTTCCTTGTTCATCTTAGGAATTGTTGTATCTGGATCTGATGTACCTGTTTGCAAACCGGCAAGATACTTGTTCATAACATTAGAAATATTAGTCATTTCAGTCTTAACATTCTTTGTATTGAATTGGAAACCAAGAATAGGTGAATCAATTGATTTAGCAATGTTATCCTTACGTTCTTGAATCATTTGATCAGTAACGTCTGTTGTAGGTGTAATCTTGTTATTATCACCTGTTTGCCATGGTGCTGAATGGTAGTTTTCTTTGTAACCTTTAAGTAATTTGACACGTTTGTCATTATCAGCATACTTCCATGCCTTACCTTTTTCACCATAAACCAAACCATTCAATAGTTCTGGATCACTGTTGATTACGCCAAGAACTTTAACGGCCTTAACTTTGTTCTTTGAGTTATTACTTACGACATAGTTGTACATTCCAGCTTGAGCAGTAGTCTTAACAGCAGGACTCATTGGACGTGAAACAATTTCTTGACCAGCAGTTTGTGATAGTTGATGATCACCGTAATCGAAAGGTCCTTGTGTTTCTTGGCGTGCAAACCATGTATCACCACTCAATGGACGATCAGTATTATCTGTAGCTGCATCTCTTTGAATGTAACCTTTCTTATAATAATCATGCATTGTTCTTAATGTTTCTTTGTATTTAGCGTCATTGTAAGGATTGATGATCTTCTTACCCTTATTTACAGCATCAACTGCAAATGGATAATCTTGATCAATAACAAAGTCTAGATCCGAACCGATACGGAAACTAGGGCCTGTGGCAAATGTCAAAACCTTCTTATCTGCTGAATGGAATTTAGCAAATGTATCTTCCAAATCTTTATATGAATTTATCTTGCTAACATCGATATTATATTTATCCAAGTATTTCTTATTAAAGGAAACAACTTGTTGTGCATAGACGTTACCATTGATAGGCATCGTGTAAAGTTTTCCATCAACCTTATTCCCTTTAATATATGCTGAATCTAAATCCTTATATGCTGCTGGAGCATATTTAGGAAGCATCTTAGTTAAATCTGCATAAGCACCTTTTTGAGCATTAACTGCATAGTTATCAGCCTTGGCGATATCATATTTTTCACCTGATGAAACAATAACTGACATCTTTTGTGTATAATCACCCCAACCAATATACTGAATCTTGATCTTAGCTTTAGCCTTCTTTTCAAGAATCTTATTAGTTTTAGCAATCAAAGTATCGTAATTCTTTGGTTTATCACCAATTTGGTACATTAATAATGTTGGAACATCACTATTGCTTGCCGATTTTGATCCACAAGCTGTTAATCCAACGGCTGTTACAGCTAATAAAGCTGCACCGATTGAACGTTTAACCCACTTTTTCATAAATGGAACCCCCTATAATAAAATGATAATTCCTGGATTTTTATTCCTTTACACCACCGATAGTTAAACCACGTACAAAATACTTTTGGAAGAATGGATAGCTACATGCAATTGGTAATGTTGCAATGACAACCATGGCCATTCTCGTTGCTTCTTTGGGAATTGCCATCAAACTGCCACCAAATTGTGTACCAGCTGAAGCATTCTGTGATAGCATTTCAATATTAGATTGAATCTTCATTAATAAGTATTGCAATGGAACTAGATTATCACTTTGGATATATAGTAAAGCGTTGAACCAATCATTCCAGTAACCTAAAGCAGCAAACAAACTAATTGTTGCAATCCCGGGAACAGCTAATGGAATAACAATTTGTGTAAAGATTCTCATTTCACTAGCACCATCGATACGGGCCGATTCAATAATTGATTCAGAAACCTGACGTTTGAAGAACGTTCTCATGACAATGATATTGAAAGGGCTTACAGCCATAGGCAAAATTAAAGCCCATAAAGTGTCCTTCAAATGTAACATGTTAGTTACAACAATATAGTTAGCAACCATACCAGGTGAAAATAGCATTGTTACCAAACAGAAAACTGTAAAAAATCTTCTATATTTGAAACTGCTTCTGGAAATGGCATAAGCATAAGTTGAAGTAAAAGTTGAATTAATTACAGTACCAACAACCGTTACCAAGACTGAAATCCATAATGATCTTAAGAGTTCTCCTCCCATTGTTGCTAAATACTTATAACCGGCGAAACTCCAAACTTTGGGCCAAAGACGATAACCGTAAGTGGCTAGAGCATTTTCATCGGTCAAAGAAATAACGATGACGAAGAATAATGGCAGTAAGCAAGATAGTGCAAAGATCCCTACTATTATATTGAAGAACAAGTCCGTTCCTCTATTAAAGGAGTGAACCGTGACACTATCAATTTTTTTCTTCTTTTTCAAAGTTCAATTCTCCTCTCTAGAATAGTGCTGAATCACTGTCTAATCTTCTTACAATCGCATTTGTGATTAGAAGTAAGATACAACCAACAACTGATTGATAAAGACTGGCAGCACTTGACATACCAATATCACCAGTTGAAGTTAAACCATTGTAAATATATGTATCTAGAACTGATGTTACGTTATATAGAGCACCAGAATTTTGTGGCACTGTGTAGAACAATCCGAAATCTGCACGGAAAATATTACCAACGGCTAAAATTGACATCAAAGTCATCAATGGTACTAATTGTGGAATAGTAATATTTTTGATCTGTTGCCATTTGTTAGCACCATCAACAGTTGCAGCTTCGTAATACGTTGGGTCAATTCCCATTACAGTGGCGAAGTACAAGATACTGTTATATCCGATTCCCTTCCAAGTACCTATAAATAGCAAGATAAATGGCCAATACTTTGGCTCCGCATACCAGTTGATATTAGTATGCAACATTGTATTAAGAAGTCCTTTATCAGGATTTAAGAATGCCATTACGAAATATCCAATGATAACCCATGATAGAAAATAAGGTAAAAGCATTGATGTTTGATAAACTTTAACTAATCTCTTATGACGTAATTCGCTCATAACAACTGCAAAGAAAACAGAGATAATTAAGTTCAATGTGATAAACCCTAAGTTATATAGAAGTGTGTTCTTGGTAATCAACCAAGCGGCATCTGAAGTAAATAGGAATTTAAAATTTTGAAATCCGACCCATTTACTTTGTGCCAAACTGGCTAAAAATCCATCGGGTGAAAACTGAAATTCCTTAAAGGCTACGACGTTAGCAAATACAGGAATATAGAAGAAGAAGATCATCCAAATGGCACCTGGTAAAGCAAATAGAAGGAATGGACCATTGTGAACAATGTTATACCAAAAGCCCTCTTTTTTCTTAGCAGCAGCAGCGATTGCTTCAGGACTTTGAGCCACATTATTTTCTTCCATCATTTTCCTCCTCCCTTACATATATTATTTAATCAACTTACAAGAAGAATTATAGCGCTTACATTATTACTCAAATAAGTAACAAACTAGAGATTTTATATACAAATTCTAGTTTTTGTACAAAAAAGGTCTTCAAATGATATAACATTTGAAGACCTTTATCATACTAACTACATAAGAGCATTATTTTAAAATCATTTCATTACTGTTAACATTTCTTTTAAGAACGGTGCGATACTCTGTGATCCAAATTCAGCTCGCTTGATCTCCTGCAAATAATCAAAAGTATGAGTCTGGGATTCTTGATAAGTTTCTTTGGCGTTATTTAAAAATTCTTTTTTTCCCGTACTTAAATAGTCACAAATGAATTCTAGTGATTGCATCTGATCAATAGCATTATCCAGCCATGGCAACATCTCATCACGCAAATTCTTTTGACCATTAACTTTAAAATACAGTGCGTCTTGCTTGATCCTCGTAAATTCATGTTTCAAATTATCAATTTCTTTTTGAGACGTTGTCTTCTCGTCTATTTCTTCAATAAACTGAGATAATTTCGTACCTAAATTAGGTGATTCCAAATTAAGTTCAGGCATGGCCTCATTGAATTGCATATGTTGTGCTAAATTCTCCAAGGCTTTGGAACCCATAGATGATTTGAAAGTCTGATTTTCTACATAATTAAAGGCATTATGTTCAACTTGACGTTCAGTTTCATTATCAGTCCAAATATTCCAGGAATAGGCTGCATTGATAAAAATTGCTGGTTTAGAGGATTCTGACTGCATCATTGGATTCAACATAATTCCATATATCTTCTTGCTGTCAGCTTGAGCCTGTAAATAATGCTTAGCTCCACTCATAATCAAATTATTCCTAGATCCATCATTTACCGGCCAATTGATCCACAATTGTACTGGACGATACTCTGCTCCTTTGGCCGTCAAATTATCTTTCAAAATATTCAAAAATTCATTTGAAACAACTCCAAAGGTTTTTCCACCAGTAACAACCATATGAATATTCTTAGGTAAATCAGCATTCAAATCGCGTAAATCATAATGTCCGTTATCCTTAGCTCCATCTGAATAATAGTAATACGGCACAAAAATCATATCTGTTATTAAATCAGGATAATTCTTTTTACGCTTCTTCAAAAAATTTGAGATATCCTTCATCAACTTAATATAGTCATCATCCCCATGCTTAGGCCAAGGTGCATCATCGGCCAAAATACCAAACTCTCTGACACCAACTAACATCAACTGATCAAATTTCTTCTCAATGATTCTTAAATCACTAATATAATTCCTATCAAAACGTATTGGATTATACATAAATGGATGAATCGTCCAAACAAATTTGGTCTTTGTCTCATTACCAACTCTAGCTAACTTTTTTATTTCATCTAATCGTTTTTGAGGATAGAGTTCACGCCATTTTTCATTGTGATAAGGATCATCTTTCGGTGCAAAAATATATTGAGTTAATTTAAAATTACTACCAAAGCGCATCAGATTGATTCGATCAGCATCTGACCAGGGGTTGCCATAATAACCTTCAATAAATCCTCGATTTTTTACATCCGCATAATCTCGAATTGCTAACTGTTGTACCTTAAGTCCTTGGGATTGTTTCAAAATCTGTCTTAAAGTTGCCAATCCATAGAAAACGGCATCAGTATTATCACCAAATAATTGAATTTTTGATTCAGTAATCATTAATCTATAGCCGTCATAGTGATGAGATGGATGTTTCGAGATTCGGACAATTATATTACTCATCTCAGCACTGATCTGAGTATTGGATTCAGATCCAATTTGAAATTCCCTGAGTATTCCCAATACCCTATCTTTAGTATATTGATCCAAATTTTGATCCATCATCAGATTAACTTTAGGCGACAGTGAAATAGTTCCTTCGTCATAAACTAAATCTTGTGGAATTGGAAACAATTTATACTTCATATTATTTCTCCCTCAAAAAAAGGTTGACCAAAACATAATGTTTTGCCCAACCTTGCTTTTTTATTTCAGTAACAAAAAGCATAAAACTAAATCATCACGGTCCTTCAAATCAAAACCGGTCTGTTCATGAAATTTTTCCATTCGATACAATAATGTATTTCGATGTAAAAAGAGCATCTTCGAAGTTTTAGCTAAATTAGAGTCACACTTGTACAACGTATTGATCATCTGCGTAGTCTTAGAATCAATATCAATTTTGCCCTTTAAGGATTTGAACATATCTGTATTCTTCAGATTCTGTTCAATCAGAAAATCCAAAATAACAGTGGATAAGTTGTTAACTCTTTCTTTCATTTCTAACGATTTATGAAATAATTGACGTTCCATGTCAAAAATATTAGGGAGTTTGTCATTGACTGGCCAAAATTGACCAACATAAACATGACTTTTAGTATAAAAATCAGAATCTACTAACTCTATCATTCTTTGGACTTCGAGCTTGTCCATATTTGCATTAGTCTCTTTTTCAATCAATATACCTGTATATTTGTTGATCCAAAAACTATCTACAACATCATCGAACGTATCTTCAAATACGCTCAACCATTCATTGGCTCGATCATCAGATTCCAACTTTTGTACTTCAAATTGGAGTACTCGAACATTAATCTTTTCGGCAGGAATTTTATCACTCTCGTGAACTAAGAAGTTCCACCATTGGTTATTAATGGATTTATTATTATTATCTTGACTGACTAGCGATAAAAGGAACTTCTCTCTGTTGCTTAAATGATCTTTTTTAATTGTTACCCATTGTCCAGATATCAAAAAATTGTAATTATGGGGATCAGAACTAGGTTCTATAACTACTTTGGCATCTGGATACAATTCCAATAATTTAGCAATACTTCCTAGCATACATTTTAACCACCTATTTTAACGGATTGCGTCTGTGGTCTTTTCATCAAAGAAATGTGCTTTGTTCAAATCGAATGTCAAGCGAACTTTATCACCTGGTTTGTGATAATCACGGGCATCAACAATAGCAACAAATTCTGTACCATCAACTCTTGAGTAAAGCATTGATGTAGCACCAAGTAATTCAGAAACCACAACTTCACTTTCAACTGTAGCTTCTGGGAATGTCTCTTCCATGGCACCTTCAGCATGAATATCTTCTGGACGAATACCTAAAGTAACATCCTTATCATCATATCCAGCTTCATCAAGAACCTTTGAACGACCTTCTGGAAGCTTCAACTTCAAGCCTTCGCTATCTGTAACAATACCATCTTTGTAGTGAACATCAAAGAAGTTCATTGAAGGTGAACCGATAAATCCGGCAACAAACTTATTCTTAGGTGATTCATAAACTTCTTTAGGAGTACCAATTTGTTGAACTTCACCCATTGACATGACAACAATTCTGTCGGCCATTGTCATAGCTTCAGTTTGATCATGAGTAACATAAATTGTTGTTGTATGTAATTCTTGGTGCAATCTAGCAATTTCAGCACGCATGCTGACACGAAGTTTGGCATCCAAGTTTGATAGAGGTTCATCCATCAAGAAGATAGGGGCATCACGAACGATAGCTCTACCTAAAGCAACACGTTGTCTTTGACCACCTGACAAAGCAGCGGGTTTTCTGTCTAGATATTCTGTTAGACCAAGAACCTTAGCAGCATAGTCAACCTTCTCTTTGATCTTATCTTTATCATACTTACGTAGTTTCAAACCAAAAGCCATGTTATCAAATACAGTCATATGTGGGTACAAAGCATAGTTTTGGAAAACCATGGCGATATTACGATCCTTAGGAGCTGTATCATTCTCATATTTACCATCAATGATCAATTCACCTTTAGTAATATCCTCTAGTCCAGCAATCATACGTAAAGTTGTTGACTTACCACAACCTGAAGGTCCAACGAAAACGATGAATTCCTTATCCTTGATGTGTAAGTCGAAATCTGAAACAGCATAGTTATCTTCTTCAGCATTAGCATATCTTTTATAAATGTGATTTAAATCAATCTCTACCATAATTAAAAACCTCTCAACTATTTAGTTATTAGTTTATCTCTAATTGATATGTTTATTGTATTTTAAAAACGCTTTCATTGATATTACAAAACAACTAAAATCAATCAGTATTTTTGTATACTTTTACTAAAAACTAAATTTATATGTTCTTATTTCCGCTGGATTTAGGATATCAAGTTTATCTACTGGATAATCTTCTTCCAAAAAGTTAACCGTTTTAGCTTGTTTTAGAATATTGCTGTTAATTTGAGCTTCATCATTTGTTAAATTATATCCTCTCAAAATGTTTCCATCACTATTTTCAGCTTGTTTCAAACTGGTTACAGCAAAATTATCAGTTTGGAGAGTTAAGAAAGCATCTTCACTCTTCTTTTTTCCTTCATGAATGTCAGTTTGGACACTTTGCACAGAAACTTGATTTGTTTTAGCCTGTTGATAAGTATGAGTTTGACTCGCAACTGTACTGCTATGGAAAGCTAAACTGTATTCAAATGAGAATTGACCTAAGCATTGGGCATCCGGTGTCCCGAAGTAACCCCAATCTCCCATTTCACCTACACAACGAAGTAAAGTTACCGCAATCGTATTATCTTTTGGTAAAATTTCATATTCATTTAATCCAAAGTTACCAACTGTCACTCCGCCTTTATCATCACAAATATTAACAAAAGTTTGTTGATGTTGAGGATTAGTGGGATTCTTCCAAGTATCACTAACATGATTAGGACGTTTAACTGTTTCAAAAATAGAATCGGCCAAATTATAGTCACTCTTTAAATTTGTCTTAAACAATACTCTGACACGATGATCTTTCATTTGGTTATTGAAACTAGTCTTAAACTTCAACTGGTCAGCATTCTTAGACAAAGTAATCACAGTAGTTATTGTCAATGGCACCAATTTATCAGAACGGTTTGCTTTTCGGTTCGTTATATCAATTACAGCCTGACGTTCATATTCAAGACGTTCATCAGCCGACTTAGGAATCATCATCGTCTGTCTTAACTGCACCTTAGCACCCAAAAAGTTATTTTGTAGAACTTTGATTTCAGCAGTACTATCAGTTGAAAGAACAGTCTTTTTGTCCGCTGATTGACGATAAATATACTCATTACCAATATCGCCAGTATCTTCAAATACCAATTGATCATCGAATTTACGACCCGTCTTTTTATCAAAGATATTCAAACTTCCATTACTATTAATAGAAACTTGAAGCCAATTATTTTCTAACACTTGTGTATTTTCGTCATAAAATTTAGTAGTATCAGTTTTTTCTGATTCTTCAGAACTTGCTAATGCCAAAGACTTCCATGAGAAAGCTGGCATATCAGTTAGATCTAATTGGACAGTGACATATAAAGCCATATAAGGAATTCTAAATTTATTTTTAGGTAAATCGTAACCAAAACGAACATCCGAACTGACCATTTCAAATGGAATCTTATTGCCATTAGCATCAATGACTTTAAAATCAGGAAGTTCTCTTTGAGCTTTCTTCATCGCTTCATATTGCTCATCAGGTTTACCGTCAGCAAATAAAGCACGTTTCCATTCAATTTCAACTGTCTTCATTTCCGTTTTTTCGTGACCATTAGTATTTATCAAAATAAATGGTTTACTACCTTCTGGGAATGTTGATGTATTTATTTGACTAGCTAAAGTTTTGATAGCATCTTTCGCCACAAATTCACCAACTTCTCTAGACTTGGCGAATCGAGTCATCATTTCTCGATGCACATCATCAACTGAACAACCGCAAATACTATCATGAGGATTATTTTGTAATAACATTTTCCAAGCATATCTTAATTGGTCATGTGGGTAATCTTTTGTACCGTTATAAGCCATAGTTGCCAATGGTTCAGCAATATTCTCTAATTCTCTTTCAACTTTAGTATTGTCTTGCTTTAGATATACACGTGAAGAAGCAGTATTGGCCAAAGTATACCAACCATCAGTTTCTTGACTGGTCAACTCACCGTCTACTTTGCCAAGATCCTTAGGAATGCTTTTAGAAACAGCCTTAAGATAATCGTCAAAATTAGAATGAATAAATTCATAATCAGGATAAAGTTCCTGGGCAACTTTTAAAGCTTCAATCACATTCTTCTGAACAGGTTGATGATCAACTCCGTTCATCATTAAAAGATTATCAGTTGAAGCATACTTCTCAGCATCAGCTAACTTTTGATCCCAGAATTTCTTGGCTTCGGTCTTATCAACGGGGATTTCGTTACCATTACTATACCAATTAGCAAATAATACACTTAACACTTTGGAATTATCTGGCCCTTGCCACCACATTTCAGAATATTGTGAACTGTATTTTTCATTATCAAAGACTTGATTATTCAAACCAGTCGGCTTGACTCCACGACCAAAGGCCGCATATTTCAAATCTGCTAACTTCAACATTTGTGGAGTTTGTCCCATGTTACCAAAAGTATCTGGGAAATATCCTAAGTTAACTTGATTGCCCCACTTCTTTGAATCTTGATGACCAATTAACATATCACGTGTATTAGCTTCTGGACTAATTAGAAAGTCATCTTGCAGAATATAGAACGGTCCAACACGTAATTTCCCTTCGGCAACCCGCTTTTCTACTTCAGCACGTCTCTCTGGTCTGACTTTTAAATAATCATCAAGAATAATTGTTTGTCCATCTAGATGAAAACTATTGAACTCCGACTCTTTATTAAAGAGATCCAAAAGATCATCCATTAATTTAATCAAACGCATATGGTGCTGTTCATAGGCCATATACCATTCACGATCCCAGTGACTATGTGATATTACAAAAACCTTTTTTTTACTCATAATAAATTTCCCATCTATTCTTTAATTTTATAGTCAAAATAATCTAAGAATAATTCGCAATACATCATGTTTGCCCAAGAGAACCATTCACGTGTGAACTTACTTGGATCATTAACATTAAAGCCTTCATGCATCATATTGGTACCAGCCGTTGTGGCAACCATATTATCTAATAGGACTGCTTTTTCATTTTTATCTGATTGTGTTAAACCTTGAATTGCTAGAGCAATATGCCAAATATAGTGTGCAGGCGTATGCGGACTACCTAATCCTTTACCATATTTCCCTGCAAAGTAATAAGGATTTTCTGAACTCAAAACTGTCTTACGGGTATTCAAATATGTTGGATCATCCATAGCTGTGTAATGTAAATATGGTGTACTCAATAGATTAGGCACATTGCCATCATCCATAATTAGGTAATGACCTAAACCATCGGTCTCATAAGCATAAATACGCTCACCGGCTTCATTTGTCGTTGTTCCATATTCCTCAATTCCCGCTTTAACTTCAGTTTGGATCTTTTTAGCTTTAGCAACAATTTCTGAATCGTCCAAGATACCACTGAATAGTTCTTGAATATAATCAAGAATCAAAACTGCAAACATATTAGCCGGAATCAAATATCCATAGACACAGGCATCATCACTAGGTCTAAAACCAGACCAAATCATTCCTGTTTCTGCTACTGGCGAACCTAAACCATCATTAGTTAGAGTATCTTCAGGACGATCTTCATCCCTTTCAAAACGATACTTAGACTCTGCAGTATGATGTTGCTCAGTTTCAAATACTTGTAGTAATTTCTTAATACCACTAACAAAACTATCATCAAATTGATCAATACGACCGGTATTCTTATAAAGTAAGTAAGCCAATTGAACTGGGAAACAAAGGGAATCAATTTCAAATTTTCTTTCCCAAATCCAAGGTGTCATCTCTGTATGATCCTTATGATGTCCTGCATTATTAGGTTCACTATTAAAAGCATTAGCATACGGGTCATGATTCATATTAAAGAATTGACGCTTAACCACTCCACGAATAAAATCCGATACTTCAGGAATCTGCTGAGCCATAACTAGATATGGTCGAACTTGGCAAGTTGAATCTCGTTGCCACATCGCAGGAATATCTCCTGTCAAAATAAAAATGTCATCATCAGCAATTTTCTTAACGGTCGTCTCTAAAGTATTGGCATAAGTTACATTAAATACTTTGGACCAATCAGCATGATCAACCCCAGCTTTTCTAGTAACCTCATCCATAAAGTTCTTTATTTCAGGTGAAATTGTTTGCTTAGTCAAAATCGGATCCTCCAATTGATATATCATTTGCTCCATTAGTATAATGCAAACGTTTACAAAAAACTAGTATCTTTTGTTAAAAAAGTGCTATATTATTAGTCATAGAAAGGAATATTAATATTATGGAGCCAAAATACAAATTGATATACCAAACATTAAAAAACGATATTCTAACACAAAAAATAACTATTGGATCAAAACTACCCAGTGAGAATCAATTAGCTCAAGATTATAAGGTTAGTCGTATTACCTCCAAACGAGCTTTAACTGAATTAGAAAATGACGGTTTAGTAACCCGAAAGGCCGGCATTGGTACAATTGTTAAAAAAAATAATATTGAAAAAATTACTAAATCTGAAATTATTTTTGTAATTCCTTTTGCTAATAATAATGAATTTGGCGATTACACTAGCGGACTCTTACAAATATTGGACGATACAAGCGATTTTCAATTAACGACTATTAATAATAATATTTTTCGTAATTTACCCCTATCACGTATAAAGGCAGCTAAGGGAATTATTTATTATGTTGAATCTCTTAGCCTTGAGTTACCGATAATTACTAATCTCTACCTAAATGACATTCCTATTGTTTTATTAGATAAATCCTTTGAAGATTTGCCTATTCCTTCAGTCACTTCCGATAACTTTACAGGCGGTTATTTGGCCACAAATGAGCTTATTAAAAACGGTCATCACAATATTACTTTTCTAACTAATGAAGTTAATTTAAACGAGGCTTCTGTTCGTTCACGTTATTTTGGCTACCTATCAGCTTTAAAGAAACAGCAAATCACACCGGAAATTCTTCATGCTGACTTAGATCAAGATAAGACTATTGAATACTTAGTAAATAATATTAATAACAAAAAAATTACTGGTCTAGTGGCAGAGAATGATGTCATAGCTATTCGGATCATGAATGAATTACGGAATCACAATATCCAAATTCCACAGCAATTATCTATAATTGGTTTCGACAATATTCAAGCCTCTAAACTAAGCTATCCAGCTCTTTCTACAATTGACCAAAACTTTGTTGCTTTGGGTGAAAATGCAGCCAACCTACTTTTGAATTTAATCAACAATTCTGATAAATCAATCACTAAGCGAACAACTATTCCTGTAAAACTCATCGAGAGACAATCTATTAATACCTTAGGAGATAAATAAATATGTTAATCAGTCAAATTGACACCAGACAGGGAACTAATAGTACTTCTGAATTTTCACATGGTAATACTCTCCCCTATACCGGGATGCCCTTTGGAATGAACTATTTAATACCACAAACAACTTTTGATGATACTTCTTGGTCTTTCTCCCCTGTATCACATCAGTTTGCTGGTATCAAGATTACTCATCAACCGAGTCCCTGGATTGGAGATTTCTCTAGTTTTATCTTGTCAGCCCTTACTGGTGATATTGAAATTAACACTAAAACCTTTGATCAAATCGGATCATACCGACCTAACGAAGCCACTTTCAATCCACACTACTTATCAATTTACGACCAAAGATACGAAGTTCAAACTGAAGTCGTCCCAACAAATTATGGTGCTTTTTTCAAATATAATTTTGACCGTAAAATTCCTAAAATCATCGTACATATTCCTAAGAATGGTGAATTTGTACTCGACGACAGTCAAAATAAGCTAAAATTATTAGTCAGAAATTATGATTCCCATTTCAACAATGACTTTAAACTTTACGCCGCCTTGGAATTTGATGAACCTATTAAAACAACTTTAACCTTGCATCAAAATAATCCTGAATATGATTCTATGATTCTTTCGTTTGATGACACCGATGAAATTAATGTCAAATTAACAACCTCTTTCATCAACTTCAATCAAGCACAAATTGCTTTGAATCGCCTAAATAATTTAACTTTTGAGAATGTTAAAAAGATCGCCCAAGAAACATGGCAGTCCTATCTCGATTTAATAAATATTACTGATCGTAATAAAAAACGTCTTTCAACTTTCTATCATTGTATGTATCGTACATTCCTATTTCCACAAAGATGTTATGAACTGGACTCTAATGATCGACCGATTCACTATGACTTGTATCATGACACTGTTAAATCTGGCTACCTTTATATGAATAACGGTTTCTGGGACACCAGCAAGACAGTTTATCCTCTATTCGCTATTCTTACTCCTAAAACATATCATCAAATGCTGCTTGGCTTTTATAACAGTTACCTCGAAAGTGGATACTTGCCAAAATGGTTAGCTCCTGATGAACGTGGTATGATGCCTGGAACCTTGATTGATGCCGTTATTGCTGATGCAGCTGTCAAAGGCATCTTAAACGAAGACGAAATGAGGCAATTCCTTGATGCCATGTTGAAGAGTGCTACTCAAGAAAGTGACGATGAACGTTTAGGAAGATTAGGCATGGATGATTTCAACAAATATGGCTACCTTCCAGCTGATAAATATCCCGAATCTGTCAACCAAACTCTCGACTACACTTACAGCGATTTTTGTATTTCACAAGTTGCTAAATTACTACATGAAGATAAATTAGCTAAAAAGTATGCCAAATCTGCTTTAAATTATAAAAATATCTTTGACCCAGAAAACGGTCTGATGCGGCCAAAAGACAGCAATGGTCAGTTCAAAGATGGCTTTGATTCAATCCGTTGGGGTACTGATTACACTGAAGGTAGCTCTTGGCAAAATAGTTTTGCCGTTTACCATGATATTGCAGGTCTCAAGAAGCTCTACAGTAAGAAACTAAGTTTTTTACAAACGCTTTTAAACCTCAGCAATCAAAAACCAGCCTTTAAAGTTGGTGGCTATGGTTTTCAAATTCATGAAATGACAGAGATGGCAGCAATTGACTTCGGACAAATTGCTATCTCTAATCAACCAAGTTTTCATTTACCATACTTATTTGAGTATACCGACCATCCCGAATATACCGAACTTTTGGTTAAACAATTAGCCAACCAATTCAATGATTCAATTGATGGTTTTCCTGGTGATGAAGACAATGGTTCAATGGCAGCCTGGTTCATTTTTGCTTGTCTTGGTTTCTATCCACTTTGTCCAGGTAGTGACGAATATGTCTTTGGTATTTCTTTATTCGATAAAATTCAAATAAATCTGCCTAGTGGTGACAACTTCACCATTAGAACAAATCGTAATCAACCTCAAAATCAATTTGTACAAACCCGTTTACTTAATGGTCAAGAATTGAAACAAAGATTCTTAAAATACCATCAAATCATTAATGGAGGAAATCTTGAGACCAATCTTTGCTTACTGCCAGAAATTAAGCACGATGAACAATTACCTTTCTCATTAAGTAAAAAATAACTCAAAAAGACGTTCATATTACCTATTAATACTTGGTAAATATGAACGCCTTTTTATTTTCATGTCTATACACTATCACTGATTTCCCAGCTAAGAGTTGTCCTGTATGTTCCAGCTCTATTTATCTCAGAATTCATATATAACAGAATTCCTTCATCTCGACTCCAGCCTTGTGAATTCAAGACCTCATCGTTTTCAGTTTGATAAATCGAAGTTGGATTGTCTAACAGATCATAGGAATTTTTACCATTATAAAACCTTAAATGACCTGACAAAACGTCAGAATTTTCATTAGTAAATTCCCCTACTTGCTCGACACTCAAAGTTACGGGCTTCTTATTTCTTCTTGTATCTTCAATATCAACGACATTATTTGGTAAATTTAATTCATCTTGACGATTCAATGTGCCCTCTGACATAACAGAATTTAATGTCCCATAGTCGATATCATTTGCATTCTTAATTGCTACAGCATCCAAGGTATAGTTGATCACATTCTGATTACCTATCTTCTGATAGGAAACTCCATCATCATCTTTTCCACTAACATAAGGTATCGAACTAAAACTATCCTTTTTTTCTATTGCTGCTACTTCAGTTTCAATATCAATCGTATGACTTTCGTTAATGTCAAAATTCAGACTTGAAACAGTTAAGTCAGTTGCATTGGTTGTTGAATTTTTCGATAATTTATATTCGTCAGTTTCTGTGCCATCAACTTTAACTGACTTAACGGTCGTTCCATTTCTCAATGGCAAAGTATACGTAGCATCATTTAAACGTCCACCTGAAGTATTATTTTTCAACGTGTCATGATAAATTATTTGATCACCATTATTTACACCAAACAACATATTTTCTGTGTTTGTTCCATCATTAAATGTGCTGTTTTCCATGGTATTGGTAATAGAAAGATTCGGTCCACCTTCTGGTTTTACATACAAAAAGGCATCGTTCGTTGTGTACGAATAAGTTTTACCATTATATTTCACCTGTATAATGGCAAGGAACAAAGTCCCATCATCTTTCAATGTTGCTTTGGGAGTAGTGTATGAGAGTGCTTTGGGATCATCTTTTAAGATTTGTTCACGAGTATGTGTGATGGGATCTTCCTTATACCATTTGACCGTATAATCACTTCCAGCCTCCATGTCATCGCCTTCGTCCAGATCACCAATGTTTCCTCGTAAATCAAAGGTTGCTGTTTGACCAGCCTTCACTGTTTGGTCCTCCAAACCACCGCCAATTGTAATATCCTTATAGTTAGAAACAGTTGATCCATTCGGATTATGCAATGTTGCTGTAACTCTAACTACACCGGATAAACGAGAAGTATTAGCATCAATTTCTCCTGTCTCGCTGTCAATAGTGGCTAATTTATCATTATCAATACTCCAACTAACTGTACCTGTGAAATTAACGGGGTCAGGATGTGCATGTGCTATGGTATCAGTATTAACAATATCATTTGATGAATTGTACAAATAGTCATCATCTGTCGTCACTTCAACACTAGTTGCATCTACTGGTTCGGGGACAGCATTGACAGTCGCCAAATCAGAATATAAATGCGTCGTTGTACGTCCAAGTATTCCTGGCGCTTGCCAGTAGACCTCTAGTTGATAGTACGTTTTGCCCACTTTATCTGGAGTTATACTCAAAGTTTTCTTATTAGCTGAACTAGATGTATCCTTACTCCAATTCTTTCCATCAGTAGATTTATACCATTGATACTTCTTATTTGTATAGCCTAAAGCTAAAGTCAGGGTTAATGTTCCCAACGAACGTGATGCATTACCAGAAATCGTCTTAGTCTGTCCAACTTCCAAATAAGTTTCTTTTGCTGGTTGCAGACTATAACCATTTGTTAGTCTAATACCCAAGAATTTAGTAGAATTTCCACTCGGCTTCTTATAAGGAGATACCTCAGTAGGTTCCTCCTCTTGGGCATTAACATTCTTATAATGCCTATTAAACGACGAGGCTGATAATATGGAAATAAAAATTAGTACTAATAACCAACGTTTTTTTAATTTCCTCATTATGAAACCCCTTTCTATTAATTAACAATAATTATATTATCATATAGTTTTTATACATTAAATCATTTTTAACTATTTTATTTTTAAAAATATGGTTCAATTTTATGTCATTAAAAAAGCTTAAAAAAATCTTAAATATCCTTAAGATACCTATATAAAGGGAAGTTCCCTATTTTTTTAATGTTAGAATTACACTAATTCATGTTAGAAGGGAATTATTATGGGAAAAAAGTATACAAATCAACACTTTTCCCATAACGGGGAAAGAACTATGGAAAATGACGTACTCTCACCTAAAGTAAAAAAAATAGCTCGCGATGATGTTGAAATTAAGGTTCACTACGTTGATTCCTTAGGTAAAGAAATCTCTAAGCCAGTTACCATAAAAGGACATTATCTAGATAAGTTAGATATTCCTTGGCAAGAAATACCTGGGTATGTTTTGTCATCTGTTACTAACTTCCAACAGACATTTATTCCTAATTCCGATGGAATCTACTTAGTTTATGCCAGTCAACTATCAGCTCCTGTTATTGTTTATCACCGTAATACTGATGGTAATTTAATCGCTGATCCACAATATCTTGAAGGTGAATTGAACCGTCAATTCGATTCACATCCACTTCAAGAAGCTGATCACTTCTTGGTACATTCACCTAAAGAATCACATGGTCAATTCACTGACAAAGTTCAAGAACAAGAATATGTTTATAATGTTTTGCCAGTTAGAGAATTCAAAATCAAGAAGAATCTCTATATTCGAACAAAGGATAATGTTAATGTCTTCAGTGAACCAACTAGCAAGACACCTTTAGACAAACCTTTACCTTTTGGAACTGATTGGAAAGTTTATCGTGCCGTTCAAGAAACATATAATAGTACAATCTGGTACAACTTAGGCGGTAACACTTGGATCCCAAGTTCTGAAAGAATTATGACTAGAATTATTCAACGACCAAAATCTCAACAAGAAATGTTGAAAAGTCCTTTGAGTGAAACAGCTAATAATATTAGCTATACTTATTCAGTTATTGATAGTATGAATATTAATCGTTCAGTTAAAGTACTTTACTATTCTGAGCAATTCATTACAGCTTGGAAAACACCTTATGGTGACATGGACAACCAACGTTACCGTGGCAATCAATCTGTTTTTGTTAAAACACTAGTTCAATTAGACAACTATAGTGTTTGGGCCCAATTAGATGACGGCTACTACATTGAAAGCAAATATTTAAATCTATAAAGTCAAAGAGACAGTTAATTCAAAATTGAATTAACTGTCTCTTTTGTGTTCTATTCCATATCTTTCAAAGCATTATTTGCAGCAATACGTCCAAATGTAAAAATGTCACTCAATGAATTACCACCAAGACGGTTACCAGCATGAATTCCTCCGGCAACTTCACCAGCAGCATATAAGCCAGAAATAATCTTTTCATCTTGATTAATAACGTGAGCATCTGTATCAATCCTTAAACCACCCATTGTATGATGAACAGCTGGTTTTCTTGGTGTAGCATAGAATGGTGCTTTTTCAACTTTCAAATCAAAGGCACTCTTATGGAATTCTGGATCTTCCCCAGCGTCAACATAAGAATTATAGTCATTGACAGTCTTAACAAAAGTAGCTGGATCCATGCCCACTTGTTTAGCTAAACCTTCCAAAGTGTCATCACGATACAAAGTACCTTGTTCAACTTGTTTGTCAATTTGAGCTTGACTAGTGTTATAAGCTGTTTCTTTAATTGCGTCGTCGGCAATCAAATAGAACAAACTACCATTATCAATGGCGGCCTTAGTCAATTCATCACGACTACCATATTCGTTAACGAAACGTTTTCCCTTTTGATTAACCATCACAAAATTCTGTGGTGGTACTTGTAAACCACTGAAGAGTTCTCCAGTCTCCGGATCAGATACCGGCATCATTTGAGAAAAGCCCATACCGACCAATTCGGCACCAGCACTTTGACCTAAACGAATTCCGTCACCAGTAATAGCTGGTGAGTTAGTTGTCTTAATATTATCATCAATATTGGACCAGTAAGTGTTATACTTCTTCAACATTTTCGTATTAGCACCAAATCCACCTGAAGCTAGGACCACAGCCTTTGCATGTACGATAACTTTTTTACCATCAGAACTACGAGCAATGATACCTTTAACTTGACCACCTTCGATAATCAATTCTTTAGCTGCGGTATCTGTAATAATTTGTCCATCATTACTTTCAAGATATTTCTTCAAAGCTTCAATAAAGGCAAATCCTTGACTACCAAGTGGTTTATGTCCACGTCTCCATAAAGCCCCAACCGGCATAGTCACTTGAGTCTTATCAAATTTAACGCCAATATCTTCGAGCCATTTAACTGACTCTAAAGCATGATCTGTCAATTCCTTAACCAAATCATATTGACCATAAATCTTGTTACCATTGAGATCAGTTCTTTTTCCACCAAGATAAGTTTGAATACGATGTAAAAGTTTAGAATCAAACAGATAAGCTTTTTTATCTTCATTTTCCTTAAGATATTCATTAATTTGTTTCTTTAATGCTCGGAAATCAGCCAAATATTCATCATCAATCGTCTTTTCATCAATTTCTGAAATTTCTTTTAGAGTGTGACGTTCACCAGTAATCTCATCAAATTTATTTTGCCATTCTGGATCAGCGGCGTTCATTGGGCCACCAGCGCGAACAGTATTTCCCCCAATAGCTGGGAATTTTTCAAGCACAATCGCCTTTTTACCCTGTTGAATCGTTCTAGCTGCGGCTGTTAACCCAGCACCACCGGCACCAACAACAACGACATCAGTTTGATACTCAACAACATTTTGTTTATTAGGACCACTTGATTTTTTACGTTTCTTCAAAATATCGGGATTTGCTCCAGCCATTTTGACAGCCTTAGCAACACCATCAACCACACCACGACTAGTGATAGATGCACCAGAAACATTTAAAGTTTGACCGTCAATAATTTGTTGAGGAATACGTTTGAAAGCAACATCAGCAATACCTTGAGTTTCACTAGAAGTGTCGATATCAATTTTTTCAATACGATCATCTGACAAGGTAACTTCCATTGGTAAGTCTCCATTATGACCTACTGCAGTAACTTTGAAAGTTCCGGGCTCATAAGTAATATCTTCTGGAATATTCATTTGAGCAATGATGTCAGAAAATTTCATAAACTTAGCAAAACAACTGTCTAAGAAATCAATCGTACGCTGAGCTTTCAAATCACCATTCTTGTCAAAGGCTTCTTGAGCTTTACCTAATAAAAATTCTGAACCAGGCATGACACTGGCATTTACCCCAGGAGCATCCAAAATTTGACGTAAATGTAATTGTGCTCTGGATGAACCCTGGATATTGTATGAAGCACCAACAATCATCACTGCTTTACCATCTAAAGGATGTAAATTGAATGATAACCATTCGATAATACTCTTCAAAGCTGCGGGAATAGAGTGATTATGTTCAGGTGTAGCGACAATAACCCCATCACTAGCTTCAATTTTTTGATTGAATTCTTGAATAATTGGACTATCAGATTGATCTTTAGATTCATTGAACATAGGAACATCTTTTAATTCGAGAATTTCAATTTCTGCTTTATTAGCAAAGTGTTTCTGCATGAATTGCAAAAGCATACGGTTGTATGATTTTTTAGCATTAGTACCAACAATTCCAATAAACTTCATTACATGTCCTCCCCATTTGCGACTTGTTTCCAAGAAAATTGTTTACTGATTTCAAAGAATTTACTATTTGCTGTCAATTTTTCAGTTAATTTGACGAAAGAAAGGAATTCTGTAAAATCATTATCCAATTCCTTAGCCTTATCTTCATAAATCATGTTTCCATCGTCATCAAAAGCTTCCAAAGCTCTTCCTAATAAGTATTCAACATTAGGCATAATCAAGGCTTTAAGTTCTGGTGCTTCAAGAATTTGACGTAAATGAGCTTGGGCACGTGATGTACCAAGAGCACCTAATGAAGCTCCAATAATCATAACCGGCTTATTGATCAATGGACGAGTTGTGTAAGATAACCACTCGATAGCATTTTTCAAAACAGCTGGAATAGAATGATCATATTCAGGTGTAGCAAAGATTACGCCATCACTAGCCGCAATTTTATCTGATAACACTTGAACAGCTTGAGGTGCAGTTTTATCCTCTGGTTCATCAAAAACAGGAATTTCATCAATTTCACAAATTTCAATTTCTGCTTGTTCACTATAATGTTGTCTCATATACTGTAACAAACGACGGTTGGTCGACTCTGAAGAATTAGTTCCCACGATTCCAACTAATTTCATAACAAATCTCCTCACAATTGTGTAAGGGTACACAATTAACTTTTTTTAATTAAATTATTTAGTAAGTAGTCAAAATGGTACTATTTAATAGTAAAAACTACCCACTAACTTTAGAGTAAATATCTTTTACTATAAGATTAGTTTAGAGCTCACTTGTGAATTTGTGAAATATTTATTTAATTGTTGAGCTATAAGTAAATAGCTATAAGTTAGGAATGACAGTCTATGCCGAAAACTGATTCTCTAAATATGCTGCGCTTTTTGGACACTTTGTTAAAACATGGTAATTATACAAAGGCGGCCAAAGATCTCTATATCTCACAACCATATTTAACACAAACAATACAAAATGCCGAAAAAGAATTGGGAATTGAAATCATCAATCGTAAATCCTCTCCTTTACAATTAACTGACGCCGGAAGAATTTACTATCAATATTTGAATTCTCTTGAGACTGAAAAAAGTAATTTTCAGAGACAAATCCTTAAATATTCTTCACCAAATAAGACAGTCATTCATTTAGGGGTGCTGTCTAGTTTAGGAACCTATTTGTTACCCCTTTTTATGAAAAAATATTTATCCACTCATCCCGAAGTCAAAATTGAACTCCACGAAGATATACCTGAAACTAACGAAAAAAGTCTTTTAAACGGTGAGATTGATTTTCTTCTGGGACAAAACCCAGAAACTATTTCACCGAGATTAACAGTCTACAACCGTGGGACTCATGGGTATTTTGCCATTATTCCTAAGACTTCCCAATTCTTTCAAAAGGGAAAAAAATCTTTAGAACCAAATTCAATTTCAATCAAAAATTTACTAAAAGAGAAACTTGTTTTAACTACTCATGGTTCTGCCATCCGACGTCAAGTTGATTACTTATTGGAAAAGTACAAAGTAAATTCAAATATTGTTTTAGAAAGTAGCAATATCTTTACCACTGCTAAACTCGCTACCAGTGGTTTGGGTGTAACTCTATTGCCTGAAAGTGTTTATATCATTCCGAATAGTGATGAATACAATATCTATCCCTTGCCGCAAAGTATTATTTCACTCGATTACTTTATTGCCTATCAAGCGGATCGAACCTTGAACCAGGCTGAACAGGATCTAGTTGATTCTTTCCTCAATAGCATTCAAGAAAGAATCAATCAAGATCCTACATTGTTGTAAATAATAAAAGATACTATCTAATTCTTCATTTGCTGACAAATTTTATCAACAAATTCATCAGCCATCCCCTTTAGAAAAACACTATTATAACTTTCAAAATATTTTCCATATTAAACACATAAAAACCTTCATCTACAAAATATTACCCAAAGCAAAGATCAAAGGAATTGTAACTAAAGACAAAATTGTCGACAAACTCATAGCCGATATAGCTGGTGCAGTATCGTCGTGAACCTGCAAAGTAAACAGCACTACTAATCCAGCTACTGGACAAGCTGCCATTACGATTGTTGTATAGAAAGCAATTCCCGTGACGCCAATCATTCTTAAAATAATGATTCCAAAAATAGGAAATAATAGATTACGGAATAAGATTGTTAATCCAATTTCTTTATTCAACATATTTTTAGTAAATTTAATATTAGCCAAACTATTTCCAATTACAATCATCGATAATGGCGTATTCACCGAACCAATATCTTTGATAATTTGATTTGGAATACTTGGAATTCGTACTGAGAAGACAAAAAAGATTGCTCCAATGACAATCGCGATAATATTAGGATTCAATAAAACTTGTTTCCAATTAGTTTTTTCGGTTGTACCACTGTCATTATTTTTGAACAATGATACTCCTTGCGTCCAACTAAAAATGTTAAAGGCTGCCAATGAAACCACTGCAAAGAAGACGCCTTTGGAACCAAATAGAGAACTAATCAACGGAATTCCCATGAATCCGGCATTAGAATAAATACTACCGTACTGAGCAATTCTACTTAAATTACGATTCTTTAGACTTCCAAAAACCAATTTAGCGATAACAATTTCAACTACGTACAACAAGATTACTCCCCCGGCTGCCAGCAAAAATTGTTTGATTCGATCGTTCGAGTAAGGTTGTTCAAACGCATTAATAATTAAACATGGTGAAACAATATATAGTAAAACATTTGTTAAGTCATTCGACGTCTGCGCATGCATAAATTTTAATTTGTTAATTAAAACCCCCACTAGCATCAAGCAGAACATCAAAATGATTTGATTAATCAGTTGTCCAATATTCATTATTTTTCCCTCTAGTTATACTTTAACTAAAGTTTTATGCCAAAACAACACAGCAAAGAAGCATCCATTCAAGATACAAATGGATGCTTCTTTATTTTGAATTATTTTCTACGACGACCAGTAGCTGGATAACCTAATTCTTCACGGTATTTAGCTACAGTTCTACGAGCAATCTTCAAATTATCTTCTATTAATAAGTTAGAAATCTTTTGATCACTCAATGGTTTCTTCTTATCTTCATTATCTAAAATGTCTTTGATCTTGGCCTTAACTTGATCAACGGATTTATCATCCTCACCTACATTTACCTTACTTCTACGTGAGAAGAAGTTCTTCAACTCAAAGATTCCAAAGTCAGTTTGGATGTATTTTCCATTGATAGTTCTGCTTACAGTTGACTCACTCAATTGTAATTTTTGAGCAACATCCCTTATCAAAAGTGGTTCCAAAGCATTGGTTTCCTGCATAAAGAATTTATACTGTGCTTTAACGATACACTTACCGATAATAGAAATTGTTTCAATTCGACGTTGCAAATTATAGCTCAATGATTTGTATTGATTGTACTTTTCGTAAATATACTTTTTAACATCTTCATCAGTTGATTGTGCTAATCGGTCATAAGTTTCTTCAGCAAAAACAATTTGTGGCTGACCATATTTAGTTACTGACAAAGTTAATTTGTCTTTATTTTTTTTAATCCTCAATTCAGGAACAACATATTGTTCATTTTGAGAAGTATATCTTTGTCCCGGATTAGCCGTCAACGACTGAATAAAGTCGACATTCTTTTGTAATTCCTCATTTGATAACTTCAGCTTACGTTTTAATTGTTTCCATTCATGTTTAGCCAACATTTCAAAATTATCACTCAACATCGACATAACAACAGGGTCAGCATTATCCGCCTCAGCTTGCAAATACAGACATTCCTGCAAATTTCTGGCACCAATCCCAGGAGGATCAAGTTGATGCAAAAGTGTCTTGGCATCTAACAACATAATTGGTGTAATATCTTTAAGTTCCGCGAAGATCTCCTTATCAGACATTGTTAAATAACCATTAGGATCTAATTGTTCAATCAAATAAACGACCAAATCACGTAAAGGTGTTTTACGCATCGTTAATTGAACCTGATCTAAAAGGTACTCAAACAACGACTGTTGATCATCCTTAATTTGATATGAAGCTCGATCACTGTTTTCAACGAATGGCATATCCAAATCGACATGTACATCGAAAAGTGGATTCTCCAGACTCTGTTCATTTAAATATTCAGCTAAATCAATAGCATCTGATTGTAATACTAAAATTGATTGTCTCATTCCCTGGGTTAGAGACAATCCCTGAACCTGTTTCTGGTTCAAATTTTGCTTTAATTCCATTAATTTCACGCTCCTTCCGTTATTTTATTCAAAAATTATTAGAATACTTTTTTCGTCAAATATAATAACTAATATAATGATAGCGCTTTTTTAGATATTTGTATTTACTCTTGCCAACTTTATTTTTCGGATTGACGATTTAAATCAATAAATGAACTTAGACCACTGGTATTCAAACGAATCAGACGATTTCTAAACTCGCTTCTATCTAACTGTACCAACCCACTATTATATAAACGAAACATCATCATAGTATTACGAATAAAGAAGCTGGCACAAATATAAGAGTCTAATTGGGAAGTTCCATATTGCTCCTGAATTGCTTGGGCAAAACCTTCAGCCACCTTGGACTCAACTTTTCTAGACAAAAAACTATAATCCATTGAAGTCATCATGAATGTATAGAACTCACGTGATTTTTGAAAAAAATCAAATACTCGGTCAAAGATATAGCCTGGTTTGGCAAGACTCTCCTTTAAAGGCTGACCAGTGATCAAAGTTAATAATTTATCAGCAATTTCATCCACAACAGTATTAGAAAAATCATCGATAGAATCGTAATGTAGATAAAATGTCTTACGATTGATTCCTGCAGTTTCAGTTAATTTCTTAACTGTGATGTTGCGATAGCTAGTATTCCTAGCAATCTTCCTAAAAGCAGTCTGTAGAACTTGATTAGTTTTTTGTACTCTACGATCAATTTTTGTCATTTAATTTCACCTTTTTTAAGATAATACACACATTGTGTATTTATGTTGTGGAAATGATATATTTATATGTTTATCATTTAAGCCACAGTTGAGTATTAATTCACGCCAACTATAACATATTTTCTAAAAGGGGTAATACAAATGATTAAAGAGGAATGGAAATATCTGTTAAAACACAAGTTAATGATTATTGTTTTCGCAGTTATGATCTTTATTCCATCCATCTATTCTGTTACTTTTCTTAAATCCATGTGGGATCCATATGGACAATTAAAAAATTTACCAGTTGCTGTCGTCAACAATGATAAATCTGTAAATTATCAAGGTACAGACTTAAAGGTTGGAAAAGATCTTACTAAAAAACTTAAGCACTCTAAGGATATGGATTTCCGTATTCTCAATTCAAAACAACAAGCACAAAAAGGTTTAAGCGATGGCAAATACTATATGGTCATCACTATCCCAAAGAATTTTTCTCAAAATGCTACCACATTATTAAACAAGAATCCTAAAAAAATGGTACTACACTACGAAACTAGTGCTGGTCACAACTTCACAGCTTCCAAAATGACTGCTTCGGCTGCCCAACAAGCCGCTCAAGGCGTTTCTGAACAAGTCACTAAGACCTATTCGAAGACAATGTTCCAAGCTCTAAAACAGGTTTCTCAGGGTATGGGTAAAGCTGCCAAAGGAAGTCAGAAGTTAGCCACTGGCGGACAAAAGTTAGAAAATGCCAATTCAGAATTATCAACGGGACTCAACACCTTAGCTACCAGTTCTCTAACTTTTAGTAACGGAGCCAATACTCTTAATCAAGGTTTGAATCAATATATTTCTGGAGTTGATCAAGTCGCAGCCGGTAGTCAAACTTTAACTGATGGTATTCAACAGTTAAATGACAAATCCTCAACCTTAACTAGTGGCGTCAATCAATTAGCAGCTGGTAGCAGCGCTTTAACATCAGGCTTGCAAAACTACACTAACGGCGTAACTAGTTTGAATACCGCTAGCAATAGTTTGCATTCCGGCTCACAGGCCCTAAATAACGGAACTAATACTTTGGCTACCAGTTCTCAAACTCTGAATTCAGGATTAAGCCAATTACATTCGGCTAGCCAAGAGTTAACTGATAACTTGCAAAAAGTCAGTGACAGCTTGGATAATACCACCCAGGTTGAAAGTTCAATTAAGAACCTCAAGGACCAACTTGCTAACAACAATAGTCAACAAGCCAGTGCCATTAAGAGTGATCTAACTTCCTTGCAAGAAGCCATCAAAACTCAAGCTGATTCAAATAATCAAACAAGTCAAAAAGTTTCCCAAATAGCCGATCAACAAGGGCTATCCGCTACACAAAAAGCTGCAATTCTCGATGCAGTAAATTCTTCAGACAACAGTAACTTAAGTCAGATCACTGATACTTTATCAAAAGATTTAACTACACTCATGACTACCCAAGAAAGTGCTCTATCACAATTAGATAGTCTTTCAAATAGTAGCAATGATTTATCAACTATCATTGCTCAATTAGCAGCCGGTTCTCAACAACTTACAACTCAGTTGCAAAATGCCTCAACCGGTATGAATCAGTTAAGCAATGGCATCAGTGAATTAAATACCAATACTGCTCAATTAACACAAGGTAGTGCTCAATTGAATGCTGGCATCAATCAACTGGCAGACAATAGTTCCACTTTAAATACTGGTGCTTCCAGTCTTAACAACGGTATTGGTGAATTGAATAGTCAAATGCCAACTCTGAAATCAGGTGTTAGTCAATTGGCAACTGGAGCTGATTCTCTCAATTCCGGAATCAATCAATTGGTTGCTAATGGTACATCTCTAACTAGTGGTACTACTCAACTAACCTCAGGTGCGCAACAAATAAACAGTGGTTCTGAAAAACTAGCCGACGGTTCCAGTCAAATGGGTAGTGGCTTACAACAAGTAACTTCTGGTAATAATACTTTGAACAAAGAATTAGCCGCAGGAGCTAAGAAATCCAACATCAAAGCTACTAATTTAACTTATGACCAAATCGCCAAACCAACTACAACCAAACATAAAGAAAGAGATACCGCTCCAAATAACGGTACCGGAATGGCTCCTTATATGTTATCCGTTTCCTTATTCGTTGGTGCTCTAGCCTTCAATTTAATGTTCGATATCTATACACCTAGAAAATTCCCACGTACAGGTGTTAGTTGGTGGGCTAGCAAAGCTGCTATAACTGGTACTTTTGTTCTATTAGAAGCAGTTGCAGTCTTCCTACTACTTAGTGTCATTGATGGTTTAGCTCCAGTTCGTCCATTTACTACCCTAATAATGTTGATTCTAACTGGATTAACTTTCATGTCGATTGTTCATTGGCTCAATCTAGTTCTTGGTAAAGTTGGTTCATTCCTAAGTATGATTCTCTTAGTCTTTCAACTTGGTGGATCTGCCGGAACCTATCCAATTCAATTATCCAACAAATTCTTTGAGTCAATTCATCCATGGCTACCAATGTCTTACAGTGTCGATGGTTTAAGACAAACCTTGATGATTGGTGACTCGGCCATCCCTGACATGATGACGCTTTTAGCTATCACATTACTATTTTCACTTCTCAGCATTCTTTTCTTTGTCAGAAGAAAGACCCATATCTCTGAAATTGATTACACTAAAGAAGCAGCTGAACATTCAATCGTTTAAACTATTAATCAAAAAGTCTTCAAATCAATAGATAAAATGTCTAAAGATTTGAAGACTTTTTTCTTGTTTTATAAAAATTGGTATATATTAAAAATGCTGTTATGTAAATATCAAATAATAAATGGTCTTATTTTTTTACTATTTTAAAAGTACGATTTATACTCTAGGCGTAAAAAAAGAATGTATCTTAATAATTCAATTCAATAGGTTAAATAAAACCGAAAGGAAATTAACCTATTGCCTTTTTTACAATAGTTTAAACGAGTTGTACAGATCAAAAATCTGACATACTCTTTCACTGGAGATGTCTAAAATGAAAAAATCACTTCTTTATATAACTTTAGTTGGATTGGTTTTAACATTTTTGCTTATCTTTATGCCTAGTGGACAAACAGTAAAAGCTGCAACGTCCTCGCAAGTTGGTTCAACCTCTACTATAACAACTACGAACCCTTCTACCAGTCAAACCAGTGAAACTTCATCTGATCCATTAATCACACCTAGATTTATTGAAGGTATCAGCGGATTAAATGGCGAAGATGCCAAAGTAACTGATATGAATGGTAATCCTATTGGACCCGACGATGATTTATATACATGGTTGAACTTCAATGTACACTATAATTGGAGTATTCCTGATGGTGTTAAAATCAATGCTGGCGATACATCTGATTTTGAGCTACCCAATGGAATAGTAGCTTCTGGTGATCTATCATTCCCTATCTACGATTCCAATGGTGTAGAAATTGGTACTGGCTCCATTAAAAATGGTGAAAGTACTGGTACTATTACATTTAACGATGCATTGTCCAATACTACACTCAACCGTAAAGGTACATTAAATCTCATTGCTAAAGGTACACAAACCAATAACAACAATGAAGGCGAAAATTGGATGTTTAATAAAGTTGGTTGGGTTGCTGGTTATGATCAAAACAATGTCCCTAACGAATTAACTTGGAATATTGCTTTTAACCCTAACGAAAACAACTTAAAGAACGTTGTCATCAAAGATACCCTTGGTCCTAACCAAGAGTATATCCCTGGTTCATTAACTGCCATTGGTGGTTCTTACCAAAATGGTGGCTTTGTTGGCAATGGTCAGCAACTATATCCAAATGTAGTCGTTAACGGAAATGTCGTTGAGATTAGCTTCCCTGGTAATGTTACAACAGCTGTTGATATTTACTATAGAGTCAAAGTTACACCTAATGCCGATGGTACTAACACCTGGACTAACCACGCAACAATGGGGTCAAGCGAAGGCGATTACTCTATCGACTCCAACACATCTTGGGGTGGTAGTGGTACCGGCAACGGTGAAGAAGTTGGAACGATTAAGCTTACTAAGACAGATGCTATCTCTGGAAAAGTTTTGGCTGGCGCTGAATACGAATTAAAAGATAGTACTGGCAAAGTTCTTATGTCCAATGTCACAACTGACGAAAATGGTGTTATCAATATTAAAAATCTACCACTTGGTACATATACTTTAACCGAAGTAAAAGCTCCTGATGGTTATGAATTGAATCCAACTCCAATCACAATCACTTTACCTTCTGATGGTTCATTGGATTTAAATATTTCCGAAACAGACGAACCATTCACTGGTAATGTTACATTGACAAAAGTCGATTCAGTCGTTAACAAGCTTTTACCAGGCGCCGTATATAATCTACTAGACGCTGACAAGAACGTTATTAAGAGCGATTTGACAACTAATGAAAGTGGTCAAATCAATGTTACCGGCCTACCAGTCGGAACATACTACTTTGTTGAAACAAAAGCCCCTGAAGGCTATGAATTAAATGATGAACCAATCGAATTCACTATCACAAAAGATGAAACAACAGATCTTGAAGCTAAGGATGTCGAGACTCCGACAGAACCTGAAAATCCTGTTAAGCCTCCAATCATCGTTCCTCCCGTTAAACCCGAAGAACCTGAAAATCCTGAAGAACCTGTGAACCCTGAAGAGCCTGAAAACCCTGAAGAACCGGAGAATCCTGGTACTACAGTCCCTCCTGTTAAACCTGAAGAACCCGAAAATCCTGGTACTACAGTCCCTCCCGTTAAACCCGAAGAACCTGAAATCCCAGGTACCTCTGAACCCGAAAATCCTGGAGCCATCACTCCTGCACCAAATCCTGACGAAGTTCTTCCACCAACCAACACTGACAACAGTGACAATGTTAGTGGAAATACATCTAATGTAACTTCTAACGGATCAGGGTCAGCAAACAGTCAGAAGAAATTCCCTCAAACTGGTAATGCTAGTGGTTTGTTCATGGCAGTTATCGGATCATTCTTAGCTTTGTTCTTAATCTTTAAACATTTGATCAAGAATCTATAATATTTTACATTAAAAGGCATGATTCCAATTATCTATTGGCGTCATGCTTTTTTTGCACACAAAAACCCCTTAAATACACAGATTTTTCAACTAAACCTGCACATCTAAGGGGTCATTTATTCACACACTAAATTAAAAATAAAAATAAAAATATAGTAACTATCAGAAGATCCGCACTTCCACCAAGACTAAGATTGTTTTTATTACAATATTCATTCATATCATCCAAAATTTTCTTACCTTCAGAATTACCACAACCGCCAACATTTAAAATATCTTTAGCATATTTTTGAATTCTCTCTAATGAATTAAGATCGCCACGTTTTACTACATTAGAATCATACGAATGAGAAACAATAACCATTAAAGTATTCAAAAACATACTGTTAAGATCAACATCAGTTTGTGATTTTAGATATGGTAAAGAATTATCGAAAACAGTCGGATACCCTTTCTCAGCTTCACCGCGAATACCAGTAACTCCATACTTGAGAAACATTTTTTCTCCATTGCTCAAGTTTTTCTTACTGTCCAAAGCCTTAAAATCATTCTCAACTAAACCTTGAAGCATCGCTTTTATAGTCGCTTGGATATTATCACGATCATAACCACACGCTGCCAATATTATACCTAAGGAAAAAATTGCTCCTTTATGGGTATTAATATTGTTCGTGGACTCAAACATTGCTTCTTCAGCCTTAATTCCAATCGGACGAATTGATTTGAACAAGTCACGCAAATCATTACCCTCAAAATCAATTCCAGCTTGCGCAAATTCTTCCAAATATGGATGTAACGATACAGCACTATCAATGAAAGTAAATACATTCATATCCAAATGAGTTGAGTTATCAACTGGATCAACTAATCCCGGTTTAGGGTGAACATTTACCTCATATAATAAAGCTTTCACTGCAGCATCTGCTAAGTATTTACTTGATTTCATAAAAGCTCCACATTTTTATTTATTAATTCACTAATATAGTTCTGCATTTCTTTAACACTATGCTTTCGACTACGAGCACACACTTTAGCAGGTTGATCACACATTATGCATTTACGTCCTACTTGGTGAAAATCTTGTCTGCTCACTGGATGAGGAACACCGTCATCCTCCGTCAAAACATCAATATCAAATAGTCTGCCTAGATTATCATTGTCTTCAAATTCAATAGCAGCTTGCTTTGAATCTTTAGCTGACCCATCAAGAATCAAAAAGGCCTCTGGACCAGTTGCTACATCCCATATCAACCGATAATCAACCTTTGATTCTTGCAAAAATCTTTTTAAACCGCGATAGAAAACTTGTATCAAATAAGCATTATTTTTAATTGGACCAGGTATGTTTAATTTGGCATTAATTAATGATTGATTGTTATTTAATTTTTTTAAAAGAATGAGCTGCTCTCTTACACGCATATCTCTACTCTTCAATATTTGGGTAATATCTTGTGGTATTCCTTTAGAAAAAACATCAACCATCTTTTTTACTCCTAATCTTTAACTTGATAAACGGTATCGATCAAACTACCATCACGATATTCAATCAAAGCAACTGGGCGATCAGTGAATTGTAGTTTTTCTGGTTTACCAACAATAGCTTCTGCACGTTTTTGTAGTTCTTCAATTGTATAAACTGGAACACCAGGAACATCTTTCAAAGCTTCAATTAAATCTTTTCTTCTAGGATTAATAGCAATACCTACTTCAGTTACTAATACATCAATACTATCACCAGGTGTAACAACAGTAGTTACGTCTGGTACGACTGTCGCAATTCTACCACGAACTAGTGGGGCAGAAATGATAGTCAATTTAGCGTTAGCTGCATCTTGATGTCCACCAATAGCACCACGTAGTACGCCATCTGATCCAGTCATAACATTAACATTGAATTTTGTATCGATTTCTAAGGCCGATAGGATACAAACATCCAATTGATTTACTGCAGCGCCCTTATTATAAGGATCGGCATACCATGAAGAATCAATTTCTTGTTGATTTTCATTATTAGCCATACTTGCGGCAGCACCCTTATCAAAGTCTTGAACATCAAGAATCTTATTAACTAAACCTTCCTCTAGCAAATCAACTGTTGGTTTAGTAATACCACCTAATGCAAATGATGCCTTGATATTCCTGTCAATCATTGATTCTCTTAGATAACGGCTAACAGCAAGGGCTGCACCACCAGAACCAGTTTGGAAACTAAATCCATCTTTGAAATATGGAGAATGTGTGATTACTTGGTTAACAGTCTTAGCAATTTTTAATTCCTTAGGATCTTTAGTGAATCTTGTAGCACCGGAACCGATCTTTTCTGGATCTCCGACTTTTGATACCTTAACGACATAATCAACTTGAGTTTGTTTAACACTTGCAGGTGTATTTGGATAAGGCATGATTGTATCAGTTAACAATACTACCTTATCAGCATATTTGGCATCCATAAGTGAATAACCCATTGAACCAAAGACAGCGTCACCTTTGATAGCATTAGCATTTCCGACAGCATCAGAATTAGGAACACCCAAGAAAGCAACATCTATTTTAATATCACCATTTTCGATTGAACGAGCACGGTTACCATGTGAGCGAAGAACAACTGGATCTTTCAAACCACCATGTGAAATGAAATCTCCCAAGCTACCACGCATACCTGATGAAGTTATATGAGTAACTGTTCCGGCTTTAATGGCCTTAATTACCATATCATTCATAACATTGGTCAAAGAACTTGGTGCTAATGTCAAATCCTTAAAACCTTCGTCAATAATTTCTTGCATAACCATGTTAAAGACAAAATCACCTTCACGGAAATGATGGTGGAAAGAAATTGTCATTCCATCTTTCAAACCAACTTTAGCGATAACATCTTTAATTGAATCAACTAACTTATCATTTCCTTGTGAAACTTTTACCTCGTGTGCTACATAAGTAGTTTCGGGATTACCGATTTCAGTTGTTTCAAATGGTTTATAATTTTTATCTTTTAAAATTTCATCGGGAATTTCACGATTTACTTTATTCAACATAAATATTGCCTTCCTTATCAACTAAGTGTGAAGCCTTGGCTAAGGCCATAGTTCTTTCTGCACGAGCAACAACTGGTTTATCAACCATCTTACCATGTAAGGAAATTACTCCTGAACCCTTCTTGTGAGCTTCTTCAATAGCATTTAGAACAGCTTTAGCATTTCTAATTTCCTTTTCACTTGGAGCATAGATAGCATTTACTAATGGTATTTGTCTTGGGTTAATAACTGACTTACCATCAAATCCTAATTCATGAATAATTTCTACTTCATGATTGAATCCTTCAGTGTTATCAACATCAGAATAAACTGTATCAAAGGCTGCAATCCCTGCTGCACGAGCACCATGAAGAATCATATTACGAGCAAATGATAGTTCTGCGCCATCGGGATATCTGTGTGTCTTCATATTTGTAACGTAATCTTCAGCACCAAGAGCAATACCGATCAAACGATCAGAAGCTTTAGCAATTGCAGGTGCATTCAAAACACCTTCAGCACTTTCAATAGCAGCCATCATATGTGTACGACCGTTTTCAATACCAAAGAACTTCTCTGCTTCAGCAATAACTTTTTCAGTTTCAACTACATCATCAGGTGTTTCAGTCTTAGGTAAACGAATAACTTGAACTCCAGCCTTTACCATTGCATAAATATCGGCTTTTCCCATATCTGTGTCCAAACCATTAATTCTGACAACAAGTTCAGAGTTACCATAATCTACATTCTTTAAGGCTTCAAAGACCAACATTCTAGCAGCATCTTTTTCTGCCAAAGAAACTGAATCTTCCAAATCAAACATTATTGAATCTGCTCCGTAAATACCGGCATCTTTAATCATAGCTGGGTTATTACCAGGAACAAACATCATAGTTCTTCTCAAACGTTCCATTATTCGAGTACCCCCCAATTTTGTTCATTCTGAGTATCAGTTGCACGTTGAATTGCAGCGATTAAGCGAGCTTTAATTGTACAATCCAAAGCACCTTTGTCAACAACGTGTACCTTAACATTGTTAATCTCATATTTAGCTAATAAGTCTGTAACTACCTTTTTGATCTGTTTTCCAAATTGTTTTTCAACTTGTGAATCAAGGTCAATACTGATTCCCTTACCCTCAGAAAGAGTAATTTGAACATCACTAGATTCAAGTGTACCTGCTAGTGCCGTATGTTTAATTTCCATTATTAATCCTCCTTAATAAATCCTTTAAATTCGTTTTTATAAAATCAAAAGTTGTTTCTGGAACATACTTTCTAATCGCTTCTAGATTTTCTTTACTAATAGCTTGGCGAACTTTAGTAGCACTGATAATATCGCCGCCAATCTCTTTACGCTTCAACACTTCTAATACAACTTCAGGTATTAAAATTTTCTTCAACGATTGATTATATATTTCAGTTGTAGGTGAATATGGTTCCTCTCCTACAAAACGTTTAGTAATATTTAATGCCTCTGCAATTCTTTTAAAAACTTGGGCATCTAATTCTGTTTGATAAGTAACTACATCGCTACGACTCTTTATAAAATATGATGGGAAAGTTACAAAACTAACCATATAATCGCCGCCGGCTACAACCACAACATTGTTTAAATCTTTAGTACCTGCTTTAACTAATTCAATACGTTCTGAAGTTTTAAATAAAGAAGCATTCTGACTAACTACGAAGACATAAACTACATCGCTCTTTTTCGATGCTTCTTCTATTAAATAACGATGTCCTAACGTAAAAGGATTAGCGTTCATAACAATTGCAGAAATATTATTTCCTGATACCTTAGGTAGTTCAGAAATATATTGAGTGATCGAGTAATCCCCAGTTTCTAAAAGCGTTGAGAAGCTACTTTTAGCTACCAGTTTGAATCCTAAATATTCAAAACTACTTTGGTACTGCGTCTTGGTAAAAACAAAAACATGAAATATGTTCTGACTAGCCAAATCACTAATTAAATATGAAACTAATTTATTAAAAACATTACCACCTTGATATTCCGGATCAATTGCCAAATACTTCAGAACATTATTAAAATAAGATCCTGTTGCAATCAGCTTATCTTCATCATAAATACCAATTGTTTCTGTAATATCATCTAAATTCTCAATGTACAGTCCCTCATTTTCAATCAACTTTTGCCATTGTTGATAATAGTAAGGGTCGTTTAAATCTATTTTTATCGTATCCAACATAATCTCCTAAGCGAAAAATCTCATAAGGAAAATTGAAAGTGTAACAGTAATTGCACCACCCAAACGAACTGCAACTTGAGCAAACGGCATCAAGTTCATACGATCACCAGCGGCCAGGATTGCTAGAGCACCTGTACCACCTTGACCAGAACAACATGATACGGCAATTGCTGTATCGACTGGATACATGCCTAATAATTTGGCACTAAAGAATGCAGCAAGAATAATGGCCGTAACTGTAACAAAGATTGTAAGTAGCATTGGTACATTTGTGAATACAGTTACCAATGACTTCCAAGGAGTCATAGCAACACCGACTCCGAATAGTAATAATGGAGAAATACCTTTAACTGTCAAACTGTATAGTGACTTTCCACCTTCTTGTACAGAATCTGGAATCCAACCTAACATTTTGGCAACCATTACTACGATCAATAATACGATAGGTGCTGGTAAATGAATCACACTGTTAACCCATACACCAAGCATGTACAAAGTAATGGCCAAGATACCTGATATCAACATCTTAGTAATATTAGCTGTATCAGATTTTGAAGAAAGACTACCTAATTCATCAGCACTATCATCGCTTTCAACTAGACGACCATTTCCAGTCAAACTTGGTTTCTTAACACCAATTTGTCTCAAGATACCCGCTTCAATAACTGCGACAAGACTACCTAACATAACACAAGGTAAAATTTGAGCAAAAATGTCTTGTTGACCCATTGAAATAATAGCCGCATAACCTAATGACAATGGCAAGGCACCTTCACCAACACCACCAGCCATAATAGGAGCAACAATGAAGAAATATGATTTATATGCTGAAAGTCCTAATAGCATTCCAAATCCCATACCAACTAGTGGTCCTACAACTTCACAAATCAAAAGAACTACGATAATACGCATACTGGCTTGGATCAAAGTCTTTCGATTCATAGCCGAAATACTTCCGACAATTAATAATGCAATAAAGACTGCTAGAAAATTATTGTTATTCATAAAATCAGTTACAATCTTGGTCGTGCTATTTGGTAACCAATCCATGTAAACAAGATAAGAGGGTAAGAAAGTGACAACCAACACCTTACCACCCAATGAATTCAAAATTGGAATATGCTTTCCTATTTCCTCAAGAATAAAAGAAAATAACGTCATGATACCAATGGCACCAATCATATCATTAGGCATTTGCTTAGTAATTGTTAACAACAGATATGTGACTAATAACAACAGATATAAAGGCATTGGTACAATTCCAATATTTAATCCCATAAACTTCTGAAAGATATTTTTATGTTGTGCATCATTAGGAATAGAGTTTGTTTCCATCTTATTCACCTTTTTTCACAAAATTTGTTATCGCATCAGATACTGTTTTTACTACGCCGTCATCAAAGACACCAGGAATAATTTTTTCAGCCTTAGGTGACTCAATCATTGAAGCTAACCCTTCTGCCACACTAGTTTCTACGTCAGAACTGAAATGTTTGACATGATTTTCAAGTAATCCCTTAAATAAACCTGGGAAAGCTAAGATGTTATTAACTTGGTTAGGATATTGTGAACTACCTGTAGCCACTACAACAGCACCAGCTTCTTTAGCATCGGCTGGATCAATTTCAGGTTTTGGATTAGCTAATGCGAATACAATTCCTTCATTCATTGATGAAACCATTGCTTTAGTTACTACATTTCCTACTGACAAACCGATAAATGCATCCGCACCATTCATTGCTTCAGCTAAATCTTTTGCCTCAGTCTTATAGTTGACCTTTTTATATAAATCATATTGATAGTCATTCAATGTTGTATCTTTACTGTTGATGACACCTTTTTGGTCAACTAGAACAATATTCTTTACACCACTATCAAATAACAATTCAGCTGTAGCTAATCCTGAAGCCCCAACTCCATTGACAACTACTTTCATATCTTTCAAATCTTTATGAACAACTTTTGCTGCATTGATCAAACCGGCCAAAACTACAATAGCTGTTCCTTCTTGATCGTCATGATAAACTGGAATATCAATTTTTTCAGCAAGTTTTTTTTCAATTTCAAAACACTTTGGTGCAGCAATATCTTCCAAATGAATTCCTGCAAAACTCTTACTTATATTAGCAACCGTTTGAACGAATTCATCGACATCAACTTGATCCAAGGCTAAAGGTATTGCATCAACATTAGCCAGCTTCTTATATAACAAAGCCTTACCCTCAATAACAGGTAATCCACCTTGAGGTCCAATATTTCCTAATCCTAGTACCGCTGAACCATCAGTTATAATTGCTACCAATTTACCACTGACAGTATATTCAGAAGCAAGACTGTGATCATTAGCAATAAGTTTACTAATTTCAGCAACTCCTGGAGTATAGGCCTCACCTAATTCTTCCTTAGTTGATACTGGTAATTCCCCATCAATTTCCAGAACTCCGGTATGCGCACTATGTAATTTTTTTATTAATTCACTATTCATAAGCTGCACCTCTTTTAAATTTTTAAAAAAATAACTTATTTATTAACATTTTTCAATTATCATATTACTCTTCGTTTTAAAATATGTAAATGATTTCACAAGAATTAAATTTTTAAAAAATTGCTATTAATTTACAATTAAGGTAATTTATATATATATCAAAGGAGATTCGATTATGGATCAAGAAAAAGACACTTCACTACTTGTCGATTTAGCTCAGGATTATTATCTTAGACATCTTAATCTGGGTGAAATCGCTAAAAAATATAATATTAGCCGTTATAAAATTTCAAAATACTTAAATGAAGCTATTGAAAAGAACATCGTTACAATTAATATCAATTCACCATTTGCTCGAAGCCACGATTTGGAAAACAAATTTAAACATTTTTTCCCCAATCTAAATTTTTACATTTTAAAAAATACAGAAGATATCGCTCATGAAGACGACCGTTTCTATTCCTTTGCGGCAAAATATTTACAGAATTTGATAAATGGAAAAAAGATTATTGGTCTTACTTGGGGAGATACGATTTATCACGTAATTGATTCATTCCAGTCCGTTCCCAAAGAAAACATGGTCTTTACACAGTTTGTTGGCGAAAATGGTAAACATAACTCTTTAGCTGGATCAATGCGTATGGTTCAAAAAGTTGCGGTTCGTTATAACGGTACATATCTGACCATTGATGCTCCACTATATATAGCCAACAAAGAGGTAAGACGTTTACTTGCCTTGGAACCAGCTATCCAACCAACTCTAGCAACGGCCCAACAATTAGATTTGATTTTTACTAGTGTAGGAACAATTGATTCGATTAATAGTGTCAACTCTTGGTATAATTCTGAAGACATTCTTTTTCCAAAAATTAATCCTAATTCAATTGCGGCCTTAGTTTATGGCCGCCCAATTGATAAAGATGGGAACTTATTAATCGATAACGAGCATGATAAGGTATTCGGTATTAGTTTCAAAAAGACTATGGAAGTTCCAACTCGAGTAGCAATCGTAAATGATAAATTTAAGTTCTTAGCCTTAAAAGCTGCTTTAAACGGTAATTACTTCACGGATGTTATTCTCAATGAACCTACAGCTAACAAGGTTTTAGCTGAATTAGAATAGCTAAATAAAGTATGTTTGTGCTTAATTTTCGATTACTTTATTAAAAATAAATGTTTTTAATACATGATCTTTCATCCTCAAAGCAAAAAAGGTGTTCATATCAGCCAAATTTTAATTGGTTAATATAAACACCTTTTTACTATCTAAATGTAAAACAAAAAAGAAATCCATTTGTACTATATAGAGTTAAAGAATTCAAGATGCCGCAGTTTTACTCAGCAGTAATTAGAACCAACGAACTAGTCGGTAGTAAAAAATCTGTGAGCCCTCAGTGGTGAAGTTTTACTTAACTTGCGTAGCAAGGTTAGTAAAAGACCGAGCTTCGAGATCCATAATTTCGCACAAAGTGTGAAATTATTAGCTTGAAGTCGTGTCCACCACGTTCCAGCGGCTCACAGATTTTTTGCGGACGACGCATATTTCAATTACATTAGTTGGTATCCAGTTACAACCAGGTTTGAACATGAAATATGCCTTGAAAACTTAATAGAGGCTGTTCTTTTATTCTTCAGTATATTCTAAAATATCGCCTGGTTGACATTGTAAAATCTGACAAATCTTTTCTAACGTTGAAAAAAGAATTGCCTTAGCACGATTATTCTTCAAGATAGAGATATTGGCCTGAGTAATCCCAACTTTGTCTGCCAATTCCATGACTGTCATTTTTCGTTTTAATAACATAATATCCAAATTAACATTTATCATATCGTCAAATCATTTTCATCTTTCATTTTAATAGAATTATCCAAGATTTGTTCCATCGTATAAACAAAAGTAGCTATGGCTAAAGGTAAAAATACAACTGCACCAACAATAATAATTAGTCCCGGCGCATCTCCATGGTCAGCTGTATAGTAAACAAACGGCATAATGCCTAACAAAATCACAAATTCAGCGATGAATAAATAACGAATCATTTTGACCGCATGTAAGGCAATTTTACTGAAGAAATCTCGCCGATCAATTAAAAAGAAAATTCTAAACAAATAATAACTAATGCCAAAGATTACTAAACAACCTAAGAATAGAGAACTAGCTGTTAAAGTTTGTAATCCAAAAGTTGAGCCCTCTTTAATAGACGAAATAGTTCCCATCGTTAAAGTAAAACAAAAAAATAAGACAAACAAATCGATAATAGCTGTAACTAACTTTAAAAGTACTGTTTTAATCTTCATGCCCAATCTCCCATCAATTATTAGGGGTATTTTAGCATTTTGCATATTGAAAAACAATATATTTATATTGATAATCGATATATATATATATATATTAAATAAAGCTTTTAATAAGTTGTGCCACCTTTTCACTATTAGCCTCACAAATAACATCTGCTTTTTTACCAAAATTCAACAGTGACGGCTTACTATTGATCCAAATACTCTGCTGAGCTTCACTTAACATTTCCAAATCATTGCGATCATTACCAAAGGCTACAAACTTATCAACTTGTAGATATTCTAAAGTATAAGCCTTATTAATATTCTGCGATGTAATATCAACCGTTCCCTCACCAGCTAAACCAATAGCGTTTAAAGTCGTCTTCTCCTTAATGAGAGTCATTAACTTTCCCTGCAAAGAGTCATCTAAATTAACAAAGATTGTTTTAATCGGTTCAACAATTTCTTCCAGAGCAACCTGTTTAGCTAAATTTTTGGGATCAATCATTTTTTCAATAAAACTTTCTTGAGTAATTCTAGATGAATAATTCCAACTACCATCGACTATATAATCTAACTGAAATTCATTAATCAACTCTTTTAAGAAATCATAGTACTCAAGGTCTATTTTGGAAATCACTCTAACCTTTTGATCTATTGAAATCATGGCACCATTAGCACCAATTAGTTTTTGATTCGTAAAGGTAGGAATCATTGGTAAAAGATCCCTAATCGGACGTGCTGAAGCAAAAATAACTTCATTCCCTGCCGCAATCAAATCGTCAATAGCGGAATTGATCACTGGAGCAATTGTTTCACCATCAAAACTCAAAGTTCCATCAACGTCAAAGATATATTTCATTAATTTTTCTCCTGATATTTATTTATCATAAAACCAATTACTAATCCAATTAGAGCTGGAATTACCCACCCCAAGCCTAATGAAGCCAGTGGTAAATAACTATTCCAATGTAATACATTTTGAATAAAACTAGAACCTTTCAAAGTTTCTGGTAGAGCATCAACTCCCGCAAACAACGATGGGATGACTGTAAATAAGGTTGTCAAACCAAAGATCCATCTCGATTCACCAATTAACGGTGTTAAAACTGCCACAATAATCAAAACAATAGCCAGAGGATAAAGGAACATCAAAACAGGTGTCGAATAATTGATCAATTTTGTTAAACCAATATTGGCAATCAAAAACGAAATCACGCCAACTACAATTAAAGTAATTTGATATTTGAATTTAGGAAACATCTCCTCAGCAGTTTCACCAAAGGCTGTTGTCAAACCAATTGAGGTTTTCAAACAAGCTATAATAGCAATCAAAGCCAACAACAAACTTCCAAAAGAACCGAAATAATAATTGAAGACTTGTGCCAGAGTTACGCCTCCATTAGAAGCTAATGGCAATTTAGCTACACTCATTGTTCCTATTAGTGCTAAGAAACCATAGATCACTCCCATAATTACTACGCTGATAAGACCAGATTTAATGGTATCTTTAGCAATTTGACCAGGATGAGTGATTCCTAATGATTTAATAGTATCAATTACGACAACGCCAAAAGCTAATGAAGCCAAAGCATCCATCGTATTGTATCCTTCAGTAAATCCAGTCAGAACTGGACTTGTCGCATACTGATTTTGTGGAACAGCCTGCAAATTACCCATCGGCTTCACAAAAGCTGTTACTATCAAAATTCCTAATAAAACTAGAAAAATCGGTGTTAACCACTTACCAACATAAGTCATCAATTTACTTGGTTTTCTTGATAATAACCACGTTACAAAGAAGAAAATAGCTGAAAAAATCAACAATACTAAACTCTGATGCCCTTTATCGACAAAGGGTGCGATTCCTAATTGAAATGAAATCGTCGCTAATCTCGGAATTGCGAACAACGGACCCATTGTCATATAAAGTAAAATTGTAAAAATATAAGCGAACGGACGATTAACTTTTCCCGCTAAATCAAAGACACTATTACTAGCTGTAATTCCCATACTGGCAACTCCTAGAAGAGGTAATCCTACTCCAGTAATTAGAAGACCAATAATGGCTAAACCAACATTGCTACCGGCTTGTTGACCAAGGAAGACTGGAAAAATCAGATTTCCAGCTCCAAAAAATAATCCAAATAACATTGAACCAATGAAGAATAAATTTCTCCAAGTTAATTTTGTTTTCATTTATTTCACTCTCTTAACTAAACTCATCTAAATATCATAATCAAATCAACGTTTTGAAACAACTAATATTTGAATTTTAAGCAAAAAAAGACACCCCATTGGGATGTCTAAGTAAATTTATACATTTATTATTTAACAACGTATGTATCTTGTACCCATTCGTTAGTAGCAACACGATAGTATGTGTGACCATTAAGAACTCTAGTTTGATCAGTTTGCCATGGTGTGTCATTACCTAAAGCACGGTTAGTAATTACTGAATATGTACCATCACTTTGTAAAGCAAGTAATTTTACATAAGGACTAGCACTATTTCTAACTGTAATAACACCCTTTTGAGTATCTTGTGAACTACCGTTTGTTTGAGCGTTACCATCATATTGTGTCAAATTGTATGTGGAAATGATGTTGTTCAAAGAAGATGCATAGTTAGGAGCTGTTGCATATCTACCTTGTAGCCATGCTGTTGCATCCTTATATGAGCTTGCATTTTCTTTCCATGTACCCTTGTAATAGCTAGAATTCCATGAAACACCATTACGAAGCTTGTCACCATTGTCTAAGAATGATTCGTAGTAACTAGGATACTTTCTGAAGTTAGCATAAATTGTATACCAACCCTTTGATGAACTGTATTCAGATGTAGGCATTGTTACAAAAGCACCATTATAGTCACCCTTAATACCAAACAAGTTATGACCTTGAGTAGCTAATGTTGAAGCACCCCAACCACTTTCAAGAATGGCTTGTGCCAACATTACTGACGCATAAAGGTTATATTTTGAAGCAGCTTTTTGAGCCATAGGAACGGCTTCATTTAAGAAAGCTTGTTGTTGTGAAGATGATAACCCTGAAGCAGCTTGAACAATTGCTGTTGCATTTGAAGCTGCATATGGTGATTCACTTGCTGATTGTACAATTGATGAGTTAGCAACAGTGGTATCAGCCTTTTTTACGTCAGAGCCAGCAATGACGTTTTCGTCGTTATTTTGTGATTTGTTATTTACTTGTTCTGTATTTGTGTCAGATGCTGTAGAATCTGCATCGGTTGTAGCAGCTGATACTACTGAAGGCGTAGCAGTTGCAGCCAATGTTCCAAGTACCAAGGCACTTGTAATTAGATTTTTTTTAGACATAGAATGTTTCCCCTTAATAAATAATCTAGTTATAGACTACTATTTACAAAATTTAGTTTCAATAAAACCCGGATTTTGTAACAAGAATTAAACATTCGAAAATAAATTGTAATTTTTTGTTACTTGACATTAAGAAATTCTTAAGAAATTTAAGATTTTTTTACATCAAATAACCCAATCACATCTTTTCCAAAAGAAATTGGATAACAAATTCCATAAAAATGAAATGTTTAATTGAATAAACCCATTGGTAGCCAAATTATTTTTTTAAAATGAAGAGCGTAATCCCCTGTTTTCACGCCATCCGGGCTTTTTTTGCACCTCCTTTATATGTGATTTTTTACACTACCATGAAAATTTTACAATAAAAAAAACCGCCATTCAGCGATTTCCTATAATTTTGAAGTTAACTTAACATTTGGATATTTGTTAGCAAACCAGTTTTCAGCAAACTTATTCTCAAATAAGAACAATGGTTTGTCATCCAAATCTTTCACTAACATATTTCTAGTTGATGACATTGAAGCATCTAGTTGTTCTGGATCTACCCAACGGGCAATTCTAGAACCAATTGGTTTCATAACAACGTCACAATTATACTCGTTCTTCATTCTAAATTGGAAGACTTCAAATTGAAGTTGTCCAACTGCACCTAAAATATAGTCATTAGTTGTATATTTCTTATAAAGTTGAACCGCACCTTCTTGAACCAATTGTTGCATCCCTTTGTGGAATGACTTTTGCTTCATAACATTCTTAGCTTGAACTTCCATGAACATTTCTGGTGTAAATTGAGGTAAGTCTTCAAATTGAACAGATTTTTTACCTTCATAAATCGTATCACCAATTTGGAAATTACCAGTATCATACAAACCAACAATATCACCGGCAACAGCAGTCTTAACTGTCTCTCTTTGATCAGACATGAACTCAGTTGCATTGTTCAAGCGCATTACTTTACCTGTACGATCCAAAGTTACATCCATTCCACGAACAAATTCACCTGAACAAATACGTACGAAAGCAATTCTATCACGATGATTAGGATTCATATTAGCTTGAATCTTAAAGACGAAACCAGAGAATGTTGGGTCATCAGGTTTTACGACTTCTTCACTATCTTGTTCCTTATGTTCGGCTGGAGCTGGCGCCATGTCCAAGAATGTGTTCAAGAAAGTTTCTACACCAAAGTTAGTCAAAGCTGAACCAAAGAAGACTGGTGTTTGATTACCTGCTAAAACTTTATCCAAGTCGAACTTGTTACCAGCTTCCTTAATCAAATCAACTTCACCTAATGCTTGTTCGTAGACACCCTCTTCTTCAATTGGATTGGATTCAGCCAATTGTCCTTTGTCATTCAAAGGTAGGAAACGGTCATCGCCATCTTTACGGTAAAGTTCCAAGCGATTATTACTAATATCGTATAATCCTTTTAATTCCTTACCCATACCGATAGGCCAGTTCATAGCACAACCTTCGATATTCAAAAGATCTTCCAATTCAGCAATCAAATCAAGTGGATCACGACCATCACGATCCAACTTATTCATAAATGTGAAAATAGGAATACCACGTTTTTTAACAACTTTAAATAATTTCTTTGTTTGTGGTTCAATACCTTTGGCAGAATCAATTACCATGACTGCAGCATCAACCGCCATCAATGTACGATAAGTATCTTCAGAGAAGTCCTCATGTCCTGGAGTATCCAAGATATTGATATCCTTATCGTGGTAATGAAATTGCATAACAGAACTGGTAACAGAAATACCACGTTTCTTTTCAATTTCCATCCAATCACTAGTTGCAAATTGACCGGATTTCTTAGCTTTAACTGTACCAGCTGAACGAATAACTCCACCAAAGTAAAGCATCTGTTCAGTAATAGTTGTTTTACCAGCATCCGGGTGAGAAATGATGGCAAAGGTTCTACGTTTATTTACTTCTTGTTCTAATTGTTTTTGATCCATATTTTATTAACACACAAAAATTTTGTGTACTTTATTCCTCCATACATACTTTGTAACTTAATTCTTCATCGAAAAAAAAGAAATACAGTTAGTATTTCTTTTTGAACATGTTTGAGGTAACTGTCTTCAATTTATTATCTGGTACAGTCACAATAACATTTTCAATTCTTGATCCATTCAACTCACCAGATGTAATCACTGTTCCATCTTTTAACTCAAATGACTTGGGATGCTTAGGATCAGGTATCTCACCAATATTCATGATTAGATAACCCGCAATCGTATCAACATCTTCTACTTGAATCTCTTCTTCAAATAGTTCATCGAAATCCTCAATTGTCATTAAACCAACAACAGAAAACTTATTGGCACCCAATCGTTGGAAATTCTTTGTTACAGGGTCATATTCATCATCAATTTCACCAACAATTTCTTCCAAAATGTCTTCAATCGTAGCTAAACCGACGATTCCCCCATACTCATCAACAACCATGGCAATTTGAGTCTGTGTACTACGCATTTTTAAAAGCAAGGCATCAATATTAGTTGCTTCCGGAACAAACAGTGGTTCCTTCATAATCGATTTTAAATTGATATTTTCAAAACCAATTTCTCGAGACTTCTTCAATAGATCCTTAATATGAACAATTCCGATAACATTATCCTTATCACCGCCATATAAAGGAATTCTTGAATATGGTTGTTCTAAGATTGCATCGATATTCTCATCAACTGGATTGTTGATATCAATCATAAAAGTATCCATTCTTGGTGTCATAATCTCTCTTGCCGTCTTATCACCAAAACGAATGATTCCCTGTAGCATCTGATACTCGTCAGAATTGATTGTTCCACTATTACGTGATTTACGTAAGGTAGCAATCATTTCATTTCTAGAAATAGGATCATCCTTTTGACTAAAATCAATTGGCGTAATCTTCGTCAACATATTGATTGTCTTATCCAATAACCAGACAAACGGACGTAAAATTTTACCAACAAATCTTATAAAAGGTTCAGTAAAACTGGCCACCTCATAGGGTTTTTGTAACGCTATTCTCTTCGGATACAATTCACCGAAAACTAAGGTAATAAACGATAAAATTATCGTTATAATAATAATTGAAATCTCGTGACTGCCTGGAAATTGACCAATCAAAGATTCTACCCTCGTACTTAAGGTAGTTGCCGCACTAGCTGATGACAAGAAGCCTGCTAAAGTAATCGCTACTTGAATCGTAGATAGGAACTTATTGGGATTATTAATCGCCTGTAATATTTTCTGAGCCCGTTTATTCTCATTCTTTGCTCTTTCCTCAACGGACGTCTTATTAACAGAAACTATCGCCATCTCGCCTGCTGCAAAAAAAGCATTTAATAATGTTAAAACTATTATTAAAATCAGCTGCCCGGAAAGCGACGCTCCAGAAGAGTCACCACTCATTTAACTCGCACTCACTTTCATTTGTAAACTTAAACATAAACAAAACAATTATAACAGGTGTTTATGTATTCAACAATAAACCTTTTTCATGTTAAAATAAGAACATTAGTATATAGGGAGTAATCAAAAATGTCTAATAAAAAAATTTCCATCATCTACCTATTCTTCTTCATCATCCCTTATGTTCTCTGTCTATCGATCATTGGGGTGTCATATAACTCATTAGTTCTCCACGCCTTGACTTGGAGAATCGTTGTTGGTGGAATCGTAGGAGCTTTTGGTATGTTTGCTGTTAAGGTAATCGCTCAACGTCCTGTTTTGATTATGTACCGTAGCTCAACTAGAAAAATTCTCAAAGATCTTTTACATTTCTTCGTGCTTGAGCGTAATAAAGTTGTCATTGGTGCAAATCTTTTTGTTGATTTTTGGCTATCGATGTTAAGTATTTACTTAATTGCTCGCTTCCTACCACTGAGTTTAATCCTCGGTCGAACAATGGGTTGGTTAGTCTTCCTGTTGATGATTTCATTGACCTTGGCTTCATATTTGGAATTCGAATCACTTTCAATTTATACAGAAAAAAAGAAATAATCCTTGACTAATTAATTTTTTAATTGTAAATTTGAGTCATCTTAATTGCAGGAGGAATTTGACATGTTGAATTTTAATCAAGAAAACATTAAATCATGTTGTTGTGTAGTAATTGACAAAAATTACTATACTTTTTCGACATGTCTAATACCACTCAATTGATAAACAAGTAGTGCAAACTGTAAATCAAGAGGAGCTGACATTAGTCGGCTCCTCTTTTTGTTTGCCAAACTTAGAAAGGAGACACTTGTGGAACCTATTAGAATTGGAATTTTAAACTTAATGCAAAATAAAATTGAAACTATGCACAATTTTCAGAAGGCTTTAGACCTTGATAACGTTGAATTGACATTTTACTATTCAGCCACTCGGTACGTTGATCGTGTACTTGATTCCGAAATAACAGATAATATGAGACCTTTAGATTTAGAAGAAATTAAGAATCTTGATGGTTTTATCATTAGTGGTAGTCCAGTTGAAAAATTAGATTTTCCTCAAGTTTCCTACTTTGATGAAATCAATGATTTGATTGACCAATTAAATCAGACTGACATTCCACAATTGTATGTCTGTTGGGGCGCCATGGCTGCCCTTAATCGTATATATAACATTCAAAAAAAACTTTTACCTCACAAGGTATTCGGAATTTTCCAAAATCAAATTTTGAAAGATTCTAAATATCTTGAAAATATCAGTGACAACTTTCCTGCACCTCACGCTCGTTATGCCGAAATGGATCACGAAGAGATGCAGAATAACCCTCACTTATCAATCAAAGCTATCAGTGAAAATGGTCTATTAACTTTAGCTGAAGCCGTCGATAAGAATCAAACTTTTATCTTTTCACATTTAGAATATCAAAAAGATGGTTTAGATAAAGAATATCGCCGTGAATTGGCCAGTCCCAAAGCAAAACAACCACTTCCCGCTTTGAATTACTATTCGCCATTAGATAAAAAGCCAACTTTTGCTTGGAAACAAACACAACTTAACTTTTATCATAATTGGCTTCAATCAGTTTCAGAATATAAATTAACTACTTGTTAAGGAGATTATCATTATGACAAAAATTGCTCAAAATATTACAGAACTTATTGGAAATACACCTATCGTTAAACTAAACAACGTCGTTCCTGAAGATGCCGCTGACGTTTACGTAAAATTAGAATTCTTCAATCCTGGTAGCTCTATCAAAGATAGAATTGCTCTTTCAATGATTGAAGCTGCTGAAAAAGCTGGCAAAATCAAACCTGGCGATACATTAGTTGAACCTACTTCAGGTAACACTGGTATTGGCTTATCACTAGTCGCCGCCGCTAAAGGTTACCATTTAATCATTACAATGCCTGAAACAATGAGTATCGAACGTCGTAAGTTGATGCAGGGATACGGCACTGAATTGATTTTGACACCTGGTAAAGATGGTATGGGTGGTGCTATTAAGAAAGCCACAGACCTATCTAAGGAAAATGGTTACTTCATGCCTATGCAATTCCAAAATCCTGCTAACCCGGCTATTCATGAAGCTACTACTGGTAAGGAAATCGTTGAAGCATTTGGTGACACTCCAGTTGATGGCTTTGTAGCTGGTGTTGGTACTGGCGGTACTCTTTCTGGTGTTAGTCATGCTCTAACTAAGAAATATCCTAATGTAAAAGTTTGGGCTCTTGAAGCTGCTGAGTCTCCTTTATTAAAGGAAGGAAAAACTGGTGCCCACAAAATTCAAGGTATCAGTGCTGGCTTCATCCCGGACACACTCGATAAGAATGCTTATTCAGATATAATGGAAGTAACTAGTGATCAAGCCATTAAGATGGCGCAAGAAGTTAGCCACAAGGAAGGCTTTTTACCAGGTATTTCTGCTGGTGCCAATATCTACGGAGCCATTCAAATTGCTAAGAAACTTGGCAAAGGTAAAACTGTCGTAACTGTTGCACCTGATAATGGTGAAAGATACCTATCAACTGATTTATTTAAGTTTTAAAAGTCATATCTTTTTTAAGTATTTTTATTTTATGAGAGAATAGAAAATGGTAATTTTCTATTAGAGGGGGATTTTTTTATAATGAAAAAGCGTATTGCTTTAATTTTAACAATGATTGCAGCCTTTGTTTTGGTTCTAACTGGTTGCTCAAACAAGAGCGCCAACAGTGATACTAAGACTGATGGTACTTTAACAATCGGTTTGGAAGGTACTTATGCACCTTACTCATACCGTGATAATGGTAAACTTAAGGGATTTGAAGTCGATCTTGGTAAAGCCATTGCTAAGAAACTTGATTTAAAGGCTAAATTTGTTCCAACAAAGTGGGATTCATTAATTGCTGGTTTAAACTCAAATACTTTTGATGTTGTTTTGAATAACGTGGCTGAAAACCCATCACGTGAGAAACATTACATCTTCTCAACACCTTACATTTACTCAAAATCAGTTATCATTACTAAAGATGGTACAGGTATTAATTCTGTAGATGATATTAAGGGTAAGAAGATTTCTGCCGGTACTGGTACTGATAATTACAACCATGCCGAAAAATTTGGTGCTAAGGTAGTTCCTGCTGCTGATTTCCAAACTGACATGTCAATGATCGATCAAGGACGTGTTGCTGGTGCTTTCAATTCTAAGGAAGCCTTCCTATATTGGAAAGAAAGCCATAAGAACACTGATTTGAAATACATCACTATTCCTAATAGCAAACTTAAACCATCAAAGATTGCTCCAATTTACAACAAGAAATCAACTCATCTACGTAACCGTGTAAATAAAGCTATCAAAGAACTATATAAAGACGGTACAATGAAGAAGCTTTCTAATAAGTACTTCGGTGAAGATATCACCAAAAAATAAATTTTAAAATTATCGAGGGGGTTATAAGTTCATGTGGCACACTATCATTACTTCATTACCAGCAATGATTTCTGCAATGTTGCAGTATACCATTCCGTTGGCCATTATTTCTTTTATCTTTGGCCTAATCTTAGCCGTATTAACAGCTTTAATTAAATTCATCCAACCGAGTGAAAATAAATTGATCAAATATCCTTGGTTAGTACTTCGTGCAATTGCTAACTTCTATGTTTGGTTATTCCGTTCCACTCCACTATTGGTTCAATTATTCATTATCTTCTTTGGTCTTCCAAGTGCTGGCGTTCAACTATCACCATTCATTGCTGCCGTAATTGGTTTCTCATTGAATACTGGGGCTTATGCCTCAGAGACTATTCGTTCAGCCTTGTTATCAGTTCCGCAAGATCAATGGGATGCAGCTTTTACATTGAATTTTACGACTAAGCAAACATTAATGAAGATTGTGTTGCCACAGGCTGTTAGAATTGCTCTACCACCACTATCCAATTCATTTATTGGTTTAGTGAAGGATACATCTCTTGCCAGTTCTATTACAATTTTGGAAATGTTCCAAGTCAGTCAACAAATTACTGCTAAAAACTTTCAACCATTATTGATGTACTCATTGGCCGCTTTCTTGTATGCTGTTGTCTGCTCGTTACTTACTTTATTGCAACATTATCTCGAACGGAGAACTTCAAAATACGTTAAAGGAAGTGAAGCCTAATGATTTCATTGAAGAATATTGTTAAAACTTATGGTAATAAACAAGTTCTTAAGAATCTTAGTGTTGACTTCCCTGATGGTAAAACAACTGTTATTCTGGGACCTTCTGGTTCTGGTAAATCAACACTATTAAGATCACTAGACCTTTTAGTTCGACCTGAAAGTGGAACTTTGAACTTCTCTGATCTGCAACTTGATTATTCTAAACCTGTTTCCAAAAAGCTTAGTTTCGATGTTCGTAAAAAAACTAGTATGGTTTTTCAAAATTGGAATCTCTTTCCTAATCTAACCGTACTCAAGAACATCACTACTGCTCCTGAAACAGTACTTGGTAAATCTAAGAAAGAAACCGAAGAACGTGCCCATAAGTTGCTTGCTCAAGTCGGTTTATCAGAATACGCTGACCGTTATCCAAGCCAACTATCTGGTGGTCAACAACAACGTATTTCAATTTGTCGTGCTTTAGCAATGGATCCTGAATACATTCTTTTGGACGAACCAACTAGTGCACTTGATCCAGAGTTGGAAACACAGGTTCTTTTGATTTTGGAAGAGCTAAGCAAAATGGGACAAGCAATGATTATTGTGACACACAACATGGAATTTGCTCGTTCAGTTGCTGATAAAATTGTCTTTGTTGAAGATGGTGACATCCTCTTCGACGGTTCAACCGATGAGTTCTTTAATCATCCCACAACACGAATCAAAGACTTTTTATCAGGTATTACATTTAACGAAGAAAAATAGTAATAACCCCTAACAAAAAGCAGCCAATAAAATGGCTGCTTTTTTGTTATGAATTATTTTACTTGTTCAACAAATTCAAACTTATTATTATCAAAAGTTAATTTAAGCACGGCACAGTTATGAAAGCTAATTTCTTTGGCAATTTTCTCCATCGAAAATAGTGACTGCATAAACATCAACATCACCGCTCCATGACAGACTACTAATGTATTTTCACCATCAGATACTTGTGCCATCGTTTCCTTAAGAGTCCTAATAACACGAGCCTGAAATTTTGTAGCCGACTCACCATTAAATTCAACGAAGAAGTCGCCATAAGATCCATCAGTATAGTAAGTTTTAGGCAAAAGTGTCTCACTCTCACCTTCAAAAATACCGAAGTCCCATTCTTTGACCCCCTTCAAACGTTGATAAGGTTGATCAGTTACTAATTCCAAAGTATCGGAAGCACGCTCCTGTGTTGACGAAAAGCAGTGATCAAAGTGCATTTGATGTTCTTCAAAAAATTGCTTTGCAGTTTTGGCATCCTCAATTCCCTTAGCTGTTAAAGGTGAATCACAAGCTCCCTGTGTTTTTTCTAGCTTATTAAAAAGCGTTTGACCATGGCGCATCAAATATAGTGTTTTCATCTCAATTTTTCTCCCCAAATCTGATATACGCCTAGGATACGCGACTTTTACTTTTAGAACTACAAAACCAAGACGAAAGTTTAAATTAATCTACCACATTGATTGTCTTAAGATATTTAAATTTGTCATCCGCAAATTCGAACTTCAAAACGGAACAATTTTTCATTTCTACGTGCTTGACGATTTCCTCTAGTGGAATCCAATTTTTCAAGAACAAATAGATTGATGCGCCATGTCCCACAACCAAAACATTTTGATTATCTTTACGATCCATAATTTCGGTTAAAACTCTTACCATCCGTATCTGCACGTCATCGGCCGAGTCCCCACCGTATGGAACAAAGGCATCGCCGACTGAACCAATTTTAGGATCATATTTAGGATTGAGTCGTTGGTTCTCACCCTCGAATAATCCAAAGTTCCATTCCCTCAAACCTTTTAAACGCTGATAAGGTTGGTCAGTTACTAACTCCAAAGTATCAGAAGCCCGTTCTTGAGTTGAAGAATAAGCATGATCAAATTCTATTTGGTTATCTTTAAAATATTGGTCAACTTTTTTGGCATCAGCAATTCCCTTCGAAGTTAAAGGTGAATCGCATACTCCTTGAATCTTACCTAAAGCATTAAATTGTGTCTGTCCGTGACGCATTAAGTATAAAGTTTTAGTCATTTTAATTCACTTCAATCGTTTTCTGATATTTGAAAATACCTTGATCATATTCAAATTCAATTACTGAACAATTAGTAATATGTGGCAGTCTTTCTGTGATCCACTTCAAAGTAAACATATGAATTGCTCCACCATGACTGACAGCTAGGATATTTTGACCGTCATCGGCTTGTTCCATAATATCGGTTAATGTTTGATTAACTCTAGTTTGTACTTCACTAGCAGCTTCTCCTTGATAAGGTACAAAGAAATCGCCATACGAACCAACCTTAGGATCAGGTTTAGGATTAAGCTTTTCACTTTCACCCTCAAAGACGCCAAAATTCCATTCCTTTAATCCCTTGAGGCGTTGATATGGTTGATCAGTTACTAATTCCAAAGTGTCAGATGCTCGTTCCTGGGTTGATGAATAGGCATGATCAAAAGTTAATTGATGTTCTTTGAAATATTGGCCAACCTTTTTGGCATCGTTAATACCTTTCTGAGTTAGTGGCGAATCGCAGGCTCCTTGAATCTTATGTAACTCATTGAATTGAGTTTGCCCATGGCGCATCAAATAAAGTTTTTTTGTCATGCTATTTCTCCTTTAACAAATTAATAAAATTATCGCGATAAATTCCATTTCTTTGAATGTCAGAAATATTCATTTCATCAATTGCCTGCATAATCTCCTGGGTTGCTCCATTAGGCATCACTGCGAAAGGTGCATCCGTTCCAAAGACTAGGTGTTTTGGACCATAAAAATCCAGTGCCAATTCCAAGGCTTTGGAATTACCTAAAATTGCTGTATCAACATAAAACTTTTTAAAATCCTCATAATACTTAGGCAAAGTATATTTAATCCGACCGGCAAAAAACGGAACCATTGCTCCAGCATGATGAACAATTATCTTCAAATTGGGATACTTTTCAAAATAATCAGCTAAAACCAGTTGATACATTGCCTGTGTTAATTCGTATTCCCAACTGAAAGTCAAATTGTTATCTGGTTTTCTACCATCAAATACAGGATGCAACCAAATCGGCACATTTAACTCAGCAGCCGTTTTGAATACTATTTCAAATTCTGGATCAGCAATCGATTTTCCTAAAGCTCTTGTAAAAAGCTGAATTCCCACTAAAGACGGATTTTGTGAGACTTGTTGAATGATTTTAACAGCTTCGTCTAAATTGTTCATGGGTACCATTGCCACGACTGACTCAAAAATATCAGTATTAGCTTTTTGAATCTGTATCATTTCATCGTTAGCATCCCCGCACATTTGAGCAGACTTTTCTCCATCAAAATAATCTTCAGGATTCAAATTAACATTTGAAATAATTTGTTTAACATCCTGAGGAAAGTTTTGATGACGTAATTTTAAATCAGTCAAAGAGGAAATCTGCAAAAAAAGATTGTCCTCAATAATACTGGGGACATCTTTCTTAATACTTTTCAACAGATTGGTTGGCAAAACGTGTGCAAAAATATCTAATTTTTGATTCATAATTTTTCCACCTTTCCTATTAATTATTAACGTGTAAAATCATTTTCTTCTTTAGTAAAAGCACCAACCAACTTATGTGGCAAATATGGTGCTTTCATATATTTAACATCTTCATTATCCAATTTAACATTCAAAGCATCAACCGAACTAGCCAAATGATCCGGATTAGTTGCGCCTATAATTGGAGCCACAACCTGTTTCTTTTGCAATAGCCAAGCAATAGCAACTTGAGCCATCGTAACATGATGTTTAGCAGCCACTTCTGAAACTCGTTTAACGATTTCCATATCATTTTGTTCCGCATTATCATATTTACTTTCAGCTACTTTATCAGTTTGTGCTCGCTTAGTTCCACCATTCCAAGTTGGACGTGTTAAATGTCCGGAAGCTAAAGGACTATAGGGAGTTACTGCAATATTTTCATCCTCACAAAGTGGCAACATTTCTCGCTCTTCTTCACGGTACAAGAGATTTAGATGATCTTGCATCGATACAAATTCGGTCCAATTATGTTCTCTTGCAACAGCTTGGGCTCTTTCAAATTGCCAAGAATACATAGCTGAAGCTCCAATATATCTAGCTTTACCTGATTTAACTATGTCATGCAAAGCTTCCATTGTTTCTTCGATTGGAGTGTTGTAGTCCCAACGATGAATGATATACAAATCAACATAATCCATATCTAAACGTTTCAAACTTTTATCAATTTGAGTCATGATAGCCTTACGTGATAATCCATGTTGATTAGGTTTATCAGATTGACTGAAGAATACCTTCGTAGCAACTACAACCTCATCACGATTAGCATACTTTTTCAGTGCTTTTCCTAAAAATTCTTCACTGTCACCATAAGAATAAATGTTAGCTGTATCAAAGAAATTGATTCCCAAATCCAAGGCCTTTTTAACTACTTGTTCACTTTTATCATAATCGACAGCCCAAGGAAAAACGCCTGTTTCCGGACGTCCAAAGCCCATGGTTCCCAAACAAATTCGTGAAACGTCTAATCCAGTGTTACCTAGTTTGCGATAATCCAAAACTAAAACTTCCTCTCATTTATTTCATGACGCAAGTAATCGATTCGTTCCAACTGTTTTTCTTGCAAATGAATCTCGTCTAACTTCGACTTACGTTTCTTTGTTAAAAAATCAATTCGTGTTTGCTTAGAATTAGGTGTTTCTAATAGCAAACGCATATACTGCTCAACTTCTTTATTACTGAAGCCGACATCGTGCAAAGCCATGATTGTACTTAGACGCTCCAGATCCTGATTATCATATTGCCATTCACCCATCACGTATTTGACAACATTGCATAATCCCCAAGATTCATATTCATCAAGAACTTCAACCGGAATCCGATATTTTTGACTAACTTCTTTTTTGTTCATAATTAATCTTTCCTACAAAAAAATAGACATCCCTTAACGGAACATCTATATTATCAAACCACTTATATGAAATGTATAATGCTTATTTTTCATCATCTGAAATACCTTCTAGGTATTCCTTAGCAAAATCAATAAAAGCCGACACATTACGAGCCGTTATTTGATCAGCTTTCCAAGCCAAGACAGAATTATAAGTTAAAGCCGGTTTCAAAGGAATAAACTTCATTCCTTCATAATGAGCATCCAACTTCAGACACAAGACACTACCCAGACCAGCTCTAGCCATAATCACCGCATTGTAGAGCAAATTGTAATTAGCAGCAACGTGAATTTTCTTCAAATCACTCCCAAACCAATAATTCAATTCACTTTCCATCGGTCTGCTTTTAGATAAAATCAATGTCTGATTTCTCAAATCTTTTGACTCTATGTAATCAAATTTAGCCAACGATGAATCGACTGGTGTCATAACACCCCACTGTTCAACTGGATGCATTCTAGCAAAATCATATTTTTCAGTGCTGACAGGTTCAATCAATAGACCTAAATCCAGTAGTCCTTGTTCGATTCCCCATTTAGTATCCTTAGAGTTACCACTTTGAATTTTGAAAGTTACTAGTGGATATTGCTGACGAAATGCAGTCATAATCTGAGCCAATTCATTCATACTTCGAAGTTCACCACCGCCAATAGAAATTTCACCAGCAATCTCAGCTTTGTCTTCAGACATTTCTGTTTTGATTTTGTCGCTTAGTTGACGCATCTCTTCAGCCCGACGTCTCAACAATAAGCCATCTTCGGTTAAAGTTATTTTGTGACTTTGACGAACAAACAGTTTTGTTCCCAATTCTTCTTCCAAAGCTGCAATCTGCCGTGAAAGTGTTGGTTGGCTAACATGCAACAAATTAGCTGCTCTAGTAATATTCTCTTCACGCGCAATCATCAAAAAATAATTTAAAACACGTAGCTCCATTATCTTATCCTCCCGAATACTAAAAAAGACCACCTATAGGTGATCTTACTAGGATATAGCAATCCTAATGGTGTGACAGTTCCTCATATCTTTGCATCCAAAGATCAACATAGGCCTGTGAAAATGGGCCTTTCTTCTTATCGATCCAATCAATTAAAACGTCGACATTATAATGTAAAATTGTATCTATTTCTGGTGGATAATTCCACATTTTACTGTGTGCCGCATACTCGTCTACATCGAGTAGTCTTTTTTCTCCATCCGGAAAAACCTTAACATCTAAATCATAATCAATATATTTAATGGCTTCTTTATCTAAGGCAAACGGTGTTGCTAGATTGCAATAATAGGACACTCCACTATTCCGAATCATAGTAACGATGTTGAACCAGTACTTTCTATGAAAATAGACTAATGCTGGCTCTCTAGTTACCCAACGACGTCCGTCTGCTTCTGTGACAAGAGTATTCTCATTACAACCGATAATCTCATTCTCACTTGTCTTTAGCACCATTGTTTCACGCCAAGTACGATGTAAATGACCATCATGCTTATAACTCTGGATTGCTACGTAATCCCCTTCTCTAGGAACTTGCATAACTTACCCAGCTTTCTAAACCTAAATCTTATCCAAAAAAAGTATAACAGAGCTGTGAAACGATTGAAAGATAAACAGTTAATTGTTAGCGTCTAAAACACGCTTGATCTCATCGTAATGGTAGCCTTTAGTCATTAAATAATTAATCAATTTAGCTTGCGTATCATAACGATGCTGAACTTTTTCAATCATTTTCTTTAATTTATCAAGTTCCTCATCTTCATCGACTTCTAAATCTAATTTCTTAATAGCTTCGTTAGTAATCTCACTATTAAAACCCTTTTGATATAAACTCTGACGAATCTTTGTCAGCATTTGTTGGAATGAGGCTCGTTTTTGTTTTCGAGCTTGTTTCTTAGCAAATTCAATAGCATTCTCCAATAGAACATCCTGATCAATATCAAATAAACTATCCTGAATGATATTGTCCGGCACACCCTTTTGAAACAATTTTTGCTCAATTATCTTAGGTCCATTAGCGGTCATCCGTAATTGATCGGTGATAAAACTCTTAGCATAACTAGCATCATCCAAATAATGTAGATTACGCAACTTTTCAAGTGTGAATTCGACAGCATCTTTGTGATATTCCTTCTTATATAGATACTCTTTGATTTCTTTTTCTGTTCGCAATTGGTAACTCAAATAATTAACTGCATCACCATAAGCCTTATTTACATTCTCTCGATGTTCAATCTCCGCAACTTGTTGATCGGTCAATTCTACATCTTTCATCAGACGAAATTCGATCAAAGTAGTCTCCGCTACAGGAAAAGCATACTTGCCATCAAGATAGATATTGTAACGTCCCTTACGTTTCTGGGCCTGAATTTTCGTAACTTTTGCCAAAATATTATTACCTCACATGTTATACTCAAGTGTAAGTTTATCGCAAAAACATTCAAAGGAAAAATTATGGATACAAATATAACTCAAGAACTAAAAGTTGGTGACAAATTTCCACTAACTATCAAACGAATCGGTATAAATGGCGAAGGCATCGGTTTTTTCAAGCATGTCATCGTCTTTGTACCAAAAGCTGTTCCCGAAGATGTCATCGTCTGTGAAGTCACTGATGTGCACCCTCGTTTTCTAAATGGCCGTATTCACAAAATCAGACAAGCTAGTCGCTTCAGAAATCCTGAGACACCTGCCTTAGCTGACAAAGTTGGTGGTTTGGATTTTGCTCATATTAAATATGAAGACCAATTAAAATTTAAGGCCGATATTCTCCGTGAATCACTCGAAAAATACAAACCTTACGCTTATGAAAAATACAACATTCGTCCAACTGTAGCCTCAGTTCAACAAGAAAAATATCGTAACAAAGCTCAATTCCCTATTCAAGAGATAGATGGCGAAATCCGTTGTGGACTTTACAAAACAGGCACACAAGAATTAGTTGATTTAACTGAAATGCCAACACAAATGGATCTAACTATGTCGGCCATGCGCAAGATTGTTGAAATCATTAAAGACTTGGAAATCCCCGTTTTCAATCCTAAACAAAAATCAGGAATCCTCAGCATGATTGTCATTCGTGAATCAGTTGAATTTAACCAACTTCAAGTTACCTTCATTACTCGTTCACCAAAATTTATCAAAGAACGACAATTAATTGAACGTATTCAAGAAGAAATTCCTGAAGTTAGTTCAATTTCTCAAAATATTAATAAGGAAGATCAAGGTGCCGTTTGGGGTGATGAAACTAAATTACTCTGGGGTGACGAATATCTCCAAGAAGATATCAATGGCTATATTTTCAACTTTTCACCACGTGCCTTTCTACAATTAAATTCACTTCAAACTGATAAATTGTATGACCTTGTTAACCAAGCACTAGAACCAACTCAAAGAGATATCCTTCTAGATGCATATTGTGGAGTTGGAACAATCGGTATTACTATGTCAGAGACCGTTAAGCATATTTACGGAATTGAAATTATTCCCGAAGCTATCGAAGACGCCAAAGCAAATGCCAAATTAAATGAAGTAGAAAATGCTGACTACTACGTCGGATCAACTTACAAAATCTATCCAGAATTATTAAAAGATGGCATCAACGTCAACTCAATTGTCGTAGATCCACCAAGAACCGGACTAGAAGGCAGCATGATCACAACACTAAATCGCAACCCAGTTGATAAGTTAGTTTACGTTTCATGTAACCCATCAACCTTAGCTAAAGATTTAGTAAGATTAGCGGAACGCTATAAAGTCGTTTATTTACAACCAGTAGATATGTTCCCACAAACACCACACGTTGAAACAGTCGTTAAACTAGTAAAAAGATAGAGAGTGGAACAGAGGCGGTCAGCTCACGAGGATTTGCCTAAGTATCAGAATTGCACAGGAATCTGGCCTACATAGCTCGTTTCCACTATTTTACATAGAACCATGGTTATTTAAAACCTAACAAAAGAGATGAACTATTCATGGAAGAAAATGAATACGATGATAAAAGTTTCTTTGAAGCCTACAGTAAATTTCCACGTTCTGTTGAAGGCTTAAAAGCTGCTGGAGAATGGCCAACCTTTCAAAAAATGCTACCCGATTTTCACGACAAAAGAGTTCTAGATATCGGTTGTGGCTTTGGCTGGCATGATATTTATGCAGCACAAAATGGAGCAAAATCAGTTTTAGGAATCGATCTATCTGAGAACATGCTCAAAGTGGCTCAGGAAAAGAATCATTACGACAACGTTCATTACCAAAAAATGGCAATGGAAGATATCGACTTTCCCGAAAATAGTTTCGATATCGTTATCAGTTCCCTAGCCTTGCATTACACTCCAGATTTCAATCTTATTTGTCAAAAAGTTAGACACAGCTTATCCCCAAATGGAGCATTCGTCTTCTCTGTTGAACATCCCATCTTCACAGCCTATGGCAACCAGGAATGGTTTTATGATGAGAACGGAGAAATAGCCTGCTGGCCTGTCGATCACTACTTTGAAGAAGGCAAACGAGAAGCTGATTTCTTAAACCACAAAGTTGTTAAATATCACAAGACTTTAACGACTTATGTAAATACACTGTTACAAAATGGATTTACACTAAAAGGCTTAGAAGAACCCACGCCACCAAAACATTTGTTAGATATTCCTGGAATGAAGGATGAGTTTAGAAGACCAATGATGCTGATAATCTCAGCAAAGAGAGCGGAGTAGGTCCACTTTTCACTATTTCAGATAGAACTATGGTTATTAAATATCACTACAAACAAAAATACGTTAAACGGAGTAAAATCAAACTCGATTTAACGTATTTTTTTATAACAAATTTCAGGAGGATCCTATCATGCCAACAACAGGAGTTTTTAATATTATAACAATCGATAAACTAATCCTCTTAGTAAAAAGAAATGATGTACCCTTTTGGGATTTGCCTGGAGGAACTTTAGAAAAAGATGAAGACTACCTTACCTGTCTAAAAAGAGAAGCTTTTGAAGAAACCGGTTTGTTCGTTTCTCCCACTAAAAAAGTTGGAACCTTCTATAACAAGCAACAAAATGACCAACAAATAGTTTATTGTAGCCAAATTGTCGGAGGAGAATTAATCATAAGTGGGCCTGAAACAAATGAATTAAAATTCTTTTCAATCTACAAATTGCCACTCAACCTCATTCCACATCGTAGAATGCAGATCAAATTGGCACTCAAAAATTTACCTCCACTTCAACAAAACATCCGAGATAATTTTCTCGTTCAATTATTTAAACATCAAAAAAAGTCGTAGACCTCACATCTACGGCTTTTTCTATACAGTAGTTTCACCAGTAATCAACTTAACAGGCAAAACATAATTATCTTCTAATTCACAATCATGATCATCAATACGTTTTAACAACAAGTCGATCATCACCATCACAATATCTGAGATTGGCTGCATAACTGTTGTCAATTCAGGATGATAAGACTGAACAAAATTCGTCCCATCATATCCAACAAGCTTCACATCTTCAGGGACCCTCATCCCCAAAGCCTTAGCTTGTTGCATAACTAATAGGGCCGTCAAATCGTCAGTACAGAAGATTCCATCAACTTCTCGCTTAGACAATAATTCTTTGATCTTCAATCCTTTAATATTAGGCGTGGCAGAAAAACTGATTTCCATTATATCGAAATCCAAATCACTCTTCGCTAATTCATCTTTAAAGCCAGTCAATCTCGCATTGGTTGGACTATTAGGACGATTAGCACCCGTAATAATTTGTAATTTTTTACTACCTGACCTCATTAAAGTCTGGGCGGCAAGTTGACCACCATGATAATTATCGGAACTAACTATTGGAATTTCATCTGATAAATAACGATCAAACGAAATAATTGGTAATCCCACCTTTTGGTATTCCTCAATCCCCAAATTGTGCGATCCAGCAATAATTCCATCAACACGGTTAGCCATCAACATTCTTAAATAGTCTCGTTCTTTTTCGGCATCACTACCTGCATTGCAAAGAATGATTCGAAAACCCTTTTTGAACAATTGATCTTCAATTTCTTGCACCATTTGTCCAAAGAAAGGATTACTGACACCGGGTAAAATAACCCCAATCAATTGGGTCTTCTTCCCCTTCAATGATCTTGCCAAACTATTGGGTTGGTAATTGAGTTCTCTCATAGCTTCAAAAACCTTTGTTTTAGTCTTTTCCGACAGTGAGCCATAGTTATTAATAACTCGTGAAACTGTTGTCGCTGAAACACCCGCTAATTTTGCAATATCATCTAATGTCGCCATAATCTACCTCATTAATAAATCTTGTCTAAACTAACTTTTTTCACTTCAATATTTTCTGATTCCACCAAGAACTGTTTACCCTGTGGAAAAATCCGACCGGTGATAACTTTTTGTCCACCGTTAACGTATAATTCAAAAACTGTATTATCTAGATACAAATCGGCCTGAATTTCTTTACCAGCACTAACTTTAGTACTTCTTGTCGTACCAAAATCAGTCGCAAAAGGAACTCCAGCATTTGTGCGATCAACTAATATCTTACCATTAGTTGTATCAAGAATAATTTGTAATTCTTCATTAAGTTCCGTCTTAAGTGTTATCGATCCAACTAAGTTTGCTCCCAGTTTGAATGATAACTTGGCTTGAGGCGTAATTTCCTTTGAGTTAAGTGTTTCCTTAACTAACTGATTATTTTCGACTACTGGTATTTGGTACAAATGATTATCTTTGATCTTCAGTTCTTTGATCAAGCTGAAACAGTTAGCCCAGCCTTCTTTATCCGAAGGATAAGTAGTATCTGGAAGACCAATCCAACTGACTGTTAAAGCTCGTCCATCTGGAGCATTGAATCCATGTGTAGCGTAAACATCAAAACCCTCATCTAAGTTTTCGATTGCACTTGGATTAATAAAACTAAATGTCCCCCAGTCAAAGTCCTCACCGATGACTACAGCGTTGGGATAGACATTCGAGTATTGTAACACATCTTGTTCAATTCCTTGCGGACAAAACATCAAAACTGGACGATTATCAACAAATAGTAAATTAGGACATTCAATCATGTAACCACAATTCTCGTCAGTGAACTTCAATTCTGTTTTGTATGACCAAGGACCGGTGACTTCAGAGGCTTGATATACCAAGACATGCCCTGTGTCATCAGCTCGACGCCCACCAATTAAACAATAGTAAGTATTTTCATGTTTAATAATCTGAGGATCACGAAAATGATCTGTATAACCTGGTTTAGGATTTTCAATCAATGGTGTAGAAATTTTTTTGATTTGATTATCCTTACCCATCCAAGCACCATCTTGTTTAGGATGACGTACCCAATTTTTATCACGGACGTTACCGGTATACATCATAAATAACTTGTCATCTACAGGGATTGCCGAACCAGAGTAAGCACCGTGACTATCTTGAGCATCCCCTGGCAACAAAGCTGGTCCGTGATCTTGCCAATGAACTAAATCATTTGAAGTTAAATGAGCCCAACTCTTTAGTCCATGTACGGCACCATAAGGAAATGATTGATAAAACAAATGCCACTGATTATTAAAATAAGAGAATCCATTAGGGTCATTTAAAAGACCAGTTGACGGTTGAATATGATACCCCAAACGCCAATGTGATTGAGCAATCTTCTGTTCGATATCAATTAACTCCTGATCTGACCATTCTTGATATGGCTTATATCTCAATGCAGTTGTCCATTTTGTAATCATAATTTTGACCCATACTTTCTTTGATAATGGCTTCATTGTAACTTATTTTGTTTAAAATTGTCAATCGTATAACATTTACATTTATTTATGTATAGCAGTATATTAATCGCTTACAAAAATATAAAGCAATTATGAATTGCTAAACGTTTGACAATTTATAAAAACCATGTATTATTAAAGTATCGAAACGCTTACATATATTTTAGGAGGAAATTACTATGAATCATGAACAAGTTGCGGATCGAGTACTGAAATATGTGGGACGTGATAATTTAATTGCGGCGGCTCACTGTGCGACTCGATTAAGATTAGTTGTTAAAGATGAAAAGAAAATCGATCAAAAGGGATTAGATACCGATGACGATGTCAAAGGTACTTTCAGTATCAATGGTCAATATCAAATCATCATTGGGCCTGGTGATGTCGACAAAGTTTATGACTTCTTAATTCAAAAGACAGGTCTTAAAACAGTAACCCCTGATGACCTTAAGAATTTAGCCACTAATGGCAAAAAGGCCAATCCCATCATGGCCTTTGTTAAACTTCTTTCCGATATTTTTGTTCCATTAATTCCAGCCCTTGTTGCTGGTGGTTTGTTGATGGCTTTGAATAACGTCTTAACATCCCCTAACCTCTTTGGTGCTCAATCAGTTGTTCAAATGTATCCTGGAATGAAAGGTGTTGCTGAATTAATTAATCTTTTGGCTTCAGCTCCATTCACTTTCATGCCTGTATTAATTGGTTTCTCAGCTACTAAACGTTTTGGCGGTAATCCTTATCTTGGTGCAGCTATTGGTATGGCAATGGTTATGCCCGCTTTGGTCAACGGCTACGATGTTGCTAACGTTATGGCTGCTGGCAAGATGACTTATTGGAATGTCTTTGGTTTAAAAGTTGCTCAAGCCGGATATCAAGGTCAAGTTTTACCAGTTCTAGCAGTTGCTTGGATCTTAGCTACTATTGAAAAATGGCTACATAAGCATATGCCCGCAACTTTAGACTTTATCTTTACCCCACTACTTGCGGTAATCGTAACTGGTCTACTAACATTTATCGGTGTTGGACCTATCATGAGAATTGTCTCCGATGGTTTAACTAACGGTATCGTTTGGATGTATAACGCAACTGGATTCGTTGGTACTGCTATCTTTGGTACCTTTTACTCACCTATCGTTATTACCGGACTTCATCAAAGTTTCCCTGCTATCGAAACACAATTACTGACTAACATTGCTAAAACCGGTGGAGATTTCTTCTTCCCAATCGCTTCTATGGCCAATGCGGCTCAAGGTGCTGCCTGTCTAGCTGTCTTCTTCCTTTCTAAAGACAAGAAACAAAAAGGTTTGGCATCATCAGCTGGATTGTCAGCTCTATTAGGTATCACAGAACCAGCTATCTTCGGTGTTAACTTGAAATTACGTTACCCATTCATCTGTGCCATGATTGCTTCCGGAATTGCCTCTATCTTTATTGGTATCTTCCATGTTCTATCTAGTGCTTTAGGTGCCGCTGGTATCATCGGATTCATTTCTTTCCCACCTAAGTATTACCTACCATTCTTCATCAGTATCTTAATCAGTATTGCTTTAGGTTTTACTCTTACATATCTTTACGGAATCAAGTTCGACAAAGTAACAACTGCTAAACCAGTTGAAAAAGCCGATAATGATACTGTTGCTGTAGCTGATGAACTAATTGCCGCTCCCGTATCTGGTGAATTGATTCAATTAAAAGATGTTAATGATCAAGTCTTCTCCGCTGAAATTATGGGTAAAGGTGCTGCCATCAAACCCACTGATAACAATGTTTACGCTGTAGCCGATGGAACAGTTACCGTTGCTTATGCTACAAAACATGCTTACGGCATTAAGACCAATGATGGTGCCGAAGTTCTTATTCATTTAGGAATCGACACCGTTGATCTTAAAGGACAATACTTCACATCTAACGTTAAACAAGGCGATACTGTTAAAAAAGGTGATTTGCTTGGTACCTTTGATATTGAAAAAATCCAAACAGCTGGTTATGATCCCACAGTTATGATTGTCGTAACCAACACAATGTCCTACGGCGACGTGGATAAATTGAATAAAACAGACGTCAAATCTGGCGATGACATCGTAGCTTTGACAGAATTAGCTGCAAATTATTCCGCTGCCGCAAATGTTTAACCCTTCATGAATCATATAAAAAATGCCTAAATAAATTAGGCATTTTTTTGTGGATTTTTAAATTGCGTAAACAATAACGCTACCAAAACAGCCGCAATCAATCCATTGACCAAATATAGTACCCGATAATCAATAGCTGCAAAGGCTGCGCTATAAATCAAGACACCAATTGGATTTAGAATTTGAACCATAGTGTACATCAAAGTATTGACTCGTCCCAAGGCTTTTTCAGGAATAATCTCTTGTACATACGTAAAGACTGGTGGATCAGAAATTGCTCCTACAAAACCAGAGACAAATTCAATCACAACAAAGATTGCCAAGGTATACTGTGGAACAAGCTTAATTAAGAATCCTAGTAAAAGAAGTTCAACCACTGAGATCCAATAAGTTACCTTTTCAAATTTAAAGACATCTTTAATTTCAACAATCGTAATAATAATTCCGCCTAAGAAAACTCCAAATGACAAAATACCTTGAACATTACCACTGACGACAGTTGAATACTTGAGGATATGAATCAAAACATAAGGAATTCCAATTTGTAAGGAAATACCAGCTAAATTCAATACCATTGCGATTACAGTCAAAACAACTAATTGTGGTTGACCCTTTAAAACTTTAACCAAATCAATCTTTTCATCATCACCAGTAACCGTCTTTTCAACTGTTATTTGCTTAAAATGCGTACTCCAAGTGACTAGTAGCGTCAGACCCTCTGTAAAAATTTCTACCAGAATAATCCAAGTAAATGGTACGACTCCAAACAGAAAACCTGCTAAAGGTGCAGCTACAATACTAGCCATAGACACTCCCGTTGTCTGAATTGAGTTGAGACGTTGAATAGATTTTTTACTAACAATTTGTGGTGTTGAGGATAAATAAGTAATGGAGAATAATCGGCCAAAAATATTCATGGCACAAACAACTACGATGGCCGTATACAAAATATTAGTCCCCATTGAATAGGCCAATAGATATAGTAACAACGAAGCAATCAACAAAGCTTCAGAAATCAAAGCTAATCGTTTATGAGAATATTTATCAATTATTTTTCCAATGATAGGTGCCAAAGCTAGTCCAACAATTGGACCGATGAATAAGCTAGTACCATATCCTAAAGCTGAACCAGTTACCTTCAATAGCTTTAAAGACAATGAGAATGAAAAAATGGTTTCACCTAAGGCATTAATAACTGAAGTACTTCCGGCCTTGATCAATTGTAAATTATCTTGTTTCATAATAGTCATCCCTAACTTGATTGACCATGTTATAACACTTAACAAGATGAGAAAGTCCATTCTCCTTTCAAGCGGTCGTCTAACTTGCCTATCAGGTAAAAGTGCTTCATTGAAGGTTGGTTTTAGTGTTAAACTGCCGTCTTCCGCAAAAGTTGAAAATGCTGGTGGAACGCTGTGGGCGTGACTTGGAGCTAAAAATCTCACACTTCGTGCGAGATTTTGGATCTTCAAGATCAGCCTCATTGTAACCGGCAAAGCCGCTAACAATGATTTCACAGCTGACCGCATTTTCAACTTTTACTCCAGACTAATAAACAACTCTATTTATTATTTTCTAAATTTTCAGCAAAAAAAACAATAGTACCCATTTAGAAACGCAATTATACACGCCTGTTCTAAATGAATACTATTTTAAATTTCTAAATTATTCGAAGTAACCAGCAGATTATATTGTCTAACCAAAATCTATCCTAACCCCTAATTAAGAACAACACACTAGTCCGGAACAACAAGTCCGATTGGTCTCAGCCGTGAAATTTTTCTTGGTAGGTGCTTTTCCCACCTAGAAAAAGACCTGTATTTGAGACAATTGTGAACTTCAATTGGCTCAAATCAGCGTCCCAGACCAATCGAACTTGTTGTGGAGGACGGCAATCGAACATCTATCTATTAGTCCTCTTCTCTAGCAACAACAAAATAATTACCTTCAGGATCTTGGAAGTTAAAAGTCAACACACCATTAACTTCAGAGACTTCCCCTGCACTTAATAAATCATCATGTAGCTCATTGAATCGATTAGAGAAGAACATCAATGATGGTACTGTCTCATCTACTTCTGGTGAATAAATTCTGACGTAATCTTTAGGAAAAATCGATAGCTCGGTTTCCGCAGAAATCCCTACGATAACATTTTGGTAGCCACCATTTAAAGTTTGACGTGCTACTACTTTAGCTCCAAACTCTTCGACCCAAAATTCAACGTTCATATCAACGTCATCGACGTAAAGCATAATTCTAGTTTTCATCTAACAAATCCCTATCCCAAACGACACCCATAGTTTTTTCACCAGTATGTACACTGATAGCAGGTCCTAAATGACTTGTTGAAATTCGTGCGTCAGGGAAGTTATTTTGGAAATCATTGCTCCACTTCTCTAGCATTTCACGATTATTAGAATCAACTACTGTGATGTGCAACTTCCAGTCTGGATGTGCATCTGCATATTTTTGTATCTCTAATGCAATTACACGGAAAGCTCGATGCATGGTTCTTTCCTTACCAATTGCAAAAATTTTACCATCTTTAAAAGTTAACAATGGTTTAACGTCTAATAAACTACCAATAATAGCGGAACGATTACTTAAACGGCCAGTACGACTCAAATGTTTCAAGTCATTAACTGCAAAATAAATATCGGTTGAATCACGTAATTCTTCCATTTTAGCAACGATTTTTTCAGGATCTTCTCCCTTTTGTGCCATTGAACCAGCTAACATAACTAAATCAGCTTCGGCGGCACTGGCAGCCATTGAATCAAATGGGTAAACTTTAGCATTATCATAATCCTTCACGAACATACGTAAGTTGTCCATAAATGAAGTAATTCCTAATGATAAGTGAATTGAGATAATTGTGTCATAACCTTCTGATACCAAACGATCATAAGCTTCTTGGATCTGTCCCATCGAAACTTGAGCTGTTGTTGGTAATTCTGGTTCATTACGCAAATAATCATAAAACTCTTGATCCGTTAATTCTTCTGTTTCTTTGTATTGCTTATTCCCCAAAATAACCGTGATTGGCAAGACGGTGATGTTGTATTGCTTGATTTGCTCAGGTGTTAAGTACGATGCTGTATCAGTTACAACTGCCGTTTTCATATTTTTCCTCTTTTTCAAGTGACTTTGTATTCATGCATATAATAATAACATTTTATTATATTTTTTAAATCTATAGGGTTGTTTTAGTTATTGGAAAGCGCTATCATTTTTGTTAAGTAAACATTTACTAAATGGAGGATCAATCATGAATACTAACGAAATTTTACAAGGATTTGCAGATAAATTTAACCAAACAGCTGAAAAATTGTTTTTCTCACCTGGCCGTATCAACTTAATTGGTGAACACACTGACTACAATGGAGGAAATGTCTTCCCCTGCGCTATCAGTTTAGGAACATATGCAGCTTACGGTAAACGTGATGACAACACTGTTCAAATGTTTTCCGAGAATTTACCTGACAAAGGTATTATTTCATTCTCACTTGACGACCTCAAATTTAACAAAGACGACGATTGGGCTAATTATCCTAAAGGGATGATCTATTTTATTACTAAAACCGGTTACAAATTAGACCATGGTTTCAATCTTTATATCCACGGTAATTTACCTGATGGTGCTGGCTTATCATCTTCTGCTTCAATTGAATTATTGATGGGAACAATTCTCAAAGACGTCTTCTCACTTGATATTGATCAACTTGATTTAGTAAAAATGGGTCAAAAAGATGAGAACGACTTTATCGGTGTCAATTCAGGAATCATGGATCAATTTGCTGTGGGAATGGGTAAAGAAAATCAAGCTATCCTGCTCGACACTAATACTATGGAATATCACTATGCTCCAGTTGAATTAGGCAATAACGTTATTGTTATCATGAACACCAACAAGCATCGTACTTTGGCCGATTCTAAATACAATGAACGTCGTAGCCAATGTGAGGAAGCCTTGAAACTGCTTCAAACTAAATTGGATATCAACTCATTAGGTGAATTGTCAATTGACGATTTCGATCGTAACTCATATTTGATCAATGATGACATCTTGATTCGTCGTGCCCGTCATGCTGTTTTTGAAAACCAAAGAACCCTCAAGGCTATCAACTATCTTAAAGAGAACAATCTTGAAGAATTCGGTAAATTAGTCAATGCTTCACATATTTCACTTCATTATGACTATGAAGTAACTGGTAAAGAACTCGATACTTTAGTCGCTGCCGCTTGGAAACAAGACGGTGTTCTTGGTGCCCGTATGGTTGGCGCTGGCTTTGGTGGTTGTGCTATTGCCATTGTTGACAAAGATAAAATCGTTGCCTTCAAAGAAAATGTTGGTCAAATTTATCAAGAAGAGATTGGCTATGCTGCTGACTTTTACATTGCTGAAATTGCTGATGGACCTAGAGAAATTGCTATAACCGAGGTGGAAAAATAATGTCTTGTGTCGATAAATTTGTCGATCAAATAATTAATGCTGATAACGATTATCAAGAAATGGATCATGTTTACTTATACAATCGCATCTGTGCCCTAGTTGGTGACGATAATTATCTTGAAGCTGAAGATACTAAAGAAGCCTTAATCAAAACAGCTATTCAAAATAAAAAAATTGAAGATAGTCAAACTGCTAAGGAAATCCTTAACGACCAATTGATGGACTTCGTTACCCCACTACCTTCACGTGTTAATCATAAATTCTGGAATCTTTATCAAAAGAACCCAACTGATGCTATCAAATATTTCTATCAGATGAGTCAAGATAATGATTACATCAAAGTTAAAGCCATCGCCAAAAATATTTCCTACCAGGTAGCAACTGATTATGGCAACCTCGAAATCACTATTAACCTATCCAAACCTGAAAAGGACCCTAAAGCTATTGCGGCCGCTGGCAAAGCTAAACAAACTGGTTACCCTAAATGTCAACTTTGTCTAGAAAATGAAGGCTATTTAGGCCGTTTAGGTTATCCTGCTCGTAGCAATCATCGTGTTATTCGTTTTACCCTTGGTGGTGAAACTTGGGGTTTCCAATATTCCCCTTACGCCTATTTTAAAGAGCATGCTATTTTCTTAAATACGACTCACAAACCAATGATCATCAATCAACATACCTTCAATAACTTGATTGAAATCATTAAAATGTTCCCTAATTACTTCGTTGGTAGTAACGCTGACTTGCCAATTGTCGGTGGTTCTATGCTTAGTCACGATCACTATCAAGGTGGTCATCATACTTTCCCAATGATGAAAGCCCCTATTGACCGTCAAATTGAAATTGATGTTGATAATGTTTCCGCCGGAATCGTTAAATGGCCGCTTTCCACAATTCGTTTAACAAGCAAAGATCCTGAAGAATTAGTTAAGGCTGCTACTTTGATTCATGAACACTGGATGAATTATTCTGACGAATCAGTTGATATTAGATCTCATAGTGGTGAAATTCGTCATCATACTGTTACGCCGATTGCCTATCGCAAAGACGAAAACTACGTTATGGATATCGTCTTGCGTGACAACCAAACCTCTGATAAATATCCCGATGGAATTTTCCACCCCCACAAGGATGTTCAACATATCAAGAAGGAAAATATCGGTCTAATCGAAGTTATGGGACGTGCCATCTTACCTGCTAGACTAAAAACTGAGTTAAAAGAGGTTGAACGTTACCTATTAGACCAACCTAACCAAATGGCTCAATATCATAAGACTTGGGCAGATCAATTGAAACAAAAATATGAATTTACAACTGACAATGTGGAAAAGATTGTTGATAAAGAAACAGGTCTTGTCTTTAGTCGTGTTCTCGAAGATGCTGGTGTCTTCAAATGGAATACTCAAGGACAAGCTGCTTTTGACAAATTCATTCGGAGTCTTCAATAATGGCTACCTTACGCGATATTGCTAAAAAAGCCAGTGTCTCACCAGCCACTGTCTCTCGAGTTTTGAACAATGATTTAACTTTATCAGTCACTGATGAAACTAGAGCCAATATTTTAAAAATTGCGACTGACCTTAACTATAAAAAAGCTAATCATCCCAATAGCCACTATCAAAAACATTTAGCTCTAGTCCAGTGGTATTCCGAATCTAAAGAGCAAGATGACCTCTACTATATGACCGTACGTGAAGGAATCGAACAACAGGCACCCAAATACGGATTCCAAATCAGTCGTATTTTTCACAACGATATTGAGGAAATTCCTAATGACACTGACGGTATCATTGCCGTAGGTAAATTCAGTCAGGAACAAGTTCAAACTATGACCTTGATTTGCCCTAACATTGTTTTTATCGACGATGACCAATTCAGTAAAGGGTTCGATTCAGTGTTAACTGATTTCAAATATGGTATTCAAAAAGTTATTAATTATTTTGTTGACCAAGATATCGAAGACATCGGCTTGATATACGGCGAAGAGACTTCGACAGATAATCAGAGAACTATCCCTGATTTACGTTTTAATTCCTTCAAATCAGCTATGGAAGAACACAATCTATTTGATCCCCAAAATTGTTTTAAGGGTGACTTCACTAAAGACTCTGGTTATCTGCAAATGACAAAGGCCTTGGATAAAGAAAACTTTCCACATGCTTTCTTCATTACCAATGACTTGATGGCTGCCGGTGCATTAAAAGCCCTTCAAGAGAATAACATTGCTGTTCCTAAACAAGTTCAACTCTTTAGTTTCGACAACACTGCTCTTTCTCGCTATGTCAATCCCGAGTTAAGCTCAGTAGACGTTGCTACAAATCAAATGGGTGCCGCCTCAGTTGATTTAATGCAGGATCTCTTAACTAATCAGCAACACATTGCTAAAAGAATCGAATTAGCTACTAAACTCATCTTTAGACAATCCACCTATGCAACAATTGAAGATTTATAAATAATTTGTCATTGGGGAGATAAAAATGGATTACATTCAGGACATTCGACACAAAATTGGTCATGAACCAATTATCTTAAATTTTGCTGGAGGAATTCTAACCAACAATAAGAATGAAGTTCTTTTGCAAAAACGTTCTGATACGAATAAATGGGGACTTCCCGGTGGTGCCATGGAATATGGTGAAACAGTTGAAGGTACCTGTCGTCGTGAATTTCGCGAAGAAACTGGACTTGAAGTTACATTAAATTCATTTCTAGGACTCTCCTCTAACCACATTCAGCACTACCCCAACAACGACGTTGCCCAAACCATCGTAACCTTCTTTTTAGTCAACTATTGTAAAGGTGAACTCCATTCTAAGAATGAGGAAACCTTAGATTTAAAATATTTCTCTAAAGAAAATTTACCTGAAATATTCAATCCGCAACACGCTAGATGCTTGCAACATTACTTTGATCATGATTATCCATATTTCGAATAAGCAAGCAATATAATTGTTAGAACTTCAACTCCTACCTATAATTGAGACAATTCCATTTAAAGGAGATGCCAATTATGATGGGATTAACCGGTTGTCATATATTTAGTGGTATGGACTTCATGGGTGGAGGATTCCTCTTTTATGGAATCATTACCTTGTTGATCTTCATTGCGATTGTTTACCTATTTAATGATCATCAAAATAGCCATCGGCAAAATAGTGCGCTAGACATTTTGGATCGTGAGTACGCTCAAGGAAAAATCTCGGACGCTGACTATGCTAAACGAAAAGAAAATTTAAAAAAGTAAAATAATAAAAAATAAGAACAGCTTCTATTGAGAAATATTCGAGTACATAACATATGCCTTGAATACTTAATGGAAGCTGTTCTTTTGATTTAAAATTTTTATTTGGATTATATAGATACTGCATTTTTACTCGCTAATATTGGAACTAACGAACCAGTCGGTAGTAAAAAATCTGTGAGCCCTCAGTGGTGAAGTTTTTACTTAGCTTGAAGTCGTGTCCACCACGTTCCAGCGGCTCACAGATTTTTTGCGGACGACGGCATATTTCAACTACATTAGTTGGTATTAGTTACAATCAAATCAGCTTTTAATTTTTTCCTACTTCTTCCATAAGAAGTTAATTAAAATCCTATCAACTTGCTTATTTTCATGTAGCTTACTGTGGGCAGCCATCTTACCAACAATCTTCTTTTCCCGATAAGACTTGGCACGACCAGAAACTAAATATCTCAACGATTGAGAAGAAGCGTTGGTTACAGCTCCATCAGAATGTGTACCATCATTTTTATCACCAAAAATATTTAACACTCTAGTATTAGTAGGATAAATCTTTCTAAACTTCAATAACTCCTGATAATACTGATTCATAGGCGTAGGTTTACCATTTTTATCTAAACTAATACGTCCTGGTTCATCATCTTCATCAATGATACCGTCAAAATGACCGGCAATATCAACTACCTTATTAATTTTAGGCAACTTCTTATTACTATAATTATCCAAAATATAATAATTAATAGCCATATTCCCCATTGAATGACCTACTAAATTAACTTTTTTAAACTTATAATCCTTTTGCAAAACTTTGATAACATTCTTAGCCCAAAGACCGGCCGTATGATAGTTCAACATTTTATTATCATCATAATTAACTTCAACAATCGGGTTCTTGGCCTTTTTAGGTATAGAACCAATCATTTTAGCGTAACCATTAGGACTAACATTGATTCTCACGATTGTTCTTGTAACTCCCGCCTCTTTAGCAGCACCAGTCATTTGAGTTTCAGCTTGATAACTACTGCCATAACCATGAAAAAAGATAGTTGGAATTGATTCTTGAACGTATTTTTTAGAATTTACTGCTTGTGCATGACAACTATAGGTAAAGAAACCGAATACCACTAGTATCATTGCCATTGCGGTCGAAAAAATAAACTTTTTTTTATTCATAATTTCTCCTCTCACTTATAACCTATATTGTAGCCATTCTCGTACTAGTCGCGTAAAGAAAACACTTAAACTTGATTGACACTTCCAAAATGATTAATTATGATGAATTTAATCTATTTAATATTATTTTAATTTTAGTAAGGAGATTTTGATTATGGCAAAAGCAGATCCAACAACAATTGACTGGAATAACCTCGGATTTAATTACATGGACTTACCTTATCGATTTATCGCTCATTATAAGAACGGTTCATGGCAAGATGCTGGTTTAACTGAAGACAGTACACTCCATATTAGCGAGGCTTCTACTGTTTTACATTATGGTCAGGCAGCTTTCGAAGGAATGAAGGCCTATCGTACTCCTGATGGTCATATTCAATTATTCAGACCCGACCGCAATGCTAGCCGAATGAAGGAATCTTGTGAAAGACTATTGATGCCAGTTTTTCCAGAAGATAAATTCGTTGAAGCCGTCAAAGAAGTAGTCAAAGCCAATTCTGACTTTGTTCCCCCTTACGGAACTGGTGCCACACTTTATTTACGCCCTTTAATTATTGGTACTGGTGCCCAAATCGGTGTCCACGCTGCTCCTGAATACATCTTTACCATTTTCGCTATGCCCGTTGGTAACTACTTCAAAGGTGGACTCACTCCGGTTAATTTCACCACATCACAGTACGACCGTGCCGCCCACAAAGGTACCGGTCAAAGTAAAGTTGGTGGAAATTACGCCGCTAGTCTCTACCCTGGTGACGAAGCTCATAAAAACGGTTTTGCAGATTGTGTTTATCTAGATCCAATTAATCATGAAAAAATTGAAGAAGTCGGATCAGCTAATTTCTTCGGTATCACTAAGGATGATGTCTTCTTGACGCCAAAATCACCATCAATTTTACCAAGTATTACTAAATACTCCCTACTCTGGTTAGCTAAGAATCGTCTGGGACTTGGAGCAGAAGAAGGCGACGTCTACATCGACCAACTAGATAAGTTCAAAGAAGCTGGTGCTTGTGGTACCGCTGCCGTCATCTCTCCTATTGGTGGTTTGGAACACAATGGTAATCTACACGTCTTCTACAGTGAAACAGAAGTCGGACCAGTTACCAAAAAACTATATGAAACTTTAACAGGAATTCAATTTGGAACCGTTGAGGCTCCTGAAGGTTGGGTTCAAGTCGTAGAATAGCAAAAAAGCTGTGATTGATGAAGTCACAGCTTTTTTAATGGAATATTATATGTTTGAGATTCTCAATATTAAAGTGCAGTATCGAAGGGTGAACTGTAACATTAATATTAGAGCAAATTAGTACACTACTGGTAATTAGGGAAAACAGTGTTTTGATAGTACACATGTTACCTTCGACAGATTATCCGAGGGTGATAATAAGTCAGAAGTTAGAACAATTATTTTGCTCTCTCGCATGTACTTATATTGTATATTTAAGCCACCAGTAAGGAATCTACAAATTTATAAAATAATTTTTCTATTATTGAATTAAAATCCAAGCTAAATAATGGTATATTTCTTAGTTTACAGATAAATCAAACTTTTTACGGTGAAAAATTAACCGCATGATAGAATATTACAGAGCATATAATAATAGAAAGAAGGATTTTTTAATGAAAATATATTTTGCAAATGGTCTTTTTGCTTTAGCTGACCGTATGTTTAACGAAGTTGTAGTTGATAAGATCAGAAAGATGAATTCCAATATCGAAGTTTATCTCCCACAAGAAAATGGTGACATCAATGACAAGATGAATTACGCCGATTCTATCAAAATCGCCCAAGAAGATAACAAAGAATTATTATCTTCCGACTTAATTGTTGCAATTCTTGATGGTGACACGATGGACGACGGTGTGGCTTCTGAAATTGGTTTGGCATATGGAAAAGAAATTCCTATTATTGGTGTCTATACTGACCTACGTCAACACGGCGTCGAGAATCCTGAAAAGCTTAAGGCTGTAGGATCTATCGGTGAGAATCCTTTTGCCTATATCAACAATTACACTATTGGTTTAATCAAAATGAACGGTGTTGTTGTTAACAATATCGATAGTATGTTAGAAGAGATTCGCAAATACTTGTAATTTTTTTGTAAAAATTTGACATATAATTGTTTCAGTTTAGTTACATTAACTTTACAGTCAAATTATAACTAATTTACAGTTAAGTTATATTCAACATTTGTCGGTCTAGACGTTATATTATTAATTCCGTTGAGAAAATAGCACACATTAAATAAAAACAAACACAAGATTTACTCGGGGGAATTATTTTATATGAAGATCAAAAAATTCGTAGCATCAGTATTTACCGTAACTACACTTGCTTTAATCGGAATCAGTACTCAAACACAAACTGTTAGTGCTGCAACAACAACAGCTAGTGCTAGTGGTGTTGTTTATGTAACTAACGCTAATGGTGCCGGTATTTACACACAATCACAAAACGGTGTTACTAGAGCTAGTTCTATGCTTGGTAACAAAACAGCTTGGAGAATCGACAAGACTATGAACGTTGATGGAGCTGTTTATTACGAAGTAGGTGCAAACGAATGGATCTCTGCTAACGATATTTCTACAGAAGCTCCAGCTGTTTCTCTAAGCAAAGATATGTATATTAATGTTGCAGGTGGTGTTAACCTTTATGATGCCCCTAACGGCAATTTTACAGGTAATGTAGCTACTGGACATACTATGGTTCATGTTTACGCAAGTAAAACTGATTCAACTGGTAACACATGGTACGATGTTGGCCGTAGTCAATGGATCAACGGAAAGTACATGTCAACTGACAATGTTAAACAAACTCTAACAATGTCAGCTACAGCTTATGATCCCGTTGTTCTTGGTTCAAACATGGGTTACAGTGGCGTTGCTGCTAACTTATCAAAATTCCCTCGTGGAACACATTTAAGAATTACTGCTAATGGCAAGACTTACGATCGTGTAGTTAACGATACTGGCCTCTTCGCTTACAGCAATCCTAACCAACTTGATATTGCTATGCCTAACTCACAAGCATTACAATTTGGACGTCAAAACGTTACTGTTCAAGTTTTAGGTTAATCAGATAGATTTAATCGGGTATCTCCATTTTGGAGGTACCTTTTTTGTTTTCAATTTTTACTAAGCCGATGTGTTCTTTCATCGAATTTAAGAACTTTCCAAACGAGTAATACCATCCCCACCACAAAGGCTAAGATGGAATAGATTAATGGAGCTGTTACAACAATAATAGTAGCAATTCCCAAAAGAGCGCTGAAGAAAATATTAACTAATTTTTTTAACATAATGCCCTCTCCTTTTCAGTTGCTCAAGATTCTACTAAAGAGAATAATTATTCCAAAAACAAAGGCAATAATTGAACTGATCACGCCACCTGTAATCCAGATATAAAAGTCCAGTAGGATAAAAGCTAAAGTTAAACTTCTACGATATACTTGATCCATTTGTATCAAATCCTTTTTTTGGTTTAAGGATATTCTATTATTTTGAAGTTAATTGTCCAAGAAATTAGTCCACATAAAAAGGCTGAACCCTCATTGATTTAGCCTTCCTTATAACCATTTTTGCCAAGATGTCTAATTAGATAATAAAAAAAGAGCTCTCACTTGTGGAGAGCCCTCTAGTTAGATATAAGTGGTAAGATGAAATCTACTGCAGTTTTCATCAATATTCAATGAATCTTACTACTTTTAAAACATATCTTACTATCTAAATATGTAATTCTTTTGTTCAACTAATGGATCCTAGCGAACCATGTATTGAGCTTGCGCGACTAACTAATTAGGTCGATCTTATGTTAACTTTTGTCGCTAGTTCCAAGAATGTCCTTAAACTGCACTGACTCTAACTTTCTATTTGTTCTTTACTGATCCTATCTTGTAACAGATAAAACTTTCTAAATCAAAAACTTTTAGGGCTGCAGTTCCTGACACTTCATCTTTACCACGTCTATAATATAACTCATTTCGTAAGCGTTTACAATAAATAACTCTGGAAAATTTAGACACTACGTCATTAAATTCTGAACGCAAAAAAAGAGTTCTCACTTGTGGAGAACTCTTAAGTTAGATATGAGTGGTAAGACGAAATTTACTGCAGTTTCATCAACTTTTAAATTGAATCTATTTAAATAAATGAATCTTACTACCTGAAACATATCTTACTATAAATATATTTTGTTCAACTAATGGATCCTAGCGAACCACGTATTGAGCTTGCGCGACTACTTAAAAGGTCGATTTTATGTTAACTTTTGTCGCTAGTTCCAAAAATGCCGTTGAACTGTATTACTCTAATTTTCCTTTGTTTTTGACTAATCCTACCATCCCCTAGAAACGATAAAACTTTCTCATTCAAAATCTTTTAGGGCTACAGTTCCTGACATTTCATCTTTACCACGTCTTTAATATAGCATCTTAAGTAAGCGTTTGCAATACCTTACTTTAACTTTTTATAGAGTCGTTCATTCTCTTTAATTTCACTCAAATAGAACTTGCTATTAACTGCTTGGGGATCAACAATTGTTCCATCTTGATACTCAACTTGATACATCTTTTCGTAATCTGCAATGCTCATTTTTTGACGATTATCAAGCATTTCTAAAATGCCACTTTGATCAATAACCTTATCAAAACCAGCTTGAATTTCGCCACTATATAATTCACCAACAGCACCTGAACCGTAACTGAATAATAATAATTCTTCATTGGCTTGAGCAGCATTAATCAAATAAGACAACAGTCCTAAGTAAAGTGAACCAGTATAAAGATTCCCTACTTCACGGCTGAATTTGATACTAGCTTGATAGTGTTCTGTCAATTTTGCGTACTTGACATCTGAAATCTTGCCTTCCAAAGTTCTTAAAGCTTTTGTACCCATCTTCGTATAAGGAATATGGAATAATAAAGTTGAGAAGTCATCAATTGTGGCTGAATACTTATCTTGATATTTTTTCCATAAAGTATTGAAGAAATCGACATATACTTCATTAGAGAATTTACCACGGGCAAAAGCCGTCTTGGAGAATGTTGGACGCCAGAAATCACCCACATTACGAGTCATGTAAACTGATTTGCGAGTCAATTTCAAAACACGTGGATTTTGACTAACGATCATCGCCACTGATCCAGCACCCTGAGTTACTTCACCAGGAGTCTTGATACCATAACGAGCAATATCACTAGCAATAACTAGTGCTTTTTTATCAGGATTTTGACTGACAAAATCAACCGCTGTTTGTAGTCCAGCTGTGGCTCCATAACAAGCCTGCTTAATTTCAAAAGAACGGATATCTTCTGGTAAATCTAATAGATCCATCAAAAAAGCTGCCGATGATTTAGACTCATCGATACTGCTTTCTGTTCCGACAATTAGTAAACCTAAGGCCTTTTTATCTTCGGTGGTTAAAATACTATCAGCTGAATTAGCAGCCATAGTTACCACATCCTCGTAAGGTTGTGGAACAGCTTGTTTGTCTTGTCCAATACCAATTGTAAATTTATTAGGATCAACATCCCTAGCTTTAGCTAGTTCAACAATGTCGATATAATTTTTAGGAACGTAAACGCCTATTTTATCAATACCTATATCCATTATTTACCTCTTAATTCCATTAAAATATTCTTTGCATTTTCAATTGTATAATTTTTTGTTTGATTTAATTGTTTCGAAACTTCATCAATTTCAGAACCACTGGCACCAGCCGAAACCGCTAATGACTTACTCTGTAGTCCCATATGACCAGCCTGAATTCCAGTTGTCACTAAAGCTCTCAGAGCTGACAAATTATTAGCCAATCCAACTGCAGCCACTACTGACTGTAATTGTTTACTATTAGTGATCTTCATAATTGCCAAACTAAGTTGAGCCATCGGTAAAGCACTTATTGCCCCACCGACGCTACCGAGTTCAATTGGCATTTTTAAAGTGCCCAATAATTGCCCATCTTTGATCTGCCATTCACTGAACGGTTGATACTGTCCAGATTCAAAGGCAAAACTGTGAGCCGCAGCTTCTTGAGCACGGAAGTCGTTTCCTGTAGCTAGATAAACTGCATCAATTCCGTTCATAATACCTTTGTTGTGAGTCACAGCTCGTTTAACTGACTGTTTAGCAAAATCAGCTAGTTTCACGATTCTAGTTGCTACTTCAGAACCAGACATAGATTTCGTCTTGAGTTGTTCAAAATCAATCGCCGCTTCAGCAGTAATGACTTGTCCCTGACCACTATTAGACAAAATACTACATAAGATATCACCTGAAACCAAGCTAGAAATCTTATGAGCTGTCTTTTCCAAAATTGAATTAACCATATTGGCACCCATAGCATCAACCGTATCGATACCGAGTTCAATTTCAAAGAAATCATCGTAGCGATTAAATTTCAACGAAACGATACCGCCACCTCGTTTAATAAGACTGGGATGCGCTTGTTGAGCAAATTCAAATATCTCTGAATCTTTCTTTTCTAAGGTTTCAATATCGGTTTTTGTCAAATTTTCCAAAACGATTTGACCATAAACTACTCGAGAACTGGGGAATGTTCTAAAACCACCACTATTTTTGATACGTTTAGCAGCATTAGAAGCTGCAGCAATCACAGAAGGTTCCTCGATAACCATTGGCACAAGATAATCTTGTCCATCGACTACAAAGTCCGTGGCAAAACCATAGGGCAAACTAAAACTACCAATCTGATTTTCGCTCAAACTATTAGCCAAATCTAAAGAAATGGTTTGACGATTCTGCAACAATTCAGCTTGTTTGGTCGTCAGATAACCCGTTTGAACCAATAACTTAATTCTTTCTTCATTCGTCATTTCATAGATTTTCATAGCAGTTTAATACCCATAGCCATACCCATGCCGCCACCAATACATAATGAGGCTAAACCTGTTTGCTTCTTTTCTTGTTGTAACGAATTTATCAAGGTAGCAATCATACGAGCTCCTGTAGCTCCTAATGGATGTCCTAAGGCAATTGCTCCTCCATAAATATTCAAACGATCCATTGGTAGATTCAAATCACGACTAACGGCTACTGCTTGTGAAGCAAAAGCTTCATTAACTTCATATAGATCAAAATCATCTAAACCAGTCTTGTAACGATCAAAATACTTATTTACAGCATAGTATGGAGCATATCCCATATAATTAGGATCAATTCCTACTTCTGTATAACCCGTAATTTCAGCTACCGGTGTCAAACCTAATTCAGTTGCACGACTTTGTTTCATCAGAATAACCGCTGCGGCACCGTCATTGATTGGTGAAGAATTTCCGGCTGTAACAGTACCTTGTTTATCAAATACAGTTCTTAATTGACCCATTTGTTCCAAAGTTGTTGTCGGACGAATTGACTGATCAGTAGTTATCTCTTCGCCATTAACTTCAATCGGAATAATTTCCTTAGCCAATTTGGACTCTGCTTGATGAGCCTTTTGATGAGAATTGTAGGCAAACTCATCTTGTTGCTCACGACTGATATGGAATTTCTTAGCAACATTTTCAGCCGTTATACCCATAGGTAAATTGTTGAAGGCATCATTTAGACCATCATTGAATAATGTGTCAGAAAGTTTAGGACTGACTTCCATTTTTCCAGTTCTAGGAGCATAGAAAGGTGCATTAGACATACTTTCCACACCACCAGCAACAACGATATCTGCATTACCCATAGTAATAGCTGCGATACCTTCGTAAATGGCCTTCATTCCAGAACCACAAACTTGATTAACCGTCATGGCAGTCGAGTCTACTCGACCACCAACGTTTAAACCAATCTGTCTAGCAGTGTTCTGGCCCATTCCAGCTTGATATACATTTCCAAAAATGAATTGATCAATCTTTTTAGGGTCAATCTTATTCCTATCCAATAATTTTTGAACTAATTGTGTTCCTAATTGAACTGCCGTCAAATTAGCATATTGACCACGAAACTTACCAATAGCAGTTCTCTTTGCGTCTATAATTACAATTGGATCCATAATTTATTTCCCTTCAAACTTGATAAGATATCGGTTCTTATTGCATGACTGTATGATTCCGTCCTCCACAACAAGAAAATTTGGCTGGAACGCCATGGGCCGACTGGAAGCTAATAAATTTGCACTTTGTGCAAATTTATGGATCTTCAAGTTCGACCTTTACCTAAGCAATAAATTGCTAAGGTAAATTTCATGGCTGAGCCAATTTTCTTGTTGCTCTGAACTAGTGTGTTGTTCTATCTTTCTACACTTAAATAGAATTAAAAACTATCCAACCACCGTAATTCTAACTGATAACAATAGAAACAGAAACACAGTCGGTAGTAGAAAATCTGTGGGCCCTAAGTGGTGAAATTCTACTTAGCTTGCGAAGCAAGGTTAGTAGAAGACCGAGCTTAGAGATCCATGATTTTTCGCGAAATGAAAAATCATTAGCTTCAAGTCGTGTCCACCACGTTCCAGCGGCCCACAGATTTTCTATGGACGACGGCATCCTCAAGCCATATCAGTTGGTATCGGCTACAATATATTTCCAGCAAGAACCAAAATATCCTTAAGCTTACATAATAATTTAATTGGACAATAAAAACAATTATTTAGTGGAGAATTCTTATGCGTACTATTGATTTAATCTTATTATTAAATGACTTCAAAAAGAACAACCGCATTTTCGTTGAAGATGACGACCAAAGGTTGGCCGTTGTCGATATTGAAATAATTGACGATACGGTTGTTCTGAAGACATCAACCAAATTACACGGTCTTAAAAACTGGGAGTTTCTAGTTTTACTAAATCAAAAAGATTACTATGAATTTCCGATTTTTTATCATAATAAAAACAGCCACAAACAACTCTTCGGTTTCAGAGTCGCTAATGACTGTCTATTACTTGGTTAATTATTTACTTGATTTCTTGCTAGCAGGTTTGTCTTCTGCTTGAAGTTTCTTAGCAAGATCCAAAATGTATGGTTTTAACTCACTTTCAACTTCAGGATGAGTCAAACCATATTCAATATTTGTCTTAACATAGCCAAATTTGTTACCAACATCATATCTTTGACCCTTGAATTCATGAGCAAACACACGTTGTGTCTTATTCATACGATCAATTGCATCAGTCAATTGAATTTCGTTACCAGCACCTGGTTTTTGAGTTGCTAGTAAATCAAAGATTTCTGGTGTCAAAAGATAACGTCCAATAATAGCTAGATTACTTGGAGCATCTTCAGTCTTTGGCTTTTCAACAAATTTCTTAACATTATATAGTCCAGGGGCTGTTTCGCCTTCAGGATCAATAACACCATACTTAGAAACATCTCTTTCTGGTACTCGCATAACAGCTAGAGTTGAAGCATGTGTCTTGTCATAGTCGTTAATCAATTGCTTTGTCAAAGGAACCTTATCCTTCATTAAATCGTCACCCAACATAACAACGAATGGTTCGTCACCAATAAATGAACGTGCTTGAGCAACAGCATCTCCTAAACCATTTGGATGAGCTTGACGACTGTAGTACAAGTTAACACCCAAATTAGTTGTGTCTTGAACAACTTTCAATAATTCTGTCTTGTTCTTTGCTTGAAGATTTTGTTCCAATTCTGGTACGGCATCAAAGTGATCTTCAATAGAACGCTTATTCTTACCAGTAATAATCAAAATATCTTCGATACCTGAAGCCTTAGCTTCCTCAACGATAAATTGAATTGTTGGCTTATCAACAATTGGTAACATTTCCTTAGCTAAAGCCTTTGTTGCTGGTAAAAATCTTGTTCCTAATCCTGCTGCTGGTATAATTGCTTTTCTAACTTTCATCAATTATTCTCCTTTTCGTGCGATTTCAGATAACTAGTTAACTTACCAGTATTTCTTCTTAAAAATGGACCGCCGTATGCTTCGGCAAAACCGACGTTAACGGCATTTCCAAATAAAAAGATTGTTACTGACATATTCACCCACAGTAAAAACACAATAATGGCACCAATTGCACCGTAATTGTCCCAAGCCGATCCAAAATATTTTAGATAGTAAGAGAACAATTGCGATAATCCTAGTAAACCAACACTAGTAATAATTGATCCGGTTATTATGTAATAAAACTTAAGATGGATATTAGGTAAAAAATAATACAAAGCAAAAACGATCATCAATATTATAACAATAGCAAAGGGCCATTTCCAACGCATAAAGACATCTAAAAGTGTTGACTTTATACGTAGCAATGGAACTAGCCAATTTAAAAATATTTGTCCAAATGTAAACGTTACAATCGCCATCACACCAATCACTAATAACATTAGCGTCATTAAAAAGGCTAACGTCCGACGAATAACATAATTTACAAAAGTTTGTTCAGCAAATAGATTATTAATATCTAGTCCATAGGCCTCATTCATCGTCATTTGAGCAATATTCAATCCACGTGAAATTGCCCATAAGGATACGACAATACCAACTGACAAGACGCCTTTGTTGGAATTAGACAAGACTTTTACTATCGTGGGTAAAAAATAATGATGCAAATCATCAGGCAAAATAAACTCGATATAACTAATAACTGTCGGTTTATCCAAATGTAATAATGGGATTAAATTTCCCACAACAATTACCGCTGGAAACAACGACAACAAAATATAATATGTGATTGCTTTGGAAGCCATGGGGACATTAGAATCACTCATCGCTTGAGTAACATATTTAACAAAGCCAAATAACTTCTGCTTTTTAGTTATCGATTGCCTAAACAGTGGTATTTGTTGCTTTTCTTCTTCCATTATTTATCCTCACTATTTTAAAGTAAGTATTTAGCATCATATTCTGGATCTTGAGAAGTCAAGATCTTAGGACCATCTTTGGTAATGGCAATGGTATGTTCATATTGTGCTGAATCAGTTCCATCGGCAGAAACAAAATATTCCCAGCCATCAGCTTTAACAAACTTATCTTTAATTTCCCACGTTCCAAGGTTAACCATTGGTTCAATAGTAATTGTCATTCCTTCACGTAAACGCAAACCTTGTCCTGGTTCGCCATAATGAGGAACGTTTGGAGCTTCATGCATGGTTGGTTGAATACCATGACCAATCAAGTCACGGACATCGCCCATATGATTTTCATCTTCAACATAATGTTGGATAGCATAACCAATATCACCAAGACGATTGCCAACTACAGCTTGATCAATTCCCAAGTATAGAGCCTTGTGTGTTACATCCATTAATTTTTGATCTTCAGCTGACAAATCTCCAACTGCATATGTCCAGCAAGAATCACTTTCATAACCATTTAAGTTAACGGTCATATCTACTTTTAGAACGTCACCGCTCTTTAAAATAAGGTTCTTACGAGGAATACCGTGGGCAACTTCATCATTAACACAGACACAAGTTGCATACTTGTAGCCTTCAAAACCCTTTTCTGATGGACGACCACCGTGTGAAACGATATAGTCGTTAGCAAAATTTTCAATTTCCATTGAAGAAATTCCTGGTTTAATAATGTCACGTAAACCAATATGTGTATTAGCAAGCAATTCTCCAGACTTTCTCATTCCTTCGATTTCTCTTGCAGATTTTAATGTAATCACTTTATAACATGTCCCTTCAAAAATATGTTAGTTTCATTATAACATTAGAGGGTTTCGGAATTAGATAGCCCGTGATATTAATTTTTGCTATAATATCTAAAGATTAAATAATGAGGCGACAATTATGACAAAAGTAAAAATTGTTTTTGCTAGCATTACTGGTAATGATGAAGATATCGCCTATGTCCTAACTGAAAAGTTCGAGGATTTAGGTTGTGATGTTGATATGAGCGAAGTTTCTCAAACAGATGTAGCCGACTTTGAGGATTCTGATATCTGCATTATCGCTAGCTATACTTATGACCAAGGTGTCGTGCCAGATGAAGCATTGGACTTCTACGATGACATGCAAGACCTTGACTTAACTGGAAAAGTATACGGTGTCTGTGGTTCAGGTGACACTTTCTATGAGGATTTCTGCCGAGCCGTAGAAGAATTCGATAAAGTATTTCAAAAAACTGGTGCTACTCGTGGAGCTGACTCTGTCAAAGTCGAGTTAGGACCAGAACAAGAAGATATCGATAACCTCGACAATTTTGCTGAACAAATCTTTAAAAAGGCACAAGAAATGGATCTTTAAAAATGGACTTCTTAAAAAAATACCGTAATTTTGGAGTTTACTGTCTCTTTGGTTTTTTAGCATCACTATTAAATATCGGAATTTTCGATCTATCGCATAACTATTTCCATATTACCTTGTGGATTGCTAATACTATTGCTTGGTTTATCTCCAACTTCTTTTCATTCTTTGTAACGAAATTATATGTTTTCAAATCTGAAATGGAAAACCTGAAGAAACTATTTAAAGAAGGAATGTTCTTCCTTGTTTCACGTATCTTCTCACTGATCTTTGATGATATTTTCATGGTCGTAGCGGTTTTCATTTTTCCTTGGAATAACTTGATTATCAAAGCTATTGATCAATTGATTGTTGGGCTATTTAATTACTTCTCATCGAAGTTAATTTTCAATTATCAAAATCGTCATTTGATTGATCGTATTAAAAATTTAAAAGCACGTCGAAAGAGTCGAAATGAAATTTAATTCGATTCTTTTTTGTTTGACTAAATATTTCGTCTTCCGCAAAAGTTGAAAAGGCGGTGGAACGCCGTGGGCACAGCTTTTACTCCAGACTGGTAAACTTCTCTATTCATTATTACTTTCTAAATTTTTAAAACAAAAATAACAACATCAATTTAAATAAACGTTACCTCAATTCTATCCAAGCATAAAATTATCTAGCTCAACTTGGCCCACGGGAGTCCTATATTAACCATAATTGTAAAGAAATTTTTTATAATATTTTTAAAAGAAAAAAGAGTGTTCATCCAATTTTAACAAATTGATATGAACACTCTTTATTAATTATGTAGAATTAATGCCTTAAACCACCGATAACATTGGAATCAAAGAATTAGTCGGTAGTAAAAAATCTGTGGGCCCACAGATTTTTTGCGGACGACGGCATATTCATCCACATTAGTTGGCATCTAGTTACAATTGAACTTGAGAATATTTCTCACCGTTTATTTAAATTCGTCTGGTTTCTCTGTTGTTTGTTTGAAGTAATAGCTCATTGCATCCAAAATACGTTCGGAAGCTTTACCGTCACCGTATGGGTTTTTGGCATTTGCCATACGATCGTATTCAGCGTTGTCAGTGATTAAACGTGTCATTTCTCTCTCAACTACTTCAGCGTCTGTACCAACTAACTTCAAAGTTCCAGCTTTTACACCTTCAGGACGTTCTGTTGTGTCACGTAAAACTAGGACTGGTTTTCCTAATGATGGGGCTTCTTCTTGAACACCACCGGAATCTGTCATAATAAAGTAACTTCTTGATGCTAAATTATGGAAGTCGACTACATCTAATGGTTCGATCAAATGAATTCTATCTACCCCACCTAGAATTTCTTTAGCAGTTTGTTGAACGACTGGGTTCAAATGTACTGGGTAAACTAATTCAATGTCATCATGCTTAGCAACAACTTTACGCATTGCTCTGAAGACTTCTTTCATTGGTTCACCTTGGTTTTCACGACGATGCATTGTGATTAAAATCATTTTCTTGTCTGGATCAATTACATCTAAGATATCATGATGATAATCTTTGTGAACGGTGCTCTTCAAAGCATCGATAGCTGTGTTACCAGTTACAAAGATATTTTCGCCATGATGATTTTCCTTCAACAAGTTAGCTTTACTTTCATCAGTTGGAGCAAAGTATAGATCAGTTAAATCATCAGTCATTTGACGATTCATTTCTTCTGGCCATGGTGAATACTTATTCCAAGTTCTCAAACCGGCTTCAACATGTCCAATACGTGTTTGATGATAGAAGGCTGACAAAGCGGCACTGAATGTAGTTGTTGTATCACCATGAACTAGTACAATATCAGGTTTTTCTTTTTCAATGATACTATCTAGTTCCTTCAAAACTAAACCAGTGATACCACTAAGTGTTTGACGTTCCTTCATGATATTTAAGTCATAATCAGGCTTGATCTTAAAAATTTCAAGCACTGAGTCTAACATTTCACGATGTTGAGCTGTAACTACTGTCACAGTATCGAAACGATCACTATTTTGCTTTAATTTTAAAACTAAGGGTGCCATTTTAATTGCTTCGGGTCTGGTACCAAAGACCGTCATAACTTTAATTTTATCCAAAATTATCACCTCAATAAATTACCTACAGTATATCAAAGATAACTTTATTAATATAGGTAGACACGTTTGTTTCATAGGATATCGTTTTCTGAAAGTTTTTGCGTATAATATAGATATTATGATTAATATTCCAATACTAATAGTCCTCAGTATTTTAACAACCTTAATTGCCTTCTTCATCGTCATGGCAATTTATAACACCTTCATCAAATCCACCAGTAAAAAATATTGGTGGTTCATTTTAATTGGCCTGCTTATCCTTTATATGATAGCGTTTTACATCTATTTTCACATCCATTAATGGGTTTACAGAAATAGTTTGTTAAAAAAAGTATTAATTTCTACCATTTTGAGTTAGAATTATCAATGTATTCGAAAATGAATTTTATGGAGGTTTATCGATGGTTTTAACAAACGGTAACGAAATTTTCAATAACGCCCGTAAAGGCAAGTATGCTGTTGGTGCTTTTAACATCAACGACTTGGAATGGACACGCTCAATTTTGGCTGCTGCCCAAGAAACACAAACACCTATCTTGGTTCAAACATCAATGGGTGCTGCTAAGTACATGGGTGGTTATGAACTATGTCTACACCTTGTACAAGACACAATCAAGTCAATGGGTATCACAGTTCCAGTTGTAATGCACTTGGATCATGGTAACTACGAAGCTGCTAAGGAATGTATCGAAGTTGGATATAACTCAGTTATGTTCGATGGTCATGACCTTCCATTCGCAGAAAACCTTGAAAAGACTAAGGAAATTGTTAAATTAGCTCATGCTAAGAACATGTCTGTTGAAGCTGAAGTTGGTTCAATCGGTGGTACTGAAGATGGTATCGTTGGTTTAGGTGAATTAGCTGATGTTGAAGAAGCTAAGACTCTTGCTGCTACAGGTGTTGATTACCTTGCTGTCGGTATTGGTAACATTCATGGTGTTTACCCTGACAACTGGAAAGGTTTAAGCTTTGACCGTCTTAAGGAATTAGCTGATGTTATCAAGACACCACTTGTTCTTCATGGTGGTTCAGGTATTCCTAAGGAACAAATCATCAAGGCTGTTTCAATGGGTATCTCAAAGGTTAACGTTAATACTGAATTACAACTTTCATTCGCTAAAGCAACACGTGAATATATCGAAGCTAAGAAAGACTTGGATATTGATGAAAAGGGTTATGACCCACGTAAATTGCTTGCACCTGGTGCTAAAGCTATTACTGAAACAACTAAGGAACGTATCCAATGGTTCGGTACACCTTCAATCAAATAATTATTTGATAAATAAAAAACAGAGACTTCGGTCCCTGTTTTTTTTGTTCTAAAATACCCTATTAGAAATCCTATACATCAAGGACAATTCTAATAGGGTATTTTTATAATTACTAATCTTATTTGTAATAAGAAACCTTAATCAAATCCAATACTAAGAACATAACAAAGCAAATCAAGAAAACAGCCAATACATTTAAAGCCGCTGTATGCAACCATAAAATACTTATCAAACTGGATAGAACTAGATTAATAAATATAACGGTCCCCACTGATTTACTTGTTTTAATTGACCAAAAATGATCTCTCGTTCTTGTTGAAAGAATCATCCCCATTGCGGAGTAAATCAAGTAAACAAATAATATTCCGCTAATTTGGGCATGTGTGAAACTAGTAAATTTGACACTATACCACAACATTGCAAATCCTAATATTAACCAGCCAACTGTATAGATAGCCGAAATTTTCGATAGGTTCTTCAAATTCCAAGCTTCTGGCAAATGATTAATTTTTACTCGATCAGTTCCCAACGTCAAAGTAACACAATCGTTAAAAATAACGATAAAAACGATGATATTCAACGAAACTGGGAAGAAGTTAGTGAATAAATAACCAATAGTTAATAAAAGTGCTAATTGAGCTGTTCTTGCCAATTTAGTGATCAACCAGGTCATCATTCTCTGATAAACTCGATGACCAGCATCTACCAATTCCATGATTCCTTTTAAAGAAGGTTCTGTCAGAATAATTCTTGCAGCTAACTTAGAAATGTCAGTTGCGGTATCAATGGCAATCCCAACATCAGCTTTCTTCAATGCTGGCGCATCATTGACACCATCACCTGTCATACCAACAACGTAACCTTTATCTTGTAAGGATTTTACAATTTTGAATTTATCTTCTGGATAAACATCAGCAAATCCTCCAAATGACAAAGGAGCAGATAGTGCTTCATCAACTGTACCGATTCGATCATTTAGACCCACTTTTTGTGCAATGGCTTGAGCTGTTGGTACTGTATCACCAGTTAACATTAAAACAGTGATTCCCTGCTTCTTTAATGCAGCAATTGTTTCTGGCATGTCAGGTTTAATTTGATCCTTAAAAGTTATCAAACCAATGGCTTCCTGATTGATAGTCAAAACCATTACTTGCAATCCCTGCTGTGATAGTTCGTCAATTTTAGATTTTACTTGATTCTCTAAATTACCTTTTACAGGTGATCCCAAAAATATTTCATCACCATTGTTGAGAACGGCTTTTGCACCTTTCAATTTAGGATCAAATGAAATTTGTTGTTTCACTTCAATTGAAACTATATCATCCGACTTAGCTTTTTGTAGGATTGCTAAATCAAGCGGACTGACACTACTGGGTTTGACGGTTGCTAATGCATATTTGAATAACTGCATTTTATCCAACCCGTTCAAACTTATAATTTCATCGACTACCGGTTTATTCTTGGTAATTGTTCCGGTCTTATCCATTAACAAGACATTCATCGAACCAGCTTCCTGAATACCAGTAAGCCCGCTAACCAAAACACCCTTTTTCGACAAACTGCCTGCTTCTAAAGAGTTGGCAACCGCAAAACTCGATGGCATTGAGATAGGAATTGTAGCTACAAATAGAATAACTACGAATGGTAATAATGAAAGAAACGGTGTATGTCTAATCAATGCAGTAATAGTTAAAATGACTGCTAAAACAACATCCAAATAGGCCAAATACTTAACAACTGTAAAAAGTAAATTTTCCAATCTACCTGGAGCTTCGTTTGTCCTAACCAATTCTGTTGTTTTACCTAGACTACTGTGAACACCAGTTTTTTCAACTGTTACATCCGCTGTACCTTCGATAATCGTTGAGCCAGAATATAACTCATCATCTTCTACTTTAGTAACAGCTTTCGTTTCACCAGTGATAACTGATTGATTAACTAAAATGGCACCCTTAACTACTTTACAATCAGCTGGAACAACTGATCCGACTGACAAATGAATCAAATCACTAGGAACTAATTCCCGACTCGATAATTTTTGCCATTTACTATCACGAAGCACACTTGCGTAAGCAATCAATTTTGTATCCAATTCACCAATTGATTTTGAAGCTCGATTCTCCTGAATGGCTCCATCAATTGCTGAAAATAGTAATAGGGCAAAGATAAAGACAACTTGAATAAAGTTACCTAAAATCAACTCAATTACTAAAGCTAATTCGATTACATAAGGAATTGGACCAACCAAACGTTTTAAAATCAAACTGATAAATGATTTTTGAATCTTTGGCGTCTCATTATATCCGTATTCTTGTCTGAGTTTCTCAACCTCTGGTGTGGTAAGTCCATATTTTTCTTTCATGATTTATTGATTAGTCAAAGTCCACATCATTTGGGAAATGAGCTAGATTAGATTCTTTGCCTAATTCTTCCTCAATTCTTAATAATTGATTGTATTTAGCTAGACGTTCACCACGTGCTGGAGCACCTGACTTCAATTGTTCAGCATGCATTGCCACTGTAAAGTCAGCCAAGAATGAATCTTCAGTTTCACCAGAACGATGTGACATCATTGTTGTATAGCCATTCTTTCTAGCAACACGGATAGCTTCCATTGTTTCAGTCACAGTACCAATTTGATTCAACTTAATCAAGAAACTATTAGCCATACCCTTCTTGATAGCTTTTCTGAAGAGTGCAGGATTTGTACATACATTATCATCAGTAACAATTTGAACACGTTTGCCATTCTTTTGTGTGAATTTAGCAAAGTTTTCCCAATCATTTTCACCAAAGGGATCTTCCATTGAAACAATTGCTGGATACTTATCTAGCAAACCTTCATAGTATGTACCCATTTCTTCGGCACTACGTTTCTTACCTTCAAACAAATATGAACCATCATCTTGGGCAAAGCTAGAAGCAGCAGCATCAAAGGCAATACCAATTTCTTCACCGGGAACGTAACCAGCATCTTTAATCGCACGATTTAATTCATCAATGGCAGCTTCACTTGACGGAAGATCAGGAGCAAATCCACCTTCATCACCTAGGCCTGTTTGATAGCCTTCTTTTTCAAGATTCTTCTTCAATTGATGATAAACGTTAACAATCTTTTCAAATCCATCACGGAAACTTGTACGTTTGATAGGTGTAATTAAGAACTCTTGCATATCAATTCCGTTATCAGCGTGTTCACCACCATTAATAACATTGTGGAATGTTTGTGGCAATTCTAGATCAACACCACCGAGATAACGGTAAACAGGAATTCCTTCTGCATTAGCTGCAGCACGAACTGTGGCAATTGAAACACCTAAAATAGCATTAGCACCTAACTTAGCTTTATTTGGAGTGCCATCAAGGTCAATCATCATTTGGTCGATATGAGCTTGATTGAAAGGATCAGCACCTTTTAATTTATCATTGATCAAAGTATTAACATTGTTAACGGCCTTTAAAACACCCTTGCCATCTAGTCTGTCACCACCATCACGTAATTCAACCGCTTCATTATCACCAGTTGATTTACCTGAAGGAACACTAGCACGACCCAAAATGCCATTTGAAAGAATAACATCTGCTTCAACTGTTGGGTTACCACGTGAGTCAAATACTTCCCTAGCCTTAACATTCTCAATTGTTACTTTTGTCATAATAAATACTCCCTTCTTAATCATAAAAAAAAGACGACTACTCCACATTAAAAGACCCTCAATAATTTTCCTCAATTATTATTGGTATTTTAAATAGAGTAGACGTCATCAATTACGATTAAGTAATATTTTTCGGCGAACGTCATCGCCTCTTCGAACAAATTCATAGTATAATACTTTTTTTATTTAAACAAGTATATTCATTCACTTTTATGAGTATTTATTTGCTTGTGAAATCTTTTGTTTAAACAAAAAATAATTATATTTATCATTCAATCCATACTGTCACTAACACTTGGCACAATAATATTTTTTGAATCGTGAGCATAGAAATTGTGAAATTCACAAAAACTTGCTATACTTCATTTGTACCATAAAGAAAGCGCTAACATAGAAAGGAGGACCACATATAGCAACTTTGTTTACAACTAGAATAAGTAGTTTTCAAAGTCCTATCTCGTGCCTCCCATGTAGAAAATCTAATTCTATGCTTAAATACTTATTCTAGTAGTTGGTTTGTGAAGTAGGAGCTCACTCAATTCTTCGATTTGCCTAAAATTTAACTCCCAGACCAAATTTGATCTCCTGTTAGTTGAATACCCCATCATTCAATGACATATTAATTTTGCTCCTACTAAAAATCGACTTATATAAAAAACAGTCAGGTTCCCCGCCTGGCTGTTTTTTATATCTTGATCATTGGTACTTTTTCATATTGGAAAATTTTACCCTCGATAGTCATCTCATCACGCCCATTATTCTTTGATTGATAGAGATATTCATCGACTCTTTTAAATATTTCGTCAAAGGACTCATCAGTTTTACGAAGCATCGTTACGCCAAAGCATAGCGTTACATCTAATTGAGTTCCTTGAATAAATAGCGGCATTTCTATTAAGGTTTGGTTAATACGATTGACAATTTCTTGAGCTCTTTTCGTATCAACATTCTTCAATAAAATCACAAACTCTTCGCCACCATAACGGAATAATTGTCCCTGACTGCCATCGACATGTAGTTCACGTTCAACCGTATGTGAAACATGACGTAAAACCTCATCACCAATTTCATGTCCATAATGATCATTAAATTCTTTAAAGCGGTCAATATCAAACATCATCACTGTTAAGGGTACTGAACTTTGACTATATTTTTCAAAGAATTCTTTAGAAACCTTATTCAAATTTGCCCGATTACGGACCCCAGTTAAAGCATCGTAATTAACTTTATTCTCCAAATCGTTATACGCATGCATGTAAGTACTCATTTTTAATTCAATTATCCGTACGACAAACATATAAAACTCGAATAAAATCAACATTCCAATAATATCAACTAATGGAAATCTATAATCAATCCAAATAAAGATCCACCAACAGATTCCAAACAACATTTGTGATGATAAATATCGGTAATTAGAAATTGCTAAAACTTCTTTATGACTATATAAATAATCAATCACAATTATTAAAATAAGATAAGAAACAATAAACAACCATGCATATGGTCCTTGAATTCTCGAAATATCTGACGATGGATGATACAAAAATGGCAAAAAAACATTCAATAAAATAATTAAGCGATTATTGAAAATAAACAGGCCATAGAATAAAATCGTTAATTCAGCGTTGGCTAGCAATCCTCCCAACTCAACTTGCGAACCACCTGTCAAACTTTTGAAAACAATGGTAACCAACAACAACATTAAAAGTAATAGCAGCATTTCAGCTATATTTATCCCCACCTTCTTAAAGAAGGACGATGCTGTGCTGACTTTTCGTTCCAATATAAAAGATATATAAGTAATAATAGTAACTAAACCGATTGTGACTATTCCCGTTACTAAGGCATTTGCACTAAAACAGATTCTTAAAATCTCCATTAAATTACCCAAAAGGAACCCCTCGCACATTCATTTATAACATTAAGTCTAGCATGAATGAACTGTCTATTAAATTAAAAGTATCACATTATACATATTCATATATATTTTTCAAAAAAAGGACAAAACTAAAAAAAGTTTTGTCCTTAATATTTTCTAATTGTTATCTTCTTTAGCAATTGCTTGTTGTGCTACCAAATTGAGATAATTAAATGGATTATCATAATTGGGTTGGAACAGCATATCGACAAAGGCTAAATCATCAATTGTATTCTCATTCTGAATACAGATTGACAAAGCATTTGCTGATTGAGCAACTTCATGCTTACTGAATAATTGTGCCCCTAAGACCTTTCGCGTATCTTTATCATAAATCAAATAAATTGTTAGCATTTCTGTCGTTGGCATATAATCTGGACGATAATTGTCGTGGTATGTAACGCAATCAGCATTCAATCCATTTGCCAGAGCCTTTTTCAAAGTCAATCCGGTTTCGGCTAATGTATAACCAAATAATGCCATTGCTGTGGTAGCCTGTGTTCCCATATACTTGCGAACATTTCCAAAAATATTCAAACCTGCCAAAGTACCTTGACGTACTGCACTAGAAGCCAGTGGAATGTATTTCATTTCACCAGTTGGATTGAACTTAACTGCACAAGAATCACCGGCAGCAAAGATATCAGGATCTGAAGTTTGCATATAATCGTTAACCAAAATGGCTCCATAACCATCCATTTGTACTTGTCCACGCAATAAGTCAGTATTGGCAAAAAAGCCTGTACAAACAATTACTAAGTCGGCCTTATAACTATGACCAGCTTTAGTATTGATGGTTAATTGATCACCGTCTTCAATTTCAGCAACACGTTCACCTAATGCAACTTTAACATCATGCTCTTTAAGTTTTTCAATGATTGTTTGTGATAGGGGTTCGTCAACATAATTATTGAGAATTTGTTCTCTTGATTGAATTAAAGTTACCTCATGAACAGTGTTAGCATAACTTTCAGCTAATTCCACTCCGACATATCCTGCACCAACAATAGCGATACTAGGGTAGTTCAAAGCTGATTCATAAATCTTCTTAGCTTGATCGTAGCTTTTACACAACAAAACACGAGGATTATCCATACCACCAATTGGTGGCACACCAACCTCTGAACCAGTGGTCATGATCAACTTATCATAACTATCTTCAAAAATTTCTTGTGTATTAAGATCTTGAACAACAATCTTCTTATTTTTTGAGTCAATCTTAATAACATTATGTTTCATATGAACCTTAGCGCCATAACCTTCAAGCGTAGTTGGATCGGCATAAAACATGTCTTCTAGTCGATTGACGATTCTTCCTAAATACAATGCTATCCCACATGATAGGAACGCAATATTATCGTCACGTTCATATACGGTAACTTCCGTATCTGGATGTTTCTCTAATATTTTTTCCACTGCAGCTGTTCCAGCATGTGTACATCCGACAACGATTACTTTCAACAGTCGGTTCCTCCTCTAAAGTACCCAAATAAATAACTCTCTGCTTCTTAAGCTTATATAAACACTTAGTTACATTATATCAATCTATTTAATTTTTTATATATTATAAATGGACTTTTTAAATTTCAAATATCGATAATGCACGGCAGAGTATTTGTAATATAATAACAAGTGTATTGACTTTTTTAAAAGCGGTGGTAATCAATGAACAAAATTAAATCTTCTAATGATATAAATTCTGATATCTATCACGACAGTGTGGATATTCGTAAAAAAGTTTTCGTGGATGAACAAAACGTTCCCGCTGAAATTGAAATAGATAACGACGAAGACAAATGTACCTATTTTGTTCTTTACAGCAATCAGCAAGCTGCAGCCACCGCTAGATTCCAAACTACATCTGACAATGGAATCCATATTCAAAGAGTCGCTGTATTAAAACCATTTCGTCACCAACATTTAGGATCTGATCTTCTAAAATATATTTTCAATTATGCTAGAAAACATAATTTCAATTACATTGTTTTAGGAGCTCAGGATCATGCCCAAGCTTTCTATACACAGTTAGGATTCGAAGTTGTCGGCGAACAGTACCAAGAAGCCGGAATCCTTCATCATGACATGAAACTAAGCTTGTAGTATTATTTGTTCGGTACATTATTCACGTGATTAATCAAGAATCGATTAGGACTAACAAAGGAGTACATTATGTACAGATATTTTATTCAACCCCAGCTTGATAAGGTGAATAATTCATTGATCGGTTATGAATTATTAATGAAAGAAAAGAAGCCGGAAGGATGGCGTCCACCCGCAAACTTTTCCGACGTCCCTTCTCACCTTATGGCACAAGTTTTAGTTGCTACAACGAAATTATTATCCTTAAAGATTGGTTCCGTTTCAGTAAATATCAATCGTAATCAATTAATGGACGAAGAAGTTCGTGATGCTATTATTGAAGCACAAAGAATTCTGCGTCCACTAAGACTAGTAGTAGAACTAACCGAAGATACACCAAGCAAAAATTGGAGCAATGAAGAATACATTTCCTTGATTAAAGAATTCATTGATTATGGAATGGACTTCAGTCTTGATGACTGTGGAACCGGAACAAATCAAATAGATCAAATCAAAGATATGATACCTTTAGCAGCCGAAATTAAATTTGCCATTCAGAACTTTGGTGAAAAGTTACGCGACCCAGATATTGAAAGCAAAGTTATCTATTGGCGCGACATATGTAGAAAAGAAAATATTCGCTTTATTCTTGAAGGAATAGAAGACGAAAAAGATGATGCTCTAGCTGATAAGTTAGGAATAGATCTACGTCAGGGATATTATTATGGAAAACCTAGATTGTTGAAGTTAAAAGCAGACGACGACGAATTCTAGAGAGCGGAGCAGGCCTGGGAATTTCCGAGGATTTGCCTAAGTCATGGAATCGACCGTGTACCTTGCGGGCAATTTCATGACTGTAGCAAACCGGAAGAAATTGGCCTGCGCAGCTCGTTTCCACTATTCAGCATAGAACCATGGTTATAAAACAAAAAATAATGGTTATCAAACTCAGACGACCAAACCCAAAAAGGAGATACCAACAAAAGTCGGTATCTCCTCTTTATTATTTCAAAAGATTATTTTACTTTACGTTCCTTAGCCACAGCCATTTGAGCAACCAAGTTCAAATAATTAAATGGATTATCGTAATTAGGTTGGAACAACATATCCATGAAAGCTAAATCATCGATTGTGTTCTTGTTTTGAATACATACTGACAAAGTATCAGCTGATTGAGCAACTTCATGCTTACTGAATAACTGACCACCTAAAATCAAACGTGTATCCTTATCATAAACCAATCTAATTGTTAACATCTCCGTTGATGGCATGTAAGCAGGACGATAATTATCATGGTATTCAACTACATCTGCATTCAAACCATGTTCTAGAGCATGTCCTAATGTTAGACCTGTAGAAGCAATCGTGTAGCCAAACAATTCCATGGCTGAAGTTGCTTGAGTACCCATGTACTTTTGAATATTGCCAAATACATTAATACCGGCCAAAGCACCTTGCCTAATAGCATTAGTTGCTAAAGGCATATAAGCATGTTCATGTGTAGGGTTGAAGTAAACCGTACATGCATCTCCTGCAGCATAAATGTCAGGATTTGATGTTTGTGTATATTCATTAATAATAATGGCACCACGGCGATCCATATCTACTTGTCCACGTAGTAAACCAGTATTGGCAACAAAACCAGTGCAGACAATTACCAAATCAGCCTTGTGATCTTCTTTAGATGTTTCAATAACAACATTGTCATCATCATCACGATTGAATCCAGTAACATTTTCATTCAAATAAACATCGACATTATGTTCCTTTAACAAATCAACTACTTTTTCAGACATATCAGGATCAATATAGTGGTTCAAAACCTGATCTCTCGATTGAACTAAAGTAACTTTATGATTTGTATTAGCATAACTTTCAGCCAACTCTACTCCAATATAACCACCACCCACGATGGCAATATGCTTATAGTCTTTGGCCGTATCATGAATTGCTCTTGCTTGTGCATAACTCTTGCACATCAGAATTCTTGAATCGGAAATGCCCATAATAGGTGGCACTACTACGGTTGAGCCAGTGGTCATAATTAACTTATCATAAGTATCGTTAATTATTTCATGTGTCTCCATATTTTCACACATCAATGTTTTCTTTTCTGAATCAATTTTTAGAACATCATGCTTCATTTTTATTGTGGCACCAAGTTTTTCCAGATCCTTAGGACTAGCATAGAACATGTCCTCTAAACGTTTTACTTTACCACCTAAATATAATGCAATTCCACATGACAGAAATGAAATATTATCATCACGTTCATATACGGTAACTTCCGTATCTGGATGTTCTTGAAGAATTTGTTCTACCGCTGCTGTACCAGCATGTGTACACCCTACAACTACTACTTTCATCCGATCTTTCCCCTCTCAAAAATTGAGTAAATTTTACATTAAAAAGCGAACAATCAAGCATAACTTTAGAAATGTTTATTGCTTTACCCCCTATTATAAACTTATAAATTTATAAATAAATAAGTGTATACTGATACATAATATTCTTTAGGGGTAATTATTTACTAAATGTCTTATAATACTACATCACGGACTCATGAACACGCGTTTTGTGTATTTATTCAAATAAATTCTTACGGAGGTCATTTTGAATATCCTAAAAGAGATTATTAATAACTATTTTAATCTCACCTCAACTATTATCACCTTAGTTACAATCGGCTTAATTACTATTATTACAATTATTTCTTACGGATTAGAGCGCAGAATCACCGATAAATCACCTATCTATATTCGACTACCGATTCATCTTACCGAAGGTGCCATTTTAGCAGGTTCCATGATTATCTTGCAGCAAACCTTCCATGTGCTCAATAATAGTTCCGTTAATAATGGTTGGTTATATGCTAATGCACAACTAACCATCTTGCTTTATTCCATGTATCTCTTACGAAATAAAATTACCCTACTAATTAATCTGTTAATGCCCTTTGCCTATCATCAATCTAATAACTTACAACGATTAACTAATGTTAAATTGCCTTACTTCATCGTTTCCTATATCTTTTTAGTTGCTATTGTTATTTATATCTACTGGCAAACTGATCGTTTACAGGACAGTACCATTAAGTACTTAGCTCTACAAATCCTTTACGGAATTGCCTGGTGGATTCTCCTCTGGGTCGACCACAGTTTTTCATTTTCGAATATTTTTTATATGTTGATCGTTTTTGTCATTTATATGGCAATTATTAGGTTCTGCGAACATAAGATGCAACTAACGCTGGCTGGATACGATACCCTAAAAAAAGCTGTTAATTATGATGAACTGACTGGTATCAGAAACCGCTCTAATTTAGATAAAAGCTCTAAAGAAATCTATGATAAGTATTCTCATGAGAATAGAGTCCCTTTGACCATGGCAATGTTTGATATCGACCATTTCAAACTATTTAATGATAAATACGGACATGCAACTGGTGATGAAGTTTTACGACATGTAGCTCACACTATGGAGCGTGAATTATATCTTCGTAAGACCCACGGAGAAATTTTTCGTTTCGGTGGTGAAGAATTTATCATTATTTTCCGTGATAAAACGGCTGAAGAATGTAGTCCAATTATAGTTGATCTTAGAAATGCTCTATACAGTGCACCCCTTTTTTTAAATGGTAAAAAATTAAATGTCAGTGTCTCATTTGGAGTCTCTGAATTGAAATCATCCGATACTGGTTTTACTGATCTCTTTAACCGAGTTGACAATTACCTCTATAAATCAAAAAATGCTGGTCGCAATAAAATGACTGTCGAAGACGTGATTTACGATTTTGACGAAAATAAATAAGAACGGTCTCCATTAAGAGATTCAAGTAAAGGATATATCTTGAATACTTAACAGAGGCCGTTCTTTTGATTAAAAATTTCTTTTGGAATTATGCGGAGCTAAAAATCTTAAAGCACAGATTTTGACGAAAAACGACATACTTCAACTACATTAGTTGGTTATTTAGTTACAACCCCACTTGAGTAAGAACCCAATTTGAATTGAAGCTTATTTATTTTTGGACAAAAAAATAGTGAGAAATTAATCTCACCGTCGGGAAGGAATCAGTTGTTTTTAAATCTGGTAGTCCCTATATGTCATAGTAAACCATGTTCAGTCTGACCGCAATAGTATAAATCGATAATCTTAACTCTTTTTTTAATAACTCACATTATTTTTAAAATTTTCTTTTATGACATCTAAAATGAATAATGATGTTTCAACGAAGGAACAACTATCTTATCCGAAATTCCAATAATAATACCTTGACAGAACATCGCTAGAATAGTTCCAATTCCCACTGATAAGATATGTCCCGTTAATATGAAGCAAATTATCATGATAATCACTGGTGGTGTGTAACTGACCAACTGTCCCCATCCAGCTGAACCATGTAAATATTTAAATCTCAAAAGATAGGCCATTTCATCATTGGGATGTTGAATTAAATTGCATCTTTGATAGATCGAAGTTCCCATTGAAACAAAAATCAAACCTAGTAGATCAACTAAAAAGCGTGAATAAATTGGAAGATAATTTAAATTGAACGGATTCAAAATATTGCTAAAAAAGCCAACTAAATAGCTAAATGGCAATGAGAATAATAAGTTAGAAATAAAGATATGACTATCAAATTTTCCTAACAACAGTTGATTCACGATAGTTACAATAACAGCATAGATAAATAATGTTGTCCCATAACTGGTGTGTAGTAATGTTGAAATATTGACCGCCGAAGCTGTCCATACTGCACTTCCCATATTACTGTCAATCATTAAAGCATTAGCAAAAGCATCCAATACGATTGCAAAAATCAAGAATCCTAAACGCTTCCTAAAACTGTTATCTTCCACTTTCATATCCCCCAAAATAAAAATAGACAATGCCAATCTTGTAATTGGTATTGTCTATTTGTTTACAGCCTAATTACTAAGAATTAGTTTAAAGTAGACTGAAAACGTTGTCAATGAGACTTTATTTATTCTTTGGGTGATTCATTTCATCCATACTTAATAGATGATATTTGTGCTCATGGTTAGGATCATAAGCTTCAATCTGTGCCATCATCCCTGTATCTTCATGTTCTAGGATATGACAGTGATACATGTAAACACCAAACTTAGTGAACTGAACAGCAATTCTAACTGTTTCACCAGCATTGACACCTACAGTATCTTTCCAACCATGTTCATTAGGATATGGTTCTTTACCATTACGACTAATAACAAGAAATTGACAACCATGCATATGGAATGGATGAATCATTCCACCATCCATATCATTAGTATTTACAACATCCCAAAGGACGGTATCACCAATCTTTTGACGACGGTCAATTCTCTGCATATCAAAGAGTTTACCATCAAGTCTAACTTGATCGTCCATTCCTGACATAACTGTACGAGTAACAGGTAGTCCAGGTGTTACTTCTGGTGCATCAATTGTTGTTAGATGTTCTGGAAGTTTTGTATCATCTGGAGCATATTGACCAATCTTGAATTTCATAATTGGCATATCATCACTCATTAATGTAACCACATCACCTGGCTTCTTGTCGCCAAAGTCTAAAATAACTTCAGCACGTTCAGCACAAGTCAACATCAACTTAGTTAATTTAACTGGTTCTGGCAAAGTACCACCATCTGAAGCAATTTGAGTAAACTCATGATTATCATCAAAGTGAAGACGCCATTCACGACGATCAGAACCATTCAAAATTCTTAAACGAACTCGTTGTGTTGTTACATCAAAGACACCGTTGATCGTACCATTAACTAAAGCATACTTACCTAAAGTACCATCAATATCGTAGTCTTTCTTGTAATCCAATTGATTGTCATGATAACTTCTATCTTGCAAAATAACCGGAATATCATCGACACCATAATTACGTGGGAAAGGTAATTTAGCTTCCTCATCGTCAGTTACCACAACAGCTGCAGCTAAACCATTCCAGACTTGGCGAGCTGTATTTGGACATGGATGTGGATGAATCCAATCAGTCTGTGCAGGTTGATCCAAAGTGAAGTCAATATCACGACTACCACCTGGATAAACTGGAGCATGTGGACCACCATCAACAATAGGTCCCGTAACGTTTAATCCGTGCCAATGGAAAGTAGTAACTTCTGGCAATTCATTAACAAGATGTACATGATAATGAACTCCCTTTTTTAAAACAATTGTTTGACCTAACAATGAAGCATTGTAGCCCCATGTTTTAGTCTTAGCACCAGGCAAAATTTGAGTTTCACCCTCTTGCGCTGTAATTGTGTAATAAACATCATTTCCGTCTACCTTGTCTGGCTTCAAAGCAGCAGGAATATTCAACGGATGATCAGGCATATCCACTTTTTCTAGTGGTATATAACCTCCATCGTGCAAATCAAATACTGGTTCATCAAAGAAATAATTATTGTAAACTTTTGTTTCTGACATTCATAATCGCCACCCTATTTAGTTTTTGATTGAAACGTACAAACACAATTTACTAAAGCCTCAACAAACATACCGATACCCATCATGTACATGGCTATCATGTTTTTATCAGCAAAGATAAAATACAATAAAATTGCATAAAAAATTAGCATGATCAATGAGAAAGCCTTAGAATCACTTGCCATATTTATCACCACCAAAAGTTATTACAACTTCATTCTAATACAGTTACCCTTTTATGAAAATGAAATTTTGGCTAACCTAAAAAATTAATATTTATATACAACTAACTCACCATTAATATAATTAGCCATATAAACTTCTGCTACATCCAGATGGCGTTTCTTCAATTCTTCTTCAACCCAAGCTTCATCCTTGCCTGATGTTGATAACTCATCCATATCAATTTTGCCATCCAAAATCAAAGGATATTTGAAACTATCCTCATCTTTCAAAATAATCGTTAACTGACCATTACGTTCAAAAACGGCACGTTTAACATTTCTAACATCCAAGACACCAGCCTGACGCAATTTAAATGATAAATCATTGGCTGACAAACCGTTTTTCAAAGCCAAGTTAACATCAATATGCCCATTTTTAACAATTATTTGTGGTGTACCCTCAATAACTTTCTTGAAGAAATTATTGTGGTTAGTCAAAAACTTAGCGATAAAGACCACCAATGTCCAAATCAACAAAACCAAAGCAAACTGCATAATTGTGATACTGGAATTGTAAATCATACCACCGACAATTCCACCAAGGACATAATTTTGAAGTTGATCAATAGCACTAGTTGGAGCAATATTTCCACGTCCAAACAGATTGATCTGCAAGACCATGAATAAGAATCCTATAATAAATTTTAAAGTTAAATCACCGTATTGTAATACCATTATGTCACCTATTTCTTAATCAATTGTATTTTTTGTGAGCTAATTATATTGGCTTTGGAAAGTGTATAACTGCTCAAATTATTATCAAAACTGACACGATAAATATCCTTACCTGCTTTGATCAACATTCCTTCTGTCAAACTGGAGCTATTAGAATATAACTTGTTCTTCGAAACTTTTTTATCCTTAGCAACTGATTGCATTAGGCTCAAGGTCTGATTAGTTTTATTGTTAATGTCCAACTGCTGTTCATAATTATTGTAATTAATACCAATAAATAAAAAGATTCCCAATCCAAAGATAATCAACAAATCACGATATTTATTGTCAGATCGATTTTTAAAATACAAGTAACTAGTTATAAAAATAGCTGTTGCTAGTACTAAGACTCCTATAATGAATAAGATATTCGGTTCATTATTATGTTCCACCAAATATTGATATGAATAAAAACTCATTTATATCCCCTCAACTATTTTTTTATTTACGATTAGTATAGCAAAAAGCTGACGCCATGGATTTATCAAACAATCCCTTAATAAAAATTATTTTCTTGCGCAAGCAATTGATTTGTTCCATAATACATAAAAGTTAATATCTAACGTTAGGGGTGATAAATATGAATCATACTTCGAACCTATGTACTTGGTTGAACATGAAACATTTTGAAAATGACGTCCAAGTGGAATTAGAAAAAGTACTAACTAAATACGATTTGTCACCTGTTGAATTCAGTTTTTTACACTACCTTTATGATCAATACGATTCCAAAGCTAGTTTGTTGGAAATTAAGGATTCACTTAAATTAAGTGCTGCAGCTGTTTCAAGAATGGCCGTACGTTTAGAAAATAAAGATTGCAAACCGATTATTCGTTATCACAGCGACGACAATCAAAAAGAGGTTTGCCTAAAGATTACCAAATCTGGTATTGAACATTTTAAAGAAGCCTCTGAAGTGGTTAATAAATCACTAAATGAGTCTTTCTCAAGCCAAGATTTTCAAGCTCTAAGAGAAGCAATCCTAACTACGGAGACCAATTAAAGAATCCTCGTGATTCTTTTTTCTTTGCTCAAAAAAGGAGAAAAAATATGCACAATTACAAATTTCAAACTACAATTCTCGTGCTATTGTCGTTCGTTCTTGGCAACAATGAATTTTTAGTCATGGGTGTTCTTTCTAATATTTCTAAAACCTACCATGTATCCATCGCCAATGTCGGCCTACTGATTACTGCCTACGGATTGATTTACGCCATCAGTACTCCGATCATTACCTCATTATTAGGAAACTTTAATCGCTATTACACTTTAATTGGTCTGACCATAATTTTTATTCTAGGTAATACTCTGAGTGGATTTGCTAGCAATTATACTGTTCTAATCATTTCTCGCGTTATCGCGGCCTCAGTTGCTGGAGCAATTATTTCTCTATCAATGACCTTCTCAAATGTTATCGCTCCTCGTTCTAAACAAGGGACAGTTGTATCTTGGATTTTCTCAGGATTCAGTATTGCTTCAGTCTTTGGAGTTCCCTTTAGTACCGCTATCAGTACTGTTTTTGACTGGCGTATGACTTTCTTCATCATTTCATTAGTTAGCGTTATAACGTTAATTTTATTGATGATTTCCTTACCGAAAGAATTTGAACAAATCAACAGTCCTTTGAAAAGCCAATTCAAATTGATCAAGGATCCCCGCATTTACGTTGGATTTTTCTTACCCTTCTTTGCCATTGCAGCCATTTACGTTATTTATACTTATCTTCAACCGCTCTACGGTACACTTGGGTTCTCCAAAGCCAGTTTGAGTATTTTCCTAGCCGTCTTCGGATTCGCTTCATTAGTAAGTAATCAGTTATCTGGTCGAATTGCTGAACATGGCGGTCTCAAGTTCATGCCGAAAGTTTATGCAGTTGAATTCTTTATTCTTCTGGCCGTACCATTCCTGATTCACAACAAATACTTTGGTTTAATTAACCTACTTATCGTCGGTGTCGTCATGTATTTGATCAATGCTCCAATCCAAATCCATTTCTTAAATATTGCCGAAGAATCATATCCTCAAGCAGTTGCTTTAGCATCCTCATTAAATCCCATTGCTTCTAATCTGGGAATCTCCCTAGGTTCGGCCGTTGGATCTTTAATTGTTGGTAACTTTGGGCTCTATCAAGTCGGATTCGGTGGTGCCATTTTTGCTCTAGGTGCCCTATTAATTAATTTAAAATTGAATCAAATTATTTCTCGAACATAAAAAAAGACGTAGATATTATTCTGCGTCTTTTTTTGATTGCCATGGAAACTGCAAACTAATATTTTTATTAAATCCTTCTTGTGCCAATAATTTCTTAAAACGTTCACCTTGACGCTCGTGGTAGCCGCTACAAACATATTCAGCCTCTTCATTATCAGGAGCAATTCTTGGTAAAAAGATATCCTTATCCGTTACGACAAAAGTAGAAAAACAAGTCAATCCCAAGAAACGTCTCCCCGTTTTCAAATGTTCACCGATAACCTTTGTAAATACTTCAATTGAAGTTCTACCTACCCCGGAAACATAAGATTCCGTACACATTGAATCCTGCAATTCAAACGGCAAAATAAAGTTAACTTGATCAATCGATGCTGTGACCGTTTCAATTCGAGCCAGTCGTGAAGCTGCAATCGAAGAGTTATCATCAATAATCATTAAAGTCTTACCACCGAATACAGTCCCATGTTCATTTAAATCAGACGAAAACACACGATGATTGCTAATAGATAAAGTATCACTACATTTAATCTCTTTCATAATTTAACCTCGTTATAATAATAAAAAACTCACATCTAATTTGCTAGACATGAGTAATTCATTTATTTTTTCTAAAGAAATCTAAAAGTTCTGTTTTCTTTTCAGAAGATAGTTTTGTATAAGGAACACCTTGTATCGCACCTTCCAAAGAGTACAACATTTGAATACAATAAAATCTATCCGGAGCCTTCAAGGATTTTAATTTTAAATAAGCTTTTTGACTGCCTAATTCCTTCAAAGTAGCCACATCAGTTACATTAATCTTAGAAAGTTGCTCATTCAAGACCTTACCAATATTGGGCAAATCTGTTAACTTTTCGATATCAAATTCATCTCCAACATCTTTCACATATTCAAAACAATGATCCCTCCCGGAATCGAACCGGGGACCTACTGCTTAGGAGGCAGTTGCTCTATCCAACTGGGCCAAGGGACCAAGAACTAATTAGCTAACAAAAACAGCTATAAGAAAATTATATCTCACATACACAATTATTCAATACTGGAAAATGACAAATAGAAATGTTTATCCATTCAAAAAACGGTCCCTATTAAGTATTCAAAATATATCCTTTACTTGAATACTCAATAGAGACCGTTCTTATTATTAATTTAACTCAAAGACCAAAACAACATCTATTTTGGATATTTATCCTGAATAGATGCTGCTCATTTTATTTTAAAAATTAGAAATAAAATAATAGATAGGACCACTTACTAGTCCGGAGCAAGAGATGAAAATGCGGTCAGCTGTGAAATCATTGTTAGTGGCTCTGCCACTTACAATGAGGCTGATCTTGAAGATCCAAAATTGCACACAACGTGCGCAATTTTTAGCTCCAAGTCACGCCCACAGCGTTCCACCAGCATTTTCATCTTTTGCGGAGGACAACATATTTAACCAAACTTACAAAAGAAGCCTATTTATTATTATGACGTTTACCCTTATTCTTTTGATCACGTAAACGTTTCTTAGCCTTAGGCTTATCCTTATGACTAACCACAGTTTTTTTACGAGCAACAGGCTTATTAGAAAGTGTTCCATCGCTCTTAAGATAGGCCTTATTTATTTCAACGTTAGTAAATTCACGCATGTTCTTCAAATCATGACTATTACCAAAAGTAAGAACAATACCGCTCTTACCCATTCTACCGGTTCTACCGGAACGGTGAACATATTCACTCTCATCCCGAGGAACCATGTAGTTAACGATAGTCGTGATATTATCAATATCCATTCCACGAGCGGCCACATCAGTTGTTAACAACAAATTAACCTTTTTAGTGGAAAAGAGTTGAATCGCTGACTTACGTTGTTGCGATGACATTTTACTGTCCAAAGATACAAAGTTAGTCTTATTATGGTTCAAATCGCTGATAGCTTTATGCAACGAACGAGAATTATTGAAAAAGACAATTCCCAAAAACTTCTTGTTATGAGCTAACTCACGAACCAACGCATTTTTGATAAATTCACTATTGGCATCAATGAAGTAATGTTTAATACCTGCTGTATAGCTTGTATCATTACGTTGATCGATAATGTCGAAATCTTGTCCGAACCATTTGTGCATATCTTTGAAGATATCATTACCAGTAGCTGAGAAGAAAGTCATTTGGACATCAGCTGGCATCTGAGCAATTGTCTGACGAACTGTTTCCAGTTTTGATTCATTCAACATCTCATCGGCTTCATCCACAATAACAGTATTCAACTTGCCTAATTTCACCTTACGGGCCTGAGTTAATTCATTCAAGCGTCCTAATGTTGCAACGATGATTTCTGGCTTTTCTTTCAACTTCTTCAATTGACGTTGAGGATTAGCACCACCAGTGACTGCCTGTACTTTACAGTCCACTAATTTAGCTAAAGGTTGAATAACATCTCTAACTTGCATTGCCAATTCTTGGGAAGGTTCTAAGATCAACACCTGCAAACCATCCTTTGGTACTAAGGTTTCCAACATTGGCATCACAAAGCCTAAAGTTTTTCCGGAACCAGTTGGTGCCATAGCAACGAAATCTTTACCTTCTTTAAAAGGTAGATAGACTGCCTCTTGAATCTTTGTTAATGCACTAAATTGATTTTGTTTAAAATAATCTTGGTATAATTTTGGTATTTCCACTTTACTTATCCTCATCTGCTCCAAAAACAAGTCCTGCACTTGTTCGGGCTTGTTCTAGAATTCTATTTACAATTCTAGCGTACTTCAAGAGATTTTCATAAGTTTCTTGATCATTTTCATTCATAATTCGTGCAAATTCTTTTGCTTCGGAGTCCATTGGGTTCTCACTCTTAACAGTTGGAATCGTTGTTATATTCTTATTATCATCGGCTAATTGGACATGAGTTATGTCACCACCACTGTCCATTAATAAAGTTTTTCTATCAAAGTAAATTTCTGAGTCGGTATATGAATTTTTCGTCTTGCCTATCAAGATATTAACGTCAAATTCAGGATACTTTAATGTTAGACTTCCACTACCATCGATACCTGATGAAAGTATTTCAGCAACATAATTAACTGATTCGGGTTGTCCGAACAATACAACGGCATCATAAACAGTATAAACACCCAAGTCATACAAAGCTCCACCTGAAAATTTAGGGTTGAAGATATTAGGCAAATTACCGGCCTTGAAGTCATCATAACGGCTCGAATACTTCATATAAGAAAGTGTAGCCCCGCTCAATTCAGCACGATTATCCTCAACGTAATTCTGAATTTTCTTAAAAATTGGCTCGTGAATATGACGGGCAGCTTCAAATAAGAAGAGTCCCTTCTCATGTGCCAAGTCATCTAAGATTGTAAACTCTCTAACAGTTGAAGTACTAGGCTTTTCTACAATGACATTCTTACCATGTTCCAAAGCCAACTTAGCTTGTTGGAAATGTAATCCATTCGGGGAAGCAATATAAACTGTCTCGAAATCATCACTACTAAAGAATTTTTCCAAGTCAGTACTAATGGCGATATTTTTCTTTTGAAGATCTTCAATAAACTTATTTGCTTTAGCTTCAGTCCTGGAATAGACATGTGTTAACGAAAAAGCTTTAGTTTCATCTGTTGCATTAACAAATTGTTCTGTAATCCAGTTTGTCCCAATTATTCCTAAATTTATCATAAAATCACCTCGCCTTAATTTTACTTATATGTAAGCGCAATTACTACTAAAAAAGTACCTGAATTCTATCAATATGGTATATAATTGCAATTTAAACCATTTGAGGGGGTAGTTTTGTTTTATGAACGAGGAAACAGATAACTTCAGTCTGAAAAGAGACCTTGGTTTCTTTCCAGCACTATCAACGGTAATGGGGCTCGTTATCGGTGGTGGAGTATTCTTTAAAATCTCCAGTGTTACTGCAGCCACTGGGAGTGCTAGTTTAACCATTTTCGTTTGGTTACTTGCTGGTTTTATTACTATCAATGCTGGATTGACAGTTGCTGAATTAGCTTCAGCCATCCCGGTTGCTGGTGGTATCTACAAATACATCGAATATATCTATGGAAAGGTTCCGGCCTTTCTACTTGCTTGGGCACAATCGGTCATCTATTACCCAGCAGGAATTTCAGCTTTATCGATCATCTTTGCTACACAAGTCATGAATCTATGCAACATCTCTTCAGTTTGGCAAATACCTATTGCCATTTCATTAGCTATCTTCCTTTATGTAGTTAATCTACTAGGTGCTAAAGTTGGTGGTGGAATTCAAACAATTGCCTTAATTGCTAAATTAATTCCAATCGCTTTAATCATTGTTGTAGGTATTTTCACACCTTCAAGCAATTCCGTTTCACTTTTTCCAATTACTTCTGGTAGTCATGCTAACTTTTGGTCTTCGCTGGGTGGCGGACTGTTAGCAACCATGTTTGCCTTTGACGGTTGGATGAATGTCGGTAGTCTAGCTGGTGAAATGAAACGTCCTGAAAAAGATTTGGCTAAATCAATTATTGTTGGACTATTCGCTATTACATTGATTTACGTTCTAATCAGTTTTGTTTTCATCAAGGAATTACCATTCCACTTAATTCCAGGAAATCAGAACGCTGCTTCTGAAGCAGCTATTCGTATCTTTGGTGAAATCGGTGGAAAAATTGTTACTATCGGTATTCTTATTTCCGTTTTCGGATCAGTTAACGGTTATACAATGACCGGTGCACGTGTTCCTTATGTTTTGGGAAGTGATGATGAAATTGTTTTCTCAAAATTCTTTGGTAAATTAACTAAGAATACACGTGTCCCTGCTAATGCCGGTTTAGTACAAACAGCCATCGCTATTATCATGATTTTCATGGGTAGTTTCGATTACTTAACCGATATGTTAGTTTTCGTTATGTGGATTTTTTCTATGATGATGTTCATCGGAGTCTTCATTTTAAGAAAGAAAGAACCTGAACTAACACGTCCATATAAAATTAATTTTTATCCAATTCCACCAATTATTGCCTTAGCGGGTGGAGCTTACATCATTATTTCTACTTTGTTCCGTCAACCAGGTTTGGCTGCAATGGGAATTGGAATTACTCTATTAGGTTTGCCAGTTTACTATATTCATTATTTCCATAAAAAGAGGTCGCTATGATGGCGGCTTTTTTTATTTGCGTTATACTTTTCCTGATATATATAACGAGTCAATGCAGGTGTTTTTTATGAGAATTCAATTCAATAATAAACTCGAAGAAAAATTAATTTTAGGAACCCTCAAACTTCAAAAGTTCTTTATCTATCGTGTGATTCAACGCACATTGCTCTTAATCTTTCCCTTTGCTTTATTCGGGAGTTTTGTCAAAATAATTCAAACCGTCGTTATTGGTAAGGAAGGCTTTTTAACTGATGTCTTTCCCGACTTGAGTAACGACTTTATTTATCGACAAATTGATAACATTGCCACCGGCTTATACAACTTGTCCTTAGGTTGGATCTCAGTAATTGCCATCTTTGGAGCGGCCAAATATACCGCCAAGCATTTCAATCGTGATGACCAATTAGCCGGTATCACAGGTGTGAGCTCCTTATTAATCATCGATTATACTTATTCCAAAGTCCAAACCTTCTCATTTCATCCCCAAATATTAGGCATGCGTGGATTACTTTTGGCAATCATTTTAGGCATATCTATTGGATGGATTTTTAAAAAAACCAGTCGTCCCGTACCCGATTATGTAAAACTGGGCGGCGCACCAAGTGTTATTGAGCGTTCCTTTATTTCTGCTAAACCAATCATTGTCTCACTATTAATTGCAATGCTCTTTAGTACCTTAATTAATGTCACCTACTATGCTGAGGCTCCTGGCAATTACATTAATGCCTTAGCTTCCGAGTACACCTCAAAGAGCCCTCTAGGTCAACTATTCAAAACCTTCATTTTCTCTATTTATACTTTAGTCATGTCATTCTTCGGCTGGTCTGGAACTTATTCATCTGCTGGTACTGAAAAAATGGATACACTTTCAACTGTTAATCTAAATTACGCTTTAAATAAACATACAGCATGGAATACTCCTAATCCCTTTACCAGTTCAGCTCTGTATCATGCCTTTGCTACTTTCGGCGGAACCGGTGCCGTTTTAGGCTTAATCATCGCCATTTTAATAGTTGCTAAGGATGAAGATTTTCAAACTGTAGCACGTTGGGCCATTATTCCTAGTCTCTTCAATATTGGCAGTGGCTTGATGACCGGTATACCAATTCTTTTTAATATCATTTTTTTGATTCCATTCATCTTGGCACCCGTTGCTAATATGACCATGGCCGCCTTAGCAATTCAATTGCGTTTAATGCCGCCTAGCGTCTACCCTGTGCCAATTGGAACCCCAGGACCACTAATTGCCTTCATTGGGACAAACGGTAGCTGGCAGGCTCTAATATTCTCTATTTTAACTATCGTCATTTCCGTCTACATCTATATTCCATTTGTCAAAATGGCTATTAAGGTTAAAGAACTTGATAACCTTAGTCTTGAAGAAGGTGTTAACTAATGCATACACGTACTTTAAGAAAAAATAAAAACTTTAAATATCTAGTCGCCATGTTACTGTTCTTCATTATTTTAGGAATTCCATCCTATATTTGGACTCGAAAGAACGTTACAACCTTAGCTGGTCGCTATAATTCACCAATGACACCAATCATCATGATTCCTGGTAGTAGTGCTTCAGCTAATCGTTTCGATGATTTGGTCAAAACGGTTAACAACAAATATGGAGAGCACCATAGTCTTTTAAAATTAACAGTGCATACTGATGATTCAATTACCTACAGTGGCAAGATTAGAGCTAATGATACCCAACCATTCTTCGTCGTTGGTTTTCAAAACAATGCAGATGGTTACTCTAACATTAAGAAACAAGCTCGTTGGTTCAATATCGCCTTCAATGCCATTAAGAAACGCTATCGTTTCAACAGTTTCAATGCTTTAGGTCATTCCAATGGTGGCTTGATTTGGACGATGTTTTTAGAGAACGACTTCAATGACTCTAATTTAAATATCAATCAATTATTAACCGTTGGAACACCCTACAACTTTGAAGAAAAGAATACTTCCAATCACACGCAAATGCTCAATGACCTAATTAAGAAACGGGACAAAATACCTAATAATATGACTTATTATTCCATCGCCGGAACTCAGTTATATTCTGATGATGGCATTGTGCCACTAGGCAGTGTTGACGCCGGTAAATATATCTATGAAGGCAAGGCAAAACACTACACGTTGATCACCCTAACCGGTAACAAAGCACAGCATTCTGATATGATTGCCAGCAACCAATTTATCACTATCTTCCATCAATACATAATTGGTAATGGTGTCAACAATCCTAATTCACCTGACAGTAAACAAAGTGCTATTGCCTCGCAATAAACCTTGTATTAGCCCGTTTTTTTAAATACAATGAGTTTATGGTATATATAGACTGGCAACTTGAATGGATTGCAAATTTCTTCATGCTGTTTGCAATTCTACAATTAAAACATTATTTTATTAGAAAATTTTCACTCAGATTTTTTCTTGCCGATATAGCCTTGGCTTTGGTCTTTGGTTACATCGGTTTATTTTTTGATGAACTTTTTGTACTCTTTTTTATTGGTGCAATTTTGATTTTCAATTGGTGTGTCAAAAGATATCGAGCCAACATGCAAAATTCAATTGCTCTGATCATGGCAGCTAATATTGAACTGGTCCTATTTAGCTTGGGAACCTACTCCGCTAGAATTCTCTTCTTTATTGCCTATAATCAATGGCGCTTAACACTTTTGGAAACCTATCAAGAATACTTTATTCCAATTTCTTTAGTTATCAACTTGCTCTATTTGCTCATTGTTGTTTTGGTTTTCGAGCACTTCCGTTATCAAACTATCAAATTATGGCTTCAGATTGAAAAGTATCATTTGGGAAAACGTGTTTTAGTTCTGTCATTGGGAATTTTTATTTCATTCATGGTTATTATGATAATTAGTGATCTTCAATCCGTGACAGCCACTATTCAAGCCAGTTTAATTCTGATTTTCTCGATCCTTTTGATTTTTGCTTACTATCAATTGACTGTTTTCGTTCATGCGATTGCGATTCAAAATGAAGCTCGTGAAAAGTTAACTTACAACAAACAACTGAATGAGTATCTAACCAGTGTGCAACAACAATACACTGAACTTCGGAAATTTAAACACGATTTTCAAAATATCATGTTAGCTATCAAACCGATTGTTGATCAAAGTAATTCTCAAGAATTAAAGGATTATTATCGTGATATTACTAAAGAAAAAAATGAAATGTCCTTGGTTAGCCGGGGTAATATTTCTCAAGCCCAGGCTATCGATAACGACTTAATTCGTGGCCTTATTATTCAGAAATTCTTTATCGCTAAAAGTCGCCAAATCGACTTTCATTTGGAATTGAGTCAGAAGCATTACCAATTTGAAAATGAAGTTCTGATTATTGTCCGTATTCTAGGTATTCTGATCGACAATGCGTTCGAATATGTTGAAGAAATTGCCGACAAAGAGGTTACCTGCGCCATTACTCAAACCGAAAATACCACTGAGATTACAATCGATAATCGCCTAAATGAAAATATTAACCTGAAAGATATTTTCCAAAGTGGTTATTCGACCAAAAAGAATCACTCAGGATTTGGTTTAGCCAATGTCAGAAAATTAATTAATGAATCTGACAACCTTTATTTAGAAACCAAAACTGTCCACGATCATCTTATGATGACACTAATTATTGTTGGAGGTGACTGAATGTACCCCATTTACTTACTAGAAGACAACGAACTACAACGAAATAAATATGCTGAATTTATTCACAATGGTATTTTAATTAACGATGCTAATATGACTTTAGAGATAGCTGCCGGAACTGTTGATGATTTTTTCAAACAATACGATTCCAAGAAACAGGCGCTTTACTTCCTAGATATGGAAATATTGGATGATAAAATTGCCGGTTTAAAAATTGCTGAAAGAGTCCGTCAAAACTCTCCACTCTCACAAATAGTTTTTATAACAACTCATGATGAATTATCTTTGACAACATTAGAACGAAAGATTGCCCCAATGGATTACATTTTAAAGGATAATGGTTTAGAGAATATTAAACAGAGTATCACTGATGATATTGAGAAAACACAACAAGAATTACGAGAATATAATCATTTATCAAAAAACGTGCTGGATTATAAAATTGGTAGTCGCTACTTCTCTATTTTAATGGATGATGTCATTATGCTTTACACTAATAAGGATGCACCCGGAAGAATTTTTATCGTTACTAAATATCAACTAGCCGAGTTCAATGGCTCATTAAATACGTTCGAAGAGGACTATCCTAACCTCTTTCGTTGCAACCGTGGATTCCTAGTTAACGTCGACAACGCCATCAATTACGATAGTAAAACCAGAGTATTATCCTTTATCGATGGCTCAACTTGTGAAGTCTCATTTAGAAAAAATAAGGAACTAATCAAATTAATATCTAAAAACGACTAAAGCCTCCCGTTTAGAGTATTTTACTAACTCTAAACGAGAGGCTTTTTTAATTTTGAAATGAATGTTATCTGCCAACTAAAGTATCCAAACTAACACCATAAACGTCAGCGAACCGCATCATCATATAGATATCGGGAGTCCTAGTATTATGTTCATATTTGGATATGGTCGTAATATCGACATGTAGCATTTTTGATACTTCACGTTCTGATAAATTACGTTGCTTACGACATTCTCTTAAATTGTCACCTAAAAAAATATTACTGCGATCCAATATAAATTCTTTCATAATGTTCCCTCGATTCTTAATCATGAAAACATTATATTTCAGAAATAATAAGTAAAACATAAAATACTTATGAACGTATCATTTTTACCGATTAACGTTAATGAAAGATTCGAAGAACACCAAAAACGATAGCAAATGCCCCAAAAAGCATACTAAAAATTACTGCAATCAGTGAAAATATCATTGGTGCGGATTGTTTTTTCATATTGTCGAAATATTGTTTAGAAACTATTAACTGCCAAATACCTAAAGCCATGGCACCGATACCGATTATGTAATTCATCTTATCATCCCTAATTTAAGAATTTCCTCAATCAAATATTACACGATTTTTATCCTTTTATGAATAAATTTGCTGAGGAAATATGCCGTCCTCCACAACAAGCTCGATTGGTCTGGAACGCTGTGGACACTGATTTGAGCCAATTGAAGTTCACAATTGTCTCAAATACAGGTCTTTGTCTAGGCGGGAAACCCGCCAAGTCAAATTTCACGGCTGAGACCAATCGAGCTTGTTGCTCCGGACTAGTAAACTGTTCTATTTCTTCTTCTCAATTTTGAAACAAATAAATAAAAAAGCGTTCATATTAACCGTTTAACTTTGGTCAATATAAACACCCTTTAAAAATAGTCGAAATACTATTTAGTCTGGAGTAAGAATTGAGAATGCTGTTCAGCTATGAAATCATTGTTGGCGGCTTTGCCGCTTACAATGAGGCTGATCTTGAAGATCCATAATTTTGCCGAAGGTGAAATTATTAGCTTCAAGTCACGCCCATAGCGTTCCAACGCATTCTCAATTCTTGCGGAAGACGGAAGCTTAAGCACATCTACACTCTATTTCTTTGTTAGAGCAACAACACTTTCAATATGATTTGTCATTGGGAACATATCAACTGGTGTTACATCACCAATATTATATGTATCGCTTAACAATGATAGGTCACGTGCTAAGGTTGCTGGATTACAACTGATGTAAACGATCTTCTTTGGTTTGATGTTCTTCAATGAATCCATCAATGAATTTGCCAAACCTTTACGTGGAGGATCAACCATCAAAACATCAACTGACATCTTATTTTTAGCCCACTCGTCTAAAACATCTTCGGTCTTACCAACAACAAAGTCAGCATTTTCAATACCGTTCAATTTAGCATTTTGATCGGCATCCTTAACGGCATCTTCAATTACTTCAATACCAGTAACGTGTTTTGCCTTATTAGCTAATGAAAGTCCAATCGTACCAATACCTGAATAAGCATCGACTACTTCTTCTTTACCAGTCAATTCAGCTTTATCAATGGCTAATTGGTAAAGATTCTGCGTTTGAACTGGATTTACTTGGTAGAAAGATCTTGGTGAAATACGGTACTTATGTCCTAAGATTTCATCATCGATATACTTCTTACCTGCTAATAGTGTCATTTCTTGACCAAAAATAACGTTGGTATTTTTTGAATTAACGTTCAAGTACAATGATTTAACTTCAGGATTATCCATGATTTCCTTAGCAATATCTTTGTAATGTGAGATATCACGAGTTCTTGAAACTAGAACTACCATCATTTCATTAGTAAAGTAAGCACGGCGAACCATGATTGTTCTAATTTGACCCTTTTGATTTTGTTCATCATAACCACGAACCTTGTATTTACGAAGAATATCACGTACTTTGATGATTTCTTCATCAATCTTAGGATCTTGGATCAAGAAGTTTTCCATTGGTACTAGTTCATGTGAACGACGACGATAGAAACCAGTAGTTAACTTGCCATCAACTTGGCGAACAGGTACTTGAGCCTTGTTACGATAGTTGAATGGTGATTCCATACCTAATGTTGGATTAACTGTAACGTCTTTTAAGCCCATTTTACTGAAGTCAGTTACAACTTGATTGTGTTTGAATTCAAGTTGCTTGTCGTACTTCAAATGACTCAATGGAGCAATTCCTGTTTGTGCATAAACAGCATCAATATCATGAACACGGTCAGGAGATTCTTTCAAGACACTCAAAGTTCTCGCAAAACCGAAGTTCTTATTGATTCTAGTAATTACAGCATTAACTGTTTCACCAGGCAAGGCGTTATCAACGAAAAGTGTAAAGTCATCAACTTTAGCAACACCCTTACCTTCGTATGATAAGTCTTGAATATCTAAATCTAATTTTTGATTCTTTTTTAAGTTTGGTTTTTCCATTTTTCACCTATACATAGAAAAAAGAAGTGTTCAAAACTGATACACTCCCAATTTCTTTTTTATTTCTTATTTTTATTCTTATTGTCAAGATTTCGTTCTTCTTCGATAATCTTCTCGCCAGCGTCTTTTTCACTAAGCGTTGGAGTATCACGTGCTTTAAGCGGAATTGAATCAACATTAGCATAAATATTTAAGTGATTATGCAAATTAATAAATTCCATCGGTGCATCCCCACCATACTCACCATCAAGGTTAACCATCAAACGACTTTCATCATTCGCATGAACAGAAATTCGCTTAGTTTTAGTATAAATAACCTTAGGATTGTAAACGTGGCGACCACCGTTTAGAACTAAAGCAATCAAATGAACTAAATCTCTTAAATTAGTTTCTTTAACAATAATCAAAGAGAAAGTTCCATCACCAATAACTGAATTAGGGGCAATTTGTTCCATACCACCAATTGAATTAGTTAAACCAATTAGAAACATTGTGGCTTTGCCATCAAAAACACCATCGTCATATTCAATGTGCATATCAACTGGACTAACTCGAGGTAACATCTCTGCACCTTTAACCAAGTAAGCCAAATAACCCAAAATAGATTTATAGGCTGATGGTACTTCATAGGTTAACTCAGTCATTGAGCCACCACCGGCAATATTAATAAAGTATTTCTTACCTGCTTGACCGATATCAACTGGTAATTTTTGACCTTTTAAAATAACCTTGGCAGCTTCGACAACGTCATCTCGTGGAATTTTTAAGGCACGCGCATAGTCATTAGTTGTTCCGGCAGGAATAATTGCCAATTCTGGACGTTGATCCAAATCAGCAATACCATTAACAACTTCGTTAATAGTTCCATCACCACCAGCGGCAACGACTAAGTCGAAACCTTCCTTTGCTACTCTTCTGGCCTCATTTTTGGCTGAGTTCTTTTTGGGTGTAGTTCGGTAAGCACTAGCCTCATAACCAGCTTTTTCAATAATATTCAAAATGTCTCCAACATTACTGTTCATGGTCTCGTGACCTGAAGTTGGATTATAAATAAGTCTAGCACGACGCATATCTTTCCCTCACTAACGACTCTTTAACTCTTCCATCAATAGCTTATTAGCAACCTTTGGATTAGCTTGTCCATGTGTTTGCTTCATGATTTGTCCAATCAAGAAACCAACGGCACGATCTTTACCATTCTTGAAGTCATCGATTGATTGTTGGTTATTATCAAGAATTTCCAAAATCATTGGCTTCAATACGGCTGGATCAGATTCTTGGACAAGTCCCTTAGACTTAACCCATTCCTCAGGTTCTGTACCATTACTAATTGTTTCTTGGAAGACCTTTTTGGCAATCTTAGAAGAAATTGTACCATTTGAAATCAAATTAATCATCTTGGCTAAGTGTTCTGGTGTCAACTTAGTATCAAGTAAACCAATTCTCTTATCATTCAAGTATCCATTAACTTCACCCATTAACCAGTTAGAAACTAGTTTTGGATTAGCCTTGTATGAAACTGCTTCATCAAAGAAGTCTGACATTTCCTTAGTATATGTAAGAACACCAGCATCATATTCAGGAATACCTAATTCGTTAATATAACGAACACGTCTCTTAGCAGCTGTTTCAGGTAAGTTAGCCTTGATTTCTGAAACCCATTCTGGTGAAATTTCAAAATCTGGTAGATCTGGTTCTGGGAAGTAACGATAATCATCTGCACCAGACTTAACACGCATTAAGAATGTTTCGCCAGTCTTTTCATCAAAACGTCTTGTTTCTTGACCAATGTGTCCGCCTTGCTTCAAAATAGCAGCTTGACGTTGTTCCTCATAAGCAAGACCCAATTTAACGTGGTTAAATGAGTTCAAGTTCTTCAACTCAACTTTTGTACCATAATCTTTTGAGCCTACCGGACGGATAGAAATATTGGTATCAACACGCATTGAACCTTCTTCCATCTTAACATCAGAAGCGCCAGTAAACTGAACGATCTTACGTAGGTTTTCAAGATATTGATATGCCTCTTCTGGTGAATGCATATCAGGTTTTGAAACAATTTCAATCAAAGGAGTACCCTGACGGTTTAAATCAACATAAGAATAACCATTGTTACCGTGGGTATTCTTACCGGCATCTTCTTCGACGTGAAGTTCTTCAACACCGATCTTCTTCTTTTTACCATCAACTTCAATTTCAATATAACCATCATGACCCAATGGCTTATCTTGTTGTGTAATTTGGTAAGCCTTTGGATTATCTGGATAGAAATAATTCTTACGATCAAAATGAGTATGATGTTCAATTTCAGCATTTAAAGCTAAAGCTACCATGACACCTAAACGGTAACCATTTTTATTTACAGTTGGTAATGTTCCTGGAAAACCAAAGTCAATAACGTTGGTATTGATATTAGATTCAGCACCATAAGCAACTGGTGAAGGACTGTACATCTTGGACTTTGTCTTTAACTCAACGTGGACTTCTAGTCCGATAGTTGTTTCAAAATTCATTAGTCTTCCCCCTTGAGTGCAGTTGGTATTTTTTCATAGAATTTATTTTCTTCTTGTAATGCATAAGCAGCATTGAAGACAGATTGTTCGTCAAATGGACGACCGATAATTTGTAGACCAACGGGTAGTCCGTCAGCAAGTCCTGCAGGAACAGAGGCAGCTGGAAGTCCAGCTAAGTTAGCAGGGATTGTCAAAATATCGTTCATGTACATTGCCAATGGATCGTCAACTTTTTCACCAATCTTAAATGCAGGTGTTGTTGTTGAAGGTCCCATAATCAAGTCATAATCTTTAAGGACATCGTTCATTTCATTAATGAAGAGTGTTCTAACTTCGGCAGCCTTCTTAAAGTAAGCATCATAAGCACCAGCTGATAGAGCAAAAGTACCAAGCATGATACGACGTTTTACTTCGTCACCAAAACCTTCTGATCTTGATTTAACAAATAAGTCTTTGATGTTCTTAACATCTTTAGCACGGAAACCATATCTAACACCATCATATCTTTGAAGGTTAGATGAAGCTTCACTAGAAGCTAGAACATAGTAAACTTCAACGGCATGCTTCAATGAAGGAAGACTAACTTCGTCCACAGTAGCACCCATCTTCTTGTATGCATCTAATGCCTTATTAACGTTTTCTAGAACTTCTGGATGAGTACCTTCATGCCAGAATTCCTTAGGAACAGCAATTCTAACGCCAGTCATATCCTTACTCAAGTTAGCACGATAATCAGGAACTGGTTTTTCAGAACTTGTTGAATCATGTTCATCATGTCCAGCCATTACTGAAAGAACAGTTGCTGAGTCTTCAACACGTTTTGAAAGTACACCGACTTGATCCAAACTTGAAGCAAAGGCGATAACACCCCAACGTGAAACACGACCATAAGTTGGTTTGATACCAAAAATACCATTAAAGGCAGCAGGTTGTCTGATTGAACCACCAGTATCTGTACCTAAAGCAGCCACAACTTCACCAGCGGCAACAGCAGCAGCAGAACCACCTGAAGAACCACCAGGAACACGACTTAAGTCCCAAGGGTTTACTGTGGTATCAAAGTATGATGTTTCAGTAGATGAACCCATAGCAAACTCATCAAGATTAGTTTTACCAATATCAACTGCACCAGCAGCCTCTAGTCTTTCTAAGACTGTGGCACTGTAAACAGGCATAAAGTTATATAGAATCTTACTTGCAGCAGTGGTCTTGATACCATTAGTTACAATATTATCCTTAAATGCAATTGGAATACCTGACAAAGGTCCTTTAATACCATCTTCATCAATTTTTTTAGCAGCTTCGGGAGCTTTATCATTTACCGTAATAAATGTATTCAGTTTCTTTTCATTAGCATTGATTTTGTTAATTGCATCGTTAGCTAATTCTTCAGCAGTTACATCCTTATTGACCAATTTGTCATGTAAAGAAGCAATTGTTTCTTTTTTGATGTCCACTATTCATCGTCCTCCTTGTCAACAATCGTTGGAACTTTGATAAGGTTGTTATCAGTTTCCGGAACATTTTCAAGCATTTGTTCTCTAGTTTGAGTACGAATACCCTTATCTTCACGGAAGACAGTGTTAGTGTCACCCATATTGTATGTTGGTTCAACGCCTGTTGTATCAACACTAGATAGCTTACTTTCCATGTTAACGATTTTGTCTAATTGACTAACAAAACTATCAACTTCACTATCTTCGAATTTCAAGTTAGCCAATGCGGCAACGTGCAAAATTTCATCTTTTGAAATCATAAGTTTCTCCTTTTTAATCTGCATTATAAACGTGTGAATTGAACTTACCATTAGTACGAGTAACAACAGCTTGTTGTGCATCAACCGTTTGAATATTAATATCTAGGTCAGCTCCAGATGGTAAGTACTTTGAAGCACTTTGTTGTACGAATTGTGTAAAACTAGTAATTTGAGCTAAACCATCAAATTGAGTATTGATAGTCACATCCATAGACTTCAAATTATTGCCATCATAATGTGCCTGAGCTGTTACACCTGACAAGTTAGGGAAATAATCTTGAATATTATCTTTAAAGTTAGTGAAAGCATCTGAATCACTACTATTGATGGCATTTTCACCATTAACAGTTGGTAACATTTGATTCTTATAATTTAAGGTCGACCAATTACCCAAAGAACCACTCTTACTTACAGAATATTGGAAATATGTTCCACCTACTAATGTATCCTCTGGAGCAACAGAATACAAACCAACTACAATCGGAATATTACCGACTTGTTTATTAGCTCTTAAACGTTTAACAACTTCTTGAGCGATACGTTGACCCTGTTCTTTTTGTTGTTCAGTACTAATTGTTGTCTTGTAAGTAGCACCATATTGCTTCTTTTGGTAATAATCAATCTTGTTCATTGCAATACCGATCGACATCCCTGCCAACTTATATTTACCATCCTGTTTAGTTAGGTAATCTTCTTCCAACATTTGTTGGAAATACATTGGCGCACGTTTGTTTTCATCAGTTGAACCATTTGATGCAGGGTTCAAACCACTTGAATTCTTCTTAGATTTTCTTGCTAACCAATTAGTTACCGTACTAGCAGACAATACTTGACCTTCTTGGAAAACATATGAATTAGTTGAAAATTGTTTCTTCGACAAACTCATTAAGCCACTTTCAAAGCTTCTACTATTAAATTGATTAGAATTATCAGCAGCAGTAAGTCCTGAAATAGGGCTAGTTTTATATTTTCCACCACTTAACAAAACATCGTAACTACTTGAGTCAGATGAAGATGTTGTCTGAACTGTACTCTTACTTGTATCGCCACCACCTGATGATAAACTCGAATTTTGTAAGTTACCACAGGCAGATAAAAGCAGTGCACACATCAGCAATAACGATGTAGTTTTTAAGAATTTTTTCAAAACTGTTCTCCTACTCTTTGTCATTATCCAAATAATCAGATAATGTTGTTTCATCAATAATCTCTGTTCCCAATTTTTGAGCTTTGGCTAATTTGCTACCAGCTTTTTCACCAGCAATCAAAATATCAGTCTTCTTAGTAACTGAACTCGTAACATTAGCACCAAGATTCTCCAAAATCTCTGATAATTGTGAACGTTTATAATTTTTTAAGGTTCCGGTTATAACAATTATTTTATCAGTAAAATGACTATTTGTTTCATTAGAATTAGAACTACCAATAAAATTCATATTAACATTTACTGATTTTAGTTCATTTATCAACTTTTTAACATCATCATTTTCAAAATAAGTTGAAATACTATTAGCAATTATCTCACCCATAGTATTAACTTCAAGAATTTCTTCAGACGAAGCCTTCATTATACTATCTAAATCACCAAAATGCTCAGCTAAAATTCTCGCCGCCTTTGCACCCACATGACGAATGCCTAAACCAAACAGCAATCTTTCAACTGAATTAGCCTTGGAATTATCAATAGCCGTTAATAAATTGTTAATTGATTTTTCTTTGAAACCATCTAAGGTGGCTAAATCATCTGTTGTTAATTTATATAAATCAGCAACATCCTTGATTAATTCTTTCGTATATAACTGTTCTATTATCTTTGGTCCTAAACCATCAATATTCATCGCATTTCGAGAAGCAAAATGTGTCAATTGCTCTTTAACTTGAGCCGGACACTTAGGATTAATGCAACGTAAGGCCACTTCATCTTCTAAGTGAATTAACTCTGAACCACAATATGGACAGTGCGTAGGAATTTCAGCAGGAACGGAATCCTCTGGTCGTTTGCTCAATACTACTTGTGAAACCTCAGGAATGATATCGCCGGCTTTATGCAACAAAACTGTATCGCCGATGCGAATATCCTTTTGACGAATCATATCTTCATTGTGTAACGTCGCACGTGAAACAGTCGTTCCAGCTAAACTTACCGGATCCATCACTGCAGTTGGTGTTAGAACACCCGTCCGCCCAATAGTCCAAGTAATATCGTGAACAACTGATTCAGCTTGTTCTGGTGGGAATTTATAGGCAATTTCCCAACGAGGAACTTTTACAGTATTACCTAATTCACGTTGCAAGGCTAAATCATCAACTTTTAAAACAACACCATCAATCCCATAATCAAGATCATCTCTAATTTCACCATAGTGTTCAATGAAATCCTTGACCCCTTTCAGACCAGTAGTGACCTGAGCTGTAGGATTAACGTTAAAGCCTAGTTCTTTTAATGTCTCTAGGGCCTGATGTTGTGTTGTGACCTCCAAACCATCAAAGGTAACGATTGTATACATAAACGTATCCAATTTTCTGGAAGCCGTAATTTTTGGATCTAACTGACGAAGACTACCAGCAGCAGCGTTTCTAGGATTGGCAAAGACTTGATGACCTTGACTTTCACGTTCCTGATTCAAACGTAAAAACTCCTTCTTCGACATGAAACACTCACCACGGACTTCAAATGAAAGTGGACGGCTTAACTTTTGTGGAATGTCTTTAATAGTTTTAACATTCTCCGTCACATTTTCACCAATTGTTCCATTACCACGAGTTGAGCCTTGAACTAAGATACCATTTTCATAAATTAATGAAAGAGATAAGCCATCAATTTTTAATTCAACATTATAATCGACCTCATGTCCAACATTTTTTTCAATTCGATCATTAAACTCTGCTAGTTCGGCTTCGGAAAAGACATCCCCCATTGAAAGCATCGGAATATCATGCGTCACCTTGTTAAAATCTGGTAATGTCTCATCTCCGACTTCTTGCGAAGGTGAATCGGGGGTAACCAATTCAGGATACATTTTTTCTAGTTCTAGCAAACGATTATAAAGCTTGTCGTAGACGTTATCTTCAACTACGGGAGCATCTTTTGTGTAATAAGCATCGCGCCAACTATTCAGTTGAGGACGAATTTCATCTAATTCTTGACTAGCTTGAGATTTAGTTATTTCAGCCATGCTCTCACCTCTTATTAATCAGTTACTTTTTTGATTGGTGCATATTCAGCCAATAGACGTTTGATACCTTGACTATCAAAGGCTATATCCAACTCAGCATTCTTACCTTCACCGTTAACTTTAACAACTGTTCCTTGACCCCACTTCTTGTGTTCAACTTTATCGCCCACATTCCAGCTCAATTTCTCAGCTCCTTGGGCACCTTTAGCTTTCAAAGTTGGTGAAGTGAAAGTTGCAGCCGTAGCGGCACGGTGACGACGTTGACGATAGTTTTGTTTACTACCACCAAGATTACCAGCATTAGGATTGACTTGCTCCAATGCATCCTCATTAATTTCTTCAATAAAACGAGACGTTGGATTGTTCTGCGTACGTCCATAAAGTGTACGACTATAAGCATTAGTTAAGTATAATCTCTTTTCAGCACGAGTGATACCAACATATGCCAAACGACGTTCCTCTTCCAAATCATCCTCTTTAAGAAGTGAACGACCTAGTGGGAAAATACCTTCTTCCATACCTACTAAGAAGACAACTGGAAATTCTAGTCCTTTAGCCGCATGTAAAGTCATCAATGTAACTTCAGTCTGTTCTTCCTCAATGTCATCTTGATCACTGACCAATGACAATTCTGTCAAGAAAGTTGTCAAACGAGTCTCATCAACTTCAGGGTCTGGTTCGTAAGATTGATCAAATTGAGTGGTAACGGTTAGAAGTTCTTCAATATTTTCCACACGAGCTTGTGATTCCAAGTTATTTTGTTGCTTCAGATCATCAACATAACCTGAATCTTCCAATAAGTGATTCATCAAAATAGTCATTGATTCTGTTTCAGACAATTTTGTTAAATCATCCATTACCTTAGCAAAATGACCAATTGTTTTTCTAGGTTTGGCAGCCAATGGTGATAATTCAATATTCTCAGCCGCTTCAAGTAGTGACCAACCATGTTCATCAGCATAATTCTGTAGTTTTTCAATTGTACCAGGTCCAATACCACGCTTAGGACTGTTGATAACACGTTGAAAACTCATCGAATCATCATGATTAGCAATTAGTCGTAAGTAAGCCAAAATATCTTTGATTTCCTTACGATCATAGAACTTATGTCCACCGATAATCTTGTAAGGCATATTAGCTTGCATAAGCTTCTCTTCAAAGGTACGTGATTGAGCATTAGTACGATATAAAACCGCAAAGTCACCATAATTAAAGCCTTGTAACAGTAGACTCTTGATTTGGTCAACGACGTACAAAGCTTCATCTGACTCATTTTGACCACGGTAGAATTTGATCTTTTCACCGTCATTATTATCAGTCCACAATTCTTTAGGGGTACGGTTGGAGTTATGATTAATAACTTCATTAGCAGCCTTCAAAATAGTTTTTGTTGAACGATAATTTTGTTCCAATTTAATTGTTGTAGCTTCAGGATAATCTTTTTCAAAATTCATAATATTTTGAATATTAGCACCACGCCAACCATAAATACTCTGATCAGCATCACCAACAACACAGACATTACGATACTTAGCACCCAATTGCTTAACTAACTTATATTGCGCCTCATTAGTATCCTGATATTCATCAACGTGAATATATTGGAATTTTTCTTGATACTTTTCCAAAACATCAGGATTCTCATCGAATAATTGACTAGTTGTCATGATCAAATCATCAAAATCTAGTGAATTATTACGATCCATAGCTTTAGCATAAGCATCATAAACACTAGCTACTGTTTGTTCATAAGGACTAGCGGCAACTTGAGCATATTGTTCTGGAGTTTGCAGTTCATTTTTGGCATTACTAATTGTTCCCAAAAGAGCTCGAGGATCGTAACGTTTAGGATCCAAGTTCATCTTAGTTAAGATTTGTTTCATCAAGGTTCTTTGTTCACTTGGATCAGCAATCGTAAATGTCTTAGGCTTGCCCATCTTATCAATATCTCTTCTTAAAATTCTTACACAAAGAGAGTGGAAAGTTGAAACCCACACATCATTGGCAGACTCATCCAGTAACTTACCAATTCTTTCCTTCATTTCCTTGGCAGCCTTATTGGTAAAGGTAATAGCTAAAACGTGCCATGGCATAACATTCTTTTCTTCAATCAAATAGGCCACACGGTGAGTTAAAACACGAGTTTTACCAGAGCCCGCACCAGCCATAATCAAAAGTGGTCCTTCAGTAGCCTTAACTGCATCCTGTTGTTCAGGGTTAAGACCTTTTAACATAGTATCGTCCAATTTATAAATCCCTCAAATCTTTGTGTAAAAAATTTAGTTTAACTTAAAATAGCTGTTTATATTGTAGCAAATTTTTGTAGCTAGAGCGAAAAAGTACGGTCGAAATTAGAACGTATGTTTCTAATAAATTAATACATTTTTGTTTTCCTTTTATATCAAACAAAACAAACATTATCGACCCTGTCCATAAAATTACAGTCTTGTTATAGGATCTTCCTTACATTTAGAATAATTTTATTGAGGTGATAGAAATGAAAAACGACAAATTTATACTTATCAACAATTTAGCTAACATATTAAAGAAAAGAGATATCTCAATTCGTAAATTAAGTATCGAAACAAACATAAGTAGACAGACTATAAAGCGCATTGTAGAAAATAAATATTCACGCCCCGGAACTTATGTTGCTATGGCATTAGCCAACGCATTGGATATAAATTTTAATGAAATATTCAAACTTGAATTAAATCCAGAATTTTTATTTACGGAGGACAACTTAAAAAGAATTAATGTTTTAAATAACAATTCAAAAATAGAATTTAACTATGATATTTATGGTTATGTAAATAACTTAAATTCCGATAATATTCGCTATGCTGGAGAAAAGTTAAACATATATTCAAATTACTTTAATCAACGCAGAATAAGTTTTCGCGGAAATCTTGTAATTGTTCCTGAAGAAAACACATTATACATTCGAGATTTTGATTTATTTGCAAAAAATCAAAGTGTATTACGAGAAGAAATAATTTCATCTTATATAAAAATATTAAATACACTCTATCTAACTGCTGAGCATATCTTAAAAGTAAAAAAAATAAAACTCAGATTGGGAATCTATGATATCAATTTGAATAGTATGAATGTTAACACTTCCCCAGAAAAATTTGATAGCCAAATATACAGTTATCAAAAAAATAATTTTGAAATTCAAACATTATCAACTTATTACAAGGCAGCCTATAGTTACGGATTTAGACTTTCAAAAGGTACACCAAAATATAGATACAATTTCGATGACGTTTATCTTCAAAAAAATATAAACTAAAATCAAAATTTTTTTAAATCAATATAGAAATATATTCTTTTATAGTAGCGCACTAACTAGCCTGGAATAAAAAAGCTGATTGGCTCAGTAGTGAAATTATCCTTAGCAATTTATTGCTTAGGATAAGATCGAACTTGGAGATCCATAATTTTGCACGAAGTGTAAAATTATTAGCTTCAAGTCGATCCACTACGTTCCAGCCAAATCAGCTTTTTTATTCCGGGCGGCAGTTAACAACCCATCAAAAAATTAAGTTTTTATTCTAATCCAACACGTTTGAAAATCTCATCAACGTTACGTAAGTGCCAGTGATAATCGAAAGCATCATCCAAATCTTTTTCAGATAGCTTATCAGTTACACGAGAATCAGCTTCTAGCATAGTACGGAAATCTTTCTTTTCGTCCCATGCTTTAGCTGTCATTGGTTGCACAATATCGTAAGCTTGTTCACGTGCATATCCTGCTTCAACCAATTTGAGCAAGACACGTTGTGAGTAAATCAAACCGTGAGTAATATTCATATCTTCTAACATCTTGTCAGGGAAAACAGTAAGGTCTTTAGTGATCTTAGTAAATCTTCTCAAGATGTAATCTAACAATTCAGTTGTATCAGGAATGATGACACGTTCAGCAGAAGAATGTGAAATATCACGTTCATGCCACAATGGAACGTCTTCTAAGGCTGTAAAGGCATGTCCTCTGATAACACGTGCCAAACCAGTTACATTTTCTGAACCAATTGGGTTACGTTTATGAGGCATAGCACTAGAACCTTTTTGTCCAGCAGCAAAGTATTCTTCAGCTTCTCTAACTTCAGTTCTTTGAAGGTGACGTACTTCAAGAGCAAATCTTTCAATTGATGTAGCAATCAAAGCCATTGTTTGAATGTACTCTGCATGAAGATCACGTGGTAATACTTGTGTTGAGATTTCTTGAGCACGAATACCCAATTTATCACAAACAAACTTTTCAACATTAGTTGGTACATTAGCATAACTACCAACAGCACCACTGATCTTACCTGCTTCAACACCCTTAGCGGCATGATCAAAACGTTCAATATCACGTTTGATTTCAGAATACCAGTTTGCCAAAACTAAACCGAAAGTAGTTGGTTCAGCATGCACACCATGAGTTCTACCAATCATAACTGTATCTTTGTATTCAAGAGCTTTTTGTTTAACTACTTCGAGAAATTCATTTAGATCTTCACGAATAATATCGTTGGCTTGCTTCATCAAATATCCATAAGCTGTATCCACAACGTCTGTGGAAGTAAGTCCGAAATGAACCCATTTTCTTTCAGGTCCTAAATAACGTGAAACATCTCTGGTAAAAGCAACTACATCATGCTTTGTTTGTTTTTCAATCTCAGCAATTTCAGCTACATCAAACTTAGCATTTTGAGCAATTAACTTAGCATCTTCAGCAGGAATTTCGCCTTCTTTACTCCATCCTTCGACGGCAGCGATTTCTACTTCAAGCCAAGCTTGAAATCTGTTTTGGTCAGTCCAAATTGGTTTCATTTGTTCAGTTACATATCTATCAATCATGAATTATTCTACTCTCCAAATATTAGTTGTTAAGATATCATTTTTTAATTCTTCTATATCATCGGAAAAAATTGAAATATAACCGACATCCCTGTCAGCTTGATTCTTAGCTTTAAAACCTGTGTAATAGTTAAATTTCCATTGTGCTTTTTCCTGAAGTAGATCCAAACTCTGTGGCAAAATACCTTCAATGATTTTCAAAGTTGCCGCATTGACCATTGGAAAAATCTCAGGAATTGGCCAATCACAAATAGCTCTGATATGTAATTCGAACTGGGAGATACCGGTAGCTTCTTGATAGACATTAGCAGAATAATTAATTCCGGGGAATATTCGTTTAACATACAAAACACCAGAATCAGACAAAATAAAACCAATTCCAAAAATTCCCACATAATTAATATTCTGTGCTATCAACAAAGCCACTCGTTGCATTTCCGCTTCAATTTCTGGATTGTTCTTTTTATATATGAAAGAACTCATCAGATGTTCACCATCATAAATCTCTTGAATCATTGGAAAAGTATGGATTTTTTGATCCTTACTCTTACTTACCATAATGGAATATTCAGTCTTTGTTTCGATCCAAGCTTCCAAAATATAAGTTCCATCTTTTAATAACTTTTGTACACGTTCAACATCTTCATAATTGTAAATAATATGACGTTGTAACACCCTTTGATTCTTCTGAATTGGCTTCAAGATACAAGGGAAACCAATTTCATCAATTGCGTGTTTAATATCATCAACTGTCACAATCGAGAAAAATGGTGGAACGTTTATATTTAAATCATTTAAAAAGGTTCTCTCGATATATCGATCCTGAACAATCTCTAGTAGGTCCGAACCCTGTGCAACATTAAAGTTTTTCGAAAGTTCCTTTAGGACACTACTATCAAAGTTCTCATCCATATACAAAAGAATGTCGCTTCTATGGCCCAATTCACTTAGATTCTTACTGTCTTCTAATGTACCGACTAAATAACTGTCAGCTGCTTGTGTAGCAATATCCTTTTCTTCGGATGTCAAAAGCATGGTCCTAAAGCCCATTCTTTTAGCCTCTAATTCAAAAAGATAAGTTTCACTGCCGCCGCCAATTATTCCTAATGTTTTACCGGGCGCAATAAAAGTCATAATTCCACCTTCTTAATTTCTAATCGTCTTCTTCACCGAAGACCACTTGTCCATTCTCAAAAGCTGTAATTCTAGCTAATGAATAAATTGGAGTACCTGATTTGTCGATCATTTGTCTTCCCTTTTGGAAAGATTTTTCGATCACAATACCGATACCTGCCAAATGTGCACCAGCTGCATCAATGATTGTATTCAAACCATTTACAGCTTGACCATTAGCCAAGAAATCATCAATAATCAAAACTTTATCACTACTTGAAAGATACTTCTTAGCGATACTAATGTGGTTAGAAGTCTTCTTTGTAAATGAGTAAACCTCTGATGAATAAAGATCGTCGCTCAATGTTACAGATTTGTGCTTTCTAGCAAAAACAACTGGTACTTGGAACTTTAAACCAGTCATAACAGCTGGAGCAATACCTGAAGATTCAACTGTCAAAATCTTGTTGATACCTTCGTTTTTAAAATGTTCGTAAAATTCTTCGCCCATTTTTTCCATTAACATTGGGTCAATTTGATGGTTTAAAAAACTATCAACTTTAAGTACGTCTTTTCCAATAACGCGACCATCTTTTTTGATTCTTTCTTCTAATTCCTTCATTACGTTCTCCCTTATTTAATAGAATAATTAGAGTCTATCATACTTTGTTTTTCACTTGATACCTTCATCGTACTTTTTAAGATTATATTTTTGTATAATCCGAATAATTTTACTTGTATAACCCGGATCGGTCGCATATCCATCTGTTTGCAATGCCACCGCTGCATCAATATAATCCTTCGATTGTAGAACTTGCTTGTATTGCTGCGAATTCCACGACGTACCATTGACCAAGAGCTTTGTATGATCCCTCATTGACTCACGAAAATCCGAATAAACTCGGAAACGCCCGTTGATTGTTACCCACTGGCCATCAGTATACTCTTTAGTCTGTAAAACTTTTGTATTCGAAGGATCGTCACCCTTGATACCAAAATAGTTATTGTACTGACTAGCTAAAGTACTAGAGCCCCAGTCACTTTCCAAAATAGCCTGAGCAATCGTAATACTAGGTAAAACTCCGTAAGTTTGGCCTAATTCGACCGCATACGGTGAAACCTTTTTTATGAAAGCTGCGTGACTTTGCTGAACCATCTCAACTTGTGTTTCTCTTTTGTACTGGACATATCGCCTGTATCCAAAGAAGCTGATAACAAATACAGCAACAATTGCTAATAAAATTAAGGTCGTATTATTATTTTTTCTACTACGTTTACGCCGATAATTTCGGTGTACTGTATATCTTTTCTTTTGTGGCAATTGATCTATCCCTTTTAAGTTTATTAACTCTAATTATAGCCGATAACTTTGAAAATTTTGTGATTTGAAAAATAATTTTAAAAATCATTTAGGTTCTCAAATTTTTGATTTAAATTGATGCTGTTTTGAATAAATCAACCAAGCCATCAAAGCTAAAATTTCAATAATTGCAGAGAATAGAAAAATACTCTTGTATCCAAAACCAGTTGCTATTACGGCTGCCAGCATCGGGCCTAGGACATTTCCCATTGCCTGTGCTGATTGATTATAACTGAAAATCCGTCCAAATATAGAGTTAGGGACATTTTGTATGGTTAGGACCTGAATCGACGGAATCAATGCCGCATCAGAAATTCCCAGAACGAACCGTAGAACTATTAATTCCCAGATATTTTGAACCATACTTGTTAAAATCAAACAAATAATTGCTGATGTTAAAAATATCAGCATACTTTTTAAAGCTCCCAATTTATCAATCAATCGCCCTACTAATCCAGCCATAACAATTGTTGCCAACCCCGGTGCCGCCGAAACTATTCCTGTGATAATTACTAAGTTATTGCTAGTAGAATCGATTTCTCTGACCAAAAGACTGATCATCGGTGTAATTGCATTAGTTGTCGCTTGAACCGCTAAGAGAGACCCAAATAGGGCCAAAAAGAATTGCCAACCAATCTTCTTCATAATAGGTAAAACTGGTTGTAATTCTTTTTTAGTAATAGGTACAAAATCTTCTTTTACTCCAATCAACGTGGTTAAAAAAACTACGGCCATCATAAAACTAGTAACAAAAAAGGCTCCTCGATAGCCAACAGTTGTAGCCAAAAAACCACCTATTAAAGGACCAATCAATAATCCGGTAATATCACCAGTAATTAATTTACTCATCACGCGACCACGAATCTTTACGGGTGCCGAAACTGACATTAACGCATTGGCATTATTAATATATCCAGAAAAGGCCCCTTGCATTGCTCGAAAAAATAATAAGAACCAAACATTTGGAGATAGACCAACCATTAGAATAGTAAAAGTCATAACCCCTGACGCTCGTAAACACATTAATTTTCTACCTTTAAGATCTGCTAATTTTCCCCAAAGTGGTGAAACCAAGGCTTTACTCAAATAAGTTAAAGAAAAGGCTGCCGCGCCTAAAAGATTTAATTCTGTTCTATTGAAATCACCCAATGTTTCGATAAACAGAACAATAAACGGTAAGGTCATTGCATTTCCTAAACCAGTTATCAAACTACCAAACCAAAGTATTCTAAAATTTCTCTTCCAAGTCTCCTGCATTACTTATCATCCTTAATTTTTAAATATTAATGATAGACTAGCAATGTATAAATACTGTAAATAATAAGTAAAGATTTTAAAATTGTGTAAAAAAAAAGCTAACCCGTTGGGTTAGCTTAAAAGTTCAAAGTTTATTAAAGTTTTATTTAATTAGTCCTTAACAACGTTTGAAGCTTGTGGTCCGCGATCGCTATCTTCGATATCGAAAGTAACTGCTTGGCCTTCTTCAAGGGTCTTGTAACCGTCGCCTTGAATAGCTGAGAAGTGAACAAATACGTCACTACCGTCTTCGCGAGTAATAAAACCATAGCCTTTTTCTGCGTTAAACCATTTAACTGTTCCGTGTTCCATAAGAGAATCCTCCTGAAAATAAATAATATATTAGTTGTGCATTATATCGTGGTACATTATGGAAGAAAGTCTAAAGTACGAAACATTCAAACCATCCGAACCATTCACCATTCAAAAATACAACTACTATAGTAACATGATTAACAACTTATTACAATCAAGTATATATAAGTTTCCCCTATAAACGTTTAAATTTTTACATCATCAACGTAAGGAATTGAATTCTGTGCACCTTTTACTTGAACTGCCATTGACGAGGCCTTGCTAGCAAACCTCATTGCTTCAACCATATTAGCTAAGTCGGAATCCAACTTAGCGGCTAAATAACCAATGAATGTATCACCAGCTGCAGTCGTGTCAACCGCAGAAACTTTGTAAGCGTCCACAAAAGATTCTTTACCATCAGTGTAATAAAGCGATCCCCTGCTACCAACAGTTATTATAACACGCTTTATGCCCATTTTATTCAATTTAATGGCAGAATTTATAATTGATTTTCTATCGACCGTCTTTATGCCTGTTATAGCGCCTGCTTCAGTTTCATTTGGAACAATAATATCGGTTTTTGCTGGTGCCGGATTCAATATTGTTACAACATTATTTTTCTTGGCAATTTGGAAAGCAGCCAATGTTGCAGCCAATGGTGTTTCAAATTGAGAAATTAAACAATCGGCATTTTCAATTGCATCCCGAGCATTTTCCACATCGTCTACTGTAATAGTTTGATTAGCACCACCATAAATTAAAATACTGTTTTGACCTTTTTCATCTAATAGAATATAGGCTTTACCTGTACCAGCTTTTGAATCAACCGTAATGTGATCCGTTTTTAAACCATCTTTTTTGAAAGTATCCAACATAAAATCTGCTGAATGATCCTTTCCCACTTTAGCTATGAAGGTCGTTTCTGCACCGGCACGAACTGCAGCAATCGCCTGATTAGCACCCTTTCCACCGCCGGCAGTGGATTGATCACCCATTGCCATAGTTTCACCTGGTAAAGGTAATCGTGGAATATTTAAAATAGTATCCACATTAATTGAACCTAGTACAACAATCTTTTTCATAATTCCATCCACCTTATTATTTTTAATAATCTTATCAATATGAAGTTATTTACTGCAAGTAGGGATTCATATTGGTGTAAATCATGATAAAATATATCCTTAGTAAAAGAAACTTCAAAGGATGTATTATGACAAGAACAGCTAAACTCAGTTTTTATTTCATATTATTTATCATCTTCGGCCTAATTGGTCTTTGGATGCCGCTTCTTGGTGACGATTTACACTGGGGAACCTACTTTGGAAGTAACTATTTCCCACATGGAATCTTTACCTATTATGATGGTCGCTATCTGGGAGACCTTTTAGTTATCAGTATGACTAAAATCAAGCCGGTTGCTTTCATGGCCTATGGGATCTTCCCCACAACCATTGTCTATCTGATTCAAAAGATTCGTGAACAAATTACACCTGAAAAAAATATCGGTTTAGTTTCATCAGCCTTAGCGGCTGCACTTATTCTTTTAAGTCCGGTTATGATTTTCAAACAAATCTTGGGTTGGCATGCTGGGTTTGCTAACTACTTACCTTCAGCAATTTTCCCACTATTTCTACTTTATTTAGTTCTAAAGAATTATGACAATAAAAATGTTCATTATTATCGAACAAGTATGATTCTTATTTTCTTAGCTTCAGTAGCTACACAATTCTTTGCTGAACATATCACCTTATTAAACTGCTTTAATGTTGTTTTAGTTTGGATCTTCTTCAGAAAACATTTTGGTGAACAATTCAAAAAAGTCTTGAATCTTATCTTAGCTGGTAATATTCTTGGTGCCATCCTAATGTTCATCAATGGAGCTTACATCAAAATTCTCTTAGGTTCAGATGCCTACCGTTCTGTAAGCAATGGTTCTAAAGATACCCTCTTCAATTACTTAAAGATTACTTATACACCAAAACATTTGATTGTCGTTGGTACATTGGTATTGGCATTTACCATCTTTATGATTCTTTACAGTCTTAAAATTAATAACACTAAACAAAAAATTGCTAACTTTGCATTACTACTATCAACTTACGTAGCCATTGCCCCATTCATCGTCGTATCACCATTTGGTTCAAGATGTATGTTTGCTAGTTACGTCTTCTTAGTTACAATTTTCACCATCAATTTAGATATTTTCTTTAACAATTACGAAAAAATTCTTCTACCAGTATTTGCTTTATTGACACTTTGTCTAGGCGTCCGTATGGATTACCTATCACACGATTACGGCAAGACCTTTGATATGCAAATTCAATATTCACAATATCAAAATACTATTACTCGTGACGACCAATACTTCTTACAATATAGAAGCGATAAGTACATTTGGTTAACAGCTCCAATTCAAAATGACAATAACTTCTCTGAGTTATACGTTAAGAATAAAGATCGTAACATGATTCCAATCAACTATTGGGATTGGACCGACGCCATGCGCAAATTAAAAGGTAAGAAATTTAAGACTCATGACGATTACATGCGTGCTTTCGATAAACAAATTCTAAAAAAAGTTAAATTGATTCAAGCAAAAGATAATAAGTAAAAATATTTTGTATGGTTAATAATTTCATTAAACATACCGTACACAAAAAGCCGATCGAGCTCGCTATTGAGTTCAATCGGCTTTTTTCGTTCCAAATTATTCTTTAATAAATTCATCCGTTGCAACACGAATATACCTGTGACCACCAATTGTTACAATTTTATCGCATCTCCATAAACTATTCATCGGAAGGAATACGTCTAGAAGTTCACCCTTACTATCATAGAGCGGTGTATTGACTGCCACGGAAACCACATTTTTTTCTACAGTATAAGATTGTAAATCTTTGAAACTAACAAACTCATCATTTCCTACACGGTACATCATTTGACCACCGATATTCTCATAACCATCAGTTGACAAAATACTACCAGCAGATACTGTCTTGGTTAAAGCCGCACCTCTTTCATCATAGAGATGTGCTTCCTTAGCTACATGAACTTTTGATTCAGGTGTAGAAATGAATACTCCCATGCTGCTGGATGTGTCCGTCGTGTAGTCCATAACGTATTCATTAACACCAACACGATAAAACCTAGAACCATTAATATAAACAATTCTATCTACTTTCCAAGATGTTTTAGGACTAAGCATCTCCATAGTCATCTGTCCATCCCTGTTATAAATATAGGTTGAATAAATATTATGGTATATAAAGTTAACTGGTTGATAAGTATTTACAGATTGAGCGTCGACCCATTCATTAGCACCGACATGGTACATTGGTATGCCCCCAATAACAGCTATACCATCAGTTCTCCAATTACTGCTACTTGGTAAAACTTTACCTACCTTTTCGCCTTTAGAATCATAAACTACCGCAGCATCCTTAACTGTCAAATTCAAGTCGCTAACTGGTATAAATGGCAAACTCTTATCGATTGCTAAGAAATTGTTGGTTCCAACTTCGTAATACTTATTACCCTTAATTTCAACGACCTTATCGTATTTCCAAAAAGTACTGGGTCCCAACGTCAAATCAATTGTTTTGCCCGTAGAATCGACTAATGGAGTATATGATTCATCAAATGTTTTTGCTATCCCATCATCAGTCGTATAAGGATTAAATTCATCAGCCAAGACCCATTCATCTGGTCCAATCTTATAATATAAGTCACCATTTATTTCAGCTGACTCTTTAATAGTAGTATCTGTTAAAATAACTTCTTTACCAGTTGGTTTTCCAGTTGAATCATAAGTATAAACTGGCTTATTAGAAACAGCTAAGACATTCAAATCAACGTCACCCCTAGTAATAGAGATTGGTTTAGCTGCTGTAGTTGTAACTCCATTTACTAGTGGTGTAACCACTGGATTAGCTCTGAATTTCAAATCAATGACTTGTGGATCTTGCGAATAGGTTCCCTTCAACGCATAAGGATCTCCCACAAAAGTGTAACCTGCCAAATTTGTATCGGCAGTAAGGTCATAAGAATCACCAATTGTTGTTCCATCAACCACTTTAGTTAAGTCAGATCCGTTAACAGCTATTGGCGAACCGTCCTCATTTTCATAATTGAGCGTTACAGTGGGATGAGCTTGCCAAATAATCGGACGGGCCATTGTGCCAGCATAAATGAAACTAACATTACCGTAAGTCGTATGGATATAAGAATCGGATTTCGAATAATCATTTAAATATCCGTAGACTAAATTCTTTGCAGAACTATCAGCATTAACCAATTTATACTCATCCCCACTGACATGTTCCAAATCTCCATCATCCAAATCCTCTGCTGGGACAGAACTCGAATAATTGTATCCTGACGACAAATCAGTCCCATAAAGCCCCGTAACATGCTCAGCTGTAAAACTGATTGGTTGCTTGTCCACTGCATAAACCGGATTTGGATCATAAACATTATTGATGATATTTAAATAAGCTGGCTTTGTTTTATCAATTCCATTCAATGGTGAAAAATCAGTAATTGAAGAATTACCCAAATAAATAGCTCCACCCTTGTTAGCAATTTCTACAAGAGTTGGTGCTATCATTTTCAACTCCTGATTATTAATTCCATCATTGATGGCAATGCTTCCAGTACCATGAAGTCCCAACTCGTCTACATCACTAATATTTAACTTAGACAATTGACTGAGTGAAATTTCCTTATATGCTGGATCACTATAATTTCCAAATAAGTCAAGTGATTCAAATTTCAACCCATTCATCGGCGTCAAGTCGAGATTAGAAGTTGGCGCTGAAGAAACATTAACCGATAAAGCAACATCCGTTCCTGCTGGCAAATAATTTAAATATTGCATTCCATCAAAACTCGTTACATAGGTATTTGTAACAGTATTAGGCATATTTCCATAATAGAAATCACCTACCAAATTCAATATATTACCACCAAAATTTTTAACATCACTTACTGTTAATGGATCTGTCGATTTCAATCCAAATTCACTTTTGACCATATAATTCAAAAATGGATCAGTGAAGTTAACCTCCGTGCTGTCAGACACATTGTTTGGTAAGGTATAAGAACTTGCTGAAGTTGGAGTTATAGTACTAGAGCTAGTCGTTGATTTAGTTGCAAGCATTGGCGAAACTGGTGTTGTCGTTGTAGCTCCACGATTTAAATTAATAGTAGAAGTCGAAGTAACTGGCTTGCTTGTTGTGGGAACAGTAGCTGGTTCAGTAGCCTTATTACTTGTCAAAGCAGATCCTGATACCGTAGTGCTTGCTTCGGCAGTCAAAGTAACCGGCTTACTTGTAGTTGCATTAGTTTCCGTAGTAGGTGACACTGTTGAAATTGTTGTAGATTTCGGTGTAACCAAAGTAGCACTAGCTGGTTTTATTCCAGAAGTTGTGGAATGGGCCACAGCAACCTGAGTTGTATTCGAGGTCGTTGCACTAACTGGTTCAGTCGTAGCTGAAGTAACCTTATTAGACGTAGTGCTGGTGGTACTAGTGGTCGAGGCATTGTCGCCTGTTGTATCGGCCTTTACCGTCTGATTAGACAATGACGCTAAAGTTACCGCTGAAAATAATGAAGCTCCTAAATATACGCATTTTTTATTTAATAACATATCTCCATCACTCTTTTCCATATTTCACGACAGATATTAAGTCATAGGCAGTCCATATACCAAAGATATGAATCACTATATATTTGATAAGAAAGTGTTTATATGCCAATAGCAGCAAGCTTTATTGTGATTTCTATGTTGAATAGACCTTTCGTCTAAGCCACAAATCTCCATAACTATTTTTATATCACGAAAATTTTTGACGATAAGAAATACATAATAATTTGCATTATTAATTAATTTCTACCAATGTTTTCAAAACTTACCCGTAATACTATGAAAAATAAAAAGTCCTCACTGGAATATACCAATTAACCATCGTTAAGAGTATTATTGCAGTGAGGACTAGACCATTACATCCATTTATAATTTATTTAATTGAATTTAACACGCTTTATTTATGTTTCTTAATTTTATTCCACTTCAGGAAAAAGTTTTTTACAAAAAGTGAATCCAAACAGAAGTGAATCGATAGTACACTATCTCTTGTAATAAGGAAACACCTCATATATCTAATAAAAATTAAACGTACATATGGCAGTGTACATGAGATTGATATATAAAATAAAAAAAGATGTGAGTGGTCGGCATACCACAAACATCTTGAATTAATAATTCACACACAGAATATTAAATTAATTGATGGAAGCTTTATATTGTTGTTCAGTAACGTCAAACATGGCAACGTACATATCTGTAGCAACTCTTAAAAAAGGCATTCCTTGAGACGTATAAATTGCAGAGTCGGAGTACCATTTAGTTCCGGACACAAGTGATACGTCTGTTCTTTGTTTCAAATTATGATCATAAACACGTACTGCATCCTTATCGTCAGATGATTGAACCTTAATAGTCATCTGGCGTTTTTTGTATGCAAAACTATCCTCTGTACTCAAAAATTGATTAGGAGCAACTTGGAAGTAATCATTTCCGTTGATCTTTTGTAATTTGTTTACCTTCCATGTACTATCTTTTTGAACGGAAGTATCAGTCTTATTACCATTTTGATCATACATATTAGTAGTTTGTGTAACTTCTGCATAGTTCCCCTTAGTTACTGATTCAGCGTTAACATCTGTCATTGCAGTTGTTGCAGCGACACTACTTCCTAATAATGCACATACTAAAAAGGCGATTGTTTTCTTCATGATTTTTTCCTCTCTATATCTAATAAAATAATTTCCCCGCTATTTTTTGGCATAAAAATAGCATACATAAGATTGATTCTTGTATATAAAATAAATCTATATTAAATTCACACATTTACCCATATCTTTTATTGGCATTTTATAGGCAACTTAATAGTACAAGGATTCGGCAAAATTTTCAACATATATTTGTCCCTAATGACATATACTTTTATTAATTTTTTTATATAAGCGATATTCCAAGCCGATCTAAAGGCATTATTAAAATATAAGATTTTTTTATAAAAAAAAGGATGTTCCATTAATAAAAATGGGCATCCTTTTTCTTTAGAACTAGACTCTTTGAACAAATTTTTGTTGAACAACGTACCACATTCCAACGTATTCATCCGTTGCCACCCGAACGAACGGCATTCCGCCCGATGCATAAATAACACGGTCTGAATACCAAGATGTTCCAGGTGCTAATGTAACACTAGTACTCTCAACTAGTTTGCTATTATAAACCGGTACATCAGAATCCTTAGTTAAGGTAATCACTTCCGGTCTATTGTGGTAGACATAGCTATCATTTTCACTTAAATACTCATCCGTAGCTACTTGATAAAAATCCTTCCCAGAAATTTCAATTGTTTTACCAAGGTACCAATCGCTGTTCTTTGGCTCATAAACACCAAGTTTTCGGCCTAATGAATTATAGAGTTCAGCTTTATTTACATCTACTTCAACATAACTACCATTAGTTACGGATTCAGCCTTGACACTTTGGAGAGATAAAATTGAAAAAGTAAAGCTCATTAGTGCTACCAAAACGGCCACTATCACTTTTCTTTTCATAATTTATACTTCCTTAGTCTCCTTAGACCAAGCTCAGTATAATTTGTTTAAACATTTTTTACAAAAAATATGTACGTCTTCTATTTAGAAAAATACCAGTAAAAAAATAAACCATTAAGAATATTCTTAGTGGTTTATAACAGTTAATAACTCCTCATTATGATTAGCTTTCGCTAAATAATATGCAAGATTGAGATAATCCTCATACTCTTCCGATTTATCATCTTTACCTTTTACAGCCAAGGCCGCACCATAATTCAATTCGTCAAGAAAATAAGAAATATGCTTTTCTTGAGCGTAATTCAATCCACAACGACTAAATTGGTATGCCTTTTTATAAAGCTTCATAGAGTTATAAGAATTTGCAAGTGTCTTGCAGACAAAAAGTACTTCTAACTCATTGGCATTTTGAATATCAGTACTCTCCTTCAGAGCATCACTGATCATTTGAAAATAATACTGTGCTCGATCGATATGATTTTGACTCAAATAACCTAAACCTTTAAACAAATAAGCTAATAATGTATAAACATCATCATCTGCGGATTTAGTTAGTTGCAAAACTTTATCTAAGGTGAAAAGTGAATTATCAATATGATTCTTCTGATAATCTACAACACCAGTAATCAACTCATATTGTTTCATATCATTATTGGTCAATTTTCCTTGCAAAACAGATAACTTATTGTCGATATCCGTTAATTCACCCATTAAAGCATCCTTTTCGATTTTATCTAAGATACTTTCACCTTTATCTGAATTCTTATCAGCAAAATCACTGAACACATCGTTTAATGACAAATTTAATTTGAGACATATCTTAATTAAAATGTTAACCGTTGGTGCTATATTGTGTTTCTCAATTTTACTAATAGTGTTTTGAGTGCAAATATCGTTGGCAAGCTCTATTTGCGTCAAATTCATTTCTCGTCTTTTATTATAAATAATAGATCCAAGAAACAAGAACAACACTCCCATCTGTCTAATATTGATATTAATCAATATTACTATAACACCTCATTAATAAATATATTCATTTGTTAAAAATAAATATATTAAGTTCTAAACAAATTTTAATATAAAATTCGATTAAAACCTATATGGCACAGGCTTTTTAGTATTCCTTTTGTAAAATTTTGTCGAATTAATTTTTTATTTACAATAATTGGTCTAAGGCCCAAAATCGCTTAAGTTTAGATATTAGCGTCATAAATCAGAAACTAGTATCATAAGTGTATTGTGATTTTAATAAGGAGGAACCAATCGTGACAAAAACATTTTGGTCACAAATAGCTAATCAAGCTAAAAAAGAAAAACGTCCTTTCTTCTCAATGGCACCGATGGAAGCAGTTAGCAATACTGTTTTCAGACAAGTCATTGCTCATGCCAGTGCGCCGGACATTTTTTTCAGTGAATTTGTCTATGCTAAAGGAATTACTGATCCCACTACTAAGTTCCCGGTTGATGGTCGTTTGTATATTGATTCTCGTGAAAAAACTTATCCTGTAGTTCAACTTTGGGGTGATGTTCCCGAAGATTTTGAAAACGGCGCTCTAGCTTTAAAAGATAAAGGTTTTAAAGCCATTGATATTAATACCGGTTGCCCTGATAAAACAGTCATTAAGAATCATGGAGGCACTTTCTTGATTCGTAACCCTGAAAAAATCGATGGTATCGTCACAGCAGCCAAAAACTCCGGATTGGCTGTCAGCATTAAAACCCGCTTAGGATATAGTAAACTAACAGAATATAAGGAATGGATTCCTCATCTACTTAATCAACATGTTGAACTTTTAACCGTTCATTTGAGAACAAAGATGGAAATGAGTAAAGTTCCAGCTCATTTTGAGGTTATTGATGATTTGATAAAAATGCGTGATGAAATTTCACCCGACACTCTATTACAAATCAATGGTGACATTCCAGATTTTCAAGCAGGTGTCGATTTAGCTAAAAAACATCCTGGCCTTGATGGAATCATGATTGGTCGCGGTGTTTTTGCTAATCCATTTGCCTTTGAAAAGGTTCCACAAGAACATCCTTTAAACGAATTATTGAATCTTCTTCGTTTGCAATTGGATCTCTTCGATGATTTTTCTCAACATTACGATGTACCCCGTTTTCCATCATTGAAGCGTTTCTTTAAAATTTATGCTCGTCCGGAATTAGGTGCTACTGATTTACGTAATGAAATGATGAATGCCAAATCAACTGATGAGGTTCGTCAAATTTTAGATGATTTTCAAAACAAATAAAAAATATCTGACCGTTTTAATTAACCGGTCAGATATTTTTTTGCACACTTTTTGCACCGAAGAAACAAAAAAAGCAGCCAGACAATCGTCCAACTACTTTAGTAGTGCGGGTAAGAAGATTCGAACTTCCACGGAGATAATTCTCCACAAGATCCTTAGTCTTGCGCGTCTGCCAATTCCGCCATACCCGCATGCAACAGAGAATATTATACATATAATCAAAAAAATTATCAAGATTATTATTTAATATCCCTTAAATACTCAAGCTTCCCATGGCATTTACCACAAACAAACCTCTTAGTATCGATTCTTCTGACACGGATATATTGTGTCTGACATTTAACGCATTGATAAAGATGATAACTCTTCTTTTTGGCTTGGCTTTGAATTGGTGAATATCTCAATCCTCCAACTTGCTTCAATAAAACTTTGAAACTATGATCCCGATGCTGAGCTGGTAATCCGTCATTATAAAGATGATAATGACACAATTCATGTTTAATGACTCCAACTAAAGTATCATAACCAAATTGCTGATAAATTTTGGGGTTAATATCGATGTTTCGATCTTTCAAGTGAAAACGACCGCCTGTTGTTTTGAGACGACTATTAAAATATGCTTGATGAACAAAAGGTTTCCCAAAATATTCTTGGGAAACCTTTTTTACTAATTCATTTAAATCTGAATTATTCATATTAAGCCAAATTAGTTAACTTTTGAATTAATTTTGAGAATTTATCCATAGCTTCATCTTGGCCTTTTTCTGATTCATCGAACTTATGACGATCGATATTCTTATCATCACCGATACTTTCAGTCATATCGGCACAGGCTTCAACATACTTTCTAAAAGCTGAAACCAAAGTAATATGAGTTCCCATTAATCTTGCAGGAGCCTTACCTTTTTCCAACTTGGCTAAAGTTTCTTGATATTTTTTTGTTCCATCAGCAAAATTCTTTTGAATCTTAGTATATTCAACATCATCCAGTTGATCGACTTTACTACGATCCAACGCACCACGAATCTTTTCAAATTCTGGATTCAACTTATCTTGTTCTTCTTGAATTGTATTAACAGTATTATTAATCAAATTACCATATTGCATGGCTCTTTTTTGTGCGGCATTCATAAACGTTACCTCTTATTTTCTTCTTGTGTTTTTTCAGTATAAATATCTCTTTCAATGGTAAATCTCGGACGTTGTTTAACTTCGCTGAAGATTTTACCGACATATTCACCGATCACACTAATACTAATCAATTGTACACCACCAAGTGCCCAAATGGATATCATTAGTGACGACCAACCATTGACCACGTTACCATTGATTTTTTGAACCAAGCTATAAATCAACAATACGATACTGATCAATACGATGAAGAAGCCTAACCCCATGATCATCTTAATTGGAACGATTGAAAATGAAGTGATTCCATCCATAGCAAACTTGATCATTTTCTTTAGTGGATATTTAGATTCACCAGCAAAACGTTCCTTACGAGCATAATAAACTTTAGCTGATTTGAATCCAACTAGTGGAACAATTCCACGTAAAAACAAATTGCGTTCTCGATAACTCAATAAAACTTGGCAAGCGCGTTGGCTCATCAGGCGATAATCGGCTGAATCAGGTACCAATTTAACCCCTAAGAAGCCCATGAAACGATAGAACATTTCAGCCGTTCCACGTTTGAAAGCAGTATCGGTATCACGATTATTTCTTACTCCATAAACAACTTCAGCACCATTCAAGTACTCATCAACCATCTTAGGAATAGCATTAACATCATCCTGCAAATCGGCATCTATCGTTATAACGGCATCAGAATCTTTTGAAGCTGTCGTTACACCAGCCAATAACGCACCTTGATGTCCAAAATTGCGACTTAATTTAACACCAGAAACGGAAGGATACTCTTTAGAAAACTCAGAAATCAACGACCAAGTTTTATCTTTACTACCATCGTCTACAAAAACAATTTTACTATCCTTAGAAATCTTATCACCGGTCACTAAGCCTTGAAGAATAGCGGTTAATTCCTTAGTAGTTTCATGCAAAACTTCTTCTTCGTTATAACATGGAACGACGATACTTAATTTAAATACATCAGACATCTAATTCTTCTCCCGTCTCGATTTGATCCAGTCAAAGCAGCTATACAAACCGACTCCGGCCAGAATAGCTATTACTGGCAAGAACTCAAGTCGATATCTACCTTGAACTTCAATTAATAATTGTACAACGGCATAGGCCATCAATGGTAATAAAATCAAGAAAATCTTGTTATCAGTCTTTTGTTTAAATAGACTCAATGAACCAATCCAAGAAAAGATTATCAATATGACACTACCCATGTATCCTAATAATTTTACTAAATTATCCATTCTTAATGAATGAATCTTACCAAATTCTGTGAAATCAATTGCCATTGAGCGCCCAGCCCAAAGTGTACGGTTCTTAGCCCAGAACAAACGTAACCAGCCATTAGAAGCATTAAGATTATTGATGTTCTCATGGATGATCTTATGTTCTTTGGCACTCATCTTGGCACGACTCTCCTGCAAGTCAAAACGATCTACCATCTTTTGATCGTATGAACCACCTGAATAAGCATCCAATCCAACTACAAATTTCCATTCTGAATCACGATTAGTTAATCCATAAGAATTCAAACCGGAACTCTTAATTGCCAAACTGGCCCCAGAGAAGATAACCTGATAAATAACCAAAGTCATCACTATTTTTCCAAGTCCAGACCAGGAAAGTTTATTATTAGCAATAAACATGTATAACAAGCCATAAACTAAAATACCGGCAATAATTACTGGTCCAATCGGACGAACAATACTACCAATTGCCAAAGTTAGCCCGGCTAAAGCATAGGTCCAATATTTGTTCTGCATAATCAAGTAGAATGTCAACATGAACAAGAGCATTCCGATATATTGATTATCAGATTGACTATTTAAAGCAAACCAATCTAAGTCAATCATTAATAGAAAGACCGTTAACCGTGCCACTTTAACTTTATTAAAGATTTGCATTGAAATTAAATAAGCTAAATACAAAATCAATACTTGATAGACCACGTTCAATAATTGAATGGCAATAACGTGTTCTCCAAAGATTTTTACAACCGTCATAACGTAGACTAAAAAGCCTGTTTGATAGGCCCACTTAGCAAAATAATCGTTATCATAACTAAATATTTTGCCACCATTTAAAGCTTTAGGAGCTGTATTCCAAAACTCACCAAAATCACTTATCTGTGTCTTAGGAACTACTTTTAGCCAAATTATCGCTACCACAACAAAAATCGCTAACATGCTGAATAGAATCAATCTATTCAAATTTTTGTCATCGTCACGAACTCGATAAAGCAGATAACCTACTCCAACAACGAAAATAATTGCACAAAGAAAAACCAGTATTGCTAGTACTGGTTCTGGTTTTAAATAATTTAATGTAAAAAATTCACCCATCTGTACAAAAACTACAGTAGTAAAGATCCCCACGCAAATAAGCACTAATTTGCTAATAATTCTCTGAAATTTGCTTAACATACTTTTCCTCTAAACTATCGTTTTTTTCTAAGGTTAGAAAATCTTCTAACTTGGATAAACATTGGTCAATATCTTCCATACTTGCAGCATAACTGAATCTCAAATGACCTTCTCCTCCAATTCCGAAGAAGCTACCTGGCAAAATAGCCAAATGTTCTTTATCAAGTAAGTCATTTGCAAACTTCACATCATCTTGAACATATTGTTCAGGTATCTTGGTAAACAAATAAAAGGCACCATTTGGTGTAGGACATTCAAAGCCCAGCTTATTTAAGCCAGCTAACAGCCTATCACGTCTTGCTTGATACTCATTACGCATTGGAATTGGATCATCATAACCATTCTTATATGCTTCTAAGGCTGCAAATTGAGTAATTGAAGTAATTGAAGTAGTTGCCAATTCATGAATCTTATTAATTTGAGCAACAACTTCAGCTGGACCACAAACTACACCAAAACGCCAACCAGTCATGGCATGAGATTTAGACAAACCATTTAACAAAATTGTCTGTTCAGGAAGAATATTGCCAAATGAAATATGCTTAAAATTATAAGTCAATTCACTATAAATTTCGTCACTTATTACGAAAATATTATGTTTTTTAATAACTTCAGCCAAGGCAATCAATTCATCTTCGGTATAACTAACACCTGTAGGATTGCTTGGATAATTAAATAAGAAAATTTTAATACGTGGATTAGTTCTTAAGACTTCACTCAATACTTCAGGAGTTACTTTAAAATCAGTCTCTGAAGTATCGATATAAACTGGCGAAGCCCCATTGAAATTAGCGTCAGGGCCATAAATAGTAAAGGCCGGTGATGGGATCAAAACTTCATCCCCTGGCTGCAAAATAGCATTAAAGGCTGAAAAGACACCTTCAGTTACACCTGTTGTAGCCACGATTTGGGTTTTAGGATCATAATTTAAACCATATTTATCATGCAAGTATTTAGCTACAGCATTCAAAAGCTCATGATTACCTTCAGGAACTGTGTAGTGAGTTTGGTCATCATTAATAGCTTTGATGGCAGCTTGTTTAATATGCTCCGGAGTATGGAAATTAGGTTCTCCAACAGTCATATTAACCGCACCCGGAATACTTTTGGCGCGCGCATTGAATTTAAAAATCTCTTGCTGCTTGATTGCAACAACAGATGGTTTCATAAGGGAAACTAAATTATTGTTCACTGTTAAACACCTCTTCGTAAAATATACAATAATACAACTTAATTCTAACACATAGAACAGGTTACAAGAAAAGGCATTCAAAGAATTGAATGCCCTCAATTTAATTCATATTTATTATCAACAGATTAATCAAAAACTGTATATGGTAAACGACGCTTATGTGCTGTCTTTTTGTACCAATTTTCAATAATTTCAGCATTCTTAGGATTGATTTCCTTACCCTCAAGGTAATCGTCAATATCTTTATAAGATACTCCTAAAGCCTTCTCATCTGGTAAACTAGGACGATCTTCCTCAAGATCAGCCGTTGGTACTTTTTCATAAAGATTCTTTGGTGCATCAAGCTTTTCTAGTAATGACTTACCTTGACGCTTATTCAGACGGAACAATGGTGTAATATCGGCAGCTCCATCACCATACTTAGTATAGAAACCAGTAATATTTTCAGCAGCATGGTCTGTTCCAACCACAACACCTTTATTGTCACCGGCAATAGCATACTGAGCAATCATTCTAGTTCTAGCTTTGATATTACCCTTGTTAAAGTCAGAAATATTTAAATCATTGGCCTCAACTGCTTTAACCATTGCGTCAACACTATCCTTGATATTAACTCGAACGACTTTGTCTGCTTTCATCCATTCAATAGCTTGCATAGCATCTGATTCATCAGCTTGTTCCCCATAAGGTAGGCGCACAGCGATAAATTGATAACTATCATCGCCTGTCTCCTCACGAAGTTCAGTCATAGCTATTTCTGATAATTTACCAGCTAAAGTTGAATCTTGTCCTCCAGAAATACCAAGAACTAGCGTTTTCAAAAAACTACGTTCTTTTACATAATTTTTCAAGAAATCAACCGAACGTCTTATTTCTGTTTCAGGATCAATTTCAGGTTTTGTATGTTCAAATTCAATAATTTCTTTTTGCAATGGTCTCATTTTTTAGTCACCTAATCTAATATTGTTTACGTCATTACGGATCTTTTCGATGTACTTCATCTTATGACTGTATAGTTTTGAAGATAAATCAACTGGATAGACTTGTGGATTCAAGATACGTTTGTACTCATCCCAAAGTGAATCTAAGTTAGACATGCAATACTTTTTAATATCTTTAACATTTGGTAGATCATAAACCAATTTACCATCGACAAAAATATCATGTAACAATGGTTTAGCTTGGAAATCTTCAACAGTCTTATTGATGTAAGTATATTGTGGATGGAACATGTAAAGTGAACTATGTTCTCTAGGATCTTCGTTCCAGAATGTTACGTAGTCACCTTCAGATTTATCATTCTTACGGTTGTTAGTAATACGCCATACTTGTTTCTTACCTGGTGTTGAAATCTTAGCTGCGTTACTTGAGAGTTTCAAAGTATCCATCATGTTGCCACGATTATCCTCGATACTTACTAACTTATAAACAGCACCCAAGGCAGGTTGATCAAAGGCTGTAATAACTTTTGTACCAATACCCCAGACATCGATTTTAGCATCTTGCATCTTCAAGTTAAGTACGGTCTTCTCGTCCAAGTCATTTGATGCATAAATCTTTGCATTGGGAAAACCTGCTTCATCAAGTTGTTTTCTAACACGCTTAGAAATATACGCCATATCACCGGAATCAATTCTGACACCTGCAAAGTTGATCTTGTCGCCCATTTCTTTAGCTACTTTGATAGCACTTGGTACACCACTCTTCAAAGTGTCATAAGTATCAACTAAGAAAACACAATCTTTATGTGTTGTAGCATATGCTTTGAAGGCTTCGTATTCATTACGATATGTTTGAACCAATGCATGGGCATGAGTTCCTGAAATAGGAATACCAAACAATTTACCAGCTAGAACATTACTTGTAGCATCAAAACCAGCAATATAAGCTGCACGTGTTCCCCAAATAGCTGCGTCAACTTCTTGTGCACGACGTGAGCCAAATTCCATAACTGGATCATCACCACAAACAGTCTTAATACGAGCTGCCTTAGTAGCAATTAAAGTTTGGAAATTGACCATATTTAAGATGGCAGTTTCAATCAATTGACATTGTGCCAATGGACCTTCTACTTGAAGGATTGGTTCTTCATTGAAAACCAAATCTCCTTCCAGAGCTGATCGAACGGTGCAACTGAATTGCATATCCTTTAACCAGCGTAAAAATTCTTCGTCATATTCCCCATATTCACGTAAGTATTCAATATCTGAATCAGAAAAGCTAAGATTCTTCAAGTAATCTACGACATGTTCCAAACCTGCAAATACTGCAAAGCCATTGTCGAAGGGTAAACTTCTGAAGTAAACTTCAAAAACTGCACGACGATTGTGCAAACCTTTCTTCCAGTATGTATACATCATATTTAATTCATAATAATCAGTATGCAATGTTAAATCTTCATCTTGAAATTGAGTCATGATTACTCCCTTATTTATTTGATATCACGGTCTTATTTTACTCTAATTGGCCTTCAAAGTCGCTTCATACCCATCATTTACTTTCTCAGCCAATTTTTCAATTGAATAGTTATCTCTTACTTCTTGATACAAAGCCATGCCCTTTTGACTCAAGTTGCCATCTTTCCAATAAGAGTGGGCATCGTTTAAAGCCTCAATTAATTGTTCTTCATTACCTGATTCAACTAACCAGCCATTCTCATTATTAATGACTTTATTCGTAGCACCGACATCTGTTGCAATAACCGGTTTGCCATTGGCAGCTGATTCTAGGTAAACAGCAGGCATACTTTCAGATTTTGAAGTTAAAATCGATACGTCACAATCTTGATAAAAATCGCCCGTATTTTCTTTAAAACCAACAAAATCAACTTTATCAGCGATTCCCAAATCAACAGTTAACTTTCTTAACTCTTCCATCAACGGACCATCACCTACTAAAGTCAAACGATAATTGAATTTAACTTTACTCAAGGCATTCAATAAAAATCGATGATTCTTAACCTCAACTAATCGTGCAACTTCTAAAATATTAAATGGTGAATGACGATTGAATTTTGGATTAGCATTAGAAAAATCAACCGCATTGAATACTTCAAAAGTTTTTTTAGAATCTATTTTCAAAGATTCAAAGTATTCTTCCAAATCAGGATTTACGTAAAATAGCAAATCTGCGTGTTTTAAAGCATGTAAGTTTAATCTAAGCATAACTTGACCCCTTATACCGGAAAAGTCGATACGAGGATCAGAATGGACTGTAATCACCCATTTAGCATGAACTTTATTACGAATCAAAGAAAAAATATAGTTAGCACGTGGTCCATGCGTATGCACAATATCAAAACCATTATTATTGATATATTTTACTAGTGGCTTCAAAATGGAAAGGTCAAAACGTTGTTTCTGAGGCATAACCGCAACATTCAAATCATTTTCACGAGCCATCTTGGAAACAGGACCTTCTTGAAAAGTCAATAAGGCACTTTCCTCACCTATTATTTTTTGACCTTTCATTAAACTAACGATGTATGTACGAGCTCCGCCGTCTTCGTTGCCGGCATTGATATGTAGAATACGCATTTTGACACCTCTCAAATTAATCTTTCTCGTGTATAATAATACATTAAAGGAGAATGCTATGCACAAAAATAGAGTAGATATTTTAGGTACAGAATTTGATAATTTTACCGAAAAACAATTTCACAAATATTTAGACTACGATTTGGATACTAAAGCAAACAAGTTTATCGTAACAGCTAATCCTGAAATTGTCCTTTCAGCTAGAAAAGACAGCAAATTTTTAAAAATCATTAATAACGCTGACTATGTAATTCCTGATGGAATCGGCATTATCAAGGGAGCTAAAAGCCTAGGCACTCCTCTACATGAACGTATCACTGGTTTTGACACATTAAAATATTTAATTGAAACAGCGGACCGCAAACAATTAAAAGTTTACTTGTTAGGCGCTAAACCAGAAGTAATCAGGGCCACTGCTGATAAAATCAAAAAAGATTATCCTCAAGTTGATCTAGTTGGTTATCATGATGGTTATTTCAAAGATGATGCTCCAATCGTTGACGAAATTGCTGAAAAGAAGCCTAATGTTATTCTGGTAGCCTTAGGATATCCTAAGCAAGAATACTTCATCGAAAAGTATCGTCAAAAAGCAGATGCTATCTGGATCGGTGTCGGCGGCAGTTTCGATGTTTTCTCTGGTACTAAGAAACGTGCCCCTAAAGTATTCCAAAAACTCAGTCTGGAATGGTTCTACCGTTTGATCACCGAACCAACAAGATTTGGAAGAATGTTGGCTATTCCTAAATATATGAAATTAATTAAACAAGAAAAAAATCGTAAATAAAAACAGGTTGTCAATTGACAGCCTGTTTTTATTTACGATTCAACATCGATTGTATATGGATCTTCATTAGTTCTTAAGAAAATCTTGGCATTAAGCATTGCATAAGCTAGAACGGAAACAAAGTAAATACTTACTGATGGTGCTTCAATAACATGTCCTGTCATTAAAGCCATTCCGAATCCTAATGCTACAGATGCTACCAACATGGCCCATTTATAAGACCACATATACTTGAATTTTCTGAGGAATGTTCCTATTAAATAAATCAAGCAATATAGTAATGGCACCATATAAACTATTGTACCAATCAATCCAAACTGGAAGAAGATATCAACGTAGTCCATCTCGACCAACTTGGCATCTCTTTCATGTTTGAAACTAGTTGCATAACCCATTCCGAAAATCTTTTGTGCTGGCGTTGCTTTACTAAAGTTATGTGCCGCATTTTCAAAATAAACGGTACGACCACTAAAGAGATAAGAAACTGTCTTATTAGTTTGAACATATTTCTTTTGATCTTTAGTGATACCTTTTTTAGTTTTAGCTTTTTCTTTCTTATCTTTGATCATTTCAGTATGTAATTCAGAAGTCTTAGAAACCGCCATAGCTGGATAAGCAACAACAATTCCACCTAAAGTGATGGCTAGCATTGCAAAAATTCCGACGAAATACTTACGACTATCTTTATACATAAAGAATTGTACGATTGTTGCTAAAATACCCATACAAATACTGAATAGGAGTGCTAAGAGTGAACCCTTTGTTCCAATCAATAAATCTGCGTAAATGGCAACTATAATCGTTATCCAATAATAAATACGTGACCAAGTATTAATTTTTTTCAAAGCATACCAAATCATAATTGGGAATGTAATTGAAACAATTGCACTCAATTCATTGGCAGCGAAGAACCAGCCACTCTCGCCTAACTTATAGTATGAGTAAGAGCTGAAACTTGAATTAGTGAAGTGAGCAACGATCATAATAATACTGATGATATTTACAGCAAGGAAAATGACCTTAGGAAAGAAACGATTAATGATTCGATCCTCTGCTAACTCTTCAAAAGCGTACAAGTAAGCCAACAACATGATTGGATAATACAAACTCTTTGCTAGAGTCGTAACTTCCAAAGTCGTGACAAATAATACTTTGGTTTTGTAATTTATAAACAAACTGATAGCTGAAACAACGGCCAATAGGACAAAATAACCGATCATCATGAACCCATGCCTATTGTCCCGATTTAGAATCAGAAATATCAGCAAATAGAAAACCGTAACAGCCATAACGGCCATACGAATCAATACCCCAAACGAAACATTCATATGTGCTTGAGTCATCAATCCAGTAACAGCATCTAGTACTGGTTGAAAAACAATGTATAGCATCAAGAAGATACTGTACTTTTTAATAAAACTTTGCATATGTGGTGACTCCCAGTTAAAGATTTAAAAACATATCAAACAATATAGTACCCTAAATTTTTTGCGAAAGATAATGATTATCGCTCTAAATAAAATTCGAATCTATCTCCGGCATATTGTGAACGAACATATTCAAATGGACGTTCATCATCCAAAGTAGTAACTTGTCTTACTCGTAAGATAGCAGAACCACGCTTAACATTCAAAAAGTTAGCTATCTTCTCAGATGCAAGGATTGCTGATACAGTTTGCGTAGCGTTGCCCAATTTAAGACCTGCTTTGGTTTCCAAAGCCTTGTATAGAGAAGACGTTATGTCTTCCTTATCAAGTGATTTTACAATATCAACCGGAATTGTAGCAACTTCGAAACAAATTGGTTGGTTATCAGCATAACGAATTCTTTCCATTCGTAAAACCTGATTGCCATCTTTTAATTTCAATTTCTCCATTTCACTGATTGAAGGATCAGCAACATGGTAAGAAACAGTCTTACTTGAAGGTTTCTTACCCTGACTCTCAGTTATCTCAGTAAAACTGGTTGTTCCTGACATCTTTTCTTGGACCTTACTACTAGCAACATAGGTTCCTGAACCTACTTGTCTTTGCAAAATCCCTTCATCTACAAGCGTTTGAATAGCTTGTCGTAATGTCATTCTACTAACGTCAAAATCTTGTGAAAGCTGTCTTTCAGATGGAATACGTTCCCCAACGCTCCATTTGCCAGATTCAATTTCTTTTCTTATCTGATTGTGAATTTGTATATATACTGGTACCTTCATTTTTGGCACTCCTTTATGCGCATTACTTCCATCAATTATACAGTATTTCGGTTAAAAATTAATAACTGGTCGAAAATTAGAAAAATAAAAAGGCAAAATTCATATTCAGAATTTTGCCTTTTTTCATTAATTGGGTTAGCTGGATTCGAACCAGCGCATGATGGAGTCAAAGTCCATTGCCTTACCGCTTGGCTATAACCCAATGAATGGAGGGGAGTGGATTCGAACCACCGAACCCGAAGGAGCGGATTTACAGTCCGCCGCGTTTAGCCAGACTTCGCTACCCCTCCATGAGTTGCTCTGTCTTCATTCGACTTAATAATATTAACGAAAAAACAACTTCATTTCAAGGGATTTTTTAAAATAATTGTTATTTAATCTAAAAAATGAAGTTTTTTTGTTGTAACCTACTATATCATCCTCCACAACAAGACCAATTTGACTGAAACACAACATTTTGTAGTCAATGGTACCAAACAAAAAAGCCTCAACCGATTTAAAATCAGTCAAGACTTTATATTAATTTTAATTTAGTTAACACCTTGCATAAGTTTCTTGATCTTTGGTACAAATAAAATCAAGATAACTGCTACAACTAGTGTCACGATACCAGTTACACCGAAGAACATAATTTCATTATGTGGGTCTCCTGGATTGTATAACTTAACGATTTGAGCATTAGCAGCTTGTCCGGCAGAATCAGCTAAGAACCACATACTCATCATTTGACCTCTGAAGGCCTTAGGAGCAAGTTTAGTTGTAGCTGACAAACCAACTGGAGAAATCAACATTTCCCCAATTTCAATAATACCCCAACTTAATACTAACCAAAGTGGACTAACTTTTGCCCCTGGTGCAATTCCCATCAAAGGAATGATCAAGACAAAGTATGAAATAGCCGTTGCAACTAATCCCATCCAGAATTTAGATGGTGATGATGGTTGACGTCTGCCCAATTTGATCCATAACCAAGCAAAGAATGGTGTATAGATAATAATAAAGAATGGGTTAAGCATTTGGAACAATGGGGCTGATAACTTAAATCCTGCAAAGTTAAGATTTGTTTGTTCAGCAGCAAATAAAGCTAAAACAACTGAACCTTGTTCTTCAATTGCCCAGAAGATAACTGCAGCTAAGAACAAAGGAATATAAGCAAGTACACGTGATCTTTCGACCTTAGTAACTTTCTTACTTGAAAGCATCATAATGAAGTATCCAATTGGTAAAGCAATACCTAGAATACTGATAATTGTGATGATGTTATCGATTGTAAAGGCATGAGCAAAAATCATTACAATTACAATAATAGCCAATACTAATACTACAAGAGCAACACGTTGGAAGAACTTAGTACGTTCTTTGTCAGTGATTGGATCTGGAGCATGTAAACTTTCTTCAGGAAGATACTTACGACCATCCCACCAGTAAACAATCAAACCAATAAACATACCAATAGCAGCTAGTGAAAAACCAGCATGGAAATTAAATTGATTACTCATAGCATTTACAGCTGGTGGAGCAAATAATGAGCCTAAGTTAATACCCATGACATAAATACTGAATCCTGAATCACGTCTTGGATCCCCTTCACTATATAATCCACCAACCATTTCGGATACGTTTGGCTTCAAAAGTCCGGTACCAATAACGATAAGAGCAATTGATGTAAACAATCCCGTTTCACCAATAGGAAGTGATAGCACAATATGACCAAGCATAATGGCAACACCACCCCAGAAGACTGTTCTTCTGGCTCCTAAAAGTCTATCACTGATAAATCCACCTAAGACACTGGACATATAAACTAATGAACCATAGATAGACATAACAGATGCGGCTGTAGTACGGTCCATTCCTAGACCGCCCTTAGTTACAGCGTAGTACATATAGAAAAGCAAAATGGCACGCATACCGTAATAACTGAATCTCTCCCAAAATTCAGTTAAGAACAAGGTGCGTAAACCTGTCGGTTGACCGAAAAATCCTCGGTCCTTCTTCTCATCCATTAAAAAATTCTCCTCACATTACACAATGATGTATTAATATTAAACTTTCAAAAACTTCATGTCAAAGTTTTTTTAATAAAATTCATAAGAATCCTTTTATATCAACAATAAAAAATAAGAGTCTTTTAAGATAGGCTCTTATTTAAATTAGATATTATGTTTAAAAGCCATCGTTGCTTCAACAGCATCTTTCCATCCATCATATAGATTTGTACGTACGGATTCTGACATTTTAGGTTGATAAGTTTTACCGGTTTGATAATTTTTTTTGATGTCATCCAAATCTTTCCAATAGCCTACTCCCAAGCCTGCCATAAAGGCAACACCTAAAGAAGTGGTTTCCAATTCAGATGATCTTTGAAGTGATATTCCCAGAATATCTGCTTGAAATTGCATGAGATAGTCATTAGCAGAGGCGGCCCCATCAACTTTTAAGACTTCAATTGGAATCTTAGAATCAGAACTCATTGTTTCAATAATATCCTTTGTTTGATAAGCAATGGCTTGCAAAGTAGCTTTAATAACATCTTTATCGGTCGTTCCCCTAGTCAAACCGAAGATAGTTCCATGAGCTTCATTATCCCAGTATGGTGCACCTAATCCAGCAAAGGCGGGTACCACATAGACTTCGTTGTTATCAGTCGAACTCTTAGCTGCATCGGAAGTTGCAGGTGTAGAGTTAATCAACTTCATATCGTCTCGTAACCACTGTAAGGCTGCTCCAGCAACGAACACACTACCTTCCAACGCATAATTGATTTCACCATTTATTCCATAAGCAATTGTCGTCAATAAATTATTATCTGACATAGCGGGTTTATTACCGGTATTCATGACCGCAAAGGCACCCGTACCGTAAGTATTTTTTACCATCCCTGGTTCAAAAGCCATTTGACCGAATAACGAGGCCTGTTGTGAACCCGTCATTCCAGAAATAGGAATCTCTGAACCATAGAATTGATAGTTCTTCGTTATTCCGAAAACCTCTGAATTAGATTTAACCTCAGGCAGCATCACTTTAGGAATATTAAAGATTTTTAACAAATCATCATCCCACTGAAGTGTGTTGATATTATAAAGCATTGTTCGGCTAGCATTAGCGCAATCAGTCATAAAACTTTCGCCGTCGGTTAATTTCCATAATAACCAAGTATTAATAGTTCCAAACAAAAGTTCACCTTTTTCAGCGCGCTCTTGGGCACCATCGACATGGTCCAAGATCCAACGAATTTTTGTCGCTGAAAAATAAGGACTGATGATCAATCCAGTTTTTTGATGGATTTCGTCTTTATAACCCGCTTTGATAAAATCATTGGCTAATTTAGAAGTCTGACGACTCTGCCAAACAATAGCGTTATATATAGGAAGTCCCGTTTTTTTATCCCAAACAACTGTTGTTTCTCTTTGACTAGCAATTCCAATCGCTTTAATTTGCTTGGGTTTAATTCCTGAATCAATCAAAGCAGTTGCAATAGTTGTTTGTACAGCATTCCATATTTCATTTGGCTCGTGTTCGACCCAACCTGGATCAGGCAAAATTTGTCTAATTGGATGTCTCGCCATCGCTACTTGTTGACCGTTATGGTCAAAAATAATTGCTCGAGCTGTTGTTGTTCCCTCATCAATTGCTAAAATGTAATCTTTATCCATCTCTAACTCCTAAACAGCAAAAAAGGCGATACTTCGCCTTTTATTTAGTTGTCTTATGCTTAAATTTTCTAGTTGCACTGACTGCTTCACGCCAACCTTCATATAAGTAATCGGCACGTTCTTGATCCATCTTAGGTTCAAACGTAGCACCAGTAGCATATTGTTTCTTAATATCGTCTAGATTATCCCAATAGCCTACTGCTAGTCCAGCTAAAAAGGCAGCTCCCAAAGCAGTAGTTTCCAAATCCTTAGCTCTTTGAACCGGTGTCTGCAAAATATCAGCTTGGAATTGCATCAAATAACGATTATTTGCTGCACCACCATCTACTTTCAACGTTGGAATTTCGATGCCAGTATCTTTCTTCATCGTGTCCAAAACATCACGTGATTGATAAGCCAATGATTGCAAAGTGGCCTTAATGAAGTCATTCTTAGTTGTTCCACGTGTTAAACCAAAGACAGCACCACGGGCATCAGCATCCCAGTATGGAGCACCTAAGCCTGTGAAAGCTGGTACTACGTATACTTCATCTTGATCCATTGAAGCCAGAGCAGCTTCTTCAGATTGAGGTGCAGAATCAACTAAATTCATTGCATCCCGTAACCATTGAATAGCTGATCCAGCTACGAAGATACTGCCTTCAAGTGCATAATAAACCTTATTGTTAATACCATAACCAATAGTTGTTAATAAATTATTATCAGATAATTGGGGCTTTTCACCGGTATTCATAACAATAAAAGCACCAGTTCCATAAGTATTTTTAACCATCCCCGGTTCAAAGGCCATTTGGCCAAACAAGGCAGCCTGTTGATCACCAATCATACCAGCAATAGGAACTTCTGAACCATAGAAATGATAATCTTTTGTCTTAGCGTAAACTTCAGAATTAGGTCGTACCTCTGGTAGCATTGCTTGTGGAATATTTAGAATTCTTAAAATATCTTTATCCCATTCCAAACTGTGAATATTGAAAAGCATTGTACGACTGGCATTGGAATAATCAGTTATATGAGCAGCTCCACCAGACAGCTTCCAAAGTAACCAGCTATCAATTGTTCCAAAGAGAAGTTCGCCATTTTCAGCACGTTTTTGGGCACCATCAACATGATCTAGAATCCAACGAATTTTTGTAGCAGAGAAGTATGGATCAATCAGCAAACCAGTTTTTTCATGAATCATCTCACCATAACCACGACCAGCTAACTTCTCAGCTATATCAGTAGTCTGACGACTTTGCCAAACAATCGCATTGTAAATAGGAAGACCCGTTGTCTTATCCCAAACCACCGTAGTTTCACGTTGGTTCGTAATACCAATACCCTTAATTTGATCTGGTTTAATACCTGATTCAATAAAAACATTGGCTATAGTTGACTGCACAGCATTCCAAATCTCATTAGCATCATGTTCTACCCAACCAGGTTCAGGAAAGTACTGTGTGAACTCACGTTGAGCATCAGCTATCTTATTTCCCTTTTGGTCAAAAATAATAGCACGAGTACTAGTTGTACCTTCATCTATCGCCATAATATATTCATTGGACATTAAATTTCACCCCGCCTTTAATGTAAACGTTTCATATCAGAATCTTATAACATCTACAGAAATTTGCAAATATTTCGATAATTTTTACTAAAATTAGTTATAACTTATTTCGTAATTTATCCTTTGATTTAACTACCAAAAGAAAACTTATAAACAGTATAACGGCAATGGCAGAAACAAGCCAGCCTAGCTTTAGACCAGGTACTTGATAATTTAAAATTACGTTATGGTGTCCCTTTTTGAGGTCAATCGCCATCAAATTTGAAACCACCTTATTAATTTTAGCTTTTTTTCCATCAACATACGCACTCCATCCATTATCATATGGAATACTCAATAATAACGGTGAATCTTGATCCACATTAATTGAACCGCGAACCGTATCATGATTCAAATCTGATTTGACATGTAGAGATCGTTTTTTTTAGATTATCTACTGATAAATCAAATTTAGTTTGATCCAGTGATTGAAAGTATCGAGGATTTAAACCTAAAGATCTATTCGTTAGAATTTTCACTTCTAATTTTTTATTTCGTTTAAAATCACCCAAATATAACGTTGCTGCACTATAAACATTAATTGGTGATGTCTTAATGCGTTTGCCATTAACATAGATCTTCGACTTATCATAATTAAAGGGCGTTACATAAAAATATAACGGTCCTGTTGCTCTCGTAGTTAATTGATAATTATATAATTTACGATTGCCGACAGTACTTTGTTGCATACTGGTTAAGAGTGAATTTTTGAAGTATTCGGCACTACTTCCATTCAGAGCCTGCCACAATCTTTCTTGATTAGACAAGGCCTGACCAGTTTTCATCTTAAAGTCATAAATATTATTATCAGTTAAAAATCCTAAAGTTGGAGCATCATAGTTCTCTTCTACATAGTAATGATTACTCCATTGACGTACTCGATAATAAACACCCAGCAAAGCATTAGTTAATTTAGTACCACCATAATAACTAATCCTTCTGACATTAAGACTAAAATAACCTAGGTCTTTCATCATTTCCAAAGTATTTTGATTCAATGTCGAGCTGTATAAACTTAAGCCATTGATGTTGAACAAAATGGAATCATTATAGTTATTATATTTTTCAGGAAAAGCTTTATTCAATCCTGATTTAGAAACAATTATTCGATGTCCCAAATTACTTCGATCTTTTACTTCTTTTAAAATGGTGTTCTCACGATCAAATTCATTCTCGTAAATAGCCTGATTTCCAAAGTCAGCCGTTGCCATCACCGAATTAAAATTAGCAATCACTTCAAAACTAATCATTAAAAATAAAATCAACAAGAAATTCTTATTACGATTTAATAGTAAAAGTGATAATCCTGAAAGAATAATACAGGCTAGACTCAACCAGAAGTAACCTATGCTGTATTTCAAACTGATACTGTCAAATCCTAATTGTTCAATCACCTTAGGTAGGAGCCACTCGGTTAAATATCCTAAACAAATTAATATTCCGGCGACACAGGTAGCCTTCGTTATAACGCCTAGTTCATTAACCACTCCACTCTGCCAAGCCTTGCGGGCAATAAAGATACAGGCAAAAGAAAAGATAAAACTATTACGAAATGGAAAACCAGCTGGGTTTTGAAACATGTGCCACATCGTATTAAAAGTTGTCACAAACATACTGATAAGCAAAATTCCCAATAAAAAGACTGAATTCTGTTTATCACGATTATTAACACGTGAACTAAGATAATAACTTAATAATAAAATCAAAACTGTCGATGTCATAAAAACGGATGGGCCATGTTCCAGACGCTGGTCAAAACTGTTACCTCCAATACCCAATTCAGTTAAAGCTTCTAAACCAAAACGAGCTGAGGGCAAATAATTGAGGATATTAAATGAGGTCTTAGCCGTTTTTAACATTCCTATTAAAGTTGGCAACAAAACCACCGCTGAACTTAATCCTGCTAGAACAGAAGAAATCAAGTAACGTCTGATAACCAACCATTTATCTTGCCGATGGAATAAATTATCTTCTAATCCAATAAAGATGAAGAAACAAAGTGAAAAAATACAGAGCATGTATCCCAAATAATAATTAAAGATAATCGAAAACAGAATAGAAAAATAATATAGCACATACTGATGATGCTTGATTACACGCATTACACCAACAGCTACCAAAGGCAACATAATTAAAGCATCTAACCACATTAGATCATAGAAGTATGACGCTACAAAACCACAAAAACTATAAGCAATTGTAAACATCCAATTAACAATGCTTCGCTCTTGAAAGTACTCTTTTAAAAAGAACGCCATCGTTACACCCATTGTGGATATCTTGAGCATAATCAAAATATCAGCTGCAATTGGAATATTTCGTGCACTAAAGAAAACCAACAATAGATTAAAAGGCGATAACAAATAGTAACTCATAACAGGAAAAAAATTATCACCCAAAGATTGACTAAACAAATATAAATGCAAATTTCCCGATACCAGTTGCCTTCTAAGCTCCGTCAAGAACGTTAAATATTGAGTTCCCAAGTCACTACTCAAAAAATTATTACTACCAAAAGGAACTAAACCAGTACAGGCAAAAATAATCGAAATAATAATCAGATTAATGATAAAAGCTCCGGAATAATAAAACACACGACGTTTTGCCATATCAAAACTCTCCTTACTAACTACCAAAATAATATGAGATATTAAGCAATAAGTAAAATTATTAACGTCGAGAACACAAAAAAGGCTTGCTTACGCAAGCCCATGTTATTATCGTTTTTCATATTATTACCTCAGGTCAGTTAAATAGTTATTTGTTTGAATGGTTGTATTTTTGATTTGAATGTTAGTACTTTTTAATTAGTTTAAAAACTTTTTTTCATTGTGACTTCTGATCATCTTAGTACAAACAGTAGCTAAGACAGATACACCCGTGAGAACAAGAATCGGATGTTTTTTCATAAGCATTCACCTCGTTTTTTGAATAGCCATATTTGACTATGTATACATAGTAACGTGATTTTATGAAAGGAGTTTTAACAAAATAAGAATAATTTATGAATTTTAGAGAGCGGAGCAAGGGTGCCCAACCCACGAGGATTTGCCTAAGTACTGGAATCGCACGCGCACTATGCGGGCAATTTCAGTACTGTAGCAAACCGGAATGGGTTCCCTTGCGAAGCTCGTTTCCACCATTCTGCATAGAACCATGGTTATTTACTGCCTAGGACATTTTTCAATCTGTTTTAAAAATTCCTTCACCATTCCAGCATCAACTCCAGAAACATTCTTCAATTTACCATATAACCACATACCCAACCTATAATAACTATCAATATCTAACTCAAATTTCTGTGCATAAACATAATGAATGGCTTCTTCATATTTACGATGCAACAATAATTGATCCAAATCAGTATAAATCTTCCTTTTTGATTCTGTTGCTGTTCAAAGACTACTTCATTTCTCGCCTTACCTTTTCCCAGAACAGCTCCAAAGCACTCAGCAAAAGATTTAATCTGACGCATGATAAAATCATCATCTTCCATCAACATCACCCCCAAGGATTTCACACAGGTTATACAAAAAAAGGCGGCCCCAAAGCCACCCTCATAATCTTCAATTATTCATTAACAGTTGAATCAGCTTTTTCAACAGCAGCACCTGCTAAAGCACTAACGTAATTAACTGGTTTATCAAAGTTTGGTTGGAACAAGAAATCAACCATTGATAGTTCATCAATTGTAACTTTCTTTTGAATAGCAAGTGATAGCAAGTTAGCTGATTGTGATACATCATATTTACTTGTCAAAGCACCACCAAGAACTACTCTTGTCTCAGGATCCCAAACTAAGTTCATTAGAACAGGAGTTGTTGATAACATAAACTCAGGACGATAGTTGTCTTCAAGTGAAACTTCAGCAACATTCTTACCCAAAGCATCAGCATGAACCTTAGTCAATCCACTTGCTGCATAGGTTCTGCCAAACAATTCAACAGCTGAACTAGCTTGTGTACCCATATATTCAGCGGTATCTTTTTCAATATTCTTACCAACTAGAATACCTTGACGAACTGAGTTAGTTGCTAAAGGAATATATTGGTTGTCACCAGTTGGATTGTAATGAACAGATGCTGCGTCACCAGCTGAATAAACATCTGGAATGCTTGTGTGCATATATTTATCCACAACTAATGCACCATTTGGAAGAGTTTCAAATTTATCAGCGAACATCTTTGTATTAGGACGGAAACCAACACACATAACGGCAATGTCAGCTTCGTAAGTATTCTTATCGGTTTTAACAATTACACTATGATCTGTTTCTTCAAATGACTCTACTTTTTCACTCAAACCTAAAGTTACACCATTATCGATATAATCTTTTTCAGCAACGGCCGACATATTCGGATCAAGGTTCTTAGCCAAAACATCAGGTAAAGCATCAATCAAGGTTGTTTCTTTGCCTAAAGTAGCATAACCTTCAGCTAATTCTGCACCAATATAGCCAGCACCAATAACAATAGCACTCTTAATATCTTTGGCATTTTCTTTCAATTCATTGGCATTAGTCCAGTTCTTGCACAACATAACACGATCTGAATTAATTCCAGGAATTGGTGGAATAATTGGAGCTGAGCCAGTTGTGATTACTAACTTATCATATGGTTGACTAAAAGTATCACCATTTGCCAAACTTTTCACTGACAATTTCTTGTTATCAAAGTCAATATCAGTTACATCATGTTGCATATACATATGTGCACCCATATCAGTTAATGCCTCGGGGCTGGCATAGAACATCTTATTAGGGTCTGAAACACGATCACTTACCCACAGTGCAATCCCACAGGATAGAAAAGATAAATTATCATTTCTTTCAAAAACGGAAACTTCCCAGTCTGGGTGCTCCTTCAAAATGTTCATTGCTGAAAAAGTTCCTGCATGTGTACAACCTACAATACTTACTTTCATAATAGACACCGTCCCTTTTTCTTATTATTATAATTTATTCACTAATACATTAAAAGCGTTTACAAGATATTTAAAAAATATATTTCACTTATATAATATCTTGATATCGGCAGATAAATTTAATTCTTAATCCTCACTTCCTTCATATTTGTGGATTATCTTTTATCAACAAAAATCTTATGATAACGCTATTATCTAATAAATGATTAAATTTGTGATATTAAAAACAAATAAATATTTTTTTCGAAAATGAATTTAATTGTTTAAACACATGTGGTATATTATAAGTGTGCAAGGGGTTTAGATATGAAAATGCAATTCCTTCCTTTTTTAACTCTTAATGAAGGTTGCGATACACATCCTCATATCGTTAACCTGTAAAGTTCATTCGTATCAATAATAAAAATTGCCCCCCTCAATCAATTTTTACTCAAAAGATACGTTTGTAATATCCCATTACAATAATTTACTTTGAATGCTTTCATTAATTAATTAACAAATCCCTCTCTATTTGACAAATATGGAAACCTCACAAGCATTCATATCTTCCCCTGACACTACTGGTAATGCCGTTACACCAATGTGTGTAACAAAAAACAAGCCCGTCCCCCCAGATGAGCTGTTTTTTTGTTCTTTTTTATTAATTCGAATATAAAAAAGATATCTTTTCTAATAAATATTGATTATTAATTTCAAACTAAATTAATTACTTAAATTATTTAACTACCATCCCTCATGAAATCTTATCCATTAACATATTTCTAATTGCAATAAATAAATATTGTGATATTAAAAACAAACAATTATTTTTACGATAATTGAAAAATCATGTTTAAAAATATGTGCTATATTTATAACTGTGAAAGGGGATATGGTATGAATCAATTATGATTCCTCCTTTATTACTTTTGATACATGGATCACGGTACACATCCTCATACCGAGATCTAAAATCTAAACGAACTAATGAATAAAAATTGCCCCCTCAATCAATTTTTACTTATTACGAGTTATCCCAATTACAAATTCAGTTTGAATGCTTTCCGTTATTAATACCAAATCCCTCAATTTGGAAATTTTATCGAAATCATTCATGCCTTCCCCTGACACTACTGGTAATGTCGTTACATAATCGTAACGAAAAGACAGGCTTATCCCCCTCAGATGAGCTTTTTTTGTGTCTAGAATTTATTTCAAGGCCTTAAAACACAATATCGAATTATTATTGCTCAATCAATTCATTATTTTATCCTAAAAACAAATAAATAATTTGTTCTATTTTGAAACAACATGTTTAAACATATATGCTATATTTATAACTGTGAAAGGGGAAAGATATGAGATGCGATTCCTTCCTTTAACTCTTAAAACAGTTACGATACATCCTCATATCGTTAACTCACAAATTTAAATTCTTAATTGATCCCCTCAATCAATTAAGAAAAATCCCATTACAATAATTTACTTTGAATGCTTTCATTAATTAATTAACAAATCCCTCTCTATCTAATATTTAAAAGAAATTGGAAACCCTCATAAAGCATTCATATCTTTCCCCCGACACTACTGGTAATGTCGTTGTGCATTCGTACAACAAAAACGAGCTCATCCCCCCTCAGATGAGCTTTTTTTATGTTCAAAACTTAATTGGTCTGAATAGATAAAAAAATAGACTCCCAATAAGGAAGTCTATTTTCATTTAATGTTTTGAAGCACTACTTGTTGCATCAACTTCAGGTTTGACCTCTTCTGCTTCTTCTTTAGAAGCACTAGCAGTTGCATCCACTGATGTTTCAGATTTCTCTGAAGCTCCGGAAGTAGCGTCAACCTTAGCGTTTGGATCTGGAACCAACATTTGACCAGTTTGTTTCAAGTATTCATTAACGATAGGTTTCAAATCAACAGCCCATTCATTAACACCTTTGTAATTACCTTCTTCATCATGCATAGCTTTGTAGTAATGCATAACATGATGATCGCTATCTCCTCCAGGTACTGGCATTGAAACTAAATCAGTCTTACCACTTCTCAACATGTGGATAACTTGTTTAACATGCTTAATAACACGCGCTTTACCTGGGTGAACTGCAGTCAATGAATCACCGACTTGAGCAGGTGTTCTCTTAGCCAACATCTTTTCAGTTGGTAAGAAACGATTGTAATAGATAAATTGATTATTTTCATCTACGTAAGTCAATTCAATCGGTGTAGTCTTCAACATGTAGTTCAACTGGTTAACAGTTAACAAACCACTATCCAACTTAACATAAGTATCACCATCTACAGCGTTAACCTTTTCAGCAGCTTTATTTATCCAATCAGGATCATCCATATCTACACCTTCTACAGTTGTATCTACTTTACCTGAAGCTGATAAATCTTCTTTTTCATAGTCGTCAGCATCGATCATATTAATCACCTTCGCAAACTTAATAAATTTTTGTAAAGTTGTATCAAGAAAGTCAACAGTACGTTGATCCTTCAATTCACCGTTATCATCAAAAGCTGTCTTAACGTTACCTAATAGGAATTCATTACCAGGCAAAACAACCGCATTAACTCCTGGTGCCTCTAAGATTTGTCTCAAGTGTAATTGAGCACGTGATGAACCTTGAGTATGATATGAGGCTCCTACGATCATGACTGGCTTGCCATCAAAAGGATGAATCTCATATGATAACCATTCAATAACATTCTTCAAAGCAGCTGGAACGGTATGGTTATGTCCAGGAGTTGCAATGATAACGCCGTCAGCTGACTTAACCTTGTTACTTAATTTTTGAATAACGGAACTATTTGTTTGATCGTCATCTTGACTGAACATTGGCACTTGATTGATATCCAAAACTTCAATATCAACAACACCCTCACAGTGCTTTGCAATGAAATTCAATAATGTGCGATTGTATGATTGGTCAGCGATTGAACCTGCAATACCTACTAATTTCATATTTACCTCTCCTAGTCCTTATCCCAAGAAAATTCTTTGGCTTTTTGTTTGTTAACTTCATTAGCATTATTTAATTGTTTTGATATATTCACGAAATCCAAGAAATCTTGGAACAACCCGTCTAATTGCTTAATAACCTTTTCATCCTTCAAGTCACCATTCTCATCAAAAGCTTGTAATGAGTGGCCCAATAGGAACTCCGAACTAGGCATAATTCTAGCTTTCAATTCTGGTGAATCCAGAATCTGACGCAATTGAGCTTGAGCACGTGATGAACCTAATGATCCATAAGAAGCTCCTGTAATCATAACTGGCTTATCCACAAATGGATGAATTCCATATGATAACCAAGCTAGTGCACTTGATAAAGCAGCTGGAATAGAATGATCGTATTCAGGTGTCGCAATAATCACACCGTCAGCGGCTTCAATTTTAGTAGCAATATCTAATGCTTCTTGAGGAACATATTTGTCAGCACTCTTCTTATAAATTGGAAGATTCTTGATCTCAACCAACTCAATTTCGGCAGCTGATTGGAAACGTTTCTTCATGTACTTCAATAATTCACGATTAGTTGACTTATTGGAATTAGATCCCACTATTGCAATAAATTTATTCATATTAGCAATCACCTTATTTATAATTATCTTACATGTTCATTGTAAATTCGTTCACAATATAAATCAACACAATTTTGGAATTGTTATGATATATAATTGTTATATTTTAAAAAACTTGTCACGTAGTCCACTAGTTGTCTGATATTCCAAATCTTTCGTGATGAAAATAGCTTCAACACCAGGTTGGCTTTCAATCAAAGTCAATCCTTTTTCGATACCTTGATAGAAACCAACGGTTGACCAAATCTCTCCATCAATTGATTTATCACTAACAATCGTCACGCTGGCAAGATTATTTTTGATAGGATAGCCCGTTTTGGAATCGAACATATGATGATATTCATGACCATCAATAACTAGTTTACGTTCATAAATACCTGACGTTCCAATTGACTTGGCCGTAGTATGCAAAACACCTAACGACACATCCCGCTTTTCTACTGGATTTTGGACACCGATATTCCACATCTTATCTTCATGAACACTGGGACCGACTAAAAGTACATTACCACCCAAATCGATAATGCCCGTTTCAACATTCATACTTAACCACAGGGCTTTGATTTTATCAGCAATATAGCCTTTAGCAATTCCACCTAGGTCAATTTCCATACCCTTTTCTTCCAAAAAGACAGTTTGCTGTTCATCGTCCAATTTGATCCTTTCAGGGTCAATGATACGTAAACGTTCTTTAATATCGGCATCACTGGGTTTGTTAGCACCTTTGAAACCTATTTTCCACAACTTAACCAATGGTCCAATCGCAACATTGAAACCTAAATGCTGACGACTAACTAATACTGCACGTTTGATTAAATCGTAAGTGTCAGTTGGTACCGCTACTGGTTTGATTCCAGCTGAATAATTGATGGACATAACTTCAGATTGATCACGATTGACGGTCAATTTATCTTCAAAATTTTTAATCAACTCGTAAGCTGCATCCAACTCTTCCTCTCCGGCTGGAGTCGCAACGGTCAGATTGATCAAGGTTCCTAGGGCATAATACTTCTTATTAACTAAACTCATTTTCATCCTCGATTTCAATTCCAGATTTATAAAACGTTCACAATGTCACAATTTAGAGTTATATTAACCATAACACCTTACGGAAATGGAGTGAATGATATGTTTGAGGATTCAAAACTAAATTGGAATGCTACTTATGATGTAATCGTCTTAGGCTTTGGTGGTGCTGGTGCTACTGCTGCAAGATTTGCGGCCGACAACAATGCTAAGGTCTTAATTACTGATTCAGCTCCCGAGGGTCATGAAGGTGGCAATACTCGCTACGCCGGACAAGTTATTTCTTCAGGTGACAACCTTGATGATTTGAGAAAATATTATCAAGATTTGGCCTACCCATTGGCTTATGATCAAGATTTAATGGAAACTTTCATTCAGGGATTGTACAAAATTCCTGATTATCTAGAAAAATATTTGGGTGTAAAACCTTTTGTTATGGGTCAACATCCAGAATCACCTGTTTCCAAAGCTTTATACTTTATGGCTCACGAATATCCCGAATTTAGAGGTCAAGCTACCCATGAACTAGTTGCTGTCCATGAAGGTGTGGCCGATTCAGCTTTATGGAAGAATTTACGTCAACAAGTTCTCGACCGTGCTGATAAAATTGATGTCCTTTATCAAACACCTGCAAAGCACTTAATTCAAAATCCAGAAACTAAGGCAATTGTCGGAGTTCAAATTGAACGTGACGGTAAATTATTAAACGTTAAAGCCAATAATGGTGTTGTAATGGCAACTGGTGGTTTTGAAAACAATCCTAAAATGATTGAAAACTACTTAGGCGAAACTAGCTTGAATCCCATTGGTTCTCTCTACAACAAAGGTATTGGCGTCAAAATGGCTAGCGAGGTCGGTGCTCAACTTTACAACATGAACAATTATGAATCATACGGTATCTTCCATGGGTTGACACCTAAACCTGCCAAAGGCCAACGTTCACAATTTTTGCCATTTGACTGGCCCGCTTTCCATCAAGGCAGCTTGATTGTTGTCGGTGACGATGGAACTCGTTACTTCGATGAAAATGAAATCCACAGACACGGTCACATTCAAGACCACGGCAACTGGAGAATCCCTCTAGCTCAACGTCATCCCTACGTCGTCTTTGATCAAAAGAAGTACGATGAATTATCTAACGATAAAAATGCTCCTTACCCAGAATTTTTGAAAGCTGTCGTTAAAGCTGACAATCTTGAAAGTTTGGCCAAAGTTTTGGATGTCGATGTTGATAAGTTGCAAAAAACTATTACAGACTTCAATTACTTTGCCGAACAAAAACGTGACTATGCTTTCAATCGTGATCCTGAAACCTTGACTGCTTTTGACGATGGTCCTTATTATGCTCTAGCAATGGTGCAAGGTCTATTGAATACTCAAGGTGGTCCAGTTCACAACTCTCATGCCGAAGTGGTCGACAACGATGATCAAGTAATCCCTCATCTTTATGCTGCCGGTGAATTAGGTAGTTTGATGGGACGTCAATACAACGGTGGTAGCATTTAGCCGAGAATTTAATCTTTGGTAAGATTGCTGGTGAAAATGCTGCTAGTGTAAAATCTGAAGCTACTACCACAAATGTTGATGCTCAAACTTCAGCCAGCATCCATGAAGAAGGACTCGGTTCCGATATTGCCGAAGAACATTTCGAAACAAATGATAATCAATATATCGGTAAATCAACTGCCGGTATGGGTAACGAAATCGTTGTCCGTGTCACAGTTGATGACGACAAAAATATTCAAGATATCGAAGTTTTGAAACAAAGTGAATCCGACGACTACGGTTTGAAAGCTGTTGAAGAACTTCCAAAAGAAATCGTCGCTAAGAATTCTGTCGATGTCGATACCGTTTCTGGTGCTTCAGCTTCAAGTAAAGCCATTAAAGAAGCCGTTCAAAATGCTTTAAATAAAGTTGAATAAAAAAAGCCAACAATATAGATTTAATTGTCGACTTCAATTTCATGAGCTAACCTCTTCAGGTTAGCTTTTTTGTTTATTTTTTATCAAAAAAATGGAGAAACACGTCTGTGTTTCCCCTGGGAGGTATTTCTCAATTCATTATCTAATACAGTCATTATATAATTAATGCGAGTAAATTTATATAGCTTAGGGAAATTTATAACATTTTTTTGATATTCTTTGATTTGTAAAATAATCTTCTTTGAAAAGGCATACATATGAATTGTTAAAAATTTGCACGACAAATTTAAAATCGAAAAAGTTATCAGCCGTGCAAACTTTCGTGCAAAGTCATTTGATTTTCTCTGACATTCTTGGATTTTTACAAATAAAAAAAAGCCTTGAATGCTGATCTAACAGTATTCAAAGGCTCTTCTTTTTTAACTGACATTCTTATTATGCCGTGTGCAGGAGTCGAACCTGTGACCGCCGGTTTACGATACCGATGCTCTACCAACTGAGCTAACACGGCAAGAAAAAGAAATCCTATAAAAAAAATACATCTAATTCAAATGAACTAGATGTATTTCTATTGAAGACACCTAGGATTTCCTAAGTATTTATAACTCCGGATGTCAGACTCGAACTGACGACACCCTGATTAACAGTCAGATGCTCTACCAACTGAGCTAATCCGGAATAATTCAATAGCTCTTTAACAGAACTATTAAATCTTATCAATCTATTGGGATTGAGTCAATACTTATTTGGCATTTTCTTTAGTAATTTTTGTAATTCCACCCATGTATGGTACCAATACGTCAGGAATTGTAACTGATCCATCTTCATTTTGGTAATTTTCAAGGATAGCAGCTACGGTACGACCTGCAGCAAGTCCTGAACCATTCAAAGTATGTGCCAACTTTGTCTTACCATTTTCGTCACGGTAACGGATATGAGCACGACGAGCTTGGAAGTCAAGACAGTTTGAACAACTTGAAACTTCACGATACTTGTCTTGAGCAGGCATCCAAACTTCAAGATCGTATGTCTTAGCTGAACTGAAACTGGCATCCCCACTTGAAAGTACGATAACGTGATATGGTAGTCCTAATTGTTTCAAAATATTTTCAGCATTAGCTGTCAATTTTTCTAGTTCATTGTATGATTCTTCTGGTTTTGTAACCTTAACCATTTCAACTTTATTGAATTGGTGCATACGGATCAAACCACGAGTATCACGACCAGCACTACCTGCTTCTGAACGGAAACAAGGTGTTAGAGCTGTAACGTACTTAGGTAAGTCTTTTTCATTCAAAATCTTACCGGCAAAGTAGTTTGTCAAAGGTACTTCAGCTGTAGGAATCAAAGTTAGTGGGTTTTCATCAACCATAACTGTATAAACGTCTTCAGTAAACTTAGGGAATTGACTTGTACCAAACATGGCATCGTTGTTTACCAAGTATGGAGGGATAACTTCTGTATAGCCTTCCTTTTGGTGTTGATCCAACATAAAGTTGTAAACAGCACGTTCAAGTCTAGCACCCATGCCAATGTAGTAAACAAAACGTGAACCAGCAACTTTAGTAGCTTGTTCAAAGTCTAAGATTCCTAGTTCTTCACCGATATCCCAGTGATGACGAGGTTTGAAACCTTCCTTAGGAATAGCACCGACTTTACGGATTTCAACGTTAGTACTTTCATCAGGTCCAACAGGAACTGAATCATCAGGAATATTAGGTAGACGAACTAAGATATAGTTCATTTTTCCTTCTGTTTCTTCAAGCTCAGCATCCAAGTCCTTAATGTCTGAACCAACTTGCTTCATAGCAGCAATTTCGTCACTGGCATCTTCTTTATTACGTTTCTTAGTAGCGATACCTTGAGAAACAGTGTTTCTCTTTTCTTTAAGGGTTTCACTCTTAACTAATAATTCACGACGTTTGCTGTCATAGCCAAGCAATTCATCAATTTCATCACTAGTTACTCCACGTGATGCTAACTTGTTCTTGATCCATTCTGGATCTTTTCTAATCAATTTGATATCTAACATTGAGATTCTCCTTTTTGATTTTTGGCTTGAGAGAGTTTGTACTCTTTTTTGGTTTGGGGTGAAATTTTTTTTGATAACCATTGTTCTATTTTTTATAGTGGAAACGAGCTTCGCAGGGACAACTCCTTCCGGTTAAGTCAACTTATCTCTGCCGGCGCTTCGCTACCGACTGAGATAAGTAGTCTTAATCCTCGGGAGCTGAACGCCCCTGCTCCGCTCTCTACAAAAAAAGGCCGATTCATCCCAATAAAGGGACGAATCGACCATTCGCGGTACCACCCAGTTTCAGTGTACGCAAATACACTGCACTTTCAGACTTTATCGGATCAACCCGAACGGCATTACCCGTTGCCAGAATGCTGGAATAAAAGCCTTTGCGATTTTCACCAACCATCGCTTCTCTGAAAGGTTTATGAGTAGGCACTCTCTTAGCGTTATATTCATTTCTAATAATAATTTAAACTAACTTAAATATCAATAGCGGTTGTGTTTTTGTTCATGTTTTACATCGATATCTTCTAGTTTCAAAAACTTAGTCTTATATCTAATCTTGTAGTAAAGCCAACATACGAACAAAATAATCAATCCACTATAACTAATCAATAATCTTCCGATATTGAAATCTACCATTGATCTTACGTCTTGTCCTAAGATAATAATAATTCCTAAAACAATGGCTAAAATTGGTCCAAATGGGAACCACTTTGCTTTATAACGAAGATCATCTAGATCATAGCCTTTATACAAGTATGCTTTTCTGAAACGGTAATGTGAAAAGGCTATTCCTAACCATGCAATGAATCCGGTTAGTCCTGATGCGGCAACTAACAATTCATAGAATGAATCACCATACAAACTTGTAAACAAGGCGATGGCTCCAACTAAAGCTGTTAATAATAGTGAAAATACGGGAACGCCTCGACCATTGGTTCTTTGGAAAGCCTTTGGTGCCATGCCTTGTTTACTCATTGACCAGAGCATACGGCTGGCAGCATATAATCCTGAATTAGCAGCAGAAATAACTGATGTTAAAATAACGGCATTCATTACTCCAGCAGCTAGTGGAATACCAACTTTTTTGAAGACAATAGTAAATGGACTGATAGCAATATCGCCAGCTCCTGATCCTAATAAGTTAGGACTTGTATAAGGAATCAAGGCACCGATAACGGCGATTGACAATATGTAGAATAACAAGATTCTCCAGAAGACTTGCTTGATAGCCTTAGGTATACTCTTCTCGGGTGTAGCAGATTCACCTGCGGTAATTCCGATCAACTCGGTACCCTGGAACGAAAAACCAGCTACAACGAATACACTCAGAATTGCCGGTATTCCACCAACAAATGGTGCTTTCTTGTAAGTGTAGTTAGTTAAACCAACAAAATTTTGATTGCCTAGAATACCTAAAATACTCAAGATACCAACAATCAAGAAGATGATTACAGCAATAACTTTAATTGATGATAACCAATATTCAGTTTCACCAAATGATCCAACTGAAATAAAATTAATTACTAGTAAAACAATCATAAAAGTTAAACTTATTTTCCATGATGTCCAACTTGGGAACCAATACTTAACAACCAATGAAATAGTTGATAAGTCTACCGCTAAGGTAATAGCCCAGTTAAACCAATAATTCCAACCTAAAGCAAAGCCAAAGGCTGGATCGATAAATTTAGTTGCGTAAGTTGCAAAGGAACCGGAGACCGGCATATAAGTTGCCATTTCTCCCAAACTTGTCATCAAGAAATAGACCATGATACCGATAGCCGCATAAGCTATCAGAGCTCCTCCAGGTCCTGCGGTTGAGATTGAAGAACCACTGGCAACAAATAATCCAGTTCCAATCGAACCTCCTAACGCAATCATTGATAGATGACGAGTCTTTAACGACCGACTCACATCATTATTTTCCATCTTTCATTCCCCTTTTATTTGGACATAAAAAAAGTCCCTATTATCAGAGGAACTACTGACAATAAGGATTATAATTATCCCAATAATCAATAGCTCAACGTTTTTCAAAAAATAAGAAACTCATTCTCTGAACGTACGACAGTCTACCACCTATTAAGTAATAGCCCAATCAACTTTATCAAGTAGGGATAAAATGATTTCGGCAACTTTTCCTTTAATGTTTTTTCAAGGTACCCTATCGTACTCCAAAACACGACTAATAAAAATTGCGCCTCTATCTGATTACAAAATATTATAAATAAATGTTAAGATAGTAGCAAGTAGTGTTTCTTATATTTATTAATCTTTTTAAATTAACAATTTAACATTGCCGGGGGAAACAAACATGTTGGAGCAAATTTTCTTAGTTAAGCAAGACGTAGAGAAATATCGAATGCTAACTGTTATTAAGTCGCTACCTCCTCGTGAAGTAAACTTGAGTAATATTAGTAGTAGATTACAATTTACGTACCAAAAAACATATAACATTTTCCAAGCACTGCTAGAAGATTTTGCCGATGTCGCCCCTGATATCGATCCTAGTGACACTAAGATTGAGTCAATCGACTTTAGTAAAATTTTCATTGATACTTACCGCCTATACTTAGTTAAGAACTCGGTAGTTTTTCAGGCCTTTAATTATGGCCTGACCAGTGCTAATCCATCATTTGAGAGTTTCAGTAACGAACACTTTACTAGTAAATCAACTCTCAATCGTCGAATGTCCAAATTCAGAGCCTTCCTTAAAAACTTTGGACTTAAAATTTCCAATTCAACCCTTGAGATCAAGGGTAATGAGAAAAATATCCGATGGATGGCTTATTATGTCTATTGGTATACTTACCATGCTCAAGAATGGCCATTTAGCCTTATTCAAGAGAACTCAATCGATCAAATTATTGCCAAAGCGGGAATAACTTTTGACAATCCAATCGTACATTTTCAACTGAAGTATTTCTTGGCAATCTCCAGAATTCGTTTGATCAAACGAAATTATATTGAAGATTTGCCATATTACAACGTTGTCTTCGATAATCAACAACTAGGTGAAGAGATTTTAACTCACGATGATTATCCAATTGTGCCACTAGATGCCTTACATAATGAAAATAAGCTGATCAATCTCTTTAGAAAGACAGCCTTTCAACCTAGTGACACCGCCTTTGAACAACCAATCAATACTAATGCTCGTATTAATCCGAAGTTCTACGCGCTCGTTTATCACTTTATAGATTTTCTTAAAGAGCATTATCACGATGATATGACTGTTTATCATAATCAAAAGACTTTGAAGCACATCATGACTTATGTCACCCGTGATATTGTTTTCTATTACATCATGGCGCCATATTCCTTGATGCATCTCGATACAATGTACGCTGAGGGTAATGAACAATCATATACTGACTTGTACAAAGACGTTTATACCTTCTTCTCAAATGTTGATCAAAATGAATTTCCGGGCATTTATAATGCGGCTGAATTAATTTCAAAAGATTTATATCAAATCTTGCCAAGTTATATTTCAACAATTCGTGAAGAAGATTTCATCCGTGTTAAAGTCTTAATTGACCCAGGTAATCAGGCCGCTGAGGTTGCTTTAAGAACAGTTCGTAATCTCGAATTCGTTGAAGTAGTTCCAAGTAACGTTTACGATGATGTCGACGTCTTAATCACTTCATTGGATGTCTTACCATTGGATATCGAGAAAAAGAAGTATCCAGGAAATCTTAAAGTCATTCCCTGGGATATTTCCTCCACTAGGCCAGACTATATCTGGTTATTGATTCAATTGAATCAAATCTACGTCAAAAAACTTAAAAATAAAATCACCACAAATAAAAAGAAAAAAGTTTTGTAAAGAAATAGACGAACTCATAACGAGTCCGTCTATTTTTTTACAATGAATTAATTGCTGTCCAATTTAAAGTACCAGTATATTGACCAGCCTCATTTTCTTTACTAGTATCATTCTCCAATAATAGACCTGAATTATTTGTCCAATCATCAGAAATATCATCAACTGTCTTCGTTTGAAAATGTTTTTTCATAATCAAGCCGCCTTCACTGTGAACTACGTCGGTACTAAAATACCGAGCTTCTAGGAACATTCCATACTTGCCAACTAGTATTTCAACTAGTCAGTAGAGGTTACTAAGGCTTGTTCCAAGCCAATATTTAATATGTTTTTACTTGCATTGACATCTCTATCATGGTGAATACTACAATTTGGACAATCCCATTCTCGAATGTTTAATCCGTGTTTACCATCGTCATAACCACAGTTAGAACAAATTTGACTAGTTTTGAATGGATTAACTATCAAAAGTTTTTTACCATACCATTCACACTTGTATTCAAGCATTAGTCTTAATGCACTCCATGATTGGTTGGCAATAACACGTGATAATTTATGATTCTTAAGAAGATTTTTGGTTTTCAAATCTTCAATTACAATCATGTCATTATTTTCAACTAATTCACGAGTTATCTTATGAAGATAGTCTTTCCTTTGATTAGCTATTTTTTCACTGTATTTAGCTACCATGAGCTTAGCCTTTATATAATTACTGTACTGTTCTAAAGTTTTTGGGTCACTCAATCCAAATTTTTTCTTGTATTGAATGTCCCTCAAAGCCTGAGTACGTCTTCTAGCTAATCGTTTTTCCCAATGGTGTTTCTTTTTAGCTAATTTTTTATCAAACCGTATAGCCTTATATTTTCTACCGTTTGAACAAATGACTAGATCAGAAACACCATATCAATTCCAACTGATTTATTAGTCTTAGGTAATTGCTCTGGTTCTTCATCAACCGTTAAAACAGCATAATACTTGCTAGTAGATGACTTACGAATCGTAACGTACTTGATGATACTAGGAATTGATTTCTTGTTCTTATATTTCATTACTCCAAGTTTAGGAAGTTTTATATAAGAGTTATCAATGATCTCAACGTTGTTATTTACGAACTTAGATTGATAACTTTGTTTGGGAAACTTCTTGCTCTTGAAACGAGGAAACTTACGCTTTTTACTAAAGAAACCCCTATATGCCTCAAACAAATCTTTATTAGTGGCCTGAAGACTGGTGCTTTCAGCTTTCTTTTACCGGATAAAACACCAACAAATACCGTAAAAAATCTAAAAAGAATATCGGTTAGAGAACGGCTCAAGAAATACCCGGAAACAAAATCACAATTATGGAGTGGCCATCTTTGGTCTTCAAACTATTTTATGAGCACATTAGGAAATGCATCTAAAAAATTGTAATAGAATGTGTTAATTAACAATTAAAAAATATAATAATGGTCGTCCAAAATATTGAAAAAACTCGGTAATAAATTACCGAGTTTTTTCAATTGACGACCTTTATAAAAGCTTTTATTTCATAAAATGAATCATTTTTAACCTAAATTGAGTTATTCAAAGTCCAACTAATTGTTCCTGTATATTTTCCACTAGAAACTAGATCACCATCTGAATGCAACAAGATTCCAGTATTTTTCGACCAGCCCTTAGTCACATCAAAGGTACCCGTCTCCGACTTTTCAATTTCTGAATTACTAATAAGTGTTGGTGAATTCAAATCAGCTACCTCACCTTGGGCATCCCGATAAAACATTTCACCATCAAAAGTCTCACTATCGTCGTTCACTAAAGAAGTACCACTGGCTGACAGAGACCACGATGAATCCTGAGCAATCACATTGACCTGCCAATCGTCATTTCGACGTACATCTCCAGAATAATATGATTGGATATTAGCAAATGAAAAGTTACCATCACCTAAATCAAGTTTCAACGATTGCGCATCAACTGTCACCGTAAAGGTCTTCGTCTCTGATTTATTATTGTAGTGATCATTGGCTGAAATTGTTATCGTGTGTGTACCTGGGCCTAGAATCTCTTGTTCAGGTAAGTCAGTTCCGGCGTCAGAACTACCATAAAACGGAAGTGAAAAATCAATCTTCTTATTGTCATCAGTAGCCGTGACTGCCATTTGACTCAAATTTTTACCATCAACTGTCACATTTAAAAGAGCTCCCTCACTTTCAAAGGCACTACCATCAGCATAAGTAAGTGAACCCTTCAAATTGGTACTAGTAATAGTTGAAATCTCAGTTGATGACAAACTAGCATCCAAATTTAGAGTTTTGATTTTAGGATTACGGATAACAAAATCAGTTGCCATTGCATCACCAATATAAGTATCACTGGCAAAATGAACATGACTAGATGCTACCTTCGTATTGTCAGCAACCGTTGTTGGCGTGGTACCAGTTAAAGTAAGCGTAGCCTGATTATTAGTCGTATTCAACACGTTCGTAACCAAACTGATTGTGTGGGTCAAAACACCAGTCTTATTAGCTGTGTCAATTTCTGAATTAGAAATATTCTCCGTATTGCCATTAGCAAATTTAATTGAAGCACCATAATTTAAAGTAACGTTTTTGGGCACATCAATTGTCGTTTTGATTTTACCAACATCTTCTTGTCCACCATTGTATTTCAAATCGTACTGTAACTTCAGATTATCGCCAGCATTGATTTCTTTATAATTAGAAGTCAATTCGCGATCATTTTGAGTAGAGTCGAAGATTTTAGCATCAACTGAAACATCAGCCAATGAAGATAATTGTTCATAAATCAACTGAGATTCACTTGCTCCCGTATTACCAGCACCAACAAAACCCCAAGTAACCTTTTTATCACTGCCTAAATTAAATTTACTCAAGTCGATTTCGACCGTTTTATCTGCCTCGATTGGATTTGTAGCAGAATCTACTCCAGTATTAGTGTTAGGTGTACCATCAATATTTTTATCATTGAATTTATAAGTAATATTGGCCGTCTTACCATCATTATTCGGATTATATAGAATCGAAACATGATGCCAACCGCTATTTGTACCAATCGTCCGATAAATTGGTGACTGATGAATCAATGAATAAGCCCCATTACTCAGTGGTGAATAAGATTGCTCATCATCAGGATATCCCGAAGCAATGTGAACCTTGTCACTGACTAATTGAGTACTATCCAAACTCGAATCTTTGTCAAAAGCATCATTCACGTTCCCACTGACGTTAGGATAATTATCAAATTCTAGTGCCCAACTATTTTGAATAGCGTTCGCCAAATGGGATGTATTCTGATCCGCTGCCCAAACACCTAATGTTTCCATTGGTGCCGTCGCATTGCCATTCAAAGTCGACAAAGCATTAGTGCCATTAGGATCGTTTTGCATAACGAATGCTAATCCACCACCACTAGCAGTGTCTACAGGAGTTTTTATCCAAAATGAAAAATAAGCATTCTTAGTGACATCCATCTTATTCTTCTCATTTGACCATAAAATCCCATTATTATTTTTACTACTCCAAAAAGTCATGTAAACCGTATTACTCAAAGTATTATTAACAACAGCGGCTGCATTCGTTCCACCATTGATCAAACTGGATGGTTTAGTAAAAATACCATCTTTTGCTGGTCTACCTATGATAGAACCATTCGGTGTATATCCCAAGACATCATCATTACTTAGCCCAGTTGGCGTATCATCAGCTTTAACTGTCGTTGCACTAAAAAGAACAATCATAATACTGGCAAAAAATAATAGAACATTCTGCCAAAGATTTTTAGTCTTCAAATTAACGCCCTCCTTCAGCCTACTCATCAAGCTTATTATATTCTCAATAAAATAATATCTCCACCTTAATTAAAAGAATAAAAAAATACCTCAAGCATTATTTGCTTGAGGTATCGGTAGCTTATTTCTTATGACGAGATGATCTTGTATTACCAGATCTAGTAGTCTTATTAGGATCATTCTTTGGTTTTCCACCAAATCTCAATCCACTACGACCTTTAGGTCCTTTACCGTTCTTATTACGTTGTGAATAGTACAAGTACATCCAAACAACAATTACGATTAAAACAATAATTCCAATGATGATACCAATCCACTGCTTATTATTACTTTCCTGCTTAGGATTGATGGCATCTTTAACACTATCGACTTCTTTTTGTTGAACCGATATATTTTTATCAAATGATTGAGAAAATCCAGAATCATTTTTCAAAGTAATATGTGCTTTATAAGTTCCCGATGTCAACTTACTAATCGGAATAAAGTAATTGAATTGTGAATTAGGCGCAATTTGCAAATTGTCAGCGTTGTACTTAATCGTCTTACCATTATGTTTGATGTGAGCAGTCAATTTAACTTTATTAATGTTAATCGGAGCTGTGTTATCTAACATATAAGAAATACCAGTTGAACCCGCCACAGCCCTTGGAGCAGCTGAAGTTAAATGCATACTAGGCATTACTCCATCGTCTTTTGAACGTAGAACAACACCCTTAACGTAACGCACTTGATTCTTGATATTGATATTTTTTGACTTAGTAGGACTGACTGACGCTGTGGTCGTGACTCCACCAAGAATAATTCCGGCGTATTCTGAATCTGGAGATTTAACTTTGAATTCAACCGTCTTATTCTCACCAGTATCCAACTTAACAACTTGTTTCCTTGAACCATCAACTAATGAAGTCAATGAAGGAAGCTTAGACTTATACAATTTAGTATTGTATTTATCATAGCCAATCACACCTGAGTCAGCTGTATAAGCATTGTTAACCTCAGCAGTAACTGTAATTGGTTTCGTACCAGTATTCGCAATTAAAACTTTTAAAGTTTGTTCCTTCTTAGGAGTTACCTTCAAATCAAAATATGATTCATTCTTGTCAATTTGATTGTCAGGTAAAATTGCTTGAATAGCATAAGATTTGTCTGGTGCTGCCTTCACCGTTGTTGCTGGTAAAAAGGCAATTAATAACATCAACAATGTTGAGAAAAATAATATTATTCGTTTTTTCATATTTTTAACTCCTACCTGAATACCAAATGGCCCAGAAAATAAGGAAAATCAATGATACTAAGACACAGACAATCAAAATATAAGTTGTGGTCTTGTTATAGATCAAGCCTTTACAACGTTTGTTGATATCATTCGCCTGATCTTGCGTAATTTTATATGTCTTATGGAAAGTCCAAGTAGCTTTTCCACTTCGGGCCGCACCCTTAACAACATATTCACCCGCTTGAATTGGTGTCTGATTCTGATCAAAATCAACCGGAATAGCTGAATTAGGTGCAACTTTATTATACGTCGTATCGGCAACCATTTCCTTAGGTCCCAAATTGAAACGATCCAACCAACTCTTACGTTTTACAGTCATATGAACGATAACATTCTTCATCTGACCAGGTTCTTTATTTTGCAAATTGATAATAATATGCGGTTTTCGACTAATTACGTCCAAAGCCAAATTATGTAAACTGATAATACCACCAACAGCTTTATTGTTGCCCGTTATCCAGACTGCAACATTGGCATTACCTTTGGCACCATCCCTAGCTGCATCATAGATGTTAAATCCACCCATAACTAATCCTTCTATCTTATCAGATGGCAATTTAATTTTAAAAGTCACATCTTTAGTCTTATTCGGCTCCAAAACTAAGGTCTGTGGCTTGGTCATATCGGCAAAAGCATATTTCAAACCATACTGACCTGCACGAACCTTGTCTGTATAGACGATTTTACCATCCATGGAAGTTGTTGCATTTGTTGGTACAATTCTCAAACGTAGTTTATTAATACTGAAATTACCAATAGAAATCTTAACTGTACGTGTAGCATTCGGTTTGCCAACAATATCAAACCTATCAGTAACATCACTATTAGCATCCTCAATTAAGGGAGTCACTGTAACATTACTAATATCGGCCTTCACGACAGTGTTGTTAAACGTTATAAAGCCTATAAAGGCAAAGAATACCATTGATAGAAAATAGATTATTTTTTTATTCATTGTTCTGCCCCTGATAATTACTTCACCTCTAATAATACTAAAAAAGCCGTTCCAAGTCTTGGAACAGCTCAATATTTAATTATTTATCAAAGAATATTAACGACGACGACGTCTTGTAGGTTGATTGCCATCTCCACCGTTGTTGTTCTTGTTATTGTTTCTCTTACCTAAGTAAATACCTAATCCTAGGATAATTGCCAAAGCAAGAATGCCTAATAGGATGTACAACCATAGATAATTAGGCTTGATACCAGCTAATTTATTATACTTAGCAGCATCGTTATTTGTGATTGCAAAGTCTTTATTTAAAACCCAACTCTTCAAACCACCATCTGTTTTATAAGTTAACTTCAAATGATAATTACCCGATTGAAGAGTTTTTTTACCCCACGGAATACTCAAATCATAATTAGTAGTTGAAGCAATATCTTGTGAACTATAATTCTGAGTTATCTTAAAGCTTTTATCACCTTTTTTAGTGACAACAGCCTTAGCAGAAAGTGTACCTGCATATGAATTAGTAGAGTTATGAACATTGGCTAAAACGCCTTGTTTTCTACCCTTAAATGTCTGTACCAAACCAGGTTTTACCGTTCTAACTGAATACTTAGGTTGTACTTTAGGTTGGCCAGTTTGATGAATTTGCACAGGTATAGAATAACTAAACTTATTTTTAATCAAAGTACCATTATCTGAGACGCTTCCTTTAGCCTTCTCTTTATATGGAGCAATTGTTACACCACCCATTAAAGTACCTGCAAATTTTTTCTTAGGAACAGTCACGTTTAAAGTAATTGTGGCTGTTGTATTGCCTGGAACTTTAAATATTGATTTTTTTGGAGATAACGCGTCTTTAGTTTGAATTTTAAGAGATGGATCTTTTACATTCGTATCATCATACGATAAAGTACCATTATTATTAGTATAGGCAGTTGCTGCATAATAAATAAAATTACGTGTATCACTGGCCTTATTAACAACCATCAATTTCAATTGTGCAGTTTGACCAGGTTTACCCGTTACCATATACGATCCATTATCAATATTTACGACATCATTACTTTCGCCACCTGGTTTAATCGTATAGTCACCAGAGGTTGCGGCCCTAACATTAGTAGCACCGAATAATCCTGTTATCATAGTAAAAATAAATGAAATTAGAAACAAGAATCTAACTTTTGGTTTCAAAACTTGAACCTCCCTTTTTAAAATCAATGCATAAGTCGTTTATATTATAAAATAAAAACCACTACTATTGTAGTAGTGGTTAACATTTTAACATTTATATTTTAAATACTCACTATGCTGTAACAGTAGATTTTGTCTTCAATGTCCATGTAATTGTAGCATTGTATGATTGAACACCATCTTTGCCACTTGTTGCTGGAGTATCTGTAGCTAAGTTCAAGTATGTGTTCTTGTCAGTTGGTGTAAATGAAGCATTGATAGGACCATCTGTATATGTACCCTTATCCAAGTCAATCATAGTTGAAGCTTCTGGAGCTGTTGAATCAGCACTTCCGGCTTTATTAGCTGCACCGGCAATATTGATACCTGTAGTATATCTAGGACCATCGGCTGAAACATCGCCACCCTTATCATTCTTCAATTGTGTCTTTTGTAGATTCAAAACAAATGGTTGACCTGTCTTGTCATCACTACCGGCAAAGAAGTTTGTAATAGCAGCATCAACTGTGAATCCAGGTGCGTCAGTACGTGAATCAGTTACTGTTAATACACCTTTATCTTGACTATCTGTAGCACTGTCATCACGATTGTTGCTATCCAAAGCAACTGTTGTGCCAATGGCAGCATTACCAAATCCAAAATCAGGAACAGAATCTAATGTCAAAAGACCTGATTGAACTTTAACATTAGCATTTGATTGAGCTGATGCTTCACCAACAGCTGTAGTCTTTCCATCTGTAGTTTCATCATATGCAATTGCTAATTTACTATCACTGCCACCAAGTGGTCCAACATCTGTACCAGCTTTGTATGAAACAGTTCCATCAGCAGCTGTAGCACCTGAAGATGTAGCAGCTTGTGCTGTGATTGTTGGTGCAATTGCTCCTAAAACGATTCCTGCTGTTGCTAATGATCCTGCTAAAACACTCTTAGATAATTTCATGATATATCCTCCCTGATATAGAAAATTATTTTTTGTTTTTGTCTTTCTTGATTACAATTAGATAATACCAAATTTTACGAACCGTACATCTCATAATTTGTAAAAGATATTTATCAGAATTGAATCAATTTGTTACCTTTGAAACGTGTAAAGATTGGAAGCTTTTCCGGAACTTCAATCCATAAAAAGCGAATAGACCAATCAAAATAGTAAAGCCTAAAATGACTAATCCGGTATCATGCGCATCCCCGGTTTGTGGGTATGTTGACATGTTGTTGACGTTGACTGACGGTGTATAGTCAGTATCTTTAGCTTGTGTTTGGCTACCGGTACTTGTTCCAGTATTATCACCAACTAAGACGTTAGCATTAGTTGCTGCACCGCCTGCGCCTGAAGTACTACTATCAGACGTCTTAGCGAGTACCGCAACTGGTGCTGCAGCGTCATTCCCTGCCGTGCTGTCAGATTCAGCAATAACTTTGTTAATACTGAATCCACCAACCACACCTAACAAAATAACGGCAATTGCGAAGAAACCGACTATTCGCTTTTTGACTGTGAGACTTTTTCTAGTTCTCGTTCTTTTTTTCATATAAAAACCTCTCATCAAAAGTCAGTCTATTTTCTCCTTACAAGAAGTATAGTACCATCCGTATACCATTTGCTTACTCCGAAATAATTAAGAATTTCTTACAAAAAGTGAACTATTCCTTCAGAAGATAATATCTGACTATATTGCTATGTGTTGCGAATGGAAGCGCTTGGTCGGCACTGTAGATATATTTGAACCCTAATTTTTCTAAAATCTTCTGAGGAACTTGATTTTTTTCTTCAGTGGACGCCCAAATCTCTTTCAAGTGCAACTGTTTAAATCCATAATCAATCACTAACTGCATTGCTTCTGTCGCAAATCCCTTTTGTCGATACTTTTGATCGATAACAAAGCCGATTTCTCGTGTCAAAACAAGGTCTGCGGACTCTCCACGATGATTGATCTCGATAATTCCTACCATTGTATTATTTTCTACTTCAGCAATGACATTAGCATCATCTCTTTTGCAATACATTTCAAACAACTGGTGAACATAATTGGAATCCGTGCTATATTCCAATCCCGCTAGTTCATGATTAGTCTTATCACCGACTAACGCTAGAAACTGAGGAAAGTCAGTTTCCGTAAAATTTCTTATCTTAATATCTTTTCCTACTATTAACATGGCATCACCTCAATTTGCAATCTAATTTCTAGGTTTTTATTTTGCCCTAACTTATAATGAGTCTAGCATCAAAAAAGAAAGGGTGAATATTCGTATGAATTTGGAATTTAAAGGACAAACTGTTGCCACAATTGGTCAACCACTATCTGTTGGAGATAAGTTCCCCGACTTTACCGTATTAAATAAGAACAATCAAGAAATCAAACTCAGTGATCTATTAAACAAACCATTATTGATCAGTGTCGTTCCTAACATCAATACTAGTGTCTGCAGTATTCAAACTAAACATTTCAATGAAGAAGTCGATGGTCACTCGGCTATCAACTTCGTTACCATTTCTACTAACACTGTTGAGGAACAAACCCACTGGTGTGCAGCTGAAAATGTGAAGAACATGCAAATGTTAGCTGATGTCAACCGCGACTTCGGTAAGAAATCCAATCTTTGGATCAAGGACTTGGACATTTTGGCACGTTCAGTCTGGGTAGTTGACCCTAACGGCGAAATCACTTATTCTGAGGTAGTTCCAGTACAAACTGACGAACCAAGTTATGATAAGGTACTGGATCAGATTGACCAAATGAATTAGATTCATCGAACCATTCAGCATTTGTAAAAATTCCTATACAAATGTAAAGAACCATTCCTGATAATAATACATTTCAATAAGAAATCTCGACCAATTTACAATAAATTGTCCGAGATTTTTTTAGTTTAACGACGGCGATGTTTGACAAACGTTACAAAGTGCAAGATACAAGCCAGTAAGACAAAGAAAATAATAGTAAAACTAGTATAATTCAACCAGAAATTGTTACCGATCCATCCTGAGAGTGGTAATTGAATCCCCATTGTTATTAGTGCCATCACGGCAATCATAAAGAATAGCTGTATATATCTTTTCACGGTTGAATCATCCTTTCTCTTTCTGACAGAAATCTTTTTAGCATACTTTTGACACAGTTTCTTCTTATTATATGGAATGGTTTTCATGCCAAAGGTATTCGGCAAAACTATTTCCCCTACTTTAATTACTCCAGCAGCGGACATTACTCGATCAATCGTCTTAAATGAATCGTCAGTCACACCAGTAACAAAGTTTTCTAATATAGAAACGTAACAAGACGAAATACTCAAGTAGTGCTTATTCTTGAATGGACCTGGTATCGTGTCGCCATTTTGTTTGAAATAGACAAACTTAGGTCGCATGCAGTCGAAAAAATTCTTTAAAACTCCTGACAATTCTCGCCAATAAGTAGGTGCAGCAAAGATCCAGACGTCACTGTCCATTAATTTCTGCGCCAATTCATCCAAAACAGGATTGTCCTCATGATATTTGTGAGGCGTAATATCATAATTCTCTAAGAAGATTGTTTCTGTTTCGATTCCACTATCAACATTTTTCAACACTTCATCCAACATTTGGGCATTGAGACCATGTTCTTGATGGGAGGCCAAAATTCCTAATATTTTCATACGCTATTTCCCCTTTGTATATAAGTCTAATATACTCAAATATAAGATTCAAAACACTAGCATTATTAAAAAAATGTTGCTACAGTATGTTTAACTAAGGAGGTTTTGAGTATGAAAGTTCTTATTATTGGTGCCCATGGCAAAATCGGACACCTACTGATTGGTGAATTACAATCAAGAAACATCGAATTTGTTGCTGGATTGCGTAGTCAAGAACAAATCAAGGCCTACAACGAAAACAATATCGAAACTCAATTTATCGATCTAACAGCTTCTCTAGACGATATTAAGAATTCAATTGAAGAGTCTGGTGCTGACATTATCGTCTTCTCTGCCGGTGCTGGTGGTGCTAGCGATGCTCTAACAATTGAAATTGATCTCGATGGTGCTATCAAAACAATGATGGTTGCCGAAGCAATTGGAATCAAACGTTATATTATGGTTAGTTCTGTCTTTAGTGACAATCGAAATAAGTGGGACGCAAGTGGTATCAGACCTTACATGACTGCTAAACATTACGCTGATGATCATCTGCGTGGCACTAGTCTCGATTACACAATTATTCATCCCGGAACACTAACTAATGAAGATGGTACTGGTAAGATCAAATTATTGGGACCTAATGAAAATGACACAATTCCTCGAGTTGACGTTGCTAAAGCTTTAGCATTGATTATTCAGAATTCGTCAACAATCGGTAAAGAGTACACCTTTGCCAGTGGTGATCAACCTGAAGAAGATATATTTAGTTAATATCGAAAATAACAGTCAGTGACTCAATTTGAGTTGTTGACTGTTTTGCTTTTTAAATATAATTCGTTATTTAATTATTTAATGTATAACTTTTAGATAACAATTATAATTATATAGATATAAATACGAACAATTATCCAAATTGTAGCTTGAATTAATCGTATTTTACTTGCTATTTTCCATAATTTTTGTAATACTTTCTAAGTAGTAAAAAACTTAGGGGGTTATATCATGGAATCATCAACAGATTCAAATCGTAGCTTCATTGAAAAATTATTCCATCTCCAAGAAGCTCAAACTACTGTTAGACGTGAAATTCTAGCTGGTTTGACGACTTTCGTATCAATGGCCTACATCCTCTTTGTCAATCCGCAAGTTTTAGGGGTCGCGGGTATGAACAAAGGTGCTGTCTTTACAGCTACTGCTCTTTCAGCAATCTTGGGTTCTATTTTAATGGCATTATTAGCTAATTATCCAATTGCAATAGCTCCAGGTTTAGGCGATAATGCCTTCTTCACTTACTCAGTTGTACTAGCCATGGGAATTCCTTGGCAAACGGCAATGGCTGGTGTCTTCATGTCCAGCGTTCTCTTCCTCTTGATTTCCGTACTTAAATTACGTGAACTGGTCATCGACTCAATTCCACATGATTTAAAATTGGCTATGGCGTCTGGTATCGGACTCTTTATCGCCTTTGTTGGATTACAGGGTGGTGGTCTAGTTGTTGGTAGTAAATCAACCCTTGTTGCTATGGGTTCACTGACAGTTCCTACAACTTGGTTAACTATCTTTGGACTAGTTGTAACTGGCTTACTAATGGCTAAAAAAGTTCCTGGTTCAATCTTCATCGGTATGGTGCTAACTACTATTTTAGGATTAGTAACTAAATTGATTCCTTTGCCAAAACAAGTTATCTCTACTATTCCAAGTATGAAACCAACTTTTGGTGTCAGTATCGCTCATTTACCTGATCTATCAGATCCAAAACTTTGGGCAGTTGTCCTAGTCTTCCTACTTGTAGCTTTCTTTGATACTGCTGGTACTTTGATTGGTTTAGCTGAACAAGCTGGCTTCATGAAGAACAACAAGATGCCTAGAATTGGACGTGCTTTGATGGCTGATTCTATTTCAATGCTAGGTGGTGCTGTTATGGGTACTACTCCAACTGCCGCTTACGTTGAATCTTCTGCCGGTATCGCTGTCGGTGGTCGTACAGGACTAACATCCCTCGTTGTCAGCATCATGTTTGCCATTGCCATGTTCTTCTCACCACTATTGACTGTTGTAACTTCAAACGTTACCGCACCAGTATTGATCATTGTTGGTATTTTAATGGCTCAATCAATGAGACAAATTAACTGGAACAAATTCGAAATTGCTATGCCAGCCTTTCTTACTATTGTAGGAATGCCTTTGACATACAACATCTCTTATGGATTTGCTTTCGGAATCCTCTTCTACCCATTAACAATGTGGGCTGCAGGTCGAGGCAAGGAAGTTACACCTATTATGTACATCCTCTTCTTCGTCTTCGTTGTTCTACTTTACTTTATTAATATTTTGCCAGGTTAAAAACGAATCTGGTACGAAAAAGAGACTCTAATTACAATTAGGGTCTCTTTTTTTGTCTCGAATTTTTAATATGATTTATTCCCTCAATTATTAGATATTATCTTTAACCAGAAACAACCAGTCTTTATTAAATCAATGTCATAACATGTCATTAGTTTAATAAAATTCAAATTATTATAATTTATATCTTATATATAGCACATTTTATATTTTGATATTATAATAATCGTGAAAGCTTACGGATAATGTATTTTTAAGGGGAAATTAATATGAATTATCACAAGTTATGGCATAATTTGCTACCTACGATTATGTTCTTTTTGACGTTAACAATTTTTTCTATGTGTACAACCAATGTTCATGCGATTGTGGACTTCTCAAGTGTGGCACCATCAAATGATGACGTCCTGAAGGCTGCTCCGAACGGAATGAAGATTGGTAATCTATTTGAATATCCTACAGACTATTCAGGTTCTAAGGACACCAAAAACTCTGTACAGATTCTAGAGGGTGGTGGTTCGAACCCTAATCCTGTCGATGTAATTCAAATGACGGGTGCTCAAGATAACGCAGTAGGTTCCATTTGGGGACGTATGACCAATCCTGATGATTCTACTGAATCATACAATTACTTTGATTTGACTAAAGAACAGACTATTACTGGTTGGATCTACGTTGGACCAACATTTAACGTTTCTGGTGACGGGATTGCTTTAGTCTTACAAAACGACGATAGAGGTATCAACGCAATTGGACGGTACTATAAAAAGGCTGGATTACTTTCGTTTATTGATCCAGAAAAAAACTATGCGGCTTCTGGTGAATCTCTCGGCGTTTACGGAGGAACTTCTTCGCCCGCTACTGTTTCTAATGCAACTGAGTTTGCTGGTAATGCTATCCAAAATAGTTTTGCTCTTGAATTTGATTCTTTTAATAATTCAAGTTCGAGTGCGGGTCTTAGCAATGGCAAAGAACAATTCAACGATAAAAAAACGGATGATCTATTCGACGGTTTATACGATTCTCATCTAACACAGGAGACCAAAGGTCAACATGTTGCTTGGGCCTACCCCGGTGATCCAGACACGTACGTACAAAAGATGGCTCTAACTTATTATTTCTTTGGTATGCATCACCACAATGTTATATTTAATGCTACTATTGGTGGTTATGACTCTCTTACTGGCGCTACAGGTAAAGATGCTTGGCATCACTTTACTTTCACTTACAAACCTGATAAAGATGATAGTAACTACGGCTACATCAATTACGTCTACAATGACCGTGAGACTGACGGAACTGTTAAGCCATATCACACTTGGGATAAACGTCCTCGTGATATTGATGATCCAATCAAAATTGATTTAAGAAAGTTTAATTTAAAAGATGGTCAGACTAAGATTCGTTGGGGCTTTACTAGTTCAACTGGTTCCCCTAATTCATTGCCTGGCTATAATGACATTATTCTTGAAAAAATACCAGCAATCGCTAACGTTACTGATGCATCCAGTCTTTATGATGTTACTCAAGATCGTGCTATCAAAGACCTTGATCGTCGTGATACAAATCCAACTGATAGTGATTCAGATTATACGGTTGATGATGGCGATAAATTAGCCTTTAACTACAATTTGAAATACACTTCTGGTGCTATTGGTACAGGTGATATTACTACCGAACTTCAGCTACCACAACATGTGCTTTACCAAAATGACAGCAATAACCGAATCGGTGAAATTACCTACCCTGACGATCCCGATAGTGTTACTTACATCAGTGCTTCACAGTTGACCACATCTAAAAATGCTGACGGTGATGAAGTACAGACACTCAATCTAGATCTTGGTGCTCTTTCCAAGAAGAGTACCGAAGTTAACATCAAGATTTACGGAACTGCCAACGCACCTATCAGTAATACACTCACTTCAACTACTGTTAGTCCTGAACATACTTCCTATAAGAGTGATTACTATAACGCCGATGTTATGAGTTATGGTTTCAAAATAACTAATCAAAAACTACAAATTGTGGCCGCAAAAGACAGCGAGACACAAAAGGTCAAAAGTACTGATGACTTTAAACTGGAAGGAACTGCTAGTTACCTATTTAGTTCTAAATTCAGTGGTGATGACCTTTCCGCTTACGGTGAAATCTTTGACGCTAATGGCAAGACCACAAATATGAAGAGTACTTGGACCGTGCCGGTTGCTAAAGATGCCACAACAGGTGACTATTCACTAGATGTCCCCAAAGGCACTCTAGATCCGGGCGACTATAAAATCAAAGTTTACCTAACCGACAGTCAAGGACTCGTTTCTAATACCGTGACCTATAACATCACCGTAACCGACAGCGAATTAGTTATCACTCCTGACAAAACTGATATTACGGTTAATGATAATAAACCAGTCACGCTATCAGGAAGCTACAAGTATTCTGATGATTCTCAATTTAAAGATGAAGATGCCACAAAGACTTATGAAATTACCAATCCTGATGGCACCGTCCATAAGATCACTAAAACTGTAGCCCACGATAAAAAGATCGATATTACTTTGAAACCAATTGCTTATGACAAGCCGGTTACTCAAACTTTAGATGATTATCTAAAGAATCCCGCTGAAGACAACGTCCTAGCTGAAGGTAAAAATACTGTTAAAGTAACAGTTCAAGATGGAAAATATGCTAGTGCAAGCACAACGATTACTGTCAATGTGCCTAAACTAACACCAAAGATCACTGCTAAATCTAATGACTTAACGGTCCTAGGCCCTAGCGGTAATATTTACTTCCCAATGGACTTCACTTACGATAGTGACTATGCCCTCAACTATCATGATTTAACTGGCGTCTTCACAGTTGACAATCAAACACCGATTAATCTCAAATTGCCTAATCCAACCGAAGCTCAAACTTCGAGTTTTGATATGAGTTTCAACTTATCCGGTGATCAATTGAAACTACCAACAGACAAAGATACTTCTGTGGTGTCTGTCTACTTCACCGATCCATATGGGCGAAAGACTAACACAGAAACCTTCAACTTAAAGATTTTAGCCAAAGCTTTGGAGCTAGACTTCAACAATTATCGTTTCAAGACAATTGACCCTAAGTCATTCAAGCCCGGTTATATCAACCGTTCTGGCGATTGGAAACTGAATGTCACAAGCTACAAGGCTGGTTGGACCCTCAGCGCTAAAGCTGGCAACTTGGACTACGCAGCTACTGACGAACAATCTGACCTTTCGATGGCATTCGTTAATAAAGATAACCTAGCTACTCCATTAAATATGGACCCTGTAATTGCTAAAGACAGCAGTTTAGCAGCTCATACGGTCGATATTAGTAACCAATGGAGTTCCGATAATGGTATTCTTTTGAAAGCTAATACCGTACCAAGAGCCGGCGATTACAAAGGTCGAGTTAACTGGAATTTGACCGAAAGTCTATAAAAAAAGAGACCCGTAAGGGTCTCTTTTTTGTGTTCAATATTAGTTATCAAAGTTAATAAATTGCAATCGAATTGCATTTAAAACAGCTATAATGGTTACTCCAACATCGGCGAAAACAGCTTGCCACATGTTGACCATTCCTAAAGCTCCCAATAATAGGAACAAAATCTTAATGACCAAGGCAAATGAGATATTCTCAACCACAATACGACGGGTCTTTTTGGCTATCTTCATAGCTTCGGAAACTTTTGATGGCTCGTCTCCCATGATGACGATGTCAGCAGCTTCAACCGCTGCATCTGAACCCAAACCACCCATTGCAAAACCGATATCAGCAGTTACTAGAACGGGAGTATCATTGATTCCGTCACCAACAAAGGCAACTTTCTTGTTGTTTTGATGTGATACTTTCAATAAATCATTGATAATCTCAACTTTATTTTCTGGCAAAAGATTCGTGTAAGCTGCACTCATTTTTAACTTCCGAGCCATTGCTTGACCGACAGTTTGATTATCGCCGGTTAACATGACATTCTTGTGAATTCCTCGATTGTTCAACAATTGAATTGCCTTTTGAGCATCACTCTTAGGCACATCCGCAATCACAATATCACCCCAGAATTGGTTATCGACAGCCACGTAAACAACTGTTCCCACAGCATCTGTTTCAGTGAAAGCAATCTTGTTTTGCTTGAGTGCTTTGGCATTTCCGACGATAACTTCTTGACCATCTACTTGAGCCATTAAACCATGTCCGGCTTTTTCATCAGCTTTAGTCACGGTCAATAACTCACCTTCGTAAGCCTGAAGGATTGATTTAGCAATCGGATGAGTTGAATTCTTCTCAACACTAGCCGCCATCTGCAACAATTTTTGTTCTAAAATATTTACCGAATTAACTTGCACAACTGAGAATTGACCTTTAGTCAAAGTTCCCGTTTTGTCAAAAGCTACTGTATCCACGTCATTCAAGGCTTCCAAGTAGTTGCTTCCTTTAACAAGGATACCTTGCTTAGAAGCCGCACCGATACCACCGAAAAAACTCAATGGTACTGAGATAACTAGAGCACAAGGACAAGAAATTACTAGGAAAATTAATGCTCGGTAAATCCAAGTATTCCAATCACTCGTCATAAGAGACGGTACGATTGCTAAGGCTACTGCTAGAAAGACTACGATTGGTGTATAAATTTTAGCAAACTTAGTGATAAATTTTTCCGTATCGGCCTTCTTGGTGCTAGCATTCTCAACTAAATCCAAAATCTTGGCTACGGTCGAATCGTTGTAAAGCTTAGTAACCTTGATGCGCAAAGTTCCAGTCTGGTTGATCGAACCACTCAAAGCTGTATCACCCACCTTGATCGACTGTGGCATCGACTCACCAGTTAGAGCTGATGTATCAACTGCTGAGCTACCTAAAACAACTGTTCCATCTAGTGGAATTTTTTCTCCAGGTTTAACCAAAATTGTATCACCAATCTGAACCAGATTAGGATCAACAACATTATTCTGATCGCCTGAAATCAAAGTTGCGTAAGCCGGCTTTACTTCTAGTAAAGCTGAAATAGAACGTTTTGACTTATTAACAGCAATGTCTTCAAAAACATTACCCAACTCATAAAAAAGCATAACCGCAATGGCCTCAGGATATTGTTTGAGAATGATTGCCCCAATCGTGGCGATACTCATCAGGAAGTTCTCATCGAAAATTTCTCCGTGAAAAATATTCTTGATGGCCTGCCAAACGATCCGTGCCCCAATAACTAGATAGGCTCCGACCAATAAGACAATATTAAAAGGTTCCGGAACAAAGGAACTGGACCCCACTATCAACAAAATGAAGGCAATCAATAGTCGCGTGATTGTCAGTTTTGTTTCCGAACTCATTTCACTTTTTATTTGATTAGCTTTCTTTTTAACTTTGTAATCAGTTTGGACATTATATAATTTCATAACGTTGTCCTCCTCGAAAGAGTTTACATGTTCAATTGAATATATGAGCATTCATTCATATGTGAATTATAATATAATAAAGTATCAGTTTGCAACCTATTTTTGATAAGAGGAACAAAAAATGTCAGAACAAAATTTTGAGATGGAACACCAACAAGCTCTCCATAATTTAAAGCAAGGTTTACCCGATGATACCGATTTGGAAGCCATGGTCAACATCTTCAAAGCATTCGGCGATATGACCCGAGTTAAGATCATCTTAGCTTTATCTGAAACGCCTTTAAGTGTCGGTGAGATTGCGGATACCTTGGACATGAGCCAGTCCTCCATCTCCCACCAACTCAGCATTTTGAAACAGTTAAATTTGGTCTCCAACGCCAGACGTGGTAGAAATATTCACTACCGTTTGAGCGATCAACATATTATTACCATCTTCAATCAAACTAAAGAACATATTATTGAAGATGACAATGACTTCTAACGCAAAAAATTCCACTAAAATAACTTGATTAGTTATTTAGTGGAATTTTTGATTTTCTACGATAATGAATTAAAGCATATTAACTCAAGATATAACTACCAAATCAGTTATTTCACTATATCCTTTATTGCTCATTACCAAAGCAGGTCTTCGTTTTTTTATCCCTTTCCCTGTGGAAGAATCAAAGACAATTTGAATAATATCTTGTTTGTCAGGTATACATTAGAGTTCATTTCCCAGAAGATGTCCTCCCATTTCCTCCTTTTGATAAGAGTTACGGTACTTTCTTATGATTTTTTTACACTATTATTATCCATAATTACTAACCTCTTTTTCATTACATCTTAAATATATATACTGTGTAATTTTAAAATCCAATTTAAAAGCAATTTTGAAATTGTGTAACAAAAAAAGGTTCCTTCAAGTTTAAATTTGAAGAAACCTTTTATTTTATTCACCATAACCTGATGATGCATAACCATTATTTACATCACTGCTAGAACTGTCAGTAGATGCTGATGAACCGCCTCCATATGAGGATTCACCACTATTACTTGAAGAACTGCCGCTACCGGTTGTTGAACTGGAGCTTCCGGTATTAGATGACGAACCGCCACCATAATAGCCGCTATTTGCTGAACTTCCGCTGTTACCTGTTGATGAACCACTTCCGTATGAAGAACCAGTACTAGATGATGTGCCACTTGAAGAATTGCTACCATAAGATGAAGTACTTCCAGCACTATTACCTGTTGCACCGGATCCGGCTGTTGAGGAAGAACCTGTTGCTGAACTCGTGGTACCAGTTGTATCAGATGCAGCACTATTGGCTGTTCCACTATCAGTATCAGAAGTATTGCTGTCAGTTGTTTCCTTCTTAGTCGATTCTTTCTTGGTCTTCTTCTTAGTTACCTTTTTCTTCTTGTCCTTCTTTTTAGCTGGTTCGGTAATCTTTTCACCCTTTTGATAAGAAATCTTACCTGTCTTGACGTGTTCTAAATTCAAATTGTCACGAATAAAGTTAGTTACTCGCTGCAACTCTGAATCCTTGACGATTTTCATACTTTGACCAGCAACTTTTGCCGCTGTACCTTTCATATGTGTTTGATTCGTTTCGCCATTATAGAAATAATTCTTAGCTAAAACGTTCAAATCAGCGAAGGTTAAATCAGTCTGTGTTTGTTCAGCCATTGAGTTGAAGAAACTTTGATTTAACAAGGTTGAAATTGAGTCACTCTTATGCAAAATGGCACTTAGAACGTCGAATTGACGTAACTGACGACCATAATCGTTATTGGCGTTATTGACATAATCAATGGCTTTGGCACCATCCATATGTGTCTTTTCCCCTTGTTCGTAGACATCAACTCCACCGACTTGATCGATCACATCTTCCATACCTTCTAAATTAATCAAGGCATAAAAATCGATTGGTACGTTCAAAAGTTTAGATACAGTTGTCACAGCTGTTTTAGCCTGGCCATAAGAATAAGCCGCATCTATTTTAGCAGGTGACTTCCCTTTGTAACCTGGAACTACAACTGCTACATCCCTTGGAATACTTGTAATAGAAGTTTTTCTAGTCTTAGGGTCGATTGTAACGACCATCATTGAGTCCGTGCGACCCGTATAATTACGACCAGAAGCTCCATTATCTGTCCCCATTAATAAGATTGAAACCGGAGTCCTCTTTTTCAAAATTGAACTGACATTACGTGATTTATTCGCACCAGACGGTGCAAAAGAACTGTTAATTGCTGCTTTGACACTACGATAGTGTGACATTCCAAATGCCGCTGTACCGAAGATGAGCAAAGCTAAAATTGACAAAAATACATTACGAAATGTGTGACTTTTGTGTTTTTTGTGCATGTTGTTTTCCCCCACATTTTCTAACTACCCTTAGGTGCTCATATGAACTTTATCATATTTGCCAAGGTGATTAGAGGTATAGACGGAAATATCTTTAATATAGGAAACAAAAATCGCTAAAATCTGTTTGATTTTAGCGATTTCTCATCATGCACGAACAAATTCATCTGTAGCAATACGATAATAAGCAATTCCATTAATGACAACCTTACGGTCAACTTTCCAAGAAGTACCAGTTGCCAATTGATAATCTAATAACTTACCAGTAGCCGAATAAACTGGTGTTTTAACTTTAGCAGTGAAGACTTTGGGGAATGTGGTTGAAACTACCTTACTACCAGAAACATTCACTGCATCAGCGGCTACCCACTCGTCACTGGCAACACGATACATTTTGATTCCATTAATAGTGGCACTACTATCAGTTAACCAATTGGAACGTGCTGGCAAAGTTGTACTCAATTTAATACCTTTTGAATTGAACAAAGGTACAGCTGAACTTGCTGCCAAAACTGTTCTCGTTTGAATTGGTGTATAAGTAATTCCACTATCAGCTAACAAGTATTCATTAGTTCCCACTTCATAATATTGTTGACCATTGATTTCCACTACTCTGTCATAAGTCCAACCGGTATTAGGCCCTAATTCAACTGCCAATGTGTTACCTTCAATATCAGTTAATTTTGTATAACCATTGAAAGTTCTGACAACACCACTCTTATCAACATATGTTGGTGCCACTGGAGTTGTGGTTGTTTCACTAGATTCATTACCTGCAGTGTCAAGAACGTTACTTGATCCAGTTGAATCACCAGTCTCTGTAGATTGCGCAGGTGTTGTCGGTTCAATCACAGGTTTAGTTGAAGTCTTCCAAATCAAAGGTTGTGAGTACATCCCGAAGTATTCCAAAGTTGAGTTGCCGTAGCTCTTCTGCAACATCGAATCGTCATTACTGCTGATGTAGTCGCCAATAATGCCGTAAGTTAATTTCTTAGCCGAAGTGTCAGGATCGGCAATCTTATAAACGTCGCCTTTAACATGAATCAAGTTATCGTCAGCAGGCGTCTTGACCGTCGTCGTGTAGTGGTAAGTCGAGGCCAGATCTTCACCATCAATTCCTTTAAATGGCAAAGCAGTAAAGATTAGACCTGCTTTACTTGCGGTAGCGTAGACAGGTATAGTGCTGGCTACATTATTGTGATTAACGAATACAGTTACCGATTTTGTTCGATTGATACCTTTCAAGGCCGAAAAGTTAGAAATCGAACCGTTATTCAAAACAATGTCATTGTATGTTTTACCGTTATTAGCATATTTGACCAGCCATGGTGCAATCTTTTCTAATTGTGCTTGCGTAATTCCTGAATTAGCTGAAACGGCAGTATCACCAGTTAATTCAACATTTGTAGCTTTAGAAATATCCAATTTAACCAATTGATTCAAATCAATTTCCTTAGCCTTAGCATTGCTATAGTTGCCGTCCAAAGTAAAATTGTAAATTGGAATTCCATACAAAGGTGACAAATCGAGGTCAGCTTTCGGATCTGAAGCTAATTTAACTTGGAAAAATACCTGAGTATTCTTTGGTAAATACTTCAAAACTTGCAAACCATCAAGATTTTCAATTGGCGTATCGGTTTCATCTGTCACATTAGGATTAATGCCAGATAAATAAACCGTTTCATTTAGGAAAAATTCAGAATTATTAAACTTTTGAAATTCTCCAACGGTTACTTTGTCCTTATCATTCAAACCCAATGACCATTTGACCATTGATGATAGTGTCGGATCCTTGATATCTATGACTGTATCTGCCGATTCTGGCTTGTTCGCTACCACATTAGTTGCTGGTGTTTTCTTAACTACAGTCGGTGCCACTTTAACTACTGGTTTGGCAGTTTGAGTAACTTCAGGTTTTGCTACTGAATTGTCAGTTGGTGCAGTTGTTTTTTGTACATTAGTAGTTGTTGACTGTGTTGTAGTCGTAACTGGTTTTGATGTAGCCGTGGTTGGCGTCTTTTCTGTTTGCGTATCAACTGTTGATGATTGCGTAGTTGTTACCAGTTTTGATACATCAGTATTATTTGTTGGTGCTTGAGTCGTTGTAGTGGTTGAAGTAGTTGGTGGTACAGCCTTTTCAACACTCACATTAGTATTTCCATCAGTTGTAGTATCGGCTTTAACGGTTTGATTTGATAATGATGTCAAAATCATTGCTGAAAATAGTGTTGCCCCTAAATATACACATTTCTTATTTAATAACATAACTATCATCCTTTTCCATATCTTCTGCCGTAATAATAGTTCATGAATTCTTATGTAGTTATTTATAAGAATCGTTTTGTACTTTTTGTCTAACTCCGCACTAGTCGTGGATAAAAAATCCATCTGACCAATTTAATTCTATTGACCAAAAAGCAAACGAAGAGTGACAATAACCAAGTCCCAGCAATCAAAGCCAATACAACCAAGAAGTAATTTGATAAAACAATCTTAAAGAGCAGCACTTTCAACAATGTCTTAATCGGAACGTGAACTAGATAAATTACGATTGAAGCTTGACCATATCTACTGAAGTAGTTATATAAACGACTTGGATGTAGATTACTAAAAAGATAGAAGAAAACGAAAATACTCAATAATTTAGAAATGCTAGTTGCCGGTACCATTCCATCAGTGTTGTACCAATCACTGACTAGAAAATATTGAAATACCAGACTGACCAACATCCCACCTAATGAACCAAAGAATAGTAACTTGTTCTTCAACAAAGCTTGATGTTTCTTTAAAACGACTCCAATCATAAAGCAAGGTAACCAACCAAAAGTTCCAGAAACCATGAATGGCAGTTGAACTGTCTGTACAAGAATGAATAAACCGCCATAAATAAGCAATTGCCAGTACCATTGAATGTGCAATAAATCGATCAAACCAACTACTAAAAAGATAAAGAATAAACTGTACAAAAACCACAACTCACCAATCGGTTTATTCCAAATCTGCCCCAAACTGCCCCAGGTATATAACTTATTAACATTACTCTTGTCGAATTGTTGCAGCATAATAAAAATTACGGAAAAAATTGCATAGGGAATCATCAATCCGCAAAATTTTTTCTCCATCCCTTTAAGATACTCACCACTCGACTTAGGAGCACGATACAAGAACCCTGATAGCGCAAAGAAACAAGGCATGACGAAGGTCAAAATAATTCCCAGTAAAAACTGTGATAGCAAATTATAATTTCCAAAGTGGTTTGATTCTAACAGATCACTCAGGCAGTGGGCTACGACCACAAAGAAAATCGTCAAACCTTTGCCAAAATCAATCCAGCCAATTCTTTTCATGATGTTTCCTCCCTTCAAAAAAAGGAATCATATCACACCGATATGGTTCCCTTTTTGATATCAAAATTTATTTCTTAGCGACTGGAGCTTGAACCGGTACGTATTCAATATCACCAGTTGTAGCTTTGGACAATCCTAGGTTAACTCTGAGATCATCTGTGACACGTTGTAATTCAGCTTTGTTAACAACTTCCATGCTTTGACCAGATACTTTGGCAGCACTGCCTTGGAGGTTATCTTCAACAGTATGATCACCGACTTCATCATAATTCTTGTCTAGTAAAGTCATACTATCGAAAGTTAAATCTGTTTCCATTTGACCAGAAACTGAATTGATCAAACGTTGGTTGAACAATGTAGAAATTGAACGCCCCTTGTGTAGCAAAGCTGATAGAACAGCTCTTTGACGGTCCTCACGAACATAGTCATTGCCATTACTGATGTAAGCCATAGCTTCTCTGCCGTCCATATGTGTTGAACTGCCCTTTACAAAGTTATAACCTGCAACGCTAAATGAAACATCAGGAACGACTTCGATACCTTTGACATCGTCAATTGCTTGTTTCATACCATCCATATTCAATAGCAAGTATGAATCAATTGGCACATTCAAAAGTTGTTCAACAGATGTAACAGCTGTCTTAGTTTGACCTAATGAGTAAGCCGAACTAATTGTAGCTGGTGAACTCTTTTCAAATCCAGGCACTTTAATAGCAACATCGTGTGGAATTGTAGTGATAGTAGTCTTCTTAGTAGCTGGGTTCACGGTTAGAACCATCATACTGTGAGTATCACCTTTGTATGAACTGATCGAACTATTGGTATTAATACCCATCAACAAAATGGAAAATGGTTTGCGAGCTGCCAATTCAGCGTGGACATCACGACTTTCAGCTCCAGAAGGTACAAATGAACTGTTGACCGCACTCTTAACATCACGATAACGAGTCATTCCAAAGGCTGCGCCACCTAAAATAAAGATTAAAACGAACCACATACATAAATCTCTTATAGTGTGTCTCTTATTTCTGTTTCTATACATAAGGCCTTTCCTCCTCATATAGGTATTTATTTTTTCAAGAATCGCTTAGCTTGAGTTAGCATCTTAACTTTAAATAACAATATCAAAGCCAAATATGTCAAGAAACCAATGGATACTTCAAAAATGATTGAGAACCATCCATTAGGTAGAATTCTATCTAATGAAAAAACAATACAAAACATAATCAATCCCGACAGTAAGTACTTATAAGTGTCGTCAAACAACTTAGAATAAGATACTTGGTGCCGGATAGAGACTAATTGATACAAAGTGACCGATAATTCTGACAAAATCGTTGAAATAGCCGCTCCAACTGTACCCCAAAAGAAAATCAGTGGAATATTGGCAATCAGATTTACCACTGCCCCTAAAATAACTGAAATCGTATAGGCCTTGGTCTGATTAGTTGGTAACAAATATTGCATCCCAATCGCATTGCTCCAAGCAATCAAGATGATAATCAACGCTTCGATCATCATAATCGGAATAACTCCGTGAAATTTGTTGGTAAAGAACAATGGTACAAATTTAACGGTAATCGCCATCAACCCCAACATCATCGGGATGGACGACATGGTAATAAAAGAAAAACTGGTATACAAATACTCTTTAGCTTTGTCCAGATGACCATTAGCAAAGGCATTTGCAACGTGTGGTAACATCACAGTTCCCGTCGCCGTCACTACTGCTAAAACCATTTTGATGATTTTGTCTGACTGATCAAAGTACCCAGAAGCTTGAACCGAAACCATCGAACCTAACATCGTCTTATTCAAAACAACATAGATTTGAGTGGCAATTTGCGGTACGAATAGAATCAAGGCTGGCTTGAAATGTTTTGCAATCCGCAAATCGTGAAATCTGGGTCTACCGATATACTTGTGCAAACTGGGAAACAGGGTCAAATTCCCAATCAACAATGACAGTGACAAAATCAAAATGTAGATAGTCAAATCAGCTTTTGACTTCACTAAAGTAAAAATACTGACCAAAGTTAAAATCTTAATGATGAAATTTCGTAGCACTGTCACAGCAAAATTCTCAATTCCCATAAAAAACCAGGAAATATCGAAGATAACGGCTATTAACGAAATTGCTTGAGCTAAGTAATAGATTTGGTAATCACTCACTAATCCAAAGAATATTCCAAAGGCTAAAGTAGCTATGACCACTGTTATTAGCCGCATCAGAAAGATTTCGTAGAACGTGGCGGTCAATTTTTGCCGATCATTGCGGACAAAAGCAATTTGTCGATTTCCATAAAGATTCACGCCAATGCTTCCAAAGAGGATGAAATATTGAATAATTGAATTCGTGTAAGAATTTATTCCAACTCCCCTCGGACCCAGCACTCTAGCTAAATATGGCGTTGTTACTAAGGGAACTATCAGAATAAATACTTGATAAAAAGCATTATAGAGGTAATTTTTAATAACTTTCATTAATCGTCAAATTCTTTCTTGACAGTTTGTAGAGCTGCCATAATCGTCTGATCCATATTGTAGTAACGATATTGACCTAAACGTCCGCCAAAAATCACTTGAGGATAATCTTTACGAGCTAGTTGCAGATACTTGGCATAGAGTTCCTTGCTGGCGTGGTCATTGATTGGATAATAAGGCTCATCCCCAATCTCCCAAGCCTTAGGATATTCATGCGTTATAACGGTTTTATCTTTAACATCTTGTCCAGGATCAAAGAATTTATGTTCAATGATTCTCGTGTAAGGCGTCTGGGAATCGGTATAATTAACAACTGCATTGCCTTGGTAATTAGCCTGATTCAACACTTCAGTTTCAAAACGAAGGCTTCGATACTCTAAGGCTCCAAACTGGTAGTTGAAGAACTGATCGATCATTCCGGTGAAAATAATTTTGGCACCTGACTTCAAATATTCATCCTTATGATCAAAGAAATCGGTCTGGTTCTGCACTTCAATCAACTTATTACCCAACATTTTTTCGATAATTGGTGTATAACCACCAATGGGAATTCCTTGGTATGGATCGTCGAAATAATTGTTGTCATAAGTAAACCGAACTGGCAAACGACGAATGATAAAGGCTGGTAAATCCTTAGCTGACTTGCCCCATTGTTTCTCTGTATAACCCTTGATCAATTTTTGATAAACGTCGGGACCTACTAAGGAAATAGCCTGTTCTTCCAAATTCTTGGGATTACCATCCAGTTCTAAAGACTGCTTCTGTTGCTCAATCTTGGCTTGTGCTTGAACTGGAGTAACTACGCCCCACAACTTATTAAAGGTGTTCATGTTGAAAGGTAAATTGTAGATTTCCCCATTGAAATTAGCGATGGGACTGTTGATGTAGTGATTGAATTCCGCAAATTGATTGATGTACTGCCAAATTTCTGATGACTTGGTATGAAAGATGTGAGCTCCGTACTCATGAACCTGAATACCGGCAACTTCATGCGTATAAATGTTGCCGCCGATGTGACTACGTTTCTCAATTACTTTGACTTGATGACCTCGTTTAGCAGCCTCATAAGCAAAAACAGCTCCAAACAATCCTGAACCAACGACTAAATATTTTGTCATATTGCACCTCCATCAAAGTGCCACGGTCTGATAAACTGCAACGTACCAATATCCAAAGAGTACAAAGGCTGTGGCGTAAGTCATCAAATTATAGAAGAACATCAGATAAGCCGTTCTGTCTTTGAGTCGTTCGGTTGAAAACAGTAATGCCTTCAAAGGTGCGCTCATGAAGAGCAGTAACATGATGGCTCGCAAGTAAATCTGTGAATTCATAAATGATCCAATTGTAAAAGCGATGATATATAGATAGAGCGTCAAATAACCTTTTGGTAAAACCGTATCTTTATACAAAGATAGGAACAGCAGCAGCTCCACAATCAAAGCTACAAAAACCATCGAGGTGAAGGAAACCTCCGCTCTACCGGTTGAAGCACTAAACTCAGTTTGTCCATAAACGTAATTCTGTGACTTGGAAAATAGTGAACTCATCATTGGCAACTCACTGACTTGAGCCAAAAGATTAACGATGAAAGTCATGAAATGGTTATAGATCAAAAGAATCACCATCACTACTGCGTCAAAAATGTGATTGCCAAAGAAAACAAATTTGTTTTTCAAAGCCAGTAACAATCTGAAGAGGACAAACACGATGGCAATGGGATGAAAGAACATGCAGAAGATGTAAGCAATAATGGCTTCGACTTTTTCATGCTTTTGTGTTGCGGTCAAATCGGTGAAGATAGCCCAGGCGAAAATCATAAAGGCTAAGAAATTACGAATTCCCTCAATTTGGTAAAACAAGTTAAAAGTTGTCAGAATCACAAACTGAATCAAAATCAGATTCCAGTGCGAAACTTTGAAATACTTGCCAACTTTCAATAACAAATGCGACAGAAAAATCAGGAATAAGAACGTTGTTATGAAGAAGAACATCCCATTATTTTTGAAAAAGCTAAAGATCCAAATATACACAGCCACCACCGGTTCAGCGGCATACTCTGAATAATTCAGTACCCAATTTAATCCACCACTCAAGCCTGAAATTAAATTAGCATCACGAATCTGATCCAAAATATATTGAAAACGAACTGTATCGAAGTAGACACCATTCATCGGATTAGCCACATAAGCTGGTAAAGCTAACAGAATATCGCTAATCAAAAAATAATGTTTGAGATCATTTTCTTTGAAGATGTAACCAAAAATCAAAAAGAGTACTAATAGCACTGCATAAACCATTCCAAAATTCATGTCATCATCAGTCCCTCCTTGAGATTAGTCACCCTTAGTTTTGGCGTTCAATACGTAATGAATTTTTGGATTGAAGTACATGCCCTCGATAATACCTTTGGACATGATGCCCAATTTCTTAAACCGTTGATGTACCTTGTGGCTAAACAAAACTTGACCATATTCAATTCCGATTCGACCTAAAGATTTAATTTTCTCCGCACCTTTGGCCTTACGAGCACGAAAAGTTTTATTCCGGAAAAGATAAAAGTATCTGCTTAAACGACTGCCACTTTCATCTATGATGTCAATTCCGTCATTAGATTTGGTCTTATGATGGACAATACTTTCTGGAACAAAATAACAGCTGTATTCCCGACTGATTCGAGAGGTATATTCGGCATCATCTTCCCAAATGAAGAATTCCTTGTAAGGTAGACCCTTGACGGAAATCACTTCTCGAGGCACTAGTAAGGAAACAAAACTAGCTGAACTGACTCGTGGATAAAAGATATTGTCGCTGATTTCCAAGTCGTCGCTACTCCAATGGGCCTGGTCTATAGCTGGTACATTCATCACAGCTGGTTTACCGTCAATCCAGCGAACATTGCTAGCTAAAAATCCAAATTGACCAATCGTTGACCAACACTGACTCAATTCTTTTAAAGCTGTCGAAGTCGGAATCGTATCATCATCCATGATCCAAACAAAATCATCAGTCAATTGCTCTTCAAAGATTTTGATGCCTTCGTAGAAACCACCTGAGCCGCCCAGATTCTTGGCTAAATGTTTGACGATCAAACCGTCGATTTGAAGCGAGTCAAGATATTCTTTGGTACCATCTTGACTGTTATTGTCGATCACCAAAATATGTTTCACTGGATAAGTTTGTGCAGTGATGGCGGCAATATTCTCTTTTAAAAGTTTCAAACGATTATAAGTAACTACTAATGCTGTAACTTGTTTCATTTTGCTCACCAGACTAACTAAAATTACGTAACTGGATTCTTCTTTTGGTACAAACGGATATAAGTTTGTGGTGAAAATCTAGCTAAGATAACCGCAGCTGCGTATCTTTTTGGCAAATATTGCAAGGCCTTGAGAATCGCTGGAATTGAATAAAGTGACCAGTATCTTCTTTGCTTTGTCTTATTCCAACTCGTGTCATATTTGATGTGATGATGAATGATATATAACGTCGTTCTGATCTTAAAAGCATTGATAATCGCTGTTTTGACATGTAGTCCGCGACTATTCAAAATTGCTTGTACCTTATTTTCATACTTACTAGCCCAATAGCTGATCTTGGGATTGAACGAAGTTGTTGTTGTTCCCAAAGTCTTGTAGAGGTCGTACAGTATCTGATTGATGAAGACAACTTTTCCCGGTCGGCAATTCAACAAGTACCGCAGATTGAACAGTGAATCCTCGAAGAAATTGCCATTATTAAAACGGAGTTGGTGCCCTTGAATCAGACTCCTGCGAAAAATTTTGTTCCACAAGCCAGTGTCGAATTCCTTATTTTTATCCAAATAATTGGTGATCAAATCTTTTTCATTCTTAGCACCAGTTAGGTCGGTTTGATCTTCCACAACTGTCTTATCCGGATAGATTTTTTTGATTCCACACATAACCAAATCATTGTCAGCTTCAATTTTATGAACCATGATCTGCAACATATTTTTTTCAACAATGTCATCACTGTCAAAGAACATGACATAATCACCTTTGGCATGATCTAGGCCATTATTACGAGCTGCGGACTGTTTCAAATTCTGTTGTCTGAATAATTCAATATTGGCAAATTTCTTCTGATACGCTTCAATACAACCAATCGAGTCATCAGTTGAACCATCGTCAACTACGATAATTTCAAATGGAAAATCAACTTGTTGTCGCTCAATTGAATCAAGACAACGACCAATCGTTTGCTCGGCGTTATACATCGGAATGATAATACTCAAAGTTATTTTCATTTTTATCATCTACTTCATTTCCGCCAAACTAGCCCAAAAACGTTGGCAAAATTTATCAGTCGCATATTTTCCTAACGTCTGTTGCACCGTGACGTGATTGAAATGTACTTGCTTGATCAACTTCAAAATGTCAGTTACTAAACCTTTGACGTCACCGACTCGATAGAGAAACCCATTCTCTGAATCGATAATATCTGCCGGTCCAGTCGGACAATCTGAAGCAATTCCGGGAACGCCATAACTGATTGACTCCGCTAGAGCCATCGGAAAGCCTTCATACTGTGAAGTCAAAACCGTCGCATCTAATGTCCGAATCTCTTGCCATGGATCTTTCACCCAACCATGCCAGATAACTGTCTGTTTTACATGATGTTTAGCCAGATAAGCCTTACATTCAGCTATCTGTCCAGTGCCATAAATATGTAAAACAACTGCCTGTGGTGGTAAAAGAGTTAGCGCATCAAACAATTCTTGCAAATCCTTTTGCCCCTTCAACATCACTCGTCCGACATAAGCTAAATGAATCACACCATCATCAGCTGGCATGATTACTCGTTTCTTTTTGTCGACTGGATTAAAAATCAAACGAATTCGTTCGGCTTTGATACCCAATGATTCCAATTGCTTGACGATACCAGAACTGATAGCTAAGTGATAGTCGGCATAATGCAACTTGTCAGGATCAACTGTCTTTTCATTAAAAATTGAGAAGTGAATCCAAGAGACTATCAAATAATGTTTACGGAAAACTTTCCTGATTAAAGCTGACCAATGAATGATAGTTGTACTCAAACAAATCACCTGCTCAAAACCACCAAACAACAACCAGTAACTCAAAACCAACATTCGTAAAATTTGATTATCTGTCGCAAAATGAACTTTCACTTTGGTCGGTAATTCAGTGATCCATTGATTATTTTTGTGACCACCCAAAATAACTAAGTCGATCCGATTTAAATTTTCAAAATACTCATTTTCCTGTAAAACTGTCTTCAGAACCGTTTCCGTACCACCATTACCCGATAACTTAGGTGTGATGATAGCAACTTTTCTTTTCATTAGAAGTGCGTCTTTCCTACTTCTAAGCCAAACCTCCGGCAGAAGAAATAGAAGTATTTTTTCATCAGATGCTTGGGACCCACTTCATACCAACGAACTTCGGTATAACGAACCCGATTCTTCTCGACCCAGACATCCATTAACAATTCGCCCAGATAACCATAAACGCGTGAATCCTGTTGCGAATAGTTCGAGATATCCAGTTGTTGTTCCAAAATGTCTAAGACGTTAAACAGAAATTGAGAATATTGATCAAAAAATTGTTTCTTCATGATAAACATGTTGAACATGTGTGCACTGCGACGATGCATCACTTTATCAAAGGAATCTAAGTAATCAGGATAGTAAGTCGCAATCACGTAACGTAATTTATCTAAGGGGTCACTCTTGTGGGCGTGAACGTAATGCGAATAATTCGTCTCAATATAGTAGTGCCGCTTAGTTGGCAAAATAACGTCAGTTGTCTTCAAAATATCGGCAATCTCTTCATCAGTCAGTGGACCATTTTTATCTTCATATGATTTGAAAAAGCGGCGGTACTGTACGAGTCCAATTGCGTCTGACGTATCAAAATTCTTCCAGGCCCAATACATTGCGGTCAACTCGTTATAATGAGGGTTCTTTTCAGAAATGTTCTTGCCAGTATCATCACGTTGAAACTTAATACCTTGTTTAAAATTTTTAACAGCTCCTACCAAAACTGGTAGATATGTCTTTTTATCAACTGGCATTGGAAAAACTTTATGTGCCGCTACGAGTACTTTTGCATCCATATCAATAAGCCCCGTTTTCCTTAAAAATATCGACAAAGTTAGCTAAGATAATTTTCAAATCGACTGTTAAACAAGCTTCATCAATGTAATGCATCTCAATTTCAGCTCGTCTGGGATAGCCAACTTTACTGCGACCTGACGCTTGCCAAAGCCCCATGGCGCCAGGTTTAACTGATAATAATTTCTTACGGTCATATTCCTTCAGTTCATCCTCGACTACTGGTCTTGGCCCTACCAAGCTCATATCACCCTTAAAAATATTGATAAACTGCGGTATCTCATCAATTGAAGATCTTCTCAAGAATCTCCCTAGCTTGGTAATACGTGGATCTTCATCTGGTGGCAGTTTAAAATTATTTTTAACGTATTCTGCGTACAGTTTCTTATCAGCGTGCAGTTCTTCGTCTGCGTTAACGACCATAGAACGAAACTTATACATTTTAAATTTTTGTCCATGGAGCCCCATTCGTACTTGCCCGTATAACACTGGTCCGCGATTAAACTTACTCAAGTGATCTACTAAGGCAATGACCAGATATATTGGACACAAACAGATTAATGCCAACGCTGAAACAAGAATGTCGAATAGTCGCTTGATAAACAGATACCAAGCTGTTTCAATGTCAAAATGTAACTTCTTATACTTCTCATGTTTCGATTCGATCATTTATCCTGCCCCAAAAGCCATTAGGCTTTCCAGTCAATTTAAATTCTCTCCTCGGATATACTTCATTAACTCTTTCTCTGATATTTCTCTAAACCGTAATAACTCCCGTAATAACCATAATGTTGGTCACGAATGACTCGATTCATTACTGCCCCTAAGATGTGTGCGTGAACCATCAACAAAGCTTGTTTAGCATGAGCAACAGCAGCCTTATTAGCAATTCCTTGTGGAACAACTAAAATCACACCATCAACTAAATTGGCCAGAACCTGAGCATCCGTTACTGTATTGATTGGCGGTGCATCTAAAATTAATAGTCCAAAACTTTCTGATAGTCTGGTAAATAATTGTTTAATTTTATTACTACCAAGCAACTCTGAAGGATTAGGTGGAATTGGACCACTCGTAATGACGTACAAGTTGTGAAAATCAGTTGGTTGTATAATCTCTTCAAAAGTTGCGTTGCCCAATAGATAATTGGATAAACCTTTTTTGTTATCAACATTAAAGGTTTGATGAACCGTAGGTCGACGTAGATCGGCATCAATCAATAGAACTTTTTCATTCTGTTGCGCCCAAGTCACGGCAATGTTGCTGCTGACAGTAGACTTACCTTCAGAAGGTTCTGACGAAGTAAATAGAATTGATTTCAAGGGCTTATCAACCGATGAAAACTGAATGTTAGTCCGAATCGTTTTAAATTGTTCCGAAATGATACCGTTAGGATCATCCGAAGCAACCAGACCAACACCATGATGCAAACTGTAATTATCTAATTTTTTATGCTTATTTTTGAAATTTAACATTTGGTTTAAACCCTCCTGTAATTTCTTTCATCGACAGTATTTAAAGTTGGTTCGTCTACAACTGACTTCTTAGTATCTGTCTGTTCAATTACTTTTTGGTCAATCTCATCGACAATTCCCAAGCTGGTCAAACCTAATTCATCACTTAACTCAGTTTCAGTAGTGACAGCACTATTGCTTAACTCTTTCAAACAGGCAAACGCGATACCGAAGATGATACCTAAAACAATTCCAATCAAGACGTTTAAAATTTTCTTAGGACTTGTTGGTGTCGGATCAACTGTAGCTTTAGAAACAACCGAAACATTGTCGACACTCATCAACTTACCAACACGTTTCTTAAAGACACTGGCGGTCTCATTAGCAATAGCGGCCGCAGTTCCCGCATCCGTCGATTTAGCTGTTAAAGAGAACACCTGCGAGTTCTGTGCATTACTAATCGATAAAGATTTGGATAAATTACCGGCACCTTGATAACCGGGATAATCATGAACTCGTTGATTAACCTCGTTTAAAACTGTGGGACTGGTAATGATATCTTTATAAGTACTGATCAATTGCACATCAGCTTGAGCTTGTTGAAACTGACTAGCTTCCGCATCAGAAGAAGCTTTACGGTTGACCAAAATCTCAGTTGTGGCACTGTACTTAGGCGTCATAACGAAGAAAGTTACAAAAATGGAGATAATGATTACAAAGAATGCGGTACCGATAATCATACGAATGTGTTTTCGAATTATCTCCCAAATCCGCAACACACTGATTTTTTGTTGATTTTCCAATTTGCTCCTCCTAATGAATAGAATTTAGGGTATGCAAAAAACCTCACGAAACACTAATTGCACAAAAGCCACTCATAGCTTTCATGAAACCAGTCCCTCATAAGGTTTCTGATTGTCATAGTACTATCATTTTCCATAAACATTCATCATTAAGCCCTCGATTAGACTTAATGTATGAAACACCTACTTTTATATGATTATTTTTTAATTCTAAAAATTAATGTGCTAATATCTATCAAAAAGTTATGCCTTGGAGATGCCAATCATGACTAAACATGCATATTTGATTATTGCGGATAATAAATTTGAACAACTAGGATTCCTATTAACGCTATTGGATGACTCAAGAAATGATATTTATCTTTTAATCGACAAAAAAACGTCGCTAACTCAACAAGACAAGCAGAAGTTACACACTTGTGTTGAGAAAACGACGTTATTAATATTGCATGATATAAAAATCACTTGGGGTACTTACTCCCAAATTGCAGCCGAAATGGAATTGTTTGAAATCGCCAGTGAACATGATAAGTATGGTTATTACCATCTAATCTCCGGCCAAGATTTGCCGCTACGCAATCAGAATTATATTCATAACCTCTTTGACCAACATTCCGATATGATTTTTCTGACCATTCCCTGTCAGGAGATCTATCAAAAAGTTAAGATACCTGAACGGGTTTTGTATGAACACTATTTTATTCGATTTTATGGTAGATCTAGTTTGAATAAGTATGCTAAGAAGTTCTTTCGTATCTTGGAAAGAATCAACTTTGAAATTCAAAAGATTACTGGCGTTACCAAACGTAGAAAAGCTAGTTTGCCACCTATTAAATATGCCTCTAATTGGGTTAGTTTAAATGATGCGGCTGTTAGATATTTAGTCAGCCGGAAGGACTTTATTTATTGGACTTTCCGACATGCTTTTCTTTGTGATGAATTGTTTGTTCCTACTGTTTTGTTGAACAATGAGAAATTTAAGGATACTGTTTACCACCCTCAGCCTGTGCATGATCGACCTGATGAGTTGCAGGGTAATCTGCGGTATATCAATTGGTGGGATGGCTCTCCCTATACTTGGTCTAGTGATGATTGGGATAAGGTGGAATATGGTCGGGATTTGGGACATTTGTTTTCTCGGAAATTTAATTTGGAAACGATATTGCAAACTAAAACCTCATTTTTCAACATACATATTTATACTAGTTCCATGTAATTTATACCTATTGTACTCACCATACAGCACATCTGATTCTATTTTAACTTTTTTATAATTATTATTTTTGAAATCCTGAAACATTGTATACCAATAATTATATTTTGCAAAAATGTTCTTATAGTATGAGGAATCAGCATAATTTTTACTATCAATTTTAACAGTATCCTCTTTCAATGACTCACGTATAGTAGAAAGACTCCCATAAAGTTCAGCCGCAATTCTACTATTTTTTCTATATCCCTCTAGAGAATGTAAATCAAATTCTATATTTTCGATACTAACTTTTACTCTTTCTCTTAAAGAATCAATATCTGAACTATTCCCCGCTGCAAAAGGACCAAAATCACGTCTCAATTCGTCAGTCGTATTTATACTATTATTTGTAGTTATTTCAATTGATTGACGCGTTATATTGTTCTCTAACTTTTCAGTATGTACCTTATCATTTTCAACTTTCCACTCTGTCACTATATTAAGTAACATTGGTACAGTGGCTAAAATCATTGTTGTAATAGTTTTTGATACCTTCTTTTCTTTTTTCGATAAAATCCAAATTGTAATAATCATTATTATTACAATTCCAATATAAATTAATGCTATGAGATGTTTTTTCATAAGATTCTTTTATAATCATATTCTTTAGAAGATTGACAGGTGATTTAAAAAAGCTTCATACCCATTAAGGTACATTAGTTGGTAATTATTTTATTTTTAAATATTTATTAGGATGGAAAAAGAAATTTATTATGTTTACCTTCCTTGAAAGATAACAAATAAATAATGAAGCGAACCATGATAAAATTATTGATAAAATCAAAAAGATAAAATAATTTGGAATTCCAATTTTAATCAATAAAATTTAAAAAAAGGACGTCAAAGGTAAATGTACCAGATAAATAACTATTGAATAATTTCCATACTTCTCAAAATATTCAAAAAACTTATTATTTTGAACATGGTAGAAGAAAAAGAACATCAGGAATATACTTCCAACTTTGAAAATTGCAGTATTCATTAGCATATCATTGTTTCTAAACCATGAACCGCCTAAATATATTCTTATTGCTAAACCAAAAATCGTAATTATTAAAGAAATTACAAATACCATATAATTATTCAGAATATTCATATTCCTCTTAATTAGAATTCCCATATAAAAACATGGTAACCATGAAAATGTCGCATATATAAAGTAAACTGGATTTATCAGTTGTACTACAATAAACAAAATTATGCTTAAAACTAACTGAATGTTAAAAGGAACCTTTATTATATCCATCAAACCTATAAAAACAAATATTAAAAATAATACATATAAAAACCAAAGGTAACTTATTGGCTGTTTATATATAAATATCAGACTTCCCCATGGATTCAATCTATTAACTTTCGTCAAATGCTGTAAAGATACATATAAAATTGAAAATACGATATACGGTATCGAAAAATTTACAAATTTTTTTCTAATTGAATACAGATATCCTTTATTCGATTTAGGTGACTTATATAAAAAACCTGACAGTGCAAAAAAGCATGGCATTATAAATGTATATATTATTGCCAACATCAATTTAGAAAACACATCATATTTTGGAAAAATATTTGTTCCATAAAGTTCATCTATACAATGTGCAGTCAATACAAAGAATATGGTAAATCCTTTACCAAAATCAATCCATCTAATTCTTTTCATTAAATTATCGCCCCTCAAAAGTCATTTTAAAACTTCTTTTTTGACAAAAAAATGAGAAATCACTATTCTTAAGAATCATGATTTCCCATATGTAAATATATAGTTTTCAAAAATTCTAATACCCTGTATTTGAATACCCTGAGTTGCTAGTAGTTCCCTTACTTTTTGCAGTAGAATCATTTGTAGTATTTGAACGCTGTGAACCAATATTATTAATATCTTGAACTGATTTATTGGTATTAGTACTCTGTGTTGACGGTTTAAACTCAATATTACCAGTCTTAGCGTGAGGCAAATCCAAATTCTCACGAATAAAGTTTGTTACGCGTTGTAATTCAGATTTTTTCATAACTTCCATACTTTGTTTAGCAACTTCATCGCTACTACCCTGCAAATGTGTTTCTGAGGTATGTTTTCTAACCGAATTATAATCCTTAGCAATTGTAGTTAATTCATCGAACGTTAAATCAGTTTGCGTTTGATCAGACAATGAGTTAATAAAGCTTTGATTTAATAACGTAGATACTGAACTACTCTTATGTACTAAGGCAGTAAGAACTTCCCTTTGACGAGTCTGACGACCGTAGTCGCCTTTTGGATCGTCATATCTCATACGCGAGTATGCCAAGGCCTTTTTCCCGTTCATATGAGTTTTTTCATTCTTTGTAAATGAAGATCCTTCATATTTAAAACTCAAGGACGGTGTTACATCAACTCCGCCAGCCTGGTCAATAACTTTTTCCATACCACCCATATTGATAAGTGCATAGAAATCAATCGGAATGTTCAAAAGTTTTTGAACAGTTTTAATAGCTGTCTTAGTTTGGCCGTATGAATATGCAGCATTGATTTTAGCAGGAGAAACTGACTTATATCCTGGAATATTAACAGCCGTATCACGAGGAATACTTGTTACAGTAGTCTTCTTATTATTCGGATTTAAAGTAATTACCATCATACTATCAGTACGTCCCTTATAATCTCGACCTAATGCACCGGTATCTGTTCCCATTAAAAGAATAGACACTGGCTTCTTATTCTTTAAGGCATTACTTACATCACGTTCTTTAGTCACACCTGATGGTTTAAATGAACTATTTACTGAATTCTTTACGCTTCGATAGCGCGTCATTCCATATGCTGCTCCACCCAAAACAAGTAACAATACGAATGATAAAAATACATTTCTTAATGTATGTTTTTTCTTTTTTCTATTATTATGCATCTTATCCCCCTAAAACCAAATCATCCATGTTCTAATTAATTAAACTAATACAATAAATACCCGAGCTATTACAGATAGACTATCTAATGATTCATTAAAATTTCTAGATATTCACATGGTAATCTAATTTTCAAATTCTCTTTTTACTATTTGCATTGCTGACATAATAGTTTGATCCATATTATAATAACGGTACTGTCCTAATCTACCACCAAATATAACATTTGGAAATTCATTTCTTGCTAATTTAACATAATTTGAATATAAATCTTTATTTCTTTTATTATTGATTGGATAGTAAGGATCATCCCCACGATGCCATTCTTGAGGATACTCATGGGTAATAACTGTTTTTCCATTATTCCCTTGACCAAATTCAAAATGCTTATGTTCGATGATTCTAGTAAATGGTGTATCTGAATCAGTATAATTTACAACTGCATTTCCTTGATAATTATCTTCATTCAAAACCTTTGTATCAAAGCGTAAACTACGATATTCTAATTCACCTAATCTGTAATCAAAGAATTGATCAATCATACCGGTAAAAATAATTTTATTATCAGATTTCAAATATTTGTTCTTATTTTCAAAAAAATCTGTATTAATTTTAACGTCTATTAACTCATTACTTAGTAGCTTATTAATAATTTGAGTATAGCCGCCAATTGGAATTCCTTGATATGGATCATTGAAGTAATTATTATCGTATGTAAATCTTACAGGTAATCTACGGATAATAAAAGCTGGTAAATCCTTTGCGGATTGCCCCCACTGTTTCTCTGTATATCCTTTAACCAGTTTTTCATACACATCTGGCCCTATTAAAGATAGTGCCTGTTCCTCAAGATTTTTGGGATTTCCTTCAATATGAAGCGCTTCTTTTTGACTTTCAATTTTTCTTTTGGCTTCAGTAGGTGTTATTACTCCCCATAGCTTGTTGAATGTATTCATATTAAATGGAAGGTTATAAATCTCACCTTTATAGTTTGCAATTGGACTATTTATATAATTATTAAAGTCTGCAAATTGATTAACATAATCCCATATATCCTTCATTTTAGTATGAAAAATATGAGCACCATACTTATGTACTTGAATTCCCTCTACTTCTTTAGTATAGATATTACCTCCAACATGATCTCGCTTTTCAATAACAGTCACATTATTTCCTCTTTTTGCCGCTTCGTTGGCAAATACCGAGCCAAATAAACCTGAGCCAACCACTAAGTAGTTCATATAAATCCTCCTAATTTATTGTTTTCCTCGTCCAAATAGTGGTGAATACACCTTAAATATTAAATTATATACATGAACGCCTAAATATTTTTTTATTCTTCTAGAAACCCTTGCATGCCTATATTGTTTCTCTAATGAGAATTTATTCTCTGAAACCCAGCTACTATTAAAATGATGTGTCGTATAAGCATTACCAAAATCTTTAGAATTCTTAATTTCTCCATACTGCTGAGGACAAAAAACAGAAGTTTCATAAATTATATGATTATCAATATTCTGACGTTTCCCATTAAATTTAAATCCTCTATCTTTGAAGAAAGATGTCACTATCTCAACAGTACTACTATAATTTATTGCATTTATAGCCGCATCCTTATCCATTGAAGAATATATATTCAAAATTTCACCTAAAATAGTATCCCCTTTTTCAGCAGCAAAAATTAAACCTGTATTAATCCGATCAATTTCCTCAGTAGCAAAAAAGGAGCCATTATTGACAATTTCATCTATATTCCTTAGGAACTCAACATCAACATCAACATAAATACCACCATTCTGATGAATAATATCTAACCGTGCATAATCCGATACAAAGGCAAATTTGTTCATCGAATAGGCACATCGAACAAACTCATTGGAATTTATATCGTAATTTTTCTCATTCCATTCTACAATTTTGTAATCTGGACAATATTTTTTCCAAGATGAAATTATAGATTCAAAATTATCTGGCTTTGTTCCATGTCCAAACCAGCAGTAATTAATAACTTTCGGAATCATATATTCATTTCCCCTTCTATAAAACTAATCAACAAATTTTAGTACTTCATTTGTAGGTTTTCTTGCTGATTTTGCTGCTAGTACTTCATCCTTAGGATACCCTGCCGCAACAAATGCTATTAAAACCTCTGAAGGTGAAATTCCTAATATTTTTTTTACCTTCCTTTGTTCTTCGTTAGGTAACATCGAGTTAAGAATGCATGATGCCAAGTCAAAGTATGTTAAAGAAAAATCAAAATTCATTAAAAAGAGTCCACCATCTATATATGCTTCATTTCTTTCATAACTCCCTATAAAGGATCTTCTATCGACAGTAACTAAACTTAATGTTGGAGGTAACTCATAACCATTGAATCCTTTTTGCAACCTTAACAATTCAGCTATTTTATTTTTATTACTTGTTGTGTAGACTTTCCAAGGTTGCCTATTACAGACGGAAGGTGTTTTTAAAGCCAACTTTACTGCTTCATCAAATACACTACTATCCACGCCTTTATGTGAAAATTCACGTTGCGTTGTTCGATAATATTCAAATTCTTCAAAGCTCATGTCATTTGCTTCTTTATTAACATGTTTCTCTGCACCAGCCATTTGCTTTCCAAATGAAATTTCATCAAGATTAAATAATGAATCAAAAAAAGGAGTATCAATACCCGCATTTTTATGCTTGTTTTTGTAAAATTTTAAAACGGAAATAGCATTTTGGTAAGAAAAGTCATTTTTATCAAGATTCAAACGTTCAAATTCATCTAAATTTGCCTTCAAACCAGACAGTGCTCTTTTTCCAAAATTAGGTCTAAAATGCGGATGACTAAGTCCCTTCTCCAAAGCATGCGTATGAAAAATCAATAATTCTTTAACTCCCTTATCCGAACTACCTACCAAATGGAAATTAGTTGAATTATTATATTGAACAGCATCTTCGCGAAATTCATTCTTTACACGACCATGTTCTCTAAACTCTCTATACTTAATTACCCAGATGTTGGGAACAATCTTTTTTACAAGTTCTTTCATCTCGTTACCTCTTTGATATACAATTTAATTATTAATTAAAAAATTTTGCCTTTATTCCAGAAACAACAATTCCAAGAATTTGTTTATTTAAGACAATGGAATACCCCATAGCAAATATGCAGGAAGAAATTATTGCCAAAGGTGTCTGAACCATGAATAAGCTCAATACAACACCACTGGCTATAATATTGATAAAAATGATTCTCTTTGAGTAACTCAATTTAACCATGCCTTTAACTTTCATTCTTCTATACCAATAGATGAAAAAACTTGACAGCAAGGTAGCAAATGCCGCAGCATATATTCCCATGGTCTTAATAAGGACAATATTAAGAACCAGATTAATAATGGCAGACCATACAGTGGTTGTACCCAATATCCACGTATTTTTATGGGCTGTGAAAACACCACCAAAAAAACCAGACAAATTCGAAAAGAACGTTGCAAAAAGTAATATTGGTACACAATAGATTGCACTATAATAACGATGATTGACAAAAAATCTAAAAATAATTGGCATAAATGCGGTCATTAAAAGAACTACTGAAATTAAAAAATTAATCAAATACACAAAAATCTTTTGAAAAAATGCATCACTATCATCTTTTGCAAGAGCACGTGCAGAACTTTCTTTCCATGACTGATAGAAAAAGCCATATACTGTATCCATTAATGTAGGAAATTTATAAGCTACGGCATATAAACCTGATGCACTGGCACCTAAAACATTCATTATCACAATTCTATCCGATAAATTTATAATAGACCAAGAAATACTATTTGGAATCATTGGTATTGAGTATCTAAGCATTTCTCTGTAATTCCCTGACGCCTTGAAATCTATGAAACGCCAAACATGTATTCTGAATGCCGTAAATATGGCTACCGAACTTTGTGCAATTATAAAAGCAAATAGCATACCATATACACCAAATCTAAATACAGCAATCAAAGTTACATTCAAAATAACATTCAAAATTCCTGTAATACAATTATATAAGGCATACCAATCTGTTCTTCCTATACCTCTCAAAAAAGCACTAAAAAGAGTTGCCACAACGGACGAAATCATATACATTAGGAAAACCAATATCATCACTTTATTGATAAATAGATATAATATTCCACAAATAGCACTAACTATTAAAATTCCTACTCCAGTGATTTTTACCGCTACACTAATTATCGATTTTCTTTCATTATCATTTTTTGCATCAATTAAATAACGAAACATAGACTCATCCATTAGCATAGTTGCAAAGGGAACACAAAAGGTTGAAATACTTATTATATAATCGACAGTACCATATTGGTTAGTGGTTAATAACGCCGTATATAATGGTAATAGAAAAAAAGAAACCAGCTTAGTACTCAAATTTCCTAAAGCAATTAATCCCGTGTTCTTTATAAGCCGATGTTCTTCTTTCATAACCTACTCCTCTTGATAAAAAGTTAATCATTTTTTGATAATGCTGATTTCAAAAAATTAATCGAATTCTGCTTAAGTAATTCGAGTTTTTTATTAACAGTTTTGAAGTCAATTTGATCATCCATATTAAAATTTGAATCCATTATCCTATTAGTTAATCCTAAGTTACCCAATAAATCTAACATTCTAGGAAAACTCTTCCTAGTTTTAAAAGTTGCAAATCTTTTTTCGAATATTATTGAAAAAACAGTAGCATGAAAGGAATTAGTAACTACATATTCAGCGTTCTTCAATTTAGATAGAAATTCATTTGGTGCCAAACCATATAAATTTTCAGAATTAACTGAATCAAAAATTTTCTTTTTTGTAATGTTAGATATATATAATACCTTTAGTTCTTTTTCCTTGGCTAATTTAGATACATAATCTACCAATTCATTATTTGGCTCCAAGAGATAAACAAATATGTACTTACCATCATTATCTTTATTCAATAAAGTGGAATAATCATCACTTTTTAAAAGCAGAGTGGGATCTAGTACAACTTCAAAGTCCCTATTTGTTAAGCTTTCTAGTTTTTTCTCCATACTTTTTTCACGTATTGATAAAGAATTAAAACTTTCTAACATTGGTTTTATGGTATCAAGATCTTTTTGATTTTGTCCGTTTTGTCCCATACTTGGTGCGTACGCAATTTTTTTCTTTGAAGAACTAACGAAATCCAAAAAGTAAACCGAATCTACTCCACCTGTACACTCAAAGTTCCAAATTTGATCGCTTCCAGCTACAAATGCATTCATTTCAGTATTTAAGCTTTTTAATTCTTCAATAGAGTTATACTTTTTTGAAGTTATTTTTAGATATTTCTTATGAAATTTTCTAAATGAATGTCTTCGTTTTAAATTTTTTTTCAAATATAAAATATCTGAAAGAAAAGTTTTAGGTCTATTCTTATACTGATGAATTCTAAACAATTTATAATTTTCAAAATCATACATACATATATAATCTATTATTTCCGATTCATACCCCATTTGCTCAAGTACTTTTTGTAAAGCAAAGGCCTGTAGGGTAGAACCGTAATTATATGGGTAATGCAATGTTACTGTACCCACTTTTTCCATTGTATTTACCTCAAATCCTCTGAACCATTAGTTTCATTACTTTTTAAATTCTTAAACATAAAGAACGATAGTAAAAACGCCCCGGTAAAAGTAAATGTTCCAAATTGCCATCTAAAAAAGGACGATGCTAGTATTTCAACTAGGATCATAGCTGGAAATACATATTTCTCATTTTTAAATTCTGTAGATAATACATATATCCATTTACTTAATCCACCCAAAATCAGGGAACCGATGAAGACTCCCCAAATTCGAAAATCAATATATAAATCATAAAACATAGTATCAAACGCGTTATACCAATTACCTGAATATATTTGAACCCAATTTTGTTGAGGTATATTAATTAAATTTGCAACATTTTCATATACTGGTAAATTTATTCCAAATTTGTTTAGGATCACATCCAAAAGCTGAAAGATTCCACCAAAAAATGCTAGACCATTTCCCTTAACGCCACTAGTATCTACTGTACCTATCCATCGAGATAATATTGGTAAGTTTACATTGAAATATGCATATACTGAATTGATTTTTAAAGATCCGACACTTTGAGACTTAACCCTAAACAATGTGGTAACAAAAGCAACTATTCCTAAAACTAGGACAAACATTCCAACTCTTCTAATAGTTTTCCATGGAATATCTTTCCTATAGTATCCCATAGCAAAAATAAACTGGAATAGCATAAACATAATAATTAATCGTCCACCAGTTGCTATTATGTAAGCACCAATACTTATCCAACTCATTACTTTATATTGTAACTTTAGCCTACCATGAAAGAGTTCAATAACTGCTACTGGTGCAACACAATACGTCATTGGAACATCGACAATATTATAAACATTCAACATTAGCTTAGAAGTAAAAAACTTTGTTCCATCATCATTATATGAATATAGCAAGTCTCTAATATATGCATAACTAATACCACTTCTTAAATAATTAATCATAATGACAACTAACATAATATTGAATACGGTACTGAAAACAATTATTAGTTTAATCAACCAATTTCTATAAGTTGTTGGGAAAGCACTTCCAGAATTATTTATTCTAAATGCCCCTACTAAAGTCTTACGGATTAATACAGTTCCTAAAATGAAACTTAATGTACCTATAATTACTAAATTTAAAGCTTCCTGATTTATCTGCCCATTAATCCGATATATATCTAACACATAAGTTAAAAGACACAAAACCCATGGAATTAAAAAATAAATTAATGGGTGTGTAAGATCACGTCTTATAAAGACAATGAAAATAATTATGCAGATAAAAAATATTAATAAATAACCCATCTCATTTCCCCATCCGTTTAATATGAATAACTAAACTATTCAACTTATTTTCCATAGAGTAAAACATCCCTTTAGAAAGCTTTAATAGATTTAATTCAGCTCTATACCTAGGAGAGAGAAGTTTTTTTTCTAACTTCCCATAATTCTTTGACAGAATTAATTGTAGTTTTTCATCCTCACCAAAGTCTAATCTCTGATTTGACAATGCAGCCTCTCTATATATGTCAATTATTGCTGCAATAACAGAGACTTTTAATTCAGGTAAAAATTTTGGTTTCAATTTACCTAGTTCCTTTTTTCTCAAAATCCTCGCATCCAACAAATTAAAAAAGGACTTATAACTATCGGAATGAACTATGGAATTATCTCGTTGATTATAAAAGTACAATGGTTCATCTAATAAAACTATAACTTTGGCTTTTAAGTACGTTTTATAAACCGTAGAAACGTCCTCATAAGTTGTACCCGAAGGAAATGAAATTCCTTTCCAAGTAGAGGCTTTATAAATTCTCCCCCAAGTTCTACTTCTGAACTTTCTGTCATCCAGTAATGTCTTCAAACTTGAATCACTATCTTGACGAACACATTTTCCAGAAGTATCTGGTTTTTCTATTCTATCGCCATATACAAAGTAGTTTTCACAAGCAACAATATCAGCATTTTCATTTAAAAGGACGTTCAACAATCGTTCTATCATCTCAGACTTCACCCAATCATCCGAATCAATGAATACTATAAAATCACCATGCACATTCTCTAATCCGACATTTCTAGTATCAGCTATTCCCGAGTTTTTTTTATGAATAACCCTAATACGAGCATCATGATTTGCAAGAGAATCACATAATTTATCAGACCCGTCTGTTGAACCATCATCTATTAATAAAATTTCTAAGTTATCATATGTTTGAGTACAAACACTTTTTACAGACTTTTCTAAATAACTTACTACATTGAATACCGGTATTATTACTGATACTACTGGATTTGATTTTTCCTCTTTATTTAAAGAATCCATACTATATTCCCTTTTTTACTTTAAGATAATACTTCCAAAAACAACTGTATACGGGATAGCCAAGGTATATTAAAATTAAGGCAACTTTATCCCTTGTAGGCGTCTTAGAATCACCTAGAACTTTAAATCCATTCAAGCGAATTTGTTTCACTAGTTTGTTCTTTATATCCCTATGTTCTTTAACACCTTGCATTTGGTTAAGTGTACTAATTTTAGCATAGACCCTTCTACGTAAAACAGCTCTTTCCAGCAGAGGAAATTTCTTGCTAACGTCTTTCCCCATTTGATCAGTCATACTAATCAAATCCATCTTATTCAAGCTGAACTTTCTATTAACAATAGACTTAGAGCGATATACATAATTATATTTTTCATCGCTACCAATAGAAACGTACTCTGACGCCATAATAAACTTATAAGTGGTTGAAATATCTTCAAATAATTTTCCGACAGGAAATTCTATATTCCAAAATAAATCTTTGCTATATAATTTTGCCCAAGCAGAAGTATCCACTTCATCAGAATATAAAAGTCGTTCTAATGTTTTTACAGATGAAAGTTTCTCATTTCCATGGTAAAAATGATGTTCTACTTTCCCATTAGTAAAAACAGTCCTGTGTTGGCAAATAGACATTTTTACATTATTTTTTGATAGAAGATCATAAAGATACTCGACATAATCATTATCTATAAAATCATCTGAATCAACGAAAGTAACAAAATCACCACTAGATTTACTGACTCCAAAATTTCTTGCATCGGACAATCCACCATTAATCTTGTCAAATAGTTTAAATCTAGAATCTTCATTCACAAATTCTTTACAAATACTTCTACTACTGTCTGTAGAACCATCATTAACCATTACTACTTCAATATTCTCATAAGTTTGATTTTCTACACTTTTTAAACATTTTTTAAGATATTCTTCAACATTAAATACTGGAATCACTACTGAAACTAATGGTGTATTCATAAAATCTCTCTCCAATTATTACCTAATCAACATGACTTTTAATATGTGCTTCACCATGTCCAATAACTTTTCTTTTAATAAATCCAATTCCCTTTTTAAACAATTGTTGTCCCTCTACATACAACACTGGCACTTCTACAAACGAAATCTTATTGTTCTTTAACCATACATCCAATAAAAGTTCACTTACATAGCCAAAAACTCGAGCCTCTTGCTTTGAATAATCTGATATATCTAATCTATTTTGTAATTCAAAAAGAATAGAAAATAACCACTCACAATATTCATCAAAGAATTCTGATTTCATAATAAACATATTAAACATATGAGCAGATCTTGCATTCATTACTTCATCATACGAACTTCTATATTTGGGATACATCTCGGAAATAATATTCTTTGTACATTTCAATGCCTCAGATGGATGGGCATGAACATAATGTGAGTAATTTGTTTCAATATAATATTTTCTCTTTTGAGGTAAAATAACATCAGCGCTTTTAAACAACGATTCCAAATCTGAAGTAGTTAAAATCTTATCAAAAATTTTATTTTCCCCATTAGTAAAATGATTTTCTTTACTTTTAAGATATCTGCGATAATGAACCAATCCTTTATACCTAGAATTAACATTTTTCCAGATATAGTATATTCCTGTCAATTCACTATAGTTGGAATTCAAATTAGAAATATTATCCCCTATATCATCTCTTGTAAAATTTGGTATTGTCATTTTACCCGAGGCACCAACTTGAATGGGAACATAAGAATTATCTTTCGGCATATCATATTTCTTGTGCCCGGCAACACCAATAAAAAAATCTTTCATAGTTAAACATCCTCAATTAACTTCTTTTAACAATATAAGGCCCAGTGAGATTATGCAATCAACACTCAGCCTTACAAAAAATATAGTTATAAATTTATTAATATGCCCCATTAGGGACAAAGAAAATACCGACAGTCTTGATCATAACGTACAAATCAAAAGAAATACTTCTTTTACTTATATATTTAAGATCCAAACTAACCATTTCATCAAATCCAACATCGTTTCTTCCACTAACTTGCCATAAGCCCGTACAACCAGGTTTCACAGTTAGTCTTTGCATGTCATGATCTGTATACTTAGCAACTTCTCTTGGTAAAGGTGGACGAGGTCCCACTAAACTCATTTGGCCTAACAATACATTAACTAATTGTGGAAGTTCATCAATACTATATTTTCTGATAAATTGTCCTACCCTTGTAACTCTAGGGTCGTTTTTCATCTTAAACATAGCACCTTCAATTTCATTTTGTTTCAATAATTCCTTTAAATGACTATCAGCATCAACTATCATTGAACGGAATTTAAACATTTTAAATGACTTTTTATTTTTTCCTAATCGTATTTGTGAATAAAAAACGGGGCCTTTTGGATCTTCAATTTTTATCATAACTGCGACAATCAAAAATAATGGTGATAAAATTATTAATCCTAATAAGCTTGCAACAAAGTCAAAAATTCTTTTTGACATTCGATAGATATACCTTCTATTCTGATATTCAAGATTAACAGTTGCCTTATCACTTTTATCATCAAAATATTCCATATTAAAATCCCCCCTAAAAACACTGTCTTTATACTAAAATAGCCAAAATTTCTTTTTCTTCTTAGGTAATGAAGATATCTCAATAAAATCAGTATCACCAACGTCATCACCATTGATGATATTTCTTGCATTAAGATTAAATAATTGTGCCTTGCGAAGTCCCTCTTCTTTTTCTAACTTCTCAAAGGCTTCCTTCATCAAATATCTACGCCCCTTAAAATTATGGGCATCAGATGAAAAAACAAATCCTAAATTGGCTTTAATGATTTCTTCAGTAAGTGTTTGAACCCTTTTACCAAACACACCAAGATAACTGCTACTTGTCAATTGTGTTAAACATCCCATTTTAACGAAATCATATAATTTATCAGGATCCTCTTGGATTCCTTGATTACGCTCTGGATGGGCAATAACTGGCGTTATACCACGAGTAGTTAAATCAAAAATCATGTCCGCTGTATATTCAGGAATACCATCGTGTGGCATCTCTAACAATATATAACGATTAGTTTCATCCATGAACAGAACATCATCTTTAGCAATGGCATCCATTAGTTCCCCTGTTAGATGAACTTCCTGACTAGCAAACACACTCAACGGTATGCCTGCATTATCTAAAGCTTCTTGAAATTCATTAGTCTTTCTAATCACATCTTGTTTGTGATTAGTGTATTCCCCATCCATATGGTGAGGAGTTACCAGACTATTGGTAATTCCTTGATCTACAGCTGCCTTAGCCAAATCTAATGACATCTGCATATCTTTGGAACCATCATCAACGCCTGGCAATATGTGGCAATGCAAATCAATTAATTTCATTTCTCTTTCTCAGCTCCATAGTATCCGCCATAATAACCACCATAGTATCCACCATAATAGCCTTGTGACTTTTCTTTTGTGACACGATTCATAATCACACCTAGAATATTAGCATGAACCGTATCTAATAATTGCTTAGCATGAGCAACGCCAGCTTTTTCAGCAATTCCTTGAGGTACAACCATAATTACACCATCAATTTGTGCTGCCAAGACTTGCGCATCAGTAACTGTATTAACTGGTGGCGTATCCATAATTAATAATCCAAATTTATCTTCAAGACGATTAATTAAATCCTTAGTTCTCATACTCCCAAGAAGTTCGGACGGATTAGGTGGTATTGGTCCACTAGTAATAACAAATAGATTTTTAACCATAGTTGGTTGAATAACATCTTCAAATGAAGCATTTCCCAATAAGTAACTGGACAATCCAACACGATTACTTACATTAAAGGTTTTATGGATTGTTGGACGACGAAGATCGGCATCAACAAGAACAACGGTCTCACCTTGTTTAGCCCAAGTTACCGCAACATTGTTACTTACGGTAGATTTACCTTCAGATGGAGCAGATGAAGTGAATAAAATTGAATTCAACTTTTTATCTACAGATGAGAATTGAATATTAGTTCTGATAGTATTAAATTGCTCTGAAATCGTACTGGTAGGGTCATCATAAGTAACCAAACCAACACCATTTTTCAAACTATAATTATCTAGCTTTGTAGTTTTCTTTTTAAATAATGCCATTTTATTCCCTAGACCCTTCTATGATTTCTTGAAGATTTATTGATACTCAATTTAGATTGAACTTTCTTATGTTCAACAGTTCTTTCAATATCTTTTTGATCAATTTCAGCAACAGTTCCCAAACTCGTAAGTCCTAAATCATCAGTTAAGAACGTCTCAGTTGAAACTGTTCTATCAGTTAACTCACGAATAAATGCTAATGCTATTCCTAAGATTAAGCCTATAATTACACCAGCTATAACATTTAAGGCCTTTCTAGGACTTACCGGTTTTGTATTTGCCGTAGCTTCAGAAACAATTGAAACATTATTAACACTCATAATTTTTACTACTTTTTTCTTAAAAACTTTTGCTGTCATATTAGCGATTGCTGCTGCAGTTCCTGCATCAGAAGATTTTGCCGTTACTGAAAACACTTGAGAATTCTGAGCATTACTGATGGATAACGAACTCTTTAACGCATTTATTGAACCCGGATATCCCGGATACGCGCTTACTTCCTTATTAACATCTCTTAAAACAGTAGGACTAGTAATAATATCCTTATAAGTACTAATCATCTGAACATCAGCCTGAACTTGTTGGAACTGCGCTGATTGCATATCATCTGATAATTTACGATTGACCAAAATTTGTGTAGTGGCGCTATATTTTGGTGTCATAACGAAAAAGGTAACGAAAATTGCTGCCAAAGTAACAACAATAGTTGTTCCGAAAATTGCTTTTATATGTTTGCGTAAGATGCCTACGATCTGCATCATACTAATATTTTGTTCTGATTCCACTTCGTCCTCCGAATATATACAAGTTATTGTAAATTATATACATAAAAACCCCAGCTTAATTAAAGCATGTATAAAAAAGTATAGTCCATTAGCTCGTTCCAAACAATAATTCTTGACAAATTTAAAAATTTGGCAACGTTTACCAGACGCTTTTTTCCGTTTAGTAAAGGTTAACCAGATTTTTATTTTTACTTTTTGATTAATTGTTTTTACATATATTTTGGACGACCAAGTTTAAATTTCTTAGCTTCATTTTTTATCCTTAAACAATGCCTTTCTAATCCATCTCTGGGAAAAACCATAGATGTGTGACAAATCTTTAATACTTATGGTCTTATCACTGATGCTTCCCAAATATTTTTTAAGTGTTTGACGATCATAGAGTTTCATCGGCATCTGTACTTGGGTGCCTCGGAATTCATGATAAACTTTCATCATATTATCTTCGCCAACTAAATCATAAAGAGCCTTGTATGTTGGATGTAAAACCTCGTAGCGAATTTTTTCCTTTTTCAAAATTATTTCCTCCCGAACTCCACTAATATATAAAATAGCAAAAACTTGGATACTGTAAAAATGCACGGCGCAATACAAAAAGCATGTATAAAGTCCTATGAAATGACATATTAATGGAGACTTATTATTTTTATTTTTTGTGTTTCTTCCTATTATTAATAGTTAGTTAGGCTATTAATAAAAAAGAATAACTATATTCGAACCGGTTCATTCATCTTTGTATGTTCAAATATATCGGGAGTCAAGTTCAATTGTACAAAAAAAGGACGTCATTAAACGTCGCTTTCTCGTTTTAACCACTCAATATGATTTTTTTCTCGTTCGATAGCACGCGTCAAAATCAAATAGTGACCATAATTATTTTTTATTTGTTGCTGATTGGAAAATACTGTTTGGAGTCGTATTTGCAAATGAGCATACTTATCCTGATTAATTTTTAACTCTTCAAAAATCAGTTTCTTCATCAGCGGATCTGTTTCATCCAATACAAAGTACATTTTTAGCGAGAACAAGTCCTCATCTGCTTGCAGTGGTTCTTCCATCCAGGCACGCAAAACTCCATGGCCGACTTCAGTAATTTGATAGTAAGTTGATTTACCATCTTCTTGATCAATTAACCAACCGTCCTCTTTCATACGAGCTAGTTCGGGATAAATCTGACTGTGTGATGCACGCCAAAATTCGCCAACTTCATTTTTGAATTCTTGACTGATTTGGTATCCGGATAACTTGCCTTTATTGTTTATCAATCCAAGCAATACATATGGCAAAATTCGTCTCTTAGGCATAATTCCTCCAAAAAAAATGATATACGATGTTCTCGTATATCATTCTAATACTATTTATTAATACGGTTATAATTCTTATCGAAATATTTACCATTTCTAATATCATCAGGCATCCCTTTATAAGGTGCTTCACTGATAACATCTTCGTTATCTTGACCAGCATCACCCATATATGTGATATTAGCAAATTCAGGCACAACTAATTTTGGATATGTCTCGTACTTTTCACGTGATTCTTCCATTAAATCAATATGTTCATTTTGATATGTCACAGTAATTTCTGGATGTTCTTCAACCCACTTAGGGAAAAAGATTGTTCCGTGTAATTTCTTTTCATTAGGCATGAAGTCCAAGGCTACGTCTGTACCTGTTGGTTCTGTCCAAGAAATCTTGTAAATACCTTCTGTTAACATAATGATATCAGCTTTTTGATCAGTTACCCAACGGCCACCAACCATACCACCGTGAATACGGTAGTCAACTGTGTGGTCGTTTTTTGCGTACCATTCATATTCCCAACCGTTATCGTATGTGTAAATGAAATGTGTTCCTAAAAAGTCTTCTAAAGTTTTAAATGTTTTTGTCATAGTTATTTGCCTCCTTGTGTCGTTATCGACAATTAATAGTATATGTCGATATAAACATATAGTCAAGAGCTTTGTTTTTTTAGAGATAAAAAAAGCCCTCATGCTGAGGGTTATCAAAATACTTATGCTCAATTATCACAAATCAAATTTTAAAAGTTTGATTTATTTAGTTATACTCAAGCTAGAGTCGTAAAGGGTCATTTCTCTTTATTGACTTTAGTGGCTTTAAAAACAAGTAGTATACTCCCTCTCGATTACTGGAGAAATGGAGGGTTAACTATGAGTGAAATGATAAGGTGCGTTGGGCTGTGTTTGCTTTCGCAGAATCCGTTGTTCAACTAGGTATCGCCTGCATATTTTTTGCAGTGGCCTATTGGATAATAAAAAAAGCTAACCACTAGGGTTAGCCAACCAACGAAATTTTTCGAGTCATGATTGAGATCACGGGAGCCATATTCCTGTGGTCTCTTTTCGATTACATAAATATTATAAATGATGATTATTCTTTTTGCAATCTTGAGCGGTTCTTTATTTAGATAACCAATGTTCTTGGCAATATAGTGGAAACGAGCTGCGTGAGGGCAACCTCTTCCGGTTTGCTACAGTATTGAAATTGCCCGCAAAATCCGCGTGCGATTTCAGTACTTAGGCAAATCCTCGGAGGCTAACCGCCCTCACTCCGCTCTCTCTACTTTTTACTAATCTGATTCATAACTTGTGCGGTAACGGGGATTTCGGAGAACTTTCCGATATCTTCTTTACTCATCACAACGGTATTACTTGAAGATTCTGCCAAGGCTGCGAATGCTTGGATTTGTTGATCTGTGAAGTATTTATTGTCGGCTGATGCTAACATGTCATTCAACTTCTTGATTTCGTATGCTTTGGCATCGGCTCTGGCGATGGTTGCAGCTGCTTCGGCTTTGGCTGTTGAGACGGTCGCATCGTTTCTGGCTTTTGTTTCAATTTCAATACTTCTGGCTTCACCATTTGCTTTAGCAATGGCGGCTGTCTTCTCACGATCAGCTCTGATTTGTTTCTCCATTGATTCGGTGATGGAAGCTGATGGTTTCAATTCATCGATATTTACACGGTCTACTTTGATTCCGTAGGTATTAGTCAAATCCCCGATTGCTGCGGCTAAATCTGCGTTGATCTTTGAGGTTGACCCTAGTGCTTCGTTCAAGTCGATCTTACCGATAATATCACGTAAGTGTCCACGGACTAATTGCACCATTGATTCAACTGAGTTGCTGTTTTCATATTCGAATTTACGCGCATCGGTAACGTGATAATTTAATGTAACGTTTGTCTGTACTTCAGCGTTATCTTTGGTAATAACGGAATATCCTTTTAAGGACAACGGTATCATTGCAAGGTCCACTATTCTAACTTTTTGAAAAATGGGAATGTAAAAACTCAAACCAGCGTTAACTTCACGCTTGTATCTCCCCAAAGTTTCAACCAATCCTACATGATTTTGACGCACTACCTTAAATCCAAACATTATTCCCCGCCTACTTTTCTATTTTAATTCCTGTATTGTCAGGATATTACCATTTGCTTTAATAACCTGATAATTACGTTGGGTGTTAACTGAATCGTTTGCCAGTAAATCATAGCGATAGTAGATACCTTTAACCTCGACCAAGTCGTTTGCCATGTTGATCTTATCCCCTCTGACGATAGACCCTACAATTTGGCGCTGTTCGAGGTTATTTGTAGGTACAGCTTCACTCAATTTGGTGACAATATAATTATTAACACTACGATTCTCACGACCTGCATCTTCTGCTATTCGGTCGTACAAATCTTTATCTAGTCTTAATGCAATCATCTTATCTGCCATATCTGTATTATAGCACCTTTATATCAAAGTGATATCACTTTGATATAAAATTTAGGCAAAATAAAAAAAGCCTACTAATGTAAGCTTTTGGCAACATGTGCATAATGTTTGTACAATCCGGAGAAGCGTTCTTTGTAATCTGACTTCCAAGGTTTATCCCGCCCACAGAAATGTAAGATTGAGGTATGTTCAATTACCCAATCAATATCCCAGACGCCGTTACTCTTGGTGTAATAGAGTGGATTCATTCGAGCATCGTAATTGTAGAGTTCATCGGGAATCTTTTTGATGTGCTGTCCATAGAGTCCATTCAAGATATCTTGATCTGGTAAGAACAGTGCTAGATTCTTAATTCTGATGTAGCCATAAATATCTTCAGCTTTGACATGTTCTCGTTCTTCCGGCAGGTTCATCAAAATGACTCCAGAATTGTAATAGCCATCGGTATCAAAGTTACCTAAACGGATCTTATTTAATGAATCAGTTACATCCAGTGCGATGTGACTAGCGGCTGCGTACCAGTAACCGTCGAAGTCCATGTTATATAATTTTTTCAAATCATTGATCACTAAAACGTCGGTATCGAGGTAGAGTACTCGCTTCAGATTCTTGGGTAGATACTCGTAGGCCAGCAAGCGATAATAAATTGTCTTCGGATAGCGGTCGGTCACTGGTGCCTTGTCGAAATGGGTATTGGAAACAATGATTGGATGATAGGTCATCTTGAGTTTCTTACAGACCTGGATAATCCTTTGGGTATGAGTTAATTTCTTATCTTGAATCACATATACGGAAAAACTGGTTGCGGAGGTATTACGTTTGATTGAGTATAAGACTGTTAGTAGTTGATCGACGACACGATCATCAATCGCAAATAATAGATTCATTGGTTCCACGCTCCTCTGAATTGATTAACTACCCTCATTATAGCCGTTTGTTGCTTGAATCTACTATCTTTCATCGCTTATAATGAGAACATTCTATTCTAGGAGTTTAATTATGATTAAACCAATAAACCACGACCAAGCACTTCTCAGTCAAAAATCCAAATTAGCCACTAAAAATGATTCTCAAGTCGTTCAAGATCTACTCGACACTCTACAATCACATTCCGAAAACTGTGTCGGTATGGCAGCCAACATGATTGGCGTCAACAAACGTATCATCGCCTTTTCTATGGGAATAATGAATGTTCCTATGATAAATCCTTCTATTATAAGTATGCAGAATCCCTATCACACTTCTGAAGGTTGTCTTTCTCTTGACGGTGAACGTCCTACTAAACGTTATAAAAATATTACGGTTAAGTATTTAGATGTTAATTTCAAAGAACATACACAAGAGTTCTCTGACTTCATTGCTCAAATTATTCAACATGAAGTTGATCATTGTGATGGTATTTTGATTTAAAGATTCAACACACAGTCACCTTAGTCACATTGTATACTACAAACCTCAATTAATTCTTGAAATGCATCTAACTGTTCTTTAACTTTATTGAAATAAATCTTTTTTGTATTAGAACTACCATGTGAAAACTCATTTCTATTATCACGTATACATGAAATCAATTTATTCATTTTTGTTTTTGAAACTCTACTAGATACTTTGGATGACTCATTCCAAAGTATTTTGTATATAGCATACATTGATGTTCCACTTGCTTTAATGATTTTCTTTGAAACAGCCTCTTTATATTCTTCTTCAGTTATATAATCTTTCAAAAAATAATCATCATATTTTTTTACTCCATAATAAAAATTTTTTGCATATTTTCCCTTACTAATTTTTTCTATACAAGGACAGATAACTTCGTATGTAAAATTTTCAAATGCCATATTTAATAACAATACGCTTTCACCCAATTCCTCAATAAGTAAATAAGCCTTCGCATCTAAATAAAGCTTTTCATATAGTGGCGACGAGTTGGACTCATATATATCAGAGAGACTTAATGTTTCTACATTAGGGGATATTTCATACGTTCCTCTATCATACATTGGTATATTTCTAAACACAGTATCCATAGCACCATATTTAATAGAATGCATTCCTATCATTGAAGGATAAATTCTTTTAATCCAATACTCACCCGTCTTTTGTCTATACTGATCAATAACCAAATTAATCGATTTACATACAATCTCTTGCATTACTGATGCAGTTTTATCTTTAGAGCTGTTTTTCTCACAAGATAAATAATTATTTATTTTTACAGTCCATTTAGAATTGCTAACTATAGATTCTCTATCCTGAAATCTAGTAACATTACCATTTGTTTGAATAATAGAATTATTAGCTCCTCTAGTACAAGAAACACTAGCAACTAATTCATCTTGTTGAAGAAAAACTTTAACGGGCTCTAATGTGCTATTCATTGCTATTGGCACCGTTAAATTTGTTTCCGTCCATAGTCCATTATCCCTTATAGCATATAAAATTTTAGTATCTTCGCTATAAATATCTTGAGTCTGCTCATCGAATACTCCAATTTTTTCCAATTGTTCAAAGTATTCTTTTGCCTGAATTAATTTATTACTTTCCCTGTCTTCTAGATATAAAATCAGCAAAGTTTTTACTGCTTCTGATAAAAATGCACTTTTATTTTCTTTAAGTTCTTTAGAAAATCTTTCATGCTGCATCGTTTTATACATCCAAAAAAGTGTTTCTTTATAAAAGGAATTCGAAAAAAGGAAACCAAACTTTCCCCGATAAATGACATACATTCTTTTTTCTATGACATTCTTTTGATTGTCGTTCAATTCTTTGTATTGTTTCAATACATTTTCAAGTAAACTAGAGCTTTTAAAAGATGAGTTAATAAATTCTTGAATAGTATTATCAATATTTTTAATTTTGTTTTGATTGTCCATTATATTTTCTCTCCATATAAGAAATTCAAATCATCCGTTGTATTTAATTTTAATATTTGATATAGCAAAATGGCCAGAAAACTTATCATTTTCTAGCCATTTTTGTTTTAACGTTTCATATCTTCTAAATTCTATTTTTTGATAACTATGGTTCTTGGAAATATAGTAAAAATGAGTTTCTCAAGTATGACGGGCAATTCCAAGGCACATCCTCAGAGGCTGACCGCTCTTACTTCGCTCTCTATCTTTCTGCGACTGCTTCTTTATCGAATTCAGCTTCTGAACCGGCTTCTCTTGATAGTTTAGCCAAGTGTTCATATGTTGATGATACGTGTTCACTTGCTAATTCTGTCTTCAATCTTTCATTACCTTTGTGCATATCAACCAATGTCCATACTAGTAAGGCTACTACGGCTACGATTAATACCCAGGCGATGATGTCGGCTTGTGTTGATTGTGCTGCTGTAATTCCATCTCCATAGAAAGCCTTGATTTGATCTGGCAATCCGTAAAGGTTTAATCCTGTTAGGGCTAGAACTGAGAACCAACCGAATCCTTTGATCCAGACTGCGTTCTTAAATTTCTTACCCATTTCAGTAACACTGTCGGTCATTAATAGTAATGGCAACATTGAGAATGGTAAGGCGAAGGCTAAGAAGACTTGTGAGTTGTTCATTAAATCATTCAAAGCCACGTGCTCATCAATTGAACTCTTACCACTTGTTAACATAACACAGATTAGAACTGGAATAACTGATAGCAAACGTGTTACTAAACGACGTAACCATAGAGGCATCTTCATATGAACGAAACCTTCCATGATAACTTGTCCTGAAAGTGTACCTGTAATTGTTGAATTTTGACCTGAAGCTAACAAAGCTACAGCGAACAATGTTGAAAGGATACCTGATTTAGCAACGGCAATCAAAACGCCATTACTTAGTGTTGATGTATCTGATAGAGCTTGGTATAAACCGAAGAATGATGGATCTTTAACGGCACCACTCTTGAAGACGGCAACACCCATGATCAATAGCAAAGCATTAACAAAGAATGCGGCTGTTAATTGAATATTTGAATCCCAAGCTGAGAAACGTACGTTTTGTGCAACTGATTTTTCATCAGCATGATCAACTTTTCTTGTTTGAGAAATAGCTGAATGTAAGTACAAGTTATGAGGCATAACTGTGGCACCAATGATTCCTAGAGCACCTTGCAATGGTGATTGTCCACCAATTGTTGGATGTGTAGCGAAGGTCTTACCTGTTGGAACTAATCCAGCAAAGGCAGCGCCCCAGTTAGGATCTGATAGTGCAACTTGGTATACGAATACGAATAAAATAACAAGAATTAAACATACAACGATAGCTTCAATTTTTCTGAAACCAATCTTAGTTAATAATAACAGTACTAAAACATCACCAACGGTGATAAATACAGCGATTACTAATGGAATATTGAATAATAGGTACAAAGCAATCGCACCACCGATAACTTCAGCAATATCTGTCGCCATAATAGCGAACTCAGTTAAAATCCATAAAACGATTCCTAATGATCTACTTGTTCTAGCACGAATTGCTTGTGCCAAATCCATCTTACTCACGATGCCTAGTTTAGCAGCCATATATTGTAACAACATGGCAATTAAACTAGACAAGAGAATAACTGACATTAATAGGTATTGGAAATTTTGACCACCGGTGATTGATGTTGACCAGTTACCTGGATCCATGTAACCAACGGCAACTAAAGCTCCTGGACCTGAGTATGCAAGTAGAGTTTTGAAAAAGCCTTTGTCCTTTGGAACATCGACTGTACCATTGATTTCTTCTAGTGAAGGACCATTGGCATATTGGATTAATTTACGCTTTTCAGCCATATTAATCTCCCCTTATATTTAAATTTGGTTTTAGCGAATAATCATAATTGAAATAGGTGAATATTTCGCCATATATGCAGCTTGAGAACCGAAGTACTTTCTAATCCCCTTCTTAGATAACGAACCGATTACTAATAGGTCAGCTTTGGCAGTAGGAATGATATCTTTCACGATTGTCTCGCCAGGATCTCCTTCACCAATTACAAGTTCGACCTTTTGGACTCCAGCATCCAAGGCAATTTTACGATACTCTTGCATATGCTCTTCAAGATCTTTACGTTCACCGTGAACATAATCTCTAGTTAAGGCTTGATATACATTCATATCTCCGCTTTCCAATATGGAAGTAATGATCAAAGTTGAATTATCTTTGATGCAACGATGCATAGCGTATCTAAATGCTAATTGAGCATCAGCTGAATCATCAACACCAACCAAGACACGTTCAAATGTGTTATTTTGCTTTGACATTGGTTTCTTTCCTCCAATTAATTTTTATCAGACAAGTAAGTCCTACCCGTCTTTCCAAAGACCATTCTACCGCTTTTTAAATCTATGTAAACTATTTTTTAAGTCCGCCTAATAAAAAAGTACAATCAGCGATTTTTCTATAAAATTTCAAGAAAACGATTACTTGCCCATTATAAAGACTTTCAAGGCTACCTAATGTGATATAAAAAATTATTCTTAAACTCAACTTAACTATTTCAAATAAAATAATTATGTTATATTAAAGGCGTTAACGACAGAGTTATAGCGATTCATGAATATAACTATTTGACAATATGTCCATACAATAGCTTTTATATTTATGTTTAACTATTTTTATTAGTCTAAACTAATAAATCACTCTTATTCTTATTAATGGAGGAATATCATGCGTAAAGAAACACATCGAGAGGTAATCAACGAAGTCAATGACGAGGAATTCTTAACCAATAACTGGTTAACCTCCGAGGTTTTAGTTGGTATGTATTCAAGAATTTTTACTAATTCCTTACTATTAGATGACATGATTTTTAAGAATCGCAGAAAATAGGTTGAAAGAACCTTATTAAGAAAAAGTGGTGAACGATTTTGAACGACCTAAATTTTTTAAGACTTATTTTCGAGCTTGGTGGCAGCTTCCAAAATGTTAACAATATAGATCTAGCCATCAAAGCTAACGTCAGTAAGGCTTCTATTTCCGACCGTACCCAACATCTTTCCAAGTTAGGCTTGGTTAAATATACGAAATACTACGGTAGCAAGTTAACTAAGAAAGGTTTAAATGATGTCATCCCTTTAATTCAGCAACATCGTTTAATCGAAACTTGGCTCTATGAGAAATTAGATATCCCGTTGAGTGACATTTACGATAAGGCCACGACCTTATCAGATCATCCCGATTTATTATTGATCGACCGTCTGAATATCTACTTGGAATATCCACAGACTTGTCCACACGGCAACATCATCCCAATTAATTCCGCAATTCCCATTTATTCCACTGATTCTTTGTTAGCCAGTCAGAACATTTCCGATACGACTTTCAAAATAGTCAACTTTACGGAAGATTCCTATTTATTCAAAATTCTAAGTAACATTGATATAAAGCTTTCCGATTCTATCAAGATTCTCAATATCAACGATTACGATCACTCAATGGTCATCTTGAACCTGCGTAACAATTTGAAGCAGATTCTCCCCAAGAACATCACTAAGATGATTCACATTGAAAAAGTTAAAGAGACACAAAAAAGCGTTTGAGTAGGCATGATTGTAAAATCACGCGTTGTCAAACGCTCTTTTTTATTTGCTGGCTTCCCTGATCCAACGTGGTGAATAGCCATACTTTCGCGATAACATCATAATTTGGTTCGATTGCACGTCCATTTTTTGAAGTTTTTTACGTAATTTATTAGCGTCATAGAGTCGCATTGGCAGTTGTAGTTGCATACCACAATAGTTATCACGAATTTTTAGCATCGCTTCAACTCCAATAACTTCAGCTATTCCTTTATATGATTCATTCAAAATATCATAGTCTACTTTTTCAGACATAATTGTCACCTAATTCTCCTTAATACAGTAATTTTATCTTCAAAATTACTTTATAATAATAGATAGACGAATCCTGTCCACTTATGCAAAAAGAGGAAAAGTTTTGAACACATCTGAGCGTCGCTTCGCTATTTATATAAAACTACTTGACAATCAAATTTTGAATAAGAACGACTTGGCCCGTGAATATAATGTGACTCCACGTGCCATCCAACGAGATATCAGTCAGATAAATTTAACTTTCGAAGACATCTGTCTGCCCTACAGAATCCAGTATGAGAGGAGCAATTCCGGTTATCGTATGCACAGTGATCAACACATTCTTAATGCTCAGGAAATCCTCGTTTTGATCAAAATTTTATTGGCTAGTCGTGCGCTTAATCGGCGTGAATTAACTAATACAGTCGATGGACTCTTAAACTTGGCAAATAGTCAAATCCGTAGTGAGGTCCAGCCTTTGATTCAAAATGAGATCTTCAACTACACGCCTTTGCATCATCAACAAAATTTATTAGATAAAATTTGGACTTTAAGCAAATACATTACACAGAAAAAAGCTATTGAAATCAGATACCGTCGTCAACATTCGGAAACAGTTATTCGCAATATTCTGCCACAAGCTCTGATTTTCTCTGAATACTATTTTTATTTAGTTTCCTACAATCCTGATTACAAGGACAACTTACTTTACCGAATTGACCGAATCGAAGACTATCACGTAACTGGCAAGATTGATTTAGACTATAAAGATCGTTTTGAAGAAGGTAAATTTCGTCAAAAGATTCAATTCATGTATCCCGGCAAATTGATTCATCTAAAATTTCAATTCTGGGGTATCGTTGAAGCTGCACTCGACCGCATTCCAACTGCTAAAGTTGTAGCACACTGTGACGCCAATGGAAATTTACTCTCAGATCATAATTCCAAACAATCACAGAATGGTGGCAGTGTCATTATTGAAGCCGATACTTTTGGCGAACGTGGCGTTATGATGTGGCTGTTGAGTCAGGGACAAAATGTAAAAGTTTTAGCACCAGAAAATTTAGTTACCAACATCAAAAAGGAAGCTCAATCCATACTGCAACGGTATGAATAAGCTTCTTTTTTACTTTTCAATCGGATCAACAATAGTTGAAACTACTGCTTCAATGGAAGAAACTAGTGGACTATCCTTTTGAATACCAGCTTTAACAAAGCGATCTTCCCACCATTGACTACGAATCTTTTGGACTTTTGTTACGATTTTCTTGCCCTCTTCAGTCAAATTGAGAACTTTAGTTTTACCAGCTCCATCTGATTTGGTTAAGTAATTCAATTGATTCATTTTATTGATCTCTCGAGTTGCTAACCCCTTATCAATTACTAAGGAACGGGCCACTTGGTTCTGACTGATGTTTTCATAATCACTTACAGCCAATAAAATACAAGCTGCGGTCGGATTCAAGTTGATTTGATTGAATTCATCCCTCGTATCCTTGTAATATTGACGGTGTAAGATAGAAATATCTTGTGCTAAGTATCCAATATTTTTCATTAACTTTCACTCCATGAAAAGACTCACGTGTTGACAAATCAACACAAATGCTTTATTTTTTTCCTATAAATAATTATAGAACAAATCTACACAAAAAAGAGGTTAGATACAATGACAAAAACTAATGGTGCTCAAGCTTTGATCCAATCGATGATCAATCAAGGCGCTCATTACGTCTTCGGACTCCCTGGTGCTAAGATTGATCGACTCTTTGAATCACTTGAACATAATGATGATCCAAGAACTCCTAAACTAATAATTACTCGTCACGAACAAAATGCAGCTTTCATTGCTGCAGGTATTGGTCGTCTAACTGGTAAGCCTGGTGTTGTGGCTACTACTTCAGGCCCTGGTGTCTCTAATCTAGCTACTGGTCTAATTACCGCTACTTCTGAGGGAGATCCAGTGATTGCTCTAGGTGGTCAAGTGCCTCGAAACGATATTGCCCGTTTAACTCACCAAAGTATTTCTAGCAAGGAACTCCTATCCGCCGCTACTAAGGACAGTGTTGAAGTTCAAGACGCCAACAATTTATCGGAATCATTTGCAAACGCTTACCAAAATGCTGTATCACCTAAAGCTGGGGCAACTTTCATGTCTATTCCTCAAGATGTCTTGAATGATGACGTAACTCGCCCTGTTATCAAACCACTACACAAAGTTGAACAAGGTGGCGTTGATTCAGAAACGCTTAACCAAATTATCGAAAAAATTGAAAAAGCTAAGTTACCCGTAATTTTGGCAGGTATGCGTTCTTCTACCAATGAAGTTACCGACGCTATTCACAAATTTCTGCACAAGTTCTCGATTCCAGTTGTGGAAACCTTCCAGGGTGCTGGTGTCATATCGCGTGATTTGGAAAAAAATTATTACGGTCGTGTCGGCTTGTTCCGTAACCAAATCGGTGACACTATCCTTAAGGAAAGTGATTTGATTATCGCAGTCGGTTACGATCCTATCGAATATGAGGCCCGTAATTGGAATATTGGTCGCACGGGAGAAATAATTAATCTCGATAGTATCAAGCCTGAAATTACTAATGATTATCAACCTGACTTGATTGTGAACGCTGATATTGCTAAGACTCTTAACGAAATCAGCTCTAACTTACCGGATGGTATCGACTTAGGTTCTGATATGCACAAACATCTGGCTGACCAACAAGAGAAATTTACCAAGAAAGACGCTATTCCAGCTAACCATTCCGATGAAAACGGCATCCACCCCCTTGCTATCATCCATGCTTTGCAAAATCAAGTTGATGACGACACAACTGTCACAGTTGATGTTGGTAGTCTCTACATCTGGATGGCTCGTCATTTTAGAAGTTACAAACCTCGTCACTTGTTATTCAGTAATGGTATGCAAACACTTGGTGTCGCACTTCCTTGGGCAATTGCTGCTGCGTTGGAACGTCCTGAAAAGCCAGTTGTTTCCGTTGCTGGTGATGGTGGCTTCCTCTTCTCTGGTCAAGAACTAGAAACAGCTGTCCGCTTACACCTCAATATCGTACAATTGATTTGGGACGACGGTTATTACGATATGGTTCGTTTCCAAGAAATCGCTAAATATGGTCACGATGCCGGAGTTAAATTAGGACCAGTTGACTTTGTTAAATACGCTGAAAGTTTTGGTGCTACTGGTATGCGTGTTGAGAGAGCCGAAGATCTCGAACCAATGCTAGCAAAAGCTTTTGATACTAAGGGACCAGTTATCTTGCACATCCCCGTTGATTATTCAGACAACATTCAATTAGCATCCAAGTTGGTTGACGACGTCTTGAATTAAGATAGAAAGAAGGATTTCATGTCAAACACAAATATTCTTTATCAACACGGAACATTAGCTTTATTAGTCCCAGGGTTACTCGATGGAACTATCACTATGAAGGAATTATTAAGACATGGCGATACAGGAATCGGTACTGGCGAAGGTCTTGACGGTGAGTTAGTCATTTTAGACGGCACGCCTTATCAAGTCGACAGCAACGGTAGTGTTAATATCGTAAAAGATGATTTCACTCTGCCCTTTGCTAACATTCATTTCGGCAGTTATCAGCCATTAACAAGTGTTGATGGTATCAGCCAAAAAGAACTTGAAGAGAAGATTCTATCCTTAACAAGTACCAATACTTTCTTCTCAATTGAGTTACACGGTCAATTTACAAATGTGAAAACTCGTGCGGTGAAGAAATCACACAAACCTTACGATACTCTAGCTAAGACAGCTGAAAGTCAAAGCATTTTTGAAAAAGATACCGTTACAGGTACTTTGTTGAGTTATTACTCACCTGAAATCTTTGATGGAGCTGCTGTTGGTGGTTTCCACCATCACTTCTTATCTGACAATCATGACTTCGGTGGTCACTTGTTATCACTTGGTACAGCAAGTGGAGATGTAAAACTCCAACAATTTGATACCTTGGAACAACATTTGCCCGTCAAAAATCAATCTTACATGGATTTTGATTTTTCCGGTGAAGATATTCTAGGCGATATACATAAATCAGAATAGAGAAAAACAAAAGGACGAATCCAGTTGGACTCGTCCTTTTTTATCCTACTTAAAAATGTCTAATTTGATCGTACTATCTCAAATCTTGCGTAATTTTATTTATATAGTAACAATAGTTATAACATTTTACACACGTATTAAATACGTATATTATAAAAGACGAAGGAATTTGAAATGAATCAAAAAAGATTGCTCAAATTTTTAAGTAAAAAGGGTTGGTACTTATATCGTCATGGTAATAATCATGATATTTGGACAAATGGCATTGAAAAAGAACAGATTCCTAGACATAGAGAAATCAATGAATTATTAGCAAAAAGTATAATAAAAAAACATCGTTTGGATGATGAGGGAGACTAAAAATGAAAACCGTATATCCAATTATAATTTCAAAAACAAGTGATCAAACAGTTCCCTACTTTGTCAGCATTCCTGATATTGAAGGCCTGACTCAAGGCAAAGACATTGATGACGCTATTCAAATGGCTCGTGATTACATCGGTTTGAATATTATTGATAGACAAGATAACAATTTAGACGTGCCGAATTCAAATTACACACTTCCTAGTGCAGAAAATAGCGACGTTGTTACCTTAGTTGATGTCGATATTGATGAATATCGTCGTAAAAATGACTTCAAGACTATCAAGAAGACTTTGACTATCCCCAACTATCTCAACAAGTTGGGAAAAGAGAACAATATTAACTTTTCGGAATTACTAACAACTGCTTTAAAGAAGAAATTACATGTTTAAGCGGTCAAAAAAATCCTATTTCACACGGAATAGGATTTTTTAATACTCATTTTGCAAATCTTATTGAAACCCAAACACTAGTCAAAATCAAAACCGTCCCTGCAGCAAAGCCCCAAGTTAGACCTTCTCCTAAAATTAACCAACCTAATAATGTACCAACGATTGGTTGTAACAAGTAAATCAACCCTGAAACGCTGGGACTGACCATTGTTAAACCCTTATTCCACATGACAAAAGCCATGGCTGTGGATAACGCTCCAACATAGAATAAACAGGCAATGATTTTAGGATTGAAGAAATTAACGTTTGATAATGATGCCAAATCTCCCATCACAAATGGTGTTAAACAAATCATAGCGACTATGGTTGAAACAATCGTTATTTGTAAAGCTGAATAGTCCGACAACAATTTAATCATGACGGACATAAATGACCAACTTAATGCAGCTAATATCAAGAATAAAACGCCAATTAAAATATGTTTTCCGGTCAAATGGATGCCGACTATCATTACTACCCCAAGTGTTGCCATTACCAAAGAAATGACTTTAACGCGATCTAATTTTTCCTTTAAAATTAACCAGGCAAAAATCACCATAAAAGTTGGTGTTGAAGAAGTTACCACGGCTCCTGTTTGGGCGCTGGAAAACCACGTTCCGGTTTCTTGGGCCACTAATGAAAGAGCGTACCCTGTCAAACCTGACAAGATGAACCATTTCAAACCTTTTCTTTTCAAATGCCACTTTTCTCGCTTAATCAATGAGAAACCGACTAAAAAGATTAATGCGACTAAATATCTTAGCCAAACCAATTGGAGTGGATGAATCTGCCCCACTACCATTTTCACTGCAACGAAAGTCCCACCCCAAATGCTGGCAGCGACTCCTAAAAGAATAGAACCTAATACTTTGTTAGAATTCATAATGCTTAGTCCTTTTAGCTATTGGTCTCTCCGGAACGAAATTTATAATTAAATAAATTCTTTTGAAATCTTATTTTTGTAAAAAATTATAGCATTTTCAGACTCTGTTGAAACTGAAAAAATAAAAAAAGCAAATCCATTTTGGATTTACCCCTCTAATTTATGCAATTGCGTATAATTAATTCCTTCTATTACGTAATTTTACAGTTTCATCTTCTAGCAAATGAACCTTTCTATCATCAAACAAAACTAAATCTTTCGTATCATTGTTAATCGTACTTTCATATATAATCCCATCAACATTATCCATATCTTTGATCAAATCACTCATGTACTCCGTTGGTACATAAGCGATTTCAGATCTATTTTTATTACTGATTTCCCTCATAACAATATCAATTTGTTTTAAAATATCGAAATTCATTAAATAAGTAATTTTATCCTCAAAAGAAAATATACTTAACACAGAAATTTGAGACAAATCTACTAATTTTAATTCCTCCAAGGTTTCAAACAAGACAACTGTGCAAATATCATTTAAAGAAGCCTTTATTTCACCCAGTGCCACCTTATAATCTTGACATAAATAAAGGTATCCTATTCCAGAAGCATTCAGTCTTCCTGGGGTCGACAATCCTGACGGTGCGGCTCCCATATTCTCATTAGAAATCGGCTTGCCACTGTCACTAATTCTTGCTCTATAAAATCGTTTACCTTTTCCAATATTTACAATTAAATTATTAAAAAATGCTTCTAATATCTTTTTGTTTGCCATATTAGAATGGAACCTATTAATATATTTAATTCTATTTTCAAAGGCCTTCCATCCTTTTCCACCAAAGATACCGTTATTCTTTTTCAACTTATCATCCAATAAATATTCCGGTATTACAAGACCTTCAAATAACTCATTGTTTTTGTCATAATATTCAGCTAGCAAAGCCTTTAATAATTTAGATATTTTATTTACTTCTAAATTGAAAATATTGGTATTAAAAAATAGTTGTTCACTCAACTTTCTAGCATCATCGGAATACCTTTGATAATCATTCTGTTTTCGATCATATACTGTGTAAAGATCTAATAAATCATTAAAATCTGCAATTATGTTTTTCGAATAGTCATTGTTTTTTAACGCTTTATCAATATCAAGAACGTAGACATCGTTTGATTGACAAAAATCACACTGGCCTTTTTCATTTATGGCTTTAATACGCTCTTTTATATCAACATCTTTAAAACAGTTTTCGCAACATTTCATTAATCTTTATCCAAATACCTTCCCATGATTTCAAAATGATGTTTTATAGATAATTTCTTTATATATCCCAAGCCTGAATACTTATCGATTTTATACAATTCTTCAAACTCCCTTAGAGCTTCAGAATCATTCTTTGTTTTATCAAAACTAGGATTAGAAACAAACTTAATCAATTTTTCCAGAGCTTCATGAGCTTTTAACGCTGGATTTTGTATATTATCATTAGAATCTGAAACAAAGTGATGAACACGTAATTCATCATTCTCATCAAAATACACTAAGTGAATTGCTACCGCCTTGGCTGCAAAACCAGCGCTACTGTAATCACTTCCAATTATTGAATAATCACTAAAACCATAATATCCATCTTCTTTATAGTACAAATGCTCTGTTGAGAATAATTCATCAGTCTTGGATAAATAATCTACATTCCTATCCTGCTTATTGAACTGATCATGCATTTCCACTAAAAGGTCTGTACTGTTTCTCAATTTTCTAACAGCCGATCTATTATTTGGTTCAATCACTAAATACGTATTATCATCAATCAACGATGAATCATTAAAGTCTGATTTTTCACCTACGATAGCCATTTTATTAACATTGGAATAATCAGAAAGAGATTCATTATCTGAACCCTCCAATACTAAAGCCGGAATGAAATTATCCTTTGACTTTATTTCACTTATATCAGCATCCTTGAATCCTTCGTAATCAGCGACTGACGAATTTTGGATAACGGCAATTTTTCTATTATTGTTATAAAAGGACTCCAATAATATCCTAAACGTAGATGAAGGACTTACCGGCTCTATGATTGGCAATATTTTCTTGCTTAAAACGTCGTCATTCAAGAGTTCCCTTAAAGCCAACAATTCATTTTGTTTACCCCTCAGTATAGGAAAATACATAATACACGCTTCCTCTCAATATTTAGTATTCAGGAATTCTTGCAACACATTATATTCCTTGATTTTATAGTCTGAAAAATACACCAGGGCTTTAAGTTCCTTAGGAATGTCTTTGAAGTAACTATAATTTTCTTGGTTAATTGAACTTCTCTTTTTTAACTCATCTAACATAAATTTCTGAGTTTTTTTTACTTCAATAGTCTTAAAGAGTTTAAAACACTCTTGATAATATTTTGACTGACCGACTTTTGGTAAATAACCAAAGTTCTTCTTTATAATATTCTCAAATTCACCTTTTCGAAGTATCCTAAATATTTCCCGGCTATTCAGCTTATCATTGTATTCACTTGGTGACTTCTCAACATGGAGTGTACCACGATTAGTCAAAAGTATTATTCCCGTTGGCGTATCACTAAGTAACTCCTTCAAATCATCCAGATGACTTAAATCAGTAACAACATTACAATAAGAAAATGCCATATAGTAAGCATTAAGTTGATCTTTCAATCGATTTAGATTATCAAGTCCGGTCTTTATTTCATACACCTGTCCAATACCATTTATTATCAATAAATCTAATATATTATTAGATATTGGTAATTCTCTTATAGCTGTTGAAGTTCTCACACTATGTCTACCAAGCAATATCTTATTTATTAATGTATTTTTATAAAAATATTCATTTCTATGAGACTTATACATATACTTGTACATATTCTTAATAGCATCTAAATTTGTTTTAATTTCACCATTATTTATACTTAATGAATTAATAGTTTCTTTATATAAATCACCATTTTTATTATTTACAGCTTTTCTTAAAGAATTAACTGTAAATATCTTGTTTAAAAGGACATCTGCTGTCATTTTTGCACTACCACCAATACTCAACATTAACAAAAGTATAGCATGAGTTTAATCATCATTGTTATTGCTGTATATTTAAAATTACGCATAAAAAAAGGCAAATCCATTTTGGATTTACCCTTCTAATTATTAATTACTCTCAAATTTAACTGAAATCCAGACACTGCCAACAATCAGTATTGTTCCAAGGAAGAATCCTAATGAAACTGATTCTTTCAAAAATAACCAACCTAACAGAGTTCCGACAATTGGCTGCAATAAGAAAAACAGTCCTGAAGAACTTGAATTAACTAAAGTTAATCCTCTATTCCACATAACAAAAGCCAATGCTGTCGAAATAACTCCTAAATATAATAAACTGAGAATTATTTTAGGTTCTAAGAAATCAATATTTACTAGACTTGCTGTATTCATAAAGACTACTGGAGTTAAAGAAATAACTGCGACGATTGTTGACATGATTGTAATTTGCAATGAACTGTAATGATTAACTTTTTGTATCAAGACTGACATTAATGCCCACGTTAAGGCTGCAATAATCAATGATAATACTCCTAGTAAAATATTATTACCTTCCAAATGAATTCCAACAATCATGACCACACCAATCGTTGCCATCACTAAAGATATGATTTTAACCCGCGTTATTTTTTCCTTAAAAATCAGCCAAGCAAAAATCACCATAAATGATGGTGTGGCTGAAGTAATTACTGCTCCGGTTTGAGCACTGGATAACCAGGTACCAGTTTCTTGGGCAACTATTGAGATAGTATTTCCAATCAAACCAATTATGACGATTAGCCCTATATCTCTTTTGTGAATACTCCATTTTTCTCTTTTTAAAATAGAAAATAATATTAAAAATATTATCGCTACTAAATACCTCAACCAAACTAACTGTAATGGATGAACAACACTAACTACATCCTTTACCACAACAAACATTCCACCCCAGATGCAGGCAATATTGATCCTAAAATCTTTTTTGAATTCATAATATTTCCTTCCGCTATTTAATTTCACTCGAAATTAACCAACGGAACTATCCGTTGATTAACGGATAGCTGGAACATCACATTCATTTAATGGTGAATAAATCATTTTTACACCTTCTTTTTTGCAATTCAAATATTATATCACTAAAAAAAGGTAAATCCATTTTGGATTTACCTTATTAATTATTATTCAATTTTAATTTTGCGTTCAATTTTGCAGGTCGTGTTCTCTCTAAACGAGTCTCGTTCGAGGATGAGCCATCGAACTTAACTGAGATCCAAACACTGGCTAAAATCATGGCTGAACCAATGATAAAGCCAACTGAAATCTGTTCACCGAGCAACAACCAACCTAAAAATGAACCTACAATTGGTTGAATCAAGTAGAACAAACCAGATGAACCGGCACTGACGATTTGGAGGCCACGATTCCACATTACATAAGCTACAGCTGTTGAAACCGCACCAATGTAAAGTAAACTAAGAATAATTGTTGGATCAGCAAAGTTAATACTTGTAAGTGATGACATATCACTCAAAATAAATGGTGTCAGAGCAACGACTGCTACTACGGTTGACATAATAGTAATTTGTAAAGAACTGTAAGTTTTAACTTTTTTAACTAAGACTGACATCAAGGCCCAAGCGATTGAATCAAGAACTAGGAGCAAAACTCCTAAAATAACATTAGTTCCTGACATCTTCAATCCAACAATCATTACTACTCCAAGAATAGCAATCACTACGGAAAGAACCTTAACTTTATCCAATTTTTCTTTGAGAATCAACCATCCAAAGATGATCATAAATGCAGGAATAGTTGAGGTGATAACCGAACCTGTTTGGGCATTTGATAAACCTGTACCCATTTCTTGAGCAACTAACGAAATGGTATTTCCAATGATTCCAATCCAAAAAATTAATTTTAAATCTGACCAATTGATGTGCCATTTCTCTTTTTTCATTATTGAAAATCCAATTAAGAATACTAATGCGATTAGATACTCCAACCAAACTAGTTGAATTGGATGTACCTCATTCACAATAATTTTTACAACTACAAACATTGCTCCCCAAATAATTGAAGCAATGGTTAAAAACATGGATCCGAGAACCCTTTTAGACTTCATTAGTAATATTTCCCTTCGCTTTGATTTCCTATGAATTCATTGCTACGCTACCCTCGCGAATAGCCGAAATATTACTGCTGTCAACTAACGATAAATACTCACCTTCCTTATGGTTAACACAATTCAGTATAACAACGCTAAATAATAAAACAACCAATCTAGCGTAGTAAACGTTTCCAGGGTAGAATTAACTTCAGAATGTCCGGAAAACGATTAGTATATATTTATAGGTACAGAAAGGTGACACTTAATGACTACTATTTATGACCTAGCAAAAAAGACCGGGATCTCCAAATCGACTATTTCTCGAGTCGTGAGCGGCAACGGTTACGTAAGTGAAACTAAACGCAAAATCATTCTTGATGCAATGCATGAAATGAATTACATCCCTAATCAAGTTGCCAAGAATTTACGTAAAAAACGAACAAATACGATTGGATTTCTTACTAAAGAGTATTTCCCTTTAGTTGGAGATTTTCTTAATTCATTTACCAAAATTGCTGCTGAACATGGTTATAGTGTCAATGTTTATTTCACCCAAACAGCAGATAACGAATTAAAAACTCTTAGGTTACTGACAACTCACGCTTTAGATGCTGTTTTCATTCTCACTAGAATCAATTCATGGGATACTATTAGCTCCTATGCAAAATTTGGTCCTATATCGACTTGGCATCGAGTCAATCGTCCTAATATTTATTCTAATTTTATCGATCACTATCCTATCTATTATCACGTAATGAACCACCTTTACGATAACGGTCATAAGAATATCGGACACGTCTTATCTAGCTTGAGAAATGCTAATACAAGGGCTCGGACAAGAGCTATTGATGATTTCAAAGCTTCTTACCCCGACAGTAATCAAGACTTTCAACTGTTCTACCATACTCAAACAGGGACTGGTGAAGATGCCGCTCAAAAATGGTTAGCTGCTAAAAATAAACCTTCTGCTGTTATTTTTTATGCCGATTTTGTGGCCGCAGAGTTTATTTCTACTTTGCGGAAAAATGGAAAAAAAGTCCCCGATGACTGCCTGGTAGTCGGAAGTGACAACAGTGAAATTGCCCATATGATGAACATGCCTACCATTGACCTCTGTTTTAGAAATCAAGCACATAATGCCTTTATTTACTTATATAACGAATTAAATTCTGATCGTTTGTCTTATGAAAATCAAAATCCCCATTGGGTCGATGCTAACTAATTCTTTTAAATTTGTGCTTGACCTGGGACCAATCCCACATCGTAGTATATAAATGTACTAAGGAAGAGGTCATGACAAGCCCTAGTTACTAATGATTCAGTGGAATAATCATTGTAGGCGGATGATTGTTGAAATATGACTTCCGATAGTTGCAGACAACCATAAGAATAAATACCCCTTTATTCTAAAAATTCAAAAAGTTACTAAGTAGATTAATACCATCTGCGACTACCAAATCCATTAATATATATATAAATAATCAGGCATTAATGTATACAGCCAATACATTGATGCCTGATTATTTTTGTTGAAGTTTTCTTAGTTAAAATCGTCTATTGAATATTTTATGGACTATTTTTATATAATAGAATTATTAAATTCACTGTTGGAGGTTTTTATGACTGATTTATTTGCAGATGGAACTATCTCTATCCATGGGGCTCAAGAAAACAATTTAAAGGATGTCAGTTTAGATATTCCTAAACATCGAACGACCGTTTTTGCTGGCCTTTCTGGATCTGGTAAATCCTCTTTAGTTTTTGATACATTAGCCGCTGTTTCCCGACGTGAATTGAATGAAACTTTTCCTAGTTTCACCCAACAATATTTGCCTAAATACGGTCAACCTGAAGTGAACCGAATCGACAACTTACCAGTGGCAATTGTGGTTGAACAGAAGCCTATTGGTCGTAATTCTCGATCTACTCTGGCAACCTACACCGGCATCTATTCCGTCTTACGTTTGATGTTTTCTCGAATTGGACAGCCTTGGGTTGGGTATTCTGAATGGTTTTCCTTTAACCTACCTCAGGGAATGTGTCCAAAATGCCAGGGATTAGGATTTGTTGACGACGTAGATGAACGTCAATTAATTGATCCTAATAAGTCACTCAACGAGGGTGCAATGACTTTTGCCGGCTTTCAACCTGGAACTTGGCGTTGGAAGGAATATGGTAACAGTGGCCTATTTGATTTAGATAAGAAGATCAAAGACTATACCGATGAAGAATACGATTTATTTATGCACGCTCCGCAACAAAAATTGAAAAATCCACCAGCAAATTGGGGCCGTACGGCGTTATATGAAGGACTGGTTCCACGTATGCTTCGCTCTGTTATTCATAGTGCCTCAGGTCGTCATCACGAAGCTGCTTTATCAAAGATTGTCACTCGAAAACCTTGCCCAGTATGCCATGGAACACGTCTGAACAAAAAGGCTCTAACTGGTAAAATTGCCGGCAAAAATATTGCAGAAGTCAGCGATATGGATTTAGTAAGTGTCCTAAAATTTTTGGATAATATCCCGGACCCCAAGGCTAAAACAATGGTGCGTGAACTACATAGTAAAATTCAAGCTTTGGTCGACATCGGTTTAGGTTATCTTTCCCTTGGCCGTGGAACTGATACTCTATCTGGTGGAGAAGCTCAACGAATTAAAATTGCCAAATATTTGACGAGTTCCCTATCCGATTTAGTTTACGTACTCGATGAACCAAGTGTAGGACTCCATCCTCACGATATTAAATTAATTACCCAATCCTTAAAAAAGCTCAAGGAACATGGCAATACCATTATCCTAGTTGATCACAACCCTGCCATTATTTCGACAGCAGATTATGTCGTGGAAATGGGACCACAAGCCGGCAAAAATGGTGGTCAAGTAACTTTCACTGGTACCTACGACGAACTATTACAGTCAGATACGATTACGGGTAAAATGTTGCGAGAAAAAATCACTTTCCCAAAGCCTCGTGAACCTCAATCTTGGCTAAATGTTAATCATGTAACTTCTCATAATTTAAAAGACGTATCTGCCAGAATCCCTCAAGGTGTAATGACCGTGATATCTGGACCAGCAGGTTCTGGAAAAAGTACTTTAGTCCAAGCTTTCAAACAACAAGTTTCTGATCAAGACTATATTGATTTGAGTCAGGATTCTGTAGGTTTGAATATTCGTTCTACACCTGCAACTTACTTGAACATTTTAAATCCTCTACGAAAGCTTTTCAGTAAAGCCAACAATGGCGTTTCAACACAACTATTTAGTTATAACGGTAAAGGTGCTTGTCCCCGTTGCAAAGGTAAAGGTGTGATGATCACCGAGATGGCATTCATGGATCCAATCGTTCAAGAATGCGAGTTGTGTCATGGGAAACGTTATAGTCAAGAAGCACTGCAATACACTTATCATGGCAAAGATATTTCTGAGGTTCTAAATCTTTCTATCAACGATACCTTAGAGTTTTTCAAAGATGTGCCAGATATCTACAAAAAGGTTAGTCTACTCCACCAAGTTGGACTTGGTTATTTGAATCTTAGCCAGTCGATGACCACTTTATCTGGTGGTGAAGTGCAACGTGTTAAATTAGCAATGGAATTGAATCATACCGGTCGAATCTATTTCTTAGATGAACCAACAACCGGATTGCATTTACAAGATACTCAACAATTGATTGATTTATTTGAAGGATTGGTTGATAAGGGAAATACATTAATTCTGATTGAACATAATCTAAAATTAATTTCACGAGCCGATTGGTTAGTTGATATGGGACCTGATGCTGGTAAATTCGGCGGTCAAGTTTGTTTTGAAGGCCATCCAAAAGATAGCTTAAACGACAAGAACTCTCGGACCGGTGCTGCATTAGCGGCAATAATTTCTTAGTAGATTCAAAAAGATCACCTCATTTGAAGTGATCTTTTTTATTATCCAAGAAATTTCATCATCTGAAGCCAGTTAAAGGCTAATTCAATCCATTTAGCTGTCCAAGAATTTAAATACTTCTTTTTGCCTGGTTTCTGAGTTACATAGGTTCCAAACGCCAATCCATGAATTCCTGAACCAAAAAGATGATACTCGACTGGAACGTTCAAATCATTCAATCGATCGACATACTTAATTGTATTGACAACTTTTACTAATTCATCAGTCTGCGTCTGCCAAACAAACGCCGGCTTCGATTGTGAACTCACCAGTTCTTGAGCTTTCCACAGATTCTTATCTGCTGTAATTTGATTAAGTACTTTATCATCATCTGGAAAGCTTCCCTTGACGGTCATATCGATGACTGGATAGCCTAAAATAATGGCCGCATGCTGCCCTTGATACTGATCCAAATGATACTTTTGACGCAATTTAGGATTTGTTGCAACGCCGTTATAAGTTGCTACAATGTTCCCTCCTGCTGAAAATCCAGCTAAAATTATTTTGTCTTTATCAATGTGACGTGCTTCCGCCTGCTCAGTAATCCATTCAATAGTCTTAGACATTTCTTCTAAGGCCATTGGATAAACTGGTTCATTACCAATTAATTGATATTCCAAAACTACCGCATGCATACCATACGAATTAAATCTTAGAGCTATTGGTTCTTCCTCTCTTTGAGAATGAAAGGTAAAACCACCACCTGGGCAAATAATCACTATCGGATAATCAACGTCTTGTCCAAAGTCATCAACTTGATCAAGCCAATATCCTTTAACCTTAAAATCGTGATCAGAGATAGTGAGATTGTATTGTTTCGTCTCCATATCTTCACGTTCTTCCTTAACTTATTAAGCCATTTTTACATTCAAATTCATCGGATCGGCTTTCTTTGCCAACATTTTGTCGGTAAAACCAAATAGATAAACTAATACGACTGAGATTACAAGCGTACCATAATGCGAAATCAAATATCCATAAAAATTACTACCGATACCAACACCTGGTGTGATAAAGGCCGGGAATCCGATTAAGGAGCCCGATAAGGCATAGTTATTAACTTTCAAGAATCCAGTCAAAGCGCCACCTAAGGCACTGGCGATACTTGCAACTACAAAGATTCGTTTATATTTCAAATTGACACCATATAGAGCCGGTTCAGTTACACCACAAAATGCTGATATCGCAGCAGCCAAGGAAACTTCCTTGAGTTTCTTATCCTTAGTCTTCAAGAAGACAGCTAGAACAGCTCCCCCTTGAGCAACCATTGTAATTGAAACGATGGCATTGATGTAACTGTGACCATTTGTAGCAATATCGTTGATGATAATAGGAATAAGCCCCCAATGAAGTCCAAAGATAACCATTGTTTGATAGACACCACCCAAAACCAATCCTGAAAGTGTAGGACTGAAACTGTAAATAGCCACTAGTCCATTTGAGAGACCTTTGCTCAAAACAGTGATAATTGGTCCGACACCAATGATAATTACTAAACTTAAAATTAAAGCTTCAATGATTGGAACAAAGACACTTCTAAGATAAAGTGGAATGATTTTCTTCAAAAATTTTTCTACATACTTACCTAACCAAGCAGCCACGATAATTGGGAAAACCGATGAAGTGTAAGAAACTAAGGTTGTTGGAATTCCTAAGAATGTTGTGCTGGCTGTACTGGCCTTTCCCGCCATAGTGACAAGACTAGGATAAATTATAATTCCACCGACAATGGCTAGGACAATTGGATCTGAACCTAACTTTTTAGCTGCTGTAAATCCTAAAACAACTGGCAAAAAATAAAAAGTTGCATCGCCAACTGCATTCAAAATAACATAAGTACCACTAGTCGTAGATAGCACTTTGAATCCTGTTAATGCTGCCAGAATTCCTTTTAGAATACCAGAACCTGCTAGGATTCCAATAATGGGAATCATTGATGCTGTTAAGACGCCAATGAAATTACTGATCCCACTTTTAACATTTGACCACAAATCTTTAGGCTGGTTGGCTTCTTTAGTCGTTTGGGCTACAGCTTCCGCAGTTGCTGAATTATTAGCATATTCTGATCCAATCTGTGCTATAACGGCGTCATAGACATCTGTAACGGCTTGTCCGATAACAACCTGATATTGACCACCAGCCTTAGCTACACTGATGACACCATCCATATTCTCAATCTTTTGATCATTTGCTTTAGTATCATCCTTCAAATAAAAACGTAGTCTAGTTATACAGTGGATTAAACTATTAATATTTTCCGTTCCACCAACATTTTCCACAATATCAGCTGCAAGTTGATCATATTTACCATTACCAATTTTAATTTTTTTCTTTGTAGCAACTGCCTCAATAGAAGCAACAGCTACTGTTGTACCAGATTTGACATCTTGATCGAATTTGCTGGTCATCAATTGCTTTAAAATATCATTACTATTAGTGATTGCTAAAATAACTGTTTTTTGTTTACCAGCATCTTCAATCATCTTCAAATCCATTTTAACAACAGCTTGCCCAGCCTCGATCTGGTCGCCCTGACTAATTAAAACAGAGAATGGTTCACCCTTTAGCTCTACAGTATCAATTCCCAAATGAATTAAAACGTCTACACCATCTTGGGTCTTAATACCGAAAGCATGTTTAGTTTCAGAAACAAGCGTAACTGTTCCAGTAACTGGCGAAACAATATTACCATTTACCGGTTCAATAGCGAATCCCTGTCCCATCAATCCTTGAGAAAAGACAGGATCCTTTACTTGAGAGAGCTTTATCAATCTTCCGTCAACAGGAGCTGCTAATGAAACTAATGTTTGATTATTCATAACATTCAGTCCTTCTGAAAAATAATTCCATTATTTGAGTACGCTTACATTATATAAAGCGATAATTCAATAGTCAATATTTATGCGAATAAATTTCAAAGTTAATATCGAATATATATTTAAGATTCTAATTCTATATTCCATTGGTCAATTTACATCTTTACTTGTCAGATTGAATCATATCGACATTTATTTCTTATTGGTACATCCAGCAGATAAAAAACAATAATATTATCCATGTCACACTGTATATCATAATTTCGATTTAATAATCGTAAATATTAAATCCACACGTCCCTTGGGTTTCACTACGCATGATTAGAGTAATTTATGTATGTCATTTTACATATAAAAGGCCTATTCCACGAGGTATAATTGCATAGTTTATGTCCTAAATACAGGAATAAGGAGCACTAGAATGGATTTAGCCTTTTTAGAAATGATTCTATTACGTTTTACGTTAATAACCCTAATCATTTTTATTATCATAATTGTCATTTACTATTGGAGATCTAGAAAGACGAACAACAATTATTTAGAAAATAAGGACTTCAATTTAAGATATTTTATTCAAAAACAAGTCGATCATAATGAAAGGACCATCGGTTATGAGTGTCTTTTACGTCAACAAAATTCTGACGGATCATGGACTCTTCCTAAACAATTAGATTCCTTACCTTTACAACGAATCGTTTTTCTTTTAGAGGACACTTTTAAATCTTTACCAACTGAAAAAATTCGGCTTTCAATCAATCTTGAATACAATCAGATTATTAGTTCAGATTTTCAATACTTTGTTCGTTGGGCCATTTCTAAAATTGATCCCATGCAACTTTCTATTGAATATACTTCTGCGTATGGTCCTAAATATATCAATCGTTACTTATTTGAGAGTCGTATTAAAGATGCAAAAAAATACGGTATGGAATTTAGTATCGATAATGTGGGTTCTGAAATGAAAAGCCTTCGTCAAATTGAATGGATGTTGCCTTTCGTTGATACTATAAAATGTTCCATGCGTAACTTTCGAAAAGAAGATCCTAATACTTGGTTAGATTTGAATTTACAATCATGGAATAAGATTTCTAAAGAAAATAATATTGAACTAATTTTAATGGGAATTGAAAATCAAGCTGATGAGGATCTGGCTAAATTTTTAAAAATTAAAACTCGACAAGGATACCTCTTTGGTCATCCTGAAAATCCTAAGAAATTGCGAGTAAAGACTGATGTCGAAAAAACAAGAAAATAAACAACAATTATATACTGATGAATACTTTGAAAAGGGTCATTGGTTATTAAAAATCCGTCAAACTCTAATGAGCTTAATCGGCTGGTTAGCGGTTATTATCCCAATCGTTATAACGATAACCTCCTTTTGGGCCAGTTTTAATCCCAGAGTCCCCCATATTTGGTCATATCATGAAGGTATCTTAGAGATTAAATTCATTGGCATCATTCTCCTTTTTGCTTTCGTTATGTCAGGTATCTTTTCCATCAGTATGACTATTATCCAAAATCGGAAACGTCAACGTCTTGTTCAACAATGGCCCACTTTCAATCCTATCAATCAAAAAAAGCGTGAAAACACGATTGACACTTTCATCGATAAACGTTTTGGCAATAAAGAATTTCGAGAAAATGTCCGAACATACAACGTCCAACCTGAACAGAACCTTGATACTGATGAAATACACAAATTATATGATGAATATCATATCAATGACTTAGACTAGGAGAACAGCATGCATAACATATTCATCGATCATTTATTTGAATCAACCACTTTAGGTACGATTCTCAATATTTGTCTTTTAATCCTTTGCCTCTATCCTATTACTGGTTCGTTTTTATGGTTCTTTGGAGCGATGTCCTATCGTTTTATCAAAACAGATAAGGAAGACAACACTTGGAAAGCTATTCCACCTAATAAGCAACCAATGATAACTATCATGATTCCAGCTCACAATGAAGAAGTTATGATTGAAGAGACCATTACTTACCTTTTTGAAAATTTGAATTACAGTAATTACGAAGTTTTAGTTATGAACGATGGTTCCACCGATACAACGGCAGAGATCATTCAACGTCTTCAGGAAAAGTATCCTCGTTTACGTACAATCAATATCATCAAAAACAAAGGTAAAGCGCACGCCTTCAATATCGGCATGCACTTTGCTAAGGGTGAATATATTTTAAGTAACGACGCTGACACCATTCCTGAACCAGATGCATTGATGAAATATATGAATTTTTTCATTCATGCACAAGATATGAACACCTCTGCAGTTACTGCCAATATGGACGTTCAAAATCGGTCATCTCTTTTGGGAAAATCACAGACAGTTGAATTTTCCAGTATTGTCGGCGTCATCAAAAGAAGTCAAAGTTCGATCAATGATTCCATGTACGCCTACAGTGGCGCCAATACTCTATATAAGAAGGACTTTCTAATCGATGTCGGTGGCTTCCGTCAAAATCGTGCTACTGAAGATATCAGTATTGCTTGGGATCATCAAACTATTGGTGCCGTTCCAAGATTTGCCCCTAATATTGTCTTCCATATGAACGTTCCAGAAACAATCCGTGATCTCTACAAACAACGCAAACGTTGGGCTCAAGGCGGCACAGAAGTTTGGTTAACTAATTTGAAAAAATTTATTTTCCATCCTATTAAGAGACGTTATCAAATGTCGATGTTTTTAGATTCAACCTTGTCGATTATTTGGTCATTCTTCTTCGTTATAACCTCCTTTGCGTTTATCTTCTTAATGATTTGGTTTGCCATCCACGGAAACTATGAACGAATTTTCCATGCCTTTGCAATTTCTTTCATTTTTGTCAGTTTCGAAATATTAGCTGGTCTATTACAACTCATTACTGCACTGTTACTCGACCACCATGCAGCAAAAATGAAATACGTTCTGTTTGCACCACTATATATTCTTTTCTATTGGATGGTTAATCCCATTACCGTCGTTATGACCTTCATTCCAGCTATGAAAACTATTCTAGGTTTCGGATCTGGAACCTGGGTCAGCCCTAAACGGAAAAGTTTACAAAATAAGTAACTCTTTAATACTAGAAAGGATTACTATTTAAATTAGATTTGTATATCAACGAAATAGTTATATATCTTGCCTTGTCAGGCTAGACTATTTCACCAGATTATCACTAAAAGAGGTGTTCATACTAATCGTCAAAATCCGGCTGATATGAACACCTCTTTAATTTAAAAACAGAATATTATCAAATTACTTATTTCGGATAAAATAGTCGAAACGCTATTTAGTCTGGAGTAAAAGTTGAAAATGCGGTCAGCTGTGAGATCATTGTTAGCGGCTTTGCCGGTTACAATGAGGCCGGACTTGAAGATCCATTATTTTGCACGGAGTGTGAAATAATTAGCTTCAAGCCGTGCCCACAGCGTTCCACCAGCATTTTCAACTTTTACGGAAGACGGGTTAGAAGAGCCAATATTGGACTTTTAGTCATGAAACATTTATCATAATTGAGATATTTCAATGATTCTAAAGGAGTACTTACTCAATATGAAAAGAAAATCATGGATATGGCTATTGATCTTAGCCTCAGTCGTATTAGTAATTACTAAGAATCCTAAACTGATGACACAAGTTAAAGAACAAGTACGTGAAACTAACATTAAGCTTCAACCCTACCTATATTCATTACAAGCATCTGTCAACCGCAAATTAAGCGGAAAAACTAAAACTACTGATAATAAACAAGTTGGTAAAACCACTACTCCTATGGAAAGTCCTTTAAAAAATGTGACAACTTCTGATACATATTACTTTCATTTCAAGAAGAACGTTCCTCAATCAGTCCGTGATGTCTTCACTACCGCCGTCAACGCATATAACGACACCGGTATTGTTCAACTAATTCCAGGAAGTGCTGAAACTAACAAAAACAGTATTACCTTTTTTGTTTACCATAAGAAAATAGAAAATATTGCTTCTAATACTGTTGAATTAGGAAATGGTGGTCCATCAGCATTAGTAATCAATCACTATGCAATTAATACTGGTCAAGCCGGTTTAAATCTAGATTACCCCAATCTATCTATTAAAGAGTCAGTCGCTCTGCATGAACTAGGACATGCTCTAGGTTTAGCCCACAGTTCAGATACTAATTCAGTCATGTACCCTATTGATCAAGGTGTCACAACCTTATCCAAAGGAGACATCGAAGGATTAGAAAATATTTATAATCAATAAAAAATTCCACTAATTTATTTTGAATTAGTGGAATTTTTTTATGCTCTTTTTTCTCTAATACCTTTGATCCAACGTGGTGAATAACCGAATTCTAAAGATATTTCTTGGTTCGTCATATCATCTAACTTACCTGTACGAATGGCTTCTTTTAAAGCGACCCGATCGTACATTTTCATAGGCAATTGTAACTGCGTCCCCCTAAATAGCTCATATATCTTCAATAAGTTATCTTCTCCAACTATGTCGTATAAAGCTTTATACGTTGGATGTAACATATCATAATTTAATTTGCTGCGCATTTGCACTCCCTCCACAACGATATTTTTTTCTAACATAATTAAAATATCAAAAAATGCACAGCACTAAAAATACATTGTATATGTAAGACTACATGCATAATTTACTGTGCTTTTAAAGTGAAAGTAACGTTATGTTCAACATTTTATCAAAGCTATCACGCGCCGCTACAAGCTTATCATTAAATCGATCATTTCCTATGTGAATAATTTCTCCAATAATTAAATTACGTAACATTCTAGAAATTATTAGTTGTAATTTTTGGTCCTCAATGAGAGAATCCAATAATTTATTTAATATTTTAAGAACTGCAGGTAGACCATTATTTGAAGTTTTATCATAATCCTCATTTGCAGGAATACTTAAAACTTTTTGAACTACTAAAAAATGACTCAAAGAAAATTGAACACTGACATTTGCAAAGGTCTTTATTGCTTGTTTGCCAGACAATCCTAAAAGATCTACTTCTAATCTTTGTGACAATTGATTATAAAAATCAATCGCTACAGCGGTCTTAATCGCCATTACATCGGGAAAATAATTATAGATAGCCTGCGAACGTGTTCCCAACAGCTTACTTAACCTAGTAAAAGTTAAGGATTCTTGATTATTTATAATTTGAACCGCCGCTGCAACAATCTTTTCTTTTGACAAAGTATGTACGGTCAAAATTTGCCTCCTGCTTATAATTACAATATATCTAATAATCAAATTTAATTCTAGTTAGCTTTAATAAATTCTACAATTAATAACCACTATCTTTTCAATGACAAAATTATAAAGATTACAAAAATATCTTTAACTCCAGATATCGAGTTTTTCATTCTTATAAAAATAATCGTGATCATGCTGCCCAATCGGCCTCAATACTTTGCATGGTGTCCCCACTGCTACAACATTGGCCGGCAAATCTTTCGTGACCACACTACCTGCACCAACTACGGTATTATCACCAATCGTCACACCAGGTAGGACCGTCACATTTGCACCTAACCAAGCATTCTTACCAATATAGACAGATTTATTAAATTGATAATGCTTCTCTGATCGTAAAGGTGGATAAACTGGATGCCCTGCCGTTGCAATTGTCGCATTAGGACCAAACATTGTATTATCTCCCACAAAAATATCCCCATCATCAACTAACGTCAAATTGAAATTAGCATAAACGCCATTGCCAAAGTGAACATGTTGCCCACCCCAATTAGCGTAAAATGGAATTTCAATCATACAATCTGTCCCCATTTCCGCAAACATCTCTTTTAACAACTGCGTACGACCTTTGAAATCACTTCTCTTTAAAGCATTGTAAGCATCATTTTTTTCTTGAGCAATAATTTGTTGCTGCATTAACTCTGGTTCATCTGGATTATAAACTTTCCCTCGTTGCATACGTTCTATATTTGTCATTTTATCTCCTCTTATTTGTAAGCGATTACTGTGATTATAACAAAAAAAGACTTCATATTTTATGAAGCCTTGCGATTCAAATGTTCACGTCTGAAGAGATACAACAGAATAATGATAACTAAGATAATCAAAATGAGTGCTGTTAGCATAATACTGTGAATTCCTTGAAAAAAGATTTGTCTCATTTCAGGAATCAAATGTTGTGGTAAGTATTTGGCATCAGCAGCATTACTCAACTTGTTCATCATTGCCATTGTAATACTACCGTGACTTTCTCTAACTCCACGCATCAAAGCAATATTCAAAATAACTCCATAGATTGAAGACATGAAAGTTTGGCTCAAGATTCTAACTAAATAGGCAAATGACGTTGAGATTGGTACATCTCGTGGTTCAACATCAAATTGAACAGCAATCAATAAAGCATTGAAACAAATACCTACACCAAATCCTTCAAAAACGCCCATGATCAATAGAAAAGTATAACTGGCAGTTTGTTTTGCAAAATACAATCCAGCAAACGAGATCAAGAAAGCAATTGCCCCGATACCTATGATCGAATAACGACTAATTTTTCGCTGAATCAGAGGTTCTAACTCGGAACCAATGAAGTTAGCGATTGCTCCGGGAATCTGCGTCATACCACCTATTAGAGCGCTCAAGCCCATAATTCCTTGTGCCCACATTGGAATATAGATATTGAAGGCTACGAACGATCCCCACAATAAAGCAAACAAAATCAAATCGATTACTAGTTTCTCATTTTTAAACAAGCGATTAGGTACGATAGGATCGTCAACCCGATTCTCAACTCGTGACATCCACAATATCAATAGTAGTCCCACGATGATAAACCCTAGTGTGACAAAGATTGAGGAAACACCTAACAATTGAATACCTACTAAGATTGAAGATAATCCTAAAACCATCAAGATGGCCCCATGATAATCAACTTTAGCATGATTGAGCTTCTCTTTGATTTTAAAGAAGAAAGCGATAATGATGATAGAAAGCAATGCCAAAGGTAAGTTAATATAGAACACCCAATGCCAGCTGAAGGTATCAACGATCCAACCACCAATTAAAGGACCAATAATTGATGTTCCACTGAAACCAGCCGAGGCAATTCCGATAACTTGCGAACGACGTTTAATATTCTTAAAAATTTGTGAATAGATAATGAAAGGAATCGTGTTCATCCCTCCGGCACCAATTCCCATAATACTTCTAGCGGTAATGAACCAAATAATATTAGGAGCTAATCCTTGGAATAGCGCTCCGATCATGAAGACAATCGTTGCTGTGATGTAAGCAACTTTGTTTCCACGTTTCTCACCAAATTTACTCCATAACGGTGTCGAAACGGCCATCCCCAAAAGGAAAATAGCAACGATCCAGCCCATATATTGAATACCATGCAAATCACTAATAATTGCTGGCAAGGCGGTATTAATAATAGTTGCGTCGAGTCCAGCCATCATGTTCGACAAAACTAATGCGAACGTAACCAGAATTTTTCTATTCCTACTCATATCCTTACTTCTTTCCCCTACAAATTCCATAAAAAATAAGACCCACACAGAGTGCAATGTCTTATTTCTACAGCGTATAAATATGATATTTACTGAAAATAATTATCTATCTTTCAATTATAGACTTAATCATTTAAACGTACAAATTGTAATGGTATAATTTTAAAAAGAACGTATGTTTGTACATTTTTAAAAAGGAGTTTAGCAATGACTAAAGAAAGAACTTATATGGCAATCGATTTGAAATCTTTCTATGCTTCGGTCGAATGCATCGCACATGATTTAAATCCTTTAAATGATAATCTAGTCGTTGCTGACAACTCACGAACTGACAAAACTATCTGCTTAGCAGTCTCTCCAGCACTCAAGAAGTTTGGTGTACCAGGACGTCCTAGACTATTTCAAGTTGAAAGAATCGTCTACAAGCTAAACCGGGAAAAGATGAATAGTGCTCCCCATCACCGTTTAACCAGATATTCTTCCATCGACCGCCAACACTTATTGAAATCACCAACCCTCAAAATTGGCTATAAAGTAGTTAAACCGAGAATGAACTTTTACATGTATAAAAGTGCTGAAATTTACGGTATTTATTTACGTTTTATCGAGGCCAAAAATATTCACGTCTACTCAATCGATGAAGTTCTAATGGACGTTACTGATTATTTAGAAAAACATAATATTACCGCTCACACTTTAGCCAAAACTATTATCCAGCAGATTCAAGCTGAAACTGGTATCACGGCTACAGCCGGCATCGGAACTAATCTCTATTTAGCTAAAGTAGCGATGGATATCGTTGCTAAACACATCCCTGCTGATCAAGATGGCGTCCGGATTGCACAAATGAATGAACATCAATATCGTCAATTACTTTGGGCTCATCAACCTCTAACTGATTTTTGGCGTATTGGTCGTGGCTACTCTAAGCGTCTAGAGAAACTAGGCTTGAACACAATGGGAGATATTGCCTGCTGCTCTTTAGGAAGCTTGTCCGACGATATGAATGAAGAAATTCTCTATCATGAATTTGGAAAGAACGCTGAACTATTGATTGATCATGCTTGGGGGCATGAAACGGCTACACTTGCCGATATTAAAAACTATCGGTCTGACAATCACGGACTCTATTCCAGTCAAGTTCTAATGAAACCAACCTCTTATGATGATGGCTTAAAAATTGTTCGTGGCATGAGCGATAATCTAGCTCTCGATTTGGTTCAAAAGAAGTTAGTAACTAATTGTATTGGTCTAATCGTTGACTACGATATTAAAAGTTTGCAGATCGACAACAGCTTTAATGGCGAATTAGTTGATGATTACTATGGTCGCAAAACTCCTAAACCGGATCACAATCACGTTAAAATGTCTGCCTTCACCTCTTCATCTAACGAGCTACGACAGACTTTCAAAAAACTTTATGAAGACAATATCAACAGTAAATTGTTAATTCGACGTGTCACCCTCACCGCCAATAATTTAACTGACGAAAAATTAGCCCAGCAACAAATAACTTTTAAACAGACTGATTTATTTTCCAATACATCACAGGAAATTATCCAGGATCAACATTCTCAAATTGAACGTAATCGTGATCGTAAAATTCAGGAAACTATTCTCGATTTACAAAGGAAATTTGGCAGTCGCAACATTGTCTTGAAAGCTTCCGATTTAGTAGAAGGTTCAACTACGATTGAAAGAAACAATCAGATTGGTGGTCATCACGCATAATGGACGAAAAGAAATTAATTGAACAACAAATATTTAATGACACCTCTGCATATCAAGACATTATGGACTTACCCTACACTTCTTCTAAACGTCATTTACCAATGGAACAAATCGATCGTGCTGCGCAATTCGCCCCTTTTGGAGCCTTAGAAGGTTTCAGTAGTCTCATTAAAGATAAAACTAAAGATTATACTCGAAAAAAGTATTCCACAGCGGCTGAGGAAAAATGCATTACACAACAATTAAACTATTTAGAAACACACCCTTTAAAAGTGGATGTGAATTACTTCAACGACAAGTCCGGTTATTACGAACATCTCAAAGGATATCTTAAAAAGATTGAACCACAAAAAGGACGAGTAACTTTCGATGAAACTTCTATTGTCATCGTCAATATTCGTGCCATTAAATTAGTGTAGTAAAAAGCCTCGACTATTACAATCGAGACTTTTTTTACTCTATGAATCTTGACGTGTGGCCGCAATATCGACTTCACGAATATTAACTTCTTGAGGCATATCATACATAAACTTGACCGTTTCAGCAACGCGCTTAGGATCAAGCACTACGCCGCCCATAGTTTCTTCCCAAGCAGCATAATCCCTCAATGCTGATTTACTTGTCACATGCGTTAACAATTCTGTTTCGGCAGCACCCGGAGCCACCATCATGATACGAACATTTTTAGCAGAATTTTCTTCACGAACAGTTTCAGACAATCCATGAACACCAAACTTAGAAGCCACATAAGCAGCATGATTAACAAATGTTTTCTTACCAGCAATTGATGACATATTTAAAATTGTCCCGTGTTCACGTTCACACATATCATTTAAAACAATTTGCGTACCGTTCAAAACACCCATAACATTGGTATCCAACATCGTTTGCCATTCTTGTGGATTTTGATTCTGAACATTTCCTAACAGCATAACACCGGCATTATTAACCAAAAGGTCAGTTTTACCATATTTAGTTTCAGCCTTGCGAATAGCCTTTTCAAATTGCTTATAATCAGTAACATCAACCGAATCAAGCATGACATTTTCCATACCTGTAGCTACCTCTTGAAGTTTTTCCATCCTACGTCCTAACAGTAGCAATGGAAATCCATCAGCATTAAAAATTTTAGCAATTTCAGCACCAAAACCTGAACTTGCACCTGTTATTACAACTAATTTTTTCATATTTATATCCTCAATACTTAAAAAGATTTTTTCAACGCTTTAAAGTATAATGGCAGGTATTATGAACAACAAGTACGCACTTTCAGGTTACTAGCTGTGGAAAACTAAGAGGAAAACTTATGGCAAAATATTTAAACGAGTTTGATGCCACCATGCAAATGATTCAAGGAAAATGGAAAATCATCATTCTCTATGAATTAGCCGAAACTGGTCAGGGTCGCTTTGGTGAATTACAACGACATATTCAAAATGTTTCACATAAAACATTGGCCAATCAACTACGTGAATTAGAAGCTGACGGGCTTATTATCAGACACGACTTTGAAACTGCTGAACCACATGTTGAATATCGACTAAGTGAAAATGGAAAATCTTTGATTCCTATCTTGGATGCCATCTGTACTTGGGGTGATACTCATGTTAATCACAATTTAATTGAACGTTCCCTGTGTGACGAGTAAAAAATCCTCAACCAAATCGGTTGAGGATTTTTTTATTCTTTTTTCTGTTCTGTTAAGGTACCGTCTCGCATAACAAATACCCGATCCGTCGGTGTTAACAAACGTGTATCATGGGTAATCATAATCACACCACGATGATATTCATGAGCAATTTTGGCTAATAAGCTTACCACTTGGTTGGCTCTTTCTGAATCCAAACTAGCTGTTGGTTCATCCGCTAAAATCACGTCAGGATTATTATATAAAGCTCTGGCAATTGCGGCACGTTGGCGTTCACCACCAGATAAGTTACTAGGATAATTGGTCGCTACATCAGTCAGGTCCAACATCTTCAATAGATCGGCTTGATTCATTTTTTCCTTATTATCCGGAGTAAACTTATCAACTAATTTGAATTGTTCTTTAACTGTCAAAAACGGAATCAAGTTGGATGCCTGTAAGATGAAGCCAAATTTATTAAACCGTAAATCTGTTTTTTTCTTGGCACTTAACTTAGTAACATCTTTTCCACCGACATAGATTTCACCAGAGGTTGGTGTTTGTAATAGTCCTAAAATGGTCAATAACGTCGTTTTACCTGAACCAGATGGTCCAATAATAGCGTTGAACTCACCTTCATCGAGGGTAAAATTAGTTTTATGTAATGCTTCGACTAAAGTTCGACCTGAACCGTATTGTTTAACTACATCTTTAACTTCAATTAAATGCATAAGTTTAACCCCCTTCGATAGCTGATAATGGATCGACTTTTAGAACTTTGCGCATTGATAAGGTTCCACCCAATAGCGCCATGATCATAATTGCCAAGGTCAATAAGCCATATGCCGGCCAATTACTGTAGAATGGTACTGTCTTCGGTAATCCCAATTGAGTTGCCGCAATTGCCACTAGAGCTAAGCCAGCCCCAAGTGCCGTTAAAATCAAAATCTGATAGAATAACGCCGCTATGATTCTGGCTGTTCTGATTCCTTGAGCTCTCATGACACCGTAAAGACTGATCTTTTGAATCGTTATGATGTACATGAAAATTCCAATGATCAAGAAAGTAATGATAATCATTGCTCCTATCATAAAGGCAAAGACCATGATTTGGGCCGTATACCCTGGAATATGATTGATCAAATCAGGAATCGTAATTTGTGACAATCCAGATTTTTTGATTTTAGTCTTATCACGGACAACCAAAGCACTGATATTCTTTGCTTGATCTGATCCATATTTCAAAGTCCTAAAGGTATTCATATTGGTAAAGATAATCGGTACTGTGAAGAAACTGTTATCCTCAGTCAACCCAACAACTTTGTAGAGATCCTTACTACCATTGATCTTTACCTCTGAATTGAGCTTAATATTGTCATTACCTAGTTTCGAATCAGCAATGACTTCTTTACCATTCTTCGGCATCCGACCAGCTATCAACTTAGGGCTAATAAAACTATTCCAGTTTACACCGAAAATATTGGTATTGATCTTTTTGTCTGAATTTTTGAGCTTTGTAACAACAGTCATCTGACCAAGTGGTACCACATCCTTACTCTCATATTCCTTATAAGATCCTTCAGGAATATTTGATACTGTCAAACTCTTATTAGAATAGCTGGAAACGACTACTGATTCAGCATTCCATTGATCTACTGCCGTTCTATTTCCCCTTGCCAAACCTACAGCTAAACTAGTTAGGAAAAAAACCATATAACTGATCAGAAAGACTGTGAAAACAACTAAGAAATATCTTGTTTTATTGTGAAGAATTTCCTTTATCGCTAAAAACATATTCTCACCACCATTTCACTTAATTAACGTTTGATAAACGAAATTGCAATATAAATATATCCCATCTATTTATAGAACTACGTTGAAGCAAGCCTACCACTACAAGTTTTTTAACACAATTTATTTAATTTGTAAATAAAACAACTTATTTGCCTTAAAACATGCCTCTATATTAGAATTATTAGTTAAAGCACTTCCATTAGAAAGGTAATTAGACAATGAGTAAACCAGAGAAGAAGCTTTCTGTTTCAAAATTAAGTGAACAATCACAAAAAAAGTTAGAAGAAATTCGTCAAAAACATCACCTAAAATCCTTAGATGAAGCAGTTGAATACATGTTGGATTTCACAAAGGAAAAGAAATAGACCTCACAGTTGTGAGATCTATTTTTTTAGAGCATCTATAATCAAGTTTTCCATTTTTTCAGGTTTTGTAATTGGTGCAAAACGTTTCAACAGGTTGCCCTCTTTATCAATCAAGAACTTAGTAAAGTTCCACTTAATTCGACCCTTCCCTGATTGATCTTTTAAATAAGTGAATAGTGGATCTTCATCCAGGCCATTCACAATTACTTTGCGAGTCATAGGGAAAGTCACTCCGTAATGCATCTGACAAAAATCGCTTGTCTCTTCATCACTATCAAGTTCTTGATGGAATTGATTAGAAGGCAGACCTAAAACTTCAAGACCTTGAGCTCGATACTTATTATAAAGTTTTTCAATGGATTCAAGTTGCGGTGCTAAGCCACATTTGCTTGCGGTATTAACGATTAACAGAACCTTACCTTGATAATCTCTGAAATTAATAATCCCACCATTCATCTCAGTTTCCTTAAAATTATAAATTGGTTCCATTGCCCTACCGCCTTTCTTACTCTCTATTTTCACTACATTATACTAGAAAGGAAGCTAGTGAGACAAAGTTAGCAATTGATTTATTCGAATTGTTACTTTCGAGATTCTTTTGTAATAATGATTTCTAACTTAGTTATCGGTATTTTCTTGTAACGGCGTTATGCTTATCAATTCGATGAATCATATAAACTAAAACAATTGCAATAATTAGCAATACTAATGCTGTTAAATAAGCAAAATGCATACCACTTAAAAACCAATTTGGATGAGCCGTTGGATAATAAGCTATCTGCTTATTAGCTTTCAAACTCATACCATAATAAAGGCTAGTCGTCGCCATACTGACGCCAATACCCATACCAAGATTTCTAAATAAGGCGGCTAAACTACCAGCAATTCCCTGATAAGCCTGAGGTGCATACCCCATAATCATTGGATTATTTTGAAACCCACCGTTACCAATTCCAAGAAATAGCAACATGAACGTAAAGACTATTAAGCTATCTGTTTTTGAAACCTGCATCAAAAATACAATAGGAATAGCATAGATAAACAAGTTAACAATCGAGACACTAGCGGCGTTATATTTGTCCGTAAAATAACCGGCAATTGGTGCAGCAATTACGTTAGCAAATGGTATTGCCATCATAATTAATCCAGTCAATGAAGTACTTAATGATCTAAAATTGGTTAAGTAAAACGGCATTATAACGTTGGCATAATACCCAATTGAAAAGACTATCAAGGCACTAACTAGGCTCAAAGTTAAACGAGATATCTTAAAAATCTTGAAATTGATCAACGGTGATTTAATATGCTTCTCAGCATAGAAGAAACCAATCCAGAATATCAAACTAACCATAAAGGTCAGTATAACGGCTCGATTGCCGAAACCAATATCCTGTCCCATAAAAATACTGACAAAGAAAGTGGCTATTGCAACGGCATAGGTTATTAGACCAATCCAATCGTAAGATACTTTTTTAACTCTACGATTCTCTCTAGGAAACATAAAACGACCATAGATATAAACAATAATTCCAATTGGAATATTGATAATGAAAATCCAGTGCCAAGATAAAACACTTAGTACTAATCCGCCTAAACCAGGTCCTGAGATATTTCCTAATTGGGCAATGATACTGTTGATACCATAGGCCCGGCCACGCTGACTCATTGGAAAAATCATTGCGATAATACCAATATTAGTTGCCATACTCATACTGGCTCCAAGTCCTTGAACAATTCGCCCAAATAACAATATGTATAACGATGGACTCATCGCACATATTAATGAACCAATCGTGAAGAAAATAGTCCCCGTTTGAAAAATTTTAATGTATCCGATTTGATCAGCCATTCTTCCCCAGAACAACAATAGCATACAAATCATAATCAGATAGACTGACACAATCCATTCGGCCCGATTCATTGGTACATGCAAATCTTTAGTTAAACTAGGTATCGCTACATTAACGATACTGGCATCAAGCAATTGCATGAACGACATAAAACTGGTCGCAAACAGTGTCAAAATATTATGTTTGCTTTTCATAATTAAGCCTCTCTCACTAAAAATACACTATTAATAGTAGACTTTTTTTAATGTCGTTGGCAACCAAAGCATTAACGTTGACGTAATTGATTCAATTCCCGTGCCATCTTTTCATTTTGATATTTTCTATAAAAATAAAAGAATATTACATGAAGAAGTATCGTTACACATAGAATTACCAACCAATATGGCAACGTTAGATGAAAAAGAATTTTTGAATAAAGATATAAAACAAAATAACCCGTCAAAAAATTTATTACCGAAGACAGAATAATACTTATTGGCGCAATCCAAGTACTGTAATTCCAAATATACGGATAAATAACACCAAATATCAAACTCAAACTAACCGAAATAAGCAAAATGTTCCAAAAAAAAGTTACCTCCATTGTTTGCCTTGTAAATCCAGTTAGAAAAACAATCCAAATAATTGTCAGTAGAGTTCCTTGAATAAAGCGATTCTTATATTGTTTAATCATCTTAAATACTCCCGAATTTTTTTACTAAAGTGTCGACTGACAACAAAACTCTCTCCATTGTCAGTGTAAACTTCTAAGCGCGCGTACTTTCCATTTTTAAAACTAACAATTTTATCTAAATTGATCATAACTGAATTGCTTATTCTCAAAATTCCATATTTTGTTAAATATTCTAAATCCTTCAATCTACCTTTCAAATAAAAAACGTCTTTGTCAGTGGTATAAAGTTTGGACAAATTATCCATGGCCTCAATGATAAGAACATCTTCAATTCTCAATTTTGACTGTCGACTATTTTGGGGATCAATTACTTCTAAATGTTTCGTCTCTAAATTCTTTTCAATAGTTGAAATCAGTTCATGATTATTAGGATGCATGCGAATCCCAATTTCATCAGTGGCATAATCATCGATTAGCTGATAATTAATTTTCATAGGCTCCTCCTCTGTTTAAAAAAATACCATCCAAATCTAGATTCGTCAGCACTTTTTTAACTTGTTACACTAATTTAAATTTCGATACAAAAATAAGGCTATGTAATGACTCTTTCCATGAAAAGTTCATTACATAACCTTATTTAGATATCGGTAACCTTAATACCAGCCTGCTTCAAAATTTTGCTCTCAATTCCATGTTCGAGCTCCTTATCATGATGTATCGGCACTGGTAGCGTCACATTGGTATCGGGATTATACATTTTTAAGTGCGATCCATTCTGCGACTTTTTAACAAAACCATGTTGTCGTAGTATTTTCACGATTTTCTGGGGTTTCATTGCCATATTATTACCCCCTCTCATATATCATTGTACACAATATCAGTCCAGTTCAAAAATAATAGACTCGACAACGCAAAAAAACACAAAGCCATCAACTAGACTTTGTGTCTTTTATATTAACTATTTTTATTGATTCTCTCTTTTCTTAAATACTTTTTTGAACATAACTACAATCAATGCTAATAATGCACCTCCAATTGAAATAATACCTGCAGTTTTTTCACCAGCTTTCGGTAACATTCCAGTTTTATTAGATTTTTCAGCCACATTTTGACCATCAGCATTGTTAGATTTCACAATACTTCCGTTACCAATTACTTGACCACTGGATGATAGACCGTTTCTATTTGAAAGACTTTCATTTTGTAATCCTCCACTCGAATTAATACCACCAGATACAACTGAACTTTCAAACTCACTATTACCAGATTGTCCACTACTATTGTTACCAGCATTACCATCCGTGTTGCCGCCGTTATTGTTATTTCCGTCGCCACCACCTGTATTGCCGCCGTTATTGTTATTTCCGTCGCCGCCACCTGTATTGCCGCCGTTGTTGTTATTTCCGTCGCCGCCACCTGTATTGCCGCCGTTATTGTTGTTTCCGTCGCCGCCACCTGTGTTGCCGCCGTTATTGTTATTTCCGTCGCCGCCACCTGTATTGCCGCCGTTGTTGTTGTTTCCGTCACCGCCACCTGTATTGCCGCCGTTGTTGTTGTTTCCGTCGCCGCCACCTGTGTTGCCGCCAGTATCATTAGCACCAACGTTTATTTGAACAATATTACTATTCTTAGAGTACTGACCATTCTTAGCCACCACTTTAACTCTTACTTGATCATCTTTGTTTAATTTACCAGTTTCTACAGTAAATTTACCGTCTGAACCAATTGCACCGGTTCTCTCAGATCCATCAGACAAGATGACAACTACTTCAAAATCTGTTCCTTCCGGAACTGGTTGATTAAATTCAACCGAGCCTGTCACTTGTGTGTCACCATCAATAATCGAATCAACGGATGGTGCTCTAACTTCATAATCATTCAGAGGGTTATCGATTGATGGCAGTCCAGAATCAACGAGTACTGAAACTTTCTGACTAGATTTTTCAAAGTTTGTATTTCTCGCAATTATTTGTACGTCTACATATTCTCCGCTGTTCCATTTTTCAGTGTCAATTGAGAATCGTCCATTTTCATCAATACTTCCCGTATGTGGATTGCTATTCGAAAATGGTTGTACGTCTGCCAACATAAAGCTTCTTTGCATTCCATTAGACAAAGTTACAACTACTTCAAATATTGTTCCCTCTGGAATTGGTTGATTCAAGACAACTGAACCATTTACTTTCATATCACCATCTGTAATCTTATCAACCACTGGTGTTGCTACTTCATAGTCTTCTAATGGGTTGATTTCTTCTTTTTCACCTACGGTTACTGAGATTGATGCACTGTCCTTAAAATAGCCATCGTTTTGCGCCGTAATTCTAATTGAAATAATCTCCCCAGTATTAAGGGCAATCGTTTCAATACTAAAATCACCATTTTCATCAACCCGTCCTTTCACTTCTGTGCCATCAGCAAGAGTTGCCACAGCTTCAAAAGTTGTTCCCTCTGGAATTGGTTGGGTTAAATTCACTGAACCATTAATTGTGGTTGCACCTTCTAATACTTCATCAACTATTGGTGCATTAACAATATAATTTGCTAATGGATTAGTGTCAGGGATTTTTGATCCTACTGTCACTGAAATTGGGCTACTTTCTTTTTGGTCATTACCGTTATGAGCGACGACTTTAACCGAAACAGTATCTCCTTCTTTCAATTCACCAGTTTCAACAGTAAATTTACCATTCTCATCAATCTGTCCCTTCACTTCCGTACCATCTGGTAAAGTAACTATCACTTCAAAACTAGTTCCCTCTGGAATTGGCTTTGTCACTTCCACTGAACCACTAACAGAAGTATCTCCAGATACAATTGGATTAACTGTCGGTGAAGCTACATTATAGTTTTCCAATGGATTGGTTACTTCACTTGTAGGCTCGACAGTTACCGAAATTGAAGCTCCATCCTTTGTATATTCGCCATTCTCGGCTGTAATCTTAACTGATAGAATATCACCTTCGTTTAACGAACCTGTCTCTACAGTGAAACTTCCATTCGCGGAAACTACGCCTACCTTCTGGCTACCATCTGTTAGTGTCACTACTGCCTTGAATGAAGTTCCTTCTGGAATTGGTTGTACTAGTTCTACCGATCCATTGATAGAGGTAGAATCCGCCTTGACTGGAGTAACTACGGGCTGTGATACGTCATAGTCTGCCAATGGATTCCCCGCTTCAATTGCTGGACCAACGATTACTAATACTGGACTACTGTCCTTCTGATTATTGCCATTATGAGCAACAATTTTAACTGAAACAGTATCTCCTTCCTTCAATTCACCAGTACTAATATCAAAGTTACCAGTTTCATCAATTTGACCTTTTAGCTCACTACCATCTGGAAGTGTAACTATAGCTTCAAATGTTGTGCCTTCCGGAATTGGTTGTGACAAGTTTACTGATCCAGTAACCGATGTATCTCCCGATATAATTGGATTAACTACTGGTGAAACTACATTGTAATTTTCCAGAGGATTGGTTGCTTCTGATGGCCGCACGTTTACCGAAATAGAAGCACTATCTTTAGAGTAATCTCCGTTCTTAGCTGTCACTTTAACGGAAAGAATTTCATCCTTTTTCAAAGCACCAGTTTCAACTGTGAATTGACCATTTTCATCAACCGTACCCATCTTTTCAGTTCCATCAACCAACGTTACAACTGTCTCGAAACTCGTACCCTCCGGAATTGGCTGGACTAGATCAACTGATCCTTTAACCTGCATATCTCCTTCGGTAACTGTATCAACTGAAGGTACTGAAACTTCATAGTTGCTCAAAGGATTAGTCTCAGTAATTTCTGGTTGTACAGATATCATCACAGGTGAGCTTTCTTTTGTATTCTCACCATTAATTGCTACAACCTTAACTGAAATAACATCTCCTTCTTTTAGCTCCCCTGTTTCAACCGTGAAATTACCATCAACATCAACTATAGCTTTTTTCTCATTTCCATCTGGCATCGTTATAACGGTTTCAAACGTTGTACCTTCTGGAATTGGTCGTTCCAGTGTAACCGAACCACCAACTGACGTATCACCCGATGTAACAGGATTAACTACTGGCGAAATCACATTATAATTTTCTAATGGATTTGTTACCTTGGCTGGCTGCACCACTACTGAAACAGAAATACTATCTTTCACGTTATTGTCATTATGAGCTCTGATCTTTACAGATAGGATTGCATCTTTTTCCAAAATTCCGGTTTCAATTGTAAAATCACCATTTGCAGCAACAGAACCTGTTTTCTCAGTTCCATCAGCTAAAATTGCTACTGCTTCAAATGTTGTATTCTCCGGAACAGGTTGTACTAAATCAACTGATCCTTTAATCTGTTTATCTCCTTCAGTCAGAACATCGACATCCGGTTTCGAAACTTCATAATCATTTAATGGATTCGTCACTTCAATCCCTGGTTGAACAACTATTGATACTGGAGAACTTTCTTTCGTATTCTCACCATTAGTTGCTACCACCTTAACTGTAATAGCATCTCCTTCTTTTAACTCTCCTGTTTCAACCGTGAATTTTCCATCTGCATCAACTGCGGCTTTTTTCTCACTTCCATCCGGCATCGTTATAACAGCTTCAAAAATTGTACCTTCTGGAATTGGTTGTTCAAGTTCAACTGAACCTTCAACTGATGTATCACCATCCACAGCAGGGTTAATAGCTGGTGAAGACACATTATAGTTTTCCAACGGATTAGTAATTTCAAGTGGCTGAACTGTTACTGCCGTTGAAGCACTATCCTTAGAATAGACATCATTTTTAGCTCTAATCTTTACAGATAAATTATCCTTCTCCTTTAATTCACCGGTATTAATTACAAACTTGCCATCTTCTGCTACTATTCCTGTGGCTTCAGTTCCATCGGATTGAATAACCACAGCTTCAAAAGTTGTGCCCTCAGGGATTGGTTGATTTAAAGCTACTGTACCTTTTATAGAAGTATCTCCTGCATAGGCTGAATCAACCGTTGGTGTAGCGACGTCATAATCAGCTAACGGATTTTCAGTTCCTATTGTTGCTTGGACAGTTACCGATACTGATGAACTTTCTTTAGTGTATTCTCCATTCGTTGCCACTATTTTGACTGATAAAATATCACCTTCGTTCAACATTCCTGTATCTAAAGTAAAATTACCATTTTCATCAATCTCTCCACTTACTTCTGTACCATCTTTAAGAGTAGCAGTTGCATTAAATGTTGTACCATCTGGAATTGGTTGATTTAAGGTTACCGAACCTTTTATAGAAGTATCTCCTGCATAAGATAGCGATACTGTAGGAACACTTACCGAATAGTTTTCTAATGGATTCTCACTTGTCTGACCTGCTTGAACGGTTAAGGATGCAGCTTCACTATCTTTAGTATAAGCACCATTCGTAGCCTTAATTTTTACGCTAATGATCTGATCTTTTTGTAAGACTCCAGTTTCAATTACAAAACTTCCACTAGCATCAACATTACCGCTGATTTCAGTCCCATCGTCTAATGTTGCAATTGCAGCAAAAGTTGTTCCCTCCGGAATCGGTTCATTGAGCGCTACCGACCCGCTAATTGTTGTTTCTCCCTCAGTAGCCGGATCAAGACTTGGTAAAGCCACTTCATAATCAACTAATGGATCAACCGCATCGTTAGGGAAATTCAAAGTTACTGGTTGTCCTTCTTGATCTATCAGTGAAATGATATCGGCTGATAAAACAGCATTACTAATAACTGATGCCCTCACTGTTGTTGTAGCTGTATTAGGGTCACTAACTGTCGTTGTCAAAGTACCACTAGTTTGACCCAGAATATTTGCATTTAAAGCAGAACTTAAAATTGTTGAACTTCCATTGGCAATCTCATCAATTAAATCAAAGAGCGGTGTCGTACTACGTTTAAGCACTGTTAAGGCCGTATTAACAACTGGATTACTTGAACTAATACCATTGACCGCATCTTCTAAACCATTAAAAAGTGATGAGTATGCCTGATTAACATAATTACCTAATCCTTGTGTGAAATCGACTGAAATAGTTTTACCATCGGCTGAAACTATACCTGGCAAGGTATCATGATAGCTTCCTAATTCCTTTAATCCTTTTAAATCATCAATTGCATCTTGCAAACCACTAACATCCACGCCCAATAATTTAACTGCCCCGGCAAAAACATCAACAGCTGCCTCTACCGCTGCAAATAAAAGATCCACTCCAGGAACATCCGCAGGTACAATTGGCAATAACTGAGCATCAATTTGAACTGTCGCTCCTCCCACAACCTTTCCTTGTAATTCAGGTGGCAAAGAATAAACTAATACCTTTTTATCAGCCACTCCAACACTTGCTAACCCCATCCCTGAATATTTCAAGGATAGATCATAGTTTCCCTGTGAATTAGGTGTCATGGTATTTCCAGTTGTAGAAACCAAGCTGGCATTACCTAAAACTGAAATATCGGCTAAACCAGCCGTCGGCATGATAGTACTTTCTTGAGCTTGTTTATGATTGCTTTCTACTGCTGCACTCACCACTCCTGAGCTAGCGTTCATTAATAATAGAACTCCACTCGAAGTATATAGTGTTACATTCAATGCTTTTTGTTTTTTAATAGCCATACTCTCACCTCTAATATATTTGTGATTTATTTAACAATTACTAGGTTAGCATTTATAAACATCCCTGTAAACAAATATCATATTATTTTTATAATATTTTTCTTATATTTAAATCAAAACATCATTTAATTTAATGAACTTTTAAAGTCATATTTTGCCCACAAAACAATCTTTTGTTAATATTCATATTGAAGTTTCGGCCTACTAATCCCATCAAATTACCATAACCTGAAACTAATCATTCTTTTAATCTAATGGTCAATTTGCAACATTATTTCTCAATTTATTAGACTAATTTTTTGAGAGATCACTATACGACATAAAAATAAAAAGGCCATATTTTCATATGACCATCAAGAAATATTAGTTCTTTGGATAACAAATTAATTCATAATTAATGTATATTACATTTGGAGGATATTTTGAAAAGACTATATAATTTCAACAATCGAATTAATATTTTACTTAAGCTTAAAATTTTGAAATTTTTATTGATAAAAAACGAATCATTAATAATTTAGGATATTTCTTTTTCAAAATACTTTCCACAGTACTTCATAGAAAATGCTTGAATTCATAACGATGTTTTTAGTTTATCTATCCACCTGCATTGATACCAGACATTAAAAACATCAATGATGTTGTGAAAAAGTACCCTTGGATCAATCTAAGGATACTTTTTATTATCATTAATAATATCTTTTATATGCTTAATTAATTGTTCTATTAATGTAACTTATAATACTTTATATATATAAAATTAATTCTTTTTGTGTTTTTTAACATTATATGAAATATAATTATTAATAACTTAAGCGTTTTAATTTTGGAGGGAAATATTTATGAAATTGAATAAGTCACTAATAGCTACTATTGGTATTTCATTCTTTTCGACAATAGTACTTGGCAATTTAAATATTCAGCAGGTCAAAGCTGATGCAAACAATCCATCAATAACCAGTACTTCTAAGGATAACTCCTCTACAAGTTCTTCTAGTACTTCCAATCCTACCGATTTTGCTAGTTCTAACAGTCCCTCTAATTCAAAAAATAATTCCAATTCCACTGATTCTTCAACTCCCTCTACCCTCACTAGTTCCCCTGATCCTACAGCTAATTTAAATTCCATTGGATCAAATTCTGAAGATACTTCTAACACCGTCGACAACGTTAGTTCTAATAATGCTTCAGATTCCACATCTACTAACAGTAATGAGTTGCAACAATCCAACATTACCCTCACTGATTCAAATGGGAACAAAGTAATTAATAGTAAAAACCAGGAGTTTTCCCTTTCTGACAAATATAAAGTTGGAACCGATATTACCAGTTTATTACCAGACGATTTAAAAAAAGCCTATAAAATAGATGCTGGTCAAAACACAACTATTACCGCAGGAACTACTGATTATAATCTAAAAGTTACCGCTAACAAAACCAACCTGATTATGAAAGTCTATGGCAAGAATAGCGATGGAGCGGGTTCCGGTAATACAACTTACAATGTTCCATATGGAACCCCCGTTACTTTAGCGTATAGTAACGGTTTGGGTAGTGTAGACAAATATGTCTTCAAAGGCTATGCGTTTACAAAGTTGGTTGATAGAAATGGCAATGATCTTCCCACTGCTAATGGCAGCACAATAACTTTTACTTATGATATGCCTGCAATAAGTGATACTGACTCTTCAAATGTATATATTATTTATGCCATTTATGATATTCCAACTAACCAGTCTTTAAATGTCAACTATTTAGATGACCAGGGTAAACAACTATTTACTGACTCTTCAAAGAAATATAATGATGGAACCGATATTTTAACTGGTGATTCAATTAGTAATTTCTCTAATTTTTTAAACATCGATAATAAAAAATATACCTATTGGAAAATGGATCCTACTTTGCCTTATACCGTAACTGATAATAATTCGTTAACAGTTTATCTATTAGAAAATGATCTCAACTATACTACCGTTAACTATACAGACGAGAACGGTAATACAATTTATACCGACAAATTGCGTGGTGAAGTCGGTCAGACTGTAACTCCTAAAGATATTGCGACTATAAATCCTTCGTACCATATGGTAGATTCCATTAAAGATCATACGGTTACAGAAAAGAACACAACTCTAAACCTTCACGTTTCAGATGTACTTACTCTTCATCTTGTTCAAAAGGTCAATGGAGATATTGTCTTTGACTCTCAGACTACTAACAAAGCTTTTACGAAAATATTGCTTAAAAATGACGTTAAAGATATTGATTCAATCAGTTACGGTATAGACGATGCAGTCCAAGCCACATTCACTTCAGATCAGTTAACCGAATTTGACACAATAAGTACCCTTCTAAATATGTTTCCCTCTGCGGGTCTCAACTATGCTGTCATAAACTACAAAACAAGCGATGCCCCAACTGTTTCATACCAAGATGAAACTGGTAAAGAAGTATCCAATTTCACTCTAACTACTACTTCCAACGCTATCCAAAGTATTAAAGACAATGTTCCACCTTATTACTCTCTTCTTGATGAAGACAATCCCTATACTGTTAATAAAGATGGCAAAATAATATCCACAATTAAAAATAATTCTGCTTCAAGCATTTCAGGTAAAAATATTACATTATCTAACGGACAAAATTGGAATCCTGACGATACTATTTCTTCAGTTACCCTAGCTGATGGTACAAACATGACCGCCGAAGAGATAGCCGCTGCCATTAAGGACGGAAGTATTACAACAACTATTACTAACTCCGACGGCAACACTATTGATTCTCTAGATACCACTAAAACCGGTAAATATTCAGTCACCTATTCTTATAAAGATGTCACTGGAAAGACGGTTTCATCACAACCAATTACTCTAACTATTGAGGCTAAAGATTTTAGTGGTATCGTTGCTAAAGACTCAACCATTAAGAATGGTGCTTCTTGGCAACCTAGTGACAATATTTCTTCTGTAACTAAATCTGATGGTTCAGATATGACCGATGAGGAAATAGCCGCTGCTATCGAGAATAAAGACATCACTACAAGCATTGTTGATGCTGATGGCAGTACAATTGATTCATTAGATACTACCAAAGCTGGTAAATATACTGTTACTTATTCTTATAAAGATGATACCGGCTACACTGTTTCATCTCAACCGATCACTCTAACAATTAACGATAAAGATAAAGGTGCCATTACTACTAAAGATTCCACAATTGAAAATGGTGCTTCTTGGCAATCTAGTGACAACATTTCTACTGTAACTAAATCTGACGGTTCAGATATGACTGACAATGAAACAACTACTGCCATTAAAGATGGAACTATTACAACAACTATCACTGATTCAAGCGGTAATACAGTTGATTCTCTAGATACCACTAAGGCTGGAACTTATAAGATTACTTATAACTATAAAGATGAAGGCGAAAATACCATTAGTGCATCATCCACATTAACTATTAATGTTAGAGACCAAAGCAGTATCACTGCTAAAGATTCCACAATTAAAAATGGTGCCTCTTGGCAACCTAGTGACAATATTTCCTCTGTAACTAAATTTGATGGTTCAAATATGACTACCGATGAAATAGTCATTGCTATTAAAGATGGAACTATCACTACAGCTATTACTGATTCTGATGGTAATACGGTAAACTCTCCAGATACTACTAAAGCTGGTAAATATACAATTACCTATACTTACACAATTAATGGAAAAATTGTTTCGTCTCAACCAGTTATTCTAACCGTTAACGCTAAAGATCAAAGCAGTATTACAGCTAAAGATTCTACAATTAAGAATGGTGCCTCTTGGCAGCCTAGCGACAATATTTCTTTCGTAACTAAAACTGATGGTTCGGATATGACTACCAACGAAATCAACGATGCCATTAACAATGGTTCAATTAAGGTAACCATCACCGACCCAAGCGGAAATACCGTTACCTCAATCGATACGACTAATGTCGGAGATTACAAGGTTACTTATACTTATACGGATGATAAGGGTAATTCAACTACCATCAACCCACCAATCACCGTAACAGTAAGTAATCCTGTAGTTAATAACAGTGCTTTATCAACCAAAGATAGTACATTGAAAACCGGTAACACTTGGAATCCTGTAGATAATGTAAAGACTATAGTCGATTATTCTGGTAATAGTTTAACAGCTAGTCAGGCTTTAACTGATAAGACTCTTACCTATACCATCCAAGATAGTACAGGTTCTACAGTAGATTCAGTTGACACAACCAAGGTCGGATCTTATAAAATAACTTATTCATATACTGATACTACCGGAAAAGTTTTAACGTCCACAGCTACCATAACAGTTACTAAAGATCCGGCTGACAACAATGGCTCCAACAGTAGTGGTACAGGCAATTCCAATAACAATTCCACTGATCAACCCGACAGCAATAACTCTGACGATACTGAAATTTTTAATGGAACTATTACCATTTCAACAATAGATGCCAAAATATATGATGACAAAGGTAATTTTACAAACTGGACACTTACTTTGGACTCCAATTGGTTAACCGATAGAAAAATGAGTTTAAACGGTCAGACCTATTACCGTGTTGCCACTAACCAATGGGTTAAAGTTAGTGATACCTATGTTTATTATAATAATACAGGCTACATCAAAACTTACTCTGGCAACTATCCCTTAGTCGATTCACAGGGTAAAATTATCGCGAATGCAAGTCTAAATGCTAACAGCAATTGGCGCTTTGATAGATACGCTTATTTCAATAATCAGAAGTATTATCGTGTCGCTACGAATAAATGGATCAATGCTGAAAATGTTTTTGAATACCAACCAATCAGTAAAATTCTTAATACAAAAATTCATGTAAAAATATTTGATAGTGACGAAAATGTGGTAAGAACCATTTCATCATTGAGTCTTAAGACTGATCAAGCAGCAACAATCAATGGCACTAAGATGTATCGTGTTGCTACAAATGAATGGATCAAAGCTACTGATGTGAAAAATTTATATTAGTTCAAAAAAAATAATACCGACCGGATAGCATTTTAAGTGGCTATCAGGTCGGTATTTTTGATTAAATACAGCTATCATCTTTAAATATAGTTTTGTTGAGTTTTTTAAATGAATCAATTCTATTTTAATTTATTAATAGATATTTTGATTGGTTTGACATATTTGAATTCATATTTATCATCTGGAATATTTTCATTGGAATATTTTCTATTCTTTTTCATTTTCTTCCAGTATTTCCAATCAAAAATTTTACCTACCAATGCCAAATTTTTTTGCTCTATCCTCTTTAATTTAATTGATTTAACATCATGTTGTATTAGTGGAGTTGCACTAGCACTGTTGATAATATAATGTTTATTCATTTTCGGTTGAACAATACATAACCAGTGCGAGTTCGTAAAGTGAGTATGTTTTTCAATTATTTGTATTAAAATAAATTCATTATTTTTTAAATCATTAACATTTTTAACAAGATCATCATCCAAAATTTTCATATTTACACTATATTCAGATGCTAAAAGTGACTTTTCATTATTACTTTTAAGATAATAATCATCTAAAGCCTTTACGGCTACGTTACTATCGAAAAATTCACCGACATATGAACACTTCTTCTCTTTTGTAAAAAAGTTCAGCATATTTTTAGCTAACTGGGATAATTCTTTATTCTCATCTCTGCTACCTGACACGTATTTTAAACCATTAACGAATTCATAAATTAAACAGGTCGGTCCGTCTTGTTTTATTCGTCTAAAAATTTTATTATCTCCTTTATTCACCATTTATACAAAAAAACGCCCACACAGATTTACTCTGTATATAGGCGTTTTTTATTAAAAATAAACTAATCAAAAATTAGTTAAGCTTCTTCTTACTTACAACGTTCAACTTGTCATCCAAGTCATAAACAACTGGTTCACCAGTTGTCATTTCAACATCCATGATGTCAGCATCAGAGATATTTTCGATGTACTTAGTCAAAGCACGTAGTGAGTTACCATGGGCAGCGATGATTACGTTCTTGCCGTCTAATAGCTTAGGAGCAATTTCATCTTCCCAGAATGGAATTACACGTTCCAAAGTAACTTTAAGGTTTTCACCACCTGGAACAATTCTTGGGTCCAAGTTTGCGTAACGACGATCGTTAGCTGCTGAACCTTCGTCAGTAGCTTTCAATAGTGGAGGTAATGTATCGTATGAACGTCTCCAGATATGAACTTGTTCATCACCGTATTTTTCAGCTGTTTCAGCTTTGTTAAGACCTTGAAGTGCACCGTAGTGACGTTCGTTAAGTCTCCATGTCTTTGTTTCAGGAATCCATAATTGGTCACAGCCTTCAAGAGCGTAGTGCAATGTCTTGATAGCACGTGTCAATACTGATGTATAAGCTTGGTCAAATTGGATGCCAGATTCTTTAAGAAGTTTACCAGCGTTTTGAGCTTGCTTTACACCTTCTTCACTTAAGTCAACATCAACCCAACCAGTAAATTGGTTTGATAAATTCCATTCACTTTGTCCGTGACGAATGAAAACTAATTTTGCCATTTATATGATCCTCTTTTCATTTCTTTAACAATCTACATTTTACACGATATTGCCAATAAAAAAAAGAGAGTGACACCTAATTTAGCCTAAAAGACTAATTTTTGGCATCATTCTCATGAAAAAAATATTTTTAATGAAAATTTATTTTTGTTCTTTATAAATTGGTGTCTCGATTTCCTTTAAAGTTGTGATATCCATCTTGTTCTTGGCATTCTTATTCAAGTAAGTATTTACTTGATCAGTTCCAGCAATCACTGCAGAAACTTTATCTGTACCATCAATCAAACTGGAAATTCTATCAGCGTTTTCACTTTGTTTCATTACAATTGGAATCACTTCAATCCCATTATCACGTAGTGACAAGAGCTTCTTATAGAAGTCTGAACCAATCGAAACGAAGATAGTCGATGTACTTTGTTTCAAGGCCTGATTCTTAAGCCACCAGATAATTAAATCTTCATCACTGTCAAATGTACTCATCAAGACGTTACCTTCACTGAAGAGTTGAATATAAGGCTCGTCACCTGTATAACTCTTGATCAAGACAAGTGTTCCATCTTGGCGATAAAAGTTCTCGCGAACCACTTTGTTGGCATTACGATGATCGTAAAATTGTGTGGCAGAGATAACTCCGTTAACGTCAAAAATATCACGACTTAATACTTGTTCATCTTTATAGTGACGAATAATTTGTAGTTGATGATTGGAATCACGAGAAACTTCCATAACTAATTTATCGTTAGCATCCAAAATTTTATCAACTTTATCAGTCACATGTTGAACACGATAATCAGCATCAAATGGTATCTCAGCAGGCGTGATAGGTACATTCAAGTCACGACCTTGCAACTCATTGTACATATTCAATAAGTAAGCATTCCCATCAACGAAACCGGCATTTTGATAATTCATCCAAGTTGCGTCAATTTGGTCATTATAAGTAACAGAGATTGCATTAGCCAATAATCCCCGATCAGCTAAAGTCATTGTCATCTGTTGCCACATTGATGTGACATCACTATCTGGATTGGCAGGCAAATCATCAGTAAAGACAAAATAGCTTGTATTAGGATCCAAATAGATCTCATTAGCCATTTCATCAGTTCCAAACCATTCTTTCAATGAATCATTGATATCATTGATACGGTCAGTTGCCTGTCTTCTCTCATCAATTTGGTCACTACCAACCGTTCTCAAAAGATGATTGCAATAGCTACGGTCAGCTAATAATTGACTACGTAATTGTGACTTAAGGTCAGCACTTTGATCCAAAGTATTTTGTAAACTTTGTTCAGTGTATTCCCAATCCTCATTGCCAGGTTGTCCCGGTTGAACCGGTGCTTGTGCTTGAGGTTGAGGCTCTTGTGGCCCAAAGTAGTAATTATTGTTGCTACTATTAAAATCTTGATTGTTAGGTGTAAATTGAGTCCCCATCCCCATATTAGGGTCATTATTGAATTGGCCTTGACTAGGATCAAAATTATTTTGGTCTGGTTGTTGAGGTGTCTGATAAGAAGAATTATTCGGATCAGAATAATTATCATCGTTGTCTTTCTTTTTTCTATCAAAAAATGACATAACTTAATCTCCTATCTACGTCAGTTAGTTATCTCCATTATATATGACAAGTTTTCTTTAAAGTTAATTATAACATTTTCTTTAATTTTATTCTCTTCTTTTTGGAGTTCTTAGTAATCGAATGAACGCCTAATATATCAAGGAAGAAAACAAAGATTGGTATACCAATAATCAATCCCCATGTACCAAGCAATTCCTCTGATACGATCAATACAACAAATGTAAAGAAAATTGGCAAATGTGTCATGCTGGACATGAATTGTGGATTCAGGAAATACGTTTCAATCATATGAATAATCACGATCATGATAATGATATAAATAACGTATCTGATACCGCCAACCGTATAAGCAATGAAACTCAGTGGGATCATCGAAATAATAACTCCAGCTACCGGAATCAGTGACAAGATGAAGACCATCACTGCCAAAGCAATAATCCCTGGCATCTGCATGAACAACAAAGTAATTGTCGTCAAGGCTGTATTAACAACGGCAATCATCAATTGTGCTTCCAGAACAACACCGAAAGTATTGACAAACTTTTGTCCAAAATACTTTAAGTCAGAGAATACCCAACCATAATTGCTGTCCAAGAATTGTCTTCCGAAGGAATTCATTTGTTCTACCTGACTAGCATAGAAGAAACTCAATAAGAATGAGACAACAATATTGAATCCGACTGCACCAACACTGCTGATGTAGTTTACAACTTGCGTGATGGCTCCCTTAATTTGATTATCCAAATTAATTTGTTGCAAATAATTATAAATAACATTCAAATAAGGATTCGAACGTACTTCTTTACTTTCATAAAACTTCTGTAACGATGAGAACATTTTTGCTGTTTGCGTGATCAGTTGCGGCACATAGTTAGCAATGACAAAAACTAATAACGCAATAATTATCAAATAAACTGGTGCTATTACCCAAATCGGTTTAATTCTGGGAAACTTTCTTTGAATTACTCGAACTAATTGAACTGACAAGAAGGTAAAAGTAAAAGTTAGTAGAAATAGACTCATCATCCCTCGAAAAAGATAGATCAGCAATATGACTAAAGCTAATAACGTGAATCTTCTCAATCGTTTGTTATCAACGAACTTATCGTACAAACTCATATAAAACTCCTCACATACACATACTTAGTGAAAATACCAAATCCATTCCTAATAACGTCAACAATGAATAACGATGATACCAAACAATCGCCGTAAACTCACGAAACATTGCTGGCCACTTCAACATTCTAACAGTACAAGCGGCCGCAAATTGAACTTTTAAGCCCAATCTTTTGGCGTGCCATTTAGTTCTAGGAATATGATAATCACTCGTTACTATAATAACCCTTGGCCGTGTTTTTTTCTGCCATGCTTGATGAATTTCGATCGCCGAATACTCTAAATTCTGTACTGTATTGATCGATTCATCCTCTTTAATAATAACCGATTCCGAAATATTTCTATCTATTAAGTACTTGCGCATCATCTCAGCTTCGGTTCCATATGATGATTCTGAACTTTTAGCACCACTAACAATAATCTTCGGTTTATATTCAAAACGATTGTATAGTTGTATTGCCTTATCCAAACGTTCACTCAATATTGGTGGTACTCGTGATCCCATACATTTATTACCCAAAACAACTAAGAAATCTGGTTGTTTGGCGGCCGGTAACTCGCGCAAATCACGTTTCATTTGATACATATAAACCAACATGATCACTAACAAAATCAAATCCACCGTTGCAAAATTGAACGCATAGGCACGTAAATACTTATCTACTGAAACAATCGAAATGAAGTATAACGCCGCTATGGTTATGACAGCAACTCCTATGGCAAAAATCGGTAAGCGACTATAGGCATACCTTATTTTATAAATAATCATTACCTCAATCATTGATACAGCAAATATTAATAAATAAGTCATATTCCCCTCCATGGCTTAATCTAAACTGAATTTTAATTTTGGAACCTTCAATGGAAAGTCCTTAACTAAAGTCCAGGTTACTGTTGTTGAATCTTTATCTGGTTGTTTCAAAAGAAATAATCGATTGTCCAATGAACCATAAACTAAAAATTTACCCTTAGTAGTTGTAACAGCCGGTCCATTCTGTGAATAAGCTGAAGGTGATACTAAAAACATATATTGCATCAATGGTTGTTTACTACCGTTGACACTAATCCCTTGATAGTCAGTCGGTTGTAAATTAGTTCCATATTGACCACCAAAATTAACCCCTAAATTGCCAATTTTTTTATCATTATTATCCGAAATAGCTCCTGCCAATTGCATTAAATCAGCATTCGATGATAAAGGATTTTCTTTATATTTATCGTAGTAATCTTGAGTCTGTGAAATGGCTGCTTTCAAATCAGTTTGAGCAGTATCCGATTTAGTCAATAAATTACCATTCTTATTGCTCTGACCATCCTGAACTCGGACCGTGTAGTCACCTGAATACAAGTACAACTGATTAGAATCCGTTTCAATTCTAATGTTAGCTCGCTTGATTTGATTCCCCGTAGCTTTTGAATTAACCTTCAAATTAACACTCTTAGGCAAAAGTCGATCCGTGTTCTGTCCATGATAATAGTAATTAATCGTCAACAGGTTCTTCGGGGTTAAATAGTACTTACCATATAAACTCTGTACCTGACCACTTTCAATTAACGTTTCCATGACAACTTTGCTATCGGTATCATCATTTAACTTCTGGGCTGAATGTTCCGTTAAAGTCAGCTGATAAGTCCCATTCTGATTAATCGTTAGATTCCCATCAGTTCGACGATAGTCAATAATTGTTTTGAAGTTATAATTACCAATCATCACATTATTAGCCGTTAACGGTTTAGCATTACTGTTAACATCGATGATATGATCTGGCATTTGTTTAGAAGAAATACTTTGAGACAAATCTTTTTTCGTGTTATTAGCAGCAGTAGACGGTTTGTCTACTTTAGTAATATAGGCAAATTTATACGTGTCACCACCAGAAGACACCGAATAACCCTTCATATGTTTACCATAGACATTTTCATGATAAGTTTTTTCAATTTTTAAAACTAAATCTTTTTTAGCCGTCTTAAAGGTAATCGTTCTACCATCACGATTTAAAACGTATTTTGGATTGTTAAATTGATTATCAAATCGGTTAATGCCGACTTTACCATTAATAGTAGAAACATCTTTTATTTCTGCTCGTTGGTTCTTTAAAAACTTAATTGAAACAGTATCGTTTTCTCCCTGATCTTGATACAAATACCAAGTTTTGTTACTGGAAACTACCTCATCAGTTTCCTTTGGCTTGCATCCTAAGATTGTTAGGAATAAACAAAGAATTCCAAGAACCGCTAAGAATTTTTTAACCATATTGTTCACTCAATGCCTTTCTGAAGACAATTATACAACTTCAAGATTAACCCCTATTATGAAATAATGATAGCAAAAAAAGACCTGCTTTTCAGCGGGTCTTTTGTAATAATTTGTTATCAAAGAATATTTCATTCTATATTGAAATTATGCTAGTGGTTTAATAATTTGTCCAACTGAACTTTCTGGAACCCACTCATTAGTAGCAACACGATAATACTTAATACCATTAACTACTTTAACTTGATCCATTTGCCAATCAGTCCCTGTACCTAAAGCACGGTTTGTAATTCTAGACATAGTATCATTATTCAATGAGTATAGAGAAATATATTCTTTCGAACCATCTTTAACTCTAAGAATTCCAATGTTACTTGCCTGGTTACCATTATTAGTATTAGCATTTCCACCGTTGTTAGTGTTGCTGCCCTTTAATTGGTTATAATACTTACCAACTAAATCATAGAACTGATCCATGCTGTAACCCCATTGAGCAAAGTAGCCAACTGGATCAGTATGATTTGTTTCTTTGTACATTCTTGAAACATCGTTATGTGAAAGAACTGTCTTACCAGGTGTAAATGGTAATCCATATTGAACTAATCTAAAGGCTGCGTAGTAAGCTTGGTTAGCAACGGATCTAGCAAATTGATCTGTTGTATTTACACGACACAACTCAACTTGAATGTATTTGTTATTAGCAGTTTGACCTGCTCCCCAAACACCATAGTCAGCACTATGGATATTTATAATTTCTTTATCATCGACAAAAGCATGAACATAAGTGTATGTTGTTGGCCATGACCAATTAAAGTATGAAACTTCATTTTCGGCTGTAGCACCAGGTGTTGCAGTTTCGTGGATAACGACCCCTTCTGGCTTACCAACACCGTTCTCGTAACCGAACATCTTGTTAAATGTTCCTGCACGATATTGAATTGAAACTGGTTTAATGTTGTTATTATTAATGTAATCGTTGATTGCTGAAGTTGCAGCTTGTGTTGTTTGAACTTGTGAACCTAGTTGTGGAACCACTTGTCCAACAGTTGCAAAACCGACACTTGCAAGTGCAGCTGAAGTAGCTAAACTTGTAATAAATTTCTTCGAGACCATAATATATATTTCCTTCCCAATGTTAATTTCCTTAACCCATAAATTATAACAATTTTCAAAGCATTTTTGAGAAAAGTAACAAATATGTAAACAGATAGTAAAATTTACTTTTGATTCATTGCTCTTAATTTGGTTAAAAGCCTATTTCGCTGGTATCTAAGGTTACGGGGCGTCTGTTGATGATGTTGAGCAATTGTTGTGAGTGAAATCCCATTCATGAAATGTTCCTGCAATATTTCTTTTTCCAATTCAGATAATTTTTGCCAATCAACGAAATTAATTTGAGTAATTTCTGTCTCCGGTACTCTTTGAAAATCAAACTCTTCTAAACTATGAAAATCGAAGTATTGTTTCTCTTGTCGCAACATATCGGTTAACCGCCAAACCAATTTTTGAAACACATATGGTTTGAACTTAGTCATATTTTGATCTCTTTGACAGTATTTTAAATAAGTTTGTGCATAAATAATTACTGCTTCTTGAAAGTAATCTTCATAATCACAACGAGTCACATAAATATGAACTCGTTTCAAAGCTCCATGAATTAATTGTTGATTCTCTAATGCTTGCTGAAATCCTAATTCTAGATTCATTGTGAGCATCTCCTAGTTTTACTCACAAGCGCTTGTGGTAAAACTAGGATAACTAATTTAGACTAGAAAAATTAGTTGCCAAAACAGTCTAAGAATAAGGCTTTAATTCGATCGATTAAAAAAGAACACCCACAAACAGTGTTCTTTTTTGGTTTTGGCGATTAATATAATTTTTTAATTCTGGTTAAATTTTGATGGTAATACTTTTTCGTCTCGAGTTTACCTAATCCTTCAATACCTTGATTTATCAAAATAAACTCAATCAAATGCCAGTAAAATATCGGCAAACTGTTCAATAGGCAAATTTTTGAATGCAAATCACAACGACATCTATCATACGTAGAAAATAATTTATTACACTTATACTTTAAATGACAACTACCAACATTAACCATCATTTCAAATACGTTTAATGAACACTTCATTAAAAAGTAAATATCATGCAATCTTTTTTCCAAATCTCCCCTTGGAAAATCTAATTGAATCTTATGGCTGCTCTCGGTGACAAAATAGGCTTTCTTTTCAATTTGTTCATAGCATTCTAAGAAGTGAACAGCAATCCAATCGGCATTTCTTCGACTGGCCCCAGTCATTGGCATATAGGCAATATCTTCATGAATAAACGGCGTATAGTGAGTCATCCCATACAAATCAGCTAAAAACTTGGCCATGGCAAATCCTATTCCATTAATCAAATACATCTCATTCATAATCTTCCTGGTCGTTCTTGAGTCAATAAAGATTCCTTGTTCAGCATGAACAACAATCGTATTTCCCAAATTAGTGATATCTGAAATATCCAACAAGGCTTCAATTTTATAATCAACTTTAAAATTTTTACAAACATTGAGAGAACTAAAGATTCTTTTAGATATTACATCCTTAATGGATTTAAAATTTGATATCATCATTTATTTTCCCTAAAATATTTATTTACTCACTTTTCATGAGTATGTCAACAATATAACAAGAATATATGTTCTGAAGATACCAAAATATATAATTTATTCAAAATAATTTCACGTAATTTGTACAAAAAAAGAAGCCCCTAAGGACTTCCTAATCTGCATTGAAAATACAGTATTTTCCGTTGACCCAACCGGCATTTACTTTATACCAAGTTTGACCATCGACAATTTGTTTTGAGGTTACACGCCAAGTCGTACCATCGGCTAGACGAGTTCCTGTAAATTTATTATTGGCAGCAGGACTGTTATAAACGTTGACACCATATCCAGGAATATAGTTAATCTTTGCCATACCACTAACACTTGTTACATAGTTAGATCCTTTAACTTGAACATCGTTAGCACTGACCCATTGATTAGTAGCTACACGATACCAAATGGAACCATCTGAATGAGTAGACTTCTGATCAATCTTCCAATCAGTTCTGTTTGAAAGACTAACTGCCAAAAGATTATGTTTATCATCATAAACTTTGGCTCCTGGATTAGCAGTGATGTTAACGATATCGGGATAAGATACTACTTTATCCTTAGTATAGTCACCATGTGATTGTGTTGATTTCAAGGAAACATCAGTTGCCTTGATATAACAGTCGTTACCTACAAAGTAGAATTTATTACCAGAATTATCCAACACATACTTAGTTGTAATCCAAGAAGATTGATATGGCAAAACTCGATTCGTAGCCGTATTCAAATTAGGCAAACGATAAACTACGGAACCACTCTTATTAATAATAATTGCTGTATCAGCAATATTAACTGGTGGGTTAGTCTTTTCAGATTCCAATTGAACATCTGAAGCCTTTACGTATTCGTTTGTCGAGACTTGATAATAAGTCGTACCGTCAGATTTAACGACCTTAGATGTAACTTTCCATCTAGTTCCGTTAGCTAAAGTACGGTTAGCAGCTATTTTATCAGCGTTTATATAAACATGTGCTGAATTTTTATTAGTTATTGTTACAACATCGTTTAATTTTGTTTGTGTACCTTCAATTGCATTTTCATTACCAGTACCATTTGTACTGGCTTTTCCATCATATTGTGTCAAATTAGAGCTCTCAATTATATTATTTAATACAGCTGCATAGGTTGGTGAAGTGGCATAACGTCCTTGCAACCAAGCTGTAGCATCTTTATAAGAAGAGGTATTCTCTCTCCATGTACCTTTATAGAAAGCACTATTTCCTTGAATACCATTACGTAACTTATCGCCATTATCAGCAAAAGATGCGTAAACACTAGGGTACTTTCTAAAGTTAGCATAAATAGTGTAGTAGCCCTTATCGGCACTCCACTCTTGAGTTGGTAGTGAGACATATGAACCTTGATAGTCCCCTTTAATACCAAAGTAATTATTATACTGTGATGATAATACTGAAGTACCCCAACTACTTTCCAAAATAGATTGTGCCATCATTACTGAAGCATACAAATTGTATTTTGATGCAACCTGTTGTGCCTGTGGAGCAACCTTAGCCAAGTAGGCTTGTTGTTGAGCAGTTGATGCTCCCTTAGTTGTTCCAGCTTGTGTCAAAGCGGCAACCGCATTAGCTGGCAAAACACTACTTCTACCAGATTTTTGATTAGCTTCAATAGCGTCAGCTGCATCCTCATTGATTGGTGCACCACTCTTGTCCATTACACTAGCAACAGTAGTATCCTTAGTCTCAGATGTATTTTGATTTTGGTCGTCAGTTTGATTACCCTCGTCATCAGAAACAGCAGCCTTAACTGGAGAAGTATTAGAAGAAATACCAACAGCGGCTAAAAAACTTGCTAATGCCGTTGAGGCAACCCATTTTTTATTCATAATTTGTCTCCTCCCAAATTCTTGTATATCTAATGCTTAGACTACTATTTAATTTGGAATTCGACAATAAAACCTTAAGAAATTTGGATATTTTTAAACTTTTTTAATGATTTAAAATCACTAACCTTCAGTAGGAATGAATTCAACATATTCAGCTTCGATCCATTCACCATCTTCAGCGATACGATAGAATTCTTTTCCGTCTTCACCTGTACCCTTGGCATCAGTATACCAAGCAGTTTGACCTTTAACGTATTTGTCTTGAAGCATTTTACGGTTAACTTCATAATTATCAAATAAGAAAACAACGTAGCGATCGTCTTGAGTTACTTTAACGATTCCTTGTACTTTTTCAAGCATTGCAATACCACCTTTAAAGTTAATATTAGTTACATTATACATTAATAGATAAAGAAATGACCTGCAATGATGAGTAAAAATAATAGCACCTATTCAGATTCCTCATTTTCCCTAATTATTACGGAAATTGAAATTCTGAATAGATGCCATTTTAATTTTTCTAAGTGAACAATCTTTTTACAACTGGTATCTTGCTTAAAATCAAAATTACTAATAGTGATAAGACAGTTGCTAAAACGAATACGTATAAGAAGTTAGCATTCACATAATACTTCATCACAAACTGTATTGATAATCCGTGAACTAGATAAACTCCATAAGTCAATGGTGCTATCAATTCAATCACTCGTGCAAATCCTTTACCATAACTTGTTTCAAAGCGTTTGAAGAGCATGAAGACCAATGCTGCAATGATTGGCGTATTGATGTTAGCAATGGCATTCAAGAATTGTAGGTTTGGTTTCAAACTGATAAAACTGATTAGAATATTGATTGCCATTAACACGGCCGCTATCAGGATATTCATATTGAGTTTTAACGAATGTTTGTCAATCTTAGAAATTCGATAACCAATAAAGAAGTAACCAATATCTTTGGAAACAACCACTCGGCCTAAATCAAAGGAATTGAAGTAAACTCCAATATTCTTAGGTGTAGTAGTTGTTAACGTTGGCAATGCAATATCAATGATGACCCAAAGAATTAACAAATACATCAACATCTTATCGTCAATCTTATCAGCAATAGCTTTCAAAAATGGTGACAATAAATACAAAGCAATCAATGGATACATAAACCAATATGCTATTAATACTGGTTTATGATACATCATTAACAATGTATTGCTGAAATCCTTCATATCAACTGGACCTGACATGGCACGAGCCAAATAAGCTGACACAACTGACCAAAGTAAGAATGGTACAACGACTCTGACCAATCGATGCTTGAATAAGTACTTTAAATCATAAGTTTTTTTACTGTTTAAAACCATGGCACCACTGATCATGAAAAAAAGTGGCACTGCGATTTCTGTCACTATAACGATGGAATTTACGACACCCCATTTTAACGTTGGTTGATAGTTAGCCAAATCATCAGCACAAGAATGCGCCAAAACCACCAATAACATCGCAAAAACTCTAATCGTATCGACATAGATTAGTCTTTTGTTCTTCAAGATATTTCCCTCAAATCAATTAAATAATAAGAACATTTTACCATTATTATCTGAGCAAGAAAAAAAGTTCATCATCAGATGAACTTTTTTTGATTACTTAACTTGTCTAAGCTTCATATTGGCTTTTTTATAATTGATTTTACCTTTGTATAACTTTTGTTGCTTAGCATACTTGAAGGCTTTCTTAAAATCAGATTTCTTAACCTTATGCATTGTCTTAAACTTAACATTCATGTTGTTCAACTTAGCAACAGCTTTATCGCTAGTTCCATAGTTAGAGAATGTCTTGTTAAGCATGATGTACATGTTACCCTTATTGATTTTCTTAACTTCTTGCTTCATAACATTGCATAGAATATTAGTATTAGAAACATTCTTCTTAGCATAATCGTTATTAACAATCAAAACATTACCATTATCAGCACTAATCTTATCTCTATTTAGAACCTTAGCACCATTAACTTTAGCTTCAGTCATTGATGGATCTTGTAAGACAGCAGCATCAACGTCGCCACTCTTCAACTGACTGACACGATCTGCCTCAGAATCAACTTGCTTCAATTTAACGCTAGATAACTTTAATCTGCTCTTCTTCAAAGCTTTCTTTAGATAGAACATTGAGTAGTCAGTTTTATCAACTGCAATTGTCTTACCTTTTAATTTCTTAACACTCTTGTACTTCTTGTTAGCAACTAAACCGCTATAACCAGGCATAGTACCAGCAATCTTCCAATTTGAATGTTTCTTAGAAATAGCTGCATAATTTACTAAATCAGTCACAGCCGCATTAACCGTTCCATCGGCAATAGCACTATTCAATTCTTTAGTAGAATCATATGCTTTCAGATCAACATTTAAATTGTTGTTCGTATAAGCATTTAAATCCTTACCCATTTGGGCAACAGCGGAAGGAATATTTTTAGTTGTTCCAATCGTGTATTGTGCTTGATCTGTGTCAGCAGCTTGAACGTTCTTTATCCCGACAAATGAGAATGAACTAAGCACTAAAAGACAAGCTACTAAAAAGATACTTATTTTCTTTAAGCTCTTCAATGTAAAAACTCCCTTTTCATTATTCAAGTTTCATCATAACGTAAAGGGAGCTGTTTTTTCTACTATAACTGTACTTATTTTATGTTTTTTCTACCTCAAAATTATCAACACTAAAAAATATCCGTATTAACCAATATACATTGGCTCTACGGACATTTCTTTCGAATTAAAATTAATTTTTATGATGAAAAATAATAGACTAATTTATTCATCTCAAGCTAAACAATCAAAGTGAGATTCAGTCTGGAGCAAAATTTGGGAATGCGTTCAGCTATGAGATCATTGTTACCGGCTTTACCGGTTACAGTGAGGCCGACTTTGGAAATCCATTATTTTGCACAAAGTGTAAAATAATTAGTTTCAAATCGTACCCATAACGTTCCAACAGCATTCCCAATTTTTGTGGAAGACGGCATACTTCACAAACCCATTACACGTTAATAGTCTCAACTTTAACAATATTTTCATTCATTGATAGATTCTCAACGATATCCACGTAATCAACATTTTTGCCAAAATCAATCGAGTAAATGTTGGTATAAATACTATTGTTGTTATTCAATTTGGAAACGCGGAATTTTACGTCTTCAACAGAAATTTTATTTTCTTTAAAGTAACCATCGATAAATTCCTTCGTTTCTACTTTCTGCTTATATTCAACTTTTAGTTTTCGTACCGGACTGATCCGGATAATCTTTTTCAAAAATGCTACCACACCAAACACCACCAAAAATCCACTTATTGCAATAATGTAGTTGCCCATTCCAATTGCGATTCCGATACAAGCTACAACCCAAAGGCTAGCTGCTGTAGTCAAGCCTCGGATTGAATGATTTTCAACAATTATCGTTCCTGCACCGAGAAATCCTATTCCACTGACAACTTGTGCTATCAGTCTAGCTTCATCTACTCGCAATATTCCTTTGTATTGAGGATATTGTTGGGCAACCATTAATGCATTGAAACCGAGATTCTTCTGAATCATTGCGATGATACAAGCTCCTAAGCAAACCAAGATGTGCGTCCTTAATCCGGCAGGTCGGTGCTTATAGGCTCGATCAATCCCAATGGCCCCGGAAAAAACTGTTGCCATCAATAATCTCGTAATTACTGTGATGGCATCCAATTGAGTCGTCAACTAAACAACACCAAGTAGTCCTAGGATAATAGCCAGAACTAAGACGCCTAATAGAATCCAGTTAACGTTAACTTTCTTGCTCAATAACCAGTAGCAAAGAAGTGTAATACTCAATGGAATCAAGCCTTTGAATAGTTGATCTAAATAAGTTTGAATCAAGATTGGCTTGCCACCAGCAATAGGAACAGACAACTTACTTTCAAACTTGACCATACTTGCAGTCATACTACCAATCATTAGAAGACCCAATGTACTTGCGGCCTTATTCAAAATCTTCATACTTCCGTTAGCATAAATTTTTTCAATAAAGGATGAACCTAATGAGAAGCCCATGTATGTTAAATAATATCTCGTTAAAATTGAAGGAATATTGTAGATCAATAGGAACAAAATTGGTCCTAAGATTGAACCTTGTGCAGCTAAACTGATACCAACACCGGCGGCGATAACACGGATAACACCCCAGAAAATTGAATCGCCAATACCTGATAGTGGACCCATCAAGGAAGTCTTCAAGGCAACGATTGATTCTGCATCAAAGTCTTTTTCTTGTGCATTCTTCTTTTCCATGGAAGCAACTAATCCCATAACGAAAGTACCAACGTTTTGAGTGATGTTATACCAAGTTGTGTGACGCATCATGGCTTCACGTCTGCCTTCAGGATCATCTTTGTAGTAACGATTCAAAGCAGGTGTGATTGAGTAAATAAACCCGGGAGCATGAGCTTTTGTAGCACCGGCACGACTGGCAAAAACGGTAAATGAACGCCAGAAGATACCATTTAGCATCTTTCGATCTTCTTTTGAAATGTTTTCATTTAATTTCATGAGAAAAAATCCTCCTCTTCTTGTTCCTCAGCTGTTTCGTTGTTAGAAGCCCCAGTTCCGGCAGCAGCCACTGGTCTCTTCTCTAATTCTTTTTGTTTGTTCTCCATATCTAATAATTGTTTGTCTTTGAAACTAATTACTAGAACTAAGATGATACCTAAAGCTGCAACAGCAACGGATGGTAAATTGAGGTAAGCAACCATAATAAAGCCTAAGAAGAAGTATGGAGCTAACTTCTTACTCCAAAGCATTCTCATCAAAATAGCGAATCCGACAGCTGGTAATAGTCCCCCAGTAGCTGAAAGTCCAGCCATCAAATTATCAGGAATACTATTGATCATATGTTGAACTGGTTTTGCTCCTTCAAGAACACTGAAAAATGTAATTAGTGAGAATACAAAGTAATTAATAAACCACATTGAATAATGCATGATTGCCATAGCACGAGGATTGTTATCCTTAGCATATTTATCAACAAGTGGTGCGAATAAGTTCATTACGACGTTCTTCATAAACATAGAAATAAAAGCGGCTAAAACTCCAATAGGCACAGCCAATGCCAAGGCAGCTTTTTCATTAACATTCAATACAATTGAGAATGTTGTGGCTAAAACTGTAGCGGTAACTGGTTCGGCTGATAAAGCACCACCGATATCAACAGCTCCCATGAAGATAGCTTCCAGTGAAGCCCCCATGATAATTCCGGCACGCATATCTCCAAAAATAATACCGGCAATACATCCAACAACAAGTGGACGTTCAATCATTGTTTGACCGAATAGCCAATTTCCACCGTAACAAACGAAAACGGTCAAAGCGGCTAAAAACGCTTCTCTATACATAATTATTTCCCCCTCAGGCCTTATTTATTTTTAAGCATTGAAGCAATTGAAGACTTAGGATTACTTGGAACAACTTGTTGAAAGACTGGAACATCTAATTTAGTTAATTCTTTCAAAGCTGCCAATTCCTTGTCACTTAACATCAACGTACTACCAACTTGATGAGTTTCACCTTCTGATTTATCAGCGAAACGACCAACGTTTGCTACATTAATACCATCAATATCAGAAACATTTTGAGCAATCTTCAAGGCATCGGCTACGTTGTTAGTTAAAGCAAACATACGCATTCCTTTACCCTTGGGATTGTTGAAAACTTTAATGGCATCATCAACTGATCTAATCAAAAGTTTTTTACCTGTTGGTGTAGCCATCTTCAAAGTCATTTGAACCATTTCGTTACTAGCTGCATTGTCGTTAGCAACGACGATTCCTGGTGTATCCAATTCTTTAGTCCAAACTAGGGCTACCTGTCCGTGAATTAAACGATCATCTACTCTTAATTGTGCAATCATAATTTCTTCCTCCAATTATTCTAAAAAACTGTCATCTGATAAATCTGTATCATCTTTTGGTTCTTCAACTAACTGTACTTGGCTAGCTGCAATCAATTCTTCCAGTTTTGTTTTGGTTATTGCCTCATTTTCCAAAACGACTGACAAAACAATTGGTAAATTTGTGCCAGTAATCACAAAAACATTTTCGTGGTCAGCAACTTCAAGCATGACCTTTTGATTTACACTTCCTCCAAATAAATCAGTGAAAATAATTCCCGTTTGACCATCTAGCCCGTCAATGAACTTTTTAATATCTGGTACATAGTCATGATCATCAACATAAGCATCGATTACTGTGACCTTATTTCCCATACCTGTTAATATTTCCAATGAACTCTGAACGCCACTGGCTAAATGACCATGACTCGCGATTAAAATTTTATTCATATCCCCTTACTCCTTGCATTGTCTTCACCTTTATATAAGCAAGTTTCATGCCAACTTTTAAAAAGCCTATTCTGACGACAAAAAGAGAGCTAGTGTTTAACGTTAAACACTAGCTCTCTTTTATTTTGAACACTAAAACAGTTGCTTGAACACTTCATACATCAGTGATAATTCATAGTCATTAACTTCCACATTGTACTTTAATTCCAAAGGTTGGAAGATACTCTTGGAAATCGAAATAAACTCTTGTTCATCTTCAGTTGGTTTAATCTCTGGCATTTTTTGTGATTTACGAATCATTAAACGTTCGATCATCAAAGCAATATGCATATAAAGATTAAGTTTAACTTTCCCATCCAATTTAAGATTGTAGTAACTCTCATACTTATAAATTACTGTTTCAACTTCTTTGATGATGATCTTAGGATTCAAGAAACTCAAACGCTCACTGACTCCTTCAATCGAGAAGAAACGTAATAACTCCTGATTCAAATCATCAATCGCATCGGCTTTTAAATAAGGCGTCAATAATTTAGTCAACTTCTGTTCACCTTTAGCATCCAACAAATCATAAATATTGATATTAGGAATAATGAAATCATCCGGCAAACTAGTCGTTGTCAAAACAAACAGAGTCGTATCAAAATAATGATTGTCATTTTGATGGATATTCTTCTTCAAATCGTAGTAATCAAGCGTATTGATTTGAATGTCCTTGGGAAAATAAGGCAACATTGTCTCTTTGATTTTCTCCGATATTCCCAAACCAGAGATACAAGAAATGATAATGTTCTTCTTATTCGAATAGCCAGAATAATACTGACTATGAATCTCGTATTCATTTTCAGCGGCGGCCGCGATTGCTTTAAATTTTTCCTTACTTTGAATTTTCAAAGCCACATCCAAAGCTGTTGCTGTGGTTAGATTATCAACCACCAATAAATCACCATTAAGATGATTCTTAATTTCCGAATAAAGCTGATTGAGTGAACCCATATCAACAATCATCACTGTACCGTTCGAAGTATCGTAAGAATCGAACAACGTCTTAGTTTTCTGAACAATATCAGCCAATCCCGTATCGATTGGCATATCGATTGCATCAAAAATATAATTGCCACAGAGCTGATTGACTACTGCTTGAATACTAGTAGCAGTATATTCCCCATGCGCCAATAACAAGCCTCTCAACTTTATCGATTCGTCAACGTGATCACTCAACAAAATTGACAATACAATACCTAATGAATGATACTTTGTCGTTAACCGATAATGAAGACTTCTAAAGAAACAATCAGCTACATGAACTGAACGTGGGCAAAGACTCTGTAATTTTTTATCAAGTTTATCCAAGTTTTCCACAGGCAAAGTAAAATTAGAACGATACAGCTTGAAAATAATTGAACTGATATCAGCAATCTCCTTAATACCAAAGCGACGTCCAATTACCTTCTCCATTTGTTTTTGAAATTTCAGAAAAGTTGGTTGATCCAATTCATTTATTTTCACCGACTGTTCCAGCTTTTCAATATCGTGAATGGCATTCTTACTTTGAAATTGGAATGAATTAACGTCTGAAGAACTCAAATCGTTGATAATCTTCTCTATTTTCTTCTGATACGAATCACCAATCGAAACTTCGGAAAAATTATATTGATGTGTTGGATCTATATCTACGAAATTACCTGTATCGGAGGATTTCTGTTTAAGAATAACCGAATCAGATTGAATCTTAATTTCATCGTTAAGCTTTTGATCTTTATAGGCATTGGCACAACTAACTCGGATAATATTCTTCAATCTTCCAATATTTCCATCTGACTTCAAATTGATCAGTGACTCAATTACCCCATCATCAATTCTTAATGGCTTTTGCATCTTTTGTGCTTCATGATAAAAAATAGAATAGATTAAACTTAAACGTTCATTTCTTGGTCGATTATGGTAATCCGGTAAATGAACCGCAATTGAAATTCGTCGACGGAAAGTTTCCAGTAAAACGTCGTCTGTTTTTTCCGTAGTGGCAAACAAGAAACGAACCTTTGAAGTCTTAGTCTGCTTATTTTCACCCATTCGCATGAAAGAACCACTATCGATAAAACTGAAAAGTTTCTCCTGGTTCTCACTTGATAAGCGATGGACTTCATCGAGGAAGAGATAACCACCATCAGCTTGTTCCAACAAACCACTTTTGTCATCATTAGCACCTGTGAAGGCTCCTCGGACATATCCAAATAGAATACTCGAAAGTAATTCCGGATTATTAGCATAATCAGCACAATTCAAAGTTAGAAATGGTGCATTGCTAGAGATTGATTTTGAAGTAACTGCATAATTATAGATTTGTTTGGCTAAGAAACTCTTTCCGACACCACTATTTCCCGTAATGATAATGCTCAATCCATTGGGCGGATAATTTACCGCTGCCTCACATTGAGAAACAACATTTTTCAAACTACCATTCGATCCGATAAAATCATTGAACGGTAAAATTTTTTTATTATTTTTCGATTCAGTTAAATTCCACAAAACCGGCCGACCTTCTAGTTTAACTACCAATCCATCTTCTAGTAATTGATTCAAGTAATGACTAGTAACCGAACGACTAAGATTAACCTGTTGAGATAGATCACTAGTATTAATTGGCAACGAGTGACTGTAATTCAAATCATTTAATTTCGTTAATACCTCATATTTCGATTCCACAATTATGCCCCCCATTGTCGATAAAATTGTTAATATATTAATTTTATAATACTGAGGAGTACATGCAACCGTTTTCTAAAAATGGCATAAAAAAAGAACTCGCATATGCGAGTTCTCTTAATATTCAATAATTAAAAATTATTTGAATGAAACGCCTTCACCGGCTTGTAGCCATTCGCTAGTAGCAACACGGTAGTAAGTATTACCATCGGCACCCTTAGCAGTTCTGTCTACTCTCCATGCTGAAGGTGAGCCAAGATATTTGTTATCATAAGCCTTTCCTTCATCGTTGAACAATGCCATGAAGTAACCCTTGGCTTTTGTCAAAGTAGCAACACCTGAAACAGTCTTGATATCTGTCAAGCCTGAACCATTGTTACTGTTGTTGTTGTCACCGTTTGAGTAAACAACATTGTCAGCATCGATCCATTCGCCAGTAGCAACACGGTATTGTTTTACACCGTCTTGGTTTGTACGAACTTTGTCAGTTCTCCAAGGTGTGTTTGCACCTAAAGCACGGTTAGCAATTGTAGCATTGTCATCGTTCTTTAGTGTGTAGTACTTGCTTGCAGATTTTGTTGTAACAACACCTGTAGTATCTGTTGTTGTCCAGTTATCAGTTGTGTTTGAAACGTTGATTGCACGAACAAATGTAAGTGTTGTGTTGTCAGTACTTGCCTTGAAGTCATAACCAGCTGATGCTTTAGCACCATTTACATATACAGTGTATGATGATGGGTCTTGTGTATAGTTACTAATAAATGTAGCTAATGATGAACCATTACCAGCAGTAAATGAAATTGCTTGGTAATATGTTCCAGCCTTAGTAAACTTGTTGTTTACAACAGTATTAGTAGCTGAAGTAGTGTTACCATTCATAGCATCTGCATATGTGTTGTAATAGTTAGTATCTGCCTTAACAGTACCTGCAACAACACCATCACCATTTTGGTCTGTCAAATGAATGTCAGTTGTAGCTGTCAATTGTGTACTTGTTGTTGTTGAGTCCAAAGCAACTGAAACAGGTGTTGTGAACTTAGCATTAACTGTCTTCAATTCGTTAGCATTGTTGTCAGTTGTTGTTCTAGTAGCTTTAACAGTATATGTCTTTGAAACAGCTTGATCATTCAAGTTGTTGTAGTTCAAAGTAATTGTAAATTCAACTGCTGGATATGTTTCATCAGCCAAGATCTTTGTAAGATCAGCTTGGTTAATTGATGTTGAACCATACTTAGCAGAAACAGTAACAGTAGCACCGCTACCAATTAGATCGTTCATATTTTCAAGAGTAGCAGCAGTCTTAATCAAATCAGCATTGTTAGTAGCAAAGTCTGATAACTTTTGTGAACCAAGAGTAATACTCTTGCCACCGTCAACGATACTCTTAGCAGTAACGTCAGCAAATTGGTTACCAAATGCTGTAACAGCATCATTTTGTTTTGATTGGTCTGTAGCAACTGATGTAACAGCAGCTTGTGCAGTAGTTGAAACAACAGGAGCAGCAACTGGTGCAACAGCTAGAAGTGTAGCAGCAGCGATTCCTGCATATTTAATAGATTTTTTCAATGTTAATCCTCCCCTGGACTACAAGAATTTATTATTTTTAATTGTCGTGGGCTATCCCACTGACAACCATTATATGAAACTCCGGCTTGTGAATCAACTGAAATTTAAAAAGTCACTGTTTTTGTAACATTTCTGTATTAAATATCACGATTTTGTAACATTCCATACACATTTACAGTCAAAATCAAATTTTTTCCAAGAAAAAAACTCTAATTGTCATGTAATTAACGTTTAAACAATGACTAGATTAATTTTGTTAACCCAAAAGAGCCTACTTTTATTCTATTCTAAATAAGACGTAGGCTCAAGGTTTATACCTTAAATATTTTAATAATTTTTACTAAAATCTGAAAAGGCTTAGAATACTTTGTTTTCAACACGTTCAACATATTTGGCACCAGTGATTTCTTGATAAAGTTGAATAGCACCTTTTTCAAATAGCTTACTGGCACTAATTTTGTCCATCGCTGTCTTGACTGTTTCTGGATCTAAATCAGCTTTAACATAACTCAAAACTAAATTCTTACTGTGGCCATCTGCTGTTTTAAATTTCAATTGTAATCTTTTCATAATTTACGCCCCTATTCTGCATCCATTGTATTGTGTTTAATTACTTCTGTTCCATAAAGTGCATCGCCATCTGATAGTAGAACTAGTCCTTGCGTGAGGAGATCAATTTGTTCTTGAGTTGGGTTTTCTACTATATTATTAAAGTTAATTGCTCTCTTACCTTTTGGATACTTTTCGTTTGCCATTGTTACGACGATTGCTGTTTTCTTCCACATTATTAATTACCTCTTTTTTATATTTTGTAAGAACTAATCGGCCGGTTTAAGTAACTTACACAGATAGTAACGGTTGAAAGTATCCAAAGCGGAAATTTTTTTTGAAATTTTTCTCAACATGTTATAATTCAACCAGCACTTATATGGAGGAATTTCAAAAATGAAAAAAGCTTTATTACTAGCAACAACAGGGGTAGCACTATTGCTAGCTGGCTGCAGTAACGGCAACTCTTCAGCATCTAAGTCTAATAATAGTAGTGATACTTACAAGACAGAAATGACTAAAGGTAACGATGCCGTAGACGATAAAGAATATTCAAAGGCCGCTGATCACTTTGATTCAGCAATTAAGGCGAAAAAAACTGACAAAGCACATGACTCAAAGATCCAAGCTCAAAACTTGGTCAAGGCGAAGAGATTTATGAACCAACGTAAGTTTGATTCTGCCAGATCAGCTTTGAATAAGGTTACGGATCAAGATAACGGAAACAAGAAGATGGTTTCCAGAGCTAAGAAATTGACTAAACAAGTAAAGAAGATTCAATTCAATCGTAGTAACTTCAAGGCTGATATCAAAAACGCTAAAGAATTAATCAAACAAGGTGCTAATGATCAAGCTAAAGCTTTACTAGAACAAATCACAACATTCAAGGGTATTAAGGGTAAGTATTATTCAGATCTTTACACACAAGCCAATACTCTGCTTAAGTCATTACCTACTGATACTAAAGATAGTACCGATACTGACAGTAATACTAATAATGATAGTTCTACAACAACTACAACTGACAACAACAATTCTACTGATAATAGTAGTGCTGACTCATCAAGCGACCAAAGCAATAATCCAGCTGCTAAAGGTGGCGACTTCGATGTTGAAAAGAAAGAAGTCGATGGTAAAACCATTACTGATTCCGACATCGCCAAAGCTAGACAACAATTAACTGACTCTGGTGTTAAGAACGTTGATGCCTGGAGTGACAATGATATTGTTCGTGCTATTAAGAACGCTGCTAAAGATGGACGTTCAACCGTTAAAGAATCTGATGGTAAGATTCAATAAAAAAGTTCTAGCACATTGATTTCCAAGAAATATGGTTATAAAAAAGGAGTGACACCGATATATCAAGTCGGCATCACTCTTTTTTTCTATATATAAATTCATTTATTTCAAATATATTACAAAAATATTGAGCTAATTCTAAAGAAAACGTAACGTTTCTCTTAACAGTTTTTTAAACGTATTGATTAAAATCTGATTGCATTATAGGTTTACTATGAACCGCAAAATAAGACGAGGAGGTTTAAAAGATGAAAAAGAATAAAGTTCTACTCGGCTCAGCACTGGCATTATTAATTGCCCCAACTGTTCTGTCTAATTTGTCGCCTCAAGACGTGAGTGCGGCAGAAACATCAACAGAAAGCGGATTGATTGGTACTGTTCGTCGTGGTAGCGGTATTCTGGTTAACAACCAGGGTCAAACTATTACAAGTACTTATCTTCCTAACTTCAGCTCTTGGAAACTTGGTCCTTCAACTCAAATCAATGGCATTACTTATTATCAAGTTGCTACTAACGAGTGGATTGCTGCTGATAGCATTGATATCAGTAATTCATCCCATCAAGTAACTAATCTTAGTTCAGACACTAGCAACCAAATTGATGTTAACGCCACTAAAGTTGGAACGACAAAGTGGGCTTCTGCTGTAGTTAACAGTCAAGGCCAAGCTATTACTGGGGTAACTTTACCAGCTGGAACTAATTGGAAACTTGGTGCATCCATAAATGTTAATGGAAATGTTTATTTGCAAGTTGCTACTAATGAATGGGTCGCTGCTAATGACTTGAACATTCAAGTGACTGAACCTAATCAAAGTTACACTACAAATAACGCTACAACCAATGCTGCTTCAACTACCACACAACAACAGCAACCAGTAGTTGGTACTGTTGTTAATGGTCCCGCTGATTTATATGATACTTCAATGGACTCTTTCTCAGACCGTCAATTACCTGAAGGATCTAACTGGAAAATTGGCCAAATGGTTCAAAATAAATACGGTCATACCTTCTATCAAGTATCAACTAATGAATGGGCACAAAGTTCAAATATGCATTTAAATCAAAATGACGCTGGAAATAATGTAAGTAGTGAGCCTGAATTTGCAACATCTGTTACACAATAATCGGAACAATTATATTAATATTTGTATATTTCACATTTTCTTCACATTTATAATCTAATATAGTACTTGGTAAACAAGAATATTGGATACTAACTTATAATATAAACTAAATATAATTACCTCCCTGATATAGTGGGCCTCCAAAAGAATGGAGGCCCTTTTTTTGCGTACAGAATTAATAATTTTTGATTTGATATTGCTAATTGTTACATAAATGCTACAATAATGTTACAGAATTATTACAAAGACGATATGAGTACTATTCATCTTTGCATATATCCAGACAGTCTCGTAGAGCTTCCAGCTAAGGGGCTTTTTATTAGATTTACATCGTGGCAATAAATCTATTAAAAATAGATTTTGTTGCTAATATTCTGTGTCGACTATAAAATAATGAATTGTACGGATTAAGGTGGTGATCAATGAAATCGGTATTAAGATTTATTTCAAAATTTGGATATAGGGAGAAATAACAACATGAAACATACTACCCTCAAAATATTGAGTAGTCTTTTATTGGTAGCATCCGTATTAGCACTTGGAGGTTGTTCTAACAATAGTCAAAATTCCGCTGGCTCAAAAGATTCAACTGTCAAAACAGAATCACATAAAAAAGCCAGGAAGAGTTCTTCTAAGAAAAAAGTTTCGAAAAAAAAGGCCTCATCAAAAAAGGAAGCATCTACTTCCAACAATGATGAGACACAACAAAATCAACAAACAAATTCTTCCACTAACAACCAAAATACAACATCAAATTCAAATAACCAGCAGAGTTCAAAACAAACTCAAAACACTAATCAGGGTCAAAGCCAAAGCACAGCTACTTCTAACAACAATCAACAAGCAACTACAAATCAGCAGGTAGCCGCAGTTATCACTACTGCAGATCAAGCTAGAAGTTTAGTTGCACATGCCAATGGTGGGGCTTCTCCCGCATCATTTAGTGTTGAGGCTAAGCCAGATGGTTATCACGTCTATTTGAACAATTTAAATAACCCAATTGTAACAGTGGTTAAACCCAATGGTGACTTTTACGATGTAAATGGAAATCTTACTGGTAAATATTCAAATATGGCTGCTCCTGATGGTGGCGATAATTCCCAATGGACTCCATAGCCAATAGATTAAAATATAAAAAAAGACTTGAATCAACTATTCAAGTCTATAATCTCCATAAAGACTTTTGCGTACTGCTTTTTCTTTTCACTATCCATTAAATAAAAAGCCTGTACAAATTGGTTACTCTGCTCATCTAGTTCAGTTTGATCAAAGACATCACCTAATTTTAGATTCAAAGCGTCTAAAATACTCTCTAAACGAGAAAGAGACACGTCATCTCTATTACCTCGTTCCAAACGTGATATCAAATCTGGAGATACATGAGCTCGATCAGCCAATTGTTCTATGGTTAACCCCATTTCATTACGTTTATCCCGAATAAACTTAAAGCGCTTAACCATAGGCATCACCTCTTAATTCAAATTATTCTAACTACTCACTGTTTATATGGCTATACGGCTAAAAATTGATACATATTATAAAAATATTGCGAATATTCTATACTAGTATTATCATAAAAAAGTACGTGATTATTATATTTCGAATTGAACGCACATAATAATCCTCATTTGCTAAAAATTACATCATTAATATATTTCTAGGGTGGAATCAGTCAAATATTAAAAAGTAATTTAAACAGCCTTCATGAATTCATGTATTTGTCACAGATGGACTCTTATACTCTTAATAAATGCGGTAGTTTATTAAGTAAGTTACTCCCTCAAATAACTAAACGTTGGTACATCTGACAAATCAATCCTATGATAATTGCGTACCGGGCTACGTTAACTCGTAGCCCTTTTATATAAAATCAAAGCTCAAAATTATTAGCATTAATCTACATCAAAGAATTGCTAACGCATGTGCCTGCGAGCCAAACTTTGCAACTAACATTTCTAATTAGTTATTACTAATAATAATGGAAGAAGCATTTCTTAGTCATGTGGGCTATGGAAATGCTTTTTTTTCCGCACTTTAATAAAATAATACTATTAATAATATTAGATATTAACTAATTGTACATTATATTATATACCACTTTATTATCCTTTTGTGCATTAGTTGTACTAATAATAGTACTAAATCAAAAATGATTGGTGATGTTAAATTATATGAATATTTCAAAATCCGATTTTGGTGTTCGCCTGATGAAATTACGAAAAAGTAAAAATCTAAGCATGCAAGGATTGGCCGACATTATCGGTGTCAGTGGTAAAAGTACTATTAATGAATGGGAAAAGGGTCGTGGACTCCCTAAGAAAACGACAATGGACCGTTTATCGACAGTACTTAATACCAGCAGTGACTACCTATACTATGGTGATCTTAAAGATGTCTTAGAAAGTAAAGTTTTAAAAATCATCAATAACTATGGTTACAAATCAAATGTCACCTTCAAAAAACTAATCGATGTAACCAATGGTGACTTTCATCCTGATGACGTCATTGTCAGACATATCACTAAATTGAAGGACCACGTTTTAAGAGACGATGAATCTAGCGTTGAGGATCGCATATTCAAAGAGATTTACCCAGGCTTATTTCAGATATTCACTTCTAAAGGTGTCAATTACGAAACCAATTTAGAAGAAATCGATCGCATCTCTAATCCATATTTTCAAAAAATCTATGTTGATCAAGTATTATCCTTTGAAGGACAGGCAATGGATGTGCTACATGAACTAGAAAAAAGGTCAACTCATACCAAAAATACTAAATGGACTCAAAAATCTTTTGATGAAGTTGCAAAAAAATTCGTAAAAGATGGTACATTAAATTGGGACGGTACTGACTACCAAATTGATTCTATGAAACAACTGGTACAACAATACTATCGCGATAAGTTAAATGATAAACTAGTTGAAACTCGACTTAGTATAAAAAGTTTATTATCCGAAGAAAATCAAATTGAGGAACGTTATTTAAAATAGATTTTTGATTTTGTACATTTAATGTACTAGGAATTCAGTATAGGGGGAAGATAACATAGTTAAAGCTAAAAAACATAATTTTCTGGATAAGGTCGTTCTATTCTTTTGTCTAATTTTACTTTTGGCAGCCTTTATTATTCCCCAGGTTCATCGCAGTTACTATTCAGCTCCCTACTTCTATTTCTCTGGCAAACAGATTGTTTTGGAAAATGACAAAACACATCATTTGAATGATTACCAAAAAAAACAGTTCACTAAGCTAGCGCGAAAGGCCATTGACCAAAAAGATGGCCCTTTTGATTGGGATAATTACCAAACGGTTTCCATCGATGTTTATAAAATGAAAAATCTACATGAATATGCTTTGATATATCGAATTAAACCCTATATTCGTACTGATAATCATATTATCAATAACACAATGGTTCTTACTTTAAAACATCGTAGTCTAGACAAGTATAAACAATTTACAATCAACAAATATTCATCCGATTTTTCTAATGTTTTTACATCTAGTAAATAAATTTTAAATAATTATAGATAGGATCTAATCAACCTCATGTCCAAAAAAATAAGTGGTAATAGTACACTCAAAAAAATCTTTACGATAATAATGTTTGGAGCATCATTTATATACTTTTGTGCCTTTCGATTCTTAGTGATCCCATCTGGCGATGATTACTTCTGGTTGGGTAAAATGGGGAAATACTTAATGAATCACATGTTCTATGGTCCCCAAGCCACGTATGGTGGTAGTAGTAATGGTCGCTACCTAGGAAATCTTTTGGAAATTGTCACCATGCACAAATTGCCAGTAGCCATTTTAGCTTACGGAATCTTTTGGACCCTGCTCTTGTGGTGTATCTGGTACTTATCTAAAAAGACCATCACATCACTTCTATTATCATTTCTCTTCATTTTCACCATGCAAGATGCTTTCATTAATAACATCTTAGGTTGGAATGCTGGGTTCGTAAATTATGTCCCACCTGTTGTTATGGGATTGATTTATATCATCGTCGTCGACAAAGGCGTTGCAAAGAAATTTGTTCCAATAGTTTCTGTTTTGTTGCTACTATTAGGTTTGGCAGGTGGTCTATTTAATGAAGTTTGGAACATCACCCAATTAGCCCTAGGATTATTAGTTTTGGGATATTTTTATTGGAAAAAAGGCCTCAAAAGTTACCATATCACCTATTTTTTAGGAACAATTGGTTCAGCAATTATCATGTTTACTCATAAGGGATATCACGAGGCCAGTACTTACCGTAAAACTTCATATACTCTAAGTACCATTTGGGATACTTATTCTAAAGTCACTCACTTTTGGTTGATTACTTTCAATCTTATTCTTTTGATAGCTATTCTCTTGGCCATCTTCGTCTTAGCAATCAAAACTAAGATTTCATCAGAAAATAAATTGGCCGTTTCTATCTTTTCAATTATCTTTTTGGTTTATTACATCGTTATCAACAATTTCTTCAGAAATAATTTTCATTTAAATCCGATGTATGGCTACAAAACAGTTCGTGCAAGCATTGCCGTACCGGAGAGTTTAGTCAGTATCGCACTAATGATTTTTATCGGTTATTGCATTTGGGTCTTCTTCAGAGATGATCCTAAAATGTGGCTCTATTACTTATTGACTGGTGTTATTGCTGGACAATTGTTATTCGTTTCTTCCCCCGTGAACAGCCGTGGCTATTTCTTATCTTATATTTTGATGTATTTAATCGGAATGAAATTCGTCCTATCCGCTTTAGATCAATTACCAATACAAAATTATTTGATCAATCTTGTATTGTTAGTGACACTAATTGTCTGTGGTTATACTTATCAGTCAATGATGTATGCTAATTATCACGCTAACCTAATACGTGTCAGTGACCCTGATTACTACAATGGTAAGAAAGAGTTAACAAAACATGTACCTTACGTAAAATTTGTTTGGTTCAACGATCTAATGAATCAACAAAATGCTCCTTACTGGAAGAATCACATTGATACCTACAAACACTTTTTGAAATAACACAAAACCCACTTCTGAAATCAGAGGCGGGCTTTTATATATCATGATAATTCTGTATTAATTTTTGCATAAAAAAATCCTTTAGAGAACGCTTCTCGTACTCTAAAGGAAGGTTGGTACTATTTAAATTTAAAGACTAGCTTATTTCTTGAGATTCTTCTCAATCCAGTCACGGACATCTGCATCTTTCATATCCAAGAATGGTTTTTCAGCTTCTTCGGCCTTAACTGTGTCGTGATCGTTGTTTTCCATGAAATAATCCCAAATAGCGTCACGAACGACTGTCTTATCGTCACTCCAGTCGAAAGCCTCACTCATCTTTAGGTTTAATACTTCTGGTTCTTTTGCAATGGCTGCATCAGCCATCTTTGATGGATCTACTTCTGCCATAATTCAACAACCTCCTTAGTTACGAGTTCATTATAGTTCTAATCTGAAAAAGTGACACACTAAATGTTTATTATTTTCGATAATTATTGCAATTGGCATAATTTTTTTAATTATAGATATTGATAACTATATGTTTCGAAAGATATATTTGAAATTATACATTTTGTATAACAAATTTGATTGAAATTTGACTTTATTTTTGCTTGGTCACTTGTTATACTGAGTATACAAAATTATTACTCGAACCCAGCGATGGATTGGATGATCGACAATCGTTCGGGCGAGAAACAAAAAGAAGTTGCCATTTACTTGGCAGCTTCTTTTTGTTTCTCTTGAGACTTTTTACCTAACGTTGAATGTCTCATTCCATAGGCAAAGTAAATAACTAAACCAATAGCAAACCAACCGCCAGCATAAAGTTTTGCTTGAATATCTAGTCCCCAAAAAACAATTAGTGAACCTAGAAAACCTAAAGCTGGCAAAATTGGATAGAACGGCATTTTAAAATCAGGATTCTGAATATCCTTACCTTCCCTTTTTCTCAATGGATAGATTCCCAAAGAAACGAACATGAAGGCTATCAAAGTACCAGCTGAAATCAATTGTGCTAAGAAAGCAAAGGGACAAACAGCACCTAAAACAATGGCAACAATTGATAAAACTAATAAGGCATTGTTAGGAAGTTTCTTCTGATTAAGTTTACCTAACCACTTAGGCAACATCCCATCACGACCAAAGGAATAAATTAGACGTGAACCTGCCAGCATCATACCAATCAACGCTGTAAACATACCGACAACCGCAATGGCTTGAATTACACTAGCTACCAACGGATGACCGGCTTGGCGTAATGCCCAACCAACTGGTTCCGCATTATTAATGTATGAAGAATATTTAAACATTCCTACTAAAACTAACGCTACAGCGATAAACAAAGTTACCGCAATCAACAATGAACCTAAAATACCACGTGGCATCGTCTTGCCTGGATCTTTGGCTTCAGCCGAATTGGCCGCAATCGAATCAAATCCAATATAGGATAAGAAAATCATTGAAACACCGGCATAGATTCCTTGCCAACCACCAAAAGCAGTTCCATCACTATTCAAATGGTACTTAGGAATAAATGGTACATAATTTTCAATATGAATTGCTGTTAGTCCAACAACAATAAAAGCTAAAATCGCTAAAACTTTTAAAACAACTAAAATATTTTCAACTCGAGCAGCACCACTAACTCCATGAGAAAGTAGCCATGCCACGGCCGCAATTACGATAACCGCGACTAAATCCAAAACTCCACCGTTACTACCTAAAGTATTAGCAATTGCATTGGGGAAGTGAATCCCAATCGGTTCCAGTAGTCCACGGAAATTAGCTGACAGCCCCGAACCAACAAATGCTAAAGCAATGAAATACTCCGCTAACAGTGCCCAACCAGCAATCCAGCCGAAGAATTCTCCGAACATAACATTAATCCATGAATAAGCTGAACCCGCAAATGGCATTGCTGCCGCCATTTCAGCATAGGCAAACGCTACTAATCCGGCTACAACAGCCGCAATTATAAATGAAAAAACAACTGATGGCCCTGTATGTTGAGCCGCAACAACCCCTGGCAAAGTAAAGATAGAAGTTGAAACAATCGTCCCCACTCCCAAAGCCAAGAAATCCTTAACAGTTAAAACTCTCACTAAATGTGAATCTTTATCTTCATAAATACTCGGATCTTCTTTTAGGGTCAAACGCCTAAAAAGGTTTCTCATATAAACATCCCTTCTTACAAGAAATCTTGTATTGAATAATTCAGATTACTATTTTATATAATTCGTCTTATTTTAATGTTTTTTTAATTTACTTGCAAGACTTTTATAAAGGCTGGAAGCACTATCAAGACTGGAAAGTTTGAATTTTCAATATATATCCTAGCCATATGTTTTTTCGATAAATTAGATCCGCATTAATCCTGTATATACCATTATATATAAATGATTTATTTTTATCACAAATATAATTTTTTCATTAATACTTTTGTTGACGATAAATGTTCCATTTTTGTTAAGAATTGTTTATCATTTCTGAAATATTATAAAAATAGTAGAGAACTATAATCAATACCGTGATGTTTTATATTCTTTATAGAATAAAGGGGTAATAATTATGAGATTTCAACAATTAAAGCACGATCCAAATACTATCGAGAAAAAGCGTCTCGTTAAATCAAAGAAGAACTGGGTTGTTCTTAGTAGCCTTTCAATCGCAGGGGGATTGTTTCTACTAAGCGCACCAAGTGTTTTGGTTAAAGCTGATACAACTAATGACCAAGTACAAACAACTTTGACTGCCAAAGCCCCTTCGACGGAAACTCAATCAGCCACAGATAAACTTGCTGCAGTTGCCAACACTACTACTGACAACACAGCCAAAAAAACAGCAACAGATCAAACCGCTGCTGTATCTAAGCCAACTGATACTCCGGTAAGTTCAACTACTGATACAAAAGAATCAGGAGCTGTTGAAACACAAACAGTTACTCCTGAAACAGGTACAACTTCAACTGATAGTACGCAGGCAGACACTTCAAATGCCGATACTACTAATGAAAATGTCAATTCTAAAACTAGTTCTGACACAACCACAACCGAATCCAAAGACACTCCTGTAGCTGAAAAAACTTTAGCTACTAATTTGGCGATTTCAAAAACCAAATTAGCCAATTTAGGTGTTAAGGCAGAACTTCTTTCAATTACACCAGAAGCTACCACCTTACCTGATGGAAATATCGCTGAAAGTACCCAAGGAACTACCCCTTGGTACATTTCTACTGATGGCGTTCTTCATCTTGGTACAGCATCATCCACAACTGCTTTAGCTGACAATACTGCAACTACAACTAACAAGACTAGTGAATCAACTGATAAAACATCTACCGGCAGTTCAACTACTGGTACTACAACTGAATCAACTACCCCAACTTCTCCATGGGCAACTAATGCTGACAGTATCAATACCATTATTTTTGATGGTAAAGTTACAGCCGCTACTGATATGAACCATATGTTTGCTAACCTTACTAATTTGAAGAGTATTAAAAACATCGATAATCTTGATGTTTCTGATACAGAAAATACTTCTGGTATGTTTGCTAATGATACTAATTTAGTTGATGCAACAAATGCAGGGGAAACACATACTGCCGACAATCAAAAACTGAATCTTTCATCTCTTAATTTGTTCTTTGTAAAAAATTCAAGCAAAATGTTTTTAAACGACAGCTCTGTCACTGAAATTGACCTACCTGCTGATCAATATTCAACTTTTGCTCAATCTACTGATGATTCCTATATGTTTAAAAATGATATTAATCTTAAAACTGTTAACCTTGCCAACTGGCAATTCCGTAACCACAAAGACTTAACTGGTATGTTTCAAAATGATGCTAATTTAACCAATCTTGATTTAAGTACATGGGATATGACCAGAAGCCCTGTTCCTAATGAAACTGGAGATTCTTCCATAGGTCAGGGAATGTTTGATGGTACTAACTTAAATAAAATCACATTATCCAAATACAATCGTTTTAAGAGTTATACTGATCTACCTTCTAAAGCTTCCAATCACTGGTACGACAGCAACAATAATATAAAATTTTCAACTTTAGCTGCCAATGATAACGGACAAACTCTTGGAACCCTATTTACTGATACAGTTCCCGCTGTTTCAAAAATCAATTTGGTTCCTAACCCAGATGAAACTGTCACAATTATTAACGCCACAATGTCAATTCCTTCTAACCTTGGTAATCAAAATGTTACTGTCCAGGGAACCCTTAACAGTGCAGTTACTGATGTCAAAGTTCCTCAATTACCCGGATACAAATCTGATATTTCTAAAGTTAATGGAACAATCATTAACGACACCACTGCCACAACTAACTATTACATTACTTATACAGGCAATCCTGTTAATACATGGACCGCTTCCGTAAAATTACCAGATGGTTCAACAAAGGAAATTACTGGTACTAAAAATGATGCTGGTGAAAATCCACGAGTCGGTGACAAAGTTACTTTTAATACTCCAACCGTTGCTGGATATGATGTCACTTCAAGCACTATAACTGGGACTATTAATTCCAAAGGTGATGTTGATGTTGATTTTGACAATCCAACTTATTCACGAAAACAATACACTAATACTGTAACCATAAAGTCTAATTTCCCTGATCAAACTGTCAGTGTCACTGGTCCTGTTGGGCCGGTTAAAATTGATGTTCCTAAGGCAGATGGTTACACAGCAAGTCCCTCTCAAATTACTGGTACTATTAATTCTGATGGAACTATTACCTTAGATCCAAATCAGGACATTACTTATACGGGTAACCCAGTAACTAGTGCTTCTGCAACAATCAAAGCAACTCAAAATGGCACTACGAAGCTACCAGATATTTCTGTTGCCGGAATTTCTGGTAATGTCGGCGACACTGTTGATGTCAAAGTTCCAACTAAAGAAGGTTATACTAGCCCCGAATCTGTTAAAGGTATTATCCAACCTGACGGTAAAACAGTTTTAGTTAAAGAACCAGTCAACTATGTTGGCGTTGCATATACAGACTCGCCAGCTACAATTAAATCTAATCTCGGTGATCAGCATGTTGATCATCTTAGCGGTAAAGTTGGTGAAACTGTGACTGTCAACGTTCCTAACGTTGAGGGATATACAGCAGACAAATCTACAGTTACTGGACTTATGAACCCAGGTGGTTCCATCACTTCTACGGATGTCGTAACTTACACCCCTAAAAAGATAGATACCGGTACTGCTACCATCAATACGTCTAAAGGTAATAAAGTTATTTCTGGTTTAACTGGTACCGTTGATGAAAAAGGCGGAGTAACTATCAAGGTCCCCGACGTTCAAGGATATACTCCTGATAAATCTACTATCACTGGTACTATGAATCCTAATGGAACCGTTACTCCTAACGAAACTGTTAATTACACTCCTAACAATATTAAAGATGTCACAACTACCATCAGTACATCAAAGGGTGATAAAACTGTTTCCGGCTTAACCGGTACCGTTGATGAAAAAGGTGGAGTAACTATCAAGGTCCCCGACGTTCAAGGATATACTCCTGATAAATCTACTATCACTGGTACTATGAATCCTAATGGAACCGTTACTCCTAATGAAACTGTTACCTACACTCCTAACGATATTAAGGATGTTTCAACTACCATCAGTACTTCCAAGGGTGATAAAACTGTTTCCGGCTTAACCGGTACTGTTGACAAAAAAGACGGGGTAACTATTACGGTGCCCGATGTTCAAGGTTATACTCCTGATAAGTCTACTATCACTGGTACTATGAACCCTGACGGAACTGTTACTACTAATGAAACCGTTAACTACACTCCTAACAATATTAAAGACGCTTCAACTACTATCAGCACATCCAAGGGTAATAAAACTGTTTCCGGCTTAACCGGTACCGTTGACAAAAAAGACGGAGTAACTATTAAAGTTCCTGATGTCCAAGGCTATACTCCTGATAAGTCTACTATCACTGGTACCATGAATCCTGATGGAACTGTTACTCCTAGCGAAACCGTCAACTACACTCCAAATACTGTTAATAATGGTAAAATCACTATCAGTACACCTAATGGGAATAAAACTATTTCTAACTTAACTGGTACTGTTGACGATAAGAATGGTGTAAATATCAAGGTTCCTGACGTTCAGGGCTATACTCCTGATAAATCTACTATCACTGGTACCATGAATCCTGATGGAACCGTTACTACTGATGAAAAAGTTAACTACACTCCAAAGGATATTAAAGGTGCCTCAACTACTATTAGCACACCTAAAGGTAGTCAAACAATTTCAGGTTTAACTGGTACTGTTGATGAAAAAGGTGGAGTAACTATCACGGTACCCGACGTTCAAGGTTATACCCCTGATAAATCTACTATCACTGGTACTATGAATCCTGATGGAACTGTCACACCTAACGAAACTGTTAATTACACACCAAACAATATTAAAGATGTCACAACTACCATCAGTACTTCCAAGGGTGATAAAACTGTTTCCGGCTTAACCGGTACCGTTGACAAAAAAGACGGGGTAACCATTAAAGTTCCCGATGTTCAAGGTTATACTCCTGATAAATCTACTATCACTGGTACTATGAATCCTGATGGAACCGTTACTACTAATGAAACTGTTAACTACACTCCTAACAATATTAAAGATGTCACAACCATCATCAGTACTTCCAAGGGTGATAAAACTGTTACAGGACTAAATGGAGTCGTTGATGCCAAAAACGGAGTAACTATTACGGTGCCCGACGTTCAAGGTTATACCCCTGATAAATCCACTATCACTGGTACTATGAATCCCGACGGAACTGTCACACCTAATGAAACTGTTAACTACATTCCTAATAATATTAAAGACGCCTCAACTACTATCAATACACCTAAAGGTAGTAAAACAATTTCAGGTTTAAACGGTACTGTTGATAAAAAAGGTGGCGTAAGTATTAAGGTACCTAACGTTCAAGGTTATACTCCTGATAAATCTACTATCACTGGCACCATGAATCCTGATGGAACTGTTACTCCTGATGAAAAAGTAAACTACACACCAAACGATATTAAAGATGTCACAGCTACTATTAGTACATCTAAAGGTAATAAAACTGTTTCTGGTTTAACTGGTATTGTCGATGATAAAAATGGAGTAACCATTAAAGTTCCCGACGTTCCAGGCTATACCCCTGACAAACCTACTATTACTGGTACTATGAATCCTGATGGAACTGTCACACCTAGCGAAACTGTCAATTACACTCCTAATGCTGTTAATAACGGTAAAATCACTATCAGTACACCCGATGGTGATAAAACTATCACTAATTTAACTGGTACAGTCGACAACAAGAATGGTGTAACTATCAAGGTTCCTGATGTTCAAGGCTATACTCCTGATAAATCTACTATCACTGGTACTATGAATCCTGATGGAACCGTCACTCCTAATGAAAAAGTTACTTACACTGGTAATCCAGTTAACAATCAATCCTTAAATATTCCTACAACCAAGGATTCTAAAGATGCTACCCAAACAATTACTGGCTTAAGCGGTAAGGTCGGAGATACCTTAGAAGTTGTCGTACCAAAAATTGATGGTTACAGCTCAAATGTCAGAACAGTTAAAGCCATTATCAATCCCGATGGCAGCATTACTACTGCTGATAAGGTCATTTACACAAAGATTCTTTCAAATAACAGTAATTCAAACGTTACTGGTAACGAAACCACTCTTGAAATGAAATATCAGACAATTTCTACCTACGCTGACAAACCAGATGTTCAAGTTTATGGACTTGATTCTGACAATACAATGACAGCAATCAAAGGTCGTATCCTCCCTCATCACACTAATTGGAAGAGCGATGCCGTTATCACAATCGACGGAACAACTTATTATCGCGTTGCTACTAACGAATTCGTCAAAACTATTCAAGCCTATCCATACGAAGCTTTGAATTTGTACATCAGAACTTACAATGACTCTGCTAAACCACTTTACAGAGCTGAAGAAGATTTGATTGCTAATAAGACATTAGCTCCAAGTTCAAGCTGGATCACTGATCGAAAGGCTTACTTCATTAATGGTGAAAAATATTATCGTGTTGCTACTAATGAATTTGTTAAGGCCACTGATGTTTATGTATATTCACCAGTTAAGATGACCGTGGCAGCTCATTCTGATTCAAGTAAGAAAGTTTATGATGCTAAAGGTCAATTAGTCGAAAACTACGTCCTCAATGCCAATTCTAATTGGAAAGCTGACAGTATTGCTTATATCAATGGTGATAAATACTATCGTGTCGCTACTAACAAGTTTGTCAAAGCCGATGACGTTTATGTTTACACACCAGCCAAGTTGGTTGTTACAACTCATGCCGATTCAGCTAAAAATGTTTATAACGACAAAGGTCAACTAGTTAAGGAACGCACTCTTGGTGCTAGTTCTAATTGGTTAGTCGATGCCACTACTTACATTAATGGTGTAAAGTACTATCGTGTCGCTACTGATGAATTTGTTAAAGCTGATGATGTTGATATCAGACGTTAATAACTAGATACACAAAAACCCGCGAATCTAAAAAAGATTGGCGGGTTTTTTGTATCTCAATTTTATAAGAATGAACGTAAAATTTCTTTCATTGGTGGTAATTCTGGCAAGCTCTTCTTATCAACAACGTGACCAAAACCAAATTTAGCATAGCCTTGGGCTTCATCCATCATAATTTTACCAGGAAGTGGAGCCTCATCATTAACTGCTACATCCAAAAGAACTGGTTTTTCAGGGTTACGATACTTGGCAATTGCTTCAGAGAACTGTTCATCAGTTGTGATTCTCTCACCGATACCGCCACAAGCTTCAGCAAACTTGGCAAAATCAATATTTGGCAAACTGATACCATAATTCTGTTGCCCAGCTGACTGTTGTTCATATTCGATAAAGGCTAGTAGTTTGTTATTCAAGACCACAAATAGCATTGGCAATTTATATCTCACTGCTGTTGCAAAGTCCTGCATTACCATTGAAAAGGCACCATCACCGGCAATCGCATAAACTGGTCGATCAGGCATATCCATCTTGGCGGCAATCGCGCCTGGCAAAGCACAGCCCATCGTCCCTAACCAAGCTGAAATAGTATACATCTGACTAGATTTAGCGGTTAAGAATCTAGCACCAAAAGCTGTCGAAGTACCAACATCAATCGACCATACAGTATCTCGAGGAGCACTCTTACTAAGATTATGGAACATTAATGACGGTAAGACACCATCGTGTTTCTTGGAATAAACATCATGCATCCAACTGTGCCACTGGCCAATCTTTGCAACTGCTAGATCCAAGAAATGACGTTCCTTAACTGGTTCACCTAATTCATTCCAGCGACTCAAGACTTCTTTGGTATCACCTTGAATAGCTAAATTGACGTGACGACGTTTACCTAAGCGATCGGCATTGATATCAACTTGAATAGCATCAACTTTCTTATTTAAATATGGTGCATAAGGATAGTCTGTACCCAGCATAATTACCAAATCAGCCTTTTGCATCATTTCAAAAGCCGGTTTAGTCCCCAATTTACCTAACTGACCTAAGTTATAAGGATGGTCATCGTCTACCATCCCTTTGGCAGGCATTGTCAAAATAATTGGCAGTTTATATTTTTCAATGAATTCTTTTGTTTCAGCTTTAGCATCTTTGATACCAACACCAGCTAAAACAATCGGATTAGAGTGAATTTTCATCATTTCCACGGCTTGCTTAATCTGATCATCATTAACTTTGTAGTCATCTAACTTGAAATTATCAACATTAGGAGTGAAATTATCCTTAATCATATGTGCTGGAATGTCATCTGGAATTGTCAAAACAGCAACACCCTTTTTAGCAATAGCTGTTCTAATAGCTTCATCCATGATTCTTGGCAGTGATTGTGGATCCATGATAATTTTGTTGTAAACGGCAACATCTTCAAACAAAACATGCGTATCAACTTCTTGGAAGAAATCAGTATTCAATAGTTTCGATTGAACTTGTCCTAAAATTGCTAGAACAGGCGCATGATCCATCTTAGCGTCATACAAACCATTTAACAGATGAATAGCTCCTGGTCCACCAATCGACAAACAAACACCTAACTTACCTGTTAATTTAGCATGTGCGGCAGCCGACAAGGCAGCCACTTCTTCATGCAAAACATGTGTAAATTTAATCTTATCCTGTGAACGATACAAAGCATCAATTGTCGTATCAACGGAATCACCTGGTATTCCGTAAATATTATCGACACCCCATTTTTCTAAAACTTCGACCATTTTATCAGATGCACGAACACTCATAGTTGTCCCTCCTAGTATCAGTTACTTATACCGTACCATAATAATTTCACAATAGAAGCAATATGCTCACGTCCTGATATATCAATTTATTTATATTTTGATAACTCAGATTGTGAACACATTATTTATGAGTAATTCTATTTTTTCTATTTTCTGTTATCATATATTTAGACATTTCTAGGGGGATCACAATATGGTTAAGCAATTCCAGCTTTATCGTTGGTTGCGTTTCATTTTTTTACTAGTGGCAGGTATTCTAATTGTCATTGCACCAATCAAGAGTTTTGATATCATCATCTACATCGTTTCTACTTACATCGCCATCTATGGTGTTCTATCAATTATCGACGGTTTAAGTATTCGTAAAAGTACAGGGGAAAACAATATTGCTATTGGATTAGGTGTCGGCGCTTTATTCTTGGCCTTAGGGGTTTTACTATTTGCACGTTTTTTTGTTAATTTGGTACCTCCCGTTTTAGGTATCATCTTGTTAGTGAATGGTATCAATCAATTCCGAGATTCTCACGAGATGACAAAAAGGGTTCAGATAACACCCTACTTGGACTATTTTTACTCAGCCCTTCTAATGCTTGCAGGTATTGTGTTTATTCTGAACCCTTCTAAAACAATTATATTCATTTATCAATTATTCGGATTAAGCCTAGTTGTATTGGCCTTTTTCGAAATTATAAATTCCAGAATCTATCGTCATTAAGTTAGATCTGGATTTTTTTTAAGGTAATAGTACTCAAACTATTTGTAATAGCGCTGTTGTCATAATGAATCGTGGCTTGCCACGTTTGAATATTACTACCATTTCTAATTGAGATTGCTTCTACTTGAATTTTGCCGATTTTCAATGAATTGAGGTTATGAAGCGATACACTCAAAATAGCAGCCGTATCATTGTTTTCCATATTCAAATTAGCCCCAATACTAGCAGCCGTTTCTGACAACATAGCATTGATACTGCCAGCCTTTTTTTCTTCCATTTGTAGATGTTCGTCGTTGATATCCATCTGCAAAACCACTTTATGTTTTCCTTCTTCAACTACTTCAATTCCCAAATCATTTAGCAAACTCATTTTTTACCTCAATTTTTTTCATAATTAGTTAAAATTTTATTCTTCAAATGTTTTACAATCAAGTTATAGCAATTTTAATAATATCAAATTACTAAAGGAAAAGAGGTCACATTTTGGAAAATTGGTTAGTCAAACGTGCAAAATTAGATCCAGATAAGGTGGCTTTAATCCTAGAACATGCGGATTTCACCTTCAAAGAACTAAATGTGTGTGTTCAATTATTTGCTAGCAAATTATTTACCAGCGGAATTCGCAAAAATGATCCCGTAGCATTATTTTCCGATAATTGTTTCAACGGTTACGTTGCCATTCTAGCACTTCAACAATTAGGTGCACGGACAATCATGCTTGATACCGAGCTTTCCTTTGATTCATTGAATTATCAAATTCACGATTGCAAGCCCAAAACTATCCTGATCAGTGACTCTGCTTCCACAGAAGAGATTACCAAAGTGGACTGGTCACAGACCTTAATGTCCGATATTTTGAGCCTTAACAAAAGTGCTGACTACACGCCGGTTTCCGAATTCGACGATAATCAGGTTGCTGTTATTCTCTATACTCCTAATGATAACAATGATATCGGTGTTATGCTGACTTATGGCAATTTTTTCTTCTCTGCTATGGGAACTTCTTTGAGTTTAGGCATTACCAAACAAGATATTTGGGTTCTAACACTACCAATTTTCAATGCTCCCGGTTTTTCAATCATTATGCGTTCATTGATTTATGGTATTGGCGTTTATTTAATTGATGGTTTTGATATTAGTCAGATAAATAAAGTTCTTATCAATGAAAGAGCCACAATAATCTCACTTACGCCACCAATGTTGCGAGATTTGTTAAACACTTTACCCAAAGGCAAAAGCTACAATTCTAAATTCCGTTGTGTTTTCCTAGGTTATGGTTTAGTCGATAACTGGACTATCTTGCGTTGTAACATGCTCGACATCCCCGTATTGCAATCATATGGCATGACTGACACCACTTCTAATATTGCCGCCTTAAGTTTCAACGATGCTGAGGCTAAAACTGGATCCTGTGGACAACCATTTTTCACGGAACAAATAAGAATTACCGATATCAATCAAGATAATATCGGCTGTATTGAGGTTAAATCACCCACTATTGCTATTGGTTATTTGAATAAACGTCAACTATACCAATCACGTTTCACCAAAGATGGCTTCTTCAAAACTGGCGATATGGGTTATTTGGACGAAGACAATTTTCTTTACCTCAAGGGTCGCAAGTCGGAATTGATCTATCGTGGTAACAAAATTATTTATCCACGTGAAATTGAAAATATTTATCGCAGTATCAACGGTATTGTCGATATTTGTATCGTCGGAATTGATAATAATTTAGAAAACCAAGTCCCAGTAGCCTACATCGAATTAAAGCAGAACGCCTATCTCAGTGGTGCTACCCTGGAAGAATTTGGTCGTCACAATTTAATCGACTATCAAGTCCCAACTGAATTCCGTTTAGTCGAGAAAATTCCTAAGACTACCAGTGGAAAGATTTTACATACTAAGCTATTCGAAATGAAGTATAAAATTTTATAGAAATTAATAACAAAATCCTGTTAAGGCCGATTATACATAAGCCTAACAGGATTTTTTCTTAATAGTATTCGTTCGAGACCAATCGTACTTGTTGTGTAAGATGGCATTTTTCATATTGCATTCAAAAAAACATCGTAGTAAGATAATTAATCGTTAGACATCTAACATTTATTTTAAAGAGGTTAACTTATGACGTCAAAAAATACCAATACATTACTAAAAATTGCATCCACTCAATTGTCCCGACGCTTCGATGCTTTTGCCAAAGACTACGATATGACTTGGGTTCAAATGTCGATCATTGACTTTCTCAGTCACAATAAAGACAGAGAACTATTTCAACGCGATATAGAGGAAGAATTCTTTATCCAACGTTCAACGGCCACGATTGCCTTACAACGAATGGAAAAAAAAGATTTGATTTATCGAAAACCTTCAACTCAAGATGCTCGCCAAAAATCAGTCTATCTAACTGACAAAGCACATGCACTCGAAAGGAAAATCAGTGACTACATGATTCATCAACAGCAAATATTAGAGAAAAATTTTACTACTGAGGAATTAACCATTGTTGAGAAATTTCTTAAATTCCAAGCTTTTCAGGAGGAAAAATAATGGAAAATCAAGAAAAGATACCACTAAAAGTTCTGCTGGCAGTCATTGCGGCAGGGCTAATGTCATTTTGTGGGGTTATCGTTGAAACTTCAATGAACATAGCCTTCCCTACTTTGATGAAAGAATTCAACATCAACACTTCAACTGTTCAATGGATGACTACCATCTATCTGTTAGTCGTTGCCATCATCGTTCCCTTATCTTCATTTTTTAAACGCAATTTTAAAACTAAAACTTTATTTATCTATGCAAACCTCTTCTTCATTCTTGGGGTTTTAATTGACGCCATAGCCCCTATCTTCCCTGCACTTCTTTTAGGACGTGTTATTCAAGGATTAGGAACAGGAATTGCTTTACCCTTAATGTTCAATATCATTTTAGAAAATGTTCCCGAAAGTAAAATCGGTCTGATGATGGGCTTAGGTACCTTAATCACAGCTGTAGCTCCCGCTATTGGTCCTACTTTCGGTGGCCTAGTCGTCAGTTCATTCGGTTGGCGTTATATTTTTGTCATCTTACTACCAGTATTAATTATTTCTTTCTTTTTAGGTATTAAAAACATTAATCAAAAGAGTCCTTTGCAAAAGTCTAAATTTGATTTGCCGAGTTTAATTGCTTTGATTCTAACTTTTACTGGCCTTATCTTTGGTTTCAGTAACATGAGCCAAATGAATTTAACTGTTATCTTAGCCTTTGTTATTGGAATTATCGGTTTAATTTGGTTCATCCTTCGCTCCAACAGTCTTAGTGAACCATTGTTGAATTTAGGTGTCCTCAAAAATCACATTTTTAGTGGTCACCTATTCAGTTCTTCCTATTTCAGATCTTGTCTCTAGGTTTTGCCTTTATACTGCCAAACTATATTCAGTTGGTTAACGGTAATAACGCCACCGTTGCCGGTTTAGCCGTTTTACCTGCCGGAGTTGTCGGCGCTATTTTAGCTCCTTTAGGTGGAAAAATTTTGGACGAGGTTGGCGCCAGAATTCCAATTTTATCCGGTGTAACTCTGGCTAATATTTCATTGATTATCTTTACAATTTTCAGTCTGAAGTTAAGTAACACAATGATTATTTGGTTCTACATTATCTACATGTTAGGTATGGGTATGTCGTTCGGTAACATTATGACTGACGGTCTCAAATATCTTTCCAACAACGATCAAGCTGACGGTAACGCCTTATTCAACACCTTACAACAGTTTGCTGGAGCTACTGGTACTTCAATTGTTTCCGCCATTATCGCTCAAAGTCAAAATAACACTCATTTGAGTACTGCAACATCAACTGCCATTGGTACTCAACATGCATTTATCGTTTTAGTCATCTTAGGACTAATCAATCTTGGTATCCTATTTATCTTCGTTCCTAAAGCAAATCACTCTAAATAGTACTCAAAAAAATTAGCAATCTTATCCATCAATCTTGGTTCCACTAAATGCCCTGCTCTGTACCCAGTAATAAAGGCTACTTGCTCACCATAAGTTTTTCCTTGCAAATTATCGAAGAAATCTTTTGACATCCGATATGGAATTCGTGGATCTTTAGTCCCATGCCAAAATAAGACTGGACGGCGATTGATTTTTTCAGGCCGACTATTGAGATCGTAATTACCGATCCAAGCTACCAATTTATCAAAATCAGCTGGCATATATAAATTACGTTTTTGGGCATCATCAATAATCAATTGAGCATAACCTTTTAAATTAGGTGTGCCCATGATTACTGTAGCAGCGGTGATTTCTGGATGTTGCGTCAATAAAGCCGCCGTAGTGATACCGCCCATCGAGTAACCACCAACACCGATCTTTTGATCTTTTATCAAATCACTTTTTTGATAGTACTGGCAAATTAGCGAGAATTCACTGAGATTGCCTTGAATACTGTTCCAGAAAGTCACTGAAGGTACCGAGGAAACATCCGCATGACGTTCTCCATGATTAGGTGCATCAGGTAAAACAACTCGAATATTTTTCTGCGCTAATTTTCTGGCCTGTGTCAAAACTTGTTCTTTGGCTGAACGCCAACCGTGATAAAAAACTACTAGTGGCAAAGGTTCATTAATTAGTTCTTCTTGTATGACTTCTAATGTTGGCACATCTTGGATAGATCTAGGAATTATTTTTAGCATTTTCACACCTCATGACCATAATATTATCGCATCAAGCACAAAAAAAGTAGGAATACAGAATATTCCTACTTTATATTATATATACGGTAAATTACGATTTTTAATTTTGAATAATAATTCCTCTACATCACGATTGTGACGATGACCCGTGTTGATATCATATTCAATCAAATCACGTCGAAAGTTATTTAACTCGTCTTCCAAACTGTCATTATACTCTAGTAATTCTAGGTGCTTGAACACTAGTCTTATTAATGATCCTTCACGACCCAAGTTAAAAGATCCAACAGACTCCTCTACTGATCGAATAAAGTTATCACGTTCCACGCTAGAAATGCGTACTTCTTTCAAAGTCATACCACCCTTCTCTATAAGATATCCTCAATATGCAATAATCTCTCTTTATCAATGTCCATTATGTATCACAATGTCACTGATGTGCTTCCAGTTTTATATAAAATACTTATACTTTTCTGAACAAGTTATATAATATCAGTATTCTACACGTACTTAGAGTATGACATTCAATGTATCCTCTGTCATTGATGTCATCAAATACAACAAAATAGTGTATTTAATTTATGAATCTTTTTAAAATCTTGTTTTTTTGCTCAAATTATTTTCCTGAATTGTAGAAATAAATTTATATCAGACTTATAATTAATTTGGTTATATAGGCGAGATGTATTAACCTAACAATGTTTCATTGTTATCCTTTTAGAGTAGTACTCCTTCTCAACTGCTTAGGAATCAGGGTTAGTGGTAGGCTCTGGTTTAAATTTCTCGCAAAAATAAAGGCTAGTGGTAGGCCTTTATTTTTTTTGCTCTAAAGCGCATGAACATTGGTTAATACCAATTCTCGAAAATAAAGTTTACAAATATAGACTTATCAGCTTCTATTTAAAACTAAAACCAAGAAATTGCAAGCCTACATTTGTAAATTACGTTTTTCTTATTAATTTTATGTGAAATATGCCGTCTTCCGCAACAAATCCAATTGGTCTGGAACGCTGTGGACACAGATTTGAGCTAATTGAAGTTCACAATTATCTCAAATACTGGTCTTGTCCTAAGTGGGAAACCCACTAAGGACAATTTCACAGCTGAGACCAATTGGATTTGTTACTCCAGACTAGTAAACGTATTCTATGTATTGTTTCTTTTCTAAATTTTTGAAATAACTGATAAAAAATAGCAGTATTTATTCATAGTTTTCAATACACTTAAGTGTACTAATCCCATAAAATAGATACTGCTTTTAATTCATCTAACGAATAGCTATTTATTATTTACCCCGAAATAAATAATAAGAATAGGATCTAGCCCGAAACAAAAATCGGAAATGCATTCAGCTATGAGATTATTGTTAACGGCTTTGCCGTTTACAATAAGGCCGGACTTGAAGATCCATTATTTTGCACGAAGTGTGAAATAATTAGCTTCAAGCCGTGCCCATAGCGTTCCAATGCATTCCCGATTTTTGTGGAGGGCGGCATCTTAAACTCACCCTTAAAATACTATTTAATTTTTATTATATTCAGGATCATCCAAATCCCGTTCAATATCTACACCATATAACTTATTAACAGCTGAATCCTTAGGAGCTGGATGAACAACTACTATTGCAATAGCGCCCTTACTACTTACATAACCAACAAAGGTGGTTACTTCTTCTACATAATAGGCCAAACCATCTGTATGAATGATATATTGTCCAGCAACGGGCATACTTTCAATGTAAACTTTATTCATGCGGATATAGTCGTCGCCTTCGTGAAGCACGATTAATACTTTATACAATTTAAATACACCCTTTTCTTATTTCACTTCTTGCCTTAGCATAATAATATTAGTGTTAAATAGTCAACAAACTTAATCAATTATTTTTAGAGGATGGAAAAAATGCAAAATAAGCGCCAAATTTATGGTGATCGAATCGTAGTCAAAGTTGGTACTAGTACTCTGATTCGTCAAAACAGCAAAATCAACTTAGAAGTTATTAAAGAACTAGCTCATGTACTTAGCACTTTAAAAAAAGATGGTAAAGATGTCGTTCTTGTTTCATCTGGAGCTATTGGTGTCGGTATGGGGGTACTGGGAATCGATAAGCGTCCTATCAAAATTTCCAAACAACAAGCTGTTGCCGCTGTTGGACAAGCAGAATTGATGCAGATTTACAATGAAGCCTTTCACGAATATGGAATGTCAGTCGCCCAAATGTTGATTACTCGTGATATAATCGATTATCCCGAAAGTCATACTAATGTGATGAACAGTTTCCAAGAATTGATGTCAATGGACAATGCCATCCCTATCGTCAACGAAAATGATACTGTAACTGTTTCTGAATTGGATCATCACACTAAATTTGGTGATAACGACCAATTGTCGGCTATCGTAACTAATTTAGTCGATGCTGATTTATTAATCATGTTATCAGATATTGATGGTTTCTATTCAGCTAATCCACTCAAAGTTCCTGATGCTCATTTAATCGACAGTATCAACAAAATCAATCCTGATATTATTGCCGCTGCTGGTGGTCACGGAACTAAATATGGAACTGGTGGTATGACAACTAAACTAAAAGCCGCAGAATTAATTTTGAAACATAATCAACAGATGGTTCTTACAAATGGTAAAAATCCTGATGTTATTTTCAATATTCTTTCCGGCGATGCAGTTGGGACTCTCTTCTCCAAAAACATTCAATGACCTACAGGAGGAAAATATGAACAACGAATACCCTATTGCCAAAGCTATCGTTACTTTGATTACTAGTTACAAGAATCTCGCTACTAAAAGAATTCGACCTTTGGGACTCTACCCTGGTCAGGATATGATTCTACTGGAATTATTCAAAAATAATAATGTTTCACAAAATAAATTAGTCACTACTTTATGTGTCGACCACTCAACTATTGCCAAATCAATCAACCGTATGACTAAAGCTGGCTTGGTAACAACTTCTAAATCTAAAGAAGATAAACGTATAACACTCGTTAGCTTAACTAACAGTGGTACTGAAATGGCAAAAAAACTACACGCTATTCTTTTGGAAGCTGAAAAAAGTACCACTGAAGGTTTAAGTACTGAGGAACAACGTCTCTTCTTAGAAATGATTGGCAAGATTAGTCAAAATATTAATAACAGTTAAATATGTTGACAGCCACATAAAATAGAGTAGAATACTAATTACGTTGACAACAACACAACGCAAAAAAATTAAAATTACTTAGACAAGAAAGTAGTGGACATTGGTCCACTATTTTTTTGCGTAACTACTTTTTCCAATAACTGATATACTTAAAACATTAGAAAGCGTTTTAGGAGTGAAAATAATGACTAATCTCGAAGAAATGGGCCAAAAAGCCCAAGATGCTGCCTTTGAATTAGGACAACTAGGTTCCAAAGAAAAAAATACAGCCCTTTTGACTATGGCCGACAGTCTAGTATTGAATACTAAGGAAATTGTCGCTGCTAACAAAGAGGACTATGACAAAGCTAAGGAGAACGGTACTAAAAAAGCGATGCTTGATCGTTTGTTGCTTACACCTGATCGTATCAATGATATGGCTAACGGCTTACGTCAAGTTGTCGAACTACCTGACCCCATTGGCAAAGTTGATCGTGGCTGGCAAACAACTAGCGGGCTCGACATTACTCAAGAGCGTGTCCCCTTAGGTGTTATTGGAATGATTTACGAAGCTCGTCCTAACGTTACCGTTGATGCCGCCGGCTTATGTTTTAAAGCCGGTAATGCTGTTATTTTGCGTGGTGGTAAGGAAGCTATCAATTCCAACATTGCTCTCTCAGAAACTTTACGTCATGCCCTTCAAAAAGTCGGTATTAACCAAGATGCTGTTCAATTGATCGATGATGTTAGTCATGAAACAGCTCAAAAAATGATGGAATTGAACCAATACATTGATGTCTTGATTCCTCGTGGTAGTGGTAAATTTATCAAGATGGTCGTCGACAAAGCTAAAGTTCCGATTATTGAAACCGGTGCTGGTAATTGCCATATCTATGTTGATAAGGATGCCGATTTGGACAAAGCTCTTAAGATTATCATCAATGCCAAAGTTCAGCGCCCTTCCGTTTGCAATGCCGCTGAAAAAGTAATTTTACATCGCGACATTGCTAATCAATTTTTGCCTGAACTTTTTGATGCTTTAAGAGCTAATAGTGTTGAAGTCCGTGGCGACACTTTATCTAAAGCTATCGTACCTGATATTGTGCCTGCTACTGAAGAAGATTGGGGTACCGAATACGACGACTATATTATTGCCATTAAAATTGTCGATTCAATTGACGATGCTATCAAACACATCAACAAATACAACACTAAGCATAGCGAATCAATTATTACCGAAAACTATAGTAGCAGTCGCCAATTCATGAAACAAATTGATGCCGCAGTTGTTTACACTAACGCCTCAACTCGTTTCACTGATGGGCAACAATTCGGTTTCGGTGCTGAAATTGGTATTAGTACTCAAAAGCTACACGCTAGAGGTCCCATGGGTGCCAACGAACTAACAACAACAAAGTATCTGGTACAAGGCGATGGACAAATCAGAAAATAAAATTCAACCTATCAAACAAATCACCGATAAACACAGGCAACTATTTTTAGAGGCCGATCCGTCTCAAGAAATAATTAAAAGCTATTTACCACGAGCCTATAAATTTGAATTAGTCTGTGGAAAAGATTTATTGGGCGTGGTTTTACTGTTAGACACTCACCCAAAAACAGTGGAAATTGTGAATATTGCTGTGGATGGAAAACATCGTAATCATGGTCTAGGCGAGTATCTAATTAACTTTACTTGTGATTGGGCTAAGAAACACAATTACAAGACAATTGAAATTGGAACTGGTAGCACTAGTTTTGCACAACTCTACCTTTATCAAAAATGCGGTTTTCGAGTTGTTAACATTGATAACAATTTTTTTGTTGATAACTATTCCGAACCAATCATCGAAAATAAATTAGTTTTAAAAGATATGATTAGACTCAAAAAGGTACTTCCGTGAACGGAAGTACCTTTTTTTAGTTACGATATTGTGCAGCTATAGTTTCAGTGTTCTTTCTGGTTTCGTTCATAACACTAATTTGATATGCTTCCATAGTAGTTTGAACAGTATTCCAGTAATTAATGGCATCGGTTTGACGATGTGTTTCTTGGGCTACGTTATTTAACATTTCATTATTCTTCTTAAGTTCTGATGTTACCTTACTTGTGGCACTTCTAATTTCTTGTGTAATTTCTGAAGTCGCATTTTTAATTGCATCAGTAAGAGTATCTTTCATTTCTTCAATTTTTTGATTTTGACCCACATATCTCAGGGCTTTTTCCCAAGTGGGAACTCCCTCTAATAGGGTTTTATATATTTCAAAAAAGTAATGCATATTATCAGTCGCCGTTTTAGGAAAATATACAATGTTTTGTCGAATAACTTCACTATAATAACTTAATTTATATTCTGCCTGGTTTTTATCAAGCTTGACTTGATCTGTAAAAGCCGAATAAATTGGTGTCAAACTTGAATCATATTTAAATTTTTCTTTCAAAGTAGTATCACTGCAGTCATGATCTTGACAATATTTCTTATCAGCATTTAGGATGCTATTCTTTTTTGAAACTATTAAATGATTTTTTAAACTTGCAATCGGTTGAGAAATTCTATATCCACGTTTGGCAAAAGAATGGAAAATAATTCCCAGAATTAAAAGAGGTATTCCCAGAATACGTGTAATTGGAATTATCCACATAATAATACCTAATACAATAGCTCTATTAGAAAATGTTCTTCGGAAATAATCAATCGGTTTAGTCTGTGGCAACATTCCATTATGCTTAGCACAATATGCTTCTTCATTAGGATGACGACATACATATGCAAAATCCTCATATCGACCATCAATTTGATCTACTTTTTGATTGAACGACTCTGTATATTGATTGACATCTTGAATAAATTCTTTGCCTAATTGTTCCAATTCTAATTTGGCTCCAATTAGAGATTTCATGTGTCCTACAAGTTCTTTCAAGGGCATTTGATTCAATCTTTCAGTGTCATCAAAAGACCAATCATAGTTGTAATTACCCATCTTCGATCATTTTCAAATGACTTAGCTTCATTCATGGCTGCCTCAGCATCCTCTATAGTACTAGCCGTATATTCAACATTTTCTTTCATATTTAAACCCTCCACTTAATATCTAGGGCAATTATATGAAATCAATGTGTCACCATATGACATTGAGACAAAATCAAACAAAAAAGCCCATAAAATTATGGACTTTTAATTTTTCTTAGATAGCGTAACTGAGTGCTTAATAAATTTATAGATATGTAAATCCTTAGCAATCAACAGTATGTCACCCACCATTACAGCTACAACAATGACGGATAAAAAGATAATCTGCCCAAATGATGATGCATCCAATTGAAAACCTTGGAATCTCAAATCGGTCAACACTGCATAGACGATATAACCGATAATCAAAAATTCAATAAATTCGAAGGGTCCTTGAAATCGGGCTCCAAAGCGCTGATCTAGTTTTCTATCTAACGTACTTAGTTTTTCATCAGAAAAGAAAGATAATTCTATTATCGTGTTCCTCATGTTTAAAATTATTTCCAAAAGTAAAAGTAAGAGCCAAAACAAGAAAATCGACATGAATCCTATAAAATAGTCACTAGATAACATTATTTTTCCTTTCATATATCTAACTCAATTTTAAATACTTCTGTCGAATTTCTCAAGTTACTTTCACTTTGTAAACGAAAACATATTAATAACCTAGTGAGTAATTGACCACATTTTCAACAACTTCACCATTTTCAACGTATGACTTAAGATTACGTTTGAAAATATCAAAGGCACGTTCTTCATAATGAACGCTCATTCCTGCATCATGTGGCGTGATAATAACGTTCTTCATATCCCAAAGTGGACTGTCACTTGGTAATGGCTCTGGTGTAGTTACATCCAAAGCAGCACCAGCAATAGCTTCATCATTCAAAGCCTCAACCAAATCATCCATATTAGTTGTCTTGCCACGACCAATATTAATGTAATAAGCCTTCTTAGACATAGCATCGAATAAATCTTTATTGAAGATACCTAAAGTTTCGTCTGTGTCTGGTAAGGCATTGATCACAAAGTGAACTTCATTGATTCTGTTAGAAAGTTCTGACATAGGAATCATTTCATCGATATATTCGGCTGGTTTATCACTGTGACGAACACCGATAGTCTTCATACCCAAAGCCTTGGCGTATTTAGCAATCAGAGTTCCAATATGACCAACACCGACAATCATGACAGTCTTGTTATAAACTTCGTCATAACCTTCATCATGCTTCCACTCTCTTGCATCTTGATGTCTTGCTGTCAAATTCATGCGACGAACAAACATTAACATATAAGCCAAAGTTTGTTCCGCAATATTAATTGCATTAGCACCTGATCCATTAGTTAAAATAACGCCTTTACTATTTAATTCAGGTAATGGCAGTGCATCAACACCTGCACGGACAACTTGAATCCAATTTAAAGTATCGCTTTTAACTACGGCGTCCTTCAAAGTATTGGACCAATCATAAAGTACTTCCACACCATCAAAATCTTCTGGTGTCACCTGTTTGGGAGATACAACTTGTAAATCAATATTAGAAATTGATTCGATCTTCTCTCGTTGTTTTTTGGTTAAATTAACTAAACTAAGAACTTTCATCTTTCTACCTCATTTTTAATTTTAGGTTATGCTCCTACTATATAGCAAAAACTACCCAATATTTAATTGTTTGTCAAAAAATATTCGGAATGTATGATACAATATTACACGTTGCTCATTATTTGATTTATTTTACTATTTGTGTTAGTGATGGTTGCCCCGTATTGGTGGGACAATTTTTTTATGTTAATTTGCACTCTTGAAAGACAAATTAGAGCGAATTACAAACGATTGACCCATTTTTGAGTGAATTTTAATATTCGTGTTTTACTAACTATAATATAAATCTAATGAGAAAATTTAAATTATATTTAGGGGTAGTATCTATTATGCACTATACGTTGTTAGTACGTTGTGTCGCTGAATTTATCGGAACAGCCATCATGGTTGCCCTCGGTAACGGTTCTGTTGCCAACGTTGAATTAAAAGGAACAAAAGGTTTCCACGGTGGGTGGATTTTGATTGGATTTGGTTATGGTATCGGTGTTATGATTCCAGCCATGATGTTTGGTCCCATCTCTGGTGGACAAATTAATCCGGCCATGACATTGGCACTTGCCTTCAACGGAGAATTCCCATGGGCTGAAGTCGGTCCATATATCATTTCTCAATTCTTAGGTGCCATCTTCGGTCAATTGATGATCGTTGCCGCCTACAAACCTTATTACAATCAGACTGAAAACGTCGAAAGTATCTTGGGAACATTCTCAACTATCGATGCTGAAAACAGTCGTATCAACGGATTTATTAACGAATTTATTGGAACATTTATTTTAGTCTTTGGTGCCGTTGCTTTGACATCAGATCACATTGATCCACGTGCCGACTTTATCGGATTAGGATTCTTAGTTATGTGTTTAGTTGTTTCATTTGGTGGACCAACAGGACCTGCCTTGAATCCAGCTCGTGACTTAGGACCACGTCTATTGCATGCATTATTACCTTTAAATCCAAAAGGTTCTTCTCAATGGAAATACAGCTGGGTTCCAGTTGTTGCTCCAATCTTAGGTGCGGTTTGTGCCGTTAAGTTATATGGAGCATTCTTCTAAAGAGAGCGTGTAACAGGGACGGTTAGCCTCCGAGGATTTGCCTAAGAAGTGGAATTATCCGTTGAACTTTGCGGATGATTTCACTTCTGTAGCAAACCGGAAAAGGTTGTCCCTGTGGAACGTATTTCAATAGAGCGTGGAACAAGCCGGTTAGATTCTGAGCATTTGCAGGACTTTGCGAATTGGCTGCGTAGCAGACAGTTCGTGAAGTCAGGCAAAGCACAGGAATCTGGCCTGTGGAACGCGTTTCCACTATAAAACATAGAACCATGGTTATTAATATAAAAGCAAAAATAAGAGCTATAACTTCGCAACAGAAGTTATAGCTCTTTTTCTATTTATATGACAATCCCCGTTTGAATCTCTTCCAAAAACTAGAATCATCTGTCTGCAACATCAAGCCTTGATAAATTTTACCAATATACATTGCTAACAAAATGATACTTGCTAAGAGAATTAATAGTGAAATCGTTATTTCCATGGTACTAGCGTTGTTATTGATCAAACGTAGCGGCATGAAATATGATGAAAAGAATGGAACGTAAGACAAAATTTTTACAACAATTGAATCCACGTTATTCTGGAATGGAAATGTAACGAAGAATGCCACCAAATTCAACATAATGACCGGTTGAGCTGCTTTCGACGCGTCTTCTACTTTCGCAACTAAAGCTCCACAAAAGGCCGCTAAGATGGTGTAAATAACTACTCCTAATAATAGGTAAATCAGGTTAACACTTAACAAATTATGCATAACTGAATTAATCAACGTTTGATACTCGTTAACAAACGACTTGGTCAGCGATGAATTCTCGGCAAAGATGTACGCACCCCAACCACCTACTAAGTAAACTAAAATTTGTGTCAAAATGACTAACAAAACACCAAAAATCTTACCTAAGAAATATTTCAAAGCGGTTGTACTGGAAAAAATAATTTCCATAACTTTAGTACCTTTTTCTGAAGCAATTTCTTGGGCTGTAATGCTAGTATAAGTAATCAAAATCATGTAGACCATAATAACTGTGATCCAGAAGGATATGATTTTGCCCAAATTAGCGGTTCCGGCCTTCTTTTGAATATGCTCTGTTAATTTAGGTTGTTGCTGTAAAGCTTGTGACTGTTGAGCCGACAACTTTGCTCGTGACATATTCAATTGTTGCTGAGTCTGAACTAAGAAAGAATTTACTTTTGATTTCATTGATGAGCTTAATGAGGTTGTTCCCACATACTTGGCCGTTACACACTTATTGTCGGCCTTTAAAACAATATAACCTGCTAAATTATCTTTCTTCATCTTCTTAGTAGCTACTTTTTCATCAGTAACCTTTTTATCAATGTCATCTGAATTCTCTTTAAAAAAACTCTTCCGTAATGTTGGCTGTGAACTGATAACCGCTACATTAGAACTATCAGCCCCACCAGCGGCTCCTAGATACCCTGCACCAATCGTAATACCTAACATTAAAAATGGTCCCAGAATCAACATGACGAAGCTCCATGACTTAACTTGTCTCAAAAAGGTTTCAAAAGTTACGATCCATAACTTATTCATCTTTCTCACCAGCCTTTCTTCTAAAGATCTCATTCAGAGTTGGAGCTTGTTGACTGAATTCTTCGATATATTGGCCTTGAGTTATTTCATCAAAAATAGCTTTACCTGAAGACTCTTCATCCAAATAAAGAACAAAGCGGCGTTTTTCTAATGGTTTAGCAGCGACCACATGTGGCAACATGGCTAATTCATCGATAGTTTTATCGGTTGTAACGTAAATTCTAGTTTTTCCAAAGGAATCACGTACTTCTTGGACGGTTCCATGCAAAACGACTTTTCCATTACGCAACATTACTAACTTATCGCACAGTTCTTCAACATTTTCCATATCATGGCTGGAAAAGATAATCGATGCACCACGCTTTTTAGCGTCCAGAATAGCTTGTTTCAATAAATCAGAATTAACAGGATCAAGACCACTAAATGGTTCATCCAAAATAATTAACTTAGGATCATGAATCAAAGTACAAATTAATTGTACTTTTTGTTGATTACCCTTAGATAAATCCTTAATCTTATCCTTTTTAGTCCCTTTAACCGCAAACTTTTTCAACCAGTCATCGATTACTGGTCTAATCTCCTTAGCTGATTTATTCTTCAATCGAGCTAAGTAAATAATTTGTTGCTCAATCGTCAACTTTGGCATTAGACTACGTTCTTCCGGAAGATAACCAATTTCATCGAAAACACTCTCTGTGATTGGTTTATCATTCCAAGAAATAGTACCTTGGTAATTCAGAAAGTTCAAAATACTATGAAAGGTAGTCGACTTCCCAGCTCCATTTTGACCGATCAACCCTAAAATTTCACCATCGGCAACATCAAAAGTTACTTGCTTTAAAGCTTGTAACTCGCCGAATTGTTTACTAATATGATCTATCTTTAGCATTGGCTTTCCCCCTTGTACTGTTACTAAATTAAATTATACAGAGTTTTATCTATATTGTGTTTAAGCAAGACCTTTCTTATGAAAATACTTATGTTACAGTAGGGATTAACATGTGTCTTGGGGGATTTTATATGACTGACAAACAAAAAGGATTCTTTTACGCAATTATGGGGCCAGTTCTATGGGGATTTTCTGGCAGTATTGCTCAATATCTCTTCACCGAAGAAAGCATCCCCACACAGTGGATCGTCGGTATTCGTTTAATTTTTGCTGGCTTGATGCTTGTCATCTGGTGTTATTTCGCCGATTCTAAGGAATTATTCGCTATCTTGAAAAAACCACGCTACGTTATTCAATTATTGGCCTTTGGATTATTAGGTATGCTTCCAGCTCAGTATACTTATTTCATGGCTATCAAATATGGTAATGCACCGACTGCTACGGTTCTACAATTCTTAGGACCACTTTTCATTATTCTCTATTTATCCTTACGAAAATTACAGTGGCCTCGACGAATCGATATTATTTCCATTGCTTTAGCCTTATTAGGAACTTTTCTTCTAGTAACACATGGCCACATTGGTCAATTGATGCTATCACCAGCAGCAATCTTTTGGGGAGTCTGTGCCGGTTTGAGTCAAGCTTCTTATACTCTTTTACCAAGAGAATTGTTGAAACGTTTTGACGCTCGAATTGTAACCGGCTGGTCTATGTTGTTGGGTGGTATCGTCTTTGCACCTTTTGCTGATCTAACTAACGTTCCTACTTTAACTGGTACAGCTTGGATTTCCATTATCTTTATTGTTACCGGAGGAACTATGTTCTCGTATTTATTTTACTTACAGAGTCTCAACTATTTAACACCTTCAACTACAGGGATGCTAAGTGCTTTTGAACCTTTGACAGCGACTGTTTTAGCTGTAACATTGTTGAATACCAAGGTAAGTGGTGCTGAATTAATTGGTGCTTTACTAATTCTAGGTATCACTTTCCTACAAGCCCTACCGCCTAATCTCTTTAGGCTAAAATTTCGTTATAAAAATCATAATTAAAACAAAAACACGTCACCAATTCTATTTGAATTGACGACGTGTTTTTTTATTTCTTTGTTAAACCATTGGCGCGATTTTGACTATAAACCAAATCATTAATAGCTTTTTCATCACTATTTAAAACTTGTTCAATGTCGCTACCACGGTAAATCTTTTCCATTGCATCTTCTTCTAACTTACGAATTGTCTGCATCCCTTCTAATAAGATTCCAGAGTTACCGTAATTAGGAACCGTGCTATCTAATTGTTGCCCCGGAATTTTACCCTCTGGATGTTTAGCATAGAATTTTTGCAAAATTGATGTTTTTTGCGAGTCTCTATTTAAAGCCATATACCCAGTTGATTTTTGCCATTCAGCCTGAACTTCTGGTCTAACTGTGTACTTGATGAATTCATAGGCACCTTTTTGAATTGCTTCAGATTTATCATTAGAAATCCAAAGTGCGGCTCCACCAATGGAAACACCGTTAGCTTTTTTCCCATCTGGATGTGGGAAATAAGTAATACCCAATTTGTTCTTATTTTTCTTATTCAATTGACTCATGCTAGCTGATGATTGAATATAAATACCTACTTTATTGGTCAAGAAGCCAGAAGTTTGGTTTGTACTTGCCATTGATCCGGAACCGTAATCTATAAAGTCGCCATCCTTAATATTCTCACGAATCCATTTGAAAAATTCAACGGATTCAGGAGTATTGATGTTAACTTTTGTTGGCGTTCCAGTATGTCCATCATTTTCATTAGCAAACATTCCGCCGGAATTAGCAATTGCCTCTTCTAATAACCAACCATAAATTTGAACCGTCATTCCCTTAACTTTATGATTGGATTTTTCATAAAGTTCTTTAGCAATCTTAGTGATTTCACTATATGAAGGCGAAACTGACGGCAGTGTAATTCCATACTTTTTTAATAGTGAGGCATTATAGTAAAGTACCGGTTGTGATGTGTTGAAAGGCATCGCTTGTTGCTTACCACCCTGAGCGTGAAAAGCTCGAGCAACTGGTGAAATCTTACTTAGATCATAATGATCTTGATCAACAAACTTTTGAATTGGCGTAGTGTAACCACTGTGAAGAACCTGAGCCGTAGAAACATTTGAAGATTGAAAAACAGCTGGAGATGTATTGGTTCCATGAGTTTGGAAAATCTTTTGAATTGCAGTGTCGTAAGAGCCTTGATACTTAGGTATTACTTGATATTTGTTCTGTGATTTATTGAAATCATTAACCAGTTTCAATAAAGTCTTCTCGGCAGGACCACCCATTTCATGCCAGAAAACAATTTGCGTGCGATTATCTTGCGGCTTAGATTGAGCCAAAACATTTTTACCGAAGAAACCTATCAAAATAATACCCAATATAGCAGTTACAGACACGATTATTTTTTTATACTTAGACATAAACTACCCCATCCCTATTAAACTAAGTATTTAGTGATAACCGTTAGCTCGATTAGTAGTTGTCAAATTATCATCAATTTTCCTGTCGGCATCCTTCAAGGCATTTGTGATATCGCCACCGTTATAAATACTTTCCATTGCAAATTGTTCAATTTGACGAGTCTTTTGCATTCCTTCCATCAAAATACCTGAGTTGAAGTGATTAGGAACAGCTTCTTGTAATTGTTGACTAGGTACTTTGGATTCTGGATGTTGCTTGTAAAGTCCCTTAAGAATTGATGTTTGTTGTGAATCCTTATTTAAAGCTAGGTATCCTGTATCCTTTTGCCATTGAGCTTGTACTTCTGGTTTTAGAGAATACTTGATGAACTCAAAGGCACCATTTTGAACCTCTTTAGGTTTGTCATTTGAGATCCAAAGAGCAGCACCACCGATAGCAACACCATTAGCTTTCTTGCCATCTGGATGTGGGAAGTATGTGATTCCCAATTTATTCTTATTCTTCTTGTTCAATTGACTAATACTTGCTGATGATTGAATATAAATACCGATCTTACCATTTAGGAAACCTGTTGTTTGGTTAGTTCCGGCCATTGCACCCGAACCATAGTTCATGAAGTCACCAGCTTTTTGATTCTCACGAATCCATTCAAAGAATTCCTTTGAAGCACCATTGTTAATTGTTGCCTTAGTTGGAATACCTGTATGACCATCATTGTTATTAGTAAGTCCTACACCAGCATTGGCCATAGCTTGTTCTAACAACCAACCATAGATTTGTACTGTCATACCTTTAACTTGATGATGTGATCTTTCATAAAGCTGTTTTGCCACACGTGTGATATCACTGTATGAAGGTGATACTGGCGGTGGTGTTATTCCATACTTTTCTAATAATGAAGCATTATAGTAAAGTACCGGTTGTGATGTGTTGAAAGGCATTGCTTGTTGTTTACCGTCATTAGAATAGAAAGAACGAGCAACTGGTGAAATTTTACTTACATCAAAACCATCTTTATCGATGAAATCTTGAACTGGTACTGTAAACTTACTGTGCATCATTTGAGCAGCTGAAATATCGAAAGCTTGGAAAACAGCTGGAGATGTTCCAGTACCATGAGTTTGAAGAATCTTTTGAATTGCAGCATCATATGAACCTTGATACTTAGGAACAACACGATACTTAGTTTGTGATTTATTAAAACCATCAACAATTTTCATTAATGATTTTTCAGCAGGACCACCCATTTCATGCCAAAAGACAACTTCTGTACGATTATCCTTTACTGCTGCCGACTTAGTCGACAATGTTTTTCCAAACATTGCTACTACGGCAACTGCCAAGACTAAAATCAAGGGCAGAACTAGTTTTTTATATTTCGACATTATTTGACAGCTCCTTCATTCAATCCTGACTTGAAGTAATGTTGTCCAATGAATAGAACAAGAATTGTTGGAATAACAATAATTGCGGCACTGGCTTGAATCATTCCCCAGTTGTTAAATGTTTCTTCTGATTGTAATTGTTTCAAACCATTTTGAATTACACGTGAATTGTTACTGAATGTAACCAAAATTGGCCATAGATATGAATTCCAAGCACCTAGAAAACTGTAAGCACCTAATGTGATCAAACTGATACGGTTATATGGTAGAACGACTTTCCAGAAAATTTGGAAATGATTCAAGCCTTCAATATCAGCAGCTTCTTTCAATTCTTTAGGAGTTTGCATGAAAGATTGACGCAACATGAATGTACCGAAAGCTGATGTTAAAGATGGAACAATCATTGCTGAATAATGATCCAATAATCCTAAGGCCTTTACTGTTTGGAAATTAGGAATAATAGCAGCCTCAGATGGTAGCATCATTGTAATCATAAATAGAGCAAAGAAGAATTTTTTATATTTGAAATCTAAGAAAACAAAGGCATAGGCGCTCATTGAACAGAAAAGTAAATGAGCAAACATCGTAATTGTTGCCACAACAATGGTATTACCTAGGTAACGTAGAATTGGTGTATTCGTAAAAGCATCGATATAGTTAGTAAGTGAAATATTAGTGCTGAAATAATTACCTTTTAAAATATCAGCTGTTGGCAAGAAACTTGTCCAAATACCAATGAAGAATGGTACTAAGATAACTACAGCCAATAGAATTAAAAGAAAATAACTAAAAATATTTTTCAAAACGTTACGTTCATCAATATTGGCCATTAGTAATTTACCTTCTTTTCTAGGAATTTGAATTGCAAGTAAGTAAAGAAGGCAATAATTACAGTTAAGATAATTGCTTCTGCACTTGATTTAGCATAGTTTCCGCCAAAGAAAGCATCATTATAAATACGGTAAACCAGCATGTTAGTTGCATTGGTTGGACCACCCTTAGTGATAAGATCAATCAAACCAAAACTCTTAAATGAACCAATAATCGTAATTGTAGAAATAAAGAATAATGTTGGAGAAATCATTGGCAAAGTAATGTGGAAAAATTGGTAATGTTTAGAAACCCCTTCAACATCAGCTGCTTCATAAAGTGTTGTTGGTACTGATTCAATAGCACCAAGAAAAACTAAGAAAACAAAGCCTAAATGCATCCAAACTGTTGTAATAATAATTGCCCACATCGCATTAGTTGGATTAGCCAACCAATTGATTGTTGGGAGATTCAACATCTTAGTTAACAAAGTGAAGAATCCTGCAGATGGATTAAAAATGAATAGCCAGAAAATAGCCGCAACTGAAACAGAAACTCCCATTGTCACTGAATAAAGTGTTCTAAAAATAGCGATTCCTGGTAACTTTTGACTAGCCAAATTGGCTAATAATAGACCCATGGCAATCGTAAAGAACGTTACTCCGACAACATAGACTAGTGTTACCCACATACTAGAAACAAAATCTGGTGAAGAAATTAGTTTTACATAATTTTCTAAACCTACAAAGAGTGTTGTGTCACCGAAAGTATTAGTTAAGAACAAACTGATATAAAGAGTTCTAAACATTGGATAAAAAACGAAAAGACCTAAAAGAAATAATGATGGACCAGCGAAAATGGAAGCATAGTATTTATCATTAGCAGTTAATTTGAATTTACTCTTTTGTTTTGCTTCAACTTTCTTTTCAGGTATGACATCAGTTGCTGAAGTCTTAAGCATTGATTAGATCCTCCTCATTTGCAGTTATATTGATTCCATCTTGATTAAATAATAAGACATTATTTGTTGAGGTAATTTTGATATTTTCAAACATATCGAAATGAGCATTACTTGGAACAATAGCTGATACTTCATTACCATTACTGAATGTTGCATAAACGATCTTTTCGTCCCCTAAGAATTCCACGTTTTGCACTGTTGCGTTAGCAGATAATTCGTCAGCCTTTTCAACAATTAATTCATTTGGTCTGATACCAACCTTTAATTCCTTTTCAGTAACTGGTTGATCAAGATCTACTTGGAAATCATTATTAACTCGGATAGCCTTGTCTGAAATCTTTGTTGCATAAAGAATATTGATTGGTGGAACTCCGAAGAATCCAGCAACAAACTCATTAGCTGGTGTCTTGTAGATTTCAGCCGGTGTACCGATTTGTTGAACTTTTGAATCATGTAAAACCATAATATGATCAGCCATTGTCATTGCTTCAACTTGATCATGAGTAACATAGATTAAAGTAATACCTAATTTTCTTTGTAGAGCATAAATTTCTTGACGCATCTTAATTCTTAATTGAGCATCCAAGTTTGATAATGGTTCATCCATCAAACAGATCTTAGCATCGCTGGCTACGGCACGAGCTAGAGCCACACGTTGTCTTTGACCACCAGATAATTCACGAGGTTTTCTATCTTTCAAATCTTCCAAGTTAACCATCTTCAAAGCATTGTTAACACGTTCTTCAACCTCAGATTGGTCATGCTTTCTAGCTTTTAAACCAAAAGCAACATTATCCCAAACGCTTAAAAATGGGAACAAAGCGTAACTTTGGAAAACCATTGTTAAGTTACGATCCTTGGGTGGTAAGTTGTTTACTACTTGACCATCAATACTGATCTCACCGTCACTAATTTGAGTTAGTCCGGCAATCATACGTAATAAAGTACTCTTACCACAACCAGATGGTCCAACGATTACGAAGAATTCACCCGTTTCAATTTCGGCGGTAACATTCTTTAGAACCGTCTTTCCTTGATCGTATTGTTTACAAACATTTGTTAATAATGTAGACATATTTAACCCTCCATATAAGTCATTAGCTATAGTATGTTGGAATTATGTATATATATAATCTATTTAATGTAAATTATGTGTAAAAAAAGAGGACTGTTTTCAGTCCTCTTTTTCAATCAATCATTTTAAGTTTTACAATTTGTTATATTCTTCGTCAGTAACCTTTTCAAGCCATTCTGACTTTCCTTTAGTAATAGCAACATGACTAAACCAACTATCCTTAGTTGCACCATGCCAATGCTTAACGCCTTCCTTAATAACAACGACGTCACCTTGTTTTAATAGTTGAGCAGGCTTGCCCCATTCTTGGTACCAACCTTCGCCACCAGTAACAAGTAAAATTTGGAAACCATCATGATGAATATGCCAATCATTACGACAACCTGGTTCAAAAGTTACATTTCCAACTCCAAAATCAATATTATCTTCTGGTTTTACTAAACTGTTCAAATAACTTTGACCAATAAAGTATTTAGCATAAGCTTCATTTTTATCTCCAACAGGAAAAACTCCATCTGTCTTTAATTCTTCATTTTTTGCCATAATTAATCTTCCTTCCAAATTTCTTTTGCACGATTGAAAGCACTCCAAGCCTTTGGCCATCCAGCATAAAATGCTAAGTGAGTGATTTCGGCAACAATTTCATCTTTTGTAATACCATTTTTCTTACCAATTTTTAAATGTGCATCTAACTGTTCAATATTTCCGGCAGAAATAATACTTGCAATAGTAATTAATGAACGATCATGGGCAGAAAGTTCATTTTCTTTACTCCAAACTTCTCCGAATAATACATCGTCATTCAATGCTGCAAATTGTGGGGCAAAATCTCCCAACATGTCACGTCCAGCAGTTTGTTTCTTTGCCATAATCAATTCCTCCTCGTATCAAGTTGATAAGTACATTAAACAACTTGAAGTTAACTTTAAGTCAAGAGAAAAACAAAAAAAGTCTTAAAAACAAGATTTATCTTGTTCTTAAGACTTTTAATGATTCTTTTGCCGTCTTCTGACCAAATAGATTTGAAGAATAAATAATATTCCCGTAAGAATAACTATTGTAAATACAAAAAAGATTTGATGAAATATTAATCTTTCCCCTCATTAACCCTTTCTCTAACACTCTTAGCCTGTTCTAGACTTTTGACCAATTCTTTTCGTTCATTATCCGTCACCTTTTTAAAGTCCGGTTCCAAGTTGCCAGAAAGTTTCTGCAATTCCACTTCAGCTTTTTCAATAACTGTTTCATCCTCTTTATCTTTGACCACATTATCTGAAAGGTTAACGAGACCTTTGACTATATTCAAATAATCAGGCAGATCTTGATATAGGAAATCAGAAGCCGCTAATAATTGTTCTGGTGCATTTAATAATTCATTAAATATTCCATTCATAATGGTCATATCTTTTTTATAGTTAGGAATAGTCAATTTCACTTTATTAGGTATATCGCACAAATATTCATATTTAGCATGATGTTTACGCATTTCTGACCGGAAAAAGTCTTGTTCCGCTTCCGTCATCCCTGAGTCTTTTAATGCTGATTCATTAAACATCAAAGCTTCTTTTTGAACTTTAGCTTCAGAAATCTCTTTAAAGTAATTTTTACTTTGATTAACACTATGAACATACATTACTAACTCAACAATTATTCCTATTATCAAAATAATGAACAAAGTTAGAGGAGCATAGTGATAGAATTCGCTATACTGAGTCCCCGGCAGATCAAACCTGTTTCTCCACAAACAAAATAAATCTACCAATGGACCATACAACAACCAACTACGACGGATTGAAAAGAATGCTGAGAAAGCTAAACTTGGTAGAATCAATAAAATGATTGCACTAAAATAACCATTCCCTAAGAAATATACCATTACTATTAAGGCGACAATTAAGCCCTTAAAAAGTAACTTCAAAAATCGATCCGACTCTCTACTTATCATCGCTATTCACCTTACTAGTTACCCCATTACTAGAAACATTATCCTCAACGGAAATGACTGAACTGTTATCTTGATAAGACCCACCTATTTCCAATTTAATCGGATCACCTGGATAAATGACGAAGAATATCTTAAAAGTTCTTTCCTCCCCTGGCTTCAATCTTTGTTCTTTGCCACCTTGCACAAGCGTCTCGCCCCAAGAATCTAAATCATAATAATCCAAAGGCTGTGTTTCAGCTATAACTTTATTCGGACCAGTCAGACACGAAAAGTCACTATAAGTGACAAGCTCCCCTGGATCATCTGAATCATCATCCGATTCCATATTTTTTACATCAATCTTAAAAGCAATATATCTTTCGACACCTTCTGTATCTTGAGCGTTCATGGTAGGAAGTGGATCATCTATAATTTTATAATCAAGTAATTTATAGCGTAATCCCTCTTGGTAAAAAGTAATCGGTTCACCTGTAAAGTTTTTATTTTCAACTTTTGCTTGGGCATTAGTTGATTTCAAACCAATAAAGAGTAAACCGATAAAAACTACGATCCATATTTTCCGTTTCATTTAATTGTCTCCAGATCCTTTTTGTTTATTGAAAGAACAAAGTCATTATCGTCATCTTTTGTTCTTTTATCACTATAAGCTTGATAAAGAATATCGGTATGATTTCCCTTGGCTAATTTAAGGACTATATTAAAACTCTTGGGATTATAACTATTATCAATTCCCCAGCCCTCTCTCAAAATATTAATAATTCGTTCTTTATTCCCATTAACATCCGCAACAAAGGTAGGATTGTTATCCGCTGAATCAATACTTTCATAATTTTGTTCCTTGTCTAAAGTCCACATACTGTAGGACTCAAACATGCCCGCATAAAAATCAACATAATCCTTATTAGTAATCAGTTTGGGATGAATATTCAAAACTACGAAATCCCCGTCTGTTTGGCTGTTCTTAACCAAGTAAGCATGTTCAATTTTAAACTTCCAAAAATCAGTTTTAATTGTCATTTTAGGACTGTAATTATACATTGCATGATAATTAATTACATCAGTCTTCTTTTTGGTAGATTGCTTAGAGGGAACGTAGTGCATATTATTTTCTACCACCGTCGTAAAAAGCACAGTAGGAATCGTCAATAATAAAATTATCCAAGAAAATACTTGCCCATTTTTCCAGAAATTCCATTTCCCAGTATTATATTGCTCTTGGGGTTCATACAAATCCAAACCGTTAATATTGAAATTAGTATCTTTTTGTACTTTTCCAATAATCTCAACGAAATTCTCTAATTCGGTTGGATCAAGATACTTATCATCCAATTTAATTTTATTCTTAGGAAAAACCTGTACTCGTCCACGAAATCCGAAATTAATAGATTTACTATATTTAAAAGTAAATTCCTGTTTCAAATCCGATTTTGTAACAGCTAACCATTCAAAGGGAATGTATATAGGTTCAAAGAAATTATTGCTTAGATATAAATTAATCCCTTTTCTGGTTTCAGATAATTCAGCAATCTTGTATTCTTGATCGACTAATTTCTTTGCTTTGAGAGCTTGAACAACTCCAATTACCAAAAGTACTATCCAAAAGAAAATATTCAACCATGTAATTTTTTTGAAATATGGTAAAAGGTTAATAATCACAGTACCTATTACTGCCCAAAGGAGATACTGCAAGAACCAGGCCTGCATATATCTATCAAACTTGGCCTTGGTTATACGTAATATCGCCATTACTTATTCCTATCTCTAATAGTTTGAACTTGTTTTAGCTGCTTTTTCAGAGCTTCTCGTTCACTATCAGTCACTTTCTCAAAATCCTTCTGTAGATTCTGGGATATTAATGCAATCTTATCTGGAACATCGGCCAAAACTTTTTTATCATCGTCACTTTTAACCACATTATCTAAAACATTCTCTGTTGCTTGAACTAGGCTTACATAGTCTGGCAAATCTTGATAAAGAAAATCTGAAGCCGATAGTAATTGTACTGGTGCGTTCAGTAATTCTCGGAAGATTCCATCCATAACTTTCATATCTTCTGAATAAGTCGGTAACATTAACTTTATCTCTGAATCGACGTCGCATAGATACTCATAGTTTTTATGATATTTTTTCATCTCTGAACGAAAGAATTCTTGCTCTGATTCAGTCATTTTAGAATCATGAAGCGCAATCTCATTAAAAACCAAAGGACCTGTTTGAAGTTTAGCTTCTGTAATCTCTTTAAAGTAAGGCTTTGTTGCTTTAGATCGGTCAATGAATAAGCCTACCTCGGATAAAGCATAAAGTGCCAACATGCCAATAGAAACTATTAATAAGAAAGTACCTAAACGCTGATTAGCAATTTCTTTTAAAAACATATTCTTCAAAGCTGTATAGAATACTAAATCTGTTACTGGACCTAATAATAACCAGCTAAGTCTAATTGAGAAAAACGCCGAATAACTTAACGGTGGCAAGACCATTAATAAAAGCATTTGCATATCACTATCTTCAGTAAAAAAAATTGCCGTCAAAGAAACAATGAATGCAATCCATATTAAAACCTTAAAAATTGGATTAGATTTTTTTTGTATCATTTTTTACTCCTAGTCTGCAACGATTCCATTATTTGAATTCGTTCTTTTAAGCGAAATATTCTCAATAGTTCCACTCAATCCGGTAACCGTAATATTTAAATTATCATCTGGATAAACAATATAGAAAAACGATAATGTCTTAGAGGATCCTGGACTCACTTTAAGTGTATCCGAGTTATTATGTGAATCAGAATCTGTTTCCAAAGTTACGGTCCCCTCTGGATTTTCATAATGTGCTGGTTTTCTTACGGCATACAAGGTATTAGGACCGGACCATCCCATAAAGTCATAGGCAATGACTTCTTCGGCCGAGGCCTCTTTGCCAGATGATTCATTAGTTATTTTGACAGTACATACGAGATACCTTTCCAATCCGTTATAATCTCCATCTGATGAAGGTGGTAAAGGATTGCTTAGAACTTTGTACCCTAAAATCTCATAATGTAGATCTTCCTGATCAAACTCCACAGTCTTGCCATTATAATTTCTATCAATTATTGGCTGCTTAACTGCTACGACATTAGTGCTATTGAATCCCAAAAATAAAAGTCCTAATAACAAAGTAATTAACATTTTACGTCTCATTATATTTTCTCCAAGTCGTTAGGATTTATTTTTAGTACAAAGGAAGTATCTTCATGCTTACTCTTACTCAAGATGGCCTGGAATCCGGCATAAACAATATCTGTCCGTCCTGACGCTTTTTTCAAAGCGACGTTAAAGGTATAGTTATCATTTCCTTCGGAGCCATCCCAGCCACTTCGAAGCATATTAATAACACCTTTTTTCCGCCCGTGAGTCTTAATAACGAGATCCTCATTATTATTTGCATCGTCTATTTCATTAGAATCTTTTTCAGCTTTCATACTCCAATTATCAAAGGACATAAAATTACCGTCACTTATCGTCGCATATTCCGAGGCCGTTTTTGCATTAATATTCAACACAATATAATCATCATCAGTATCTGCTTCTTGAACCTTGTACGCATGCAGAATTTTGAATTTGTAGAAATTAGTCGAAATAGTCATACCTTTGGAATAATCATAAATTCTATGATAGTTAGGTGAATTTAAACTGGTCTCCATTTGAAGCGTATACGGACTGGGTGAAAAGAATTCATCACTGATAATTGCCGTCAAAATGACACTTACTAAACTAGTCCCTAGAAGAATCCAAGGAAAGAATTTAGCCGTTCTCCACTTATCCTTAGTCACATTTTTTTCAACCGGATTCAATTTATCATAATCAATGACAACATTAGGATCTTTTTGCAGGTTAGCGATAACATCAAAGATATCTGACATTTCTTCAAAGACAAAGTATTTCTCGCTGAATTCAACCTGATTACCTGATACCAATAATGCTTTGCCAAATCTAAATTGAATAGCCTTATCGTAACTTAGGATAAAATCATTATTCTCATCGGATTGTTTAATTTTGAGCCATTTAAACGGCACATAAATAGGTCGCCAATAATTTCTTAAATAAAGATTTATCCCTCTACGGGTTTCGACTATTTCTACAGCCCTATATTCTGAATCTACGGCCAATTTAACTCTAATGGCCTTCAAACAGCCAATCACCATGGCCACAAACCAAAAGAATAAATAGAGTGGATTCCGATTATCTAATAATAATGGCAATCTATTTATTAATAATGTCCCTATAACAACCAAGACAAAATACAGTTCAAACCAAATTCGAACTGATTTATCAAATACTGCACTTTTCATTTTTAATGTCATTATTTAATCCCACTAACTTGATATAGAAAAAAGGCCACAATCTAACATGATAGTGACTCTATCCTTTTTATTTAGTATCCCCTGGTGTTACGTCTTTAGGATCTTCTTTTGACTTACCACTTAACTTCACTTGTAAATCAGTTTCCATTTGTCTTAATTGGTTTTCAACATCTCTACGTTTAGCACTACCATCTTGCTGAATCTTAATTGTTTCTTCCACGGCACCAATCAAATTGTTTTGAGTTTCCTTCAAAGTATCAATATCGACTACACCACGTTCACTGGCCTTGGCAGTATCAATCGTTGATTGTTTTAACATTGCACTATTTTTCTTCAATAAGTCATTCGTTGCATCTGTAATTGCCATCTGTGTAGACACGGCATCTTTTTGACGCAATAGAGTTAACGCAATCGTAACTTGGTTTTTCCAAAGTGGAATAGCAGTATTAATAGATGATTGAATCTTTTCAGCCAAAACTTCATTAGTATTTTGAATTAGACGAATTTGTGGAGCCTGTTGAATAGAGATTTGACGTGTCAAAGCTAGGTCGTTAACTCGCTTATCTAATCTACTTTGCATTGCCATCAAATCCTGAATACGTTGAACACCCATTTGATCGCTAGCACTAGTATTAGTTTGCGCATCAGCAATTTCTTGGCCTAATTCCTTTAATCTGATTTTTCCGCCAGCAATTAAAACATTTAAGGATTGGTAATAATCAAAATTAGCCTTATACATTTCATCCAGCGTTTTGTTGTCATTGATCAAAGATTCTTCTTGGGTCTTCAACTGCGCTGCTGATCGATCAATCTGAACACTAACTTGCTGATACTTAGCCGTCATTTCAAAGATAGATGATTTAACACGATTAAAGAAACGCATAATTTTAGATTGATTAGTTAATCCTAATTTATCAGGATCGGTTTCATTCAAATTAGTAACTAATTCCCGCAAACTATCACCAATTTCACCTAAGTCCTTATTTTGAACCTTTACCAATACTCCGTCTGAAAAAGAACTCAATTTATCTTCAACATCTTTCCCATAGTCGAGAACTGAAGTTTGATTATCAACTGTTAGTTGTTTTGATAATGTTTTTGCCCGTTCCAATTCCTCATCAGTTAGTTTTGGTTCATTATCGTCAGTAATACTTACTGCTGATTCATTAATTTCACCCATAAAATCCACCCTAAAAATATATTTATAGTATATATACTAACGGAAATTCATTCTTAATTCATTACTATAGGTAATAAATATTCTTTATTGCTATAAATAATAAATGAAATTTAAATATATTGATACTATAAAGAAAAAAATAGCAGCATCCATTTAGAAACGTAATCATACGTTTATTCTAAATGGACGCTGCTTTAAATTTGAAGCAAACAATAAAAAATATTATCTATCTTCTAAATAACCATGATTCAAATTCTGTAAATACTCAGAAAAGCTTTCACTATCTTCGATGTGGCCGCCTTCCTTGCCTTTGTACCAATCTAACTTATCATTGAGAATCGTCCAGCCATCTTGTAGTCTTTGATATTCGACTTCAAAATTACGACGAACTTCTTCTAGCAATTCGATTCGTTGATTGATGGTTGAATCACCTTGCGCACGTAATGTAACGTAACGTTTTAATTGTTCAATTGACATCCCGGTACTTTTGAGATGTAAAAGAAAGTTGACCCAGCGAATATCCTGATCGGTATAGTAACGAATGCCACTATCAGTTCGATGAGGGTTAATCAGGCCTTCCTTTTCATAGTAACGCAACGTAGGACTGTTCAATCCTACCATTTTGGCAAAGTCACTGATCCGATATTTAGCTGTCTCTTCTACTTCATTTACTGGCATTATTTCACCTTCTGCTTAAAGTTGACTTCAAGTATAACATCTTCTACAAATCAACTCCACCATCGACTCTTAGAATCTGACCCGTAATAAAATCATTTTCCATTAGGTAAATATATGCTGAAGCCACTTCTTCAACCGTAGCGACACGATTCAACGGTACTGCCTCTTCAAAACTATGCTTTTGCTTAGCGAGTTGTTTTGAACTCAAATCCCGCCACAAACCTGTTGGTGTCCAAGTTGGTGACACAGCATTCACTCGGTATTCTGGAGCCATTTCTACTGCTAAACCGTCAACCATCGTATTAATAGCCTGATTTCCCACAATGGCACCTGAGGCATCGTAAGGATGACCACCTGAACCTGAAGTTAAAATGATTGAACCATTCTTATTCAAATGTTTACTAACAATTTGCACCAGTTGCAAGTTGGCAAAAAATTTATCATCAATTGCCTTTTTAATAGTGGCAACTGAACTATCTAGAAAACCACCACTCATAGCGCCACCTAACATAGATACCACATGATCAAAGGAACCATACTTTTCAAAGAATCGTTTCAACTGTCTTTCATCTTGTGCATCTAACGAACTACCTTGAATATTCTCTTCATAACGTAACTGATTTACACGTTCCTGATCACGGCCAATGACATATACGTCAGCGTCCTTATGTTGAGCCATGATAGCTACTTCTTTACCAAACCCCGAAGTTCCCCCAATAACGAGAACTTTATCATTTTCTAAAGACATAAATTTACCTTCAATCATTCATTAGATTTCAATGCACCGATCATATCGATGTGTTTTAATTTCCGATGTGTAACTAGCATAACAATTGCTGTGAAAATTATCATCAACAATGTGGCGACGATATAACCGAACCAGTGAATCGTTAATGGGAAAATAACCTGTTCTGTCGCGGCTTGATTCAAGATATAAGCGGTCAATAAATTACCCACTCCATATCCAATAATAATACCAACTATCGTTAAAATTATATTTTCCCGAACAACATACATTGTAACTTCATTATTATAGAACCCTAAAACTTTAATAGTAGAAAGTTCTCTGATTCGTTCTGAAACATTGATATTCGTTAAGTTATAAAGTACAACAAATGACAATATTCCTGATAGGAGAATCAGAATTAAAATAATTGGACGTAATAGACTCGACATCTTAGAAACCGTATCAAAGACATCATGCGTATAACTAGTTCCCATTACCTCTTTAGAATCTAGCAATTGATTAGCCAAATGTTTTCTTTGTGCACTAGTCTGCTTCTTCAAACCAAGCAACAAGGTATTAGGTTTCAAAGTACCAATTTTATCTTGATAAATTTGTGGACTCAAATATAAGAAGTGACCGACATAATTCTCGGTAATAGCACCAACTTTCAAATTGAGCTTCTTACCATTGGTCATTGTTACATGAATTTGATCACCCTTCTGAACGTTAAGAAGTTTGGCCGTTTTCTTAGTCAATATGACTTTATTTTTATCTAAATTAGCAGTCAAATGAACGTACTTCTTAAAGTTTTTCACAGACTGTGGTGTATAGACGTTAACGTCATTGACTTGTTTTTCTCCAGCTTTCAATTTAGCCGTTGTAGAATTGATCTTAGTGTCATTCTGATAAGTTTTATCTTGATTCAAAATTTTATCGACTTTACTATAATTAGCATCCTCGTTCATTTTTACAACTGCTTGATAACTGAAAATATTCTTATACTGCAAGTTACCACTGGCTGTAATTGAATTCTGAATTCCAAAGCCAGTTAAGATCAAAGCCGTTCCGCCAGCAATTCCGATAATAGTCATAAACATTCTGGATTTGAAACGGAAAAGATTCCGATAACTAACTTTTCGATTGAAACTTAAATGATTCCAAAGTGGTTTGATTCTTTCCAATAAAATCTTTTTAGCCGACTTAGGAGATTTAGGTAACATCAACGAAGCTGGACCTTCATCCAATTCTCTTCTAACCACAATAACGGCAGCACCGACAGTCGCTAGTAGGGAGAAAATTAAGGCAATCAATAACGTTTGCCAAGTTGAACCGATGACCCAATCTAAAGCAATGTACTGTTTATACATCGACAATACAATTCGAGGCAAGGTCTCCGTTCCAATCACAGCACCTAATACTGCTCCAATTAGACCAGCCGACAAAGCATAATAAATATAGTTTCGAGCAATCGCCCATTTACTGTATCCTAAAGCCTTGAAGGTACCAATTTCTCCACGTGCTTCTTCAACCATTCTTGTGATTGTTGTGAAAGTAATCAAAGCCGCAATTAGGAAAAAGAAGACTGGGAAGACATTGGCAATGGCCGCGATTCGATCAGAACTTTCACCATAAGCTGAAAATCCAGTCAAATCCTGGCGAGTCTGCCAAGTATACGTCGTCTTGGATTGTTTCATAATCTTCTTTTTAGCAGCATCTAATTTCTGTTGTTGTACAGCTGCTGCTGTAGAATTAACTGCTTTTAATTGATCTAGAGCTGTTTGTTGTTGATTCAAAGTGGCTAGATAACTCCCAGCTACTTCTTTTGTTCTTTGCTGAGGGCGTGACTTGAATTCACGTTTTAAAGCCTTAACCTTTTTGTCCACAGCATCTTTATAGCTACTACTAAAAGTATTCTTATCCTTTAAAGAATTGAAATGAATATTCAACAAAGTAGCTGTTGAAAGGTTCATTTGACTCTTAGGAATGTAGGCAAACAAACTGACCTGTCCATCAGCAATATTAGTTACACCACGGGACTGATTATCAATATACTGTGGCGAATCGACGAAACCAACAATTTTATAAGAACGTTGCTTCAAATCGGCACTTTTAGAAAATTTAAAAGTATCGCCTATTTTATAATCATATTTATTACGAGCATTCTTATCTAAAACAATCTCATGATCATTTTTAGGCAAGCGTCCATTTCGAATGATCAATTGATTCTGTTTAGCATTTTTATCATAGCCATACAGGGCAATCGCAACTTTAGATTTGCCACCCATGACATATTTGAATTTAGTTGTTTCAGCCTTAGCTCCCGCAACCTTTTCAGCCAACTGGATATCCTTTTTTCCAAAACCAGTCGTCGACAAGACTTGTACATCTGACAAATTCTTATCGGCAACCGTTTTATTCAATGAATCATTCAAACTAGGTCCTGTTGCTTTGACACCGACAAAGATCAATACACCTAGCATAATGATTAGGATAATCGCAATAAATCGTCCTTTGGCTTTGTTGATACTGCGCATCATATTTTTCGTTAAAGGTTTCATGATTTACCACTCAATATCTTTCACTGGTGTCGGTGTCTGATTATCTTCAACTGATTGAACTTTTGCATCATGAATCCGAATCACGCGATCAGCCATCTTGGCCAATGCTGAATTGTGGGTAATGACGATTACTGTTTTATTGTTCTTATGACTAGCATCCTGTAAGAGCGTCAAAACTTGCTTACCTGTCTCATAATCCAAAGCTCCGGTTGGTTCATCACATAACAGTAACTTGGGATTCTTGGCTAAAGCACGGGCTATCGCAACACGCTGCTGTTCCCCACCAGATAATTGAGAAGGAAAATTATCGATTCGATTACCCAAACCAACAGCTTTCAAAGTATCGGTCGCATCTAGAGCATCTTTAACAATTGCCGAAGCCAGTTCAACATTCTCTTTTGTTGTTAAATTAGGAATCAAATTGTAAAACTGAAAAATAAAGCCAACATCGTTACGACGATAGGTAGTTAACTCACGTTCGGAAAACTTTGCAATATCCGTACCATCGATAACAACTTGACCATCGGTTGGTGTATCCATTCCACCTAAAATATTTAAAACAGTCGATTTACCAGCACCACTAGGTCCCAGAATGACTGTCAATTTACCTTTATCGACATCAAACGTCAATTTGTCATTGGCGACAATCGTTGTTTCTCCCATTTGGTACTTTTTCGATTCATTCCTCACTTCGATATATGCCATACGCTCTCACCTTTCTTAATACATCTATTATAGTGGAAAGCGAATACATCTTTAAGGTAAAAATCTACAAATTATTTTATAGAAAAAGATTATTAAATCTTAATCTCACTATGTTTTTTAAAATGAAGATTATTTAGTTTCAATTGTAGGAATGCAATTAAAGAACAAATAGCAAAGATCACTAATGTTATCAAGAGAAACTGGACAAGCTGTTGTTTTGGAAATAAGGATTCAGCCGTTGCTGTACTTTTTGAAAAGAGCATTGGTAAATCATCAAAGATATGGAACATAATTGCTAATGACAAGTTATGTGTCTGATTGTAAAGCACTCCGTACAACATTCCTGAAGCGGCTGCCACTATCATTTGAGCTACTACGACCCATTTATTGGTTACATTGAACATATTTCCAATATGAATCAATCCAAAACTAACTGAACTTATCAGGATCACTAAGAATGGCTTCGAATGTAAAATTTTTTCTAGTTGTGCCATCAACAAACCACGATAGACATATTCTTCACCAATTCCAATTAACAACACGGTCAGAAATACACTCCACCCTGCTTTGGGAAATCCTAAATTATTGAATTTTCCAAAAAATAACATAAATACTAATAATGGAATCATATTCAAAACTTGTTTGAGAATATGGTCTGTATTGAAGAATGTAACTTTTAATTTCCAGAATTTAAGATTGCAGGTCACCGCAATCAAGATAAGTAATGCATCCAAAATTATTTGTGCATATTTTTGATCAAACTTCACAATCGGATATATTGCATCAACTATTAAAATCGTAACTGGTACTAACAAAATAATTAGAACGACTGATAACCAATCTTGTTTATGACTCATTTTCCCTACCTCCGTATTTGTTACCTTTAAGATAGATCTCTGTTAGATTGGTTGGAAAGTTATATCTTGAGTGTGCGAATTTTTGCTCTTGAATATAAAAAAAACGATAAAACTTTTATTTGTTTTATCGTTCTTTTTCTTAGTTGGTTGGATGTTCTGTTTTAAATAACTATGGTTCTATGCTTTATAGTGAAAACGAGCTACGCAGGCCAGATTCCTGTGCTTTGCCTGACTTCACGAACTGTCTGCTACGCAGCCAATTCGCAAAGTCCTGCAAATGCTCAGAATCTAAACGGGCCTGCTTCGCTCTCTATTGAAACGAGCTGCGCAGGGGCAACTCCTTCCGGTTAAGTCAACTTTCTCTGCCGGCACTTCGTTGCCGACTGAGAAAGTAGTCTTAATCCTCGGGAGCTGACCGCTCCTGCTTCGCTCTCTACCAAATATTTATTCTCTTATCTTCATCTAACCACATGCCATCTCCTGGTTTAACATCGAATGCATCATAGAATTCATCTAAATCCTGTGACATGACATTTGCACGTAATGGTTGTGGTGCGTGGACGTCTGTTGCCAACAATCTTTCATTATATTCTGGTGTTGCTTTGAACCGCCATGATTTAGCCCATGTGATGAAGAATTCTTTAGGACTATAATCGGCATCCATTTTGGCCGCTTCGATTGCACAACGTAGGCCTCCGACATCAGCGATATTTTCACTAACGACTAATTTACCATTAACCTCGCCTCCAGAGAATGGTATGTCATTGAATTGATCTATCATCTGTTGCGTTAACTTTTCAAACTTAGCGTAATCTTCCTTAGTCCACCAATTCTTCATATTGCCGTACTCATCAAATTTGGCACCATCATTATCGAAAGCGTGTGAGATTTCATGGGCAAATGTTGCTCCGATTCCACCGAAGTTCTCACTGGTTGTTTGTTGCAAACTATAGAATGGTGCTTGCAAAATTCCGGCTGGGAAGGTGATGTCATTTCTTGAAGGATCATAACAAGCGTTGACCATTTCTCCAGGCATCAACCAAACTGTACGATCAACAGGTTTGCTAAATTTATTTAATTCATTTTGACGAACAGTTCGATCAATTTGCGTAATGTTGTTATATAAGGATTGCGACTCATCAATCTTTAATTGCTTGAACACTTCTTGAATCTTGTCAGGATATCCAACTTTGATCACGATTTTGTTTAATTTCAAAATGGCTTTGTCTTTGGTTGCTTGACTGAGCCAGGTATTATCGGTCAATCTTTGTTTATAAATACCAATCATACGTTCAACCATGCCACGAACATCAGCTTTAGCTTTTTCACCAAAATACTTTTTACCATAATAAATACCAATAACTTCATCAAATTTGTCTTCAGCCAAATGGTAAGCAAATTTAGTCCTGTTTTGTAATTCTTTGGCTCCACTCAAAGCTAATTCGTATTCACCAGTTACTTGTCGGAAATCCTCATCCAGATATTCACTATTGGCTACTAAATATCTAACCAACATCCAAGCCTTCAAATTTTCAAAGGTATCGTTGTTTACTAATTTATCGAGATTCTTTAAAAATCTAGGTTGTACGATAATTACTTTTTCTGGTGTGGCATTGATTTGACCGACTACTAATTGTTTCAAATCTATATTTTCAGATTTAGTAACAAACTCTATAAATGGCATTGGGTTATAAATTTTGGAATACTCAGCCCATTCCTCAGAGGTTTTAACGATTGGAACTAAGGACTTGTCGAAGGCCAAAGCCTTATCAACTGCTTCTTTAGCTGACTCTTCTGAATAACCTACCATTGTCAAAAGTTTATTAGCTACTTTGGCATATTTAGCCAATAGCTTCTTACCTGATTGATTGTCCTCTGCATAATAAGTGTTATCAGGCAAAATCAAATCTATCCCATCAACGTAGGCAGCATTGTGCTTTGTATCCTTCATATCGGCATCAATCCAAATATTAGTTGGCAAAAAGAAGTTATCTTTTCCAAAATCAGCCAACTGATGATTCAAATCTTGCAAACTCGTTAAGTCCTCAATTCTTTGAAGATCATTCAAAATAGGTTTCTCATGTAATTTCTTTAAAAACTCAGTGTTTTTAGCGAGGCGATACAATTTGATAGCTTGTAAAAACTCGTTTCCTTCAACCTCAGACTCATTTTCAGCTAATTGTTGAAAGTCATCCATTAATTCCTTTTCAATCTTTATATCCAGATCCATTGAGGCACCGGCGCTAGATTTATCTGCTGGAACTTCGGCCTTTTCTTGCCAAGCACCATTAACGGCTAAGTATAAATTATCCTTATAACTAGTCTCTTTACCGTCAGTTAAATCTCCGGCTCCACCCATAATCTTACTTGTTAACATACTTTCACCCCGCGTTTTGATTTAGTAAATACTATAGCACTCATTTTAATATTATTAAAATTAATTTAATAATCAAAAAGTCGACAAATGAAATTTTTAATTTCACTCCTCGACCTTTATAACATAATTTTTACCAAATATTAACTCGCTTAGCTTTATCTAACCACATGCCATCTTTTTCAGTAACATCGAAAGCATCATAGAATTCATCCATATTTTGTGCTTGGACATTGGCACGTAATGGAGCTGGCGCATGGACATCCAAAGCTAACAACATCTCATCTAATTGCTTTGTTGACTTGCTTCTCCATACACGAGCCCAGTTTGTAAAGAATTCCTTGGCGTTATAGTCGTTTTCACCCTTAGCAGCCTCCAACGCACAACGTAAGCCACCAACATCAGCAATATTCTCACTAACAATCAACGTTCCATTAACCTTTTTCCCAATATAAGGAATACCGTTAAATTCATCGATCATTTTTTGAGTTAATTTCTTAAAGGTTGCATAATCTTCCTTTTTCCACCAGTTATTGATATTTCCTAACTCATCGAATTGAGCACCATTATTGTCAAAAGCATGAGAGATTTCATGAGCAATAACAGCACCGATACCACCAAAGTTTTCACTACTTGTTTGTTGCAAACTATAGAATGGTGCTTGCAAAATTGCAGCTGGGAAAGTAATGTCATTTCTCAACGGATCATAACAGGCGTTAACCATATGTCCAGGCATTACCCACTTGTCACGGTCAACTGGCTGATTAAGTTTACTCAATTCATCTTCATTCTTAATCTTATTGATTTGAGCCAAATTGTCATACAAAGAAGCATTTTCATCGACTTTAAATTTACTGAAGATAGCTTCAACTTTGTCTGGATAACCAATTTTTAGAACCATCTTCTTAAGTTTCAAAACGGCTTTTTTCTTAGTATCTTCACTCAACCAATCATTGTTAGAAAGGCGTTGTTCATAAACTCCAATCATCTTTTCGACCATTTGATGAACATCAGCTTTAGCTTTTTCACCAAAGTATTTCTTACCGTAGTAACTACCGACTACTTGGTCAAGATTCCTTTCAGCCACATGATAAGCAAATTTATCACGGCTCAACAATTCCTTAGTACCACGCAAGGCCAATTGATATTCGCCAGCTGTTTGACGGAATTCTTCATCCAAATCATTAGCTTTGGCAAATAAGAATCTCACTAACATCCATGATTTAACATTTTCAAATGTATCAGCATTAACCAACTTATCAAAATTTTCCAAATATCTAGGTTCACGATTAATAACTTTTTGAGGTGCCACTCCTACTGAATCGACAACCAATTTCTTCAAATCCAAACTAGATGACTTAGTAACGAATTCAGCAAAATCCATTGGGTTATAAGTTTTAATATCATCAGCCCATTCTTCGGGTGTTTTAACGATTGGAACTAATGTCTTATCAAAAACTAAAGCTTGCTTAACAATCTTTTGTGAATCTTCAAGACTGTAGCCAACCATCGCTAATAGATGGTTAACAACTTGAGCATACTTTTCTAATAATTTTTGCCCTGATTCATTACCGTCGGCATAGTAAGATTGATCAGGCAAAATAAGATTAGCACCTGTCAGATAAACCGCGTTCTTTACAGTATTCTTCATATCCATATCAACGCTTAGTTGTAATGGCAAGACAAAGTTATTCTTCAATAAATCAACAAAATTATCACTTAAATCTTCTAGATTATTTAATTTAGCGATCTTACGTAGATCATTCATGATGGGACTTTGATGATACTTGTGTAATTTCTCTGTGTCGTTTGCGACTTGATAAAGTTTAACAGCTTGTAGTAACTCACTGTCATCAATCTTGGTTTCATCTTTAACTAATTCATGAAAATCTTTGATCAGTGTTTCTTCAACACCCTTAATCAAATCGTAAAATCCACCTGTACTAGGACGATCATTAGGAATAACAGCCTTAGCCTGCCAAGCACCATTAATAGCCAAATACAAATTATCCTTAATATCTGTTTCTTTAGGGGCTAAAATATCTCCAGCTCCACCAACGATTGTTTTATTTAGCAATTCATTCACCCCACCAATTGATTTTGGTAATCACTATAGCACTTATTAGATATCATTAAAATATTTTTAATTATAAAAAATAGGCATAAGCCGCAGCCTATACCTATTTATCAATAATTGTATTTTATTTAGACAAATTGTCTTGACGATTTTCTAATTTTACCAGATGTTAACACGTTTATTGGCATCTAACCACATACCATCTTTTTCAGTAACATCGAAAGCATCATAGAATTCATCCATATTTTGTGCTTGGACATTGGCACGTAATGGAGCTGGAGCATGAACATCAATTGAAAGGAACATTTCTGTCAACTGTTTTGTTGACTTGTTTCTCCAAACGCGGGCCCAGTTGATGAAGAAGGCCTTAACATCAAAGTCACTTTCACCTTTAGCAGCTTCTAAGGCACAACGAAGTCCACCGACGTCAGCGACGTTTTCACTAACGACCAATTTACCATTAACCTTGTGACCGGCATATGGAATACCTTCGAACTCATCAATCATACTTTGTGTAAGTTTCTTGAACTTAGCATAGTCTTCATCAGTCCACCAGTTATTCATATTACCGTATTCATCAAATTGAGCACCATTGTTATCGAAAGCATGTGAAATTTCATGAGCAATAACGGCACCGATACCACCAAAGTTTTGGCTACTTGTTTGGTCCAAACTATAGAATGGAGCTTGCAAAATAGCAGCCGGGAAGGTGATGTCATTTCTTGATGGATCGTAACATGCATTAACCATGTGTCCTGGCATCAACCATTTTGTACGGTCAACTGGTTCATGATATTGATCCAAGTTATGTTGAGCAATTGCTTTTCTAATTTTAGAAACATTATCGTACAAGGAATCATTTTCGTCGATTTCAAATTTATTGTATAAATCATCAATCTTATCTGGGTAACCAACTTTGATAACAATCTTATCTAGTTTGACAACGGCCTTTTTCTTAGTATCTTCACTCAACCAAGTATTTTCAGAAAGTCTTTGTTCGTATACAGCAATCATTTTCTTAACCATACTGCGAACGTCTTCTTTAGCCTTTTCACCAAAGTACTTCTTACCGTAATATGCACCAACTACTTCACTGAAAATACTTGCAGCGAAGTTATAAGCATACTTAGTTCTGTTCTTTAATTCTTTAGCACCACTGAGGGCCAAATTGTATTCACCGATTACTTGACGGAATTCTTCATCAAGGATTGAGGCATTACCAGTAAGGAATTTAACCATCATCCAGGCTTTAATATTCTCAAAAGTATCAGCGTTAACAAGTTTGTTCAAGTTTGCCAAGTATCTTGGTTCAGTTACAATAACCTTTTTAGGTGTGTCATTAACTGAATCAACTACTAAACTCTTCAAGTCTAAAACATCAGATTTAGTAACGAATTCGTCAAAATCCATTGGGTTATAAACTTTGGTATAGTCGGCCCATTCCTCAGAACTCTTAACGATAGGAACTAATGACTTATCGAATTCCAAAGCTTTTTCAACGATTTCTTTAGCCTCATCCAACTTGTAGCCGATCATTGAGAGCAAACGTCCTGCAACATCAGCATATTTAGCCAACAATTGTTTACCCGATTCATTCTTTTCATCATAGTAAGTCTTATCGGGCAAGATCAAACCAGCACCATCGATATAAACAACATTTTTGGCTGTATCTTTCATATCAGCGTCGATACTAATATCGATTGGTAAAGCGAAACCATCTTTTGATAATTGAGCTAAGTTATCCCCTAAATCTTTAACGTTGCTCAAATCAGTAATACGTTGCATATCTTTCAAAATTGGTTGTTGATGGAACTTGCTTAAATGATCCACATTATTAGCAAGACGATATAATTTCACAGCTTGAAGCAAACGAGGATCGTCAACTTCACTTTCATTATTTGCAAATTCATGGAAATCTTTCATAAGAGTCTTTTCAACACCCTCATCAAGATCCGTAAAACCACCAGTACGAGATTTGTCAGGTGGAATCGTAGCCTTTTCCTGCCAAGCACCATTGACAGCTAAGTATAGATTATCTTTATAATCGGCGGGTTTAGCATCAATTAAATCCCCTGCACCACCGATAACTTTATTCATTAACAAATTTGTTCACCGCCTATTATTTTTAAAGACTACTATATCACTAATTACTTTTTATTAGAATAATTTTCATTTTTATCATTTCAAAAAAAATATAAATATGACGTGAAATATAATTTTTTTCGTCTAAAAAAGCTCAATGTTACGGTTACCTTCTTGATAACTGCTTCATTGAGCTTTTTTGATGTTTACTACTTTTTTTATAGTAGATTAAATTGCTTCTATTCTGATAAACCATTGTTCTACTATGAATAGTGGAAACGAGCTACGCAAGGGTAACTCCTTCCGGTTAAGTCAACTTTCTCTGCCGGTGCTTCGTCACCGACTGAGAAAGTAGTCTTAATCCTCGGGAGCTAACCGCCCTTGCTTCGCTCTCTATTTTTATCTAATAACACTAACAGAAACGCCAGCGCTATTCACAATCTTCGAAGCTTGTGAACCGATTGTATTACGGTTACGATTCTTCTTTTCAACACCAACAATTACTAGGTCAGGTTGGAACTTAGGAATAACCTTATCTACAATAACTGTTCCGGGTCCACCTTCTGTTACCATCATGTGAACATCTTTAACGCCATATTCTTTAGCTTTTTGACCATAAACTTCAAGAAGTTCTTTGATCTCTTCTCGACGTTCTGCTAGTACTTCTGGGTCTAGCGATTGAAAAATATTCAAGTCACCTGTTTCCAATACGGAAACAATACCTAGCTCGGAGTTATAGTGTTTAGCTAACGAACAAGCATAATTAAAGGCATTTTTTGATGACTCAAAATCATCTGAATCGACACAGATTAAAATTTTGGAATACTCAATTTTTCTAACTTTGTATTCTTTTAATTCATCCATATATTAAGCCCCCTCGGTTATTTAAAGTCGCGTCCTTTATTCTCTTGGAAGTATTTGTCAAATCTCTTAACATAATTGTGGAACATGTATGTCAAAAGTAACCAACGTCTAAAGGAGTTGTCTTTGTTATAGAAAACAGTTGTTCCAACGCGGTCTTGCTTGATTAATTCATCAGCATATTTAGTAGCATCATTATCAGCTGCATACTTATTGAAGACCTTGACTGGTACACCTAACCACAATTTATGTTGTGCTTTGTTCTTGTTGGCATAAACTGTTGGTTCGTTTTCTAAACTACCCTCAATATAATCTTCCACTACATATTTAGCAAGATTATAGCCATTGAGCGTAACAAAGAAACTACTTCTTCCTTGACGCAAGTTGATTTCAAAGAATTTGAAAGTATTATCACGAGAATCAAACTTCATATCAAAGTTGGCATAGCCTGTAAATTCAATATCCTCAAGGAATTTTTGAACTTGATCATAGACATCCTGATTGAACTCAGGAATGATAGCTACGTAATTACCAATTGATTGTGGTGTAGGATCTTCCAAAATTGGATGGCCTAAACACATCATCTTAACATGGTGATCTTGGTCAACATAAGCGTTGAGCACACGCATGTTAGAATCATCCCCAGGAATAAAGTCTTGGAGAATCAAATCAGATGTATAACCATTATCATAAATCTTACCAACAATAGTCATATATTCTTCTTGAGAGTGAATTATGAAAGCCTTTTTACGACCTTCAAAATGAATATCCAACCATTCCACACTGTTTGCTGGCTTCAAAGCCACTGGGAGATCAAATGGAACATCAAGATCATTCTTATTCTCATACATATCTTTTGTAATGATTTTTGTTAGTGGATGAGGTAAACCATGTTCATCAGCCACATGATAGAAACTCTCTTTATTATTCAATGATTTTAATAAATCATAATCGACATAAGGGCATACAAATGTCTTGGATAACTCTTCCTTATGTTTACTAATAAGTTCGGCATAACCATCCCCACAACCAATTAAAACAACTGGTTCTTCATGGTTTTGGTAAACTTTAGCAATTTCACGCATTTTTTCAATGAAAACAGGGTCTTCAGAAAAGCCTGAGTAAAGAGTCAAATCTAAGATTTTTGTATATCTTGTTGGTGCCAATTGGATTTCGGCATAGGCTTTAACAGTGCCCCCATAGAGTTCATGGAAAGCACGTGCCATTCCGTAAACATTCATATCACTACCCAAGAGAATGGGCGTGAATTTTTTTCCTGATTCAGTTTCGATAGGGATCAACCTCTTACTATATTAATTCTATTTTTAAAATTACACACATTTCACACAAAATTATACCATACTCAATTTAGCACAACGAGAGCGTCATTTATATTAAATCCGAGAGGCTTATTATTTTCTTAAATTATTATACTAATTTTATGAGTATCGAAATGAAAGACCGCAAACTCATCAAGCTGAATTTGCGGCCTTTTTTGTTCGTGTTGCTGTGATAATTAGATCACATTATTTTTATTTTCAAATATTAATTTACTAAAACTTTAGGATCAACATCTGGCTTCTTACCATCATCAATAAAGAAGACTTTATACCAAATCAAGAATGTGTAAATTGTCCAAACTTTACGGCGATCGTCGTTTTCACCACGGTAACAACCATCAAGCATCTTCAAAATAGCATCTTGATCGAAGAATTCAGCGGCAAAGTCAGCACTGAATAGATCACGGAATTGTTCGTAAACTTCCTTAGTCTTGATCCAGTCACGAATTGGCACTGGGAAGCCAAGTTTCTCACGTTTAGCCCATTCCTTAGGTAAAGCACGTTCAGCGGCTACACGTAAAGCATACTTACTATCTTTACTATTCAAAAGATACTTAGTAGGAATACCGGCAGCTACCTTAGCAACTTCTTTATCCAAGAATGGTACACGTAATTCCATGGAGTTAGCCATACTCATACGGTCGGCTTTAAGCAAGATATCATTTGACATGAATTGGTGAAGATCAAGATATTGCATCTTCTTAACTTCATCGTTATAACCACTAACCTTGCTATAACTTCTCATAACGATATCTTTAACAGAACGTGACTTCTCAAATTCGGGTTTAACCAAGTCAGCGGCTTCTTTTTCATTGAAGATCTTAGCTTGTCCAATAAAGAATTCTTCAGCTTTAGCAGTTGATTCATACAAATGTAAACGGCCTGGGAAATTAGGTAATTTCTTCAAACCATGAGCCAACTTGTACTTAACACCTTTTGGTAAGTGTTTCAAATCTTCCGCTACAACACGGATAACCTTTGAATGTGAGTGGAAACCATAATTTGCATAACCAGCAAACAATTCATCGGCACCTTCACCAGAAAGAATAACCGTTACATCTTTACTTGCTAACTTAGTTAAAAAGTAAAGTGGTATACATGAAGGATTTGAATCTGGTTCATCCATATAGTATTGAATTAGAGGAATTGACTTGACCGCTTCCTCTTTTGTAACGATACCACGTGTGTTTTCTAGACCTAATTTGTCAGCCAACATCTTAGCTGCAGTACCTTCTTCATATGTACTTGTATCAAAATCGATTGAGTACGTATGTTGTGGTTTCAAAACAGCTGTAACATAACTTGAATCAACACCACTAGATAGTAATGAACCTACTGGTACATCACTGATAGAGTGTTCATTAACTGATTCACGAATAGATTTGTCAATTCTTTTAACAGTTTCTTCAAATGACAAATTATTCTCTTTGAAGGACATATCCCAGTACTTCTTGATGCTTAGTTTGCCATTCTTATATGTAAAGTAGTGACCTTCAGGAATTCTGAAGACGTTCTTAAAGAATGTTTCGTTCAAAGCTGAATATTGGAAAGTCAAATATGGCTTCAAAGCAGCTTTGTTTAATTCTTTCTTGAAGTTTGGTTCTTTCAAGAAGGATTTGATTTCTGAACCAAAAATAAATGTACCTTCACGGTTGTAATAGTAAAGTGGCTTGATACCAAAGAAATCTCTAGCACCGGTAATGTCACCAGTCTTTAAGTCATAAATTACGAAAGCAAACATTCCACGAATCTTCTTAAGTAAACCTTCAATACCCCATTCTTCAAAACCATGTAGAAGAACTTCAGTATCTGTATCAGTTGTAAAGATGTGTCCTGCTTCTTTCAAATCTTTTCTAACATCTTTGTAATTGTAAATTTCACCGTTAAAAATAACAGCTTTTGATCTATCTTCGTTGTAAATAGGTTGCATACCACTACTAATATCAATAATACTCAAGCGGCGGAAACCTAAAGCAGCGTCGCCATCCAATAATTCACCAGAACTATTTGGACCACGATGCTTGATCGTATCCATCATAGCCTCAATTACAGGTTTCTTGTCTGTAATGTTTTTATCTACGAATCCGACAATTCCACACATAAAAATTCTCCCTTATATTTCAAAACTTACATATCTTGTAGCGGCTCCGTAACCGAAAATTTGTAAGCGCAATTTGTTCGGGTCGATATTAATGAAATAGCCCGCTAATTCTGAGATTTCATTATAACGTCTGTCCCACTTCTTGTTATAGTCAGTTGTTAAACCATGTTTCTTACCCATTAAGGCCGAACAATTTAATATTATATGATTAATTTCAGAAACTTTGTAGTTTTTTTCATAATGCATATGACCACAAATATAAGTTGTTACCTTAGAAATGCCCGTAGACGAGAAATCATAGCGTAAATTTACTCCAAAATCTCCTGTTAATTCATTTTTTAATTGGCCAGAAGTTTTGTTGTTGAAGCTTACTAATAGTTGTTGAACCAAATCACCATTAAAATTCAAAGCGCTCCGGCCACTTGGACTAACAATATTAGCATGCCCCATTACAATAACATGTTTATCAATAGTATTTTCTAAGATTTTCACCAAATCTTCTAACTGTTGTTCTCTGACGCCACGAACTTTCTTAAAATCATATTTCTTAGAACCATTACTAAGTATATAAGGAATATCGCTAGTATCAATAAAGACGATTCGTATATCGCCCTTGTCATACCAACCAACTTTAGATACTGGATTTAGTCTAAAAATATCTGGTTGTGCAAAATTATACTTTGTTACTAATGAGTCATAATCATCTCGTTGAAATGACGCTGAACTGAAAAACTTGTGTTCATCGTACTTGTCATTCTCATCATGATTACCTTCAAGAAGATAGAACGGTGCCTTGCTCTTTTGATAATTTTCAACAGCAAATTGTAATAGCCCTCGACTGATCTCAGGTTTATCACTTCCATCAATTAAATCTCCCAGATGGACATTTAAGTCCAAGTTGACAGCATCACTAACATTATTAGCTTCAATAATATGACGTGCACCATTGATACCGTAATAAGACGCACTGGCAATTGCTTTAGCATGTGTGTCGGTTAGTACGGACAACGTTACTGTATCACTAGTAACATTTGGCTTTACGTTATTATCATAAACGCCCTTTATATAATCAACAACGAAAGGACGTGGCTTTAGCCGCTTCAAAAACATATCAGTGTGTGCTGATATGAATTCTGATGGCTTTGGTGTCAACATTCTGCTTGCAATATTTTTGATTTTCAATTTTATGATCTCCAATATCCCATACTCTGGAAACAATTATAGTAAAAAAACCATCTCACGATGGTCTCATTATGGCTCAATTATATATCAAAGATATGAAAAATAATCCTTTGACGCTTACTTTAAGAGAATTTGATAAGCTTTTCTAATACCATGATCTTCATCCATCGTAATAGTTCCTTTTTCAACGAATCCATTACTTGTAATGACATGTTGCATTACCAAATTGTCAGGGTGAGTGTCAATTCTGACATCACTGTAACCTAGGTAATGTGAGATTGTTAATAGTTGTTGAATCAAAGCGGCTGAAAGATGTTGTCCTTGATGGCCTGGTTCAACAGCTATTCGGTGAATAATGGAATAAGTTACATCTGAATTTTTCGACCATGACCCTGAAGTCATATCCTGATAATTCTTATCGTAACCTTGTTGCAAAGCAGCTACTCCAACTACCTCACCATCTAGTATTAAAACATAACTTATATCTTCTTGAATATCTTGTTCTAGGATTTTCTCATCGGGATAACCCACTTGCCATTGATCAACGCCACGGTCCCGTAGGGTTCTTTTGGCGCCACCGATGATATCAATAATTCTTGGCAAATCGTCAACTGTGGATTGACGTAAATAAATATTGCTCATAAAATTTTGCCTCCTCACTTCATCAGGATATTAAAACAAAAAAGAATACCTCATTGCAATAGTTTTGTTCAACTTTTCTTATTTTTTTTATAAATAAACCAACTAATAACAAATAATATTAAAGCGTATAAAAAAGTTTGTCCCGCTAAAGGTAACAATTTAACGATGGAAGTATTACTATGCAAACTAATAATCATTCTCGAGAGAGGTGGAAATATCACCTCAATATTCTTAAAGATGCTGACGACACTACCTGACAAGGCCAAATAAACAAAGATTAATGTTCCAATTTGTCCCAAGCTAGAGTGTTTCTGCCATTGAATTTTGAATAAAGCCGCAATTGAACTGCCTAAAAATCCTACAGAAATCAAGGATACTATTCCAACAACATCTAAAAATATATCTTTACAGAGAATTAAACTAAATATAAAAATCAATATTCCTGAAATTATATTTAAAATTAATGCCGTCAAAAACTGACTGATGGCCTCTGACCAGTAGCTGTTCACTTTTTGTTTTAAATAATGGTTATAAACTTTATCATTATGATACAAATTCATCGTTGTAAATAATGATAAAAAAAATGTCCCCATTAATAATAGGCTATATTTCTCATGATAATCAATACTTAATAGATGATCTGCAGTTAATCCAAAAACAATAATGGAGAACAACAATGTTAAGTATAGAAAGTCTTGAAAAACAAATTGCAAATAATTTTTTAACAATACTTTAATTTTCAATATCATGTGCCTCCTCAAATTGATAATTGAGGGCAATCATTTTACCGATAATAGCGTCCTTTTGCTCTAAAGGAACCTTCATTTCTACTACCCCATTAGCATTTCTTGTCATATAGTCGACCAAGTCATGCGTTAAAGCGATGGAATTGTGGTGAACACTGAAGAATAACTGACTATTTTTAGTTTTTAAACTTTGTAGTTGATGCAACCTACCATTTTCGAAACGGTAACTATTATCTAAAATTTCAGATATTTCACCATTCTGCTCAGTTCCTGCAAGCAATATTCCCGAACTATTATCTTTTAAATCCTGTAACATACTTAACATGTTCTGAATTGTCTCATCACTTTGAAAAGCAAAAGGTTCGTCTAACAACAAAACATTGGGATGACCAACTACGGCTGCTAAGAAACTAACTCGACGTTTTAATCCTAATGAAAGTTGATCAACCGTCCTATCTAAATATGGTGCCAATTTCATATAAGTAACCATGGCATCCAATTGATCCTTCCGAACAGCTAAACCTTTAGACAGACGTCTGATATCTTCAAGATATTTGCGAACCGTCTGTTCAATGATTTGAGGATCATTTTGTGGCATATATCCAATTCTGACGCCAGGAGTGTATTCAATTTTGCCGCTATCGGCTTGTTCATAATTTGCGATTGTTTCTAAAAGCTGTGTTTTACCACTACCATTTTCGCCACTAATACCAACTATCTCATTTTGAGATAAAGAAAAAGCTACATGCTTAAATGCAAAGTAGCCCTCTCGTTGCAATGATAAATCATTGACTGATATTAATTCCATTATTGCCATTCCTCAACAGCATGTGCTGCTAGTCCGATTGAAAGGATTGCATCTTTAGAAACTGAATTTCTAACATCAGCGACAATGGTATTGTCATAAACTGCTCCGATAACGGTAAATGCAAAACTGACCAAATTGATGTCGGTCTTAACCTTATAATCACCACTTGCATATGGATCTTCATGGTTATATGTAAAGTTGATCTTGTGACCAGCCAAAGAACCATCGACATGGTTAACTTGTACTCGATCATGTAGTTCACTAAGTTTATGATCAGGGTTTTGCAAAGTTAAACGGTGGTCAGATTCATTTTGGTAATAATCGTCTTCGGTCATATCAAAATATTCTTTAATCGGTTTTCTTAAAACCTCAAGTGAATCTAAAATGTCATACACTGCTTGTGCGTCAAATTTTTGTGATTTATCTTCAATATCTTTTCTATCTTCATAAAGCTTTTCGGCTAATTTACTAATAGTCTCAGAATTCATAATCATCCTCCGTCTTTAATGGTTCTTTCTTGTATGGTTTGTTTAGGATTCCGTCTCCCGCTCGTTCCCAACTAGATAACGTTTTTTATTGCTTACCTCAAATAACTCAGAAAAAACAACAAATAGAAATATTTACTAGTCCGGAGCAAAAAGCTGATTGGCTCAGTAGTGAGATTCTCCTCAGCAATTTATTGCTGAGGAGAAGACCGAACTTGAAGACAATTTGAACTTCAATTGGCTCCAAGTCGTGTCCATTACGTTCCAGCCAAATCAGATTTTTGCGGAGGACGGCATATAAAGAAAGAACCCCTTAACACCATTATACTAATTTCTACTTGTAATTACAGGAGTCTATATGGTCATTAATGACTCCCACAGCCTGTAAAAACGAATAGATAATCGTTGGCCCCACAAATCGAAAGCCGCGTTTTTTCAAATCTTTACTGATCTGCTGTGACAATTTAGTTTGAGCAGGCATTTCGCTCATATCACTATAATGATTAATTATTGGTTTATTATCAACAAAATTCCAAATATAATCAGAAAATTTTTCATCTTTTTGATGCATTTCTTGAATTACACGAGCATTGCTGATCGAAGAATCGACTTTCAAGCGATTACGAATAATACCTTTATCCTGTAACATTGAATCTCGTTTTTCTTGATCATATGATGCCACTTTGTCTATTTCAAAATTATCATACGCCTGACGATAAGTCTCACGTCGTTTAATAATTGTCGCCCAAGATAATCCTGCTTGAGCACCTTCTAGTGTCAACATTTCAAAAAAGTAGCGTTCATCACGGCTAGGTTTGCCCCACTCATTATCATGGTATGCCTGCATTGCTTCAGAGCTATTAGCCCACTCACATCTCATCTTTTTCTCCAAACTAAAAAAGCTGGCAACCGCCAGCCTAATATAAATTATTTTTTCTTTTTATCAGTAAATCTTTTATTATCGATATCTGTTCTAACGATAATAACATCAGTTCTAGCATTTCTTGTAACATATTCAGAAACTGAACCAACTAATAAACGTGTTACAGCATTCATACCTGTTGAACCAATCATAATCAAGTCATTCTTGTATTCTTCAACGAATTCTTGAGAAATAACTGTCTTTGGTTCACCGAAACGAACGTGGATATCAATGTCTTCTTCTTTGAAGCCATCTTTAACAGCACCATCTTTTAATTCTGTAAGATACTTTTGCGCATCTTCGGAAAGTTGATAGATAACATCACCATTCAACATACCACCATGTAAACCGATGAATTGCTTTGTATCTAAGACTGTTAAAACATCGATGTGTCCACCGTTCATTTGTGCAACTGTTACGGCCTTTTTAAAAGCCATTTCTGCTTCTTTTGATCCATCTACAGGAACCAAAATCTTCTTATAGTCTTGTTCCATAATTCAATCCTCCAATGCGCTTATTGAATACCTTCTAATGTAAGATTAATGCATTCATATATTTTATTCAATAATTTACAAAATTATTTGAAAGCCATCAATGTCCGTGCTAACTGATTTGAAACAGATTCATAGTTCTCAAACATCGTCATTTCATCATCATACTCTGTCATCTGAGTTGAAAATATCCCTGTAAAAAGTTGTTCATAGCTTTGAAAGTCATCAACAAAATTATTACATAAGGCAAATGTCGGAACTTTTTGAGCTCCGGCAATTCGACTCAAGTGATACAACATATCATCATGCATTGCTTCACGTGAAATTTTATCGGTAGCGGTAATTAAAATATTTGCGGAACGAATTGTTTCTTCCATTCCTGTAACCTTTGCTACCCATTCAAATGATGACCTAGAAATTCGTGCATTAATCATTGCAAAAGCCCCAGCCAAAGTCTTAATCGAGTCAGAATGAGGCATTGGGTGTATATCTAAATTATACTTCTGATTCATTTTTTCAGTGATAAAAACTAAATTATCTTCCAAAAAACTTTCTTGTGCTTCATTCAAATATTCAACATTATCCGATAATTTACGACTTGAATAATTCAATAGAACGGTCAACCGAGTTCTTCCACCCAAAAGTTGATAAACATCTTCCATATCAATACGAAAGGCATTGATCAAAGGATTCTCACCTTCAGGAATCAGTTGTCCATTCTCATCATAAATTTTGGCTCCCAAAGCTTGTAAAGCTCCTAGACCACCATCAGCTACAGCCGTTTTTCCTAAACAGAGTACAATATCTTTAATTCCATTCGTGACTGCATCCATGATAAATTCGCCTAATCCATAACTTGTCGCATGAAACAAGTCGTTTCGGCTTTTATTTTTTGCTAAATCAACCCCAACTACTTGCTCTGAATCCATAATAGCGGTAAGTTGACTACCGATCTGGGTAACGAGATAACGTCCCATTCGATTTTCCCAAAAAGCATCAAAATAAGAAACTTCATCCCAATGCCCACCAATAGTATGCTCTATTAATGCTGGCATCCCATCTTTACTGTCAGTGACGGGCATGGTAATTATTTTTGCATCCGGCATAGCACGCGAGATGCCACTATAAATGGCCTGACCAATTTTAGTTGAGCTAATGTTTTTACTATATTTTCCAGGTGCAATAATAAACTTCATAATGGGATGACTCTTCCTTTTTGATATAATGATTATTAGAAAAATATGCAGAGGTAGTTAAAGGTATGGTTGAAAATAATAAGCGCGTTCTAAACCTTGAAAAAGGTGTCAATTTTCGTGAACTAGGTGGCTATGAAACCGTTGAAGGTAAAACAATTAAGTTCCACAAAGTTCTCAGATCAGCTGGTTTAAGTGATCTATCCGACAACGATCTTAATTTTTTAAGCAATTATGGTTTAAAGTATGATGTCGATTTCCGTTCACACGAGGAAGTAAACGATAAACCTGATCGTATTCCTGACGGTGCGGAATATGTCTTTGATCCTGTTTTTGAAGCCGATGAAACCGAAGCTTCTAAAGTTCAAAATGATAGTTTTATTCCCGAAATTGGTGGCGACCCTACTAACGGTTTTCATCATATGAAAGACGTTTATCGTGATATTATCACAGGTGACCAAGCGAAAGGCGCATATCGAACATTTTTTGATAAATTATTAACTAATGACCAAGAAGACGATGTTTTGCTCTTCCATTGCAGTGCCGGTAAAGATAGAACTGGTATGGGAGCTGTCTATCTATTAACTGTTCTTGGCGTTCCTATGGATGAGATCAAGAAAGACTACTTACTAACTAACAAGGCCAATAAAGGATTTGTTGACAATTTGATCTTAGACCTTGAAAACAAAGGTTACACTGACAAAAATGTTTTAAGTTCCGTACGTGATTTGATGACGGTTCATACTGATTATTTAGCAACAGCTGAAGATGAAATCGCCAAAATGTCTGGTAATATAGACAATTATATCAAAGATGAATTACAGGTAACCCCTTCTGAAATAAGAGATTTGAAGAAAATCTACTTGAATTAAGATTCAATCTTCTAATTTTCAGAATATTGTTATCACATTTTCTTCACATTTAGTGTTTAATATGTAGTTTGTAAGTTAAAGGAAAGCAATTGAGCTTAACTTACATCCCCCCTTTTTAAATATAGAAAACTAAAATAGATAAAAATCTCATAATAAAAAATATAATTCACTTTTCCTCCCTGATTTGTGAATTTCCCTTAAAACTAAAAACAACTACTGTTCCCCTGCAGCGGTTGTTTTTTTGTTTGATTGCAATTAAATACTAACTGATATAACTGAAACATGCCGTCGTCCGCAAAAAATCTGTGGGCCACTGGAACGTGGTGGACACGACTTGAAGCTAATAATTCCGCACTTTGTGCGAAATCATGGATCTCCAAGTTCGGTCTTATACTAACCTTGCTACGCAAGCTAAGTATAACTTCACCACTGAGGGGCCACAGATTTTTTACTACCGACTGTATCCTTGTTTCTAATATTATCAAGCAAAATTGCAGTATTTTGATAACCTCAACTCGACACAAGTTCAAATAGAATTTTTGAATCAAAAAACGGCCTCCATTAAGTATTCAAGCCATATATGTTTGAATACTTAATGAAGGCCGTCCTTATTTACTATTTAAACTTTCCAATAATTAGGATTTAATCCCCAGTAATAAAAAAAATTTACGTCATAGTCAAATTTAAGTAAGGACTCTAACTGGTTGCCATTATTTATTTCAAAAAATTAGAAGGAAGATAATAAATAGAGTCGTTTATCAGTCTGGAGTAAAAATTGAAAATGCGGTCAGTTGTGAAATCATTGTTAGCGGCTCTGCCGGTTACAATGAAGCTGATCTTGGAGATCCATTATTTTACACACAAAGTGTAAAATAATTAGCTTCAAGTCATGCCCACAGCGTTCCACCGCATTTTCAATTTTTGCGGAAGATGGCCTATTTATGTCCCCCATCTCTTTACTCAAAAGCTTGTAACAATTCAGCCTTATCCAAATTATCCTTTTGAGCACCGCTGACATCTAGTTTAATTTGTCCATCTTGTACCATGATCAGACGATTACCATACTTCAAAGCATCTGACATTTTATGCGTAATCATCATTGTTGTTAACTTTTGTTCTTTGACGATACTGTCAGTAATTGCCATTACTTCTTGACTAGTCTTCGGATCTAGCGCTGCCGTATGCTCATCTAGTAATAGTAATTTAGGTTTACTTAGAGTTGCCATTAGAAGCGACAAGGCTTGGCGTTGCCCTCCGGATAGATATTTTACTTGTGTATTCAAGAAGTTTTCTAAACCCATGTTGAGTGTTTTCAATAAGGCTAAATACTTCTCTTCTTCAGCTTTTTTCTGATACCACTTTAGACTGATTGTTTTCGTGTGACTTTGGGCCAAAACTAAATTTTGCATCACTGTCAAATCTCCAGCGGTTCCCATCTTGGGGTCCTGGAAAACTCGTGACATCCAACGTGATCGATAAGCTACTGACTTCTTGGAAACATTATGATTCACCAAATCAATTTCTCCCGCATCAGCACTTAAGGTTCCAGCGATGGAATTCATCAAAGTGGACTTTCCGGCACCATTATTTCCAATAACTGAAATGAAGTCGCCTTCGTAAACATTTAAATTAATATTTTCCAAAACGTGACGTTCGTTTCTAGTCCCGGGAAAGAACACTTTTTGCAGATGTTTTACTTGTAATATTTCCATCTTCTTCGGCCTCCATTTGTGCTAAATACTTTTTCAATTGGCGTTTAGTTCTAATTCGATTCTGAATAATTGGTACGCAAATAATAATAATCAGAATTATCGCTGATAAAATTTTCAAATCATCGGCTGGGAATCCTAGGCTCATCGCAACTGTCAAAAGAAAACGATAAACAATGGCACCTAAGACCATCGCTGACAATCTAACCAAAATATTGTTACCTCGTAGGAAAATTTCTCCGACTAGTACTGAGGCTAACCCAATAACGATGGTTCCAATCCCCATACCGATATCAGCGTAACCGTTGTTTTGTGCAATCAAGGCACCTGATAAGGCAATCAATCCGTTAGAAATCATGTAACCAAAAATAATCATCCCATCAGTATTAATACCATTGGCAGCGGACATATTTTTATTATCACCAGTTGCCATCAGTGACAAACCTAAACGAGTTTTGAAGAGCCAGTAAAGTACTGCCATCACAATAATAACTACGATGATTCCTAACATGATAGTTTGCATATCAACTGTCAAACTAGCTGGCATATAGCCTGTTAAAACTTTTTGAGTCAAAAGTGGCACATTGGATTTTCCCATGATGTGCATATTGATAGAATACAATCCGGTCATCGTCAAAATTCCGGCTAATAGTGAGGGAATCTTCAATTTAGTATCGAGAATTCCGGTAATCAACCCGGCCACACACCCTGCCAAGAAACCAACAATTGTTGCAGTAATAGCCGATTGACCTTTGATCATCAAGCTAACAGTAATAGCTGCTCCAAAGGGAAAACTTCCTTCAGTTGTCAAATCCGGTATGTCTAAAATTCTAAATGTAATGAAGACACCAATTGCTAGAGGCGCCCACAATAAACCTTGTCCTAAACTAGATATAATCATTTTTATCACCTATGGTTTCGTAATTTTACTTGGATCGATGCCGATAGCCTTAGCATTAGCCTTGTTAACGTAAAGTCTCAAAGTATGTGAAGTTTCAACAGGCATATCTTGAGGCTTCTTTTTATCGATCAAAATCTTGTAAGCCATCTTGGCAGTTTGTTTACCTAAATCATGGTAATTGATTCCGTATGTAGCAACACCACCATCTTCAGCCATTTCAATTGAACCTGTAACAACTGGCAATTTAGCCTCACGTGCTTTTTTACCGATTGTCTTCATAGAACTAGCCATTAAGTTGTCAGTTGGTAAGTAAATTCCAGAAACTTTATCAGCCATTCCAGATAATGCACTGGCAACATCATTAGTACTTGTGACACTAACCACATTCAATTTAAGATGATGATTCTTAGCATATTCCTTAACCATTTTGACCTGCAAAACTGAGTTCTCTTCAGATGAGTTGTACATAACACCAATTGGTTTAGAACTCTTAGTCAAAGTTGTTAACAGTTTGACTTGTTTATCCACGGGACCCAAATCTTTGGTACCAGTAACATTCGTTGCTGGCTTACGATCATCTTTTACCAATCCAGCACTCTTCAAATTAGTTACCGCTGTAACAACGATTGGAGTTGATTTAGTTTTCTTAGCAAGTGCTTGTGCTGAAGGAGTTGCGATTCCTAAAATCAAATCGTTCTTCTTTTGTGTTAATTGTTGAGCCATTGAATTTAAATTGGCCTGATCCCCTTGGGCATTTTGATAATTGTAATTAACTTTCATTGATTTATCGTGTTGTTTAATTTCTTTACTTAATTCTTCTTTGAACCCTTTACGTGCCTCGTCCAATGAACCATGAGGTACTATTTGCAAAATTCCCACATTGATTGTTTTCTTGTCTGCAGCTGAATTATTAGCACATCCTGCTAGAATAACTGCTGCCATAATTGTCATTAATCCGATTAAATATTTTTTCATGAAAAACCCTCCTGAGAATATAAAAAAACCAGCTAGATTCGTATTGAATCTAACTGGTTTGCCCGGGCGCAATTTATCTCCAGATAGATTCAACCCGTATCTATCTGGCTTCAAAGACATGTTTAATAGCTTTAGCCAATCAATAGATACGAACACGTACGCGTTCGCATCCAGAGACTGAATACAAACGCTATCTAAAGAAAAAGCTAAAGGCAAATTGATTATTCAAATGTGACAACTGTTTACTAATTTTCATAATAAAGTTCTCCTCGTTTGCAATTTACAGTCTCTAGTTAAACATTCAAAAATTAATATGTCAATAAGTTTATTAAAAAAATCTAATTTAGCCTTTACAGGTACTTTTTAGTACCTACTGTACTTTAAAGTACGTAATTGTTTATTTCTCCCAACCACATATAATGATTCACATACTCATTATTCGCTGTAGGAGGAAAATAATTATGAATAAAAAAGTTTCATCAACTTGGATACTTTTATCATTGGCTATCAGTGCCTTTGCTATCGGATCTACTGAATTTATCAGTGTAGGAATCATGCCACTATTAACTAAAACATTTGGTATCTCACTTGCACAAGGAGGCCTAACCGTTTCTATCTATGCTACCGGAATCATGTTTGGCGCTCCCATTTTAGCTTTGATCACTAATCGTTGGGACCGTAAAAAATTATTGATTGGTATCATGATTAGTTTCATCATCGGAAATACTTTAGCTGCCCTAGCACCCAGTTTTGCCATTCTTTTAGCTGGCCGTGTTATTGCCGCTCTTTCCCACGGAATTTTCATGACAATCGCATCATTGATTGCCGCTGACGTGGTAGCACCTAACAAACGTGCTTCAGCTATTGCTGTTATGTTTACCGGCCTAACAGTTGCCACAATTACAGGTGTTCCACTAGGAACTTTTATTGGTCAAACTTTTAACTGGCGAATGTCCTTTTTCTTCTTAGTAGCCTTAGGACTAGTCGGTTTGATCACAAATATCATCTTAGTACCAAATGAACTACCATTACCAAAACCAACTAGTATCAAAGGTATTTGGAAGATTCTCAAACAACCTCAATTACTCTTGATTTTGCTTATCACAGCCCTAGGCTATGGAGCAACTTTCCCCGTTTACACTTATCTAACAACTATCCTGAATAAAAATATGGGCTGGTCAGAAAGTGCCATTGTCATCATCTTGATTTTTTACGGAGTCGCTGTTGCTATTGGTAATACTCTTGGTGGAAAATGGGCTAACAAAAGACCTCTAAGCGCTCTTTTGAAAATGTTCCTTGGTTTAGGAATTGCCTTACTGATCACTCGTTTGGTTATCAATTTTCACTTCTTAGGCTTACTAGCCATTCTTTTATTAGGTCTATTTGCCTTTATGAACGTTCCTGGCTTGCAGTTATACATTGTTCAATTAGCTGAAAAATACACGCCTAACGAAGTCCCATTGGCTTCTGCGTTAAATATTTCAGCCTTCAACGTAGGAATCACTTTAGGTTCAACTATTGGAGGACAAGCAGTCGCTCATAATCAACTTATTAATACACCTTGGTTAGGAATTGCAATGCTAGTAGTTGGAATTATTCTGATTGCTGTTCTTATGAAAATGGAAAACAGTCCTGAAGTCGAACCAGAAGTAGAAAATTGCTAAGACTAAATAGTGATGTTAATATACAAATACTAAGGAGGATGGTTTTTATGAAACAAGCAATTTATAACATTGGCGTTGAAGATACAATGAGAATTATTGGTGGCAAATGGAAACCAATAATTCTTTGCCATCTCAAACATGGCATCATGCGAACTGGAGAATTGCGTCGAGCCATCCCAAATATCACTCAAAAAATGTTAACTCAGCAATTAAGAGAATTGGAAGACGACGGTATTATCAATCGTAAAGTTTACAGTCAGATTCCACCAAAGGTCGAGTATTCTTTAACTGATTACGGCGAATCACTCAACAAGATTCTCGAAGATCTTTGTGTTTGGGGCGAAAAAGATATCGAACGTCGCAAGCAAAAAGGTGAAAATATCATCTTACTGAACAAAGAGGACGTATCCGCAGATCCACTTCCCTATGCAGATTAAGGTTAAATATGCCGGCCTCCACAACAAGAAAACTTGGCTGGAACGCCATGGATCTTCAAGTTTGACCTTTATCTAAGCAATAAATTGCTAAGATAAATTTCATGGCTGAGCCAATTTTCTTGTTGCTCCGACCTAAATATTTATTCTATCCAAATTTAATATTCTAAATTTTTAATCCAAAATAATAGCACCTATTCTGAATTTCAATCCCTACTAAAAAGTAAAGATTGCTGTTCTAGAATAGATGCTATTATTTGTTTTTTGAGCTGATTGAGATAAAGAATAAAACACGTTCACTAGTCGGTAGCAAAATTTCCTGTAGACCCTCAGTGGTAAAATTTGCCTTAACGATTTATCGTTTAGGCAAAGACCGGACTTGGAGACAATTGTGATTTTCAATTGGCTTCAAGCCGTGTCTACCACATTCCAGTGGTCTACAGGAGATTTTGCGGACGACGGCAGTTAAACTCATTTTACAATCGTAACGTCTGTTGTAGGGACGAACTCATTTGTTGCTACTCGATAGTAAGTTTTTCCATCTAAATATGCTAAACGATCTACCTGCCAACTTGTTTGAGCTGAAAGATTTCTTTGAGGTACGGTCTGTCCTTGTGCATCAACTAGTTCATCATTTTGATTGCCTGTTTGCACGATAAATGTTTGAGGCTGATAAACATAAACATCATCATCCTTAACCCATTTGTCAGTTGCCACACGATAATAAGTGGAACCATCTTTCATACGTCTGTCACTCAACCAGTTTGTTTGTGAGGTCAATTTATCTGTTGTTTTCTGAGCATTATCATTATAAATTTCAACCTTTTTATTAGGTAGTGTCGTTACTAGATGGCTCACGGAGCTTACCTGCCCTCTTGAGATACTTTTCTTATAAATTACCCGTTCTGGTAAGGAAACGATGTAACGGCCCTTAGTAGCCTGCAATTTAGCTACATTAACTGTGAATGTAATTAAACTTTTATTAACTTTATAGCCACTTTTTTGCGGAATTTTAATTGTTAGAGTCGCAGTTCCGTTTTTGAGTGTTCCCTTAACATTCTTATTGACCAAATGTTGATTGAGATTATTAGGAATATTAACGTCAAACACTGCTAAGTTTTTAGCACTACTTGCAATTCCTACGTATCTTGCCTTAATTAATTGCTCACTCTTAACAACACGTTTATTACCATTCTTATCAGTAATCAACCATGTTTGTAAATTATCATTACCATTCTGATCTTGACCCAGATATGAATGTTTAAGTGAAAAATTAGGTGACAGAACCATTCGTTTTAAATTAGTTCCTGACAAAAGTCCAGTTGCTTTGACTTGTTTATTATCCCAATGACTAAAATCTAATTCTTTTAAATTCCTGGCGCCACTGAACATATGATTCATTTTTTCAACATTAATGATATTCCAATTAGAAATATTCAACGTCTTTAATTGATCAACTCGCATAAACATATCCGACATATTTTTCACATTAACAACATTCCAGTTGGAAACATTCAAAGACTCCAGTTCAGGATTAGAACTGAACATATTCTTCATATTCAAAACATTACTAGTATCCCAGTTAGTGACGTCGATCATAGCTAATCCGGTGTTATTGAACATGTAACTCATATCCATAACTCCAGAAACATCCCAAGTCGAAACATCAACTGATTTCAGACTACTTAAGCCATCAAACATATGACTCATATCTTTTACATTGCTAGTATTTAATCTATCGGCATTTTTGATTTCAATCAATCCAGAAGTTCCATCCAGATTATTTCCCAAACCTGTGAAAAGCCAAGATGAATCCTGTGGCAAATAAACATTTCCATCAAAAACGATTCTCTTTATATCCTGCTTTTCGTCAGCAAATTTAACTTTAGAATATTTAGTTTCATCAACTGCTAAACTTTTTCCCAAAGAACCACTAGCAAGGGTTCCTGACTTGATGTGTAAAACATCATCATTTGAGATGTACCACTGACTCGTTCCATCGACACCAGCATATTTAATGCTACTAAGTGTCACATTTGTATCGTCTAAATTAATCGGATCTGTCTGCGCTTGAACTTCAGTAGCATTGGCAAAAAATCCCAGAGCCATAAACAACCCCAGTGAACTAATCAAAATACTTAATTTGTGTCCCCTATTCAAATCATTTCAGCCCCTTCTTTTAATTAAAATTATTATAGCACCATATATTTTTGATAATAGTGAGTTTTTTCAAGACAAAAAAAGGAAGCCCATTTGGACTTCCTTAATTTACTAGTACTATTTGATTAAATAGTATATTTGAATGTGTGATGTTTTGAAATTCTATCTTCTGAGTATACTGCTAAAGCAATTAGTGCTAAACCAGCAACTGGAATGGAGTATCGGCTTTGTAAAACGAATAAAATCATTAATAACATGGCCACTACCGCCATTAGTGCAACTTTCATGAATTTTACGTTTCTTGTTGTCATAATATCCACCCCTTAAGTGTTCTTTCTCTTTTTTCCATAGATGATAATATCATGGTAAAAAGTGATTTACAACCCATCAGATCAGTACTTACAGCCGTTTTCAGAGTTCTATTTTTCTTTCTAATAAACCGTATTATTATCTTAGAAAAAATTAAGGTTAGAACTCTACTGCGACTAGGATTTCAGAAAACATTCAAAGTTTTCTAAGATATTTTCTTTTGAATATTAAAATTAAACTTATTCAATTATTTTTAAATTTATTTAGTCTATAAGTGCTGGTGTGACGGTCTTTACAAACAGTTGTTAACAATCCGTGAACACTTAATTATTATTGTTAACTTATATTCTTTTTAATTTCATTCATAATTTTTCAAAAAAAGGACTAGGCAATCAAAATATGATTACCTAGTCCCAATTTCTTAATGTTCAACGATTAAATATTTTATTCCCAAGTCCAGTTTCTTACTTCTGGCAAATCATCACCGTATTCACGGATGTACTTGTTGTGTTTATCAACAATAGCTTCCATTTCGTCAGCAAAGTCGCTAGCACCGTCGCCTTGTACAGCAACAGCAGCTTCTTCAGCCAAGTGGAATCTATCCATCTCATTAACAACACGCATGTCGAATGGTGTTGTGATATCACCATTTTCACGGTAGCCATGAACGTATAGGTTGTGATTTGCACGGTCAAAGAAGATATCTTTAATGATGTCTTCGAAACCATGGAAGGCAAACAAGACTGGCTTGTCAACTGTGAAGATTGAGTTGAATTGTTCATCAGTTAAACCACGAGGGTCTACTCTTGGTGATCTCAACTTCAATAGATCAACAACGTTGACGTATCTAATCTTAATTTCTGGTTTTTCTTTTCTTAGAATACTGATAGCAGCCAATGATTCAAGGTTAGGTTCTGTACCAGCAGAAGCGATAACGATATCAGGATCACCGTTGTCATTTGATGCCCAGTCAATAACCTTAAGTCCCTTATCAGCCAACTCTTCACCTTCCTCAATTGAGTAGAATTGAGGTCTTGGTTGTTTTGAAGTTACCAATAAGTTGATCTTTTCTTGGTCATCCAAAATCTTAGGCATAACAGCAAGCAATGAGTTTGTGTCAGCTGGGAAGTATTCACGGATGTATTCTGGTTTCTTTTCAGCCAAGTGAGTAATGATACCAGGGTCTTGGTGAGTGTAACCATTATGATCTTGTTGGAAAGCAGTTGATGTAGCAATAACGTTTAGTGAAGGATACTTGTTTCTCCAGCTCAATTCGTTAGCTTTTCTTAACCACTTGAAGTGTTGTGTCAACATTGAATCAACAACTCTTAAGAAGGCTTCGTAACTTGCGAACATACCATGACGACCTGTCAAAGTATAACCTTCGTTAAATCCTTCAGCTTGATGTTCTGAAAGTTGTGAATCAATAATACGACCAGCTGGTGCTTCGTATTGATCATTAGGTTCATGAACAGGTTCCATCCATTGACGAGGACTTGCTTCAAATGCACCATACAAACGGTTAGACATTGTTTCATCAGGCCCAAATAGTCTGAAGTTGTCAGGATTATCCTTGATAACACCGTTCAAATATTTACCTAATTCGATCATATCTTGAGCATTTGTTGCACCACGCTTGTCAAAGTTCAAAGCGTAATTCTTGTAGTCTGGTAATTTAAGAGGTTTTGGATCAACCCCACCATTAACGATTGGGTTCATAGCCATTCTGCTTTGACCCTTAGGTGTAATAGCAGCGATTTCTGACTTCAAAGTACCATTTTCATCAAATAATTCATCTGGTTTGTATGATTCCAACCATTCAACCAATTTGTCTGCATGTTGCATATCATTTTGGTCAACAGGAATTGGAATTTGGTGAGCTCTGAATGAACCTTCAATAGGTTCGCCATCCCATGTCTTTGGACCAGTCCAGCCCTTAGGTGCACGGAAGATGATAACAGGCCACTTAGGCATCTTAGCTTCTGAAGCTGGATGTTTTCTAGCTTCTTCTTGGATACTCTTGATCTTTTCGATAGCAGCATCAACAGTCTTAGCCATTTCTGGATGCATCTTTTGAGGATCTGTTCCTTCAACGAACATTGGATCCCAACTCATACCTTCGAAGTACTTAGTTAGATCTTCATCACTCTTACGTGACAAGATTGTTGGGTTAGAAATCTTGAAACCATTTAGATTCAAGATTGGTAAAACAGCACCATCATCAACAGGGTTAATGAAGACATTTGAGAACCATGAAGCAGCCAATGGGCCAGTTTCAGATTCACCATCACCAATAACTACTGCAGCGATTTCGTCAGGATTATCAAGAATTGCACCAACACCGTGTGATAGAGAATAACCTAATTCTCCACCTTCATGCATTGATCCTGGTGTCTCAGGGGCAGCATGAGATGCAACACCACCTGGGAATGAGAATTGCTTGAAGAGTTTTTGCATACCCTTAGTATCTTCTGTAATTTCAGGATAAGTTTCAGTATAGCTTCCATCCAAGTATGAGTTGGAAACCATAACTTGCCCACCATGACCAGGGCCTTCGATATAGAACATCTTTAGTCCGTACTTGTTAATAGCACGGTTCAAATGAGCATAAATAAAGTTTTGACCAGCAATAGTTCCCCAATGTCCGATTGGATGAACCTTAACATCACTAGCTTTTAATTCACGTCTTAATAAAGGATTATCTTTTAAATATAATTGTCCAACAGAAACATAGTTGGCTGCACGCCAATATTTATCAACTAAACTTAAATATTCTTTTGATGAGTAATCAGTCATTACCAGCACACTCCTTAAGTTTTTACAATGTAATCATAACTAGTTTTTAAGTAAAAGTCAACCACTTTTATAATTGGTTCGACCCAATTATTGTAAATGCTTACTTATTACCTAGATCAACAAACGAATCATACTTAAAGTACTTGTAATGAAGCTTCATTGTTGAGAATTCAAATGGAGTTCCATCATCTAGGAAGAAAATACCTTCCATGAGACCTACTGGTTCATTAGCTGACAAATTCAACAATTCCTTGCCCTCTTCATCAGATGGTTGCGCTGAAATTGTTAAGTAAGTTTTATTAACTTCTTTTCCTAACTCAGACTCTACATAATTAAAGATAGATTCGGAAGCAATTTGCTCAGACAATTCCGGAGCCAACTTAATAGGAATATAACCTGTTTCGATCATGAATGGAACATCGTCCAAAAAGCGTAAACGTTCGAATGAATAAACAAATTCACTTGGCTTTAAAAACAAATTGTCTTGCAAGTCCTTATCAGGATGAACAACATCGAATTTTAGTACCTTTACCCCTGGCTTTTGTCCGTTTGCATTGAAACTATCAGTGATACCCAAATTCTTACCACTATAGCTGAACGACGAACCTTGTTTCAAATATAAGGGATTAACAAAAGTACCCGAGCCACGCTTTTTAAAAATAATTCCTTGATCAGCCATTAATCCTAAAGCACGTTTGATAGAACTTCGACTGACGCTATAACTTTCAGCAAGAGAACGTTCATCGGGCAAGCGCATATCTGAATATTCACCGTCATCAATTGCCTTTTTTAAAGATGTAATAATTTTTTGATAAACTAAATCTGCCATAATTTTCCTCGTTTCATAAATTGGAACGACCCAATTTCATACATGGTAACTATCTTTCGAATCCAGTATACCTTATAATCAGTCTTATTTACATACCAGAAAAATATTGGTCTCTTGTTTTTTTACTTACTTTCCGATATTGCTGGAATATGATCGTTAATTTTAATAAAAAATGTCCACATCAACCAATATAATATCGATTGATATGAACATTTTTTAGTTGAGAATATACTCTCAAATTTTTGACCTATTAATTTAATGCTTCGAATTCTTGATCTAAGTTAACTGGGAATTCTTTTGGTTCTTTTTGATTTTTAATCAAATCATCAGTCATCTTAACTGAATAAACTTTACGATTACCATAAGGCACAAAGTACATGGCACGGTTAGTCATATCAAGTACAGTTTGATATTGAGTATAACTTGATTCACCATTAGCCTTGATATTAACGCCACGAGGAATTGTTACACTATCGAGCATATGCAAAATAGTATTAACAGCTTGATGACTGTCCTTAGGTGTTTCAGTATTTTGACGCATGAAAGCTGTTCTAACAAATCTATCAACGGCAGTGTAACCACCAGGCAATCTGAAGGTACCATTTTGACCTAATGGAATAACTTCTTGGTCACCAAATGTTTTTGCAGAAAAGTTAGTTGTTTGAGCGCCTAAATAATTAGCCAAGTTAGTCTTATGCCAATTGTAGTCCGGTGTATTAGTCATAACTCCAACTTTATCTTCTTGAAGAGTTAGACCATTTCCTTCTGGTTCAAGGATGTAAGTGGCGCCAGTAGCGTCACTAAAAATCCAGTGTAGTGGTTGATTCTGTTTCATAACACCACGATCTGATTCGATTAAATGAACTTGTTTGAGATTCTCTTTCAAATCTTCAATTGATTTATTATTACCCAAAGCCCAGAGGATAAATTCTTCGGCAACCAGATTCATTTCACCTTCAACGGGGTCTTTGTCATATTTAGCAGCATTGGCAAAATACAATTCAGCGGCTGACAAACCGTATTCATTGAAACCATCAGCCACCATGTAATTAGCACCATACTTAGCACCCGTTCCCATGACAGCGTATTTGCTGTTATATTCTTTCTTATCATATGAAGAAACCCATTGATAATTTTCTGGTAAAAATGTTGGACGACCATTCAATTCAAAAGCAAAATCCATTGTTCTGGCTAAAAATTTTGAACCATCCAAAGCTTCGAGACTAAGACTAGTACACATATATTATTCTTCCCTTCAACGACCTTATTAAAATTATTATTATCTTAATTTTTAACATTATCAAGAATTTTATTTTACGAATTTTAATAATAACTACTTTTTGAATAGTATGATAAGCTGACTGTATAAACAGATTTTCTGGAGGTAGATTCATGACTGTAGATATTAAAAAAGCCCAAGACGTGTACAAAGACGCTGGGGAAAGTGTTATTTTTACAACATTGATGTTGAAGCATGACGATTTAGAGGCTGACCGCGACGCCATTGCTGAATTTTCCGATATGTCTAATTCAATTATCAACAGTATGCGGATTCGTGACCCCGAAGCTCAGGCACATATTGCTTGGGGATTTGGATCAGATGCATGGGATTATCTTTTCCCAAATGCTCCAAAGCCAAAAGAACTAGAAAACTTTAAAGAAATCAAGGGACCTAAATATACGGCCGTCTCGACGCCTGGTGATTTATTCATTCATATTCGTTCCAAAAAAATGGCTGTTTGTTATGAATTAATGGATCAATTCATGGAAATTTTACGTCCTATTACAACTGTTGAAGACGAAACTCACGGTTTCAGATATATGGAAGGACGTTCTATTGTCGGTTTTATCGATGGAACCGAAAACCCTGCTGGCATCGAATCAATGGATTACACTCTAATTGACGAAGAACAAGATCCCGAATTTACCAACGGTTCCTATGCTTTTGCTCAAAAGTATATCCACAATATGGATGCTTGGAAAAAGTTAAAGACTGAAGATCAAGAAAAAGCTATTGGTCGTCACAAATTCTCTGATCGTGAATTAACTGATGAAGAGAAGTTACCTAATGCTCACAATGTCGTTTCTAAAGATGAAGAAGGTGGTGTTGAACACAAGATTGTCAGAATGAATGTGCCATTCTCAGATCCAGCTAAAGACGTAACTGGTACCTACTTCATTGGTTACTCTAAAGATTTTGCAATTACTAATCGTATGTTAACTAATATGTTTACTAAGAGTGACCGTTTGTTAGACTTCAGTACTCCAATTACCGGTAATTTATTCTTTATTCCTTCTAAGACTACCTTAGAAAAAATTGCTGACGGCGACTACTAGTGTTCCCTGTGAAACATTTATGAAACAAAAAAGGAATCATTTCCATTCATTTGGAGATGATTCCTTTTTTGACCTCATTTTAGTTTGTATACTTCCACAAACGTCTAACAAATAGCAATGATAGTAAAAACATCAACGATCCAGAAAATACTAAGGAAGCTCTGCCCAAAATAAATGCGGGATCGACGGTCATTTCAATCATGCTTAGAATGATTGAAACTAAAACCAGAAGAGCTGTCTTTTTTAGAATCATGGAAATTACCTCCCCTATTTGATACGACTAGATTATATCAGTCTCATGTCCACTTGGCATTATTTATTTTGGGAAGATAAAATAAATACCTGCGAAAAACAAAACTAAGCCCGCAGCAAGGAGTGCATAATAAACTACTTCTTTTTTTGCCTTGAAAGAAACCGCCATGACAGCAATCCCCACAATGAATAGTAAGATTGATAAAATTATTTGCATATATTAACACTCCTTATAATTGATATTTAGTATACTTAGGTTATGATATATTATGCTTTTCATCTAAATAATTTTTATATTATTTAACTTTTCAAAAATATTTCGTCGAATTTTACATAATTATCTTTTTTAACTCTACTTTTATCTTTATACTAGATAGGGTACTTCTTTTTTGTAGGGGAAAACATAAATGGCTGTATTAAAACGTGTATTTTCAGATAAGGTGTTATGGATAGCTGGGGCAGCAGCAATTCTAACATCGATCTTTATTAGTCCACCTCAATTGATGGATATTAATTGGAAGACACTTGCTTCACTATTATCTATGATGATTATAATCCAGATTTATGACTATTTGGACTTTCTAAAATATTATGCCGCGTACATGACGCATAAAGCGAAAACTACACGTCAAATGATATTCATGTTAGCCTCTTTAGCATTCTTTGGAGCTATGTTCTTAACTAATGATGTTACAATTTTAACCTTAGTTCCTTTATTTTACCAACTATCTAAGCATATTAAAGTAAATCCAATTTTCCCAGTCATTATTATTACTATGGCTGCTAACCTTGGTAGTATGTTTACACCGTTTGGTAATACTCATAATTTATTCCTGTTGACGCATTTCAATCTAGGAATCAAACAATTCTTTATCATGTCTACACCGATAACGATTGTCACTTTCCTAGCAATTTTTCTCTCAACTCGTTTTTTCGCTAAAGATCCAATTGAATTAACTGAGTTGCCTGCTGTTGAATTAAACATTCCAAGTTTAACCTTAACAGTCGCTGTCACAGTGATTATTTTTTTGGGAATTTTTTCTGTAATTCCTATGTGGGGTTCTTTGATTGCCGCAATATTGTTAGTCATCTTTATCAATCCGCATATTCTTGAATCGGTTGATTACTCAATTGTCTTGATCTTCATGTGTTTCTTTATTGCCGTTGGTAATATCAATCGTGAACCAGCAATTGTTAATAATTTGCATCAATTTTTGCAAACAAGAACAAGCACATATTTAACTTCAATCATTACTAGTCAATTCATTAGTAACGTGCCAACCACAATTTTAGTTTCCAAGTTCTCCAAATTCGTCCATGCTATTTTCTTAGGTACGAATATTGGTGGTCTTGGTACTGTAGTAGGTTCATTGGCTAACTTGTTGGCTTTCAAACAATATCGATTTTTCTTTAAGAAAAATCCAGGAAAATACTTATTGTATTTCACAATAATCAACTTTGCTATGTTGATCATTATTGGAACAATTGGTTATTTCCTAATAGATTTCGGATTGTAAAAGTCATTCAAGTGGATGGCTTTTTTATTATCGTTATTTTTCGAACCTTACAGGAAAAATTAGAAGTAAAACAATGATCCTTGCTGTGGAGAACAACATACTTAGACAAAAAAAGGTCCACATCAACTATATAAAACCTAGTCAATACGGACTTTCTTAATTATGAATTAACGGTACTCTTATCTCTTAAATTAAAGTTCTTCCATTTTCTAACTTGACGACTGTAATTATTAAATGGTGAAACAGCGTTGATTCTGATCCACTTAGCAACAGGCCACATTGCTTTAGTTGTAGCCCACTTGCGTTCGCCTGGCTTGAACAATTCATCATGTGACATCTTGTCGACCCATGAAATAAGTTCGTCTACAGTGCTGCTTAGTTCTTCTTTCTCATTAGCTATGCCATCTGAACCATATTTGATATTGAAATCATGATAAAGCTCACGCATTTGATCCCATTTATATCCAGGAGTTGGAGTAGTGATCTTTTCCCCACCAGCTTCAGCTTTTTCCCATGACAAAATCATATTAATCCATCCGACTTGATATGAGAGCATTTCACGTGGAGTCTTATCCACTTGCTCAATTCTTTCATCGGCAACATCATCTGTTATACCCTCATATTCATCAATGAACTTATGATAACTCTCTTTAATTTGGTCTATTAGTTCTGCGGAATTTTTATATACCTGCATACCTTCGCTACCTTTCATTGATTTTAAAACTCAAACGAAAACATCCCAATGTCTATTATAGGCCTGAAATTGTCACTTTGGGTAAAAAAAGCTCATGATATAGCAAAAAAATAGTGAGAAAGCGTTTTAATTGTGGTATATTAAAAAGTTATACAAAAAATTGATGATTTTTCACATAAATGAAAGCGCTTGACATTTTAATTTTTTCTGTTAAATTAATACATGGAATCGATTCCATTAAACGAAGGATAGATATAAATGGCAACTATTAAAGAAATCGCAAAAAAAGCCGGTGTCGGTGTAGGAACTGTTTCCCGTTATCTCAACGATCACCCCTATGTTTCTGAAGACAAACGTAAAAAAATTCAAAACGCAATTGATGAATTAGATTACACACCTAGTGCTATCGCCACTCAACTACGTTCTCAATCAACTAAAAATATCGGTGTACTTGTTTCAAGATTGGCTAACCCCTTCTTTGCTGAATTATTTGATTCAATCGAAAGAAAGCTCAATCTATATGGATATCAAGTATTAGTCTCACAAACACATGACGATTCGGCTGCCGAACAACGTTTTTTGGATCAATTAAAGAACCATCAAGTTGATGGCGTCATCCTTGCCTCTGTGGAAAATCATGAATTGGTTCGTTCTTTTGCCCAGACTTATCCACAAAAGGTAATCCTATTAAATGAAGAAAACAAATATCAGGATATCCAATCTGTCACCCTTAACCATTATCAGGCTACGCTTGATGCTCTGAATTACCTCTTCACTCAGGGACATCATCACTTCGCCTATATCACTGGTGGTAACTATGCCGTTAAGAGTCACGGATATTCTCGAACTAAGGCTTTTCAAGACTTTTCTAAGCAACATCAACTTCCCATCAATCAGGATTGGCTCTTTTCTCAAAAGCATACTGCTGCTGATGGTCAGGAAGTTGCCCGCAGTCTCATTAAAAATTCCAATAATACTTTGCCAGATGCAATCTTCACTAACTCTGATGAGGTCGCAATTGGCCTAATCGATGAATTACAAAAAAATAATATTTCGGTTCCTAAGGATATTGCAGTTATAGGTTATGATGATCAACCATTCGCTCGTTTCGCAGCTGTTCCCCTAACAACTATTAGACAACCAATTAACGCTATGGCTAACAAAGCTGTTAACATCTTGTTGAAAAATCTAACCGGTCAAGATGTTCCTGAAGATATTACTAATGAAGATTTGAAATTAAAATTGATAATTCGAAAAAGTGCCTAAGCATTTTTTTATAACTAATATGGAATCGATTCCATATAACAATGGAGAAATTATTTATGATAACAACAAACAATAATTGGTGGAAAAAAGAAATTTTTTACCAAATTTATCCCGCCTCATTTAAAGACTCAAATAACGATGGTATCGGCGATATTCGAGGTATCATCCAGGAACTACCAAAAATTCATACTCTAGGAATCACAACTATCTGGTTATCTCCCGTTTATCAATCACCAATGGTCGATAACGGTTATGATATTTCAGATTACAAGTCCATCAATCCAATGTTTGGGACTATGAAAGATTTAGATGAGCTAATTCAAAAAGCCAAAGATTTGAATATCAAAATTATTATGGACTTAGTACTCAATCATACTTCTGACCAGCACTATTGGTTCCAAGACGCCATCAAAAACTCCGACAGTCCTTATCGTAAGTTTTATATCTTTAAAGAAGGTAAAAATAATTTACCACCTAACAATTGGCGTTCCAATTTTGGAAAGGGTTCTTCTTGGACATTAGTACCCGGTGAAACCAATCTTTATTATCACCACGTTTTTTCTAAACAACAACCCGATTTAAACTGGGAAAATAAAGAATTACGATTCGCACTTTATGACATGATCAACTGGTGGCTTAAGAAAGGTATCGCCGGTTTCAGAATTGACGCGATTACCTTCATCAAAAAGGATCAAGATTTTGCTTCAATTACACCTGATGGCAACGATGGTTTAGGCAAAGTTAAGCGTAAGGCCGAAAATCGTCCCGGCATTGATGTTTTTCTAAATGAGTTGAATGAACACACCTTTAAACCAGCTAATGCTGTAACAATTGGTGAAGCTAGTGGCGTTCAATACGACCAACTAGATAAATTCATTGGTAAAAAAGGTTACTTCTCAATGATTTTTGATTTCCATTACGCCGACATTGATGTCCGTTCTGGATCAGAGTGGTATCACCAAACCAACTGGACTGCCCAAGAACTAAATGATGCCATTATTAAGAGTCAGTTGGCCATTCAGAAATACGGATGGGGTGCTAATTTCTTAGAAAATCACGATCAACCACGAAGTATCAGCAAGTACATTAAGGATCCCACTTATCGTAATAAGATTGGTGCTAAAGCCCTAGCAATGCTCTTCTTCTTTCTTAGAGGCTGTCCTTTCATCTACCAAGGTCAAGAATTAGGCGTTCAAAACGCACAGAGAACTTCCATTGAACAATTCAACGACATCTCTAGTCCTGATAACTATTATCGAGCTATTGAGGAAGGTTTCAGTGTTAAAGAAGCTCTAAAATTTGTCAATGATCGTTCTCGTGACAATGCCCGTCTGCCATATCCTTGGAGTAATGGAATCAATGACGGTTTCAATACTGGTCACAAAACTTGGATTGGCTTAAACAAACATGATCCAGAAACAAATTGGCAGACTGAAGATAAAGATGAAGCATCAATTTTGAATTTTTATCGTACAATGATCAAAATTAGACAGACCTCATCACTTAAAGATGACCTATTGAATGGTGAATTCCTTCCAGTCAAGAATTCCACTCCAAGTGTTATCGCTTATCAACGTGGCCAGCACGCACAAGTATTCGTCAACCTTAGTTCTCAAGTTACGCAAATTCAGCTTCCCCAAGGTAAAGTTCTTTTAAACAATTATTCGGATTTAAAATCAGAGGAATTGCTTCCTTATCAAGCAGTTCTCATTGAGGTGAATAACCATGGCTAAAGATTATAGTAAATTAGCACAACAAATCGTTGACCTTGTTGGCGTCGACAATATTGAATCTGTTACACATTGCCAAACAAGATTACGTTTTGTTGTTAAGAATCGTAAACAAATTGATGATAAAAAAATTGAAAATCTCGATCTCGTCAAAGGTGTCTTCTTTGGTTCAGGTCAATATCAAGTTATTATCGGTACAGGTTTAGTCAACGATGTCTATGCCGCAATCGATAAATTAGGTACTGTTAACGCCATTTATGGAAAAGATGACGTCGATACTACAGATAACGACGATAATTCCAATAAAACTAAATTACAAAGATTCATGGCTATGTTGTCTGGTATTTTCATCCCTATCATTCCTGTTATCGCCGCAACCGGTCTTTTCTTAGGACTCCAAAGTGCCTTCACTAATGCTCAAGTTTTAAAATTATTCGGTGCTGTTCCATCTGATATTCCTGCCAATGTCAACACTGTAATATCAGTTTTAACTGGAACTGTCTTCTCATTCTTACCAGCTTTAATTGTTTGGTCCACTTTTAGATACTTCAAAGGAACTCCTATCATCGGTATTGTCATTGGACTAATGCTTGTTTCACCTAGTCTACCTAATGCCTATGATGTTGCTGGCGGTAGTGCTAAAGCTATCATGCTTTTCGGCCACATTCCCGTTATTGGTAGTCAAGGTTCTGTTCTAACAGCTTTAGTTGCTGGTTTCATTGGTGCTAAAATGGAAAATTACTTCCACAAACATGTACCAAACGTTTTAGATCAAATCATCACGCCCTTCTTAACCATGCTTTTAACTTTCGGTATCATGATTCTTGGTGTTGGACCAATCGTTCACTGGATTGAAAACCTTATGGTTGCTGGTGTTGAAGGTGTCATTGATTTACCATTCGGTATCGGTGGTTTCTTAATTGGTGCTGCTTATCCACTAATGGTTTTAGTTGGTATTCATCAAATGATGATTGCCATCGAAACATCACTTCTAGCCGCTACTCATTTGAACCCACTAATCGTTTTGGAGGCCATGTACGGCTTTGCTAACGTTGGTGTTGCTCTAGCTATGATTATGAGAACTAAGTCTAAAAAAGCCAAGGCAACCTTTGTTGGAGCCTTCTCATCACAACTATTCGGTGTTTCTGAACCAACACTTTTCGGTATTCTCATTAGATACAACTTCAGACCATTAATTGTCACAGTCCTTACTAGTGGTTTCGGTGCAGCTATTCTAAGTATCTTCAAAGTAGCTGCCAACTCTTATGGATTAGCCGTTGTACCTTCTTATCTAATGTACATTTACGATGCTCGTGATTTAATTATTTACACAATCGTTTCATTATTAACTGTTGTAGTAGCCTTCGTTGCTACCAACATGTTTGCCATTCCAAAAGAAATTTTAGTAGCTGACACTAAAGACAAAGATCCGATTCAAGACAATACAGTTTATGCACCTATTGATGGTCAAACTGCTGATTTAAAGACTGTTAACGATCCCGTTTTCTCATCTGGAATGATGGGTGAAGGAATTGCTATCAAACCTAATGCAACTGGAAAAATTAATATCTACGCTCCTCAATCAGGTAAATTAAATGTTGTAGCCGAAACTGGTCATGCTTATGGATTAACCACCGACAGTGGCATAGAAATATTAGTTCACATCGGCATTGATACAGTTTCCTTAAACGGTAAAGGTTTCACTACCGCCGTTAAAATGAATCAAGAAGTCGTTAAAGGTGATCTACTTGGTACTTTCGATCCTAAAGTCATTCAAGATAAAGGCTTAGACGATACAGTCATGGTCATTATTACCAATAGTAAAGATTATTTCCGTATCGAATCTGAACCTGATGAAACTATTAGTAACGGCTCCGCTTTGATTGCTTTACAACAACAAACAGAAACATCACAAACACCATTGGCTACCCAAGGATAAAAGTTTAAAATACATTTTAAATAGTCTTTTGGAGGCCAACTATTATGAAATACGAATGGCGCAAACAGGAAAAAGAATTATATTCAACTAAAAAGAATCCTCAAATTTTATCGATTCAAAGTCAAAGGTTCACCTCTCTACATGGTGTTGGCAATCCTAACGGCCCAGAATTCAGTAAAAAAATTCAAACACTGTATCCCGTAGCCTATGGTATTAAAGCGGCCTATAGAAAATATGCAATCGATAAGGATTTAGAATTTGATGATTATGTAGTTTTCCCATTAGAAGGTGCCTGGTCTTTAACTACTAAGGGTCAACAATTAGATCACTTGGACAAAAACGAATTTAGCTATGATATTATGATCCGTATTCCCGATTTTGTGCCGGATAATGTAGTTTCTACGGCTTTAGAGACTGTTAGAGAAAAGAAGAATCCTTCAGAGTTAGATAAATTAGAAATCAAAACTTATCCTGCTGTGGAAGTGGCGCAAGTTTTGCACGTAGGTAGTTACGATGACGAACCCGCTAGTTTTGAAAAAATTGATAATTTCGTTTCTGAACAGAATAAACAACGTGCTTCGAAAATTCATCGTGAAATCTATTTATCAGATGCTCGACGTGTAGCACCAGATAGATTAAAAACCATTTTACGTTATCAGATTAAGTGAAATTTTCATTCAAAATAGCCCAGTACGATGACCATCATATGGTTGTCATACTGGGCTATTTTGTTGTTATTTCTAATTTTTATTGTAGAAACGGGCCTGCCGCACTCTCTATTGAAATGAGCTACGCAGGGGCAACTCCTTCCGGTTAAGTCAACTTTCTCTGCCGGCACTTCGTTGCCGACTGAGAAAGTAGTCTTAATCCTCAGGGGCTAACCGCCCCTGCTTCGCTCTCTAAAGATTTGGATCCATCTTGAATGTTAACTTACTTAACTCTGTTCCTTGTGTAACTAAATCGGCCAAATGGGCTCTAGTAGCCTCATTAAAGTGTTTAGCAATGATTTTATTCTGGTCAGTCAAATAGTCTGTTAAAGCAGTTCCTGAAAGTTTCTGAGATTCCTTATCTACTTCTGCTATTTTTTGACGTGCCCATTGAGCTAATTCTTTTTGATAATCCAAATTTGGTTCAACGAATTCTTGATAGTGGCTTTCCACAACAAACTCTAAAGCTGTGTATAACCAATAAGCACTATCTAAGTTCATTGTTTCCGGCACAAAACTGTACGATTCATCAATTGCATTGGCATTGGTAAAGAATGGCACATAAGCACTAAAACAAGGCATCCCTAACCCTTTCCATTCAACTGCTTGATTACCTGTATCTGTATCACGCATTTGTAAAATATGTGAATTCATTGTTCTTGATAAACAAATAGCACGATAACGTTTCTTATCTTCTTCACTACCACTGCCCAAAGGATCAAACTTAGTTTCATTATAATGTGAAGCTAGGATAGCTTGAATATCTTCAATAGCAATCTTCTTTTCTGGTTTTCTTAAAAATGGCAAATTAGATGATTCTGGATTTTGTTCAATGGATGGATTCAACATTTTTTGACCATACCAAACACGTGGTGTGTTGTAATGGCGATCCTTCTTAGTGTCAGTTCCAAAAATATGTCTGAAATTCCAACCGTCAAAATCAGGATTCAAATTGTTTTTTTCAACAAACTCTTGAATACCTTCGGACCACATATAATTCTCTGGATCGGAAAAATCAATTTTTTCAATACCAATTTGATTAGCGGCTACGGCGTAAGAATCATCAGGAATACGAATAGCAACCCAATGGTGTCCTGTAGCAATTTCCATATACCAAATATCATCTTTATCAAAAAATTCAACACCATTACTCTCGGTAGAGCCATACTTTGCAATCAAATTGCCCAAATATTGAACACCTTTACGTGCAGAATCAATGTAAGGCAAAACTAAAGTAGTCATGGAATCTTCAGCTACTCCATTTTTAATCAAAGGATCATAGGCCAAAACTTTTTCGTTGGCAGTAACACTTTCAGTTGCGCTCATTCCTACATTCTTTTCGTTGATACCATCTTCTTCGTAATAGCCCTCGTCCTGATTTGCATCTGGAGAAGTTGTATAACGATAACCAGTTTCTGGCAATTCAACCGTTAACTTATTGTAGGGTGAAACGTAAGTCTCATGGCGATTTTGAACCGCCTTTTGTACATAAAATTTCTTAGGCCAATTTGCCACAAAGTTATCTTCGTTACGAGCAATGTAATTAGAGCCGTCAATTGAGGCTTTTTTGCCGACCATAATTGAAGTACAAGCCGCATGTGTATGTCTTTTCATTAATAAATTTCCTTCCATTAAAAAATTTTCTTATATAATAGTTTACTTCTGAATAACTAAAAAAGCTGAAAGATTTTCTCTTTCAACTTTAAAAATCTATTTAAGCGCCATTATTTTGGATTTATCTTCCCACGAAATTAATTTTAAATCATATCGTTGAGCTATATTAATGCTTTTATGACTAGGACGTGATACTTGGGAATTGTATATAATAACAAATTCTGAATTGCTTAAATTATACTCCGAGCCAGTGGCAATATCTCCATACATGGCACCGGCCATGGCTATTGTAGAAAATGAAGAAGTATTAGTAAAATTGATAAATCTAAATGGACGATTACCTTTTAGTGGAATAGTATAATCCACTACATAGTTATTTCCACTTTCACCATAGGGCCTATAGGTTTTCAATCCACCAAAGTCATTTTTTTCAAAGAATTGATAGACATCTGATTTAAAAAAACTTGTGTAATTCTCTTTACGAGTCATCAATAAATCATCAATCCGAATTATTGCCTGCATTAAACGTTGTTTCATTTCAGGAAATTCTATCTTATCCCCCATAACAAAAAGTTCTTTATTAACACACTGCACATTGTAATTATTTAATATACTATTTAAATACTTCTTTCTAACAATCGTATCAAAATTTATTCCCATCATTTCCAAATCACCAATTGTATCAAAATCATCCGTCAAAGTTATTTTTCCATCGGAGTTTGAAGAAACATAAATGGTTATATTATCTCCTATCGAATTGGTAAATGGCGTAACTATTTCCTGACTACCATTTAATTGTTCAATAGAATATTGTCCTTTTAACCAATTCAAATAGTCGTCTACTAGCGAAGAATCCATTATTAATCTTCCTCCTTTACAAAAACAACATTGTCTAATTTGATTTTATTATAAGTGAAAAACACTTCTAAGTCTTTCTGGAAGTCCAAGGAATTATTTATAATCTCATTGAGCGGAAATGGAAGTTCAGATTCTTCAACAAACTCGCACTCAAAAATATTTTCAGCATTGAATATATGTAAGTGAGGTGTTGGATATCCATGATGAGGTTTACCTATAATATCAAACCTCATCATATTCCCATCGCTAGAATTTATCATTAAGGATAATTTTCTTTTTTTATGTCCTTTACAATTCATAACAATAGTAAATTTTTTTCTTATATCAAATAAGCCACGAGCAAGATAGCTTTTTTGCTTATTAACATTTGCTAACCTCACTTTAGGCTTATTTAACACTTTATCTAGATTAAATAATTTATTATATGTATTTCTATCCACAAATAGACTCCTAAAATATAGTAGATTTTTGTACACCATTAATAAATTACGTTTTTTTATTCACCAAAGATTTCTTTTTTCAACTTCAAAGCTGTTGGTGTTGTTGCTAAACCGCCTTCAGCTGTTTCTTTAAAAATAGAAGGCATTCTTTGTCCAACTTGATGCATAGCCTCAACTACTTCATCAGTCGGTATAACACTTGCGATTCCCGCTAAAGCCATATCAGCTGAAATCATCGCTTGAGAAGCTCCTAAAGCATTACGTTTAACACAAGGAACTTCTACCAATCCCGCCACAGGATCACAAACTAAACCCATCATATTCTGTAAAGTAATAGAAATAGCTTCAGCTGCCATTTGAGCTGTTCCACCTTTAGCACAAACCAAAGCAGCTGATGCCATTGCGGCAGCGGAACCTACTTCAGCTTGACAACCCCCTTCAGCACCAGCAATCGATGAATTATTTGCAATCACTAAACCAAAGGCTCCTGCGGTAAATAGAAAGTCAACTTGTTGGTCACGAGTTAAATGAAGTCGATCTCTAGTCGCTACTAGAACACCGGCTAAAACACCAGCACTACCAGCAGTTGGTGTTGCACAAATCAAGCCCATTTTGGCATTAACCTCATTAACAGCTACTGCATTACGAACAGCCTCCAGGATCGGTTCACCGCTCAAGAAGTCCCCTTTTTCAATGTAGGCGTTCATCTTTTTAGCGTCGCCACCAGTTAATCCAGTTACTGATTTTACACCAGCAACACCTTCTTTAATGGAATTTTCCATAACTTCCAAATTACGTTCCATCGTTGAACGGATGAATTCTTTACTACGATCAGTATTTTCCATTTCCGTTTGTACCATTAAGTCAGCGACAGAATCGTAATCAGCACTTTGTTTGACTAATTCTTTAATTGTATAAAACATTAGTGTTACCCCTATTCAAAATATGTGGCATTATCGACATTTGGCAATGCACATAATTTCTGTAAAATTTCATCACGTTGACGACGTTCATCGACCTCAATAATCATGATAGCTTTTTCACCTTTGGAAGCACGAGTAACTGTCATGGTTCCGATATTAATATTAAAGTTTGAAAAAACATCAGTAACTTTAGCAATCATCCCTGCAACATCCTGATGCACTGTAATATAAGTTGGTGTTCCCAAACTAAGTGACATCTTAAAACCATTGATTTCTGAAATCTGAATATTTCCTCCACCAATAGAAACACCTGTCACGGTTAAATCATGATCACCTTTAACCAATTTAATTTTGGCAGTGTTAGGATGATCAACTTTTTCACTCTTTGGGACAAAGGCAACTTTGATTCCTTGCTCATAAGCTATTTTCAAAGAATCCGCTAATCTCTTATCATCTGGTTCCATCCCCAGAAGTCCACCGACCAGAGCAACATCGGTTCCATGACCTCGATAAGTCTTGGCAAAGGATTCATACAAATAAATGGTTACTTTATCAGGTTTTTCACCAAAAATATCATGGACAACTTTCCCGATTCTAGCAGCACCCGCAGTATGTGAGCTACTTGGTCCTACCATGACTGGTCCAATTATGTCGAAAACACTTTTAAAACGTAATTCTTTCATATAAATTACTCCCGATTAACTATATTATTTATAAGTTTACATTTTTTAATTGTTAAATATATCACTATTTTATTACGATTTGTATTTTCTGAAAAAAAGCGACAAATGTTTGATTCAACATTTGCCGTTTTTTCGTTATTTAGTATAGAATGACTATTCTTTTACAGAGCCTTTTTATATTTACGATTTTTTTATTTTGGATTGAAGGATTTTGATATGTTATGAATTTCTTGGTTCTGTCCGGGATTGTTGGTTTTGTTGGGAATAATCATTGTTCTACTTTTTATGGATTTGGTTCTTTCTTTTATAACCATGGTTCTATGTTTGATAGTGGAAACGAGCTGCGCAGGCCAGATTCCTGTGCTTTGCCTGACTTCACGAACTGTCTGCTACGCAGCCAATTCGCAAAGTCCTGCAAATGCTCAGAATCTAA
>NZ_LNUA01000030.1 GCF_009764355.1 Companilactobacillus bobalius | reverse complement strand
ACTCGTACCTTGAAAACTGGATATTAAGAATTAATGAATTAAAGAAACACCGAAAACTGCGCGGCAATCTTTTGATTGCCAGCTGTGATGAAAATCATGGCAAATTGTTTTAAATTACTTTTTGTAATTTAATTTAGGTTAAGTTATAAAGGGCGCACGGTGGATGCCTAGGCACTAGGAGCCGATGAAGGACGTAACTAACGACGATACGCCTCGGGGAGCTGTAAGTAAGCTTTGATCCGGGGATTTCCGAATGGGGGAACCCAAATATCGTAATGGATATTTACTTGTCTGTGAATACATAGCAGTCAAGAGGAACACGCAATGAACTGAAACATCTAAGTAGTTGCAGGAAGAGAAAGAAAATTCGATTCCCTGAGTAGCGGCGAGCGAAACGGGAATAGCCCAAACTAAAGAGCTTGCTCTTTAGGGTTGTAGGACTGATGTTGTGAGAACAAAAGGTTATGATAGTCGAACAAGTTGGAAAACTTGGCCAAAGAGAGTGAAAGCCTCGTAAACGAAATCTGATCCACTCCATTCAGTATCCTGAGTACGGCGGAACACGAGAAACTCCGTCGGAATCCGGGAGGACCATCTCCCAAGGCTAAATACTCCCTAGTGACCGATAGTGAACCAGTACCGTGAGGGAAAGGTGAAAAGTACCCCGGAAGGGGAGTGAAATAGATCCTGAAACCGTGTGCCTACAAGTAGTCAGAGTCCGTTTATGGATGATGGCGTGCCTTTTGTAGAATGAACCGGCGAGTTACGTTAACATGCAAGGTTAAGATGAAAAGTCGGAGCCGTAGCGAAAGCGAGTCTGAATAGGGCGACTAAGTATGTTGATGTAGACCCGAAACCAAGTGACCTATCCATGTCCAGGTTGAAGATGCGGTAAAACGCATTGGAGGACCGAACTCGTGTATGTTGAAAAATGCTGAGATGAGATGTGGATAGCGGTGAAATTCCAAACGAACTTGGAGATAGCTGGTTCTCTCCGAAATAGCTTTAGGGTTAGCCTCGAGGTTTAGGATCGTGGAGGTAGAGCACTGTTTGGACTAGGGGCCCGTCTTGGGTTACTGAATTCAGATAAACTCCGAATACCATTGATCTTTACTCGGGAGTCAGACGATGAGTGATAAGATCCACCGTCGAAAGGGAAACAGCCCAGATCACCAGTTAAGGTCCCAAAATTCATGCTAAGTGGAAAAGGATGTGGAAACGCATAGACAACTAGGATGTTGGCTTAGAAGCAGCCATTCATTCAAAGAGTGCGTAATAGCTCACTAGTCGAGTGATTCTGCGCCGAAAATGTACCGGGGCTAAGCATGATACCGAAACTGTGGATGTGTCGTAAGACACGTGGTAGGAGAGCGTTGTAATTGCATTGAAGCCATACCGTGAGGAGTGGTGGAGTGATTAGAAGTGAGAATGCCGGTATGAGTAACGAAAGACCAGTGAGAATCTGGTCGGCCGTAAGACTAAGGTTTCCTGGGGAAGGCTCGTCCTCCCAGGGTTAGTCGGGGCCTAAGATGAGGCCGAAAGGCGTAATCGATGGATAACAGGTTGATATTCCTGTACTAGTTTATTTTGTTTGAACGATGGAAGGACGCAGGAGGATGATGTGTGCACGCTGATGGATATGCGTGTCCAAGCAGTAAGTCTTGATATGAGTCAAATGCTTATATCTTTAAGGACAAGCTGTGATGGGGAGTGAAATTTTAGTAACGAAGCACAATAACTCACACTGCCAAGAAAAGTTCCTAGTTAGAAATAAACTACCCGTACCGCAAACCGACACAGGTAGTCGAGGAGAGTATCCTAAGGTCAGCGAGTGAACTCTCGTTAAGGAACTCGGCAAAATGACCCCGTAACTTCGGGAGAAGGGGTGCTGGTGTAACAGCCAGCCGCAGTGAATAGGCCCAAACAACTGTTTATCAAAAACACAGGTCTATGCTAAATCGTAAGATGACGTATATGGGCTGACGCCTGCCCGGTGCTGGAAGGTTAAGAGGATCAGTTAGCTTTTGCGAAGCTGAGAATTGAAGCCCCAGTAAACGGCGGCCGTAACTATAACGGTCCTAAGGTAGCGAAATTCCTTGTCGGGTAAGTTCCGACCCGCACGAAAGGCGTAATGATTTGGGCACTGTCTCAACGAGAGACTCGGTGAAATTATAATACCCGTGAAGATGCGGGTTACCCGCGACAGGACGGAAAGACCCCATGGAGCTTTACTGTAGCTTGATATTGAGTTTTTGTGTGACATGTACAGGATAGGTAGGAGCCGTTGATTTCGGAACGCTAGTTTCGAAGGAGGCATTGGTGGGATACTACCCTTGTTATATGAAAACTCTAACCTACATCACTTAGCGTGGTGAGGGACAGTGTCTGGTGGGCAGTTTGACTGGGGCGGTCGCCTCCTAAAATGTAACGGAGGCGCTCAAAGGTTCGCTCAGAATGGTTGGAAATCATTCGTAGAATGTAAAGGCATAAGCGAGCTTGACTGCGAGACTGACAAGTCGAGCAGGGACGAAAGTCGGACTTAGTGATCCGGTGGTACCATATGGAAGGGCCATCGCTCAACGGATAAAAGCTACCCTGGGGATAACAGGCTTATCTCCCCCAAGAGTTCACATCGACGGGGAGGTTTGGCACCTCGATGTCGGCTCATCGCATCCTGGGGCTGTAGTCGGTCCCAAGGGTTGGGCTGTTCGCCCATTAAAGCGGTACGCGAGCTGGGTTCAGAACGTCGTGAGACAGTTCGGTCCCTATCCGTCGCGGGCGTAGGAAATTTGAGAGGAGCTGTCCTTAGTACGAGAGGACCGGGATGGACATACCTCTGGTGTACCAGTTGTGCCGCCAGGCGCATCGCTGGGTAGCTACGTATGGACGGGATAAACGCTGAAAGCATCTAAGTGTGAAGCCCCCCTCGAGATGAGATTTCCCATTCCTTTATGGAAGTAAGATCCGTTAGAGAATATGACGTAGATAGGCTGCGGGTGGAAGTGTAGCGATACATGGAGCTGAGCAGTACTAATAGATCGAGGACTTAACCGAGTAAGAGTTTACAGCAGTTTGAAGTGTTTTAATTTAATTCATAATCTTAATATCTAGTTTTGAAGGTACGAGCAACAATAGTGTGGTGGCGATAGCGAGAAGGATACACCTGTTCCCATTCCGAACACAGAAGTTAAGCTTCTCCACGTCGAAAGTAGTTGGTGGGAAACTACCCGCGAGGATAGATAGTTGCTACGCTGTTTCATGATGGAGGATTAGCTCAGCTGGGAGAGCATCTGCCTTACAAGCAGGAGGTCACAGGTTCGATCCCTGTATCCTCCATTCATCATGAGCCGTTAGCTCAGTTGGTAGAGCATCTGACTTTTAATCAGAGGGTCGACAGTTCGAACCTGTCACGGCTCATTTGCAACATATATACACACCATGCGGGTGTGGCGGAATTGGCAGACGCGCTAGATTTAGGTTCTAGTGTCCAGTGGACATGAAGGTTCAAGTCCTTTCACCCGTATTCAATATTGTTGTTGCAATATTGGGAAACATTTAGTATTATATGAAAGTAACGTTTTATGCCGACTTAGCTCAGCTGGCAGAGCATCTGTCTTGTAAACAGGGGGTCGGAGGTTCGAATCCTCTAGTCGGCATAATGCGGAAGTAGTTCAGTGGTAGAACATCACCTTGCCATGGTGGGGGTCGCGGGTTCGAATCCCGTCTTCCGCTTTCATTATAGTAACGCCGGGGTGGCGGAACTGGCAGACGCACAGGACTTAAAATCCTGCGGTAAGTGATTACCGTACCGGTTCGATTCCGGTCCTCGGCACTATAATGAATATGCACCTATAGCGCAATTGGATAGAGTGTCTGACTACGAATCAGAAGGTTGTAGGTTCGACTCCTACTAGGTGCATTTGTTTTTCTCGGGAAGTGGCTCAGCTTGGTAGAGCACCTGGTTTGGGACCAGGGGGTCGCAGGTTCGAATCCTGTCTTCCCGATTACAACGAAAGTTGTTTTCTGTACGGCATTAAGTTTTATGGCGGTGTAGCTCAGCTGGCTAGAGCGTCCGGTTCATACCCGGGAGGTCGGGGGTTCGATCCCCTTCGCCGCTATTTTTCCGGACCTTTAGCTCAGTTGGTTAGAGCAGGCGGCTCATAACCGCTCGGTCGTAGGTTCGAGTCCTACAGGGTCCATCTTTAAGGACCCCTTTAATGCTGTTATTGTTATCGCGGGATGGAGCAGTCTGGTAGCTCGTCGGGCTCATAACCCGAAGGTCGTAGGTTCAAATCCTGCTCCCGCAATTAGTTTCAAAATATTTGGTTCGTTGGTCTAGTTGGTTAGGACGCCTGCCTGTCACGCAGGAGATCGCGAGTTCGATTCTCGCACGGACCGTTAATAGATTGTTTAATCTATTAGTTCTTAAAGTGTCGTAGGTAATATGCGGGTGTAGTTTAGTGGTAAAACCACAGCCTTCCAAGCTGTTGTCGCGAGTTCGATTCTCGTCACCCGCTTTGCCACTGTTTTGGGCCTATAGCTCAGCTGGTTTAGAGCGCACGCCTGATAAGCGTGAGGTCGATGGTTCAAGTCCATTTAGGCCCACTATATCTGGAGAAGTACTCAAGTGGCTGAAGAGGCGCCCCTGCTAAGGGTGTAGGTCGCTAACGCGGCGCGAGGGTTCAAATCCCTCCTTCTCCGTTTTTT
>NZ_LNUA01000029.1 GCF_009764355.1 Companilactobacillus bobalius | reverse complement strand
CAGAAACATCATTTTCTTTAACACTATAAGTTACATCTTTATCGTTATCTTTTTTATCTAGATTTTTAAATGTATCGGTCCAATTATTACCCTTATTTAAGGTAATAGATTTACCGGTATCTTTATCGTTAGCTAGAAGTTTAACGGTGACACTAGAAGGTTGAAGTTTATCCTTATTATCTTCATCGTTCCAGCTCTTTGTAACGGTTAAACTAGTTTTTTCATCAGTAGTTGGTTTAGCAGTATTTGTAATTTGAACACCATCGTTAGTTGTATCAATGTTAGCGACATAACCATCGGGAACAGGATCTTCAATGGCTGAATATTCAATGGCTTTATCATCATTGTTGATTGCTAAATCATTCCAAGTGTAACTCCAATTATTATCTTTATTAAGTGGTACGGGTTCACCAGTTTTAGTACCGTTTTTAGTTAGATAAACTTCAACAGCGTCATGGTTAGTCTTGCCGTCAGCCCAAACTTTTTTAACTGTAAATGAGCGTGTAGTTGGAGTTGTCTGAGTCGGTGTGTTAGTGATCGTGAAATCATTTGTACCATCTGCTTTGCTAATTGCGGAATCATATCCGGTCGGTGTATCTTCCTTAACGGTATATGTAATATCTTTACCATTAGCTTGTTTGTCTAGATTAGTAAAACTATCACTCCATGTATTGCTATCACTCAATTTAACGGTCTTACCAGTATCTTTATCGTCTGCTAGTAAATGAACAGTGATAGGATCATGAGTTGGCTTAGTATTAGTATCCTTCCATACTTTATTAACCTTTACTTGAGTTGTTTCTGGTGTGGTTGATTTATAAGTATTGGTGATAGTTTCAGTTTGATGTGTTGTATCACTATCTTTAATTGAACTCGTAGATGAATATCCTTCTGGAACACTGGTTTCTTTGGCAGTATAAGTAATTTCCTTATCATTGTCATCGAATTTAGGGAGTCTAGAGAAGCTGTGCGTCCAGCCATTGGTAGAGTCTAATGTAACTGGATCACCAGAAGTCTTGTCGTTGGCATAAAGTTGAATCTTAATACTGTCAGGGCGAGCCTTTTTGGTATTGTTATTGTCGTCCCAAACTTTTTTAACAGTAAAGTTAGTGGCTAAGGTATTGGTTATAGTTTTTTCGTACTTATTACCAAGGGCATCTTGTGTTTTGCTGATGATATAAGGAGTATTTGTACTAGATTGATCTGGATCTAGTTCAGAAATGTACCAAATATCAGTGGGATTAGTGAAGCCAGTCCAAGTATGAGACCAGTTATTATCAGTAGCTGTTAAAGTAGCTTCATTACTCTGATTGTTAGCAAGTTTTGTTTGTTTATTATTGCTATCTCCATAGAGTCCGACCTTAATGCTATTTGGACGCATATTATATTTATTATTACCATCATGCCAAATTTTTGTAATTTTAATTGTTGAAGTATCTGGTGTCAAAATATTAGTAATATCGTGGTTACCAGTTGGAAGACCAGTAAAGCCTTTCACAGCATCTTCAGAAACTGTGTATTTAATTTCCGTTCCATTGCTATCGTACTTAGGCAAGTTATTGAATTCATAGAACCAGTCATTATCTTTAGAAACATTTTGGTGTCTAACAACTGTACCATTATTATCTAAAAGATTAATTGTAACTTGGCTAGGAATTACTGTCCCAGCAGGAACACTCCAAATCTTGTGACCTGTAATTGAAGTAATTGCAGAACCGGCTCCAGCATCACTACCAAGTTTATTGGTAGATATGTTAACTGGAACATTTTGGATTTCAGTTTTGTTTGAATACAAATCACCGGTATTACCGTAGTAATTTGAAAGGTTATCGTAATTGTCGACACTTGTGTAATAAACAATCATAACGGTGTGTGTGATAGTACCAAGATCAACTGTAAATCCGTCGTTTGTTTTAGTTATTTCTTTTCCAGCCATTAAATTATTCGAGTCCGCAGTTATTTCACCAGTATCATGATTAGCCGTGGCCGAATAAATTTTAACTGGATGTTCGGCATCATCTAAAAGTGTTTGATTTGGTCCGATAAAATCCTTATAGACAGCATTATCAATTGTATCGCCAGCATAGTTTATTCTGACGGTCCACTGGATTGTCTTATCTATGAAACCACCGTACTTATATAACTCTTCAGTAGCGTCAGGAACGGATGGCTTGATGTTAGCCGTGCCAGTTGAACCAGGATTATTTTGTGCAGATCCTTGATTAGTCCAATCTAAATCGATATCTTTGCCCACAGTCGTGTTGTTGACATCCCAGTTGACATTTACCCAGAATGAACCAGTGACCTCACTATTTTTAGATAAACTAGCGGCAGTATCATTGAAAGTTACAGTAATAGTACGATTATCCTTAGATAGATTAGCTGTTCCTAAGATAGTGGAAGTACCTTTTTGATAGACATTTGCTGAATCATTATTACTTAGAGCAATTTCTTTAGGAACAGAAACTTCCATTGTGTCACCTTTGTTAATAACATTGTTCTTACCATTTTTTGCGGTAGAAAATTCCCAGTAAGCTCGCATATTATCGTTTTGGTGAAATTCAGTCAATGGGTTACCAGTTGAATCTTGTAATTGAACTTCAGTAATCAATTGATTGCCCCAATCAGTTGTGCTGGACTGTTTGGTTGAATCATCGATTTTAGAAGTACTTGAATCTGTATCTGTAGTACTTTCAGTACTAGTAGGTGCAGTATTTGTAATACCTTCAGCATCTGTAGTGCCATTAGTATTTTCAGTGCCTGTAGTACCTGAATCTTTACTTGTAGTAGCAGTAGTCTGTGGAGTTGAAGCCCCAAGAGACGTACTGTCGGCGTTAACAACATTAGATGTACTAGTCATAAAAATGGATAAGATTATGACTAATAAACTAAATATGTTATTTCCCTTTTTAAACATATTTAATTCACCCTCAAAAATAAATTTATTGATATATAGTCATAATACTACTTTTAAAGGTGATTATTCGAACATAGAATAATTTTTTGGTTAAAATTCATATATGAATATAATCTTTTTTGACATTTGATATGCATTAAAGAGTTAAAAGTGATAATCAAAAGAAGTACTTGATTGATTCTTCAATCAAGTACTTCTTTTTTATGAATCACAATAATTGGAATAAATCATAAAAATTGGATGATAATTGATGTTTATGAGTTAAATAATGAGCATGATTCATATAATAAACATAAAAATCATAAAACTATACATAATGAACATAAAGCATCGTTGAAAGCGTATACATATGAACTTATCATAAAAAGTGTAAAGAGAAACAATTAAATTTATCGGAGGCAACAATAAAATGGCAAAAGCTACAAATATTAACGAAGTAACAAAAGAAAGTTGGATTTTAAATACATTCCCAGAATGGGGAACATGGTTGAATGAAGAAATTGAAAATAAGAAAGTTAAACCTAATACATTTTCAATGTGGTGGTTAGGCTGTACAGGAATTTGGTTGAAGACGGCCGAAGATACCAATATCCTAGTGGATATGTGGTGTGGAACGGGTAAGAGAACTCATGGTAATGGAATGATGCGTAAAGGACACCAAATGCAAAGAATGAGTGGTGTTCAAAAGATGCAACCTAATTTGAGAAATCAACCATTCGTTATTGATCCATTCGAAGTTAAAAATGTTGATGCATTGTTTGTAAGTCATATTCATTCAGATCATTTGGATATTAATACAGCTGCAGCAGTTAATAAGAATTGTCCAGATGCTAAATTCTATGGTCCGGAACAAGTAGTTAAAATTTGGCAAGGTTGGGGCGTTCCTGCAGAAAAGACAGTTGTTGTAAAACCAGGAGATACTGTGAAGATTGGTAAAACAACTGTGAAGGTTCTTGAAGGATTTGATAGAACGGCCTTAGTAACAGAAGATAACCCTGATGTAACTCTTAAAGGTAAGATGCCTCAAGATATGAATAAAATTGCTGTAAATTATCTGTTCGAAACAACAGGTGGAAATCTTTATCATGCAGCTGATTCACACTATTCAAATATGTTTGCTAAACACGGTAATGAAAATAAAGTTGACGTTGCCTTGGGTGCATATGGTGAAAATCCAAGAGGTATCACAGATAAATTGACATCTTCAGATATTTTGAGAATGGCCGAATCATTAAAGACAAAAGTTATTATTCCTGTTCACTATGATATTTGGACAAACTTTATGACAGATCCTAAGGAAATTGAAAATTTATGGAAGTTTAGAAAAGATCGTTTGCAATATAAATTCAAACCATTTATTTGGCAAGTAGGTGGGGAATTCACATATCCAGATGACAAAGACAGAATGGAATTTAATTACGATCGTGGCTTCTCAGATGCATTCTCAATTGATAATGACACACCATTCCCTTCATTCCTATAAAACAAAGAAACGCGGTGCAAATAATATGATGTTAAACGAAATGCTAGATAAAGATTTAGTTGAGATTACTGATAAAGAACCCCAAGACTGGAAAGAAGCATTAAAAGTTGCTGCTGGGAAATTAGTTGAACATGGTTACATCAAGGAAGCTTATACCGATGAAATAATAAAGAATGTAGAAGACAACGGTCCATACATTGTTATTGTTCCTGGTGTTGCTATGCCTCATGCTAACGCAAAAAGTGACAATGTTTTGGGTACGGCAATTGGATTCACAAAGTTTAATAAATCAGTAAGTTTCGGTCCAGACTCAAGTGCTAAATTATTCTTTACCCTAGCTGCCCGAGATCCAAATGAACACTTAAAAAATATTGGCGAACTATCTGACATGTTAATGACGGATGGTCTTATAGATAAATTGATGAACGTTGAAAGTATTGATGGTTTGAAAGAATTAATTGGATCTGACAAATAAAGGCAGGTGAGTATAAGAATGGATAATTTTTTTAGCATTCTTATGAAGATTTGGGATTACTTTGCTACAAATATTTTGACCCAACCAGCATATATGATCGGTTTTATCGTTTTATTGGGTTACATTTTGGAAAAGAAACCAATCTATGAATCAATTGCTGGTTTTATGAAAGCTGTTATTGGATACATGATCTTGATGGTAGGTTCTGGAGGATTGGTTAACAGTTTTAGACCAATTCTTACAGGATTAAAGACAAGATTTCATCTGACTGCAACGGTTATTGATCCGTATTTTGGACAAAATGCTGTTACAGACGGTGTTGTAAAGACTTTCGGGAGAACCTTTGGGGATGTAATGCTACTTCTATTGTTTGCCTTTGTCTTTAACATCATATTAGTAAGATTCCAAAAATTTACTAAATTACGTTCAGTATTTACTACTGGTAATGTACAAGTTCAACAAGCAGCTACAGCTTTTTGGCTATTGTTATTCTGTTTCCCTAAAATGGGTAGAATGGAAGTTTTGTTAGTAATGGGAGTTATCTTAGGATTATATTGGGCTGTTGGTTCAAATATGACTATTAGATATACTCAGGATTTAACCGATGGTGGTGGCTTTGCCGTTGCCCATCAACAAATGTTCGGTATTGCTTTGGTTTCTTGGCTGGCCGATAAAATAAAGAAACATGACGAAAAGACACAAAAGAAAGCCAAGAGACTTGAAGATATTGAGTTACCTGGATTTTTGAAGATCTTTAATGAAAATATGGTCGCTACCGGTATTTTAATGTTGTTCTTCTTTGGAATTATTATGTTGGTTTTGGGTCGTCCATATTTCAATGAAATTTATGTAACAAGCAAAGGTGCTTCAGGATTAGCACCTGGTGGTAGTTTCTTATTCTATATTTTGACTACATCATTAGGATTTGCTGTTAATTTGGCAATCTTACAATTAGGTGTTCGTACATTCGTTGGTGAACTAACAGAAAGCTTCAGTGGTATTTCAGATAAGTTATTACCTGGTTCAGTACCTGGTATTGATGTTGCCGCTACATTTGCTTTTGGTGAACCTAACGCCGTAACAATTGGATTTCTATTTGGTGCCTTAGGACAATTTTTGACAATTGGTGCTTTAATTGTTTTACATTCACCAACAATTATTATTGCCGGATTTATTCCATTATTCTTTGATAATGCAGCCTTTGGTGTATATGCTAATAAACGTGCTGGTGCTAAAGCAGCTATGATTCTTCCATTTATTAGTGGAGTGATTCAAGTTCTTGGTGCTGCATTTATCGCTAGTTGGGTTGGTTTAGCCAAATTTGGTGGTTACCTTGGAATGTTTGATTGGGATACATTATGGCCTGTATTCACAGCAATCATGAAGTACTTAGGTATAGCAGGTATCATAATAGTTATTATTATTTTGGTTGTTATTCCACAACTAGAATATAGAAAAGATCCTAAGAACTATTTCTTAATGGTTACTGATTATGATAAATATAAAGAAAGCGTTAGCAAAAAATAATTTATAATATAGTGGAGGCAAATTATGAAGGTTTTAGTATCGTGTGCAAATGGATCAGGAACAAGTTTAATGATGATGAGAAGCGTTAAGAAAGCTTTTGAAAGGTTAAATATCCCTATTACTAATATCGAGCATACAAGTATTGCCGAAGGTACAAGCACGGCTAAGCAATATGATGTTGTATTTACACCTATGAACTTTGTAAGTATGTTTGATGATGCAAAATCAAAAGGCGTTGTAGTCGTTGGCGTAAAAAATGTTTTGAGCGATAAAGAAATTGAACAGAGAGTTAGAGAAGAAACTGATTTTGTTAAATAGGGAGAAAAAACATGAAACCAAATTTACAAGTAGCTTTAGATAATAACACTTTAGAGAGTGCTTTAGCCGATGTTAGAGAAGTTGGAAGTATCGTTGATATTGTTGAGGCAGGAACAATTTTAATCCTTCAGGAAGGAACAAAAGCCGTTAAGTCATTGAAGGCTCTATTCCCTAACAAGATCGTTATTGCTGATACGAAATGTGCTGATGCTGGTGGAACAGTAGCTAAAAACATGGCCGACGCCGGAGCTGATTGGATGACTTGTATCTGTTCAGCAACAATTCCAACTATGAAAGCAGCTAACAAGGAAATTGATGAGATTCAAGTTGAACTATATGGTAACTGGACTAAGGAAGATGCTCAAAAATGGTTAGATGCCGGAATTTCACAAGCAATCTACCATCAAAGCAGAGATGCGCTCCTTTCAGGTGAAACTTGGGGCGAAAAGGATTTAAATAAAGTTAAGATGCTTGTTGATATGGGCTTTAGAGTTTCAGTGACTGGTGGATTAAACGTTGATACACTTAAATTGTTTAAAGGAGTAGACGTCTACACATTTATTGCTGGTAGGGCAATAACCAAGGCAGCCAACCCAGCAAAGGCAGCAACTGATCTCCAAAACGAAATCAAACGCATTTGGAACTAATAAAAAAAACGTTTTGAGGATGATCATATGAAAAATTCAATATCAAATGTACAGGAGAGAAGAAGCAAACTTCTAGAAATAGTTAACAAAAAGGGATCTATGTCAGTAGAAAATTTGGCAGAAAAACTTAATGTTTCTGAGATAACAATTAGAAGAGATTTGAAAGTATTATCAGAAATGGGGGTAATTGGTTGGAGAAGCGGTGTTGCTACATCCACATATGGGAAATCACTTTCTTCAACTTCACTAGATGTGAATGCAGGCAGTAGAGTTGATCAGATTAAAATGAAAATTGCTGCCGCCGTTCCTAGTTTTATATCCGAGTCTAGTACGATATTTGTCAATTCTAGTACCCTTTGTTGGATGGCGATTAATCAATTAGCGTCTAAAAGATTAACTATTATTACCAATAATGCACATGCGACTGAATCAGTACATCATCCTCAAACCATAATTATTTTAACTGGCGGGGAAATTAGGTATCCCAAAGAATCATTGGTCGGTGGAGTAGCAATCCAATTGCTATCTAGTATGCAGTCGGATTATACAATCATAGGGCTTGATGGTGTAAGTATAGATGGCGGGTTAACAACTCAGAATTTGTATGAATCTCAAGTCAATACAACGATGATAAAACGAACTAAAAAGAAGGTAATCTGTTTAGCAGATTATCGGAAAATAGGTGTTACTAGTAATTATCATGTGGCCGACATTGATGATATAGATATTTTAATAACCGATAGTTTTGCAAATGAAAAAGTAATTAAATCATTTCGTAAGCGAGGCATTGAAGTGATTCAAATACAATTGGGTCAATAGGGAGACATAATTATGAATTCATTAGGTATATACGAAAAAGCACTACCAAAAAATTTAAATTGGCATGATAGATTGGAATTAGTTCATGAACTAGGATTCAACTTTTTGGAACTTTCGATTGATGAAAGTGATGAAAGATTAGCTAGATTAGATTGGACTAAAGAACAACGTACAGAAGTTAGAGATGCAATTTGGAGTACTGGAACACGTATACATACTATTATGTTAAGTGGACACCGTAGATTCCCTTTGGGTTCATATGATGAGAAGACAAGAAAGTTATCTGTTGAAATGTTGTATAAGGCCGTTGATTTAGCTGTCGATTTAGGTGTAAGAAATATTCAAATGGCGGGATACGATGTTTATTATGACAAGAAGAGCGTTACTTCAAGAGAATACTTTGTAGAAGATTTAAAGAAATGTGTAGCTTATGCGGCCAGTCATGAAGTGATGCTTGATATAGAAATAATGGATGATCCTTTCTTGAATTCTATTGAAAAAGTTGTACATATGAAAAAAGAGATTCATAGTCCTTGGTTACAAGCTTATCCAGATTTGGGTAATATAAATGCTTGGCCTGAAAATGATATAGGATCAGATTTAGAAAATAATATTGATTCTATTGCGGCAATTCATTTGAAAGATACTTTGCCAGTTACTAATGATTTTGCAGGACAATTTAAGAATGTTTCATTTGGTAAAGGGACAGTCGATTTCAATGGTTGTTTAAAAGAATTAAAGCGATTGAATTATAATGGCGCCTATACGATTGAAATGTGGAGTGAAACCTCTGATGATCCAATTGAACAAGTTAAAGAAGCAAAGAAATTCTTTGATGACATTTTTACGGATGTTGGCATAGAACAGGAGGCTATTTAATGCTTGAATCTTTAAAAAAAGAAGTATATGAAGCAAATATGCAATTGTCCAAATTAGGATTAGTAACATTCACGTGGGGCAATGTATCAGGTATTGATCGGGATAAAGGATTATTCGTTATAAAGCCGTCGGGTGTGGAATATGATAAATTGACTCCTGAAGATATGGTTGTAGTTAATTTAAAAGGTGAAGTCGTTGAAGGAAAATTGAATCCTTCCAGTGATACGCCAACACATACAGTTTTGTATAATAAATTTCCAAATATTGGCGGTATAGTTCATACCCATTCACCATGGGCGGTATCGTTTGCTGAGGCGGGAATTGATTTACCTGCTTTGGGAACGACACATGCTGATACATTTTATGGTAAAGTTCCAGTTTCTGATGCTTTAACTGAAGAAGAAATAAAGACAGCTTATGAAAAAAATACTGGGGATGTTATTGTAAGAACTTTTAAGGAACGTAATATTGACCCAGAAGCTGTTCCTGGAGTTTTAGTAAGACAACATGGACCATTCACTTGGGGTGTTACACCTGATAAAGCTGTTTATAATGCTAAGGTTCTAGAAGTAGTAGCTGAAATGGATTATCATGCTTTGCAATTAACACGTGATAATATTGAAGTTCCACAATACCTATTGGATAAGCATTATTATCGTAAACATGGTGAGAACGCATATTACGGGCAAAAGAATTAATCTTAAATAAGACACAAAAAGAGCGGATGTTATATATATCCGCTCTTTTTGTGTCTTATTTAACTTATTAACTTCTTACCTAATGCTCCACCCGGATGAAAAATTGCAAAATCATCTCTGGTAAATTGTTTAGTTTCGGAAAGCGTACAAGCAATGGCATCCCCAACAACTAAGACCGCCGTTGAGCTATTTGTTGGAGCCAGATTTAATTTATCCGCTTCATTATCAACGTGAATTATAACTTTATAATCACAGGCCTTGGCCAAACTAGAAGACTCGTTACCAGTGAAGGCAATAGTAGTAACTCCGATAATATTTAAAGATTTCAGAGGAGCAAGTATTTCCTTAGTTTCTCCGCTATTAGAAATAAGAATGACGACATCATTTCTTTCGATCATCCCTAAATCACCGTGCACACTTTCAGTAGCATGGACAAAAAATGATGGTGTACCAGTGCTTGAAAATGTGGCTGCCAATTTTCTACCAATTAGTCCTGACTTTCCTACACCCATAAAGATCAGTTTACCTTTGTTATGTAAAAGAACTTCAATTACTGGATCAATTTGTTCAGAAAGATTGTCTCTAACATCTTTTAAAGAATCAATTTCATTTTCCATAAAACCGTAAATCATATTTGAATACGAATTAAGCATAGATAATCGTCCTCCTTAGGAATAATATCTAATGCTATTTTTACTTTGAGACCATATCTTAAGCAATGATAATTGGTTACAGATTATGTTCAAATCCTTATAAATTAGATTAGTAAGCGATTACAAAAATATCTAAAAATATTGATGTATAGGGCATTGGAACCAGTTTTAAGAAGAGCAAATCGTAAATATTGTGCGACTTGTAACAAAAGATGGAATCAATCACTATTGTAGCGCTTACAAACACGAATATATAATAACTCGTGTAAAAGAGATTAGGCGGTGTTGTCATTGATCGAAAAAATTATAAAAGAGAATTTAATAAAATTACATGTTAAATCACACGATTGGAAAGAAGCCATTAAATTGTCAGCTCAACCATTAGTGGACGATGAAATTGTTACCTCCAATTATGTTAATGAAATTATTAATTCTGTAAATGAATATGGACCATATTTTGTGATAGCACCACACGTTGCATTGGCACATGCGCCTGGTAAAGCTGGGGCAAAAGAATTAGCAATGGGAATATCTGTATTGGAGCCGGCTATTGAATTCAACAATGCGGATAATGATCCAGTGTCATACGTATTTACGTTAAGTGCACCTGATAGCAATTCTCATCTTAAGGCAATGCAGGAATTGGTCTATCTATTAACAGATGATAATTTTTATCAAGTATTATCGAATTCTCAAAAACCTAGTGAGATTTTACAGTATATAAAAGATTCAGTAGTAAAACAAAAAATCGGTAAATAATGGAAGGAAGTATTTATTATGGTTAAAGCTTTAGTAGCATGTCGTGCAGGTGTTGGTTCAAGTTTGATGTTAAAGATTAAATTAAATGAGGTCATTAGTGAACATGATCTACCAGTTCAAGTTGAGCACTCATCATTAGATGGTTTACCAAGTTTTGATGGACCAATTGTTATTGCATTAAGTGATGTCGCCGAAGAACTCCAAGAACAGGGAATCGATAAGGTAGTAGTCGGTATAAAGAATATTCTCGATAAAGATGAGATTTATACAAAACTTTCAGATGCATTGAAGCAACTGCAAGCTTAGTGATTTCTATCTATAAAAAAATCCGAGGGGGATAAATTGATGCATTTTACAGTTAGTTTATTATCTAATCCGGCTATCTTATTGGCAATTGTTTCTTTAATAGGTTTAATAGCACAACATAAGAAAACTACGGATGTTTTAAAAGGTACTTTTAGAACTGCGATTGGATTTTTAATCTTTGGCGTTGGTGCCAGTACAATGACTGCCTCACTTCAGAATTTTAACGCAATGTTTCAAAAAGGATTTCATTTAACGGGTGTTATTGCTTCTCCTGAAGCCGCTACAGCCTTGGCTCAAGGTAGATATGGATTTGTAGTATCAGTAACACTAATTGCTGGGTTCATTATGAACCTTGTCTTTGCTCGAATAACTCCATTTAAAAATGTTTTCTTCACAGGTGGTCACAGTTTGTTCTTTGCCTGTGTTCTAGCCCTTGTTTTGAAGGCTCATGGAATTGGTAATACTATGGCTATCATTGTTGGCGGAACAATTTTAGGATTTGTTTCAGCAGCACTTCCACAATTGTGTCAGCCATTCATGAGAAAGATTACAGGTGGAGATTTTCAAGCCATCGCTCATTTTAATATGATTGGATACGCTCTATCCGGTTTCATTGGCAATGTTTTCAAAAGCCATAAAGATGAAACAACAGAAAATATCAAGTTCCCAGAGTGGTTATCTTTCTTTAAGGATTTCCTAATGGGTGTTGCAGTTGTTATGATCATTATTTTTTATGTTGCTGCAATCGCTGCAGGTAAAATTGCCGTTACAAAGTTATCAGGAACAACTGATTGGCTAGTCTTCCCAATGATTCAAGCTTTAACATTTACAGCCGGTATTTCTATTTTGATGACAGGTGTTCGTATGTTCCTTGCTGAAATTACAGCAGCATTCGTTGCCATCTCAGAAAAATTCATTCCAGGTTCACGTCCAGCTTTGGATGTTCCAACAATTTTCCCATTTGCACCTACAGCTGTTTTAGTAGGTTTTCTAAGTTCTTATACAGCCGGTTTATTAGCAATTGTTGTAATGGTCATGTTGAAGTTCCCGATTGTTATCATTCCTGCCGCACATATTTGTTTCTTCTCCGGTGGTACTGCAGGTATCTTTGGTAATTCAACTGGTGGCTGGAGAGGCGCCATTCTAGGTTCATTTATAGTTGGATTATTATTAGCATTTTTACCTTTATTACTTTATCCAACATTTTCATCACTTGGCATTACTGGATCAACATTCCCAAATGTCGATTACAACATTGTAGGATCACTATTAAATTGGTTCTTAGGAATTTTTCATTAAGGAGGATATATTTTGACAGACGTCTCAGGGATTATTGTCGCAATGGTTACGCCATTAGCTGATGATCAAAAAATTAGTTATTCAAGAACAGATAAGTTGTTAGATAAACTTTTAACTTATAACATTAATGGAATCTTTATTTTAGGAACAAACGGTGAGGCGTATTCGTTAACTGAAGATGAAAAGTTTTCATTCGCTAAGCATGTTATTGAATATGTAAATCATAGAACTCAAATTTTTGTTGGAACGGGATTGAATAGTACGTCTGAAACAATTGCTTTTAGTCAGAGAATTGCAACTTTGAATCCGGATGCATTGTCAGTGGTAACGCCTTACTTTGTACCACCTACACAAGAAGAACTAATCAATCACTTTGAAAAATTGGCTAATTCAGTGAATGTTCCAATCATTCTTTATAACATGCCCGGGAAAACCGGCGTGAATATTGATCCTGAAACAGTTGCTGAACTATCAAAGAATCCTAATATTGTCGGAGTAAAAGATAGCTCTGGAAATATTGAGAATATGCGGGGTTATTTGAAACTTCGAGCTAATAAGGAATTTGGTGTATTGTCAGGCTCTGATTCGAAGATTTTGGCCTTATTAGAAGCCGGAGGTGATGGAGCAATTGCTGCAACGGCTAATTTATTAACTCAAAATGATGTGGATATCTACAAATATTATCAAGATGACAATTTGAAGATGGCTGAAAAATGTCAGAGCAGAATTGAACCGTTGAGAAAAATTTTACATACAAGAACGACCCCATCTGCGTTGAAAGCTACGGTAACTGCTAGTGGAATTAACGTTGGACCAGCTAAAGATCCTGTTATGATGCCAAACAGCGATGAACTTGAAGATATCGACAGGATGATCAGTTATTACAGAACTAATAATATTATTTAGAGGTGTCGTATGAAAAAACTTGATTATATGAATCGTATTTATGACAGTGGTGCATTAGCAGTTGTACGTGCAACGACTGATCGTGTTCTTGAAATTGCTGAAGGTATTGTTAAAGGCGGAATTGATGTAATGGAGGTCAGTTACACCATTGATAGTGCGGCTGATTCAATTAAAGCTTTAAAGGAGAAATTTGGGGATAAATTGTTAGTTGGTGCCGGAACTGTATTGGATGGAGAAACCGCAAAGGATGCTATTAAAGCAGGTGCGCAATTTATCTATTCACCAATATTTGATCAAGAGGTTGCCAAATTGTGTAATCAATACCAGATTCCATATGCTCCTGGATGTACTTCCGTCACGGAAGCTGTCAATGCCTTACGAGCAGGAGCTACTTTTGTCAAAATCTTTCCATACGGAGGAATCGTTGGCCCTGACTTAATTAAAACAATGAAGACTCCAATTCCTTATTTACCACTGATCGAATCAGGTGGTGTGACAGTAGATAACATTACAGATTGGTTAGAAGCTGGAACTGATATTGTCGGTATTGGTGGTGCCTTATCTAAAGGAACTGTGGATGATATTGCTCAGAGTGCCCAACAATTTAGAAATAAAATTGATGAATATCGTAAATAAAATCAACAAAACCAAAAGAGTGGAAGTAACGGCTCTTTTGGTTTTATTGCTAGATAATGGAAGGTGATTATACGTGCTAGATAAAAAACAATTGTTGATCATTGATAAGTTGATTCAAAATCCCGTGTTAACAAAGGATGAATTAACAAAAAAATTTTCATTATCAGATAGGCAGATAGAGTATTCCATTGATAAATTGAACCAATACTTAGATGAAAAAGGAAAAAAAGAAATTGATGCCGACGGAGTATATATCACTATTCCTAGTGAGACTTATGATTATTTATTGAATATTCGTGTGTCCGAGAATTTAATGTCTTTAAAAAGGTATGTATTAAGCAATGATGAGAGAAGACTATTCTTAACATTGTTACTTTCAACGAGCAATAAGTATTTATCATTAGTACATTTACAAGAATTGTTACGAGTTAGTCAGTCAACGGTTTCAAAAGACTTAAAACAATTGGAACTGGATTTGTTCTCTCAGCAATTAAAAATAAGTTATGATCGAAAAACAGGTTATAAAATAAATGGACGCGAAGATGCAATTAGAATGTGTTTAATTAAGAACGTTTCTAGTGAATTAATGGAGAACCGCGCTGAACTCTTAAATAACTTTATAGACTCTAACTGCCGTTATGGTCTAAATGAAATTTTTGAATTAGTATCAAACTTAAAAGAACATTATCAAATTAAATTTGTGGAGAACAGATTAAGGGAATTTTGCTACATACTGACAATTATTATTGATCGATTGTATATAAAGCCTAACTATGTTCCAACTAATGTAAAAAAATTCAATATCTGTGAAACTAATGAATATAGATTCTCTGAAGAGTTACTAGATTCTTTAGGAATTGAAAATAAAAATGCGGCTGAGTACATAGCTACAACCGTACTTTGTTTGAGTATTGGTGGAGAGAAAAATTTTGATATTGATAATTATATTTATAATATTACTGAAAAAATTGTTGATAAATTTTCTGATATATCAGGAATAGATTTTACGGATAATAAAAAAGTTATCGGACAAATTTTTACACATTTTAGATCAATGTACTTTAGACTCCAATTTAAATTTCCCATTACTAACCCTTTAACAAGGCAAGTTATGAAGGAATATAGTGAAATTTTTGAATTGTTGTCGCAAACCATAGCTAAATTTGAAAATGAACTAGGTAAGGTTCCTAATGAAGAAATTGCTTATTTAACAATCCATTTGATTGGTTTTATATATGATTCCAATCAGAATAAAAGAAATTATCTATCAGCAGCTATTGTTTGTCCGAATGGTATCGGAAGTTCTGCGTTAGCCTATTTGCAATTGACTAATATCTTTCCGAATATTAAATTTATGATGCCATTTCCTTATTCGGAGCTAAAGAATCATTTGGATGAAATTGATATGATATTCTCTACATTTTATAGAAGCGATTTGTTTACATTGGGTAAGCCGTGTTTTGTAATCAATCCAATTTTGACTGATGATGATAAGTATGCAATTGTGCAAAAGGTTAATAGTAATTTCTCTTCCAATAATTTTGTTGCTCCTACGTTGGATACAGTAATGAAAGTTATAAACAATAATGTTCGTAATACAGATATGTTGAAAAAGATTAGAAAAGATTTATCTGAAGATATATTTAGATCCAAGCCGATATTTAATGTTCATAAACTTTCAATAAAAGATGTAATTAAGCCAGATTATATCCAGTTGCACACTAGTTATCTTGATTATAGGGATGCTGTAGAAGCTAGTTTAATGCCATTTCTTAGGAATAACATTATTACAAAATCATATATTTCTAAAATTTTAAATCAAATCAATAATGGAATTGATTTTGTAATAGCTCCTAATATTGCATTGCCACATACGAATCCACATTTTGGAGCTAATAAAATAGGAATAGGAATTCTATCAGTAAAAGAACCCATTGTATTAACTGAAAATAAACGAGTTAAATATATATTTTCATTAAGTGCTATTAATTCAACTGATCATTTAAATGCATTGAATGATTTAATGAATTTAATCAGTGATGAAAAATTTATGAAGATATTAGATGATGAAAAATGCAGTTCACTAGATGTCATAAATTATATATACAAATATTGAAGCGTCTAAGAAAGTATCCACTTTCTAGACGTTTTTATTTCTTAAGTCATTGTTTGAATAATATGATAGCAGTTAAATAATTGAAGAAAATATTGTAAACGTTTTGATAAAATTACGTAATATAGCTTGAAACATATGTTTGACTAATCTAAGATTTAAAGTGTTTAGTATTAGACAATACGGAGGGGTTATTTTGAAGAAGAGTACATCATTACTACTTAGTGGAATTTTAGTTTCTGGCATGGTTCTAGGAACAATCGTTACTCCTGTAACAGTTAACGCTGCTACTCAAGCAACAACACAAGCAGATCAAACAGTTACAAATTACGTGACATTCGTTGACGCTGATGGTAATACCATTAGTCCAGCAAAAGCATATCAAGGAACAAAGGGTCAAAAGATCACTGTTGCTCCAGATGGCTACACAAGTTCTGACAGCAGTAAGGCTACTTTTGGTAACGATGGAGACAGCAAGTCAGTCGTAGTTACTAAAATGATCTCAGTTAAGGTTAATTACGTTGATCAAAACGGTAAATTGGTTAACTCAGAAACAGTTAACGGTGGTAACGGCAATGATTATAAGTTGACTAACTTACCTGCAGGCTGTACATGGGATAACGATACAGAGCAAACTATCAATTTAGTTGAAGGAAAAGAATATAACGTTCCCGTAACGAAGAAGGTTTCTAATACAGTTATCTTCAAGACAGCCGATGAAACTGAAGTTGGTAGAACCGAAATCTTTGGTGACAAAGCTGGAGTCAAAGTTTCATTAACAGACGCTCAATTGCCAGAAGGTTACACAACAACAAGTAAGGATTTAACTCTACAAAACGAGGGTAATACTCAATTTGTTACTGTAACAAAGAGTGCTGCCGATGGAATTATTCCTATTAAAGGTGTTGTAAAAGTTACTGTTCCTTTAGCTCATTTATATGACAAAGATGGTAAAGTATTGAGCCGTTCATTGAGCAAGGATTCAAGATGGCAAACAAATAATAAGATGGTTCTTAATGGAGTAACTTATTATCAAGTTTCTACAACTGAATGGTTGAAGTTATCAGACATCCTTGTTGAAGGTTCAACTACAACAAACGATAAAGATAACAACAGTTCATCAGCTGATACAACAGCTCAAAAATCTGATGTTAGAGCCGTAACAACTAAGAATACTGGTTTTGCTCAAATCTATGACGATAACGGTAAAGCTATTGTAAATCTTAAATTAGGACCTAACACACCATGGGCAACTGATTTGATGAAGACTCAAAACGGTGTAAAGATGTATCGTGTTGCTACTAACCAATGGATCAAAGTTAGTGAAATTATCTAATTAAATAGTACTCAAAAAGGACAATCCGTAATGGATTGCCCTTTTTCTTTAGAAATATTGAAGTAAATCTTTCTCTTTAATTTTATCCTTTTCAGTTTGATTCAAGTCGAGGATTATTTCACCCTTTTTCAAAACAATCAAGCGATTACCGTATTTCATAGCGTCAGATAAATCGTGAGTGATCATCATACAAGTTAGTTCTTTTTCAAGGATGATTTTATTAGTTAATTCCATCAAATCCTTGCTAGTTTGAGGATCTAAGGCAGCTGTGTGTTCATCTAAGAGCAGTAATTCAGGTCTTTGAATGATTGCCATCAAGAAACTCAAAGTCTGTCTTTGACCACCAGATAGCTTTTCAGTGAAAGTATTGAGACGATTATCCAAAGTAGGTAAGTTGGAAATCAATTTTTGAAATTCATTCATATTTTCTTTTAGATGGCGTAAATGTAATCTTCTAGGTAAACCACGACGTTTGGCTAACAATAAGTTTTCAGCTACGGTCATTCTGGGAGCAGTACCGGATTTAGGATCTTGATAAACACGGCTAATATTACGACTGCGTTTAGCTAAATTTTCGTCGGTAATATCCTTACCATTCAATAAAATTTTTCCAGAGCTTAATTCGTTGGTACCAGTGATGGCATCAAGTAAGGTTGATTTACCAGCACCATTTGTTCCTAAAACGACTAAGAAATCTTTAGGGTTGATTGTTAAATTGATGTGGTTAAGAATGTTTAGATTCTCGTCGTCGTTATAAATAGTTTTGACGGCATCTTTTATTTCTAGTAATGGTTTCATTTTGTTTTAACCCCGTTTCTCATAGTCTTTAGGAACTGTTCGCGAATTGTTGGTAGAGCAAGGCATAATGCCAAAATAATAGCTGAGATTAACTTCAAATCGTTGGTATTGAAACCTAACTGAAGAACAATCATCAAAATCAGGCGGTAGACGATACTACCAATAACGATGGTAATAAGACGGATACTTAATGGAACATCTGGATAAATGACTTCACCAATAATAATGGCTGAAAGTCCGATAACGATAACGCCAATACCCATGTTAACGTCAGCAAATCCGTTTTGTTGTGCGATCAAGCCACCAGTTAAAGCAACGATTCCGTTAGAAACCATCAAACCGATGAATTTCATGACAGTAGTGTTGATACCAAGTGAAGCGGCCATGGTCTCATTGTCACCTGTGGCGATAACGGCTTGACCTTTTTCAGTATTGAGAAAAATGATTAGTAAGAAAATAATCAGTGCAATAATAATAATTCCCAAGATAATACCATTGAAGTTAGTTGGTAGTTTATTTAATCCAAATTCAGTGAAAATATTTCTTGATTTAGTTAAAGACATATTAGCTTTTCCCAATATTCTCAAATTAATGGAATAGAGGGCGGTCATTGTCAAAATACCAGCTAAAAGAATAGGAACATTCAATTTGGCATAAAGAAAGGCAGTGGCAAATCCAGCTAAACATCCGAAGATAAATGCCATTAGTAAGGCAAAGAGTGTTGAGTGACCTTCTTGGATTAAACTGATAGCTGTAACGGCTCCGAGTGGAAAACTTCCCTCAACGGTCATATCAGGAAAATCGAGAATTCGGAATGTGATGAAAAGACCAATGGCCATTATTGACCAGATGAAACCCTGACTTATAGTAGATACGATTAGATTCATTTGATTATTTGTCCTTTCTTTTGAGCTTCTTTAACTAATGAGTCAGGAAATTGGATATTCAATTTCTTGGCCATTTTTTCGTTTAACATTAGATGACCCTTTTGCATAAAAGTAACTGGAGTTGTAGCAGTTTTTTCTTTACCTTGTAAAATTCTAACGACATGCTCACCAGTTTTTTGTCCTAATTCATATTGGCTTAAACCAACTGTAGCTAATCCACCATCTTTAACCATTGTGGTTGCGGCTGGGAAAACAGCGATGTTCTGCTTAGCGGCGATTGATGACAATAATTTCATACCGCTGGCAACAGTGTTATCAGTAGGAACGTAAATAGTTTGAACCTTTTGTGTTAAGGCAGTTGCGACTTGTTGTAAATCATTAACTGAGTTGATACTGGAAACTTCAACTTTCATACCATTTTGTTTAGCCAACTTTTTCATTTTTTTCATTTGACTAGTGGCCGAAGCGTCACTGGAAGTATAGATAATACCGATAGTGTTCAAATCTGGAACTACTTTTTTCATCAATTGTAATTGAGCTTTTAGTGGTGCTTGATCGGATACACCAGTAATATTGCCACCTGGTTTTTTATTATTAGAAATAATACCTGCACCTTCTGGATCAGTAACAGCCCCCATAACGATCGGAATCTTGTTGGTAGCATTCTTCAAGGATTGAACTGAAGGGGTCGCAATACCAACGGCTACGTCAACGTTATCCTGTACAAATTGTTTACTAATGGTTCTTAAATTACTCTGATCACCTTGAGCGTTTTGAAATTCGATTTTGACGTTCTTGCCGTCAATATAACCGTGCTTTTTCAAGGTGTCATCGATTCCTTTATTGATTTGGTCCAAAGCTGGATGTGACATTAATTGTAGAACCCCAACCTTTGGAATAGCATTCTGCTTACGGGCATCAGCGTGTCCGGTATAAAAGAATGCAAAGATTAAAAATGCTGCCAAGGCAACTAGTGTTGCGTAAAGTCTTCTCGTATGTTTCATCGTTAAATTCCCCCAAATTAAAAAGGCAACCCCAGAGTTTGTGGGATTGCCTAAAAAAACAAAATACCCACATGGTTTTTTTTACAAAATTCCATGTGGGCTCTAAAATTATCATAGTTTAATAAGCCGACATGGATACAATCCTTTCAGACTGAATCCATATCGGACCAATCTGAGTTATCGGCTTTGCCAACGAATATTCGCGATGTTGAGAGAGTATGTTTTGTTCATAATGAAATCTCCTAACGAATTTGATGTTTCAAATATATTTCATAACCTTAAAATTGTCAACCACAAATTATTCATAGAAAAGTCACAATTTTTTTTCTGAAAAAAACATATAATGTAGGCATAAGCAGAAATGCGAGGAGATTCCGATGAAAAAAAATATACGTTTACTCGTTATTGTGGGTTTGATTGTCTTATTGGCAACCGGATTAACTTATTTTGATAGTTTCTTATATCATGATCCGGTTGTAAAGGTTGAGAATGTTGCAATAACTAGTAAGCAGACTTCAACAGATGAATACAAGAATACCGATACTGAATATACCCAAAGGGTCAGGGCAAAACTATTGAATACTGATAAAAAAGGGCAGACGATATCGTTTAGAAATACTTATTACAATTCACAATTGACTGATACCAAGTATCGTGTTGGTCAACAGGTAATCTTAACTAAGAGTGGTAAAGGCTATACGGCTAAGAATGTAAAACGTGATACTCCGTTAGTATTTACTTTTGGATTAGTAACGTTCTTGCTGTACTGTATGAAATTTGATCGTCGAAAATTATTTATTAGTGTTTTGATCAATGTAGTAATTTACTTTGGTTATCTTCAAATAATTATTGGAACACACAACAGTATCTTACTTCCACTAACCGTTGTAACGGCGTTACTAATATCTGCAACGGCTCTATTAGTTATTTTAGGACCAACCTATTCAGCGTTAATGGCTTATTCAAGTACGGTCATATCAACAACAGCGGCAATTCTTTTGAGTGTCTTTGTTTTGAGTATGACTGGGTACAGTGGAATGCATTTGGAATTAGATGATTTTGAATTACAACCTTACTTGGGTGTTTTTCTATCACAAGTTTTGTTTGGTGTTTTAGGCGTTATTTTGGATGAAACAATGGATATTTCCTCATCATTAATTGAAATGAAAAAGGAAGTAGTTGATGTTTCAGCTAAAACACTATTTAAATCCGGTATCAATATTGGCCGCGAATTAATTGGTCCATTAATCAATATTTTGCTTTTTATCGTTATAGCGGAGAATTTAAATGTCGTTTTACTCTATTTGAGTAATGGCAATTCAGTTAGTTACACCTTAAATATGACTCTGAGTTTGGGGATAGCCCAATTGTTAATTAGTGCCATTGGTATTGTTCTAACTGTTCCGGTAACTAGTTTTATTTCAAGTAAAGTGATCACAAGGAGGTAGTCATGTTATATTTATTTGCAACTTTCGTTGTTCTATTACTGATGGTGACTGGTACTCGTGGTCTGACTTTGCTGTTTGGATTGGGAATCAACGTCATATCGGTAATAGCATTATTAGTTTTGATAGCCGATGGATTTAATATTTTAGTTACAACGGGTATTATTGCGATTGTGATATTGGTTGTTGCAATTTACATGAATGTCGAAAACGGCAATACCGCCAATACAGCTTTTCAAACCTCATTATTGATTATGGTTTTCATCTTATTGATTACGATACCTTTGGAGTACTGGGCTAGTGCCCAAGGAATGGGTCCTGAAAATCAAGATGAACTCGAATCGTTCTCTTTGGCGGCTGGAATCTCATTTCCACAATTAGCAATTGCCATCATCGTGATTAATAGTTTAGGTGTCATTTCGGAAACTAGTGTTGCTATCACTAGTGGTTTGAATGAAATTGTTTCAAATAAGCCTACGTTAACACCAACAGAAATTTTTAATGATGGTTTTTCAGTTGGAAATAAAATTCTTAACACGCAGACGAATACGTTATTGTTCAATTTCTTTTCAGCAACATTTCCTTTATTTTTTCTAATTCATTCGTTAGGGTATAAATTTACTGATATTTTGAATGATAAATTGGTCGTGGCCGAGATTTTGACTACGTTAATTTGTACAATTGGTGTGATTTTAACGGTTCCTATTACATCTTTTTTGGTCTATCACAAGGCTAATAAGGTTAAATTAAAGAAAACCGATAATTAAATTTTACACATATATGATAAAACGTTGCTATAGCTGGAAAATCATACCTTTGTTGGTATGATTTTTTTGTTTGTAATTGATTGCTGAAAAGCTAATTGTTTTAGTAAAATTCATCCATAATCTAAATGAATAGATAATTGAGGAGTATTTTTCATGGCTTACAGTGATTGGTGGAAAAAGACAGTAGTTTATCAAGTTTATCCGAAGAGCTTTCAGGATAGTAATAATGATGGGATTGGTGATTTGCCTGGTATCACTAGTCGCTTGCCATATATTAAAAAATTGGGCGCTGATGTTATTTGGTTGAATCCAGTTTATAAGTCTCCAGATAAAGATAATGGTTACGATATTAGTGATTATTGTGCAATTCAGCCTAATTATGGAACTATGGCCGATTTTGATGAAATGCTTGAGACAGCGCACTCATTAGGATTAAAGATAATGATGGATTTAGTTGTTAATCATACTTCTGATCAACATAAATGGTTTCAAGAAAGTAGAAAATCTATTGATAATCCTTACCGTGATTATTATATTTGGCGCGATCCAGTTGATGGTCGTGAACCAAATAATTGGGGTTCACGTTTTGATGGATCAGCTTGGGAATTTGATGAGAAAACAGGTCAATACTATTTACACCTTTATACTAAGGAACAGCCTGATTTAAACTGGGAGAATCCGAAAGTCCGCGAAGAAGTTTGGAATTTGATGCGTTTTTGGTTAGACAAAGGTATTGATGGTTTCAGAATGGATGTTATCAATTTGATTTCCAAACCCGAAGGTCTACCTGATGGTAATAAGAAAGCAGGAGCCAAGTATGGTGGAACAGGTTTAGTAGCTAATGGTCATCGACTAAATGAATTTTTAGAGGAAATGAACGATAAAGTTTTGTCTAAATATGATGTGATGACAGTAGGTGAGATGCCAGGTTCGACACCGAAAGAAGCAATTAAATATGCAGGATTAAACGAAAATAAGTTGAATATGGTTTTCCAATTTAACCATATGAATGTTTCTGGTAATCCTGACAAACGTTTAGGGCACTGGAATGATGAACCGATTGACTTAGTTGATTTAAAAAAGGTTTTGAGTAAGTGGGAAATTGCTTTAGATGGGAAAGGTTGGAATAGTCTTTATTGGAGTAATCATGATCAGTCTCGGGCAGTTTCTCGATTTGCAACAGATGATTCAAGGTACCGTGTCTTAGCAGCCAAAATGTTAGGGACAACTCTGCATATGTTGCAGGGAACGCCTTACGTTTATGAAGGTGAAGAAATCGGTATGACGAATGCACACTTCACTGAATTGTCACAGTATGAGGATATACAGTCTTTAAATGCGTATAAAGAACTTGTTGAAGTTGAAAAAATTGTCGATAAGGAAACAATGTTGAAATATTTAGCTTATCGAACACGTGACAATGCTAGAACTCCAATGCAATGGGATAGAGGAACTAATGCTGGATTTACAGAGGGACAACCATGGCTAGCAGTGAATCCAAATTATTCTCAAATCAATGTTGAAGAAAATTTAGAAGATAGCAATTCCGTTTTTTATTATTATCAAAAATTAATTGAGCTGCGTCATAATAGTGATCTAGTGGTTTATGGTGACTATGCGGTTATAGATATGGAAGATGAAGAAGTCTTTACATATCGTCGCCGTTATAACGATGAAACATTGCTAGTTATTAATAATTTCACGTCCCATGATGTAATTAGAGATTATGGACAAGAGAATGGAGCACTCCTAATTGGCAATTATGTGGATGATAAGAATACAAGATTACGACCATATGAAAGTAAAGTTTACCTGTTGAAATAAAAAAATCCGATATCTATGCGATATCGAACTCCTTATTTTGAATTCTTTTCAGATAGTTTTTGAGCTAATTCTTTATCAGGATCAACTGTTAAAGTGTCGGCTTTACCGTTAAACATAACTAATCCTGATTTGGCACCTTCAGGTTTGAATAATTGTCCAACTTTTAAAGCGTCAACAGGTACTTGTTTTAGTCCACGGCCTTTACTGTAATAAGCAGTCAAATTGGCAGCCTCCAATAATGTTTGTTTGCTGGGGTGGGCACTGTGAACGACCACGTGAGAACCAGCCAGTTCACTGACGTGCATCCAATAGTAATCTTTATTGGCGGTCAATGTTAAGTGGTCATTTTGATCGCTATTTTTACCAACTTCAACTAAAACGTGGTCGGTTGTGTAGAAACGACGTGGATGAGCGGGTTCTGGAGCTTTAGATGAATGCAAAATTTTAGTTTTTATAGCATCTTCAGCAATTAATTGTTCTCTGACCAGTTCGATTTGGTGAGGATCTGTTAGGTCGAAATCAGATTGACGTGTCATTTGTTTTTGAAGATTTTTCTCAGCATTATTCAAGTTATCTTGAATAGTTTTCAATCCACGTTGATCACGATGATATTGATGAAAGTAGTTTTCAGCGTTATCAATAATTGATTTCTTAGTATCTAAGTAGATGGTTATTTCCTTTTGGTCTCGGTAATCAGGTAAAATAACATAACCTTTTTTGGTATCAATTTGTGAGGCATAGGTTTTAAGCAGGGTACCTTTTACTTTTAGTTGTTCAACGTCACCGATACGTGTAATAGCTTTATGTAATGATTCAATTTGCTTCTTTGTGTGATGTATTTGCCATTTCATAGCTTCAATAACTTCATTGGCGTCTGATTCAGTTTCCATGGATAAACCTCGATTTGATTATTAATCGTCATAACGACATGCATCAATAATAACACTAACTAAATGTTAACAAAAAGGCTTCTATTTCCCAATTATTGGGCGATAGGAGTCTTTTTTGTCTAGAAGTTTTTACCAGCTTCTTCAGCTTTTTCGAAAGCCTGATTTAGAATCTTTTCAGCGTTTTGTGGATCGTGATCCATACCTTCAGCAAAGACACCTTGATAATCATCAACACCCATAATGTGAAGAATTGTACCAATGTATTGATGACCAAGATCTAAGGAACTTGCATCAGGAGCACCATTTGAACCATGGTAGTTACCACCGTTAGCTTGAATATGAATAGCTTTTTTATTGTGTAAGTTACCTTCAGGGATACCTGCACTAGTGTAATGGAATGTATCAGGAACTTGCATCACAATATCGATGTAACTTTTCATTTCTGCAGGAATAAAGAGATTGTACATTGGATTTACAAAGACATATTTATCAGCTTGAACGAATTCGTCGATCCATTTTTGTCTAGCCTCTTTAAATCTTTCTTCATCGGCATTGAAAGATTGGCGAGCCATCGATTTGTTATAAATGGAGATAGCAATTTTATTCAGAGGGAAAGGCATGTATTCTGAAACGTTGTGTTCAATAATTTTATCGTTAGGATGACTGGTTTTATAGGCATTAATGAAGTGATTGTATAGAGCTTTAGTAGATGATTCTTTGTCTGATTGGGGATGTGCGTAGATAACTAATACTGTTGACATAGAGAGGAACCTCTTTTCTTTCTTGATTATTACCATTATATAATTAAGCGGTTACAAAAGATGAAATCACACAAAGATATATAGAAAAATTTAGTAAATAAAACAAAAGATCGTCAATTCCCATAAGAGAGTCGGCGATCTTTTGTTTTATCTTAAAGTTATTTTATTTTAAGGCAAATCATTACCAGCGGCGAAGTAGATGTCATACCACTCTTGTTTAGTAAGATCGATATCTCCACCTTTAGCACTGTCAGCGATATGTTCGGGATTCATTGTTCCGATAATAACTTGAATATCAGCGGGATGTCTAAGAATCCAGGCTGCAGCAATAGCATTCTTACTTACACCGTATTTATCTGCTAATTCTTGTAGTTTCTTATTTAATTTAGGGAACTTGTCATTGTTAATGAATGTTCCGGCAAATGTGCCATATTGGAATGGTGACCAAGCTTGGAGAGTTACTCCCATACGTCTGGAGAATTCTAGAAGTCCACCATCATGATTGATTGAACGTGTATCTGTCATATTAGTATGTAAACCAAAATCAATCATTCCAGAATGCATGATACTGAATTGTAATTGACTGATAAGAAGTCTTTGATCAAGATTCTCTTGTAAGAACATAAATTGTTCAGGATTAAAGTTAGAAACACCGAAATGACGGACTTTACCTGATGTCTGTAATTCGTCAAATGCTTCAGCAACTTCATCTGGTTCCATTAATGGATCAGGTCTGTGAAGTAGGAATGAATCTAAATAATCGACACCTAAACGTTCCAAACAGCCATCAACGGCATCAATTAAATGTTTTTTAGAGAAGTCATATCTTTTTCCAGGTACGATTCCACCTTTGGATTGAATAAATAAATCTTCTCTTTTAACACTACTTTGTTTCAATGCTTGACCAAAAACCTTTTCAGAATCGCCACCGCCGTAGATGTCAGCGGAGTCAATGTAGTTAATTCCACTATCATAAGCGGTGTCGATAGCCTTAGCAGCTTGTTCAGGACTTAAACTATTCATACGCATAATACCTAGAGCAACTGCAGATGTTTGCCAGTTGGTTTCACCAATATAACGTTGTTTCATATGATTGCCTCCAATATTAAGTATCACTTCAATTATTGTTGGGACTTAGGTAGAAGTCAATAAAAAAAGATAACGTTTACAAAAAATATACTTTTTGTATTATGAAATATTATTTTATAATTTTAAAAATATTGATGAATATCTTGAAATTTTATTTTAACGAGGTATTATTTATCTGTAAGCGGTAACAAAATATTTGGGGGTAATTATTATGAAATCATGTGTTAAAAGATTTTTAGTTATTTTATCCGGCGTAATTGCAATGCTGGGAATAGCTACTTTTACCGGTTCTACTGCTCAAGCTGCTACTAAAGTTTCACCAATTAGTACAGTAACTACAACAACGATGTATTCCAAGAAATTGCATCTTGATTGGAATTACGACGTTTATCTACCAGGTGGATATAACCCTAGTAGTAATAAGAAATATCCAGTCGTTTATATGATGCATGGATTATATGGAAATCATAGAAATTTATTAGAAAGATTTAATTCTCAACAAATGCTCGATGGAGCTATGAAGAGAAATAATCAAAAGGCAATTGTGGTCTTTATCGATGGTTTTAACAGTTTCTATGTTAACCAAAAAGGTGGCATGCAAATGGAAAGTGCCATCATGAAAGATTTAGTACCAAAAATTGATTCAACATATAAAGTATCTTCATCAAGAAATGATCACGCTATTGGTGGTATTTCGATGGGTGGTTATGCTGCTGCAAGATTATCATTGAAATATTCTAAGTACTTCTCTAAAGCATTATTGATTTCACCATCTGTTTGGTACAGTTTACCAAAAGATAATCCTATCAGAATGAACATGCATGCATTTACTAATGGTAAGACTAATTGGTCTGACAAAGTTTATGACGGTTTGTTCCCAACAAAGTATATCAATAAAGATACAAAACCAGTTAAATTCTATGTTGAAACAACATCAGATGATACAACTGTTCCAATTAAGAATGTTAATAGATTCGTTAAGACTTTGAAGAAAGATAAATATTCAGTTAAATATGTTAAGGATACTGGGGATAACCACAATTGGACATATTGGACTAAAGCTACTCCAAAATCATATAACTGGTTGATGAAAGAATTCAAATAGGGGGTAAAAAAACATGGACGCAAAGAATACAGCTAAAGAAATTCTTAAAAATGTCGGTGGTAAAGAAAACGTCAGTGCTAACGTTGCATGTATGACTAGATTAAGACTAGGCATTAAAGACAACGATAAAGTTGATGTTGATGCTTTGAAACGTATTGATGGTGTCTTGGCCGTTGTTCAAGCTGATACGCTCCAAGTTGTCTTGGGACCAGGTAAAGTCAACAAGGTTGCAGAACCATTTGCTGAACTTACTGGAGTTGCTCTAGGTAGTGACAGTGACGATGGGGATACTTCATCTGATTCACAACTAGATCAAGTAAAGGATATCGCTAAAGAAAACAAAAAAGAGAATAAGGCTAAGCACGATAAACCTTTGCAACGTGGGTTGCAACATATCGCTAACGTCTTTATTCCATTGCTACCAGGTATTATTGCTGCTGGATTAATTAATGGCCTTGCTAATGTTATCGACTATCAAACTGGACAAGCTTTTGTTACTGATTGGTGGTACATGACTATTAAGACAATTGGTTGGGGATTATTTACCTTTCTACCAATCTTCGTTGGTATGAATGCTGCTCGTGAATTTAAAGGCAGTGCCATCCTTGGTGGTATCGGTGGTACTCTTTGCTTAGGCGTTACAATTACAGGTTCACCATTAAGTACACAAGCTATTTCAATGCCATTTACACATGCACCATATACAGTTGGTGTCGGTGGTTTGATTACTGCTTTACTAATGGGTATTTTCTTCGCATTCTTGGAAAAGAATCTTCGTAAGATTATGCCTAGTGTTCTGGATACATTCTTTACACCTTTACTAACAGTTATTATTGGTTCATTACTTGCCGTTGTCTTCCTACAACCAGTCGGTGCATGGCTAACAACAGCTATCTATCTTGTTATGGACTTCATCTACACAAAGTTGAGTGTCTTTGGTGGATTCCTTCTATCATCAACATTTTTAGCTTTAGTATCTGTTGGTTTGCATCAAGCTTTAACACCAATTCATGTTCTATTGAATGATCCTACAGGTCCAACAAAAGGTATTAACTACTTACTACCAATTTTGATGATGGCCGGTGGTGGTCAAGTTGGTGCTGGATTTGCACTTTACTTCAAGTCAAAGAATAAGAGATTCAAGAAAATGGTTATGAGTTCAATTCCTGTTGCTATCTTAGGTGTCGGTGAACCATTAATGTACGCTGTTACATTACCGCTTGGTAGAGCCTTCATTACAGCAAGTATCGGAGCTGGTTTTGGTGGAGTTGTTGCTTCACTATTCCATTTAGGTGCTGTATCGCAAGGTGTTTCAGGTTTGTTTGGACTATTGATCATGCAACCTGGACAACAATGGGTATATTTGTTAGCACTATTAGTAGCTTACGCTGGAGGCTTTATCGTAACTTGGTTCTTCGGTGTTGACGAAGATAGAATTAACGAAATCTATCCAGAATAAAGGAGAATAATATGCTAGGATTTTCAGCTTACTTACACAGTTCATTGACTAAAAAAGATATAGATATGTTCAATCGATTTGTCGAAGCCGGATTTAAAGGTGTCTTTACTTCTATTAACTTACCGGAAGATGATCCTAAAGTTTTATTGAAGAACTTAAAGACTTTGGGTGAGTTGTGCGATGAGAATGATTTGGAACTGACTCTTGATATTGCATCAAGTTCATTAAAAAGGCTTGATTTAAATTTAGATAGAGATTTATCAGTTTTTAAAGGGTTGCATGTTACCATGCTAAGAATCGATGATGGGATTGACAATGCAGGTATTGCAAGACTTTCCAATGGTATGAAGATTGCTTTGAATGCAAGCACTATTGAACAATCTGATATTGATGAATTGAAAATGGCTAACGCAAATTTTGCTAATTTGGAAGCTTGGCATAATTATTATCCTCGTGAAAATACAGGGTTAGATAAACAATGGTTTTATGAAAAGAACAAGTGGTTAAAGGATAACGGATTCACAGTAATGGCCTTTATTCCAGGGGATGCTAATTTGAGAGCTCCCGTTTATAAAGGACTACCAACTCTAGAAGAGCATAGATCCCAAAATCCTTTGTATGCTGCTTTAGATTTTAACAAGATGAATGTTGACCGAATTTATGTCGGCGATCCTGCTTTAAAGGATTTAACATTCGAACAATTTAGAAATTATTTTGTAAATAATATTTTGCAATTGAGAGTTCAACTAGATAATAATGCTCCAGCATATATCACCAATATTTTTCATCAAAGGGCTGATGTGGCTAGAGATGTTGTTAGACTTAGAGAAGGTAGACCGCTCAATAAGTCAGAGGTAGTACCTGATAATAATACTTTGAGAAAAGTTGGTTCTATTACTTTGGATAATAGTTTATCAGGACGTTATCAAGGTGAACTGCAATTAATTAAGTACCAACTTCCAGCTGATGCATCCGTGAACGTAATAGGAAGAATAATTGATTCTGACATTAAATTATTAAATTATTGTGAGGCTAATCAAGCAATTCAACTGGTTGATATTAGAAATAAGGAATGAGTTTAATATGGACATAAAAAAATTATCAACAGAGGGTCGTAATCCAGCAACAATGAATTTGGACGAAATGAGTGCCGATAAGATTGTTGCTGTTATGAATAGTGAAGATAAAAAAGTAGCTGTGGCCGTTGAAAAACAATTACCTCAAATATCGACAGCCGCAAATAAAATTGCAGAAGCATTTAAGGTTGGAGGACGCTTGTTTTATACAGGTGCAGGAACTAGTGGCCGTTTAGGTGTGCTAGATGCTGCTGAATGTGTACCAACTTTTGGTATCGAACCTGAAATGGTTCAAGGATTAATTGCTGGTGGTGCTAAAGCTATGACAATTGCTGTTGAAGGTGCTGAGGATAGTGTTCAAGAGGGTGCTGATGATTTAAAGAATCATAATTTGAGTAATAAAGATGTAGTAGTTGGCATTGCTGCTAGTGGTAGAACACCTTATGTTGTGGGGGCATTGGATTATGCTACCAAAGTAGGTGCTAGTACGATTGCTTTATCATGTAATGCCGATGCTATTATTAGTCAGCATGCGAAGACAGCAATTGAAGTCGTAGTAGGGCCAGAAGTGTTGTCAGGATCAACTAGATTGAAATCAGGAACAGCTCAAAAGATGGTTCTGAATATGCTATCAACAGCTTCAATGGTTAGAATTGGTAAAACTTATGGTAATTTAATGGTGGATGTCAAACCAACTAATAAGAAGTTAGTTCAACGTTCATTGAATATCATCACAGAAGTTACAGGAGTTGATGAAGATCTTGCTTTGACAACTCTCAAAAAGGCTGATTATTCAGTTAAAGATGCAATTGTCATGATAGCGACAAAGACTGGTAAAGAAGCTGCTCAACAAAAATTATCCGAAGCAGGTGGGTTTGTACGTCAAGCAATTAAGTGAGGGAGCAACATGACGAATAATACGATTTTACTAACAATTCGAACAAATATAGAAAATGCGAGTAAAGCAGAAAAAACTTTAGGTGAGTATATTTTAAAAAATGCTCAACAAGTTCCCAATCTCAGTGTGGCCGATTTATCTAAAAAAAGTGGTGTTAGCCAAGCTACTATTGTTAGATTTTCTAAAAATTTAGGATTGGATGGATTCAAAGGTCTAAAAGTTGAATTGGCACGTTCATCGAATGATGTTGATACTGGATTATATGATGAAATATCTCCAGATGATGGTGTCGATGAATTGAAGGACAAATTGGTTCTTCGGATTCAACACACTTTGGACACTACTAGTAGAGGTTTGAACCCCAAATATTTAAATCAAACCGTTGATTCATTTGAAAAAGCAAATGTCATCTTGATTTATGGTTTGGGGGCATCTCATTTAGTAGCTGAAGATTTTACTCAAAAATTCTCACGAATTGGTAAAAACGTAATTAATACGGAAGATACTCACTTATTAGTGTCAAATCTACTAACACAACAGAATAAACAAGTGTTATTTCTAATTTCTGATTCTGGTGAAACACAAGAAACTTTGACAATAGCCAAACTAGCCAAAAAGAATAATGTCGAAGTAGTTGGATTAACATCTAATAGTCACAGTCGATTAGCCAAAATTTCGGATATTAGTATTTTAACAAGTAACACAGTACCAAGAGATCAAGTAAGATCCGCTGCAACGACTTCTTTGATAAGTCAATTATATGCAGTTGATTTGATATACTATCTCTATTTGCAACGAGATTATGAAAGCAATATTCAAAAACTAAAAGAATCCCATCTTTTAGTAGAAAAGTATTTCTCCCCGAAAAAATAAAAATCCTATATAAGCAGACAAAATTAGGAAAACCTCTTAAAGATTCTAAGTGAAGATATAATTTTTTACTTAGGATCTTTTTCTGTCTAGACCTTTGAATATTATCCCCAATTAGTCTATAGTAAACATAACTAAACACTAAATGGTGATATGAGGTAAACAAATGGCAAGTATAAGAGATATTGCAAAAATGGCTGGGGTTTCGGCAGCTAGTGTATCGCGAATTCTTAATAATGATGAAAGTTTCAGTATTAACGAAAATACTCGTAAACGTGTAATTGATATTGCCAATCGTTTGCATTATTCAAAGGAAAAGAATATTCGTAGTCCCAGAAATGCCAATGCGGATATGTCGATAGGGCTGATTTTACGTCACAATAGTGATTCAGAATTGAGAGATCCATATTTCTTAGCCATCCATCGTGGAATTGAAGAAGAGGCGGCCGAAAGGCGATTACAGGTTACAAAGGTATTTGGGATGCGTGATGAAGGGAAAGATTGGGATCAACTGTCCAAATATGGCGCCATCATTATGGTGGGACAGATGACTGATACTGCAATGGATATCATCATGGGGAAGAATCCTAATTTAATATTGGTAGATAATTACATTAGTGATGAGAAATATGATCGGATTCAAACTGATTTTATTGCGAAGACCTACAAGGTTTTGGATCTACTTTACGAAAAGGGTCATCGTAATATTGCTTTTGTTGGTGGCCGCAGTAGTATTGTTGATGTCGATGGCAGTCGTATCAATAGTAGACATGAAGTTAGAGCTGATGCTTATAGTAGGTGGATGCAGCTTCATGATTTGACCAAATATACAGACGTTAATATTGGTCAATGGTCAGCTGAAGATGCTTTACAAATGACTAGTGAAATTTTACGGGGAGACGATTTACCAACTGCGATTCTAGTGGCTAGTGATCCGATGGCTATGGGTGTTTACAAGGCTATTAGTAATGCTGGTTTAAAAATTCCCGATGATATTTCAGTAGTTAGTTTTGATGATGTAGAGCTGAATCGCTATCTAACGCCAACTCTTTCAAGTATTAAAATGGATTCCGAAGAGATGGGACGTATTGCCGTCAAAGTTGCACGTGAGAAGATGATCGGTACCCGTAAGATGCCTATACAAATAGTTTGTTCTAGTGAGTTGAAGGTAAGAGATTCGATACGTGATTTAACAAAAAAGAATAAATAAATTAGAGATATCTGTTATTTGTAAAAAAAAATAATGGATATTTTTTATTTAGGGTTGTGTAAACGTTAACTAAACAGTTATAGTAATTCTTGTAAACGTTTACATAATAGTAAAGAGGGGAATCATGAAATGAAAAACTTTTTAAATGCATTTCAGAAGAAAATGGGACCAATTTCAGAACTAATTGGTGCCAATAAATATCTTCTAAGTTTACGTGATGGCTTTATGTTAGCCTTCCCAGCCACGATGTTTGGTTCTATCATGGTTATTTTGCAAAACTTACCTACAACGTTTGGTTTCGGAGGACTTTTACCAAAATGGTTTAATACTTTTTTGACTGACTTCTTTGGACCTGTTGGTAATGCAACAATGTCAGTTTCAGCACTATTTATCGTCTTTGGTATTGGATATCAATTGGCCGGACATTATGGTCAACAAAAGATTTTTGCTGGTGCTATTTCACTTTCCAGTTTTTTGATGTTACTTCCTATCGGTACTGATAAAAAGATGGGCGCATTCATTGCTATCAATGATTTAGGTGCTCAAGGTATGTTCGTTGGTATCATCGTAGCTATTATCGCTACAAAGATTTATTGTGCTATCAGTGCAGCGCATATCACTATCAAGATGCCTGATTCTGTTCCTCCTATGATTGCTGAATCATTTGTTGCCATCATTCCTGGTGCAGCTCCATTACTACTATTTAATATTATTCGTTATATCTTCACTTTCACACAGTGGGGAAACGCAGTTGACTTTGTTTATGAAATTTTACAACAACCACTTATGGGATTAGGTGGAACACTTCCAGCCGTCCTAGTAGCCGTATTCTTTACACAACTATTCTGGTGGTTCGGTGTTCATGGTACTTTGCTTGTTAACTCAATTATTGATCCTATTATGGGAGCTTTAGCTATTCAAAACTACAATGCTTATAAAGCAGGTGCAGCTCATCTTCCACATATTATTAATACAACATTTATGGGTGTCTTCGTTAACCAAGGTATGCAATTAGGTTGTGCACTTGTCTTTGCTTTCTTCTTGGCTAAATCAGTTCGTATGAAGACAACTATGAGAACCGTCTTTGCTCCAGCTATTTTCAATGTTTCAGAACCTATGACTTATGGTCTACCTATTGTTTTGAACCCTGTTTTATTAGTTCCATGGATCTTAGCACCACTTGTTTCAACTACAATTTCTTACTTTGCTATTGCTGCAGGATTAGTTCCAAGACCAATTGGTGCAACAGTTGTTTGGACGACACCTATCTTCTTAGCTGGTTGGTTAGGTACAGGATCAATTGCGGGTGCCATTTTACAAATTGTTGATGTTGTCGTTATGACATTAATTTGGATTCCATTCTTGAAAGCAATGGATAATGAATTCTTGAAAGAAGAACAAGCAGCAGCCAATCAACAAGAAGCTGCAACTTCAGATAAATAAGGAGTAATAATTATGAGAACTGATACGTTGAAATATAAATATTCATATAATGCTGATCAAGCGGATTTGTACCAAACCTTAGTCAATGAACAATTGAAGTATTTTCAACGTACAGATCCCAGAATTAGACACTTAGAAAAGGGCACAAGGATTCAGGCCCAATTAACTACAAAAATGAAGAAATTTACCACGACAAATACGATGACTGTCAAAGACATCGTGAAGAATAAGTTGTTTCAGTTTGAAACGAAACAACCTGATGGTGAAATTTTACAAACTTATGAATTTGAAACTAATAAACGTGGTAAAAAATTTTTAATTTATTCAGAACAAAATACTTTTAACAATGCACGTAATCAAACTAATTTTATCTTTATCGGAATGCTCTACAAATTCTTTTATAACCGCGGAGTTAAGAAAAGAATGCAATATTTAGACGATTTAGCTATTGGTTAAAGGAAGTACGCGAGTAGAAGGGGACGTTTCTCACATGATTGATGTAATCTCAAATAAAATATTTCATTTGCACAACGACAAAGTTAGTTACTTATTTAATGTTATGGAAAACAAGCAATTAGGACATCTTTATTATGGAAAAAGCCTAGGTAACCTTGAAGAAGATGATCTCAATTACTTATTGAAACATGACAGTAAATCGGCTGGAACAGTTAAATATTCTCCTGAAATTAAGAATTTTACCTTAGCTGATCATGAATCCGAGTATCCAGTTTATGGTTCTTCAGATTATCGTGAGGGTGCTATCGATGTTTATCGTGCAGATGAACCTTGGTATTTAGATTTTCATTTTGAAAATTACACAATTGAAAAAACGAAGACACGTGACTTAAAGTTTCCCACTAGTTATGCGCAAGGTGAGAATGACGCTGAAACTTTAGTGATTACTCTAAAAGATCAAGAGCATGAATTGCGTTTGATTGAGAAATTTACAATTTTTGCTGGCTATAGTGCAATTGTTCGTAGTCAGAAATTGATTAATTTGGGTGATACGACTGTCCAAATTCACAATATGATGAGTGGAGTTTTAAGTTTACCAACAGCTGGTTATGATTTTCTCAGTTTATCGGGTGCTTGGTTAAAAGAACGTCACATTAAACGCCGTCCGATTGAACAAGGTCTCACTTCAGTTGAGTCACTCAAAGGAGCATCTAGTCATCAACAAAATCCTTTTGTGGCACTTGTTGATAAGAATGCCGATGTCAATCAGGGCAATATTTATGCAGCTAATCTGATTTATTCCGGTAACTTTCTCAGTCAAGTTGAGGTTAATGAATGGGATAAAGCTAGATTGTCGATAGGTATCAATCCGAAGTACTTTGAATGGCAATTGGCTAAGAATGAAGAATTTACGACTCCAGAATCAGTCTTTTACTACAGTGATCAAGGATTCAACGGTCTGATTAAAGAGACAAATGGCTTCGCGGAAGATCATGTTATTGCTAGAAAATGGAAAGAAAATTCTCGTCCAATCGTCTTTAATAATTGGGAAGCTACTTACTTTGACTTTAATGAAGATAAATTATTGTCTCTAGCTCAAGAGGGGCAAAAATTAGGTATGGAATGCTTTGTGCTAGATGATGGTTGGTTTGGTCATCGTGATGATGATCGATCCTCTTTGGGAAATTGGGCGGTTGATCGTCGTAAATTCCCTAATGGTATGAGGAGCTTTGCCAAGAAAATACATGATATGGGTCTGGAATTTGGACTTTGGTTCGAACCTGAAATGGTTTCACCTGACACGGATATGTATAAAGAACACCCCGATTGGGTAGTACGTCACCCTTATAAACGTGTAGGAATTGGTCGTGGTCAATATGTACTCGACTTTGCTAATCCCAAAGTAGTTGATGCAGTTTATCAACAGATGAAACCTACGATTGCGGAAACAAATTTGGACTACATTAAATGGGATATGAATCGTAATATTACTGAGGCTTATTCACCATATTTAGCTGAAATTAATCGTCCACAAGGTGAATTTTTCCACCGTTACATCTTGGGAGTTTATGCACTCTATCAAAAAATACTCACTGATTTCCCTAACATTCTAATTGAAGGCTGCTCTGGCGGTGGTGGAAGGTTTGATCTAGGTATTCTATTCTATAGTCCACAGATCTGGCCTAGTGACGATAGTGATGCTATTGAAAAATTGGATATTTTAACGGGGACAACATTAGCTTATCCACTGTCTTCCTTTAGTAATCACGTTTCGGCTGTTCCAAATGATCAAGTTAAACGTAATACGCCATTAGCTTTGAGACAAGACGTTAGTGATTTTGGACCATTAGGTTATGAGCTGGATATTACTAAACTGGACGATGAAGAGAAACAAAAGATTAAGAGTAATATCGAATTTTACAAACAAAATCGACAATTGCTTTTGCACGGAAGATTGCAACAATTAGTTTCAGTTAATCCTGCCAGCAATGTGGTGTCATGGGGCGTAACAAATGATCAAAAGAGTGAATCTTTTATTGGTTTCTATCGTAAAGTTGCTCAACCTAATTCAGCAGTGGTAAGACATATTAAAGCTCCATTCCTGGACGAAATCAAACACTATGTAGTTGATGATAAATTTAGGGTTTCTGGTCGAATTTTAAAAAATATTGGACTCTTGGAACCATTCGAATTTAATGGAGCTAATTTAGAAACAGCTCAAATTAGTGGTGATTATCAATCCTGGATGTATCACTTAGTAGCTAAAGATTAACGAGAGGGTGAGTTGGTGAAAACCACAGATAAATTCTTATATGGTGGCGATTATAATCCTGAACAGTGGCTGGATCGGCCTGAAGTTTTAAAACAGGACTTAGAATTAATGAAAAAAGCCAAGATAAATACTGTAACGTTGGATACTTTCTCTTGGGCAACGATAGAACCACGTGAAGGTGAATATAACTTTGAATGGTTGGATAAAATTTTTGATGATATTTATCGAATTGGCGGTCACGTTATTTTAGCAACACCTAGTGGGGGACGTCCTCAGTGGATGAGTCAAAAATATCCAGAAGTTAATCAAGTAGATGAATATGGGCGAAGACATACGCACGGATTCAGACAGAATCACTGTTACTCGTCCCCAATATATCGTCAAAAAACGCGTCAGATCAATACAATATTGGCTAAGCGTTATGGTAAACATCCTGCCTTAATTATGTGGCACGTTTCTAATGAACTAGGTGGTCAGTGCTTCTGTAAATTGTGTCAGGATAATTGGCATCAGTGGTTACAAAAGAAATATCATACTCTCGATAATTTAAATCAGGCTTGGTACTTAAAGGTTTGGAGTGGCTTGTATAGCGATTGGAGTCAGGTACTACCACCTAATCCGCTTGGAGAAACGAAGGTTCATGGGATGGATTTGGATTGGAAACGTTTTGTTACCGATATGACGATGGATTTCTATGAAAATGAAGCTCAACCTTTAAAAGAAATTACGCCAAATATTCCGATTACAACTAATTTTATGGCCGAAGGTTTGGACAAAGGGGATTACTATCCAATTACTGGTTTAGATTACAGTCGTTTTGCTAAAAAGGTTGATGTAGTGAGTTGGGATAGTTACCCCGCTTGGCATAACGATTACGAAACGCTGGCTGATACAGCGATGAAATCAGCCTATACGCATGATTGTTTCTATTCATTGAAACATCAACCATTTTTAATTATGGAATCGACGCCAAGCTGTATTAATTCACAACAATACAATAAAGCTAAAAAACCAGGGATGAACATTCTCAGCTCGTTGCAACAAATTGCCCATGGATCGGATAGTACATTGTATTTTCAGATTCGACAGGCGCAAGGTAATTCAGAGAAATTCCATGGTGGCGTGATAGGACATGATGGTTCTAGCAAGAATCGTGTTTATCAAGAAGTCGCACAGTATGGTCAGAAGTTGGATAGTATTGCTGAAATCAAAGGTGCTATTAAACATCCTAAGGTTGGTATTTTCTATGATTGGGAAAGTAACTGGGCCTTCAACCGCGGTGGGGCTTTTGGACGTCCAACTAGATTGGGTATCCAAACTTTGCAGAAGCACTATTCAATCTTTTGGGGACAAGATATTGCCTGTGAAATAATCAGTGGAGACGATGACTTCTCTAAATATGACTTGATTGTGGCACCTATTCTGTACATGGCTAAGGATAAAGCTGTAGATAAGTTAACCGAGTTTGTAAAAGCTGGTGGCACTTTGATTTCTAGCTACTTCACAGGTATGGTGGATGAATATGATCGTGTGGTTTTAGGTGGCTTCCCAACTAAATTACGTACATTGTTTGGTATTAATACTAAAGAAATTGATACACTTTATCCCAAACAACATGGACATGTTGAGTTCAATCAGAGGTCTTATGAAACAAAAGATTACAATCAGGTAATTGAAGTTACGACTGCAAAAGCTTTGGCCAAGTATCAAGATGATTTCTACCAAGGCACGCCGGCAGTAGTAAGTAATGATTTAGGATCAGGAAAGACTTATTATTTAGCAACTAGGTTAGGGGACGACTTTTTAAAAGAGTTTTATCGACCAATTATTAATAAGTTACATTTGGTTAATGATTTCATCACTAAACCAATTTATGAGGTTTCCTGCCAGACTAGAGAGAAAAATGGTGTGAAATACCATTTCTTGATGAACTTTTCTGAAGAGGAACAGGAGGTTTTGACTAGTCGTGAATCGATCAATGTTGAGGATGGATCGACTGTGGGTAAGAGAATTGTTTTAGGTAAGTATGGAACTTTAGTTGTTAAAGAGAACTGAAATTTTGTTAGAGTTGATATTAACTGACTATATCCTTATTGTTAAGATTGCTGAGTAGAATTACAAAGTTGCAAACTTCTTAGTTCTGTATAATCAGATGATTTGTAATTAACAATTAAAAGAAAAATAAATTTTAAAATCAAAAAACGTTCATATCCTTTGTAGGTTGATATGAACGTTTTTTTGTTGAGATACTATTATTCTTAAAGATTTAAAAGGGTAAATATTTAATGGAACTACTATCTAAGCCCAAGACGATAATAATTACTTTGGAGGACAACATATTTAACTCCTTCAAAACGCTACTTAATAAAGTAAATTCCGTAAGTTCTAATTTCTCCTGGTTTGAAATCATTGAGTTCAAATTCAGTAGTTGATGTTTCCAAAGTATTTAGGACTTCTGAATTAAGATTTAAATTATCAACGGCTGCTTTCTTGGCAAGTTCAACAGTTCCAGCGTGTTCAATTGTTTCATTCGTTGGATTGTAAACTCTTAAAGCATATCCGGACGAATCTTTTGTCAGAGCTAAACTACTTAAAACTAATTTATCAGTATTTAAATTGATCAGTTGTTCGGCTTCATCCATGAAGTTAACGGCTTTATTCACCATGAAGTATCTTAAAGGATTAGTAAATCTGTTGAGTGACTGTTTTTGGTAAAAGAGGGGAGTCGTTGTTAACAGTAAGTGTTGTCTTTGTAGGTCGGCAACGTTGAATTCATTTCCAACGATGATACCACCTTTAAATGTATATTTACCTTGTAATTGACTGTGAGGAGTTTCAACATATTTTGACTCTAATCCAGAAGCATCTGAAGGGCGACGTAATAGGTCTGGTCTGCCTAAGTAACCAACGCCTCTGAACATTGTAATAGCTAGTTTATTGAAATCTTTGCCAACCACTTGGAAATCTTTGCTGCCTAATCCAATAAATGACCAACTAGAATCATCTGAGTGAATATTAGCAAAGTGAATCAAGGGTCTCATAGCAGTTGGTTCTTCATGATAACCAATGTTTTTCCAATCATTTAGATGTGGATCGACGACTGGACGACTAATGAAACCAAATGGTGTATCCGCAAAGGATGCTTTAGCATTTACATTAGTGTTGAGAATTAATCTTAAACGATGATCAAGAGTTTGATTGTCAGTATCTAATTGATACTTGATAGTCTCTGAACCTTTTTCCAAAGTTAGAGTTAGTTTGTACTCTAAAGTTGAATCAAGCATCTTTTCTTTTCTGGAATCCAAGTTGTGTGGAAGTTTCCACGAGCCCTTGAGAGTAATCTTATTTGTATATTTCCCAGAAACAACTTTTACATCAGCATCTGAGAAATCTAAATTGATAATCCAGTCTTGGAATGCAGGTGAATAATCATAAGTATCACCAGCATCTGCACCATCTTCGAAGGAAAGGAAGTTCTTGTAGACTTTGTGGTTTTGTTTATTGGTTAAGTCTAATTGATGATCTTTAAAACTGATTTGGTAAAAGTCATTTTCAATTAAATCTGAAGAAGATTTCATATCTGAATGATTGGTATTGTCAGTTTCTTCAATGTCAAAACCGACACAGCTAGTAGCCTTAATTGTAGTTTTGATTGAAATAGTTGAGATGTAATAAAGTTCTTGTTTTCTCTCTTCAGTGTTTCGACGAAGTGGAGCTGAATTTTGAATTTCTTGATTCAATAAATCATAGTCAATAGTTTGACCATTGTTATTAAGAATGTTGAAGTTCTTTGATTTAGTGGAAACTTGAATCGTTTGGACTTTATCCATTTCGATGGGAAGTGGATTCCAAAGATAAATATCGTATGGTGAATTTTTGGAGATACTTAATTTTCTAACTAAGTAATCGATAATTGAGTACGATAATTGATCAGCCACTTTTGCACGATGAAGGATATCGTCATTGGTCTTATCACTGTTGCAGCCCCCAGAGCTGTCATGGGCTTGTCCACGAAAAATGGTTTTCCAGATGTCATCGACAAGTCCTTGTTTTGGTTCAATACCGTATGACTTAGCTAAAGCCATTAATGGCTCTACTTGATAAGTCATACGACGTTCTAATCGGTCATAAATTTGTTTGAGATCAGCTCTTGAAGAGTAAATCCCACGATGAATTTTTGAAGCTGAAGGATCAATGAATTCGCCAGAGTAGTCAGGCAGATTTTTGACCTTTTTCAAGTTTTCGAAATATTGAGGATAGTTACTTTCACGAATAATGTATTCATCAGATAGTTTTTCATTGGCTAAATTTATTCTATCTTTAAGATTGTAATCGACGGAACGTTGATCGCCACCGATAGGTAGAACTAATTCGTCTGATTCAGTATCGGTACTAACACGGTCGAGTAAATCCTTAAAGTCATCATTCTCAACTAGTTGAACACCAGCGTAATAACCGTTCTTTATATTGGCAGTAAGAACTTTGGAACCATCGTTACTATTCCAATAGAAATAGCGAGCGTTTTTCTCTTTAGGCATTCCTCGCCAGAAGACAGCACTGTAAATATTGAATCCGTTGTAGATTTTAGGCATATCTTGACCTTGTCCAAAGGAGTCGGGAAGATATGCGACCTTCATCACGCCACCTAAATCATTGGCAATTTGTGAACCAATGGCTAAGTTATGGACAATTGATTCTCCAGAAGTAACCATTTCATCAATTTGTGTATACCAAGGTCCAATAAATAATCTTTTCTCGGTGACAAATTTTTTGATGGCTGTCTTTTTTTCAGGAAAACTACTCAAATAGTCGTCCACGATAGACATTTGGCCATCTAGTAAATAATAATTTAAAACATTGTTTTCTAAAGCATCTAAGACTTCGTCCATATGGTATGCGAACTGAACTCGGGCTTCTTGTCTAGTAAAATACCATTCGAAATCCCAATGTGTATGTGCAATTGCATAAACTTTTTTCATTTGAAATTAACTCCCTTAGGCTGCTGCAGGTTCAGCATTTTTTAGTGCTTGTTCACGTTCATTTCTTTGGTTGATAATTACAAATGGTGAGTAAATAATAACATCCAATACTACAAGAACAAACGTTAGAACAACTGGACTTAGATGGAAGGCACCTAAGATCCATGTACTAATGAAGATTGGTTCATTACCAGAATTTAGAACAACAAGTGGAACTACCCAACCAATTTTTGTTACTACATAAGCGATTACAGCATTGGTAACTGGAACAAGAATCCATGGAATGAACATAATTGGATTTAGAACGATTGGTAAACCGAAAATAATTGGTTCATTGATACCAAATAGTCCTGGGATAAGACCAAGTTTAGCAACTTCACGTTCTTTCTCACCTTTTTTGGCAAAAATCAACATAGCGATAATTAAACCAAAGGTTGCACCAGAACCACCGATCATGGCATAAACGTTAGTCATAGTATTAGGAGCAATAGAAATACCGGCGAAACTTTGTGTTTTAGCAAATTTAGCAACGTCTTGTAAGAATAGAGGTAGCCAGAATGCTGAAACAACACCCCAAACGATATTAAAACCGTGAAGACCAAGGAACCAAAGGATTTGTTCTAGTAAGATAACAACGATAATAGCAGGTAATCCAGTACCAACACTTAACATTGGTTTGATAATTACGACGGAAATCAATTCAATTAATGATGTGAAACCAAGGGATTGAATAGCAATTCTAACAACACCGAAAATCAAAAGTACTTCAGAAATTGGAATTAGTGAGAAGAAAGAATCAAAGACGTTCTGTGGTACGTTTCCAGGCATTTTGATAGTGAATTTACTATGTGAAAATTTGTTATACATGAATACAGCAAGCATACCGACGATTAGAGCTGTAAACATACCTTCATAACTGAAAAATGAAGTAGCGAATCCTTCGACAATTTTTGCTTTAGGATCGGCAAAGTTAATATTATTTGGAACCATGATGAAGTAAGCAGCTAAAGCTAATAATGTCGCTAAAATAGGGTTAAGGTTTTTGTTTGCGGGTTTGCGTTTCAATTCATTAGCATATGAGTAAGCTGATGATAGAACAACGATCAGTGCAACAATGCCTAACGTAGCAGTACCAAGATAACCAAATAGGTTACTTGTATTTGTTAACCAGATGTTGTCGATTTTCTGAGCCTTGATCAAAGCGTCAATTTGCATTTTGATCAAATTTGAGAATGAACCAACAACGGTAAATGGAATAGTTCTAATAAAAGCATTCTTTACGGCTTGAAGAATGGTATTTTTTTCTACCCAAGAAGACATTTTTAGCAATGGCCCTTGGAATTTATCAAGATCAAATTTCATGGTAGTAGTTCCTCCAATTTTTTTAAGTAAGCGCTAACTTTCAAAACCAATTATATATGCTAATTAAAATTTGTAAAGAGAATTTTATTAATTTGTATAATCAAATTATTGAATATGATATAATTTGGTTAAGCAAATTAGTGCAAGAGGTAGTTATATGTATAGATATAAAGAAATATATTCAGATATAAAAAATAATATTTTAACGAATCATTACAGAGCTGGTAAGCCTCTTCCTACTCAGGAAATTCTATCTGAGAAATATGACGTCAGCAGGTTAACTTTGAAAAAGGCTCTTAATCTACTTTTGGATGAAGGACTAATTGTCAGTAGACAAGGTTCAGGAACCTATGTAAGGAATCGACCCTTAAAAAAGAGTGATGAATTATTGCCCTTGGATATGCCTATCGGAGTTACATATTCCCATCGAGATCAAAAAGTAACTAGTAAGGTCATTGATTTTGGAGCACGGTTACCAACCGAAGAGGAAAGCAAAAATTTATCCATAAAAAGGAACGAACCGGTTTACGAAATAAAGCGAGAACGATTTGTAAATGAAAAGACATATAGTTATGAACATACGATAATGCCTACTAGTATCGTTCCACTGGATGAAAAGATCGTAGCAGGGTCTATCTACGATTTTCTGGGAGAACATAAAGTAGCAATGACGGATGCCCGAAGAATTGTGTATGCTCAGGGTGCTGACGAAGAAATAGCTCAGGGATTAAATATTAAAGTCAATGATCCAGTGTTAACGATTGAACAGATTGTCTTTGATCAAGATGGTAGAGCTTTTGAATATTCGCATTCCAGTTTCTTAAGTGAGAAGAGTAAATTTGTTTTTGATGTACACCGTACAGATCAATGGTGATTTTATTGTTTGGAGGATAAAATTTTGGAACAGAAAACTATTTCACCGGCTGTAAAAAATTTTATGGACGAAATCACAAAAAAAGCCAGTCAAAGTCATGCTGACTGGGCAAAGGTTTTTAATGTGACTTATGCAAATACTTTGGAAACAACGGTTAAAAAAATTTCTGACAATGACATATTTATTTTGACAGGGGATATTCCTGCTATGTGGCAAAGAGATTCAACTTGTCAGATACGTCCGTATCTGGTAATGGCACAAGCAATTCCAGAAATTTCTGATTTTATTAGAGGTGTAGTTAAGCGTCAGTTCTTCAATATGAATCATGATCCATATGCAAATGCTTTTAACAGTGAACCTAATAATGCTGGTCATCACAAAGATCATACTAAGATGACACCTTGGATCTGGGAGAGAAAGTTTGAAATAGACTCTCTCTGTTTTCCAGTTCAATTAGCCTATTTACTTTACAAAAATACTGGTAGAACGGATCAATTTGATGAAAATTTTGTAAGTGGAATTCGAAAATTATTGAATGTGTTTGAAACGGAACAACATCATACTAAAAAATCGGAGTATCGATTTGAACGTGATGAAGATAGATTAGAAGATACTTTAATTAACGATGGAATGGGTTCGCCTGTTGCAGAAACAGGGATGATTTGGTCTGGATTTAGACCTAGCGACGACGCATGTGTATATGGATATTTGGTACCTGCTAATATGTTTGCCGTCCTTATTTTGGACTATATTCAGGACATTTTCAGTACGATTCTTGATGATAAAAAGATTGTAAATCAAGCTAAGAAGATTCAAGTAGAAGTTAAGAATGGTATTGAAAAGTATGGTACAACGACAAATAAAGCTGGAGAGAGAATCTATGCTTATGAAACTGACGGCCTAGGTCATTATTTAATTATGGATGATGGTAATGTCCCTAACTTGTTGAGTACACCTTATTTACACTACACAGCCATGGATGATCCAACCTATTTGAATACAAGAAAAACAATTTTGAGTTCAGAAAATCCGTATTATTATGCTGGAAAGTTTGGCAAAGGCTTGGGTAGTCCTCATACACCCAAAAATTATATTTGGCATATTGCACTTGCCATTCAAGGATTGACGCAATCAGATAAAGATGAAAAAGAGCGTCTTCTAAACAATATGGTAGCCACAACTGCAGGTACTAACATGATGCATGAAGGTTTCGATGTTGATGACCCTAATAAATTTACTCGTGAGTGGTTCTCGTGGGCTAATATGATGTATTGCGAACTATTTTTGAATTATTTCGACTATAAAATTAAAGAATGATGAGGGATGATAATGCTTAAATTTCCTAATAATTTTCTCTGGGGTGCAGCAGCGTCCGCACCACAAACAGAAGGACATAGTCTTTTGAACGGTAAATCAGCGACAATTTGGGATAAATGGTTTGAAATGAATCCTGAAAAATTCAATAACAATCAAGGTCCAAGTGATACTTCTAATACCTATGAAATGTATCATGAAGATGTTCTCGATATGAAGAAAATCGGTATGAACTCATATCGAACATCGATTTCATGGGCCAGATTGTTACCAGATGGAAAAACATTGAATTCTGAAGCAATCAAATTTTACCGTTCGTACTTCCAAGATATGTTGGACAATGATATTAAACCAATAATTAACCTTTTTCATTTTGATATGCCTTGGTGGCTAATGGAAAAAGGTGGTTGGGAGAATCGTGAGTCGGTAGATGATTTTGCATTCTACGCTAAGACGGCCTTTGAACAATTTGGAGATTTAGTTCACGATTGGACGACTTTCAATGAACCTATGGTCCATGTCGAATGTGGATATTTGTATGGATTTCACTATCCAGCAATCGTTGATATGAAAAAAGCTGTTCAAGTTGGTTACCATACTTTGATGGCTCATGTTATGGCTACAAAAGCCTTCAGAGATAGTAAGGTTAAAGGTAAAATCGGAATAATTTTGAATGTGTTGCCAGCCTATTCAAGAAGTGAAAGCAGTGAAGATCTAAAAGCTAAGGCAGCCTCAGATTTGTTGAATACACGTAGCTTTTTGGACCCAGCCGTTTTAGGAAAGATTCCTGAGGAACTGGTTGATCTATTAAGTGAAAACGAGTTGTTGCCAGAAGTAGAACCTAGCGATCAACAAAATATTAAAGAAAATACCGTTGATTTTATTGGAATTAATTATTATCAACCTAGAAGGGTCCAAGCACCAACTAATCCTAAAGTTCCAGCCAAAATGCCCGAAGATTTATATGAACCATATGACTGGCCAGATAAGAAAATCAATCCATATAGAGGTTGGGAGATTTATCCTAAGGCACTTTACGATATTTCAATTATGATGCGAGACGATTACAAGAACATTCCTTGGTATGTCAGTGAAAATGGAATGGGAGTCGCCGATGAAGAAAGATTTATGAATGATGACGGTATGATCAATGATCAATATCGAATAGACTTTATCAAAGAGCACCTAGAGCAGTTACATAAAGGAATTGAAGCTGGAAGTAACTGCTTTGGTTATCATATGTGGACCTTCAACGATTGTTGGTCTTGGTTAAATGGTTATCGAAATCGTTACGGTTTTTATCGAGTTGATTTGAATAATCATTTTAAGAGAACTGTAAAGAAGAGTGGGTTGTGGTTTAGAGAATTAGTTGAAAATAATGGATTTTAAGTAAAAAAGATGTCAAACATATACGAAATGTTTGGCATCTTTTACTATCTTGAAGATTATTTAAGAATAATGATGGTCCCAATACCAGCAATAGCAAGGAAGATTGCAATTATGGTACTGGTCCACAAAGTAGGGAGCATAAAAGGTGAAGGATCTGTATAATTACCCTTTTTCAAACTCTTAAAGGATCGAGATGTTGCATAAAACTGATAAATTGAGAGCATGATTAACAATAGTCCAACGATAATACCAAGCACTCTAATCAGCCCCTTTTTAAAAATTTATTGATTTGATTTTAACTCCGATGTATCAAAAATACGAGTTGCTAGTTTTGAAAATGACCAAATGTAAACATTGACTTATGTAATTTAGATTGTTATTTTTAGAAAATACGTTGAATTATTTTAGAACACGCTTTCATAAATGGATGTAACTAGCATTATAATAAATACTATAATGAAGGTAGAAATATTAAAGATGGAGAAAAATTTATATGGCAATACAAATTTTGTATCAAAAAGTTGCCGACGACATTAAAAAAAATATCTTGTCAGGGAACTATGCAGTTGGATCTTTAATACCGACTGAGAATGAATTAGAGACTAAATATGAAGTTAGTAAAATCACCGTCAGAAAGGCTGTTGAACAGTTGGTATCTGAGGGTTATTTAATCAAAAAAAGTGGTATTGGAACTCGAGTTATCAGTAATAATCTTTTTAACAAGTTATCTAAAGCTAGATCATACAGTTCTATTGTCAATGAGCAAGGGATTCTGTCCAAGAAAATTCTTCAGGTTGAATTAATCAATGCAAGCGAAACTCCGTTAAGTGAATCTTTTAAGAATCAAAATATTTTATATATTAAACGTTTGTATTCATTGAATGACAAACCCTTTATCGTTGTTAATCATTACTTACCTATGCTGAAGGCACCGGATGAAATTGAAGAACTTGAAAATCAATCACTTTATACATTTTTAAAAAATAGTGGCCGCGAAATCAGTAGTTTTAAAGATGCTTTTAGTGCGGTTAATTTAAATTTAGAAGATCAGAGATTGTTGGGTAAAACTGAATCACTTGCTTTGAAGCGAATAAGACGTGGTTATGATAATAAAGGAAACTTAATTGAATATACAATTTCTATATATGATAGTAATAAAATGCCATACGAGATTGAATATGAAATTTAATTCTCTTTATTTAAGCGTTTACATCATAACATTATAATGTTATGATGTTTTTGAAAAAAGGAGGGTACGAAATGGATAACCTAGTAAGTTTTTTAAATGCTAAAATTTTACCGTTTGCCAATAAAATGGGTAACCAACGCCATATGACGGCTATCAGAAAGGGAATTATTTCCACACTACCACTAACTATCGTGGGTTCGTTCTTCACATTAATAAATAATATCCCGGTCGAATCAGTTGCTAATATGTTATCGCCTTATAAAGAAATATTAGATATACCTTTTCGATATACGGTCGGAATTTTAGCTCTTTATGCCACATTTGGAATTGCTTCATCACTAGCTGAAAGTTATAAATTGGATAAATTAACTAATGGTGTTTTAGCAGTTTTAGCATTTCTTGTTTCAACAGCAGCACCAATTCACGTTATAGACAATGTAAAAGGTGTAATTGATGCTGGTAGATATATCAATATCGCGAATCTCAGTGCTTCATCACTATTTGCTTCAATCGTTACAGGATTACTGACAGTCGAGATTTATCGTTTCTTTAAAGTAAAGAACATAACTATCAAAATGCCAGATGGAGTTCCACCTGAAGTTTCCAATTCATTTGTAGCATTAATTCCAGCTGCGTTTATCTTACTTTTCTTCTGGATCGTACGTTACTTGTTAGGTTTCAATATTGCAGAGTTCTTAAGCATGATTCTAATGCCACTAAAAGGGGTCTTAGTTGGTAACAGTCTTTTCGGTGGGTTACTAACAATCTTCCTAATCACAGGTTTTTGGACATTAGGTATTCACGGTGCCGCTATTATGGATCCAATTGTTAGACCATTCTGGGAAATGTCAATTGCTCAAAATATGACAGAATTTGCTTCAGGTACTAGTGCACATCACCTTTCAACAATCTTCACTGAACAATTTCTACAATGGTTCATCTGGATCGGTGGTGCCGGTGGTACTTTAGCTCTAGTAACATTGTTCTTATTCTCAAAATCAGCTTATCTAAAAGATTTGGGTAAATTAGCTTTCTTACCTGGACTATTCAATATTAATGAACCAATCGTTTTCGGTGCTCCAATCGTTATGAACCCAATCTTGGGTATTCCATTTATCGTAGGACCATTGGTAACCGGAACATTATCTTACATCTTAACTATTACCGGAGTTGTACCAATGATGATGATGAGATTACCGTTCACAGTTCCTGGACCATTAGGTGCTTTGATGAGTACAAACTGGAGTATTCCGGCGTTCATCTTAACTTGTGTCAACTTCTTGATTGATCTAGCAATTTACTATCCATTCTTCAAAGTCTTCGAAAAACAACAATTAGAAAAAGAATAAATTCAGAGGTGATTATATGATTATTTTTCTATTCCTTTTAATATTTTTTATTGCGAGTGAAGTATCAGTTCAAAAGGGCATCATGCCTAAATTTATAAAAAAATTATCAGCTGGAAAATTAATTTTATTTTCACTACTGACGATTCTGGGATTTGCGGTGATCAGTTTCTTCATTAAACAGACCGTTATCCTAGTACTTCTAAGTACGATTTACTTATCAATTGTGATTTCAAATTACTATATGAACGGATTTACCAAGATGGAAAGAGGGAAAAAGATATGACCAAACGAACTTTAGGCGTTTCGCTTTATCCAGATCATAGTGATTTGAATGAAGATAAGAAATATTTGGAATTAGCTAGTAAATATGGTTTCAGCAGAATTTTCATGAGTATGTTGGAAGTTTCTGAAGGTAAAGAAAAAGTGGCCGCCAAATTCAGTGACCTGATCAATTTTGCCAAGGGTTTAGGCTTCTCGACAACACTTGATATTGCTCCTAATATTTTCGATCAGTTAGGAATTTCTTATGATGATCTGTCATTCTTCCATGAATTAGGTGCGGAATCATTGCGTCTTGATCAAGGATTTGATGGGCAAAAAGAAGCATTGTTATCATTCAATCCTCAAAAAATGAATATTGAGTTAAATATGAGTAATGATGTTGCTTATCTAAATAATATTTTGAGTTATTCCGCTAACAAACCTTTTATCCAAGGATGTCATAACTTCTATCCTCAACGGGGCACAGGTTTGCCGCTAGATTTCTTCATCAGTGCTTCACAACGTTTCAAGAATCAGGGTATTGATACAGCTGCTTTTGTGACTTCACAAGCAGGTAAGATTGGACCTTGGGATATTAATGATGGCTTACCAACATTGGAAATGCATCGTGATCTTCCAATTGAAATTCAAGCTAAACATCTATTCGCAACCAACTTGATTGACTGCGTGATCATCGGAAACGCCTATGCATCAGAAGCTGAATTACAAAAATTAGGTGCTTTGAATCGTTATCAAATAACTTTCGACGTTGAATTGGCAGAAGATATCAATGAAGTTGAACAAGAGATCCTTTTGAACAATCAACACGTTAGACGAGGCGATATTACTGATTTAGTGATTCGTTCAACTGAAGTTCGTAAGAAATATAAAGATTATGACAATCCAGTCGTGGCGACTCATAAATTTGAACGTGGTGACGTTGTGATTGGTAATGATGATTTTGGTAAATACAAAAATGAGTTGCAAGTTGTATTGCAAGCTCACAAAGATATTCGTAAAAATAAAGTTGCTGAAATTTCCAAAGACGAACTATTCTTATTGGATTACATCGGACCTTGGGACAAGTTCCAGTTTGAGGGGTAGAAAAATTGACTAGTATATATATCAAAAATGGGAAAGACGTTGATAATAAACCACTAGAAGTGTATATCGTGGATGACAAAATTAAAGAGATTGGAACTCACTTGGATGTAGAGGCTGACTCAATCGTTGATCTAAAAGGTGAATCTTATATTAGTGCTGGCTGGATCGATGATCACACACATTGTTATGAAAAATTATCGTTGTACTACGATGATCCTGACAAAGATGGCTACACCACTGGTGTAACAACCGTTATTGATGCGGGATCAACTGGTGCTGACAATATCGGTGATTTTTATCAAATAACTAGAAGTAAAAAAACTAATGTTTACGCCATGATCAATATCTCAAAGACCGGTATCTTGGCTCAAGATGAACTAGGCGATATGAATCGGATTCAATTCGAACCCTTCCAAAAAGCAGTCAATGACTATCCTGATTTCATCATTGGCATGAAAGCCAGAATCAGTAAATCCGTCGTTGTTGGTAATGGGGTTAAACCTTTAGTTGAAGCCAAAAAATTTCAAAAACAATTGAATAAAGATTTGCCACTGATGGTCCATGTAGGAACTAATCCACCAGATTTATCTGAAGTCATGGAAATAATGGATAAAGGCGATATCATGACTCATTGTTTCAATGGTAAAGAGAATGGAATCGTAAGTTCTGACGATGCTATTAAGCCATTCGTCAAAGAAGGCTTAGCTAAGGGAATCATTTTCGACATCGGTCACGGAACTGACAGTTTTAACTTCCGTACTGCAGGAATCGCTACTGAAGATGGCATAATTCCACAAAGTTTGAGTACCGATATTTACCATACTAATCGTGAAAATGGTCCGGTTTATAACATGGCTACTTGTATCGAGAAGATGCTTTATGTTGGTTATCAATTAAAACAAGTTTTACCTATGATCACAACTGCCCCAGCCAAGAATTACAAGTTAACTTCTAAAGGCGAACTGGCTGTTGGTAAAGACGCTGATATCACAATCTTCAATGTGAAAAAAGGTAAGAAAGAGTTAACTGATTCTAATGGAAATAAACGTACGACTGATACTTTAGTAGAGCCAATTTACAGTGTTGTCGGCGGTCAATTATATTCAATAGGAGATTAAGATGGATATTTATGAGAAATACAATCTAAAACACGTAATTAATGCCGATGGGAAAATGACTATTCTAGGAGTCTCGAAAGTTTCAGATGACGTAGTTGCGGCTCAAAAATTGGGAGCCCAAAATTTCTTTGAAATGGCTGATTTGTCAGTCCAAACGGGTAAATATTTAGCTAAATTAATCGGCAGTGAAGATGCATTGGTAGTGAATTCAGCTTCAGCCGGAATTGCGGAAACTATTGCCGGTATCATCGGTCAAGGAAGTAAATATCACTTATATCATCCCTACACTGAAAAAATTACTAAACGTGAGGTAATCCTTCCTATGGGACACGATGTCGATTATGGAACGCCAGTAGATGTCATGCTTGGTGTGGCTGGAGCTAAGATGGTTCAAGCCGGTTATGCCAATATGTGTAAACCTGAACACATTGAGATGCAGATAAATGATCAAACTGCGGCTGTGTTGTACATCAAGAGTCATCACACGGTTCAAAAGAGTATGTTGTCGATTCCCGAAGCTATCGAAGTGGCACATCGTCACAACTTACCTTTGGTTCTGGACGCTGCAGCTGAAGAGGACATGTTGAAATATATCAAGATGGGAGCTGATGTGGTGATTTACAGTGGTGCCAAAGCTATTGAAGGTCCAGCATCAGGAGCCATCTTTGGAAAAGAGAAGTATATCAGATGGGCTCGCATGCAAGGTGCCGGAATTGGTCGTTGTATGAAGATCGGTAAGGAAAATATTATCGGATTAACTGCCGCAATCACCAAGTATCTTGAAGAAGGCACGGAAACAGGCAAACAGATGATTCAACGATTAGAACCATTTGTTAAAGATTTATCTGAGTTACCCGATGTTGAAGTTGAGATTGTTCAAGATGGAGCTGGCCGAGACATTTATCGTGCTGACGTCAAACCAGTTGGTAAATTAACTGCTAAAGAGATCTGCGACCAATTACGTAACGGTGAAATTGCTATTTATGCACGTGAATATCGCGTTAATGAAGGTATTATCGAATTTGATATCAGATCTGTTAATTCAGAAGAAATGAAACAAATTATTTCAAGACTAAAAGAAATCCTCGGAGGAAAATAAAATGACTTTACTACCAAATTATTTAGAAAACGGAATTTGTTTAAATGTTTTAGCTAATTCAGTTCAAAATGCCAAAGACTGTTATGAAGCTGCGCAAGGACACGTCGTTTTAGGAGTATTGACTAAAAATTATCCTAGTGATGAAGCCGCAATTGAAGATATGAAGTTGTATAAAGCTGAAATCAACAACGCTGTTTCTGTTGGTCTTGGTGCCGGTGATCCTAAACAAAGTGGCATGGTAACTCGTGTTTCTAAAGTTATTCAACCTCAACACGTCAACCAAGTTTTCACAGGTGTAGGTTCAACTAGAGAAGCACTTGGACAACACGAAACCATTATCAATGGTTTGGTTTCACCTACTGGAAAAGTTGGCGTAGTCAATATTGCTACTGGTCCTTTAAGTAGTCAAACAACGCCAACAGAAGTACCGATCGAAACTGCCATTGCTTTGCTAAAAGACATGGGTGGATCATCTATTAAATTCTTCCCAATGAAAGGTTTGGCCCACGAAGAAGAATTTAAAGCAGTAGCTAAAGCTTGTGCCGAAAACGACTTTGATCTTGAACCAACTGGTGGTATCACTTTAGACAACTTTGAAGAAATCGTTAAAATTGCAGTTGATGCTGGTGTAAAGAGAATTATTCCGCACGTATACAGTTCAATTATCGATAAGGAAACAGGCAATACTAGACCAGAGGACGTTGCTAAGCTCTATGAAATAATTAAGAAATTCTAAGAGGTTGAAAAATGCATATATTAGCTTTTGGTGAAGTCATGTTGCGCTTTACTGTAGCTGACAAAATGATGTTGGAGCAGTGTGATAATTTACATATAACCACTGTGGGAACGGGTGTTAATTTACTAAGCAGCCTGGCCCATTTCGGATATGATACTTCAATTTTGACGGTTCTTCCGGATAATCCGATTGGTAAAAAGGCCGCCGCAGATTTAAGAAAATTGGGTATTTGCGATAATAAAATAATCTATCAAGGTAAAAGTATGGGAAGCTTTTTCGTTGAATTAGGACAGGGAGCACGGCCAGAACGTGTCACGTATCAAGATCGATTGTCGAGTTCTTTCAGTCAAATGTCAGTTGAAGACTACAGTTTTGAAAAATCTTTAGCCGGAGTAGATATTGTTCATATTTGTGGGATAGCTCTTAGTTTGACAAAACAAACTCGGTTAGCAGCACTGAAACTTGCCAAAATGGCTCATGAAATGAAAAAAATCGTTTGTTTTGATTTCAACTATAGAATGAGTCTAAATGAGAATAATACACACGAAGCAATGAAAGCACGTTATCAAGAGATACTGCCTTATGTTGATACCATTTTTGGCAGTAAAAGAGACCTAACAGATCTGTTGGATTATCAAGAGACAGATGAGAAGAAACTCTATCAACAATTTTGCCAAGATTACCAAATTAGTTTTTTTGCAGGAAGTAGACGAACTTTTGTAGATGATAAGAAGTATTTTGAGGGCTTCCTATTTCATCACGATAAGATTTATGAATCATCTCCCAAGGAATTGAATATTCTGGATCGAATTGGCAGCGGGGATGCATTTGCCAGTGGAGTGATTACTGGTCTGTTGGAAAAATGGGATTTTGTGGATACTCTAGAATTTGCGATAGCCAACTCAGTATTGGCACAGGCTTCCATGAATGATTCACCAATCTTTGAAAAACAAGATATATTTAATTATCTCGATAATAAAGGAACTAATGATTTAATTCGCTAAAAAAGGCCGATGGATTCTAATGATTTAGAATTCGTCGGCCTTTTTTGGTACATTATTTAAAAATTGTTAGTAACAATAATGTAATACTTGCAATTATATCTGTGCTATTGAATAAAATATGAGCTACTATTGGAACCCAAATATTATTACTTAACAAATAACTGAGTCCTAGTATGGCACCAGCTACTACATATGGACCACTAGCTAAGAAACTGCCATTGAAATTGTAATAATGGGAAAATCCAAAAAGTATACTTGATACGATTAACATCAATATTAACAATAATTTATTAGATTTGAAAACGTACATACCTTCATGTCTGTAAGTTACCTCTTCAACGAAAGCAACCATAATATTGTTGGCACCTGCCAAAACTGAAAAAAGTAATCCAATAATTGATTTTGTTGAAAAAGCGTAATTAGTAATTGGTTTCGATGGAATGAATTGATTAAATATAGGATGTGTTGCCATAATGACTAAATATACTAATATTAGTGTCAATATAGATAGAAGAATGTTCTTTATCTTATTACTTTTAAATAATTTCCAATCCCTAAGTAATAAATCCCCCTTTGTTTTAATAATTATGAAAAATAGTAACAAAAACCAAATAATTGGAAAAACAATATATACATATGGATTTCCTTTGGATATAAATCGAGCAAAACTAAGTACTATTAGGGATAGTAAAAAAATAGAACAAGTTGAAAAAAATGATTTTATCTGACTGTTCATTGATTATTCCTCCTAATTTAAATTTAGTAAGATTATAGCAGGATTAAATAAGTTTTCTAGATTAATTTTTATAAAAATAATTCATTTCATTTACTAATTTTTTTCTATAATGTTGATTAATAAAAGTTTATCAATCATATAGACCTTGTTCTTTTATAGATGTAAATCATTGTTAATATGTTAACATCTAGTTTTAAAAACTAGATGATAAATTAATTAGATGCTATAATGAAGTTCATAAAATTGTTTAAGAGGATTTATGATGAAAATTTCAAGAAGATATAGTATTAGGAATGAAGTTTTTAGTGCATTAACGCATGGTATAGGCATTGTACTGAGCTTATTAGGATTTATTTTCCTTATCAGAAAGGCGAATGTAGACGGATCATTAATTGAGTATGTGTCCTTTATAATATATGGAATATCTTTGTGTACTTTGTACACTTTCTCAACCCTTTTCCACAGTTTATATTTTACGAAAGCTCGTGAGGTATTTAGGGTATTCGATCATAGCAGTATATACATTTTGATTGCAGGAAGCTATACACCCTTTAGCTTATTAGTTATTAAAGGTTGGTTAGGAATATCAATGATAATTGTCATTTGGATTCTAGCAATTATGGGTATTGTAATTAATTCGGTTTATCCAGGAAAATTAAAAAAAGTAGAAACAATAATTTACATATTCATGGGATGGTTGTGTATTTTAGGTGGAAAACAAATATGGAATAATCTTGGTAGTCAAGGTTTCTTCCTATTACTCTTTGGTGGTATATCATTTACATTAGGCGCAATTTTGTATAGTTTGAATGGCATAAAGTATGCACATGTAATTTGGCATATTTTTGTACTTATCGGAACAATGTTGATGTTTTTCTCAATTTATTTATATATTTAAATGAAGCAATTTGAAGGGCATGATTACAGAAATTTATATGTAATCATGCCCTTCAATATTTATGCATTAATTCAATTTCTATTTATTGTAATTTTTTTCATGAACAAACAATAAAGTGGTAAATAGAATCTAAAGGTTGAGAAAGCGTTTACGCTGATTAATTAATCCCTTATCATCGAAGTATAGAAAATGAAAAGGGGATAAGAGAATGGCTAAAAGAATTGTCGCTGTCACCGCTTGTGCTGCCGGGATAGCTCACACTTATATGGCTGCTGAAGCAATTGAAAAAGCAGCTAAAGCGATGGGTTATGAAGTTAAGGTAGAAACTGATGGTGCTATGGGTGCCGAAAATAAATTGACGTCTGAAGATATTGAGAATGCTGATTTAGCAATTATTGCCGCAGATATCAAAATAGATCCAATTCGTTTTACCGGTAAAAAGTTATTAATTGCTAGTTCTAATGATGCAATCAATGATGGAGAAGCCTTGATTAAGAAGGCCGAAAAAGAAGCTACTGTTTTTGGTAAGAAGGGTAGCAAAGTAGGTAAGATTCAAATCGGTAACAATAAAGAAAAAACAACTTTCTTTACACATGTTATGAGTGGTATTTCTTATATGATTCCTATGGTTATTGCTGCCGGACTTATTTTAACTATTGCGAACTTATATGCTTTCCAAAAAGATGATTTGGGAAGAATTGTTAAATGGGGATTTGATACAAAAACTTCAATGGGAATGTTAATGTCTAACCTATTCCAAGTTGGTCAGGTTGGTTTCAAATTAATGATTCCATTATTTGCAGGATTTGTTGCTATGTCAATTGCTGATAAACCTGCTATGGCCCCCGCAATGATTGGAGCCTACATTGCTAATGATGCTGAGTTATTACATGCAAAAGCTGGTGGTGGATTTATTGCTGCTTTACTAATTGCATTTATTGTTGGTTATTTTGTTAAATTATTAAAGAAAATCAAATGGCCTAAGATTATTCAGCCAATTGTTCCTATTATGATTATTCCAGTTATAGCGACATTATTTATTTCGTTAGTAGTATTTTATGTAATTGGTAAGCCAATCGCCGCGGGTATGGATGGCCTGTATTCATGGCTAAATTGGATTAATAAGAATTCAAGTAGTGCACCAATTATTTTGGGTGCTGTTATTGGTGCCATGATGGGATTTGATTTAGGTGGTCCTGTTAACAAAACTGCTTTGATTTTCGGGACGGCCGTATTTACAGATACAATGGCAAAGTATGGCCCCATGCATGCGAACTTCGTTCCACAAACAGCCTCACAAGCTGCTATTTCAGTTGCTCCATTGGGTGTTTGGTTAGCCTCAATTATTTGGAAGAATAAATTCTCTAAAGATGAAAAAACAGCTGCTAGTGCTGCTTTAGGTATGGGCCTAGTTGGAGTTACAGAAGGTGCTATTCCATTTGTTGCTGCAGATCCTATCAGAATGATTATTGCTAACGTTGCTGGATCAGCTGTAGCTGGTGGATTAGTTGCTGCAACAGGGTGTAAGTTCTATGGAGGAATTGGTTCTCCATTGGGAACATTTATTGGATATATTGAACAACCGATTCCGTTTATCACATGGATATTATGTGTATCTGCCGGAATTGCCGTAACAGCGTTAATAATTGGTCTTACTAGAAGTGATGCCGTTATTGAAGCTGCAAAGAATGCTGAATAGTGTAGGTGTAAGTATGGATAAAGAAATTTTTAATAAAGAAAATATATTTTATGATCAAAGTAGTACAACACAAGATGATGCCTTTAAAAATATTGGTAAATTTGTGGCTGAAAAAGGTTATAGCAATTCAGCAAATGCCTTCTATGAAGGTCTAAAGACACGTGAAGCGGAATCAACAACTGGTTTTAAAGATGGGATTGCTATTCCACATAGTAATGATGATAGTGTAGAAAAGCCAGGACTATTTTTGATCAAGTTTACTAATGGTATCGAATGGAATGCCTTAGATAATAAACCAATTAAGGTGGCCTTTGTCTTGAGTATTCCTAAAAACGGATCAACAGAACATTTAAAATTATTAAGCAAAATTGCTAGAAAATTAATGGATGATGAATTTAGACAAAATATTCTTGATAGTAATGATCAAGATGTTCTATCTGAAGCAATTAATCAAATTTAATTTCAAAAAGGGAGATTATTTGATTCTCCCTTTTTTACTAGGAAGGTAAATTATGAAAAGAGTACATGTAATTCAGCATACACATTGGGATTTCGAATGGTATTTCACTCGCAATGAAGCCATGGTTCAGTTTGTTTATCATATGGATGAGGTGTTTGAAGCCTTAAAAAATCAAGTCGTTGACTATTATTTACTAGACGGTCAAATGAGTATTTTAGATGATTATTTGGACGCATATCCAGAAAAAAAATCAGAACTAAAAAAATGGGTCAAAGCCAAAAGACTATTTATTGGTCCTTGGTACACACAAACTGATGAGCTTATAGTTACTGGTGAATCGATTATAAGAAACTTAAGTTTAGGTATGAAACTAGCCGATGATTTGGGTGGCAGTCAACGAATAGGATACTTGCCAGATTCATTTGGACAAGGCGCCGATATGCCTAAAATTTACAATGGTATGGATATTTATAATGCTCTATTCTGGAGAGGACTTCCTAAAGAGGAAACTAGTAATCGTGAATTTAATTGGCAGTCGGAAGACGGATCTGAAGTCACAACGATCAATATAAAAGATGGTTATTTTGTTGGAGTTGGATTAATTGATGATGATAATACCGAGAATGTGATGAAGACGGTTATCGCCGATGCGTCTCTGGATGATATTGCTTTGCCAGTTGGAGGAGATCAGAGATATGTTGACTATAATTTGAAAGATCGAATTGCGTTATATAACGATGAATTAAAGAACAAAAATGTAAAATTATTTGAAAGTAATTATCCTAAATTATTTGAAGCTGTGAATAAAAGTAAAGCTAAATTGGATAACGTTTCAGGTGAATTTATTACTAGTTCTGTTTCTAAAATACACCGATCAATTTATTCTTCACGTTACGACCAGAAATATTTGAACGATAAAGTAGAACGTCGCATGATCTATCAGTTAGAACCTTTAATGGCAATGGCAGACAGAATAGGAATACCATATAAAAAGTCATTATTGGACAAAATTTGGAAACTAGTTGTTCGAAATCACGCTCACGATAGCGCGGGTGGATGTAATAGCGATAAAACCAACCAAATTATTTTGGAGAGACTTAGAGAAGTAGACCAACTATCTTACTCCACAGTGGATTATTTAGTTCGTAAAATATCAGAATCAGAAGAAAATAAACAAGCTAATGATTTAACATTTTTCAATACCTTACCTTTTGCAGTAAAGAAAAATATTCATTTTAAAGTATCGCTAAAAGAGAAGAATTTTAGAATTATTAACGGCGATAAACCAGTTGATTGTGATGTAGTAAGGATTACAAGAAAGTATTGCGGTCAAATAAAACGTGATGAGAGTCAGTATGAAGATAAGGATTATTACCATGTTTTTGATTGTGTAGCAAATATTGAGATACCTGCTTTACAGTGGACTAAATTATCCATTGAGTCCTTAGATGATGAGCATGATTTAGTAACTGAAACTACAAAAAAGAAGATTGAGAATGACGCTTTTCAAATAGAATTCAGTAACGGAACTTTGAATCTAATGAATAAAAAAACACATGAGAAAATAGTGAACTTCTTAGAGGTTGTTGACGATGGTGATGAAGGTGATACTTATGACTACTCGCCAGCTTATAATGATATGACGCTTGAATTAGATTTCAAAGATGCACAAGTGACATGTAATAAAGGGAAACAATTTCAATCAATGCAATTAACTGGTGCTTGGAATTTACCAGTTGATCTAAAAGAGCGTGCTACAAAAGAGTTAAACGGTAAAGTAGCGTACAAATTAACTTTGACCTTAGATAGGAATGATAACCTGATTAAGAACCATCTGTTAATCGACAATAAGGTTAAAGATCACCGCATGCGCGTGATTTTTAATTCTAATATGAAAACACAGAAGTACTCATATGCAGATACAGCCTTTGGTTATATTCAAAGACCAGTAGTAGATAGGCATCTCTCCAATTGGAAAGATGCTGGATTACATGAAGAACCAACTTCGATATATCCAATGTTGCATTGGACTAATCTGCATGACGACCAACAGAGTTTTACCGTTATGTCTAAAGGTATCAAAGAATACCAAATGATTGGCACAGGGTTTAATAAAGTGGCATTGACTCTGTTTAGATCAGTAGGATTCTTGGGACGTCCTGATTTAATTAGACGCCCAGGTGTGGCTTCAGGAAATCAATTCACATATATCCCAACACCCAACAGTCAGTTACAGGAAGAATTACATTTTAAATTTGCCGTTTCTTGGGATGAGATATTTGAACCTGCTCAAATAATGAAACAATTTCAAATTTATGCTATTACTAATCCTTATTATCAAGTACAAGGCATCAATCAGTTTACTAATACATTAAAATATTTTGTTATGCATCCTTTGAATAAACAACTTCAAAGTAAACCTTTCTTAGAAATTAAAAACGATCAGTTAATATTTAGTAGTTTAACGGAATCTAAAGACAATGCTGGTTGGTTATTACGTGTTTACAATCCTAATAAATTTAAAATTCAGGGTGATAGTATAATTAAATTAGATAGTGAAAGCACTATCAGTTTAACTAACTTTACCGGTGTATTAATCGAAGATTTAGGACTACAAAGGGACGTTTCTGTGGGTAAGTTTGCACCAGGTGAAGTTAAGACTATAAGGATAGAGAAAGGATTTTAATGTCAGATAAAGTAGATGATTTATTTCTTTTAATTGAATCAAAACGCAATACGTTAACAGCAGTGGAGCAAATTATTGCGGATTACTTTATTAGTAAAAGAAAAATTCTAAGTATAAGTGAACTGGCACGAAAAATATCGGTATCACCACCATCGATTACTAGGTTTAGTAAAAAGTTGGGTTTGAATAATTATAAGGAATTAGTTTTCTTATATAAGATGTCTTTGAGTGATCAAACCCAAGATGCTAGCTTAATTTCTACTCCCGTAACGGCCAGTTACCACGCATTGGCTACCCGTAGTGATGCTTCATACAGGAGTGAAGCAGTTAAAAATTTTTGTGATATGATTTACTCCACTAGAATTATATTATTCTGGGGATTAGGATTTAATTCCTTTGCAGGACAAGATTTTGAGTTTAAATTTACACGTTTAGGAAAATTTATTCAGGTGTATAGTGATCAACACTCAATTTCGCTTTCAGCAAGTTCACTAAGAAAAAATGATGTTGTATTGATATCTTCTTTAAGTGGTGAAGATCCTGATATTTTGGAGGCTATTAAACAGGGAAAAGAGAAAGGTGCTCATTTTTTACTGATTACAACAAATGAAGATTCACCATTTATAGATTATTGTGATGAAACAATTTATGCGGCCAGTTTTTCTTCGAATGAAGCCCTAGGAAATATTTCTCCACAAATTCCAGTATTAATCCAATTGGATATTATTTATTCAAAGTACGTTAGTATGCATCGAAAGAGTGTTAATAAATGGCTAGTATCTGAGAACATCTTAAAAGGGTAAAAAACATCAAAGTCAATCGGCTTTGATGTTTTTTATTCTGTTCTGAAATATTTGAGAATATTCGTATAATTTTTTTCGATGTCGGCTTGATAGACTTGCTTCTTGTTGAGAATCTTATATAAGTAGTTGAAAAGTTGTTTGTAATCATCGTTTTTGTCGTTAACTATGACTATTAAAATAAGGTAAATATCCGTTTTATTTAATTTTAAGGGAGTTTTTAGGTCAACAGCAAACATTCTACTAAAATCAGTTTCGTTAACTGCGTGAGGTAGAGCAACGTGATTGATCATAAGTTGATTGCCTTCTTCTTCACGATTCAATAGTTTTACAGACATCTTTTGATCTAGTTGTCCTTCGTCAATAAAGTACTTAAGAACATTCTTTAGTACTTTGAAGTAATTGTCGGATCTATTCTCATAGAATAGATAATTTTCTTTAGGCAACATTTGGGTAAGATTATTGTGAAAATAGTTATCACTAACTAGTTTTTTAAGTCGGAAAATAGTTGCTTCATCAATTAAACCATTGATAACAACATCTGGGGTATGTTTAAGACCATCATTAAAGCCATTGGTAACTAGAATATCATACGATTCACTTGTAACTTGTTTATTGAATTCATCAATATTGAATACACTAGTCATAGATATATTACCGACGGAATCGGTAATTAAATTTTCATTGATATATGCAATTGATCGTTGTGCCGTATACATTAAAATTCTTACGGGTTTAATGGATGTCCTAATTTCCATGCAGTTAATAATGTAAAGAGCTAGAAAATCACTATTTATTAAAATTGATGGATCATCCTTTTTTATCTCAGCTTGTAAATTTTGAGCCATTTCGAAGGCAAAAGGTTCTTTTTGTTTTAAATCGCTCATTTGTTTCAATAAAAGATTGGAAATAAACGTTGGAAAAAGATTGTATCTTTTTAAATGTGTCGCAATATTTTGAGCCAAACGTTTTTTGGAAAGTTTGATAGAGAAATTCTTTGAAACTAATTCAATTTGATTTTCGATAGTTGATTCTTTAATATTTCTGAGTAAATCCCGTTTATGATTGTAGAAATCGTCAAAATTAGCTGAAGAAATTAATGATATTGCCTGTAATTGTGCAGCTGATTGATTATCGGTTAGATACTCTCTCAAATCTTTTGGAAAAGTATTCTTTAAAATGTTCGAGTCGGTGTCTTTAGGGATTACTGATATTAAATAGGCTAATAAATCAACTTTAGTAGCAAAATACAAATCGACAGAATAACCTAAGCCTACTTTGGATTTTATCTCAAGAATGTCTTTATTGCGTTGATTAATTCTATCAATACTATTGGTAATATCAGTTTTTGATAGAAACGACTTGTCCATTAATTCATCAATACTTAGAAAGTCATTTGTCAGCAAATAATACAGAATGTTGCGTTCTTGATTTTCAAATTGAGTAATTAGTTCCTGAAATTGAGAATAATTATGAATTTCTAAGCTGTATTTTCCCTCAGAATTGATAACAGCTGTATTTTTAACAGATAATTCCTGATTTAATGCGCTTATATCTCTAATTATTGTCCGTCGAGAACTATTGACCTCTTTGGACAGATATTCTCCACTATGATCTTGATTCCAGAGCAGTAGCAATATTTGTACTTGTCTAGCATTAAGCATAATTTTTAGTTGAAACTATTCTTCAACCGTTTTAATCCCTCCTCTAGTTTTGATTTAGGGCATGCGATGTTCATTCTAAGGTAGTTGGAGTCACCATAAGTAGAACCGGGCATAATTCCAACTTTTCCGACATTAATCATTTTATCTTGTATTTCTTTCATACTCATATCCACTTTGGAAATATCGATCCAAGCTAAGTAAGTTGCTTCAGGTTTAGTAAATTTAAAGTCGGGTAAATTCTCAACCAAAAAGTTTTTTACTAAATCCATATTTTTATCTGTATAAGCAACTAATTGATTTACATAATTGAGTCCATCTTCACTGTATGAGGCCATTTGAGCATACATACCTAAAATACTAACTGACGATAGGGCGTTTTTAGATTTTAATTCAACAAGAAATTGTTCTCTTAATGTTTTATCGGGAACTAAAATATAAGAACCAATTAATCCAGGGGTATTAAAAGTTTTTGAACCTGAACAACATAAAACGGTATTTTCTGTTGTGATGCTGGTAATTGGTGTGTATTGAGCTTGAGAATAAACAATATCTTTGTGAATATCATCAGATATTAAGAATACATTGTTTCTTTTACATATGTCATTAATTCTGTTCAATTCAGTTTGAGAGAAAACTTTACCAGTTGGATTATGTGGATTAGTTAGTAAAAAAATCTTAGTTTGTTCTTGTGATAAAACTGTTTCTAAACTATCCCAATCAATTTGATAATCTTGCTGTACACTACCTAATCTGACGGGAGCCAAATTACGTTGATTTGATTCAATTACCTTGTAAAAAGCATCATACATTGGCGTAAATGTAGCTACGGTTTCGTTAGGCTTTGAGAGCATTCTGATAAAGGTACTAATACTGAAAACGACACTAGGACTATAAACAATCCATTCTGGATTGATGTCTACATTATTCATTGTTTTGAACCAGTAGACAATACTGTCTTTATAGTCGTCATGGTTCCAACGGGAATAACCATAGATGGGATGTTCAATACGTTTTTTGAGAGCCTCTTGTACGGAATCGGGAACGGCAAAATCAGTGTCGGAAATTGAGAAGGGAAGTATATCATTTCTGCCAAAACGGTCGGCAATATAATCCCATTGGGTACTGTAAGTGTTCTTTCTATCGATTACTTGATCAAAATCGTACTTTTTCATAATTTGTTCCTTTCAAAAACCTAATTAATAATAAAAATCCCATCAATTCAAACTGCGAATTGATGGGATTTTTTTCATTTTCAAAATGATATTATCCCTTTGAAACTAATACTATGCAGCTTGTTTTTCTTTTTCTTCTTTACGTTTTAACCAAATACCTTTAAAGATAATTATGAAGGAAACGTTTAAAACTAAGCCAATAGCTACACATAGATAGAACCAATACCATGGTGATTCAAGACCTAGTAATGGATCAAAGATACCAATACCAGGAGCAGTACGTTCCACGTTTAAAAGAATTGTTATAGCACCAGTTATACCACCAGCTAATGTATTTGCTGTGATCATTGGAAGCGGGGCAGCTAGAGCATACGGAATTGCTGGTTCGGTGGCAACAGTACTACCAACAATAAAGGCACTCCAACTAGCAGCACGTTCTTGTTTAGTAAATAGATTTGGTTTGATCCAAGTGGCAATGGCAGCAGCCATAGGTGGTAGCAAAGTTACAACACCAACAATACCGTACCAGTTGAAAACATGTGAACTTAGAAGTGAAAAACTAAAGAACCAAGCAGTTTTGTTGATAGGACCGCCCATATCGAAAGCCAACATGGCACCTACGATAAATCCACCGACAATCTTCATTGAAGTAGGAATATTTTGAAGGAATGATAGTAGAACAGACATCAACCAAGCCATTGCTGGACCTAATAGGTAGTAGGTTAATAGTCCGAATATTAATAGCGTAACGAATGGAATAATCATAAATGGTAAGATGGATTGGAAATTCTTACCCAATTTAATTTTCTTAAAGTATTTAACAAAATAACCAATAGATAAACCGATAACGATAGCACCTAAGAAACCAGCACCTGATTTTGTACCAAGCAAATCGGAATCATTTGCTAAGAAAGTTACAAGGAAAGCCGGAGCAAATGCTGGCTTATCTGAAATAGCGTAAGCAATATAAGCACCCATGATTGGAATCATGAATTGGAAACCTAAATTACCAATGCTAGTGATGACCCAAGCAATTGATGGAGATGTACCCTTTGCTAGTGGTGTATTTGGCATTCCGAATTGAACCATCAAACTACCAATAGCGATAAGAAGACCACCACCGATAACAAATGGCAATGCTGCAGATACACCGGCCATAAGATAACTCATAATACCTTCGGTAACTACTTCTTGATCTGCTCCTAATTTAACTTTGGAAGATGTCATTACATGAGAATTACCTTCCAAATCATCAAATAGTGTATCGATATGTTTTAGAGCTTCAGAAACGGGAAGTTCTACTACTTTCTTTTGATCGAATCTAGCTTTATCTGAATCAGTAAGTCCTTTTCCAATTGCTAAAATTACATAATCGGCTTCAGCAATTTGTTTAGATGTTAGTTCATTTTCAACACCACTTGCACCTTGGGTTTCAACGTGTACTTCATATCCAAGTGACTTAGCTTTTTCTTCAATTGCTTCTGCAACCATGTATGTGTGAGCAATACCGGCTGGACAATTAGTTACGGCAACAATTTTGGTCATAATTTAATCCCCCTTACAATTTTAATTTTCTAGGACATTGTTAATAGCTGCGAAAACTTCTTCTTTAGTACCGTTCTTTAAAATTGATACGAAATCTTTATGTACTAGTTGACGACTTAGCTTTGCTAATAATTTTAGATGTGTATCGCCTTGGTCGTTAGGGACTAATAAACTAATGAAGGTATTAACAGGTTTCCCATCTAATGAATCCCATTCGATATCTGAACTACTTCTACCAAATAGAATAGCGGTAGCCTTTACGTTATTCGTACGTGCATGAGGAATTGCAACACCATTACCAAATCCAGTTGTGGATTCTTTTTCTCTTTCTAAGTAATCTTGAACTAGAGTATCTTCATCTGAAACGATATCTTGACTCTTTGCAAGAGAAGCAAGTGAAGAAAGTATTTCCTTTTGTGTATTACCATTTAAGTTCATATTTATGTGATCGATGTTAAACATAGTCATTTTTTGACTCCTCTCATCTTTTATTTCAAATAGAGTATATGTGAAAACGATTACAGTATTAATGATCAATTTGTCACATAAGAGTGACAAAAGCCCACATTCCTAATTTTAAGAATGTGGGCTTTTTTAAAATGTGATTAGAAAAATATGTTAATTAAAAGGATCCTGCATTTGAGTAACGTAAATAGTCATACGTTCTGAGTAACTGGATTTATTGAATAAACGGTGAATTTCTCCATTCAAAAGGCTTAAATTATCCGTTATGACGCCGTCAGAACCTATGAAAATCATATGATCCATTGATTCCTCATCGTTTGCTGTCCAAGCGTAGACCTTTTTGTTTTGCAAATGAGCGCCTTCAATGAATCTGGAATTTAAAGTCGTATATTCCATAGTGAAAGCATTAGCTTTTGTGATTGGAATTCCGGCTAGATTGAATGACAAGATGTAACTGGCCTTAACTTTAGGCATGTATTCTTTACTTTGTTCAATATATTTGTAACTAAGTGAGTGAACCATGTCTTTGTCTTGATACAAGCGTGCGCCATATTTTTGAAAAAAACGTTTAACGAAATCTTTACTGTTACCAGAAACTGACTTGAATTCGACTAGTAATTTTTGATTCAACTTTTCTGAAGTAGCAAGGTAATCATCAAAACTGGCAATATAAGCTGTTTTACCATTCTCATGAATCTTAGTTGATGTTAATTCGTCCAAGGTCATCTGACTAGGTTTCTTATTAATTCCAGCTAGATTACTCAAGGTATTATCGTGGTAAACGACGAATTGGTGATCTTTAGTTTCTTGAACATCCATTTCAATGTAATCAGGCTTCTCTTTCGAGGTAGCTTGCATGGCAGAAACAGTGTTTTGAATGCCGTTACCATCATCAACACCACGGTGTGAAATTGTAACAGGTGGTTCCAATAACCAATCGTTAAAGTAAGTAACATTGTAGGTCACAAAACTGGTAACAACGACCACAGCCGTGATACCCCAGAACCATTTATGACCACGATGTTCCCTTTTTGGATAAAAGTAATGAGTATGCGTGTGACTCAACATAATTAAAACGGCGACACCAGAAGCATAAATACTGATAACGATGTTAATGAATTGAATTAACGTCATGTTGATGACAGCCATAGTGAAATCAAGTTTTCCAAGGAAAGCTGCCTGGTCAATTAACCATTGGAACATAATTACGATACCAATCAAAACGGTTGCCATAATTGATACGACAGCGATTAAGATAAGAAAAATTCCTAAGTAGTGTAAGGCTTTTCCACGTGTCATTTCCCAACTGCGGTTAAGAGCCAACTTAATAGGTTTATTTTCAAAAATCATAAGTGGTAAGACGAAGAGCCAGCGAAGGCCGATATAAAGAACTACCAGATAGAGAACTCCCAATAGAATAGCTAAAGGAAGATGTTCTTGTAGTAGCCAATCCAAAATGAATTGTGGGATTTTTACCTTGTTCAGTAAGGTAGAAGAAATACCTAAACTTCCAAAAGGTGTGATGATTAAAAAGTAAAGTAAGAAGAAACCGAAGGCTTTAAAAGGCAAACCTAAAACATTTTTAGAAACACGTTTCAAGTAGTCCCACCAGCTCAAACTGGCCTTAGACTTGATAGCTTGAAAACTGATTAAGAGCAAAGTAAATTGCGTGAAGACTAACAATAGTATTAGTAGAAGAATAACGATTAAGCCAATGACAACCAGTGGTTTCTTGGTAATAAGGTAAGGTACATTGGTGTAAGAAAGGTATTTAACATTTCCTAAAAAAGTTATCCCGTTAGCTAAGTAGTTGAGAATTGGCACTAAAACGTAGGTAATCATCAATTGAATCAAGATGATGATTTGACTGTACTTCCAGAAATAACGCCAAAAGTTGCTATTTTGTTTCCGAAATTCGGAAAATATCCCCATATTATTTTTCCCCCAAAGATTTGTTGTATACCTCGTTATTATATAATTATTAATATTAATTGAAAGAAGGAATTGTGATATGCAAATGGGATTATACGATCAACCGTTTGAAGCTATCAAATCAGGTGAAAAAACGATTGAGGTTAGATTAAATGATGAGAAACGTTCACAATTGCGAGTTAATGATTTCATAGAATTCACAAATCTGACAACAGGTGAAACTTTAAAGGTTAAGGTATTAGGTTTGGAGAAGTTTTCAACTTTTAAAGATCTCTTTGCTAAGTATTCTGGGCCAATCATTGGTGCACCTAAGAATGAATCAATTGAAGAGTTGGATCAAGAAAATCAGGAAATATATTCACGCGAGCGAGAACAAAAGTACGGTGCATTAGCTATTAAAATCGAAAAAATCACGAATCCATAGGAAAATGAATTCGTGATTTTTTATTTGTCTAGCATAAAGGAAACTGGGTTAGTCTGATTTTGATCATAAAAAATGAATTTGTCAGGACGATGATGAGAAATGGTGTATTCAAACATAGTTCCGTCATTTGTAAATGAATAGTTTGTTACAATCGGAACGGCGTTATAACCATTCAAATCTAAATATTTTTTATCCTGATCAGTTGCTATACCAAAGGTTAAGATACGCTTGGTGGTAGCAATTGGTTCGTTTAGAACATCGTTCAGATATTTATAAATCGAATCTTGAGCGATACCGATGGTCAAATCTTTAACGACTTTGCGCATGAAGTAGTTTTCTTCAATGATGTAATTGTCATCACCGATAGAACGAAGTCTTTTAATATAATAAACTGGCGTACCAACAGGAAAGGTACTTTCCAGAGCTAGTTTCTTGTTGATTTCAATTTCATCGAATAACAAAACACTAGTTTTAAATTTAATTTTGTTACGGTCAGCCATTTGACTAAATGAATGACTGCCTTTTTTGATTAAAGTATTTTCTAAATTGGCGTTATAAAGAACTATAACGCCTTTGCCACGGATACTTTGGACATAACCATCGGCACCTAGTTTCTTAATTGCCCGACGAAGGGTATTGCGGGAACAGTCATATTCTAGAATCAAATTGGTTTCTGAAGGTATTTTTTCTTGGTACTTGTATTCTTCATTCTTAATTCGCTTTTTTAAATCTTCGTAAATCACATCGTATTTATTATTTGCGATAATATCACCCCTCCAGAAATCATCTATATCTATAATTATTACTGTTTTGATTTAATTTTACAAATGCAATTCGTTAGCAAAATAGAGAAAAGCACTGGCCGTCCACGAAAATGATTTATCACGTAAACCAACGCCAGTTTTGGCATTGAAATTTTCAGCGAAACCATAGGTTTTTACAGTTTTACAGAAACTATGGGCAATTTGCTGAGCTAATTTCACCTCACCAGCATCTTTTAGTGCTTCATACATGATTACAGATGAAGGTCCCCAAATGGGACCACGCCAATAAGCATCGTCTTGATAAAGCGGGCTATCAAGAGCTTCAGTTGCGATACCAAATTTGGTAATGAAGTGTTGTTTGATGTTTTTGGTAATAGCTTCAATTTCTTGTTGATTCAAATCTTTACTAGCAACTAATGAAATAAGGGGCAAGAGTCCCTGAGACTCTATTTTTTTGCCAGTGAACATTTCTCTAGCGGAGGGAAGATTATTTTCATCAAAGAAATAACTTTTAAACTTGGCAACTAGAATGGTTTTTTTCTTAGCCCAATATTCCATCTGTTCTGGTAGGTTGAGTTGTTTGGATAGTTTAATTAAATAATCCATAGCAAAAATCAAATAGGCCGAAAGATCAGGTGAGTCGACGACGGTATTCTGAGCAAAGACGGTACTGTTATCTTGACCGCTATCGTTACCATGATCGTATTCGCAAATACCGTCTTCATTGGAGTCTTTATAATTCAAATAGAAATCAACTTGTTTGCTGATCCAGTAGTGAATTTCAAATAATTGTGTGTCTGTGAATGTCATTTTCTGTGCCATTTTGGCAAAAATATAAGCATGAATTGGCGGTTTGGAAAAGTTCCATCTGATAGTCGAGTCGCTAACTGATCCTGGTAATTGCCCAGCTTTATCTTGGTGGTGGAAAACTACTTTCATCTGATCCCAAGCTAATTGATTATCTACTCCCGCCAAAGCTAAAGCCATGAAACAATGATCCCAACTCCAAACGCCGGGGAACTTGTTATTAGACGCATAGATAGAAGCAAATTCTAGATTACCTTCAGGAAAAACAGTAGCGGACCAGAGGGTATAAATTGCATCTAGTTGAATATTTTTATAACTTGGTTGAACAAGTTGAAATTGCTGAGCAAAACGATCGAAGTTTTGTTTAGCAATTTTTTCGATTAAAGAGAAGTCTAGTTTCTCATTGTCGGGCTTTTGCATATTAGTTGGTATGTCTTGAACAACAGCAATAGTAGACGAATTGTCTCCCTTGGGGAATATATCAATAAACGAACTATTATTAGCTGTCTTATTGCTTCCAGTGGTATCCACGGTTAGTGATTGGGATAGATGGGAAGAACAGTTAGTAGTGTAAACCAAATATTTGGTGAGATTCTTGTAGCTGTTGACTATGTAATAGGGAGCTTCCTTTTTACCTAAATGAAAATTGTATTCAAAATTGAATTTAGGGTGTGATGTAAAGCGGACTCCTAAGCCATCAGTACTATAAAAGACAATTTTTTGAGCAGTATTAAAACATATTCTGACTTTACCAAAATCGGAAACTAGCTCTAATAAAGTGTAGTTTTCTACTACCTTGAAAGGAACGGGACTACCATTGTGGGTAACTAGGATCTCAATACTATCCATATTTCCTTTAGATTTACCATGCAGAGATTGAATCCATAATTTACCATCATGCTTAAAGATGGACATGTATGAACCGTAATAGCTAAAAGGTACCGAATTAATATTCATCATATTTCTCACCAACTAATTTAAACATATTTTTATATTTATACCTAAATAAAGGCATTTATTGGAACACATATAGTATAACTTGATAAACTAGTTTAAACAAGATATACTAGCTTTGTTCTTTGGAAGTATATAAATAATTTTAGGGGAGATGATCTTATGGCTGATATGAAAGGTGATGTTACCAAAATCATCGATTTGATCGGTGGTAAAGATAATATCGAATCAGCAACTCACTGTATTACCAGATTAAGACTCATTCTTAAAGATCAATCAAAAGTTAAAGATAAAGAATTAGAGAATGTTGATATTGTTCAAGGAACTTTTTTGGCAGGTGGACAATATCAGATCGTTATTGGACCAAGCGTTCCTAAAGTTTACGATGAATTTATTAAACAAACAGGCGCTCAAGAAGCATCTGTCGAGTCGATTAAACAGGAAGGCCGTAATAAACAAGGTGCGTTACAACGATTAGTAAGATTACTAGGTGATATCTTCATTCCTATCATTCCAGCTATCGTTGCCGCAGGTCTATTGATGGGTATCAATAATGTTTTGAGTAATAAAGGAATCTTTTATCCCAATGCATCATTCATTCAAATGCATACAGAATGGAAAGGTGTTAATGATATTATTCAATTGATTGCACAAACTTCATTTTCATTCTTGCCTGCATTGATTGGATGGTCAGCTGTCAAAAAATTTGGTGGGAATCCATTATTGGGTATTGTTTTAGGACTAATTTTGGTCAATCCTGCTTTAACAAGTGCTTACGATTATGCTTCACATCCAGCCGCAACTCCAACTTGGAATTTGTTTGGTTGGCACGTTTCCCAAGTCGGTTATCAAGGACAAGTTATTCCAGTGTTGGTGGCCGCGTGGGTATTGGTCAAACTGGAAAAATACTTTGAGAAACATCTTCCCGATACACTGCAATTAATTTTAGTAGCTCCCTTAACACTTTTAATTACTGGATTTGCTTCATTCTTAGTTATTGGACCTGTTACTATGACTGGTGCTAACTGGATTACTAAAGGTGTTGTTTCAATCTTTAATGCAGTTCCTGTTCTTGGTGGTGCGTTGTATGGATTTATCTGTGCACCATTGGTTATTACTGGGATGCACCATTTATTCTTGGGTGTTAATTTGCAAATGGCCGGAACTCTTGGCTATGTAACACTTTGGCCAGTCGGAGAACCAGTTACAATGGCTCAAGGTGCTGCCTGTCTGGCAATGGCTTATATCTTTAGAAAAGATGCCAAGAAGAAGAATGTTGCCTGGTCTAGTGGTTTATCTTCATTCTTAGGTATTACAGAACCAGCTATTTATGGTGTTAATTTAAAAAATAGATATCCCTTCGTTGCTGTTATGTTAGCCGGTGCCTTTGGTGGTGCTTGGATGGGATTTTGGCAAGTACGTTCATCAAGTGTTGGTGTCGGTGGTGTATTGAGCTTTTTGAGTGTCTTTCCTAAACAATGGGGGTTCTACCTTGCCGGTGAAGTCATGACATTTGTTTTAACTATTGTTTTAACATTTGTTCTTTCTAGAACTAAATTGAATGCGGATAGAAATATTGGTAACAATGAAGTGGCACATGATTTAACAGCTTTTGCTACTGGTAAAACTGAAGCCATTGAAAATGTTCCTGATGAAATGTTCTCTAAGAAACAATTGGGTGATGGTATCGCCATTAATCCTACAAGTGATAAATTAGTTGCTCCAGCTAATGGTCAAGTTACAGTTGTTATGCAAGGAAGTAACCATGCCGTTGGTTTAACTTTAAATGATGGAACTGAAGTTTTACTTCATATCGGAGTTGATACTGTTGATATGAAGGGTGATGGCTTCAAACCATTAGTTGAAGTTAACGATCATGTTAAAGCAGGACAGACTTTGATCAAATTTGATAGTAAAAAGATCAAGGCTGCCGGGCACAGCAATATTGTAATTATGGCGATTACTAAACAAGGTGACGATATTAAATCAATTACTTATATGAGACCAAATCAAGAAGTAGTAGCTGGTAAGAGTGTTGTGGGTGACATTGATTATCTAGCTGATGTAGCGAAAACTGTTACTGCTTAAAAAAAATAAGTCCAAACTCGAGTGTGAGTTTGGACTTATTTTTATCTATTTTGCATTATCAAGAAAATCAATGAAGAGTTTCTCATAAATATCAATAAAATTGAGATACATCTGTTTATCGACATGCTCGTTGATTTGATGAGGCGTATCGTTACCTGGTCCAGCAATCAAAAATGGTAAATCATTAGGTTTCTTTTGAACTAGATTGGAAGCATCGGTGACAGCTGAAATTGGTGTAACATGAACTTCTTCATCGGTGTATTGTTCCATTAGTTTTTTCATAGGAGCAACAAGTGCATTTTTAGGGTCCATCAAAACAGGTGATTCGTTCATGTAGGCGTCAAAACTAATTTGAGCACCTTGATCGTTATATTTCTTGATCAAATCATTTAAAACTTCGATAACTTTTTGATTATCATATTCGGGAATTGTTCGAGCATTAATTTCAGCCTCAGCATGATCAGGGATGGAATTAACTTGTGTACCACCATTGATCAAAGTTGTATTGAAAATTAATGGACCAATTGAATCATGTTTGATATTTTCATCACGGAATGTATTATTGGCATCAATTAAAAGATTCATCAAAGGATCAATTGCATTGAAGCCCTTTTCGGGCATGGAGCTGTGACTAGCTTTACCTTTGGAAATGAATTTGATATCCATTGAACCTTTTTCGGCGTAACCAATATTATAACCAGAAGGTTCACCAATAACTAGACCGTCGACATCATCCATTGAACCATCTTCCAAGAAGTAGCTTGATCCTTCCTCGCCAACTTCTTCACCCATAGTAGCCATCAAACGAATAGTACCTTGCTTAGGGAGACCTTGATGATGTAATTCAATCATGGTAATAACTAGAGCTGCCAAACCAGACTTCATATCGGTAGCACCACGACCATAAAGTTGACCATCTTTTTCGGTTAATTGATAAGGATTACTGTCCCAGTCGTCAAGATTACCAGCGGCAACAACATCCATATGTCCTGAGATGCCTAAAACAGGCTTACCATGACCGATTTCAGCAACTAAGTTAGCACGGTTGCCACGAATAATTTTGATTTCTGATTCGATATCGTATTTAGCCAATAAGTCCTTAAGATAAGAAGCAACTTTTAATTCATTGTCGTTATCCGATTTAATTGCGACCAAATCTTTTAAAACATCTAAACTTTGTTCCTCAGTAAAGAATTTCATGCCATTTCCCTCCAAATTATAATTTGCTCAATAATATCGATATATTTTTCAATATCTTAATCATTTATTGTAACTATAAATTCATAGTAACAGATAATTGTGTCAAAAGTTTGAAGGAAGCCTTTGATAGTGGGATTCTAAAACTAAATAATTAATTTTAAATTAGATTATTTAATTTATATTGTTGAGGAGACGGATTCTAAGTTTAAATTACGAGAAATTAATGATATTGGGTCCGAAAAGATTCGAATAGGACGCTTTTCTCTCTAATTTTTTCAGAAGAGATATCTGGTAAGATGCTAGTTGAAAGAGGTGTAGTCGATGATTCAGCCCAAGATTGTAGAAGATTATTTAGAAAAAGGATCTTTCTTCGATATTTATGAAGAGGAAGATTTTTATTTGACCAATCGATTGTTAAAAGGTGAGTTCTTAGAAGATCAAGAAATCAGACATCCAATGATTGAAAAAACTGTTTTTGACCATATGACTTTTAGCAATTGCCAGTTTGAAAAAATTGAATTAACCGATGTGATTTTTAAGGGATGTGACTTATCCAATTGCACACTAGATGAGGCTAGTTTGTATCGAGTCGAGTTTAGTAATTGTAAGTTAATTGGAACTAATCTCAATCTGTCGTATTTGAACAATGTCGAATTCAATAATTGTTTAATGGATATGTCAGTTCTTAATCGAATGAATCTGAAAAGTACCAGCTTCATTGATACTAGTTTAAAAGATGTTAGTTTCAATGAGAATAAATTGAAGAAGATTGTTTTTGATAATTGTGAGCTGAATAAAATGAATCTTTTAGGGACCGAACTTAAAGGAATTGATTTTAGCAGTTGTCGTTTTGAATCAATCGATATTGATGAATTTTCGGCCAAAGGACTCAAGGTTAATAGTGATCAAGCTAGTTTCTTTGCCCGCTACTTTTTAGGATTAGTGATCAAATATTGAAAAAAATTTATTAACCACTATGAGGCTAATAAAAGTAACCACTACAACGCTATATATCTAATATAGGAATATTTTATTGAACAAATACAAACGTTTGAGCTAACAATCATTTTGATTAACGTAACGACGATTTGTGAATGGATTAAAATGACGATTTTTTTAAAATAGAAATAAGACTACCAGATGTTGTAATGATATGCTATATATCACAACATCTAGTATTTGGTAGTCTTATTTTTTTTATTATAATTTTGTAGAATGATATCAGTATTTAATAACTAGGGGGAAGAATATGACTACCGAATTAAAAAAATTAGTTTCCATACCTGTAGAAAAAAGAAGTGGAGCAGTAACTAGTTTTTATCCCTATAAAATAGAATTTGTGTTGGATCAACTCCGACTAAATTCTCAACAAAAAGAGATAGTAGTTTCTGAATTAGTCTCTCACTTTGCTGGTTCAGAACGTCTGACGACTACTAAAATCCATGGGCTTATTTTTGATGTTTTGAATGATAATGAGATGGAAGAGCAAGCCGAAGAGTACGAACGTTATTTTCAAGCAGATCAAGATAAGTTTTCACGTGCAACTAATGTTCAATTAAATATTGAACGTTTATTTAACCGTAATGAGGATGTTGTGCATGAAAATGCTAATAAGGATAGTAATATTTTCAATACACAACGTGATTTGGAGGCCGGTGTTGCCAGTCGTGCTATGGGATTAAAAATGTTACCAGAATTGGTCGCTAAAGCACATTTACGTGGCGATATTCATTGGCATGATTTGGATTACTCACCGGTCACTCCTGAGACTAACTGCTGTTTGATAGATTTTGATGAAATGTTGAGTAATGGTTTTAAAATTGGAAATGCTTGGGTATCATCACCACGTTCTATTCAGACGGCGACGGCCCAGATGTCTCAAATTATTGCGAATGTAGCCTCACTACAATATGGGGGATGTTCGGCTAATCGAATTGACCAATTGTTGGCGCCATATGCGGAAATAAATTATCAAAAACATCTTAAAGATGCGCGTAAATGGATTGCTGAAGATAAGCAAGTTGAATTTGCCCAAGAAAAGACACGTAAGGATATCTATGATGCCATGCAAGCCTTGGAATACGAAATCAATACTCTTTACTCATCTCAAGGACAAACTCCTTTTACAACGATTAATTTCGGTTTAGGAACGAGTTGGATCGAACGTGCTATTCAAAAATCAATTTTGGAGATTAGAATTAAAGGTTTGGGTAAGGAACACCGAACAGCCATTTTTCCTAAGTTAACTTTTACGATTAAACGTGGTTTGAATTTGAATCCTGGTGATCCTAATTACGATATCAAGACCTTAGCATTAGAATGCTCAACTAAGCGTATGTATCCGGACTTGTTGATGTATGACAAGATCAAAGAGATCACTGGCAGTTTTAAAACTCCAATGGGTTGCCGTTCGTTTCTACAAGGCTGGAAGGATGAAAATGGCAAAGAGGTTAATTCAGGTAGAATGAATCTCGGCGTTGTAACGGTTAATTTACCTAGAATTGCTTTGGAATCTCATGGCGATTCTGATTTGTTCTGGGAAATCTTTGAAGAGAAGATGCAGATTTGTCATACTGCTTTGGCCTATAGAATTGAACGTACTAAACAGGCTAAACCAGAGAATGCACCGTTATTGTATATGTACGGAGCTTTCGGTAAACGATTAAAGAAGACTGACAGTATTGATGAACTGTTTAAGAACGAACGTGCAACGGTATCTTTAGGCTATATCGGTTTGTATGAAGTATGTACGGCCTTTTTCGGTGATAAATGGGAAAGCAATCCAGCAGCACATGACTTTGCGGAAAAAATTGTTAAAGCGTTACACGATAAATGCGCTCAGTGGGCTAAAGAGAGTGGCTACCATTACAGCCTTTACTCCACGCCGGCAGAATCTTTGACTGATACATTTTGCCGTGATGATTTGGAGAAATTTGGTTCCATTCCTAATATTACAGAGAAAGAATACTATACTAACAGTTTTCACTATGACGTGCGTAAGCATCCTAATCCATTTGAGAAATTAACTTTTGAAGAAGTCTTTCCTAAATATGCTTCAGGTGGATTCATTCATTACTGTGAATATCCTAACTTGCGCCAAAATCCTAAAGCACTCGAAGCAGTCTGGGATTGGGCTTATGATCATGTTGGTTATTTGGGAACCAATACTTCAATTGATCAGTGTTTTAAATGTGGATTTAAAGGCGAATTCAATGCGACCGCCCGTGGCTTTGTTTGTCCAGAGTGTGGTAATCACGATCCTCAATTTTGTGATGTTGTTAAGAGAACTTGCGGTTATCTAGGAAATCCTCAACAACGTCCAATGATTCACGGACGTCACATTGAAATAGCTTCACGTAGAAAGAATATGACTTCGGAGATGATAAAACATGCAGCAAAATATGAGAGAGCCAAACAATCCGACTCCCAAAGAATGGTTAAGCAAGGACCACAGTCTTAAGAGAATTGCTGACTACAAACCATTTAATTTTGTTGACGGTGAAGGTGTTAGATGTAGTTTATACGTATCAGGATGCATGTTCAGATGCCCTGGTTGTTATAATGTAGCCGCACAAGATTTCCGATATGGAAAACCGTACACAAAAGAATTGGAAGATAAGATCATCGCTGATCTTGGACAAAGTTATGTACAAGGACTGACCCTATTAGGTGGAGAACCATTCTTGAATACAGAAGTTTGCCTGTCATTGTGCAAACGAATCCGAAAAGAGTACGGACATACCAAAGATATTTGGTCCTGGACCGGCTATTCTTGGGATGAAATGATGAAAGAATCAGATGATAAGTTGGAACTATTGTCGTTACTTGATATTTTAGTTGATGGTAGATTCTTGTTAAGGAAGAAAGATTTAACCTTACAATTCCGAGGATCATCTAATCAGAGAATTATAGATGTACCCAAATCATTAGCCAGTGGAGAAGTAGTCATTTGGGATAAGTTAGTGAAATAAAGAACGGAGCAAGAGTTGTCCTTGTGAGGTTCGTTTTCACTATAAGATATAAAACCACGATTATTTAACAATAAGGAAACACAGCAATCTAACAAGGTTGTTGTGTTTTTTAAATCTTCTAGTTGACAAATGTAAACTTAGAGAATAACATAGTATTTGTAGTTTACAAGTGTAAACATAAATTGAGGAATTTGAGGAGAGATATTTATGACAAAGGTGATCGTATTAATCGTTGGTTTAGCAATTATAGGGTTTATTCTTTGGTGGTTCTTCGGCAATCATCAGGTAGCTCAAACAACGGCCAATGTAAAAGATAACAATCAAAGTGTCGATGTTGAGGTTAATGGTGGATATTCACCTGAAGTTATTACTTTGAAAAAAGGTGTTCCCGCCACAATCAATTTTACGAGAAAAGATGCTTCTAGTTGTTTAGATCGCGTCGTCTTCTCAGATTTTGGTATTAATCAAGAATTACCACAAAATAAACAACGAACAGTTGAAATTGATACTAGCAAGTCAGGTGAATTTAATTGGGCTTGTGGTATGGACATGTTTCACGGCAAAGTAATCATTAAATAAAGAGGAGAAATTATTATGGTTGAGAAGGTACAGAAGGTTAACGTTACAGTTGCAGGTGGATATGATCCCGCAGTTGTTAAATTGGAAAAAGGTATTCCCGCAGAACTTACTTTTACCAGAACTAATGCACAGGGATGTTTGGATGTTGTTCATTCTAAGACAATGAATTTTGAAAAACAGCTACCACTAAATGTTGCTCAAACTGTTTCAGTTTCAACTGATAAAATAGGAGAGTTCGAATTCAGTTGCGGTATGGATATGTTCTCTGGAAAGGTAGTGATTCAATAATGACAATTACAAAACGTTTTTGGATTGCTTTAATCTTTTCATTACCAATGTTAGTAGGAATGATTCTGATGCCCTTTGGTATTATGATTCCCGGTGGCGAATGGACTCAATTTATTTTAACAACTATCGTTATGGCCGTGGCCGCACGTCCATTTCTACAGAGTGCTTGGGCTTCATTTAAAAAACATCATTCCAACATGGATACTTTAGTAGCTATTGGTACTGCCACAGCCTATATCTACAGTATTTATGCTATGATTACTCATCAAAGTGTTTTCTTTGAAAGTGCCGCTTTCGTTGTTACTTTCGTTTTACTAGGACAAGTTTTTGAAGAAAGAATGCGTAATAACGCTTCAAATGCGATTGAAAAATTGGTTGATTTGCAAGCTAAAGAAGCCGAAGTTATGCGTGATGGCAAATTGGTCAAAATACCACTAGCCGAAGTCGTTCAAGGCGATTTAATTAAAGTTAAACCTGGTCAAAAAATTGCAGTCGATGGTGTCATTACTGAAGGTAGTTCAACAGTTGATGAATCAATGGTTACTGGTGAAAGTATGCCCGTAACTAAGAAGATTGGCGATAAAGTTATTGGTTCAACTATCAACAGCAATGGAACTTTTATGTTCAAAGCTGAAAAAGTTGGTAGTGACACAATGTTGTCACAAATTGTTGAACTAGTTAAGAAGGCTCAAAATAGTCATGCTCCTATTCAAAATTTAACTGATAAAGTTTCTGAGGTTTTTGTACCAGTTGTCTTGATCCTTTCAATTCTAACGTTCTTAGTTTGGTACGTTTTCTTGGGTGCTACAATTGCTCAAGCTCTGATTTTTGCAGTTTCCGTAGTCGTTATCGCTTGTCCATGTGCTTTGGGATTAGCAACACCAACTGCCCTAATGGTTGGAACTGGTCGTGGAGCTAAAATGGGTATTTTGATCAAGAATGGTGAAGTTCTTGAAGAAGTTAACGATGTTAAAACAGTTGTAATGGATAAGACTGGTACTATCACAAATGGTAAACCAGAAGTTACTGATATTGTTGGTGATTCACAACAAGTTTTGAAACTCGCCGCCGCTTTGGAAGAATCATCTGAACATCCTTTAGCTACAGCCATTCTGGATAAAGCTAAGGCGGATAATGTTCAAGCAGACAAGGCCGATTCTTTCCAAGCCATTGAAGGTAAGGGTGTTGAAGCTATCGTTAATGGTCAAAAAGCCTTTGTTGGAAATGACAAATTATTGAACGATGTTAAGATTTCCGCTGATTTAGAAAACAAAATGGTGCAATTACAAAACGAAGCCAAAACGGTAGTCTTTGTTGGTTTGAATCAAGAAGTTATCGGTATGATTGCTATTCAGGATGCTCCTAAGGCTACATCTAAAGAAGCTATCGCTACTTTGAAAGCTCGTGGATTAAGAACTGTTATGTTAACAGGTGATAATGAACGAGTTGCTCAAGCTATTGCTCAAGAAGTCGGAATTGACGAAGTTATCGCTGATGTTCTACCTGGTGATAAGGCTGATCATGTCGAAGAACTACAAAAGAACGGAAAAGTAGCGTTTGTTGGTGATGGTATTAATGATGCACCAGCTTTAACAATGGCTGACGTTGGTATCGCCATGGGTTCTGGAACTGATATAGCAATTGAATCCGGTGGAATTGTTCTAATGAAGAATGATTTGAGGGATGTTGCTAAAGCTCTTGAATTGAGTAAGAAGACCTTTAATCGTATCAAACTCAATTTGTTCTGGGCCTTTGTCTATAATGTTTTAGGAATCCCCGTTGCAGCTGGGTTATTCTTTGCTGTCGGATTGACATTGAGTCCTGAATTAGCCGGATTAGCTATGGCTTTTAGTTCCTTGTCAGTTGTAACTAGCTCTGTCTTGTTAAATAAGGCTAAGATTGATACTAAAGTTAAAACAGCATAAGATTTAAAATAAAAAAACGACGTCTATTAGATACGGTATACACTGTGCCGAATCCTGAATAGATGTCGCTTTTTAATTATATTTTTATTCTAGTTGCCTTCAACGCCGCCAAGTTTTTTATCGAAATCATCTTTAGGTTGCTCTTGATCAACCCAATGTAGATCGGCATGTAGGTCATATAAGAAATCTAAGAAGGCGGAATTAATACCAAGTGAATCTAATTCAGTCGCAGATAGTGTGTAACTGATGGAATCTTCTTGATTCAATTCAATTTTTTGAACCCAATTAGGTTCCCTGATTGATTCACGTCCGATAGCAGCAAAGTCAATGCCTGCATCCATAATTTTTTCTGCATCGTCAGGTTTTTCAATTGAGCCAACGGAAATTAGAGGCAGACGATTATTTACCGTTTGTTTGATTTTTAGAATAATTGGTTCTTTATCAGATTTGTCGTTCAGTGAAGTTCTCCAAGCGTATCCCATTGAAACATGAAGATAGTCTATTGGTTGATCGGCTAAAAGGTCAATGAATTTCAAAGTATCGTCTAAACGAATACCTGGTTCTTCAATTTCCTCAGGAGAAATCCGATATCCAATGATAAATTTGTCATCAGCGTATTTTGAAACAGCTTCATTGACACTCTTGATGATTTCTAAAGCAAAGCGAGTTCTGTTTTCAAAGTTGCCACCCCATTTGTCTGTGCGACGGTTAGAATGGGGTGAGAAGAATTGTTGCATCAAATAAGTATTTGCACCATGTAATTCAATTCCATCAAAACCAGCTTGAATGGCACGACGAGTAGCTTCGCCAAAATCTTTAATGATTTGTTCGATTTCTGATTCTTTTAGTTCACGAGGCGTTTCAGCGTTAGGGCGTAAAGCAGCCACAGCACTAGCTGAAACAGGTTGAACCCCACGTAAAATCTTAGAGTTAGACATTCTACCAGCATGAAAAATTTGAAGAATTGCCTTAGTTCCATTTTGCTTCATAGTATGAGCCAATTTGGTTAGACCGGGCATGAATTTATCACTGGCAACAGAAGGTTCACCCTCAAAACCTTTACCATCGTCTGAAACGTTCATGGTTGGAGCGATAAACATGCCGGCACCACCAGTATGAATATCGAAGTAATGTAACTCGTCACGAGAAATAGCACCATTTTCTAAAGCAGCAGCTTCAGTCATTGGTGGAATCACGATACGATTTTTCACTGTAACGCCGTTTTTAAATGTATAAGGCTTCAAAAATTTATATTTTGTTGTCATAAGTAGGACCTCACTTTTATAAGTTTTAACAAAATCATTTTAAAGTCTTATGTGCTAGAATCATAGTACGCACTTTTTAGTAACTACAAATAAATTCGAATGAGGAGTTTGGAAATGGCGGAGAAAAATTATCATATGAGTCTTGACCTTACAATGTCAATTATCAATGGAAAATGGAAATCCTTAATTCTCTGCAAATTAGGTATGAAATCGCGTCGTAATGGAGAATTATTGCGAAAAATTCCTGATATTAGTCAGAAAGTTTTAACACAACAGTTAAATGAGTTGATAGATGATGGGGTAGTGAGACGCGTTAGATTTCCAGGCTTGCCTTTACATGTTGAATATTCTTTAACGGATGAGGGTAAATCTTTGCGAAAGGTTTTGATTGATATGTCAATTTGGGGAGAAAAGCATGCCGCCAAATTACAGGAGAGTGGTCAAACGGTATCTTTTGTGTCTGATAACTTCAATGGGTACATTAAAATGAATCAAAATAAGAAGGATGTTAATCAACAATTAGTTGAATAACATCCTTTTTTTAACTCTTAAATATTATTGATTGAAAGTTGTTTACTCTGTGATTTGACAAAATTAACAAAACTAGCGATGGCTGGTTGGTTCTCAGTTCTTTTTAGGGTTGCCATATAAAGGATTCGTTGTTTATTAGGAAATGAAATTGGAATTATCTTAACCGGCATAGTTTGCATGATCGACATATTAGGGACGATGGCGATACCGAATCCATTGGCAACTAAACCAGCAATTGCCTGATCCTCTTCAACAGAGTAGGCAACAATCGGATGCCCCCCGACTTCATTGAACAACTTATTCATAATGGAATACAAACCACTGCTTTCTGAAAAGGTGACCTGAGGATAGTTTAAGGTCTCTGACAGATTTACGCTGGAATGATTGGCTAAAGCATGATCAATTGGTGTGATACAAACCATCGTTTGTTCAGCCACAGGGAAGAAATTCAGATCAGGATAGTTGTCCAATCGAGAGCAAAAAGCTACATCGTACTTTCTGGAACGTAAACCATTGAGAATATCTGGCGAGAGTCCTGTGTCAGTATTGAATTGAAAATCAACCGTTGGATTTTCAGTAGATTTCAGAAAACGTTGAGCCATGTCAGGTAACCATTTAATGCTCAAAGTACGCAAGGATGCTAAATGGATAATCGTTTTTTCTTCATTAAGACTTTTAGCCTCGGCAATGCTTTTATCCAGTGAAATCAGTGATGTAGAAACACTGTTAGCAAACAATCTTCCTTCCGAGGTAAGGGTAACACGGCGACCTTCCCGTTGAAATAAAGTTAAATCGAGTTCTTTTTCTAAGGAATGCATCGCTTTAGTTAAACTTGGTTGTGTAATATGTAACGTTTTTGCCGTCTGAGTGTAATTCTCAGTTCTAGATAAAGCTACAAAATAACGTAGATGATCTAAATTCATAACAAAATATCCCCTTAAAAAATTAGATTTGTTCACCGTTGAAACCGTTTTATATAGCCAATATAGCAGAATCAATAACTTTTGGCTATAGATGACTGCGATAAAGAGTAATTGGACGATTATTCAGAAAACGATTACATTGAACTCGTAAACAAATATGTGAATTAAAGAACATGCATGCTAAATCCACAAACTTTTGGAGGAGTTAATTATGACAAAGACACATCCCATTACAGTTAGTTCTTGGACGTTAGGTGATAAATGCAGTTTTGAAGATCGTTGTAAAGCCGCTAGTGAAGCAGGTTACGATGGAATTGGACTACGTGCCGAAACTTATGTTGATGCCTTAAATGAAGGTTTAACAGATAAAGATATTCTCGATATTCTTGCTAAATACAATATTAGATGTACTGAAGTTGAATACATCGTTCAATGGTGTGAAGAGCCAAGAACTTATGAACAAAAGTATAAGGAACAAATGTGTTTCCATATGTGTGAATTATTCGGTGTAAAACATATTAATACCGGATTGATGGAAGACTATCCAATTGATTACACAGCTAAGAAACTTCAAGAATTAGCAGCTAGAGCGGGCAAGTGGATCATTGCACTAGAACCAATGCCATACAGTGGTTTGCCAAACTTGGATAAAACGTGGAAAATCATGCAAAAAGCTAATTGCGACAATGTTTATATGCTTTTGGATATGTGGCACTGGGTTAGAGCTGATCAACCATATAACATGTTGACAAAGGAGCAAGCTAAACGTGTTATTTCTATTCAATTGATGACGCTTATACAAGACCATACGCTAAATCAATTTTGCGTGATGAATCAATGCATGACCGTCTAGCTCCCGGTACTGGAGATTTGGATACAGCAGGATTCGTTAAGATGATCAAAGATGCTGGAGTTGATCCAAAGGTTATCGGTGTAGAAGTGATTTCTGATGCATACATGGCTAAAGGAATTGATTACGTAGCTGATTACACATATAAAAACACCATTAAGGTTATGGAAGAAGCATGGCCTGAAATTTTGAAAGAAACAGTTACAGCATAATTAGCAATTGGGGGGTACAAAAATATGAGTGATACATGGTTAGGATTAGAAGGAAAAGTCGTTGTTATTACTGGAGCCGTTGGTGGAATGGGAACCAAGTTTTCCAATGATTTTGCCCAACAAGGTGCCAACATTGTTTTGGTCGACTTATTAAAAGGTAAAACAGAAGCTTTAGCTAAAGAAATTTCTGACAAATATGATGTTAAAACTTTAGCAATTCAATGTAATACCACTGATGAAACGGAAGTTGATGCAGCTGTCAAAGAAGTTGTTGATAAATTTGGAAAAGTTGATGTCTTGGTTAATACTGCTGCTATTTTGAGATTCTCACCATTAGAAGATCTACGTTTAGACGAGTGGCAACAAGCTTTGAACGTTAACATTACAGGTTACTTTTTAATGTCGCAAAGATTTGGAAAAGTTATGATCAAGCAAGGACACGGTACTTTAGTTCACATCTCAACCGCTGCTTCACTATCACCAGAAACATATAGTGGTGCCTATAGTACAACCAAAGCTGCTGTTAATATGATGTCCAAACAAATGGCTGCTGAATGGGGACAATTTGGATTACGCAGTAATTGCGTTCTCCCATGTTTAGTTAAGACACCATTATCAGAAAACTTTTACAGTGATCCTAAAGTTGAAGATGGTAGAAAACGTTTAGTTGCCAGCAAACGAATCGGTAACTTGACCGATATTTCTAATACTGTTCTATTCATGGCCAGTGATCGCTCGGATTATACAAATGGTAGTGAAGTTATGGTCGATGGTGGAATTCATATGATGATCTCAGATATGATTCCAAAACCAGGTGGCCGTCGTCAATATGCTATTGATCATCACCAACCAGCTAAAAAATAAATTTAATTAAGAGACTGAGACGAAAGTCTCAGTTCTTTTTATAAGGAGTGCTTATCATGGAAAAACGTATTTCGGGAACAACAGGTTTATTTACATTATTAGGTTCACCTGTAGGACATTCGGGATCGCCAGCAATGTATAATTTCAGTTTTCAGAAACAAGGGCTGGATTATGCTTACTTAGCTTTTGATGTTAAAAAGGAACAAATGCCTCAAGCAATCGATGCACTCAGGCTATTTAAGGTTCGTGGTAGTAACGTTACGATGCCATGCAAGAGTATTGCTGCAACTTTAGTTGATGATCTTTCTCCAGCAGCTAAAATTATTGGAGCTATCAATGTAATCGTGAATGATAATGGCAAATTAACAGGTCACATTACTGATGGAATTGGGTTTGTCCGTAATCTGAAGGAAACTGGAGTTGATATTAAAGGTAAGAAACTAGTTGTATTAGGTGCTGGTGGTGCCGCAACTGCTTTGCAAGTTCAATGTGCTTTAGATGGCGCTAAGGAAATTTCTATTTTCAATCAAGATGATGAATTTTATCAAAATGCTGAAAAGACTAAAGAAAAGATTGGACAAGCTAAACCAGAAGTAAAGGTTAATGTTTATCCACTTGCTGACCAGGCTAAATTGAAAGCAGAAATTGCTCAAGCCGATATTTTAGTTAACGCAACTATCGTAGGAATGAAGCCATTGGATGGGCAATCATTAGTTGATAAAAGTTATTTACGCTCTGATTTAGTCGTTGCCGATACGGTTTACAACCCTCTTAAGACAAAGTTAATTGAGGACGCTGAAACTTTGGGATGTACAATTGCTCCTGGTAAAGGAATGCTGTTATGGCAAGGTGCTGCAGCTTACAGCTTGTTTACGGGTAAGGAAATGCCAACTGCAGAATATCAAGCTTACGAGCAACAACAAGCTAAAGAAACAGTCAAAGAAGGCTAAATTATGGAAGCAAGAATTGATGGTCATACGACAATGTTAGCTTTATTCGGTTCACCAGTAGGACATTCAGGCTCACCAGCGATGTACAATTATAGCTTTGAACAAGTCGGAATCAATTATGCCTACTTAGCTTTTGATATTAAAGAGAATGAAATGGCTTCAGCTTTGCAAAAAATGCGTATTTTTAATATGCGTGGTGCCAATGTTACGATGCCTTGTAAAAAGATTGCCAGTGAATTAGTCGATAAACTATCGCCAGCTGCTCAATTAATTGGAGCTGTTAATACGATTGTAAATGATGATGGTATTTTGACAGGTCATAATACTGATGGGGCTGGATATGTGGCAAACCTTCGCCAGCACAACGTTGAACCGGAAGGAAAGATTTTGACTCTATTGGGCGCTGGTGGTGCTAGTACCGCAATAGCTGTTCAAATGGCATTGGATGGTGTTAAAGAAATTCATATCTTCAATCCAAAGGATACCTTCTATCATAATGCTGAAGTCATTGCCGAAAAAATTATGAAAAAAGTACCTGATTGCAAAGTTACGGTCGACGATATTAATGATCAGATAGCTTTGAATTCAGCAATTGAAAATAGCGATATTTTGGCAAATGCTACTAAAGCAGGTATGGCACCAAATGTTGAACAGACTAATATCAAAGATACTTCTGTTTTCCGTCCAGGATTAGTTGTCACCGATACAGTCTATAGTCCCGCTGTAACTAAAATGTTGCAGGATGCTAAAGACCATGGCAGCCAAATTATTGGTGGAAAAGGTATGTTAGTTCAACAAGGTGCTGCTGCTTTCAAACTTTACACTGGTGAAGATATGCCGGTAGATGATGTTAAGAAATTGTTCTTCTAAATCAATGGAGGATAGTAAAATGGTGAATAGTCAGAAAAAGTACTACCCAACTGCTTTTGCTCTATATTTTGCTTATTTTATTTTAGGAATTGCATTATCGATCATGGGACAATACAAAGCTGAATTTGCGAAGGCTTGGGGAGCTTCAACACTCTCTAATGGAGCAATAGATGTTTCGATGGTTGTCTCAGTAATTGCCGCATATGGTTTAGGTAGATTGTTAGCTTATCCATTTGCCGGTCCCATTTCAGATAAAGTGGGACGCAGAGTTAGTGGCTTAATTGGTATTTTCTTATATGTAGTGTTTTTCTTTGGTGTGATTTCAGTACATCAGTTATGGATTGCCTATGCTATGGGAATCATTAATGGCGCCGCTAATTCCTTCTTGGATACGTGTATTTCTCCAAGTGTCATGGAAATTTTTCCTAAGTCAGCTTCAATCGCTAATCTTTTTACAAAATTCTCAATTACAGTAGCTCAATTCCTCTTACCTTTCGTAATTGGATTAGTAGCCAGTGCCCATTTATCTTATAAAATTATTTTCATTGGTTGTGGTATTTTGATGTTAGCAGATGCTTTCTTAGTAATGTTTTTACCATTTCCACAGCAAGAAAAAGTTACTACAGGTAAAAATAAAATTACGGTAAAACATCATTTTTCAGCTGCTGCGATTGCTTCTATTTTAATTGGCTTTACAAGTTCAACAACTTTTATGATTTGGTTAAATTGTAACCAAGAATTAGGTGCAAGTTATGGCGTTAAGAATCCAAGTCTTCTACAATCTTTCTACGCTGTAGGTGCTACAGTAGCAGTTTTACTGACAGCTCGCTTAATCCATTTGGGATTGAAAGAAACAACTGTATTAGTTATTTATCCAAGCATTTCCGTTATTATGTTATTGCTTTGTTACTTCATTACTAGTCCTGTTATTCTTTATATAGGAAGTTTCGTAATCGGTTATGCTGCTGCCGGAGGTGTTTTGCAATTGGCAACTTCAACAACCATCAGTTTCTTCCCCGAAAGCAAAGGATTAGCTACGTCATTGGTTATGATAGCTTCCAGCACTGCCAATTATGCCGTTTTATCAATTGCTGCTTATTTGACAAAGATGACCGGTGCCGATGCTCCAAGAATGATAATTCTTTTAAATGTGGTTATCACGATTATTGGGATTGGTCTGGCTTTGATTGTTAAACGCCATGAACGAGTGAAAACTGATGCACCAGCAGTTAACTTGGAAAATTAAATGTGAAAAATAAAAAATGTCCATATCGACCAATATATCTGGTTGATATGAACATTTTTTGATTTAAGCGAATTACTTACGATTTTTAAAAATAAAAAATTTGGAAAGAATGTAGTTACCGACGATAGCCAATATTTGACCAACTACTTTAGTACCGGCACCATTGGCACTCATCAATGAAATACCAACCCAAAGAGTGGCACTTTCAATTAAGAAAGTTAAAATACGTGTACCATAGAAAGCCAACATTTCCTTGAAGGCGGTGCTTGATTTGTGACGGAAAACAATAACTCGATCAACCCAGAAACCAACCTGAACACCCAAGAACCAGGCAACAATGTTAGCAACTTGATAATTAGCTTTGAGCACTCGATAAAGGATAAAGAAAGTACCAAAGTTAACTACAACAGAAAGTAGTCCCCAAAGTAGGTAACGAACTGCTTGTTTACCATTGCTTTCAGATTCGGCATAATCCTCAGTTGAAAATACAGGACCAGCATCATTAATACCCTCAGAAACATCGTCGACAATTTTCGTTAGTGAATTTTCTTCTTCTAAATCAGTTTTTTTGTTCATATGTGTATCAACTTCCCCTAGAAATTGTGAATATAGTTCTATCTTAAACCTTTTTTAGTGTAGAGAAACAAATATTAAAAGTTTTAAAAAATTAAATATAATTTAAATTATTTTATCAAAAGATTGCAATAGTAGGATTAAATATCATGGTGTTTTAAGATTAAAACAAGGAGGATTTTCAAACACAAGATATAGTATTTGATGAGTGACCAAACACCATATGTTCCATGTGAAACATTTTAATTCACTTTAAGGTTATTTGATAGAAACGGCCAATCTTAGAAATGGAAATGCTTACACGACATTAGATAATTTACATGCCACATCGCAGTCACAGCCAGGCGGAGGTCTATTTGGTATTAATGAAGATATGGTCGGCATTAAGAAGTTGTTAAATAAATAAATCCCGTCTCTTAATTGAGATGGGATTTATTTGAGTGATGGCCAGCTGTGACCGCCAGTTTATCATAATTTTTTTGAAGATAATTATAGATCTGGGTACGATCCGTTAAGTTCATTTCGGCAATTTTGAAAGGGTCCTCTAAAGGAAAATCATGATCCTTTAATAACTTGACGTAATCAAAATAATGCTGCAATGAGTTATCAACCATACCTAATTTAATAGACTCTTTTGTTTCTATATAAATTAAGAGGTAGTACATATTAGTTGGAACGGAACTGACAGAACCTAAAAGACGGAGAATGCCAAACTGGATAAATTTAATTTCATTAAAGGGAATATCCAGAACGGTTTTTTCTACATCGCAGATGTGAATGTCATTATCAATGTGAACATTCAATTTGTAGGTCATGCCAACAATCTCATTGGAGTACTTATAGATGGTATCACGTAAGGGTTGGCTGTTGTTGAGTCTAACTTTGAATATTTTATTTTTGACGTTAAGGTCATCTTTGTAAAAATTATCAGAAGCTAAAATTTTTGAATCGACTGTATGCATGAATAACACCTCTTTAGATTCAAATTTGTGAACGCTTTCGTTATACTACTAATAATTATAAACGTATCATTTTGTAAATTGGTAAATAAACGATATAGTAATAAATCGATAGAGATTGCGTCTAAAGGCTATTCTGAATAGGGATGTGCTATATTTAATTTGATTAATTGGAAACATTAAGGGGAAGATTTTATGAGTTTAATGGTTTCGACATTTATTTTGATATTGGCATCGGTTGTTAGTATCTTTTTGGCTCAAGTTTTTTCGAAAATATCAGTCAATTATATCAGTATGATCATTGGTGCCCTGATTTTCTTTATTCCTATCATGGGTAAGAACGTGATGACCTTTAATTCCGATATTTTTATTGGCTTGATTGTTGCACCATTGCTATTCTTTGAGGGTCAGGCAACACGATTGAATGCAGTTGGGAAAGAATTGAAACACATTATTCAGACGACTGTCTTTTTAGTTGTTATTTGTATGATATTAGCCGGTTTCGGTGTTTGGGAAATTGCCGGAATCAGTTTGCCACTAGCTTTCATTTTGGCAGCTATTAGTACACCGACTGATGCTACGGCAATGGAGTCGGTCACTAATGGATTGAAGATGCCTAAAAATGAAGGTACTTTTTTAAAAATGGAATCGTTATTCAATGATGCTTCCGGAATTATCCTACTTAATATGGCAATTCTTTGGTACATCAACGGATACATTAATTACGGAGAAACCTTGGGTGACTTTTTCATTTCAGCTGGAGGTGGTGTTCTGTTTGGCTTTGCGGCAGCTTGGGTCATGGTTCTGTTCCGACAGATACTTTTGAGAAGCTCGTATAATTCCCTAAATGCGCAGAGTTTAATTTACATTCTGACACCATTTGTTTTGTATTATGCAGCTGAAGAAATTCACGTTTCTGGAATCATTGCCGTAGTTTGTGCCGGCTTAGTCCATAACGCCGAAGCACAGCGTAGCCGTTTGATTAACGCACCCCAAGTTCATTTAGGATTTGATTTAGTTTCAATGATTACTGAAATTTTTAATAGTACAGTTTTCGTAATTTTAGGATATATGTTTACGAAGATTATTTCCGATGAAAAATTTACAGATGCCTCGTTGACCTGGATCATGATTGGTATAACGCTTTATTTGGTCAATGTTTTGGCGAGATATCTCTATGGTCGTTTACGATTAGATTTTAACAATAAGTCGTCTTGGATCTTTGCCTTAGGTGGTGTTCACGGGGCTGTTACACTAGCTTTGGCCTACACATTAGCTGAATATCACGTAACCAATGCTGATTTCAATTTAGTTTTAATGTCGGAAAGCGTTCTTATCATCTTGAGTTTGATAGTACCAACGATTGCCTTTCGCTTCCTATTGAAGAAAGACGTAACAGATGATGATGCAGAAAAAGAAATCGACAAAGTTAGAGTAGAGATGGTTCACCGGGCAATTGATTCGGTTAATAAAATGTATCTACCCGATAATGTTAAAAAATCGGTTATCTTTGACTTGATGGCACAAAAACAGCGTACGAGAACCAGAGACTTTATCAAAGCCTGGGTTGAGGTCGTACGCCATCCAGAGTTTACAGGGGCAGAAAAAGAGTTGGAAATGCGTGCCTTTATGAATGCCTTTGTTCAAGAACGAGAGTATTTAGATATGATTTCACAAAGTGAAGTAAAGTACCAGAACTATGTTTTTGAACTTTACAATGAGATTCTTTTAGCAGAAACTTTGGTAATCGGGCCCACTGTTTCGGAAGATGAAGAAGAAACAGATTAAGTTGGTTCCTTTTCGTTAACGATAAATGTAAACTTATAAAGCAAGAATTTAAGACCGGGAGGGATTTATCATAGATAAAAAAACCTTGAGACAACAACAAATTCAAAAATTGAAAACCAATCAGGCTAAGACTAAAGTTGAAGCTGCCAAGTTATTGCAGAAATTGATGGCAACAACTGAATGGCAAAATGCTAAAAGTATTGCGACAACTGTCAGCAGTCCAATTGAAGTACCAACACCAATTATTGTGGAAGCAGCCCGTAAAGAAGGTAAAAAAGTTTATTTACCTAAGACAATGCCACATCGCCAAATGGTCTTTTTACCATTTAACAGTCGTGAAGATTTGATTACTAGTAAGTTTGGAATTCCTGAACCGGCATATGATGAAACGTTGGTTAATCAGGAACCAGATTTAGTGATTGTTCCCGGATTAGCTTTTGCAGAAGATTCAAATTATCGAGTAGGTTTCGGTGGCGGTTATTATGACCGTTTCTTGGCTCAATATTCTGGTTCTACAGTAGCCTTAGTACCTTCAGCAATGCGTTTTGCTACAGCTGATTGGGAAATTGAAGACTATGATGTTAAGATTCAAAAATTAATTTTGGTAGATTAAATTTTAAAAGAGTTCACTATGTATGATTCTATAGTGAACTCTTTTTTAGGAGAATTTTGGATTGAATTTTTGAAAGAGATTCTCCTTTTTAGTTAAGGCGAGAAGAACTCTTTGTTGATCATATACGTCGACACCTTGATAAGTGAATACTCTAATCAAAGTTAGAAGATTTTTTTCGAGAGATACATTGAGATTTATGGATAATTCTTGATTATTTTTCAGGGTACAAATTAATTGAAGAATATCTGGATTGATGTCGAATGGACCAGTACGGGGTCTTGTACGATAAATAACGTTAATATGATCGATATCTTGATATGAAATTGTTCGTTGAGTGAGGGGAATTATGTGGAGCAGTTGAGTAAGTTTAGTAGTGCTGGAAGAACTGAATGCATTTATTTTGAGACCATCCCTATTAATTAACCAATAATCGTTAAAACAACTAGGCAATGTTACGAATAGGCCGATTAATAGTACTAATAAAAATACCCAGAAAGGTTGATAGCCAAAGCCCGTGAATAGAAGACTAACAAAAATAATGAAGATAATAGAAAATATTACTCGTCTTAATTTGATTGGTTGACCGAATTGAAAATCGTCGGCTACTACTGGTGGGGTCAAATTGACCTTTTGTTTAGAAAATTGGATAATTTTTTGAGCCAAGGATTCATTAGGGTAAAATTGCTTGTTCTCAATTAATTCAACTTTAGCGATAGAAATACCTAGTCGATTGGATAATTCTTGATTGGAAAAACCAGATGTCTTTAAAATTTCACTGTAATCTATTAACATAATGAATCCCTCCAGACTAATCGAAATGTTTATATCTGTAAGCATAAATTAGAACAATAGAAAAAATAATTAACCAGACTATCAAAACACCAACGTCAAATAAATTCCAAGTGAATCTATGCTTGAGTAAACTCTGATTAATAAATTTGGCGATTACTCCTGAGTATAGAAAATCGGATATAGTGGAGATAGTCTTGTTAAAACCTTTAAACATAGGAATAAAAGTGAAAATAACGGTTGGTAATAAACTTAAAACACCAGCACTGGTTTGATTGTGAGAAAAAATTCCAACTGTGAAACCTACTAAGATACTGATGATAGTACAGATAATAGTGATAACTAAATAATTAATGATAGATACTTGTTGCCAAGAAGTACCGCTTAAAGGCACGAGAATAATACTTACTAAGGTAAGAATTAAAAGTGAAGGCAGCAAACTACCAATGAAATATTCAGTAGCATTGACCGATGAAGTCATCAAGACCCTTAGAGTGTGATGTTCTTTTTCTTCAGCAATTGGATAAGAACCAAACATGATTCCACCCATTGTTATGTTTAGGATGATCCCCATATTTAAAGTTAGAGCTCTGAGGGAGGGTAAATTAGATGGAAAAAAATTTTTAAAAGCGATAACGTATCCGATTGCCATCAGTGGCGCCATGAGTAATGAGAGGTTCTTTAAAATTAGGTGTAATCTCAAGATAAAAATTGCGCTTATTTTTCGCATTGATATATTCATTTTAGTTTTCTCCCCGTCACTTCTAAAAAGACATCTTCTAAAGTTGGTTCACAGGAATGAATAGTTTGTAGTTCACTATTTTCCATCCACCAATTGATTTTTTGTCGTGTCTCTTCAGAATCGGTTAATTTCAGTGCAGTATTATCTTTTAAAAGAATTTTGTATTGGATTTTCTTGTTGTACTTCAAACTTAAAGCTTGTGGAGAACCTATTTCAGCAATTTTTCCATTGTTTAGAAGTGCCACCCGATCACAAAGTTTAGCGGCCTCATTCATATTGTGCGTAGTTAGAAAAACGGTAGTACCAAAATTTTTTAATTCTAAAATTAATTGATGAATTTTTTGAGTTGTGCCAGGGTCAATACCATTAGTCGGTTCGTCGAGAAAAAGTATTTGAGGGCGATTGAGGATGGCTCGTGCCAAAATTAATCTTTGTTTCATACCTTGTGAGAATTTTTTGACTAATTTTTTTCTATCATTATAGAGATTGACTCGTCTTAATAAAGAATCAATACTCGTTTTATCAACGTTAAAGATACGAGCAAGGGTCCTTAGATTCTCGTAAGCAGAGAGACTTTCATATAAACCACTATCATGCGTTACGACACCGATATGCTCATAAATGTCTTCTTTGAAGTAGTGGCTGTTGTTTCCTAAAACGGTAGCGGTGCCGGAGTTTGCGATGAGCTGTCCCGTGAGTATTTTGATAGTTGTTGTTTTACCAGCTCCAGAGGGACCTAAGAAACCAAAGATCTCACCGGAACGAATTGAAAAATCAAGATTCTTTAGAGCCGTTTGGTTGTCGAAGTTTTTATAAAGATGTTTAACTTCTATTATTGGTGCGATTGCCATGTTGTTTCCTCCCTTGTTTTTACAAACATAGAATACAAGGAAAGAACAAATAAGTTTTCAAAAATTAGCGAGTTGTGGAAGAGATAGGTTGAAATGTACCCACATTATTGAAGTAGATCCTTGAGTTGATCCAATTTGGCTCGAGATAAAGGAAGAGTTTCTTTACTATTTTTTAAAATTAAAGTGTAGCTATTTTTGGAATAACTGATCAATTCTGAAATGCGTTGTAAATTAACGAGATAGGAGCGGTGACATCTGAAAAAGCCGAAGTGAACAAGCTTCTTTTCGAGTTCTTCCATTGTTAAAGAGGAAGGAAAATACTCAGAATTGACGGAAAAATTGCTAACACCATTGATACTTTCGATGAAGTCGATTTCGTTAGGACTGAAGAAAATTGTTTTATCATCAAGATGGCTGGAGAGACGGAAGATGTTTTGTGGTTTAGTGGAATCTTTATCTAGTTCTAAATCGATTTTTTCTAATTGATGGTCGACACATTGATATATGGTAGAACTGAGTTGCAAGAGTTCTTCCATATATGATGAAATAACGACAACAGTTGATTTCTGGCGAACGACTTTTAAGGCCTTGAGATAAGATTTGATTCCTTCGTTTGATAAGTCTCTTAAGGGACTTTCAATAAAAACTAAATCTGGTTGTGAAAGAGCAATTCGAAAAAGGTGTAGTCTTTCAATCTGATCAGTAGTAAGAGTGTTGGTTTTCATTGCCAAATTGTCTCCTAGAGAGAACTGGGGTGCTAGCTTCCTTATGTCGACGTGTTGAGCAGCTATCTGATTAAAGAATTGGAGATAACTTTTAACAGTTATTTTTTGGTAAATACCATCGTTATGACGCTTGATTGAGGTGCTTTGAGCGTGATTGGTGATTGAACCACTGTTAGGCAGGGTATTTTGTTCTAATAAATCAAAAAAAGTGTTTATTTCAGTGTGTGACATCTTTAAACCAATGTTTTCTTGTGAATTGATTTTTAAAGAAAGATTGTTAAAGATACTTTGATTTTTGTTCTGTTTGGCAACATCTTTGAATTCAATTAAATTCATTTTCCACTCCACAATTGAGACTTTAATAGTAATTCAATTTTAGCAAAGACCATCTCTTTAGAATGCCATTTCAACTAAAAAGTCCCACAATTTCAAGATTAGTTGAAATAGTGGGATTAGTTTTAACTTTTTTATTGGAATTATTAAATTATATTTTGAAATTCAATTTCTTGTATTCAAAACATAGTGTATATATGATTTTTATTTATAGAATATTATGTCATTAAGACGTGTGGATAATTTAATTGTTTAAATAAATACAGGGGTGATGATAATTATTAATTGGCAAAATAAGTGGGCATATAATAAATATTGGGTAATGTCGAAATCTCAAAAAAAGTATGATGAAATTCGTTTGATGGCTAAAAATAATGAGTGGTCCAAAACTAAGGACATAGAATTTGAAAGAGTTATAAAGTCTTTAGAGAATGTTGAGCCTACAAAGAAAACATTAACCAATGTTTATCAACATATTTGGGGTTACTTTAAGAGAATATGTACTGATTCTGAAAAAGAAGAGTATGTTAAATTAATTGCGTCTTTAGAGCCTGAAAATGACCAAGTAGGGCTCTTCTTAAGAGACTTGACCTATAAGTATCAAATAAAGTATCTTATGCAATCAAGAATAGTAAAGGAATTGGGAAAAAATTAATATGAGATTATGGCATGAAGATTTAATTTCCAAATTACCTAGACAACAATTACTAGGTCAACATAGAGAAATTGCGGCTCTTAGAGGTAACGGCTGGGGTAAAAAGCACTCTACTGTGAACTATGTTTTTAAGCATTCTCCTTATAAGCTGTATCAATTTCACCTGTTAGTCATGAATGAGATGGTCAGTCGAGGATATAAGCCTAACGATAATTGGTTTGATCCAAAGTATAGAGGGATACATTGTGAACCATATAATGAATTAGAAAAAACGCCTAATACACGTCCGATATATCCTGAGCATAATGATGCATATTTAAGAGAGTGTATTGATAATTTGAAGGCAAAAGGAATTTTTATTCAGTAGCATTATCTTAAGATACTATAGGTATTTGTGCAGTTAATCTTAATGAAAAATGTTATTTTGGCACATCATAGAAGAAAGTGTTAGTATGAGTAACTGCTAGTTTTATTACTAACATTTTTTGTTTGAAAAAATTAAAAAAAGACACTAAAAAACCGATCATGATTTTCATCATAATCGGTTAAGCGATAATTGCTATGGGTGGTTGGGGGATCGAACCCCAGACCCACGGATTAAGAGTCCGTTGCTCTGCCAGCTGAGCTAACCACCCATGAATTTCAATTGATTGATAAGTTGTTTCCCTCTCAACCAACGAGATATATCTTACCATAAGCTCCAAATTTATAGCAAGTACTTTTTTAAAAAAAGTTCAAAAAATTTAAGGTAGCTTTATGGGTATTTTGTTTTAATGGTTAATAACTAGTATAATAATTGTGTCAAGGAGATATAAAATGGCTAAAAAAATTCTAGTAGTAGATGATGAAAAACCAATTTCCGATATTGTTAAATATAACTTGGAAAATGAAGGCTACGAAGTCATAACTGCTTTTGATGGACAAGAAGCCTTGGATAAAGTAGATGAGGATAATCCAGATTTGATTTTACTAGATCTAATGCTTCCAGTTATTGATGGTCTTGAAGTAGCTAGAACTATCAGAAAAACTAAAGATACTCCAATCATTATGTTAACAGCTAAGGATACTGAGATTGATAAAGTCATTGGCCTAGAACTTGGGGCTGATGATTATGTTACAAAACCATTCTCAAATAGAGAATTAGTTGCGCGTGTCAAAGCACGTCTTAGATCACAAAGTCATATGCAGAGTGATGATAAAAAGACAAGTGAAATTAAAATCGGTGATCTAACCATCCTTCCTGATGCATATACAGTAACTAAAAATGGAAAAGAAATTGAATTAACACACCGTGAGTTTGAATTACTACATTATTTAGCTCAACATATAGGACAAGTTATGAAGCGTGAACACTTACTTCAAACTGTTTGGGGATATGATTATTTCGGTGACGTTAGAACAGTTGATGTTACTGTAAGACGTTTACGTGAAAAAATTGAAAATAATCCTAGCCAACCAGAATGGTTAATGACCAGACGTGGAGTTGGATATTATTTGAGAGATCCTGATGGAGAATAGAGAGGGCGGAGCAAAGGCGGTCAGCCTCCGAGGATTTGCCTAAGTAGTGGAATCGCACGTGTACTTTACGTGCAATTCCACTACTGTAGCAAACCGGAAGAGGTTGCCTTTGCGGAGCCCGTTTGCAGCAACATAAGCAAATAAACCATCGCAGCTGCAAACAAACTAAACCAACCATCAAAAGAGACTGAAGAATTTCATCATTGAAAATAAAAATAAAATTAAAAAGCTGATTGGCATATAAAATGTCAGTCAGTTTTTTTGTCATCTGGATAGCTGTATAATGTAATTAAGTCTGTATTGTTTAGGTGGAAATATTGTGAAAAATAGATTTGCTTTTTTACATTCAATTAATTTTAAAATCGGATTATCTTTTATCTTGATTCTTATAGTCACAATTGAAATCATTGGGGCTTATTTTGTACGTCAATTGGAAGATCAGAATGTTGCAAACTTTGAAACTTCTGTTTCAATTCCAGCGTATACGTTGAATCAAATTTCAGAGAATTTGACTGATAATGATGATCATACTCGTGACAATATCAGTAACGCGATTCAAGATTATTCGCGAATCAGTACTGATATTACCGATGTACAAGTCATTGATCGAAGTGGAATCATTGTTGGGGCCAAGGATTCCGAAAGTAATAGTATTATTGGAACGCAAACTTTGAAAGATAATATCAAACAGAGTATTCGAACTGATAAACGAATTACCCAAATTTACTATGAAAGAGATAACGGTAGTTCTTACGAATCGATCGTGCCAGTGACATCTCCAGATAATAGTACAGTTGTGGGAGCAATTTATGTTCGTGCCAGTATGGAATCAGTTTATACCGGTATTAATAACATTATTTTGATTTTCCTAACAGCTTCATTAGTAGCTGGACTTTTAGGTGCTGTGATTGCCATTTTCATTTCTCGAGCAATTACCAGACCGATTGATGAAATGAAGCAACAGGCCGTTCGTATGGCTGAAGGAGACTATTCTGGTCAGGTTCGTGTTTATTCACCTGATGAGTTAGGACAATTGGCTATGGCTGTTAATGATCTGTCGGTTAAAGTTGAAGAAGCGACCGAGAATTCGGAATCCGAACGACGAAGGTTGGATAGCGTTTTGACGCAAATGTCCGATGGTGTTATTGCGACAAACCGTCTCGGTAACATAACGGTTATTAATGAAATGGCACAAGAATTTTTGGATAAAGATGAAGATGAGGCTATCGGCCAACCATTAGTTGATATTTTGGGGATTAAAGATCGGACGAGTTTTGACGATTTGTTGGAGAATCCTGATCCAATGGTAATTGAAACCAATGATTCGAACGAAGATTATGATGATGCCAGTGGCGATAATTCATTGATTCTGAACGCTGATTTTTCATTGATCCAAAGAAACAGTGGCTTTATTAGTGGTATGGTTTGTGTCCTACATGATGTTACTGAACAACAAAAGATCGATAGTGAGCGTCGTCAATTCGTTTCCAACGTTTCTCATGAATTGAGAACCCCACTAACAAGTATCAGTAGTTACATTGATGCTTTGAATAATGGTGCTTGGAAAGATCAAAAATTGGCACCACAGTTCTTAGGCGTTACTGCTGAAGAAACTGATCGTATGATTCGAATGATCAAAGATCTACTAAGTTTGTCAAGAATGGACCAAGGTCGTTCGAAATTGGATAAGGAACTAGTTAACTTTAACGAGTTCTTCTCATATATTTTGGATCGATTCGATATGATGCTGAAAAAAGAGAAGGCTGATGCTAAAGAAAATGGTTCTAAGATTGCCAAAAATTATCGAATTAAACGTATTTTTACTAGCAAAGATTTGTGGGTAGAAATTGATACTGATAAGATGACACAAGTAATTGATAATATTATGAATAATGCTATCAAGTATTCACCAGATGGTGGTGTTATTACATGTCGTTTATTGGAAACTAATAAACATATAATTATTAGCATTTCCGATGAAGGATTAGGTATTCCTAGAAAGGATATCAAGAAGGTCTTTGAACGTTTCTATCGTGTTGATAAGGCACGTTCTAGAAAACAAGGTGGTACTGGACTTGGACTTTCTATCTCCAAAGAGATCGTCGAACAACACAAAGGTAGAATTTGGGTAAATAGTGCCGAAGGTAAGGGATCAACATTCTACATTTCCTTACCATTTGACCCTAACGAGACAGGAGGAGAATGGGATGAAGTTTAGTCGCTTGATCATTCAGATCTTATTAGTTATCGCCGTTATAACGAGTATCGTACTCTCATTCTTTATATGGACGAATACAGCTCGTTATCAACGAGGACGCAATATCGACGTTACATCGACACAATCGAATAAAAATGAAGTACCAATCAATCAGGTTATCAGTGCCACATCAGTAATTTGGCATGATAATGATGATCAAAAATTGATTTATAACAGCAATGATAATATTGCTTTGAGTATTCAAAAAATTATGCAAGATTGGAAAATTGATAGTCCCAAATTAGTTTCTAAAAAGGATGGGGCTTATTATCAAAAGATTATCCAGTCAAAAGATGTTATTCAATTAGTCTATCCAACTTCAATTTCAACAAGTATTTTGGGTTATTTGCTCAATAACAACAGTTTACGCAATGATAAGTCATATTCGTTCAATCGAATTTTGATTAATTTGAAAGATAAAAAGGATAGTAATATCTACTTGGCCAATGACAGTAATTACGCTGTTTATAAGGCACCTGTTAGAAATGCAACATCGGCACCAATTTCTAAATTAGTTAAAAAGGCTAATATTAATTTGAAAATTCGTTTGAACATTATGAAGCATGGTGTTTTCACTTTCTATACTGAACCTATTAAATTGAAATCTTACTCATATGTAATTAGTAGTAAGGATGATGGCGAGTATACAACGGCGTTATTCGATTCAAATACTAATGGATTGGTCACTTCTGAAGATAATGGCGTTTATACCTATAATTATGGTGAGTCAAAACGTCTAGTTTCGGATCATAATTCTGGTGAATTGAGTTTTGAGGATTATACGGATACCTCAGTTCCTAAGACTCAGTTAGCCTTCTTGCAACGTGGTTATCAAAAGGTGGTTAATCTTCAAAATTCCATCTCTAACTTACGTTTGTACAGTGCTAATTGGAAGGATAAGAATCTTGTCTTCAGAGAATATGTTGAAGGTTTCCCAATTTTCAAGAAGAGTGAATTCGGTTCGATTCGAATCAAATTCAGTCGCAAAGGAAGTACAGAACATTTCCTAAATAAAGTACTAGAAGTCCCAGTTCCTTCGGATCAGGCCTCAACTAAATTGAAATCGACAAGTGATATTTTTAAAGGACTAGAAAGATCAGGCTATTCACCTAATGATGTCCAGGATATTGAGGTTGGTTATCAATGGGAAAGTGAAGCTGATAATGAAAAAGTTGTCGATTTGAAACCAACTTATTACATTAAAATCGAAAATCACTGGAAACCATATAGTGACTGGGCAAATGATACTGCGGAGGATAAATAGATGGATTTTAGAAGAATTGAAGTAATTTTCTTAATCGTTTTTTTCTCATTAGATATCTTTTTATTCTTGTCATTTCGAAATAGTCAGCAATTGGTCAGCAGTTCTAGTACCAATACTTCAACTGTTACGGAAATGAGAAAGCGTAATATCAGTTTTGGAACTTTGGATACCAAAAATGGTAGTGCTTATTATTTAGGCTCACAACCAGATAATTCTTTAGCTCAAAATGTTAATAAATTACGTAATCAAGAAGTTCAATATGATGAAAATACTCGCAAACTTACAAGTAATTTAAACAGTACTATTGCGGTCACAACAGAGGATAGACAAAAATTAATGAATAAATTCATTAAGAAGGAATCAAATGTACTATTTGGCGAAGATTATAAGTATGCACCACAATTGTCAACGACTTCGCAAATGGTTTATGTAGGAACAGGTAAACTAGGTGAGATTTATGATAAGACTTGCCAACTGACCTTTACAATTGAAAGTGGTCGAGTTGTTAGTTATACTCAGACCCATATTAATACGATGATCATTTTACATGAAAGTCAGACAATCAAGAGTGAAAAAGAAGTTATCACTAACTTGTATGCCAACTCTGAAATACCAAACAACTCCAAGATTTCTTACGCCAACTTAGCATATACGAAATTATTGGTAGCCAAGAATAGTACGATTTATATTCCAGTTTGGTTTGTAACGATTAGAAATAAAGATAGTAAAGTTAGTTCTATTAAGAAGGTTAATGCCTTTACGGGCAATATTATAAAGAATTCAGCAAATGGAGATAATAGTTACAATGCCCAATGATGATAGTTTAAAAATTAGTGTGCTTGCTAGCAGCAGCTCAGGTAACGCTACATATATTGAGACCCCGAAACATCACGTTTTAGTTGATGCAGGTCTTTCAGGTAAAAAGATTAAAGAGGCGATGGAAAGTATCGGTAAAGATATTAATACCGTTGATTCCTTGTTTGTGACCCACGAACATACGGATCATATTAAAGGTGTTGGTGTTTTAGCTAGAAGATATAATCTGAATGTTTATGCCAATCAAAAAACGTGGCAAGCAATGTTGCCCAAAATCGGTAAAGTACCTGAAGATGAGATCAATGTCTTTGAACATAATAAGATTATGTCTTTAGATGATCTGGATATTGAAAGTTTCGCAGTTTCACATGACGCAGCTGATCCACAATTTTATAAGTTTTATCATAATGGTAAAGAATTCGTTATTTTAACGGATACGGGTTATGTATCTGAACGTGTTCAAAAGACAATTGAGAATGCGGACGGCTATTTGTTGGAATGTAACCATGATGTTGAAATGTTACGTGAGGGCTTTTATCCTTGGCCATTGAAGCAAAGAATCCTTAGTGAAAAAGGTCATCTTTCAAATGAAGATGGTGCTCACACGTTGATGGATGTTATCGGTAATAACACTAAACAGATATATTTAGGTCACTTGAGTCATGAAAACAACACTAAACAAGTTGCACGGACAGAAGTTACACAGGTTTTGGAAGATCATGATTTTGCAGTTGGACACGACTTTAAAATCAACGATACCGATCCTGCTATAGCTGATCCGTTGATTGCGTTGTAGGTATTTATAAATAAATCATATGTAGTTCATAATTTTTTCATAATTGGAAGTTATATTATAGTTAAAAAATATGGGGAGTGAATAATTACATGAATAACGATGAAAAAAACGACAAATCTGAATCAAGAGTAGAAGAAAAGAAGCGTAGTTCTAATGGCAAGGAATCTAGCAGCAATTCTTTACTTAAGACAGGAATTGTAGCTTTTATTTCTGCCGCTTTAGGTGTTGTTATTGCCTTCGCAGGGTTCACTTACTTCGGTGGTAGTAATAACTCCTCAAACTCCGCCGCAGTTGGAAATACTGCCGGTACGACTCAAGTAAGCAATACTAAAGTAAACACTTCTAGTTCAATGTCAGGTGCTTATAAGAAAGTCAATGGAGCGGTTGTTTCCGTAATTAATCTTCAAAAACAAAAAGAACAATCCAGCAATGGTGATATTTCATCCATCTTTGGTGATTTGTTTGGTGATAGTGGAAGCAGTGACAGTAACTCTTCTGACGATTCACAATCAAATGACAGTAATTCTTCAGATTCCAATTCATCTGATTCTAGTTCAAGTTCTTCTAATAGTAGTAAATTACAAGAATACAGTGAAGGATCAGGTGTGATCTATGCTAAACAAAATGGTAAAGGTTATATTGTAACTAATAACCACGTTGTTTCCGGATCAGACTCTTTGGAAATCATTCTGGAAGATGGTACAAAGGTTGCCGCTAAATTAGTCGGTACTGATTCTACAACTGACTTAGCTGTATTAGAGATACCTGGTAGTAAAGTGCCTGCTACAGCTTCATTTGGTAACTCAGACAATGTAACACCTGGGGACCCAGTAATTGCTATTGGTTCACCATTAGGTAGTGAATACGCTACAACAGTTACCCAAGGTATCATTTCAGCAACAAATAGAACTGTAACAACTCAAGATCAAAATACCGGACAAGCTACCGGTGAAGCAACTGTTCTTCAAACCGATGCTGCGATTAACCCCGGTAATTCAGGTGGCCCATTAGTTAATGCCGCAGGACAGATTGTTGGTATCAACTCAATGAAATTAGCCTCAAGTACTGATGGTTCATCAGTTGAAGGTATGGGCTTTGCTATTCCAAGTAATGAAGTAGTTAAGATCATTAATCAATTGGTTGAAAATGGTAAAGTTGAAAGACCTTCATTAGGTATCAAAGTACTTGACCTAGATCAAATTACTGATGATTCACAATCAAGCTTGAAGTTACCAAGCAGTGTAACTAAAGGTGTGGTTGTCTACAGTACAACAAGTGGTTCTGTAGCTAAGGCCGCTGGTATGAAGAAGTACGATGTGATCGTTAAGTTAGGCGATAAGGACGTCAAGTCTGTTGCAGACTTACACACAGCCTTGTACTCACATTCAATTGGCGATACTGTAAACATTCAATATTACCGTAATGGCAAGCTGAATACAGCTAAAGTACACTTAACAAAGAAAACATCAGATTAATGAAAAAAGACGTGGAAACGGACAAATGCCAGTTTCACGTCTTTTTTTGAACATTTTTTTGAATATATTAAATTTTCTTCGGTAATAGAAAAGACTAATCAACAGAAGTTATCCACAAGTGTGAATAACATGTGTAAAAGTCGACAAAATTTTGATATAACGTTGTAGAAAAGTTATCCACAGTTTTACCCACGGCTGTTAATAACTTTTAACTATACAAAATATCTATTGACTAAAAAAGCTTTATATCAACCAGGAACGTTGTTACACAAGCTTAGACAAACTTTTATTCTTCGGTGCAAAAATAAATTGTCATGATAATTCGGATTTTAAAAATCATTTGGCAATTAACTGATAGTTTCGTATGATATTTAACTGAGGAGATTTGTTAATTATGAATATAAAAATGGTTACCGTTGGTAAGTTAAAAGAAAAGTATTTTAAAGCGGGGATTGCTGAATACGCTAAGCGTTTGGGGGCTTTTTGTAAGTTCCAAATAGTAGAATGTCCTGACGAAAAGGCACCAGAAAATCTTAGTGAGGCTCAGGATGAAAAGGTTAAGCAAATAGAGGGTGAACGAATATTAAGCAAAATTAAGGATAAGGAATATGTGATCCTACTTGATTTGCGTGGTAAAGAATTAACTTCAGAAGAAATGGCCAAAAAAATCGATGACTTATCCACATATGGGACAAGTGATATTACTTTTGTCATCGGTGGTTCACTTGGAGTTAGTCCTGAAGTTACAAAGCGTGCTGATTACAGTGTTTGTTTTGGTAAATTCACTTTGCCTCATCAGTTGATGCGTTTAGTTTTGACTGAACAAATTTATCGTTCATTTATGATTATCAACCATCGTACATACCACAAATAAAATTACGTAAGGGTAGCTCAGAAATGAGCTGCTTTTTTATTAAGAATTTATTTTGTTTTTGGGTAATATATTGTTAATAAAAAATTTCCTCCTAGAATTAGAGTTGAATAAATAAGTACTTAGATAATTTCCTTTGGGGATGTAGATAATGAAAAATAGTAAAAAGATTTTAGCAGCTTCTGCTGTAGCAATTATGTTGGCACCAGCCGCAATTTCCGCTCTTCCACAACAAACTGCCCAAGCTAGTGGTTTGGTTGGATTAGTAGGAACAATTAGACGTGATGGCGGACAAATCGTTGACGATAACGGTAATATCACTAAATCAACTTTGCCTAACTTCAGTTCATGGAAATTAGGTCAAACTAAACAATTACGTGGTAAAACTTATTATCAAGTTGGCAATAATGAATGGGTTGCTTTTGATTCAATGGACATCGCTGAAAATGGCGTTAAGTTAAATGAATATGCATCTAACTATAATGCTGATGTTCGTAACGTTGCCACTGTTGGTGCTAATACAACTATTGTTAATAGTAATGGTCAAAATACTGGTCGTACTTTACCAAAGGGTAGTCAATGGCAATTAGGTGCTATCTCTACTATCAATGGTGCTGTTTACTATGAAGTAGCTACTAACGAATGGATTGCTGCTAGTTCTATTACCAATATGACTTCTAGCGATACAAGTAATCAAGCAGCTGGTAAGCAAACTCAAACAACCACAAACACTACAACGACCACATCAACTACAAATACAGCAGCCAAAAAGGTTGGAACTTTGAGTTCTACAGCTTCAATTTATGGTCCTGATGGAAAACCTATGGGCATGACTTTGCCACAAGGTAGTCAATGGCAATTAGGTAATTTGATAACAGTCGGTAGTAAGAAAATGTATCAAGTTGCAACGAATGAATATATCGATGCTACTTTGGTAAATGTTAATGGACAAACTTCAACAACACCAACCACTGCTACTGGTTCTAATGATTCAGTTGGAAAAATTGGAACAACCATTGCTAGAACTGGAATTGTTACCGCAGATGGAATGGAAACCAATATGACTCTTGCTCAAGGTACACAATGGAAGCTTGGTAAGACTATTAAAATCAACGGTACTTCTTTCTATGAAGTTGGAACAAACGAGTATGTTGTTGCCAATAACTTAACTATTAACGGTAGCAATATGACAACTTCAACTAATACAACACCTACAACATCAACATCTACTAATAGTGAAGTTAAAATAACTGCTAATCCTGATTCTGGTGAAATTGGTACAGCAACCGCTGAATTAGCTATTGTTAATGATTCTGGAAAGAGTACCGGATCATCCCTTCCAAATGGCAGTCAGTGGAAATTAGGACGTATCATGAACGCTAACGGTATGATCTACTACGAAGTTGGTAATAATGAATGGATTCCAGCTAGTGATTTAACAATTACTAGATCAAATGGTTCAACTACTTCAACAACAAACAACACAACTACTAATACTGGTATTCCAACACCAGGTAATGGTTTAATCGGTACAACAACGGTTGCTCAAAAGACATATGATCCATCAACTAATACTTACGGACAAACCTTGCCAGTTAACACATCATGGAAGATTTCTAAGCTAGTTGTAAATAAATACGGTTCATACTGGGGCCAAATCTCATCAAACGAATGGGTTTGGATCAGTACAGTTAGATTGAACAGTGGTCTTAACTTGAAGACATACGCTGTCAGTGAACCTGAATTTGCTGTTAGAATTAATAAGTAATTATTGAAAGTAAGTTATCTATTATTGATAGCTTATTTTTTTGTCTAATTTTGTGTCGCTTTTAAATGTGTAAAAAGTTCGTGAAAAAAGGAAAAAAATGTCAACAAGGCGATGGAATGTCATAGTGTGACATTCCATTTTTGTACAATTATTAAGTAAATTAATAAAAGATTAGGGAGGCAGATTTATGACAAAAAATTATGAGGTATATGACAGACTTACAAAGGTAAACGGAGAGAAGTATGATACTGGACTAAAATTGGATAAGGATTCAAAAAGTATCAGTATTGATAACTATGGTACTTTCTTAAATGATGTGGCAGATTTACCTTCAAACGAAGAGTTAGATCAAGAGTTTTCTGATTCCCTTAAAAAGGATGTTTCAAATGAGGATAGTCGTTTTAAAAGAGAATATATTGATAAGTTTCATCATATTGATTTCAGGTATAAAGATATTTTTGATAAGGAATCAAAAGACTATGATCCTGATGGAGAGTTCAATAACAACTATATGTTCTTAGCTATGAATTGTGCAGCCCGTCCAAATCTTGAAAGATCTGAGTGGAAAATGTTCCATGATGTTGATGATAAACATGATTCACATATGCTTAACCTAAGATTAATGATTAACAACATTGATGCAAAAGGATGTTACGTTACTGACGCTATCAAACAATGTATTAGCAGTGACTCCAGTTATATTTTGAAAGAATTTTTCGTAAAAAAGCCTGGTTTATCTTTTAATAATTCAGATGTATCGGATGAGGAACGTGCTGAACAACTTTTGAAATGGGATAAGGAAAAACATATTGATATGGAACATGCCTTAACTGATGTTAAGGAAAAGAGAGATATTTACGATAAATCTATAGACGTATTAATTCATGAATTGAATTCAATAAAACCTAAACAAGTTGTTATATTTGGAACTACACAAAGTAATCCTGATACCGATAGCAATACAGGTTTAGTTAAAATGATATCTGAGTCAAAAAAATTTGACGAATATGAAAATGGAGCTGAACTTCGAAAATTACTTCAGGACGCTATTTCGGTGACCCACTACGGAAATCGACATTATCCAAGCACTAGAGATTTTTATATGAAATTTAAAGATGCAATCAAAAATAAATTAGATTAAATTCAAGTCGAATAGGTAATTAAAATTTTATAAAAATAGTCTGGTAAAAAAGAGTTCAAAACTATTAGATTTTTATCTAACAGTCATGAACTCTTTTTTTTATGAAAATTTATTTTTCATAACTTTGAATTGAATCAAACAGGAACTTAACAAAAGCTTCACGGTCAACATCTTCGAGAACTTTGATACTGTTCTTTTGTGGAGCATCGGTTCTACGATCGGGATATGTCATCCCTCGATATTGGTCGTTACTCAAGGAAACATCCATTGAGTAGTTAGTGCTCTTAGTAAATAACTCAGGAGCAATTAAACTGATAACGGCACAGGCATCATGAATTGGGATTTTGGTCATACCTTTTTCTAACTCGGCTTTAGTATAGAAATTTAGGATTGAACTGGCCATGACGCCGACACGGCCCAAATCTTTAATTTTACTAATTTCGTCCATTGTTAAAAAGGCTTTATTTTCAGTCAGATTGAGTCCAGAAAGGGTGATTGGTAGTCCAGAGTTAAAGACGATATCCATTGCTTCAGGGTCAACGTAAGCATTGAATTCGGCTGCTAAGGTAATGTTACCTTGAAGAGTTGAGCCACCCATAATATAGATGTGTTCGATATTTTCTTTAACTTCGGGGAAGGTCTTCAATAGTAAGGCGACATTAGTTAGTGGTGCTGTGGCAACTATATTAACTTTCTCGTCACTTTTAGAAATACGATCGTACATGTATGTAACGGCGTTATGACTAACTAACGGGTAATTTTGGCTGTTGTCAGGGAAATCATAGCCGTCCATTCCAGTTTTACCGTGGATTTCACCAGCAGTCTCCACTTGCTTAACTAAAGGAGTTGCTTGTCCAGAAGCCAATTCGGCATTTGAACCTAAAAAAGTTAATAGTTTTTTAGCATTTTTAGTTACGTAATCTAGTTTTACATTGCCACCGACAGTAGTTACGCCAATTAAATCAGCCTTTTCGGGATGCGCCAATAGTACAGTTAGTGCAATAGCGTCATCAATTCCGGGATCGCAGTCCATAATTACTTTTGTCATTCAATTAGACCTCACTTTTTAATTTTTGAGGAATCTTTTTTAGCGCATGGATGAAGCTATGGCGTTCCAAGGTTCCAAGAGTAGATAGAATTTTTTGATTATTATCTTCGATAAATTTATCGATGGTAGGTAATAACGTTTTAGACTTGTCAGAAAGGATAATTGTTTTCAAACGTGAATCATTTTTGACGGGAACACGTGAGAGTAAATCATCTTTTTCCATCGTTTTAAGGATGTTAGTAGCTGTAGGTCGACGAATATTGAAATTTTCTTCAATATCTTTTTGATAAGTGTCATCTTTACAATGAGCTACGAAATGAATAATTTGCACTTGCGTACCGGTCAAATCATACTTATGAGCAAAAGTATTGATATCACGAGAGATCTCATTGGATGCAACTTTGATTAAATGAGCAACATCACTCGCCATAAAGAAATCCTCCTTTGAGATTTAGAATACGAAGCAATTATAACATTTCGGAGTCAGTGGAATCTTTAGAGAAAAGCTATTTGTTATTGATATTATTCCAATAATATTTCAACTTTTTGAAATTTATAATAATTATTATTCAGCGAGAAATATTTTTTGTAATAAAATAAAAAGAACTCTATATTGGACTATGGAAACTAAAAACAGGGGGAAAAATAAATGGCTAAAGTTTTAATTTTAGGTGCTAACGGTAAAATTGCTCGCTTAGCAGAACATATTTTTGTTGATACAACGGATACAAGTTTGAAATTATATCTTAGAGATGCAGAACGTCTTGATGATTTCGTTGACTCACATGACAAGTTGACTGAAGCAATCGAAGGGGATTCAACTGATGTTCAAAATTTGGTTGAGTCAATGAAAGATGTTGATCTTGTTTACGCTAACTTAGCAGGTAATAACATTACTGCTCAAGCTAGGGCTGTTGTTGAAGCAATGCACGCTGCTAATAAGACACGTTTGGTTTGGATTTCAACATTAGGTATTTATGATGAAGTACCTGGCAAATTTGGTGAATGGAATAAGAAGATTTTAGGTGACTACATTACAAATTATGCAGCCGCTGCTAAAGTAATTGAAGATTCTGATTTGGATTACACAATTATTCGTCCAGCTTGGTTAACTGATAAACCAGAAGTTGATTATGAAGTTACTCAAAAGGGTGAAGATTTCAAAGGTACAGAAGTTTCGAGAAGATCAATTGCGCAAATTGTTGTAGATATTTCTCAAGATCCTGACAAATTCAAGCGTGAATCAATTGGTGTTAATAAACCAAATACTGACGGTGACAAGCCTGCTTGGTATTAATTAAATAAAAGATGTCGAAATCAAGCTGTGATTTTGACATCTTTTTTTGTGTTGTCACAAATAAAAAAACAAATTCCTACCGTTATGCAAAATTGTATTCACACAACTAGTTAACCATTGGAGAAGACCAACAAATGGCGTTATAAAGACTCGTCTTTTTTATAATAAAAATTGTTGTGTCAATATCAATATTTTTAAATAATGTAGAATATATTTTTTCGAAAAAAACAAATCGCTATTGATTGGACTATACCATCATGATAAGGTTCTTTATGCAACCGGTTGCAATAAATCTTGAGGGAGCAAATTATTATGGCTAACAGTAAACAAGGCGGGGGCTTCATGGCCTTTGTTGAGAAACATCTAATGCCAATCGCTGTTAAATTAGGGCAAATGAAACCTTTGATTGCAATTCGTGATGGTATTGCAATATCAATGCCACTTATTATCATTGGTTCTTTATTCATGGTTATCAATAACTTTCCGATACCTGTATGGACAGCATGGTTAGCTAAGACAACCATTAAAGGGGTAACTGTCGCAGCAATCTTTGCCAAGATAGTTAATGGATCATTTGGTTTAATTGGACTAATTAGTGCTTTCGGTATCGCTGCAAGTTATGCAGAGCAATATAAAACTGATGGGAAATCAGCTGGGGTTATTGCTTTGGCAGCATATTTTGTTGTAACACCAAGTATTATGAGTGGTGATAAAGTTCCTGTTGAAGGAATGCCTTATAACTTCTTAGGAAGTCAAGGTTTGTTCGTTGCCATTCTATTAGGTTTATTAGCTGGATGGATTTTCCAGTGGTTTATTAATAACGATATTCAAATTAAATTACCAGATACAGTTCCACCTGCAGTTGCAAAAAGTTTCAGTGCTTTAATTCCTGGAGCTGTAGTTATTACTATTTTTGGTGCTCTTTACGCAATCTTTACATGGACAGGATTAGGCAATGTTCACTTGCTATTATTCCATATTCTATCCAAGCCACTAGGTCTTTTGGGAGATACTCTTGGAGGAACTATTGTAGCAATTATGCTTAACAGTTTATTCTGGTTTATTGGTATTCATGGTGGAAATATTATTAATCCAATTATTTCACCTATTTGGTTAATGAATACTGATGCTAACCGTGTTCTATTCCAAGCTGGACATCTTGATCTAGCTCATCATGCTCATATCATTACTCAACCATTTATGGATAACTTCGTATACATGGGTGGTGGTGGTGCCACTATTGGACTTGTTATGGGTATTGGTATTTTGATCTTTATGAAGAGATCAAGTAAACAATTAGATGTTATGGGACCTTTGACTATTACACCAGGTATCTTTAACATCAATGAACCAACAATGTTTGGTCTACCAGTTGTTTTGAATACAACTTTAATTATTCCATTTATCGTGGCACCTTGTGTAAATGCTATTACAACTTATTTTGCAATGGCAACAGGATTGGTTCCATTATGTAATGGTACAATGGCTTCATGGACAATGCCTCCAATTATTTCTGGATTCTTAGTAACGAATAGTTGGACTGGATCAGCCCTACAAGCCGTAAATATTGTGCTTGATATTCTAATGTACTTCCCATTCTTAATTGCTATGAATAAGCAACAAAAGCTTGAAGAAGCTGGTAAAGAAGTAGTTGCTTAAAAGAAAATAAAGGAGAAATTTTCAATATGGTGAAACGATTAATCAGTGCAGATACTAGCGATATGTTAGCAATGGACGGAGCCGAATTGAAGCAAAGTATCAAAGCTAGTGAAGGCCGAGTTGTTTTAAGCGAAAACGTTGTTGGTCATGAACCAATGGACGGTATCACAACTTCAGAAATCGCCGCTGCCTTTGGAGCCGATTTGATTTTACTCAACGGATTGGATGTATTGAATCCAATTATCTTGGGACTTTATCCCGGTGAAGAAACTTTGGCTACTGCTAAAGCTCATCATGATGGTGAAAGTATTCATCGTCTTCAAAAGTTAGTTGGACGTCCAATTGGTGTTAACTTGGAACCAGTTGATCCTAACGCTAAAATGGCCGAAGATCGCTTAATTATTCCTGAAGGCCGTATGGCAAGCGAAAAAACTTTACAAGAAGTAGAGAAGTTAGGTTTCAACTTTGTTGTCTTGACAGGTAATCCGGGTACAGGTGTTACTAATGCTCAAATTGCTGCCAACATTAAAGTTGCTAAAAAGAACTTCCATGGCTTAGTTATTGCTGGAAAGATGCACGGAGCTGGAGTTGATGAACCAGTTGTCAGTGAAGAATCCGTAAACGCCTTTCTTGAAGCTGGAGCTGATGTGATTTTGGTTCCTGCAGTCGGAACAGTACCTGGTTTTGATGATGCTGAACTTAAAGAAGTCGTTAAGTTGGCTCATGATAAAGGCGCACTAGTTATGAGTACAATTGGAACTAGTCAAGAAGGATCAGGTAGTAGCTATATCGAAAATGTGGCTATCAGAAATAAGATCGATGGTGTAGATATTCAACACGTCGGTGATGCTGCCTGGGGAATTCAATCACCATTTGAAAATATCTTTGCAATGAGTAAAGCTATTCGTGGTGAACGCCATGCAATCGTTCGTATGGCTCGTTCTATCAATCGTTAAAAATTAATTCAAATAGGGATGTTATTAGGTTTTGATACCTAGTAACATCCTTATTTTTTTGTTGTTTTTATCTATTTTTCCAATATAAAAAATGATTTCCAACTTTGTTGGAAATTGGTTATAGTTACAAAAAAATAAATCCTACTAGAATAATAAATGTAAGGGGTTACAAGAAAGAATGAAAGGAGGAAAACTAATGGAAATACCAGCAAGAAATATTTTATTAGATATAAATGTATCAGATCGTGATGATTTATTGCATTTTATTTCAGATCAATGTAAGTCATTCGGATACACAGACTCAGCCAAGGGTTTGTATGAGTCCTTTATTCAAAGGGAAGCAGAGTATTCAACTGGTTTACAAGAAGGTTTTGCAATTCCACATGCTAAGACAGATTTTGTGAAATCAGCACAAATCGTTTATGTACGACTTAATCATCCGATTGAATGGAAGACATATGATGATAAACCGGTTACAGATATTTTTGCACTTATGGTTCCTGAAAGTGGGGTTGGCACAGTTCATTTAAAGATGTTATCAAATTTGGCTACAGCACTTTTGGAAGATGATTTTAAAAAGAAAATTCGTGAATTAAACGATTCAGAGAAAATTTCAGAATATATAACTAATGAGATTGGGGTAAATGTATGATGACAAATATTGTAGGAATTTCAGCATGTCCAGCAGGTTTAGCACACACACCAATGGCTGCTAAGGCTTTGGAAAAGGCAGGAAAAGAATTAGGATACAATGTCAAAATGGAGCAACAGGGTTCTATGGGACCAGTTAATGCCATTACCCAAGATGAGGCAGATGCAGCAGACTTTGTATTGATCGCATCTGATCAAAAGATTACAGGTATGGAACGTTTTAAAGATAAGAAGGTTTTACGTGTTGATATCAACGTATGTATCAAAGCACCAAAGGCAGTACTTAAAAAATGTGTTTCTACTGTAGAGGGGGCATAAGCTCATGAAAAAGCTGCTATCTGATTGGAAAGGATATTTGATGAGTGGTATTTCCTACATGATTCCTACCGTAATTGGTGGTGCGATGATTGTTGGTATTCCACAGTTAATTGGAATGATATTTGGGGTTAATGACCTCACAAAGTATAAGAGTGCTCAAGGTTTCTTCCATATTCTTTATCAAATTAATCAAGTAGGTTGGATTGGAATTGGCTTAGTAAACTTGGTTATTGCTGGTTATGTTGCATATGCCATTGGTGATAAGCCAGCTTTAGGTGCTGGATTCATTGGTGGACAATTGGCAAGTACTATCAATGCCGGATTTTTAGGAGCATTAGTAGCTGGATTTGTTGCTGGTTATGTTGCTCGTTATTGTAGAAAAATTAAAGTTGGCGAAGCTTGGAAGTCAGCTGTTCCTCTATTAATTGTGCCATTATTGACAACCGGTGCTGTTGCATTAGTTGTAGGTGTTATTTTATCTGGACCATTGTCATGGTTGAATACTACCTTGGTAGCTTGGGTTAAAGCTATGATTAACAATCATACCAATGGTGCAATTGTTGCTCTTGTATTAGGAGCCATGATTGGTACCGATCTAGGTGGTCCTATTAATAAGGCCGCTTGGATGGTAGGTAATATCCTCTTTATTGAAGGTATTTACGGACCAGCATTAATGACAAACATTGCTATTTGCTGTATTCCATTAGGTTATGCTTTAGCAACATTCATTTATCCACGCAAGCGTTTCTCTGACGAAATGTTTATGGCAGGACGTAACAATTTGATTATGGGTTCATTTGGTATTACAGAAGGTGCTATTCCATTCTTCCTAACAAGTCCATTGAAACTATTACCAGTCAATATGATTGGTGGAGCCTTAGGTGCTGTAACTGGTGAATTATTAGGTATGCAATCACATATTCCTCCATTAGGTGGTTTACCAGGGATTATTACTGCCGATAATAAACTTGCTTATATTGCAGGTATAGCGGCAGGAGCATTATTTATAGGATTAGTAGCACCATTAGTTGCTAACTTCAACGTTTCATCTGACGAAGAGGAAAGCGATATTAGTGAAGACGATATTAAGATCGATATTGAATAATTAAAAATGAAAGAGGTTGAATTTTTAAAATGGTCAAGACAGTTCATGTTTTTCCACATACTCATTGGGATCGAGAATGGTATTTCACTACATCACGTTCAAAGGTTTATTTATTAAAGGATTTGATGCATGTTATTGATAATCTACAACACAATACTGGTTATGATCGTTTTATTTTGGATGGTCAAGCTTCATTGGTTGAAGATTACTTGAAATGGCGTCCTCAAGATAAGAATGTTATAAAACAATTAGTGGCAGATAAAAAATTAATAATTGGGCCTTGGTATACACAAACGGATCAATTCGTTATTTCTGGTGAAAGTATTGTTAGAAATCTTCAATACGGAATGGATGTTTGCAATAAATTAGGTACATATATGAATGTTGGCTATGTTCCTGATTCATTTGGTCAAGAATCAAGTATGCCTCAGATTTATAAAGGTTTTGGAATTCCTGATACTATGTTTTGGCGTGGAGTTTCTGAAGAGAATGTTAACCACACCGAATTTGTTTGGAAAGGCGAAGATGGTTCCAAGGTAAACGTTTATCAGATACCATCTGGTTACTATATTGGTGGAGTTGTAGATGAAACACAGTTAGATAAGATTATGCATCAAGAGCCATTTGCGTCAATCGTTAAAAGATCAACTACGAGTCATATCGCTTTTCCTAATGGTTTTGATCAAGCTCCAGCAAGAAAAGACTTGCCAGAACTAATTAAGAAACTTAATGATGCTAATAAAGATTTTCATTTTGAAGTTAGCTCAATTCAAGAATATATTGATGCTGTTAAGAGTGAAAAGCCAGAATTAGAAGAAGTTAGCGGTGAATTCACTAACGGTAAAAATATGAGAATTCATAAGTCAATTTATTCATCACGTTCTGATCTAAAGAAGTTAAATACCAAAATTCAATATTACATAGTCAATGTTCTTGAACCAGTTTTGACGATGGGTGAACATTATGGTGTAGATTATCCTCGTGAGGCAGTTAATGATATTTGGAAATTAATGTTTGAGAATGCTGCACATGATTCCATTGGTTCTTGTGTTTCCGATACTACTAATGAAGATGTTTATATGCGTTATAAGCAAGTTCGTGACATCAGTACAAACTTAGTTGAAGTTACGCTCAGGGAAATAGCTACACAAATTAAAAAGAATAAGAAATATGAAATTAGTTTGTCGGTATTTAATACATTGCCAGTTGATAGAACGGAAATTACAAAAGTTTCATTCTATGCACCATCTCAAGATTTTGAAATTGTAGATGAAAATGATCAATCTGTTGATTTTTCAATTGAGTCTTGTGAAGACCAAACTGAGTATATAGCCGGTCAAACAATCCAATTGAATCCTGGGGAGAAAATTTATAAACCTGAAAAGATTTATAAGGTAGTTGCTTCTATTTTTGCAAAAGATGTACCGGCAATGGGATACAAGCAATTGTATATTAATGAAAATGCAAAGAAAAATGAAGTAATTAAGGCAGTTGATGACAGAATTTTGGAAAATGATAATTTCAAGATTGTCATTCAAGATAATGGTTCATTGACAATTACTGATAAAGCTTCTGGAAAAGTTTATGAAAACCAAGCAATTCTAGAGGAAAATGGTGATGATGGAGATTCCTTCAATTATTCACCTGCCAAAAAGGATTTAATCGTTTATTCAACAGATCAAGCAAATACTATTTCAGTAACTAAATCTGATTTAGTCTCTTTAGCAAAAATCGACTATGACTTTTCAGTACCAGAAAATCTAGATGATAGAGCCAAGAAAATTTGTAATGTTAAGATGCCAGTGTCAGTTGAAATTAGATTGGAAAAGGATTCTTCAGTAATTAAATTCAATGTAAAGATAGATAACCGTGGACCACTAGACCATAGATTATGTATTGATTTTGCTACAGGTATTAGTTCTAAGGTTTCATATGCTGATCAACAATTTGGAACGATAAAGAGACCCGTTTATCGTGAAAAAGAAATGAAGTCTTGGGCAGCAAATAAGGAAAATTGGAATGAAAAACCAATTTCAATTGAAACTTGTCAATCATTTGTTGCTTTATCAAATAAAGAAAATACTGTTTCTGTATTTCCAAAAGGTGTTCGTGAATACGAAATTATTGGCAAGGATTATTCAACCATCAGATTAACCTTATTCCGGACATATGGAATGATGGGTAAAGTTGATTTACTTTATCGTCCAGGTAGAGCTTCAGGTGAAAAAGTTATTGCAACGCCAAATGCTGAATTACAGTCAGAGTTGAGTTTTGAATTAGGATTATCAATTACTAACAAGGGATTCGATGATAGTGAAGTAGCATCTAAAGCAAAGAATTATGATACACCGGAACAATATTATGAGTATGCAGATTTCTTGAATGGTCGTTTGATATTCAATATGGATTCAGTTGATCGTACTTTGGATGAAAATGGAAGTATTTTACATACAAAAGGTAATTTGATTTTAAGTACCTTGAAGAAGGCTGATCATCGTAGTGGTTATATTGCTCGTTTCTATAACGGCTATGGTGACAAAGCAACTGATGATCGAATTGTATTTAATAAGAAACCTAATAGAGTTGAATTAGTTGATTTGAAAGAAGATACTATCAAAAAACTTCCAATTGTTGATAATACTGTCAAGTTGAATGATATTACACATGCTAAAATTAAGACTATTTACTTTGAATATTAATTTCGGTATCTGAATAAAGAATAACCAATCTTCAAATTTATATTGAAGACTGGTTATTTTATTTCTACACGAATCTCCATCGGCTTGTTTGAGTTTTATACATGAAGGAGTGGTAAAAAAATGCTGAAACTATCTTACCCAAGATTAAAACAGATATTAATGATAATGATTTTGACAAAAATTGAGGTACCGGGTAGTGAATTATCAAAACGATTGAATGTTAGTACTAGGACTGTTCGTAGCGACGTTACGAAATTGAATTCGGATATTAGTGATTACAAATTAGAGATAATGAATCGTCGAGGTAAGGGATATTATTTGGAGGTTAGTGATTCACAACAATTAGATAAACTAAAACGTGATTTGAATAATCTAGAGAAAAAGACAAGTTTAGATACTTCTAGTGGTAGGATTAAATATTTGTTAAACAGATTGTTGACCAGCGAGGAACCAATCTCAATTGACGATATATTAGATAATTTGTATATCAGTATTAACACTTTGAACAATTATATTATTGAGATAAAGCAAATTATCAGTAAATATAATTTGAGAATAGTTCATAAAAATAATGGGTTGTCTTTGGTAGGGGATGAGGAAAGCAAACGCTATTGTTTTATAGATCAATTGGAAAATAAAAACTATAAGGAATACGTTTTAGGCTTCACTACTAATGAGCGTAAGTTATTTAGTAATATTGATTTAGATGACATTAGTGAAGTAGTTAATGACTTTATAGATAGGGAAATGAAAGAGATTCCTGATTATAATCGCAAAAATATCATAATTCATGTTGCTTTGTCCCTATCTAGAATTGAATCCGGACACGTTTTACAGAATTTTAATAGTGAGTTGCAAGTATCCCAAGATTTTCAAAATGAATTTGATAAGATGTTTGATAGATTAGAACAAAGTATTGGTAATAGAATATCCTTGCCTGAAAGGGAATACGTGAAATACCATGTGGGTTTAAATAATCCACAGATAGTTAATAATTCAAATGAGCCAGAAGTGGAATTAATAAAGAAAAGTGTATTGCTTTTTTTGGATAAAATACGGGATAATTACACGTTTAACCTTTTAAATGATGATCTTTTAATAAAAAATCTGACGGAGCATATTAAAGCTGTTATTAAGATAAGCGATTTAGATAGTACTAGAAAGAATCCTTTATTGGACGTTATCCTTTCAACATTTCCATTAGCATACGAGATGACCGTTACATCGATAAATATTCTAGAACATCAGTTAAAACTACATCTTTCGAAAGATGAGTTATCGTTCATAACGCTACATGTTGGTGCCTCAATGGAAAGAAATTACAGTAATAAGTGGAAAAAAAGGAATGTGGCCATTATTTGTGGATCAGGAACAGCTACGGCAAATCTATTAAAGATAAAACTAGAAAGTCGATTTAGTAATTATTTAAATATAATGGGTGTTTATTCTTATGCAGAATATTGTAGTGATTCCTATCCTAAAGAAGTCGATTTCTTGATCTCAACTGTTCCTATATTAAACAGTAAGGTTCCGGTTGTTGAAGTTGATTTGTCCAACTTTGCCAATGACAGTAAAGAACTGTATGATTTCATAACTTCAACCTCTAATGGGCAACAAGTCCTATATAGTCTATTTAAACCTGAATTAGTTTTTGTAAATAGTAATCTGCAGACGCGCAAACAAGTACTAGATTTCTTATGTGACAAATTGGAAGAACAAGCCGTTGTTAGAAGTGATTTTAGAGAGAAAATGTTTGAGCGAGAAAAAATGTATTCAACCGCTATTGGTGGAGAAATTGCAATACCACATCCTATCAAGTTTGCCGCTAATAAATCTAACGTAGCGTTTATGCAATTGAAAAAGCCAATTGTGTGGGATGATAATGACAATAAAATCCAATTAATTTTTCTTTTAGCAATAAATGAAGAAGAATATCCTAAGATTCAAACGTTATTTAGTTTTTTAGTTGATTTGCAGAGTGATACTAGATTCTATAATGCAATCAGTAAATGCAAAGATTCTAATGAAGCAATGAAGGTTATTAATTCATTTATTCAGAATAATATTAATCAAAGGGCTTAGGAATAAGTAATTATATTTTTCTGACTAAATAATCAAGATGTTTTTTAGTCTGGAGTAAAATTGGGAATGCATTCAACTATGAAATTATTGTTAACGGCTTTGCCGTTTACAATAAGGCCGGTCTTGGAGATCCATGATTTCACCCAAAGTGTGAAATCATTAGCTTCAAGCCGTGCCCATAGTGTTCCAATGTATTCCCAATTTTACGGAAGACGGGAATTTAAATATAATCCAATTTTGCTAAGAGTCTCAGTTCTTTAGAGGCTCTATTTTTTCGTGTTTTTACCTATTTTAATGAAAAACATAAATAAATTTCAGAAAACACTTACGAAAATAATTTTTTTCTGGTATATTAATCCACTGTTGCAACAATTTGGAGGAAAATTATGAGTCAATCTCAAAAAATTAATACAAGACCCGAACATCCAATCTTGTCACTATTGGGTGTCTTAATCGGTGGATTTGTAGGAATGTTTAGTGAAACTTCATTAAATATTGCCCTTCCATCAATCATGAAAGCTTTTAATATTGAAACAGGAACAGCACAGTGGCTAGTTACAGGTTATATGCTTGTAATTGCAATTGTTTTACCGCTTTCTAGTTTGTTAACAAAACACTTCTCAACTAGGGGATTAGTTAGATTTGGTTTGTTGGACTTCATTGTCGGTTCAGCAATTTCTGCATTAGCAATGAACTTCCCAATGCTTTTGGCAGGTAGAATGATTCAAGGTATCGCTACCGGACTTATTTTGCCACTTATGTTCTCAATTGCTATGAGAATCTTCCCACCTGATAAACTAGGTGCCGCTCTAGGTATGGCTGCCTTAGTTATCATGTTTGCCCCAGCTATTGGACCTACAATTTCAGGTATTATCTTGGGTGCATTGTCATGGAGATATATTTTCTGGTCATTCATCATTTTCCTATTGATCGGTTTGTTCATTATGGAAAAGAATTTGACTAACGTGTTTGAAGTAACTAAACCCAAAATTGATTGGTTGGCTATTGCTCTTTCAACTATCAGTTTTGGTTTGATCGTTTTTGGTATCAGTTTCTTGAGCAAAAATATCGCTACAGCTTTGATTGCTTTAGTCGTAGGTATCATTTTCTTAGTTGTCTATATTAGACAACAGTTGCATGCTAAGACTCCAACTTTGGATTTCTCAGTTTTGAAAACTCCAGAATTTCTAACAGGTTCAGTTCTAGTTATGTTAAACTTTGGTATTACATTGTCAGCAATGTATTTGCTACCAATGTACTTGCAAAATGGTTTAGGTGTTGCTGTAGCCTTGACTGGTGTCGTGATGTTACCAGGTGGTATTATAAACGCCGCTGTTTCATTTGGTGCAGGTCGTGCTTACGATAAAATTGGTGCCAAGATGATGTCTCGTTTAGGCTTCCTAATTTCTATCGTTGGTTCAGCAATGTTCCTATTTAGTAATTCAAATAGTTCCTTAGGTTATATCATTGTAGCTCATATTATTTTGATGATTGGTGTTCCATTGGCTATGTCACCATCACAAACATATGGACTCAACTCATTGGATGCATATCAATCCGCAGATGGTTCTGCTATCATCAATACTTTCCAACAAGTTATTGGTGCCGTAGCAACTGGTATTGCCACAATTCTATTGAGTACAGGTCAGGCAAACTACTTTGCTAATGGTGGACATTCAGCAAAACTAGCTTTCACTAACGGTGCTCATTATGGATTTATGTTTACATTGATTTTAGCTGTCTTCGGATTCATTTTGGCTTTCCGTGTTCACAATAAGAGCAAGGAAACCGTTGATGTTGAAGAAACAGAGGAAGCAACTTCTAAAGACAAAGAAGCTGTTACAGAGTAATAAAAAAATAGAAAACAATTGATACTTGTTTAATCTCGGCTGACATAATTCGTTCAGGCGGGATTTTCTATTTCAATAGAGTTATTGTGAAAAATTTCTGATGATTTTACTTGAAATTCAACGCAAAAAATGGTTGAAATATATTAATAATTCCTTTACAATAATAGGGTTAATAAGATAAGTTAAATTGTAACGGGAAGGAGGGTTTTTAGATGTCACAAAATACACATAAAGGTATGACTGGCCACCGCCGTCCTGTAAACCAAAAAAATGGTGCAGAAAAACGTGCCCGTACACAAGCTGTTCTTGACTTCCTAAGAGGTCGCGACGCAAAAGAATCTAAATAATTAAACAAAAAGAGCTAACGAATTTAATTCGTTAGCTCTTTTTTTGTCCTGTTAAATAATTGTTATTTCTTTACGACCATTGCGTTTAGAATGATATAAAGCTTTGTCGACTCGAGAGTAGAAGTCGTTAACTGAAACGTCCTTTTTGCTAATCTCAGAAACACCAACTGAAATAGTGATGTGAATCTTATTTTTATCGACATCTACTTCTGTGTGATTGACCGCTTCAAAAATTTCCTTGACGATTGCTTGAGTCTCTTTGACGTGATAATGGGGGAAAATAATATTAAATTCCTCACCACCGGTACGATATAACTTAATACTCTTGTCATTTTTTGCGAGTACAGTCTGTACAACCTCGACCACTGTCCGCAAAACCTTGTCCCCAGCTTAAATGTCCATAAGTATCGTTAATGCTCTTAAAATGGTCAATATCGAACATCATCATAGTGAATTTTCCATCCGAAATGACGTTATCTTTGAAGAGTGAACGAAAATCAATATCGAAGGCATCATAGTTATAAGCATGAGTTAACTTATCATGTGTGGCATCCCGAAACAGAGCGGCTCTCGATTCCAAATCGGTGTAAAGAATTGCAATGTAACCGAAAGTAAATAATTCAATGATGAATAGATAGATAACTTGCCGGAAGAACATTGGATTGCTGATAGAGAATTTTACTTTGACGAAGAACCAATAAGCAAATCCCGAAATCAAACTAACAATTAAATAGGATAAAAAAGGAAACTTATTTTTAGTGTGGTTTTTGATATAGTTCAGTGAGTAATAGAAGACTATTAAGACAATTGCTAAACACCATGATTCCCAACTGGTTAAAGCTGAGTTAAAGGCCATAAAGGCAACAACGATTGGTCCGAATAAATGGTATTTAAAAGGAACACTTAGTATCACAGTGTAAAAAATGATGGAAACTAGTTGAAAATTAACATAGATCCAAGATTGATTTTTGCCGCGAATCGAAAGTTGCATGATGAATAACAAAGATAAAATATAGATAATTCCGAGAATCGAACGTAGGAGATATCTGTCAGTATTTCTACGCCGAACTTTTAGAATTAATCTAACCCCCGCAAAGAGTATTTGAAAAACAATAAAGGCTCCCATGATAAAAAAGAGGCTAGCGATTAAAGGTGCGTTATCTAGAAAAATTTTAGTTAACAAAACTATGTTTCCTCCTGGAACCTTACAATTAGTATTTGTTATAAAATAATTATAATCATTTTGCTCGAATAAATTAATAGACAAATATAGTAATTTATTGGAAATTTTTACCAAAAAAGAACCAATAATTCATAATTTAACGAATTATTAGTTCTTTAATTAATCAATATCAGGTCGATGTAGTTTGTGGGTCATGATCAAAGCAACAATTAAGAATCCTAAACATGCTAGGAATCCAGCTTGAATGCCAGTGGCTTGATTAACTGTACTACCGGTCATAACTTTGTCAGCTAAGGTAATAACAGCAATGATGATGGCTGTTCCAAAGGAAGCAGCTATTTGTCTTAAAGTATTGAAAGTTGCCACGCCATCGGAAATATATTTCTTAGGTAGAGAACTTAAAGCGTGAGTTTGAATAGGTATCAAAATCAAAACTAAACCTAACTGACGAATGGTTTGTCCAACGGTTAACATCAAAACTGAAGCATTAACGTCAATAACAGCTTGCATAAAGGTACCGAAGCAGTCGATCAACACTCCTGTGACCACGATTCGTTTGATAGGATATTTATCAAAAAGTCGACCACTGACAGGGGACATGAAGCCAGTTAAAGTTGCTCCGGGTAATAGAGCTAGTCCAGAAATCAGAGGACTTTTATGAAGAATGGTCTGAATCATTAGTGGTAAAAGAATAGTGTTACCGTACATAGTTAAAACAATCAACATATTGATAACAGTTGCAAAGGTAAATTGTGAATGCTTAAAAATTTCGAAATTAATAATTGGCCTGGAAGATTTATTTTCCATAACTGAAAAGATAACGATCAGAATTAAACCAATTACGGTATAACCTAAAACGTTGAAAGTGAAGAGGTTCGATTGTCCGATATTGGAGAAACCAGTTAATAGGAAGAGAAGTCCAAAACTGATAGTAATCAAACTGACGGTATCGAATTTAGGATTCTCGGTTGTTTCGATTTGTGGCAATAGGAAGATTGATAATAAAACGACGACAATGATGAATGGTAGGATCAGGATGAAAAGATATTGCCAAGCAAAGTACTCTAAGATTACTCCTGACAAAGTTGGTCCGATAATGGGGGAGAAATTAAAGGCTAATCCAATAATCCCCATAACGGCTCCTTGCTTGCTCCTGTCGGTATATTGCATGGCGAGAACGTTGACTAAAGGCATCATCATACCAGTACCAATGGCTTGAATCATCCGACCGACGATAACAAGCATAAATGAATTGGCTATGGCACCCAGTAGAGTTCCGACTAAAAAAATGGAAGAAAAGGCAATGAATAAATGTCTAAAAGAGAATTTCTTTATAAAATAAGCACTGGTAGGGATCATGATGGCATTGACTAAAGTGTAACCATTAGTTAACCACTGAACGGTGGAAGAATTAACGTTGAAAACACGCATGAAGGTTGGTAGAGCAGTATTCATTAATGTTGAACACAAGACACCGAAGAAAGTTCCGAAGACCATGATGTACAGTGATTTTTTGATTTGTTTTGACATAAGTTTGAACCCCTAAAATCGAAAGTAGTAACCTATCCATTTTAGTTATCAAATTTGTTATGGTCAAATCGGATTCTGATCATTAACTTTTTTCTAAATTTTTGAAACAAAAATAGCAGTATCTACTTGGAATTGCCGACACATGGAGTTAAACCTCCGAATGTGATGTGTTTGTCCTAAGTAAATGCTGCTTTTATTTTTAATTTTATAGATTCAATTTAGTGTAGACATCGCTAGGCATGTCTTTCTTGAAGACTTCTTTATATGAATAGACGTAACTGCCTTTTGTATCAAGTTTTAGGTAATGGCCTTGCTTTAATTTGCCCATACCCATGAATTCGATGGGATGTTCTTTACCATCTTCATCGTAACTTTTCAATTTGTATGTGTAATTGCCGTAGCCATCTTTATCCTTAGCATCTTTATTATCAATCTTTACATATCGAGGTTCACGTTTGACCAAAATATTGTAGTTGTTAAATGCCTGTGAAACCTGACTAGTGTTGTCTTTAGTGTAGAAACAAGCACCTAAATATCCTAATCCTATAATAACAATACCTAAAAGAAAAACCCTTAGAAAACTTCTCATTTGCGTTACCTCCTGAGAAATATACTAAGGGATTTAATTATTTTTTTACATTTGATCTACTTACATTATTCTTACAGATTTGTAAGCCGGTTTACCACCAATCAAAGTGAAGTGTGTAGTCTACAATCCTGTTGAATAAGTCTGCTAAAATTTTCATCATAATCAGCGCCTCCAACATAGATAAACTTTAATTTCTACTTATATTATAGTTCTTGTTGAAAGCGCTATCAATAATTATTAACCCCAAACTTCATCTTGAATGGATTTAACTAATTTTAGTTTGGCCCATTCTTGTTGTTCGGTTAGAACATTGCCTTCTTCGGTGGAAGCAAAGCCACATTGAGTTGATAGCCAAAGACGATCTAATGGCAAATATTGACTGGCCTCTTTAATACGATTGATAACTTCTTGGCGATCTTCGAGTTCACCTGATTTGCTTGTGACTAAGCCTAAAACAACTTTTTTATCACCAGAAACTTTGGCAAGCGGTTCGAAGTTACCGGCACGTTTAGAATCATATTCTAGGAAGTAAGTGTCGACATTCTCTTTGGCAAATAATGTATCAGCAACAGGCCCATAACCACCGGAGAAAGCAAAATCAGAATGGTAGTTACCACGGCAAACATGAGTATTGATGGTTAAGTCTTCGGGAAGATTTTCAATAGCTTTGTTGTTCAACTCAAGTAGAATATCTTGAATACCTGAGTTGGCATATGCTTTACCGTCGGGGGTATTTAAAAAGCTCTCATCTAGGAATAATCCCCATGAACAGTCATCCAGTTGAATGACACGAGCACCTTTATCGTAGAAAGCCAAAATAGCGTCATGATAAGCTTTTTCGATGTCTAAATATAAATCATTGATATTTGGGTAAAATTCTTTGATTTTCTCATCATTGGTTCCACGGATGAGTTCAACATAGAGTTGTGAGGGGGCGGGGATAGTTTGTTTAGGTTCGATATCTAAATGATCAGTTAGTGACTTGAGAAATTCAAAATCCTTGATGAAAGGATGAGTTTCAGGATTGAATTTGATATGTCCAGATAGGATGGCAGTATCGTCACGAGTTTCTTCATGAGCAAAATGATAACCCTCACCATAATGAATATGGTCAATGCCTTCAAAGCCCCAGAAGAAGTCTAAATGCCAATATGAGCGACGGAATTCTCCATCAGTAGCGTAGTCTAAACTTGCAGCAACTTCTTTATTAACAAGATCTTTGATGGCTTCGTTTTCAACGGTTGTTAGTTCTTTTTGAGTAATTTGATTATCGAAGTAGTCTTGACGGGCTTGCTTAAGGACGTCTGGTCTGAGAAAACTTCCTACATGTTGGAATCCAATTTTACTTGCTGTTTTAACTGTCATATTTAAATCCTCCTGGGTCTATTTAATCTTTTGTGGTATTGGTTGAATGATGAGTAGGGAATAGGAATACGAATGTTCTGCAAACATTCCCATAACTCTCTCTAAGATGACAAAATCGTTAAGAGATAAAGGAAATACGAATGTTCTTTGAACATTCCCATAACTCTCTCTAAAACGACAAAGTCGTTAAGAGAGAGTAAAAAAATAATCGTCCCTACAATACAGAATTTATCTGCACTGTAGGGACGATTACTCGTGGTACCACCCTAATTTATATTTTGTTTGCACAAAATACCTCAACGACACTGTCATGTCCGGGATGATATCGCATCCTTGCGTATTCCCAGCTTGCACTAGGATAAGACTCCAAGCTCATCTTCAATTAATTGTTCGTTCCGTCTTTTCACTGGCTGACGGTCACTGGAAAACTACTAAATTAATTTACTCTTCTCTTCAACGTCTAATTTGATTAAATAGATTTTAATTATTTGATTGGTGAATAAGTTACACCTCGAATTATATTTTGTCAAACGTCTTTTTTAAATACTGTTGGTTACATGCCAAGTAACGAGTCCACTGTATTTACCTGATTCGCTAACGCCGGTCTGTTTCAGTAAGGGGCCAGTATCATCGGTCCAATCTTTTGAGATTACTGTTGTTACCAGTTGATCACTAACAACATCATTTTCGGCAATGGGAACTTCGTCTGAAGTTAAATCATAAGTGGTGCCATCTTTCTTTTTATAAACTAATATACCGTTAAAATTGATGTCGCCTTTCTTTATCGCTGAAGTTGAAACGGATAATTTCCATGGATTACGTAAGCTTGTGACACTAACCGAATAACCACTTTTCCGTTTTAAATATTTATTAGTTGATAAATAATTGATGTCTTGGAAATCTAGATCCTTAGATGCATTCACATCTAAAAATTTATCTTGTAAAACGTTCACGGTGTATGTAACGGTATTCGATTTAATATCATCTTTATCCGTAGCCATAACGGTGATTTTTTGAGTCGTTTTTTCTTTAAAAATATTCCAAAAATCATTGCCGATAATACTTCTCAAAGGAATGGTACCGGTGGCTGATGTATCGGTTGAGTTGGCTTGAGAGCTGCCAGTATACGTTTTACCCGCAACACTAATATCGTAACGGATGGGGTCATCTTTTTTGAAGTGATGATTTTTGTCATAACTAAGTTGTGTTGGTAAATTTAATTTTTCATCAGCATCGTTGTAGACGATATCTATTGGATCGGGATTCTTAAAGTTTAATAGCCAGTTCTTTTGGTATGTGACTGTGAATTCCGGTGTACTGGTTGTTGAAATCTGATTTTCACCTGAGAATTTAGCTGGTTTTTCTGGTACATCGATATCGTGGTCAGTAGTGTTATCAGCAATACCATTGATAACAATATCGGCATTTGTATAAGCCGTATTGCTAACTTTTCCCAAGTTTTCAGCTAATTTAAATTTCAAAGCTTGATCAGTAAGGTTAGTACCGCTGATGTATTCAGTTTTAGTATTTCCGTTTAAACTATTTGTATAGTTTATCGTGGCAATATTGCCATTATTGTCAGGTGTGTAATTAATATTGGTTGGTAAATCAATATCAGCGGAAATCTTGTTCCAATCGGCACGGCTATTTTCAGTATCGTAATTAACGTTATAGTCAATAGTCAGCTTATCGCCATGGGCAACGGACTGATCAGTTGAATCATCTGTAATTACTTTTTCTAAAGTATGGTCAGTGATGGATGTTTTTGCTTCGGCATGGACCAAGGCAGGAATTGATTCGAAGACAACTAGTTTACTATAAACCCCTGTAGAACGCCCATTGGCGCCGGTAAATCCCCAATATAATTTATTGTCTTTAATGTTACCGAAAATACTAGGGTCAACTTTGACGGTTTGATCAACTCGAGGATATCCTCCAAGAGTAGTGGTGTCATTGTTGATAGTTCCGTCTAAATATTTGTCATTGAAAGCATATTTTATTTGTGCCGATTCACCATTTTCGGCATGCTTCCAAGTGAAAGTAACGTGATGCCAATAAATTGGATTCTCATCAGTACCTGCATCAACCAATTGTGCTGCCTTGGTTCCGGAGTGAATAACAGAGGCTGCGGTTGTAAAACCCTTCCAAGCTGAATTAACCTGATTTTGAGCTCCTGTAGCTAGTAGAGCATAGCTGCTTGCCAAACCAGGGTATGTGACGGCGATATGACCATAACCACCACCAGCTCCGAATTGAGAATTTTCCGGATAGTTGGATGGAATAGGATTCTTGTTAGCAGTGTCCCTAGTGTCATAACCGCTTAATGTGTAATAGTAAGTACCTGGACGAAGCCCTCCAGGAACAAAGTTAACTTGAGTTGGACTTTCATCGTGTTGTGAAATTGCGTCATTTTTTTGACTATCAAATTCTAAGGCCATACTGTTTTTGACGGCAGTACTGGCAATATAATCAGGATTAGCAACGGTTGGTTTACTTTCTGTAAGGTAATAATACGAAGTTGTTCCTTTGTCATAGCCATAAACTCCAAGTCCTTGGTAACCAGCACCCATGGCATTGTAACCACGAGGGTCATTTTGTAAAACTAACGCCATACCTTGTCCATTCAAGAGTTCGTTATCTACTGCTGCTCCAAAATATAACCAAGCAGAAACGGTTTGATCTTTTCGAATATCGAGATAGTTTCCTGCCGAGGTGTCTGACCAAGCTGCTCCGTATTTACCTGAACCATCCGCTAAATCAAGTACTTTTCCATCTTTAGCGGTTCGAGCGTAGTTGTATAAAAAAGGATTATCAGTAACAGTGTTTAAAGGCGGAGAAATATTAAAGAACTTTTGAATATCAAGTCCAGCGGGAGCACCGTCGATTGCTTGTTGAGTTTCATCGGCTGAAGTAAGGGTTGTTGTGGTTAAAGAAAAAATAATTACGCTAAATAAAATTGCAATGAAAATAGACATGGGCAAATATACCGAATTTTTAAATACATTCATACAAACGACTCCTCCCTAAAATAATTAAAAATGTAAAGGTTAACAGCCTTATTATAGCAACGATGCGTACGATTAATAGGCTCCTAAAAGTGTGTCACCGTTATATGAATGCTAAAAATGTAACAAGCTCAATCGATTGAAGAGATACGAAAGAATATAAATTTATTTAATTTTATCGAACGAAAATATTATCTATAATTATTGTTAAATCAAGTTATATGGAAGATATTTATTTAATTATCGTTCAAAGAAATAAGAAATTTTGCTTTATGCGTTATAGTATTTGTAACGTCACGTAAGAACCGAATGGATTAAAATTATCGTTACAAAAAGGGTACTATCCTGAATAGGATAGTACCCTTTGAATTTGAACTCTATTTAGTTGTATCAACAATATTATTTGGTTTAAGTCCTTCAATTAAGGCCTTGTTTGAATCGAATGAAGTAGTGATCATATTGTGAATAGCTGTTTCTGTATAAAAAGCACTATGCGGAGTAATGATAACATTAGTTCTCTTAGCTAAATTCTTAATCTTTTCGTTTGGAATGTTATCAACGCTACTCCAAACTTTACCAAAGACAGAGTTTTCATTGTCAAGAACGTCAAGTCCAGCTCCAGCAACTTTACCACTATCTAAGCCTTTAATTAGGGCATCAGTATCGATTAATTCACCACGGGCACAATTAATGATGTAAACACCATCTTTCATTTGTGAAATGGCTTTGTCATTGATCATGTATTTATTAGAATCGAATAATGGAACATGCAAAGTAATGATATCAGATTGTTTGTATAATTCTTCCAAACTATCTACGTATAAACCTTGTTTTTCAATATCATCATTGTGGTAAACATCATAAGCCACAACTTTGGCACCGAAGCCTTGTAAAATCTTGATAACTACACGACCGATATGTCCAGTACCGATAACACCAACTGTTTGTTCACGGTATTCTTTACCAATAGTAGGAGCCCAAGTGAAGTCACCGTTATCGAATTTTTCGTCGAATTCAGGCACACGACGCAATAAGCGACCCATCAAAAGAACAGTATGTTCAGCGATGGCATTTGGAGAATAAACAGGTACATTTGTTAAAGTAAATCCAAGATCATTTAGATCTTTGAAGTTGAAGTTATCGAAACCGACATTACGGATTGAAATATACTTAATACCTAGTTTATTAAGTACTTCCAAAGCTTCTCTAGTGTAAGGTGAAGTCTGTAGTGTTACGACACCATCAGATCCTTCGGCTAATCTAGCTGAGTCAGCTGTCAAAGTGTATTTAGTAAAGCCCACTTCAATATTAGGGTTAGCTTCTTCCCATTTCTTTAAAGATGGTTCTTCGTCTTCACGAATTCCATATGCAAATATTTTCATAAATGGATCCTCCTTCTAACGCACACCTTTATTAAAACAAAATTGTGAAAAAAAAAGAAGCCGAATCCATTATTCGACTTCAGAAATCCAATTATTCAGTATCATAACGATTCAATACATAAATAGCTATAATAACGATCACAGCACCGATTACTTCGGCAAGATTAACTGCGTAATGAAGGAAAATCACACTTAAAATCAATGTAGTGAATGGTTGCACAGCATCAGTGATACTAACGATAGCGGCTGTTGTATATTTAGTACTAATAACCATCAATAGGAAGGCTAGAACGGTACCAAGCAGAATAACTGTACCAACACCTAGGACACTTCCAGCAGTCATCTTAGGGGCATTGACCCAGAAAGGATTGAATACGTTAGAAATCAATCCGGCAATTAACATTCCCCAACCAGTGATTAAAATTCCGTGATATTTGGCAATCAATTTTTGTGGAATCGTAATATAAAGTGCAGCAGTGATACCACTACCGATACCCCAAAGAACGGAAATAAATGGGATAGAGAGATGTCCTAAGTCACCACGAGTAATCATAAGAACAACACCAATTAAGGCAATGACAAAGGAAATTACGTCCACACGTGAAGTTTTCTTTTTAGTAAAGATTATGGCACCAATCATGATAAATAAAGGTGAGAGGTACTGTAGAATTGTTGCTGTTGATGAGTTACCAGTTTTAACAGCGTGAAAAAAGGTAAACATATTAGCTAATAAACCAAAAACGGAAAAACTAAGTAGTGTTAGAAAATCTTTTTTATTTTTAAAGACAGCAAAGAATTCCTTTTTAGGTAAAACGACTAAGCCAACTGCTAACAATAAGATACCAGCTATAAGTGTTCTGGTACCAATAAACCACATTGTGGGAATATTCAAGTTCTTAGCAACGAACTGTAAAACGGTACCTGAAACTCCCCAAAGAGCAGAAGCACAAAATGCTAGCCAGAAACCACGATCAAGGGTTTTCTTGGCTAACTTTTTACTTTCATCCATTAAAAAACATCCTCCTAAAAAATCAATACTTTATTATACCTGTGGTTATCGAGTTTTGACTATTCTTTTTTTTATATCATGGTGTTTACCAAGAATAGGTATGTAACGGAGGTAGCTTTAAACGGGCATTCTTTTGAATTGGTACGTACCATATTTAAATAATTATGAAATCAATTTAACTTAATTTCGATGATTTTAACTTGATAAGAACTATCCGGTGCGCTTACCGTTACGATATCATTGACCTTATGATTTTCCAGAGCACTACCGATTGGTGAAGCAAAGGAAATCTTATTTTCAGTCAAATTGGCCTCTTGTTTGCCGACCAATTGATAGGTAACTTGATCGTGATCATCTAAGAATTCAACGGTTACGAATTTACCAATATCCAGTTTGTCATTATCAGCAGGGACAACGACATCAGCGTACTGAAGCTGTTTATATAGAAAACGTAAACGACCTTCCAAGTGACCAAGATCCCTTTTGGCAGTTGAATATTCAGTGTTTTCAGAACGATCACCCAAAGCAGCAGCGGCGGCCAATATTTTAATCTTTCCGGGACGAATTTCTTTTAAATGTTTAATCTCTTGCTCAATAGCTTTATATCCAGCAGGAGTCATCTTATTAAATGTTGGTTCCATTTTGAAAAACCTCGATATATTAATATTTCTAAGTAGAAAGATAGTTCAAATCCGGTTTGAACGCAAGAGTAGAGTAAGGGATAAAGTCATAACAAAAAATCTCTCCAACTCATCAAGAGTCAGAGAGATTATTATTTGGTTTTATAGGTTAGCATCCATGTTGAATGTGAGTTTTGAAAGATTAATACCCTTTGTATAAAGTTCACCAAAGAAGTCATGTGTCTTGTCTCTCATTTCCTTAACAACCTTTTGGTTTCTATCAGTTAAGAATTCAACTAATTCGTCACCTGAGTAGTTAGCTGCAAGCTTATCAGTTTCAGCAACTGAGGCACGTAATTGTTGACGAATATCTGTTAAGTAGTCGATGTCGTCTTGGATGAATTCACTGTAGTTTGATTCAACAAGAACAGATAGAGCGTTATACATCCAGTATGCATCCTTGAAGTTAAACTTGAGTGAAGCGTCGTTATATGAATCGTCTGTTTCATTCATGTTTGTGTAGAATGGAATGTATGGTGTGAATGTTGGGAATCCGATACATAACCACATGATAGCAGCGAATTCTTCAGGAACGTCATTTCTGATTTGAAGAACGTGTGAGTTTTGTGTTCTGTTCAAACCGATTGGACGGTAACGATGTTTGTCATCTTCTGAAGCATATGGGCTATATGGATCATATGGTGTTTCGTTGTAGTGTGAACCAAGAACATATTCAATATCATCAACAGTGATCTTGTGATCTGTCTTCATGATGAATGGTAATTCACCATCTTCTGGATCTTGTTGGATCTCAGGATTGAAGTATTTTTGACCGAACCATACACGTGGTGTGTTGTAGTGACGATCTTTAAGATTATCTGTACCAAAGATATGTCTGAAGTTAAAACCAGTCTTGTCTGTGTTCAAATGATTCTTTTCAACAAATTCTTGGATTCCTTCTGACCACATGAATTCATCAGAGTTATCGAAATCAACTTGTTGGATAGAAACACGGTTAGCACAAACAGCATAACTGTCATCAGGGATTCTTTGAGCTACCCAGTGATGACCTGTAACGATTTCCATGTACCAAACATCGTCTTTATCACTGAATAGAAGTGAGTTACCAGCTGGTGAACCAAATTTCTTGATAAGATCACCAGTGCGTTGAACGGCACCTTTAGCTGAATCAACATAAGGAAGAACCATACGAACAATAACGTCTTCGTCCATACCATCTTTAACTAATGGGTCAAAAGCTAAAGCACGTTCGTTACCGTAAGTACTTTCAGTAGCTGACATAGCAACGTTCTTACCATTGATACCACTTTCGTCATAGTAACCGAATTTCTTGTAGTCAACGTTAGGAACTGCAGGCCATTTGTAACCATTTTCGGGAACTTCAGACTCGAAGCCATTTAACCATGATTTAACTTTGCGACCTTTTTCACCTTTAACAGCAGGGTTTAATACGAAACTGTGTGGGGCAACGGCAAAAAATGTATCGTCATTTCTGGCGATCATTGTTGAACCGTCGATACTGGTGTTTTTACCAACTAAGATAGTTGTACAAGCGTCATCTAAATGATTTTTATTCATCTCTTAGAATTCCTCCTATTTTATACTGCTTTCATTCTATCATAGATAATGTTCAATTAATCCAAACTTCGCCTTTAATAACTTTCAGAAAAGATGTTATAATTTTCTAAATATAGGAGGGGCAATAATGGATCTTAATATGAATGATAAGAGCGATTCTTTTTTTAAGAATCTGCTATTAGGATTTCAACATTTACTAGCCATGTACTCAGGAGATATCTTGATACCGATCTTGATCGGTGCATCTTTGGGCTTCAGCGCTAAGGAAATGACATACTTAATCTCAGTAGATATTTTTATGTGTGGGGTAGCCACACTGTTACAAATTAAACGAACACCTTTGACTGGGATTGGATTACCGGTTGTTTTAGGATCGGCGGTCGAATATGTAACACCGTTACAAAATATAGGACATCACTTTGGAATAGCCTATATGTATGGCGCTATTATCGTGGCTGGTATTTTTATCATGTTAATTTCGAAAGTATTTGCCAAATTAAAGAGATTCTTTCCACCAGTTGTTACTGGTTCTCTAATAACTTTGATTGGGTTTACTTTGATACCAGTAGCTTTCCAAAATATTGGTGGTGGCGACGCTACTGCTAAGGGTTTCGGTAACTCAACTAACTTGATTCTAGGATTTTCAACAGCATTGATTATCGTTGTCGTAAGTATTTGGGGTCGTGGTTTTATTCAACAAATTGCGGTTTTAATCGGTATTGTGGCTGGATACTTAATGGGAATTGGTATGGGTCAGATAGGTTTTGCAAGTGTTGGCTCAGCACACTGGTTCCAAATCCCACGTCCATTTTACTTTGCAACACCTAAGTTTGAATGGTCATCAATTCTTGTTATGCTCTTGGCAGCTTTAACATGTATGATCGAATCAACTGGTGTTTACTACGCCTTGGCTGAATTGACAAAACGTGATTTGGATGAGAATGATTTGCAACGTGGATACGCATCTGAAGGGTTAGCAGCTATTCTTGGTGGTATTTTTAATACCTTCCCATACTCGACTTTCTCACAAAATGTTGCGGTTGTTCAATTATCAGGAATCAAGAAAAATAAACCAGTTTACTTCTCAGCTTTTCTATTGATCATCTTAGGCTTGATCCCTAAGGTTGGGGCGGTAGCTGAGTTGATTCCCAATGCTGTTTTAGGTGGCGCAATGTTGATTATGTTCGGTACCGTTGGTATTGAGGGTATCAAGATGTTATCTAAAGTTGAAATGAATAATAATAATATTATGATTATGGCTGTTTCAATCAGTTTGGGACTTGGAGTAACGGTTCAACCAACCTTACTTCATTTCTTACCATCAACACTACAAACTATTTTAAATAATGGTTTAGTTGTCGGAAGTTTTTCAGCAATTATTTTGAATTTACTTTTGAATTCTAATAAAAAAGAAGCTTAAAATTTTTCACAAACTTTGGTCATATTTTCATCACATTTAGTACGTATACTTATCGATAAATTAGATGAGCATACGTATTTTTTTACGCAAAGGAGTGATAAATATGACTGAATATAAATACATAAGTACCGTTTTAAATAAATTTGATATGCCGTTGGAAATTAAGCTGGCAGTACCGAAAGAAGAAACTTTTGACCAAGATATTTTGGATCAAATTGTTAAACAAGTGGACACTCAGGTTAAAAAGTATGATGAACTGTTTTCGGTAGAGAATAAGAATTCCTTTTTAAGCAGATTTCAAGATGGCGATGAAGCAGCACTGATGATTTCGGAAACCTTTAGAGAAGTCTATGAACAGACGATTACAGCCGAGCAGATGACACAACATTACTTTAGCTCCTACTATAATGGTAAATATGATCCGGTAGGCTTGTTAAATGGTTGGATCATTGATCAATTGTTCAACCAATATTTGATTAAGTTACTTGGCGTGGACAATATTGATGGAGTGTCATTGAGATGTGGTGAAGACGTTCGTTTGGCTAGTCGACCTGATATTGATTTCAACTGGCGCATTGCTATCAAAGATCCCAATAACCTGGATATCTTGTTGGCAACTTACTTTTTGCAAAATGGAGCAGTTTCAACTTCAAATGAAGTTCATAGTTTAAGAAAAGAAACTAGCAATGTTGAACAAGTAACGATTGTAACTAATAATGCATTAGATGCTAAGATCTGGTCATCAGCTGGAATCTCAGCAGGTACTAATAAATTTCCTGAATTCATCGAAAGATACCATTTAACTGGGATGATTGTTGACAAAAATCTTGGTATGGAAAACTTTCGCGATGGGTTTACTGACAAAGTAGCTTTGAGGTGAGATGTGTAACGACGTTATACATCTTATTTTTTTGCCATTTTATTCTAATTTTGGTCATAAATAATTCAAATTCGACCGATATACTTTAAGGTGTATTAAGAATTAGAAACCGAGGTACACCAAATGAAAAATGAAAAGTATTATTTAAACACTAAAACAATCAATCAAATGAATATGAATTTTTTAATTAAATTAGCAACACTAACAACGAATGCTACCGTTATGGAACTTTTAAAAGTGACGACTGAAAGAATCGATGAACGTCTTCAAGAAATTGACCGTCAATTTTCTGCCTTTAGATATGACTCTTTAGTATCCAAATTTCAACGTGGAGATCAGAAACCTTTAACGTCTTCCAACGACTTTAAACAAATTTATAACACCGCTATATTGTCCGAACAAATGACTAACGGAATCTATAAACCGTATTTTGCTGGAAAATTTGATCCTTCAGTAATAGTTAAGAACTGGGCAATTGAGCAAGTCTTCGATGAAGTACTTAAACCACTTTTGAAAAATCCTGAAGTAGTAGGAGTTTACTTGAGTGGTGATCGAAATATTAAATTTGCTACCAAACAGAATTCTGATTTTCGCTGGGAGATTAATATTCCCAACGCTGAAAAAGATTTGACGACTTATTATTTGAAGAATGGTGCTATTTCAACTTTCGAAAATGATGAATTTTTGGGTAACACTTATAAAATGAATCAAGCTGATAATCATCAGACAACTGTTATCAGAAGTAGCTTGATTGAGGCTAGTATTTGGGCTTTAGTTGGTTCTTCATCTAAGAAGGAAGAGTTCATGTCCTTCATTAAACATTACAATTTGACGGGAATTACTGTTGATAAACAGGACAATGTTTTGAACTTCAATTTAGGCTCGATTATTGATAATAAAGAAATAGTATTAAATAAGTAAATCTAAAAAAGGGCTTCAATAATCTGAATGTGAAAACTCAGATTATTGAGGCCTTTTTTTTGTACTGAAAAACTTACTGGTATGGCATTTGTTTTGAAATTATGAATTTTCACTATTTAAGGTAAGTTCAATTTTGCATACTCATTTAGAAAATGTAAGACAAAAGTCGAAATGAAAGCGCATTCCAATTTGCTATTTTCTGGGCTAATCTATAGACGTGGAGCGGAGGTGAAATATTGGATGACAGGGAAACAGTTGTATTAAAGCAAATAATTCATTTTCAGGTTAGTAAAAGTTTTGAACTGGAACGTAAATTAAATTTAACACCGAGACAACTTTCATATTCATTGAAAAAAATAAATATTGAATTGAAAAGAAATAATTTATCCTCGATTACTAGATCTAATTCAGGACAATTCTTTATTCCCAATGAATCAAAAAACTTTTTAGAAAAACAGATACAGAATATTCCCGATACAAATAGATACTTTAACGAAGACCAAAGAATGTACCTAATTATCTTGTACCTTCTTACTAGCGGAGAAATAGTTTCATTAGTTCATATATATGAGTTTTTAAATGTAAGTAAGACAACGGCCACGTCAGATTTAAAAAATGCTAAAAGATACCTTAAAAAGTACAACTTGGAATTAATATATTCGCGAAAAGATGGTTATAGAATAAATGGTTCAGAATTGAAAATTAAACAAATCATAAATGAGCTGGTTGCAATAATTCTACGTTTCGAAGATGGTATGGAATTGATTGTGGAAATATCCGATATTTCAGTAGGCTCCATAATTCATTACACGCATAAGATTGAACAGCATTTGAATATTACGTACTCAGATCAATCGTTTAATCAATTAGTTTATTCTCTAATGATATTGATAGCCAGAAATCGTTCATGTCAGGTTTCAAAGGAATCGTATTTTAAGACAGATATTCGTGATACTAGCGAATATGATTTCATATCTAATGTTATTCCTGAAAAATGGATAGCAAATAAAGACGATTATAAATGGATTTTATTGTTATTCATTTCAGCAAATACTGTAGAAGGACAGATTCAATACCAAAATTCTGATTTATTAAAAATGGTTCATGATATGGTGCAACAGTTTGAATCTTTAACCTATGTAGAAATAAAGAATAAATCGGATTTTGAAAAGAGGTTGGTTGCACATATTCAACCGATGATTTTAAGAATTAGATACGGATTACATTTGAAAGATTCAGGAATTAAGTCAGCTGTAAAAAATGTTAAGAATCATCAGATGTTTGTTGATACGGTACGTCAAATTGTAAAACCTTTGGAAAAAAAATTAAACTCGGCTTTGCCAAAAGATGAAATTGAATTATTATCCTTTTACTTTGGATCTGAACTTGAGAATTGGAAACCAGAAGAGAAAAAAAGGGCTGCAGTTGTTTGTAGTAATGGAGTAATTGTTTCCAGATTGATGTTTAAAAAATTGAGAGAAATGTTTCCTGAAATAAGTTTTGTTTCAGCATCTTCTGTTAGAGAATTTCAAAAGTTTAAAAATGATTTTGATGTAGTGTTTACAACCGTGCATTTAAAGACGGATGCAAGACAATATATTATTCATCCGATTATGACAACCGATGAATCCTTGAATTTACGATATCGAGTGCTTAGAGATATTAGTTTTGGTAATTCAGAAGAAATGTTAGATGGATTAATGAATATTATTAGTCGACATGGACAAATAGATGATGAAGTTCGATTGAGAAAAGAAATTCAACTATTTCTATTAAGAGGACAAGACGATGAAGTAAAGGAAACAGAATATTTACCAGACCTATTAGCATATGTAAAACCAGAGTTTATTAATTTTACCGATCAGAAACTTTTGTGGACTGAAGCATTGGAATTAGCAACGAGACCACTTATGAAAAAAGGAATTGTAACAGATAAATTCCTCAAACAAATTATTAAAGAGAGTTCGTCAATGAGTAATTATAGTTATTTTGGTAAGAACATGGCTATTCCTCACACGACTCCGGATATGGGTGTTAATGGAAATGCATTTGGTTTTTTGATTAGTAAAGAGCCAATAAAGTTTCCAAATAACGCGGACGTTCATATTATTGTTCCATTGGCTGTTGGAGATACAACAAGTCATTTTAAAGCAGTAGAACAATTGGCAAATATAGCTGCTAATGCTAAAGCAATGAAAACATTAATTAACGCTGATTCTAGAAATAAAGTAATCAATGAAATAAAAAGAAGAATTAAGGAGTGAGTTACTTATGGATCTAAGAAATTATCCAAAATTTACAATTATCATGCGCGGGTATACTCAAGAACAAGCCATGACAATTATGGAAGCGATGGATGGGTTCGAAAATGACTTTGGTATAGAAGTTACGATGAATACTGAACATTGTCTTGATATTATCAGAGATGGCTATCTTAAATTTGGTGAAAAATATCAAATCGGTGCTGGTACAGTTATGGACTTAGAAGATACTAAGAATGCCATTGAAGCAGGTGCAAAGTTTCTTCTAGGACCTCAGTCATTTACTAAAGAAATGATTGATTATGCGCATGATCATGGAGTAGTGACTGTTCCCGCTGCAATGACTCCTACAGAAGTAACTGGGTTGTTCGAAAAAGGAGCAGATATTGTAAAAATTTTTCCAGCTTCAACGGTAAGACCTGATTACTTTAAGGCAATTCAAGCTCCTTTAGGTAAGCTACCCTTGATGGCCGTCGGAGGAGTTTCTTTGGAAAATGCCGGTGAATTCTTGGACAATGGCTGTGATTATTTAGGAATGGGATCAAAGCTATTTAATAAGGAAGATATTAGAAATGAAAACGTTGAAGGGTTGGCCAATTCTTTAGCAACATTTGTAAAAGATTTTAAGAAAAGAGGAGCACTCGTTTGAAGGTAGATATTGATTTAGATAAAGCATTATTTCTTCCACATATGACCGCGGATGATAGCACTGATGTTATTGAACAACTTTCTTCTCAGCTTTATGAAAGCGGTTACGTGAAGAAGGATTATATAAATGCTATTAAAAAAAGAGAAATGGAGTATCCAACTGGCCTCCCATCAAAGAGTCCGGCAGTGGCGATTCCCCATGCGGATTTTAATTTAGTTAATAAGACAACTGTGGCGGTTGGTACCTTAGAGACGCCAGTAGAATTTCATGATATGGAAGACATAAAAAAAACAATTCCTGTTCAAATAGTAATCATGCTTGCAATTGGGGAGCCACATGGCCAAGTAGAAATGCTACAAAGAATTGTTGGAATTATACAGGATGAAAAATTACGGAATGATATTTTGAATGCTAATACATCAGAAGAATTATTGAATCTAATTGAACCATCATTGTTAGGAATTTTAAATTAATATTTGGAGGAATTATATTATGCCAGCACGTATATTAGTAGCTTGTGGAAACGGAATCGCAACATCAACAGTTGTTGCTTCAAAAATCAGAAGTTTCATGGAAGACAAAGGTTTGCCTGTAGATACTACTCAAACTAAGTTAATGGAAGTACCCGGTAAAGTTGAGGGTTTTGATTTATTAGTAACGACAGGAGAATTTGATGGAAAAACACATGGTGTACCTTACGTTAAAGGAATGCCAATTTTAACCGGAATAGGGGCAGACAACACTTTCAATGAAATTTATAAGATTATAAAAGAAAAAGAAGGTTAAATTACGATTTAACTATCAGGGGGTGAATAAACATGCATATTATAATGGATGTCTTTAACTGGTTGATTGCTGCTGGACCGACGGTATTATTACCAGTAATTATCACGATTATTGGTCTTATATTTGGATTAAAGATTACTCGTTCATTTAAATCTGGATTGACGCTTGGGATTGGTTTCGCTGGTATCAAATTGATTCTTGATTTTATGACAACAAATGTTGGACCTGCCGCTAAAGCAATGGTAGATAGAACTGGGGTTCATTTAACAGCACTAGATGTTGGATGGGGTTCAATCGCCGCTGTTACATGGGCATCACCAATTATTGCAATTTTGATTTTTGGAATTCTTTTAGTAAATATTATTTTATTGATTTTAAAGAAGACACATACCTTGGATGTTGATATTTGGAATTATCATCATATGGCAATTGTCGGAGTTATGGTTTACTTCGTTACTAAAAATATTTGGTTAGGTATTGGTTCATCAATTTTGATGGCCTTGATTACTTTCAAATTAGCCGACTGGTCTCAGCCAATTGTTGAATCGTTCTTTGGTATTCCAGGAGTGTCCTTGCCAACAGTTTCGGCTTTGTCATCACTAGTTATTGCTTGGCCTTTGAATTGGCTTTTGGATAGAATTCCTTTCATGAGAAATAATAAGTTTTCTATAAAGGATGCTCAAAAGTATTTAGGATTCTTTGGAGATTCAATGATTATGGGTCTGATTATCGGTATGGTCATTGGATGGTTAGCTGGATACGATCTAATGAAAGTTATGCAATTAGGTGTTTCAATGTCAGCTGTCCTAGTATTGATTCCAAAGATGACTTCATTATTTATGGAAGGATTAATGCCAATTTCAGATGCCGCACAAAAGTGGTCTGAAAAGAGATTTAAAGGTAGAAAACTCTTTATTGGTTTGGATGCTGCCGTTGTTGTTGGTAATCAAGATGTTATCACCACAGCTCTGATTATCATTCCATTGACTATTGCAATGGCTTTGATTTTACCAGGAAATTCAGTTCTACCATTTGCTGATTTAGCTGTTGTACCATTTAGAGTTGCTTTGGTTGTAGCACTTACAAATGGTAATTTGATCAAGAATATTATTATTGGATTAGTTGTAACAGCTTCACTTCTATGGTGTGGTACTGCAACTGCTCCAGTATTAACTGCAATTGCCAAGTCTGTTGGTATTAAATTAGGTGCAAATTCACTATATATTAGTTCATTTGCGGCCACATCAATGATTCAAAGTTTCATCGTATACTTTGCATTCACATGGCATCCACTTATTTCTATACCAGTATTAATCATTGCTTTCGCTGGAATATGGTACTTCTTTGATGGTATAAAGCATGTTAATAAGAATATGGAAATGCAGGATGCTGTAACTGATTAATAGATTAGGGGTAGATATTTTGAAAATTTCTGATATTAAAATTTATAAAGTAAAGCCACGTTGGATTTTTATTAAAATTCTAACTGATGAAGGTATTACCGGATGGGGCGAAATGATTTCAGGAACTAAAACTGAAACAGTAGTAGCCGGTGCTGAAGAGATGGGTAAGAAAATCATTGGACGTGATCCATTTGAAATTGAACGTATCTGGCAAGAGTTACATCGTTCATTCTTTAGAGGTGGTCCTATTAACGGAACAATTATTTCAGGAATTGAGATGGCCTTATGGGATATTAAAGGAAAAGCATTGAATGTTCCAGTTTATGAACTATTAGGTGGAGCTGTTAGAGACAAGATTAGAGTATATTCATGGATTGGTGGAGATCGTCCTAGTGATGTGGCCAAACAAGCCAGAGAACGTGTTGATAAAGGATTTACTGCAATTAAAATGAACGCAACTTCAGAATTACACTATGTTGATTCTTATAAAAAGGTTCAAGCAGTAGTTGATCGTGTTGCTTCGATTCGTGATGAAGTTGGCGATGATCTTGAAATTGGAATTGATTTTCATGGACGTGTTCATAGACCGATGGCTAAAGTTCTGGCAAAAGCATTGGAACCATATCACCCTATGTTTTTGGAAGAAGTTGTTTTACCCGAAAATTGGGAATCATTTGATGATATTGCTAGAGAAGTTTCAATCCCATTGGCTACCGGTGAAAGACTTTATACTCGTTGGGCCTTTAAGAATTTGTTCAGACAAGGTGCAGTTGATATTGTTCAACCAGATGTAGCTATGTGTGGAGGTATCTTAGAAACCAGAAAGATTGCTGCTGAAGCGGAATCATTTGATATGGCCTGCGCACCTCATGCACCATATGGACCAGTTTCATTAGCTGCAACTTTGCAAGTTGATGCATGTACACCAAATGTGTTCATTCAGGAACAAAGTCTGGGTATCCATTATAACCAAGGCTTTGATCTATTAGATTTTGTTAAAAATAAAGAAATCTTCCAATACAAGGATTCATATGTTCAACTACCTAAGAAACCAGGTTTGGGTATTGAAATGGATGAGGATATGATTAAGGATGTAGCTCAACAAGGTTTGGTTTGGAGTAATCCTTCTTGGAAGAACTATGATGGTACAATTGCCGAGTGGTAGTTAACAGGAGGTAGCAACAATGGGAGAATCTATCATAATGATAGTTTTAATAGGTGCCTTGTTAGTATTCGAGTTTCAACAGCAAGCATCAATTAAAATAAAAGCTAAGTCATCAAATTTGAAATACTTAATAGCAATCGTAGCAGCATTATTAATCGTCGTTTTATTTTGGTCACACTCCATGCAATCAAACATAAAAGTAGTTTTAATTGCTGTATTGTTTGCTAGTGTTGCGTTTTATAATCAAGGACTTGGAAATGATAAGGTCGTTACTTACGGTTCATTATCAAAGGCTTCTGATTATGGTAGATATGATCAAATTATTGTTGAACCTGTTAAAAAAGACACTATGGTAACATTTGCATCTAAAAAAGGTGGTAGTTATTCTTTAATGTTTACGGATAATGAGGAATCAATTCGACATTTTATTCGTAAACGCGTTCCTAAAACAGTCAAGGTATTGACTGGAGAAGAGTATCAAAGACAACTAACTATCAAAAATAGAAAGCATAGAAGTTTAGAGTCTAAGCAACTAGAAATGATTAGAAATAGACCGAATAGAAATAAATTTGTTGCTATTAGAAAAAAGAGTTAAATAAAAAAATAAGCTAGAAAAAATCTATCATAGATTTTTTCTGGCTTATTTAAGTAAATTTACTTTTCAGAGTCGTCCCATTCTTCAACAGAGTCAACATAACCATCAGGGTTACCGCTCCAGAAGAAGTCGCCGTACCAAAGACTTCTCTTATCATTATCGAAGCCATTGATTTCTTTCATATCAGCATCGCTTAATTCAAAGTCATAAACATCTGAATTTTGAACGATTCTTTCTTCGTGAACTGACTTAGGAATAGTAATAATACCATTTTGTAAGTCCCAACGAAGGATAACTTGAGCAACTGACTTGTTATACTTGTCAGCAATTTTCTTTAATCTGGCGTCACCTAGAACAGAACCACCACCAAGTGGAGACCATGCTTCAAGTAGAATATTGTTTTCGTCACAGAAGTTCTTGATATCAACTTCTTGGCAAAGGGGATGATATTCCATTTGGTTAACGGCAGGTTTGATTGAACAATTCTTAAGAATATCCTTTAATCTCTCAATATTGAAGTTAGAAACACCAATAGCACGTGCTTTGCCTTCTTTGTAGATTGTTTCCAACGCACGCCATGTGTCCAAGTATGTGCCATCTACTGGCCAGTGAATCAAGAGAAGATCTACATAGTCTGTTTGTAATCTCTTTAATTGACCTTCAAAGTTGTCGAGTGTTGATTGATAGCCTTGGTCACCATTAAAGATCTTTGTTGTTAAAAAGATATCTTCACGTTTGAGACCATTATCTGCAAAGCCCTTTTGTAATCCTTCACCAACACCAGCTTCATTACCGTATTGTTTTGCAGTATCAATAGCTTTATAGCCGTGTTTCAAAGCCCATTGTACAGATTGAGAAGCACCCGTATTGTTTACTTTCCAAACACCCATACCTAATTGGGGCATTTCAACACCATTATTCAAAGTTACAGTAGAATCCAATTTTAAATTCATATTCTAACCTCCTATAAGTATAATTTTAACTCAAATATAACTGTGATACTTGGAATATTGCTTTTCGTTTGGTATAGTTCAATCTGAATGCGCTATCATTAATATAGAATGTATTGTTCCTGGGGGAAGCTATTAATGAAAAATAAATTTACGAACGTAATTGAAAATAAAAACGAAATTAAATCTGAAATTATTAATCTATCTGCTACTCTGAATTTACCCAAGGGAACAGAAGCTTTTATCAGTGATGTTCATGGAGGATATGACCGTTTTTCGCACATTATGCGCAGTGGTGCCGGTAATATTAGTAAAAAAGTATCAGAAGTTTTTTCTGGTAAATTGATGCCGGTCAATCAAATGAAATTATCTTGTTTGATTTATTATCCGTCAGAAGTCCTTAAAGAAACCAAGAGTAAAATTACCGATGCAGATGAATTAGAACAGTGGTATATGGATTCATTCAATAATCTAATTGAGATGTTGCGCTATGTGGCTAATAAGTATCCTAAGAGCCTCGTGCAAAAAGCTATTCAACCGGATTTTTGGAATATTACTGAGAATCTATTGATGATCGATACTAATTTCAAAGATAAACGACTCTATTATCAAGGCTTATTGTCCAGTATTGAACGTTTGAATATGGCCGATGATTTTATCATTGCTATCAGTCATGCAATCCAACGTTTGGCAATTGAGAGGATTCACATTGTTGGAGATATTTATGATCGAGGTTCACGTCCTGATTTGGTCATTGATTATCTAATCAATCACTGGCAAAATTTTGATATCCAATGGGGAAATCACGATATTTTGTGGATGGGAAGTATGGCCGGCTCCAAATTATGTATGCTCAATTTGATCAGAATTTGTGCCCGTTACGACAATCTAAGATTACTAAATGATGCTTATGACATCGACATGACTTCTATGATTAAGTTAGCTCGTCACAGTTATCGTCCACTATCGAATTTTGATCCTAAAGTTGATTTGACTGAAATATCGGAAGAAGATCGAATCACTGATAATTGTGTCCAACAAGCCGCTGCTATTATGCAATTCAAATTAGAAGGTCAAGCTATAAAACGTCGTCCTGAGTTTGAAATGGATGATCGACTATTCTTGGACAAGTTGAGTCAAGATAAGAAGTCAGTCAAGATTGATGACAAAGATTATCCAATCGAAAATGGTTGTTTCCAACTAGTTAATCCCGGAAATCCCTATCAAATTTCACATCCCGAACAAGTCGTATTGATCGATTTAATTAATCAATTCATTCACTCAACCAAGTTAAACGAGCACATGTGGTTTATGTACGATCATGGCTCAATGTACCTTAAGCATAACGGAAATCTTTTGCTCCACGGTTGCGTACCAGCAGACGAACAAGGCAATTTTGTTAAATGGAAGATAGACGGTCGTAATTATTTAGGGAAAGATTTGAGTGACTACTTCCAAGTTATAATGCGGGATGCAATGCGCCATCCCACAACCGGAGATTGTTTCAATTCTGATGTGCTCTGGTATCTATGGTGTGGAAAAGACTCGCCATTATTCGGTAAGGATAAGATGACTACATTCGAACGTTACTTCATAGATGATAAAGAGTTACAAAAAGAAACCTTGAATCCCTTCTATAAATTACGTAAAAAAGAATGGTTCGCCGATCGAGTTAAAGATGAATTTGGAGTGGGAGAAGAAGGACATATTATAGTAGGACATACACCAGATATTGACGAAGAGAATCTTCCTATTATGTCCAAAGGAAAAGTTATTCAAGTAAACGGTGGCCGCCCCAAGATGGAACACAATGGAGGATTCACTCTGTTATACGATTCCTATGGAATGCAGCTATTACAATTGAAACCATTTATTTCCTTATCAACTTCATTGAAAGATTTGAACGATGTGATTTTGAAACGAAAGATCGTTGAAAATTCGGTTGAACGAAAAGTGGTCATGGATACCGATCGAGGAGATAAGATAAAACAACAAATAGCTGATTTGTCGGCAGAACTAAACGATTAGAGAGCGAAACAAACTCGTTTCTACTATAGAGCACAGAACAACGGTTACACTTAAATAGAACGTAAAAAAGGTCCAAGATAATATTGAAGTGCCCTAAAATTGTTAGACATAATCTAACAACTTTAGGAGCACTTTTTTTATGACCAAATACTCTTCAGATTTCAAAGTTAAATTAGTAAACGAATACCTTGATGGACAAATTTCTATACTTGGATTATCAAAAAAATATGGAATGCCCAGTAAATCACCGATTTATCGTTGGGTCCATGAAGCGGAGGCGAATGGACTTGATTATTTGATAAGTAAGAAATCCCATAAAGAATATTCTCAAGATTTCAAATTATCCGTGATAGAATATTATAAATTACATGAGATCAGTCGCCTTGATACTGCAATTTATTTCAAGATATCACCCAGTCAAGTTGATTCATGGATCTATAAATATAATCACTATGGTGTTATCGGATTAAGGCGTCGTCCCAGAGGGAGACGACCGTTAATGGCCAAGAAAAAAAAGAAACAAACACGTTTAAATTCCATAAAAGAAGAGAAATATTAACAAGAGATTCTCGATCTAAAAGCTAAACTACATGATGCCGAAATGGACCGTGATATTTTAAAAGCACTAAAGACCTTGCGAGAAAACGATCACAACTCGAAAAAG
>NZ_LNUA01000028.1 GCF_009764355.1 Companilactobacillus bobalius | reverse complement strand
TTCTTCAAGCCAAGTATCACAATTGCCATCCACTTTAAATCTGTTTAGTGGTTCAGCAGTTGGAAGTATTTTGCTATCGGGTCCGTCAACAAATTATGATAATGTACAAGATGGCCTTTTAATCACTTTAAGCAATCTAACTTCAGATACTCTCAGTGGCCCAAGCTTTGGAAATCGTAATATTCGTTTTGATTTATCATCAGTCGGTTTAACACCAATTAAGATTCCTAAAGAAAAATTAGTTGTTAATAGCTCAATTGATATTTCTGACCAATTGTCACAATATATTGGTAAAAAAGTTCAAGCCCAACTTAGTGATGGAAACTCTTGGGAAAAAATTGATGACTTCTATAATAACATTTCAGGTTTCACCATTAAAAGCTTTGGAGGAGCATCAATTAAGGTACTTCCTAATACAACGCTTAGTATTAATCTTACTGCACATATATTTGGTGATTACACGGATGGTGATTTCAAAATTCCAGTAATTCAAGTGAATACTTATAAAAATTAGGAGGTACAATAATGAAAATTTCAGTTTATTTAGATGATGATAGAAATATCATTGGCGTAAACAATACAAGCAATATCGCTGCTGAAATGCAGGCAACTGAAAAGGGCTGGACACTAATCCAAAATAGTGATCTAGCCTTTTCTATTGAAAATATGTATGAATGGACGGTCAGAGAATCTGATAATAAATTAGTTCACAAATCAACAGGCAAAACGCCTGATGAAGAAATGAAAAATACAATTAAAATTCTGACTGAAGGTCAATTAAATGGCCAACTGACGGATAAGCAAGTTCAGGAAGCCGTTACGGCCATGACTAAGCAAGCTGTCCAAGACAAGACTACATCACAAATGGCGATCACGGATTTGACCAAGCAAGTAGCAGATTTAACTGCAAAGTTGGATAAAGCAAATGGAGTTAATCCAGCACCAGAAGCACCAACAGATGTAACATCCACAGCTACAACTGATGGAGCAACTATCACAGCTAAGTAGTCGATAAAAGCATGCTCCCTTGCTGGTAGTGGTGGCGGTCGGAATAATTTAAAAGGAGTAATTAAAAATGACAGAAGCATTAAAAATTGAATTCGGATGGGGAACAATGAAAGAAAGCGACATCTTTGGTTATGTTCCTATGATTATCTCTAAAGATGATTATAAATACATTACTGGAAAAGAATATCAAGCAACTAAAGAGGGCTAGCCATTCGGCTAGTCTTTTTTAGTACAAAAATCAGAAAGAAGGCGAACTATGCCACCACATTTTATGATAATCAATACGATTGAAGATGCTGCAAGTGCTATATCAATAGTAGTGGCAATCGGCACTGCTCTAGTATGGGTGTTTAATCGATTGGTTATTAAACCTTTATCTGATTCTATGGATCGATTGTCTAGTGAAATTAAGGATTTTAAAAATGATTCAAAATTTGAACATGATGAATTTAGGAGACATTTTGAAGAACTAGACGATAATGTACATAAACATGATGAAGATATTGTTTCAATAAAAGAGCAAATTCATACTCTATTTAAGAGAGGTAATTCACATGAAAAATAAATTAACTATTAAAAATCAAAATAAAACTTGGTGGTTATCTATGGCTTCCTTAGTTTTAGTATTAATCCAACAAGTTGGCCATTTATTTGGCTGGGAAATTACTAATGATGAAATTAATCAGATTATGGCTATTGTAAATACTTTGCTGGTTATAGCTGGATCACTTGGATTAATTTATGATACTTCAGGAAAGGATGGTGTGAGTGAGAAATATGACAAAAATAGCAAATATTAGCCTTGATATTCGTAAAAATAACACAGTTGATAATGAACCAATTATTCTGCGTCAAGGTGAAAGTGATGTGATTATTGAAGCAACTATCTCAAATGGGGGAGACGAAAACTTACAGATTAATTTTGCTACCTTTGTAGCCAAAAAGCCCGATGGGACAATTGTTTCTAATGATCCAGCCAATGTTAATGGAAACGTGATCAGTTATCCTGTAAGTAAGCATTTAACGGAATCTGTCGGTAAGATTCAGGACGCCTACTTCATGATCAATAATCAAATCACTACATGTGGCTTTGATATCTCAATAATCCCTAGCGTACAGCTTGATGATACTTCAGTTAACTACATTTCGGGTCTTGAAAACATCAATAAGTTTTTGAAATCCACCGAAGCTGATTGGCTCGGAAGAATCCAAAAAATGAAATCTCAAATTGCTGGATTGAATATTCCAGATGAATTCAAGCTGCTAATGGATAAGGCTTTGAGCGATGCTAAGGCTCAGTATCAACCAGCCATAGATGCTGCTGAAGAAAATGTCGAAAGTATTGCCGCTGATTTAGCTGCTAAAAAAGTAGATTTGGAAAATAATAGTGATGAACTGAATGTTACAATTACGTCTATCAAGGCACAAGTGGCTTCCGTAAACTCATTTTTGGATAACATTCAGAAACAAATTATTGAAGCCAACACCAGTTTTACAGCTGATCAGCAAGCTAAAGTATCTCAATTAATTTCAGACGTACAAAAGAAATTGACCGATTCAATTGCTTCTATGCAAACCAAATTTGAGTCCGATAGTAAAGATTTGAAGTCTCAAAGTGACCAAGTAATTGCCGATCTAAAGAGTAGTTCGGATACGGCCATCAAAGACATGCAAGAAAATCAGAGCACAGCTATGGCTAAAGTTAATCAGGATATTAGCAACGCAAATATCAGTATCAAGCAATTGCAGGAAAGTGCAGTATC
>NZ_LNUA01000027.1 GCF_009764355.1 Companilactobacillus bobalius | reverse complement strand
TTCTTTAAACAAAAATGGATTGTCCCCTGTAGAATACAGGGAGCAATCCATGATTTTTTAAAACTTATAAAAATGTCTAACTTTTTTATTGCACTTCAATAAATCAAAAATTATCTAGGTTCTTTTTATATTATTTAATTTTCCGATCAAGTTTCTTAAATCTTTTAGATTATATTTCTAAAAGATTTTCATTCACATTATTTTTTTTTTATTTTCATATACCATAATCGGGCTTTTATTACATTTTCAAATATGTGAAAATGAATTTTTAAGAAATGAATTTTTAAGAAATGGATTTTTTCTATGATTAAAATAAATAACAATTTAACAAAAGCAGATTGGAAATATGTTTTTTTATTGTTGAAGAAAAATAACATTCTAAGCTCTTTTAATAAAAGAATCAGATTTTGCCAGTTTCTCTCTGTAATAAGTTTTTCCTTTATTATAATTATCTCTCTACTTGATGACCCTCATGAACTAACACTAGTAAAATTGATATATTCCATACAAGATCTATTGGCAATGATTTTTTGTATTTTCTTTTTAAAATTTTTAATGTGGAAAATATTTATTAATAAGAATGTTCAGATTTTAGCAAAAAAAGACCACACTATTTTTTTTGACAATGGAATCAATATTGATAAAAGATCAATAAATAATTCTTCCTATGGTAAATTTAAGTATATTATTGATTCTGATTATTTTTATATTCTGGTTCGTCCCATAAAAATAGAATATTCTCTTAAAAAAAGATCACAAACCGTTCTTCCAATTGTGCCCATAAAAAAGAATAAAAATACTTTAAATACACTTCCATCAACGGATTCCATATTCCAATTATTAGGTTATAAGATTCCTAACATTATAAAAGTCTAAATATTTTCCAGTTTATTATATACGTCGTTAAAAAAAGTGACATGGTAAATAGCCAACTATTTGAAGTGCCCTAAAATTGTTAGACATAATCTAACAATTTTAGGAGCACTTTTTTTATGACCAAATACTCTTCAGAATTCAAAGTTAAACTAGTAAATGAATACTTTGATGGACAAATTTCTATACTTGGATTATCAAAAAAATATGGAATGCCCAGTAAATCACCGATTTATTACTGGGTCCATGAAGCGGAGGCAAATGGACTTAATTATTTGATAACTAAAAAATCTCATAAAGACTATTCTCAAGATTTTAAATTATCCGTGATAGAATATTATAAATTACATAAGATCAGTCGCCTTGATACTGCAATTTATTTCAAAATATCACCTAGCCAGGTTAATTCATGGATATATAGATATAATCACTATGGTGTTATTGGATTAAGGCGTCGTCCCAGAGGGAGACGACCGTTAATGGCCAAGAAAAAGAAGAAACAAACACGTTTAAATTCCACAAAAGAAGAGAAATATTAACAAGAAATTCTCGATCTAAAAGCTAAACTACATGATGCCGAAATGGACCGTGATATTTTAAAAGCACTAAAGACCTTGCGAGAAAACGATCACAACTCGAAAAAG
>NZ_LNUA01000026.1 GCF_009764355.1 Companilactobacillus bobalius | reverse complement strand
GTTGCTTCGAATTAAACCACATGCTCCACCGCTTGTGCGGGCCCCCGTCAATTCCTTTGAGTTTCAATCTTGCGATCGTACTCCCCAGGCGGAGTGCTTAATGCGTTAGCTGCAGCACTGAAGGGCGGAAACCCTCCAACACTTAGCACTCATCGTTTACGGCATGGACTACCAGGGTATCTAATCCTGTTTGCTACCCATGCTTTCGAATCTCAGCGTCAGTTACAGACCAGAAAGCCGCCTTCGCCACTGGTGTTCTTCCATATATCTACGCATTCCACCGCTACACATGGAGTTCCACTTTCCTCTTCTGCACTCAAGTTTACCAGTTTTCGAAGCACTTCCTCGGTTGAGCCGAGGGCTTTCACTTCAAACTTAATAAACCGCCTACATTCTCTTTACGCCCAATAAATCCGGACAACGCTTGCCACCTACGTATTACCGCGGCTGCTGGCACGTAGTTAGCCGTGGCTTTCTGGTTGAATACCGTCAGTACGTGAACAGTTACTCTCACATATGTTCTTCTTCAACAACAGAGTTTTACGATCCGAAAACCTTCTTCACTCACGCGGCATTGCTCCATCAGACTTTCGTCCATTGTGGAAGATTCCCTACTGCTGCCTCCCGTAGGAGTTTGGGCCGTGTCTCAGTCCCAATGTGGCCGATTACCCTCTCAGGTCGGCTACGTATCATCGCCTTGGTGAGCTATTACCTCACCAACTAGCTAATACGCCGCGGGTCCATCCAGAAGAGATAGCAAAACCATCTTTTAAACAAAGATCATGTGATCTAAGTTGTTATGCGGTATTAGCACTTGTTTCCAAATGTTATCCCCCACTTCTGGGCAGGTTACCCACGTGTTACTCACCCGTCCGCCACTCACCAAGATCTGAATCAAGAAGCAAGCTTCAATCAACAGTTTGGTTCGTTCGACTTGCATGTATTAGGCATGCCGCCAGCGTTCGTCCTGAGCCAGGATCAAACTCTCATATTAAAAGTTTGTGACTCATAAATAAAAATACTAGCGAATTGACTTCGTTGTAAATCCAACAAATAAATGTTGGCCTACACAATTTTAGTGTTAAAACTTTGTTCAGTTTTCAAAGGTCTACCAGTTGTTAATTAACTTAACAGCTTAATTATCATATCATCTAAATGATATGATGTCAACAAGAAAATTGATTTAACAATGTTTCTTGTTGATAAGTCATCTTCAAGCGACAACTTAGTAATAATACCATTTTATCATTATCTCTGTCAACAACTAATTTCAATCGTTTGAATTGGTCTAGTTGGTAACTTACGAGACAACGTATATTAGAATACCAATCTCAGAACGATACGTCAACAAAAATATGCAAATAATTTGTAGGTTTTTTTAAAGACAAATATTAATATATTCTGGAACTTCAATGTTACCCGACGGCCGTGTGTTCCCTATAAATCAATCACATATTATTCGGATTATTTTACAGGTGACGTAATCAAATTCTGAGTAATCCATTTAAATATATAATTAAGATTCAGACTTTTAACTATTATGAATTCCATTCTTCTAACAAATGTATCATATTGACCTTCATAAAACATATTGGTAACTCGAATATCTTCATATTAAATCGAAAGCAACTCCATTTCTATCTATAATATCCAAATACATACATATAGAAAGCCTTATTGGATTCAATATACATAACTGTACGTAAAGAACGCTATTCGAAAAAGGCATTTCCCTATATTATTGATTATTCTACTGTAATTAGTAATACAAATCTCAATTACTAGCAACGGCCATTATAAACACTTTTAATATACGATTGAATACACAGCACTTTATAGTAATCCAAGGTTTACAAAGTTAAGATAGTTTTTCATCATCTGTTCAAGTAAATATCCGGAACCTCTGTATCTTCAACTAATCGATTTAAATCCTCAAGGTACTGAATCGTGTTATCAAAAATAATGGGATCATCATTCACAGAAACCTTATATTCATAATACTGTCTCCAGTCGGAGTAATTACAACAGAATTTCATTATACGCAACATCTCCGGCAACAATCAATCATCTGAAATTCAACAGCTAGTTATATTGTGAGTATCGGTAAAACTGTTTTTAATAATTTCAATCAAATAACTTTTCTAAATCAAAATTATCGTTAACTCCGCCATCGCCTTAGTAACTTATCTGCATGCAGAATTTCTATCACTGCGGGTATTCCATCCACTGTAGTTTTCATAATAATGATCTTTACACCTGAAAAAAATTCTTTAATCACATTAACCTAAAGAGGTGGTCCATACATGAGTTATATAAATATATTCAAGATTGATCTTATACCTCTTGATCCAAACAACTCTTGATTAATATCTTCAGTCATAGATATATCGACCAATACAATCCCCCTTTACCACCATAAATAAGAATGAACTATTCGTAATCATTCTAATTTTTTAATTCCAGTTGACACCTTAACTAAGGATTTATCTATCCTCAATAAATGACTCAAAGTAATATTTTGATTTACAGATCATTTCTATGGCGACTTTGAATTCACCAAAGTATTCTCCGTTAAAAAGAAGTCTACAATCACAGTTCTGATATAACAATAAGCATATCCGAAAATAATAATGAATTTATGACATACAAAACATATTGTTGAATGGAACGGACAAAAATTTTGAAAAGATCACTATAGATAAAATGATTGATATTAATCGCAAATTTTTCTATTTGTACTATATTAATACTTTTGCACTACTATCGGAATCTTAATTTTTTATTAAAGACTCTAAAAACTGCAATGGATAATGATTTTACAATTAGTAAATTTAAAACAAATAATAATATATAAATAAAAATTATTGTTGGAATTACATTGAGTACAGAATGGTATTGTGTGATTCCAGATTATCTAAGATCCTAAAAATATGAGTAGAAATCATATGATATGTTTAAATAACTCAGTTGATAACTAATTTATACGGCCCAATTATTAGTTTTATATATAAGTAAAAAAGAGACCGGTCGAGTGATTCGCTAGAATCATCTTGACTGGTCTCTTCTATTATTGGATGTGCCTCCAAGCATTGAAAATGCTTGAGGACACAAAAAAAGAAACCAACCATTTGGTTGATTCCTTACCATTAGCGTGGCAGCTACCTATCCTCGCGGGTAGTTTCCCACCAACTACTTTCGGCGTGGAGAAGCTTAACT
>NZ_LNUA01000025.1 GCF_009764355.1 Companilactobacillus bobalius | reverse complement strand
ATTCAGCAGATACTAGACAGGTTCTAAGAGGCATTTCACCATACTAACAAGAAAACCAAAAATTCCCAGATCATTAATTTAACATATCGTATCAAACCACGCCTGGAATATTATCTAGGCGTTTTTTTAATGTCATGGTATTTTCTGGCAGAAAGGTTGCATTATTGTGACTACAGTTGTAAACTAATAAGTGTTAAGAGGCTGCAAACGTAAACTTAGAATTCAATTAATGGAGGAAGCCAATTGAAGGATGCAAAGAATGTAACCATCACCGATTCTGAATGGATGGTTATGAGAGCAATTTGGACAATGGGACATGCGACTAGTCGTGAACTAATCGATGCTATGAACGAATTAGAAGGCTGGTCAGCTTCAACAACCAAAACGCTACTTCACAGGTTGATTCAAAAACAGGCGGTTGCGCAGCATGGCGGCAGTCGACCATTCACGTATAAGCCGGTTGTTGGCGAGAAGGAATCAATGGCGGCAGCGGCAGATGATTTGTTTGACCATATGTGTGCGATGCGGGCTGGTTCAACAATTGCCGGCGTTATTCAGTCAAGGGAACTCTCACGGGCGGATATTGCGAACTTACAGGCGATTCTAGCTGAAAAGGCCAAAACAGCGCCCGAGGAAGTTCAGTGTAACTGCTTGCCAGGTGATCAAACGTGTTAAGACTGTGGTGTTCTGTTTACTTTTAGGATTGCTGCACAAAAATCCAGAATCTGGGATTTCTGATGGCGGAAACTTATGAATTTTTGTCGTAATTCTCATTCATATAGTGGCATGGTGCTCCGCAAAGCAGAAGCCTAAATATAAGAACCTGGTGGAAAAATCCCGAGCCCGGGGATTTCCATACAAGGAACTTATATTCCGGCTTCTAACCGCTTTGCTACGCACACTTATTTTTAGGGGGGGTCGATAATCATGGCAAATAAAGAGGACCAGATGAACATGAAAAACATGAGTGCTAAGAATATGGAAAATAATGAATCAAATATGAGTCATATGGATCATGATGACATGAAAATGGATCACGATATGACCGAAACGGATCATAATCAAATGAACATGGATCACAGCCAAATGAATATGAATCACGAAACTATGAATATGAGTGGGATGAATCACGGTGATATGGATATGGCTGGGACCGACATGATGATGCACGGTGGCTCAATGATGCATATGGGGAATTTGAAAGTTAAATTTTGGGTCTCCGTTGTCTTAGCGATTCCAGTTTTACTGTTAGCACCAATCATGGGTTTAAACGTTTCCATCCTTAGTTTCAGTTCACCGCTAATTGTTGGCATTATCATCGTTTTGTTTGATACAGCACTTTACTTTTATGGCGGAATGCCATTTTTAAAGGGGGCTAAAGCGGAAATTCAGGATAAATCTCCTGAAATGATGACGCTAGTAACCCTTGGAATTTCCGTTTCGTATTTCTACAGTTTGTACGCATTTATTGCCAACAACTTCTTGAACCCGGCAAATCATGTAATGGATTTTTCGTTCGAACTTGCAACCCTGATTTTAATTATGCTTCTAGGACACTGGATTGAAATGAATGCATTGATGGGGGCTGGGGATGCCTTACAAAAGATGGCGGCCCTGTTGCCTAAGACGGCCCATCTAGTTACAGATAATGGTGAAACAAAAGAAGTGCCAGTATCTGATTTAAAAGTTGGTCAAGCTTTCCAAGTGCGTTCAGGTGAGAGTATTCCAGCCGATGGTGTTATTACGGCTGGGGAGTCGACCGTGAATGAAGCACTGGTAACCGGTGAATCTGCTGCCGTTACCAAGAACGTTGGCGATAAGGTCATTGGTGGTGCAACCAACAATAACGGGACGCTAACGGTTAAAATTAGTGGTACTGGTGACTCCGGCTATCTTTCTCAAGTAATGAAAATGGTTCAAAATGCCCAGCAAACTAAATCTAAAGCAGAAGATAAAGCTGATTTAGTTGCCAAGTATCTATTTTACGCGGCATTTGGTGTTGGGATTATTGCTTTCTTTGCCTGGTTACCCCAGGGATTGGCGACTGCAATGACGATCATGGTGACCGTCTTCGTGATTGCTTGCCCGCATGCATTAGGATTAGCGATTCCATTAGTGGTTTCTCGTTCTACTACGATTGGCGCTCAAAATGGGCTATTAGTTCGAAATCGCCAAGCCATTGAAGCAAGTCAACATGTTAGCCACGTTCTCTTGGATAAAACTGGCACGTTAACAGAAGGTAAATTTACGGTGAATGCATTGATTCCAAATGATGGGATTGACGAAACAACGTTATTAAGCCGACTGGCCGCCCTTGAAAATAATTCGACTCATCCGCTGGCCCAAGCAATCATTACTGAAGCCCAAGCGAAGGACATTGAAGTCGTTGCGGCTGAAAAGTCTCAAAATATTCCGGGCGTTGGTATTTCCGGTAATGTTGATGGCACTGACTATACGATTGTTAATGGTAACTATTTAACGAAGCAAGGGATCAGGTTTGACGAGGCCGCTGCTGATAAATGGGCTGCTAAGGGTAATTCCGTCAGCTTCCTATTGCAGGGCACCCAAGTTCAAGGAATGGTTGCTGAAGGCGACACCATCAAAGCGGGTGCTAAGGAATTAATTAGTGGTCTTCAGAGGCGAGGAATTACCCCCGTAATGCTCACTGGCGATAATCCAAAAGCCGCGGAACACGTTGCTAACTTACTAGGATTGACTGAATTCCATGCAGGCCTATTACCAGATGATAAGCAAAAGATTATTGCTGATTATCAAGCAAAGGGCAATCACGTCATCATGGTTGGTGACGGCGTAAATGACGCACCAAGTCTTGCCGCGGCCGATATTGGAATTGCAATTGGTGCCGGAACCGATGTTGCCATTGATTCCGCTGATGTTGTGTTGGTTAAATCAGAACCCAGCGATATTTTACATTTTCTTGATTTGGCTAAAATCACAAATCGGAAAATGGTTCAAAATCTCTGGTGGGGAGCAGGCTACAATATTGTCGCAATTCCACTCGCTGCCGGTGTGTTGTCATTTATTGGAATCATTCTAGACCCAGCCGTTGGTGCTGTGGTCATGGCGATGTCGACAATTATCGTGGCAATTAATGCGATGGGATTGACTGGTGAAAAGATTAAAAACGTGTAATTAAGTGATGACAAAAAGAGGAGAAAGATCAGCTGGTAGTCTGGTCTTTCTCCTCTTTTTGATCATCATGTTAATTACTTATCTGGTTGCTCAGTTAATTTCGCCAATTTTTGATGCAGCCTAATGTCATATTGCCTGGTAATTGGCATTAACACCGCGACCACCCCGCAAATGGCAGCACCGATTCCTGCAATCACAAATAGGCGTTCAATGCCAATCACATCAGCTAGGGGACCGGCAAAAATTAAGCCAATTGGTTCACCTAGATTCAACAAAGAATTCAAAACGCCTAGAATCCGCCCTAACTCTTCTGCTGGATAACTTTGTTGAATCATTGCCATTAAAAGCGTTGTAAAAAATGGGGTCGCAATTCCTTCAATGATGTTTAAAGCTGCGAACCATAAAAATCCGGTTTGGTTACTTGGCAAAATGCCGCTAATACCGGTTGGAATGCCAACCAGGAAAAACGCGATGATTACGGGCTTCATCCGGTCCTGCCACTTACCAAAGAGGCCAATGATAGTGCCGCCGATTAGCATGCCAGTTGAATAAATGGCTTCAATTAAGCCAGCCTGACTAACGGTTCCCTGAAAGTATTTCATGGTCATGAGTGGATACATGCTGGCAGCAGGCATGTAGGTTAGTGTGAAGACGGCGCCGATCAACGTAATGTACCACAAGCCCTTGTTGTTCGTAAGTTGTTTGATCCCCAAGCGGGTGTTGTGGAGCACATGCATTGGCTGATCAATTTTTTCATTGTTAGGAATTTGAACCCACGTTAAAATACAAATCCCAATGATGGCCCCAAGTACGTCTAAGAACCTGTCTAGTATCTGCTGAAT
>NZ_LNUA01000024.1 GCF_009764355.1 Companilactobacillus bobalius | reverse complement strand
GAAACAGTTGACGATATTCTCGATTGACCCATTTGAAACCAAGTACGGATATAGCTTCCAATATTTATCTGGAACATCTGTGGTATGGCGGGTAAGTTTTATTAAGACACTGTTTACTTTTGGTTTAGGATGAAAGCATTCCGCTGGCAGCTTAAGCAATTGCTGAATCGAGACTTGAGTGTGCAAGAGCAACCCTAGTGTTCGGTGAATATCCAAGGTACGCTTGTAGAATCCTTCTTCAACAATCAGATAGATGTCAGACGCACGGCTTTCAAAAACCACTTTTTTAATAATTTGTGTGCTTAAATGGTAAGGAATATTCCCAACAATTTTATACCTCTGTTTGTTAGGGAATTGAAACTGTAGAATATCTTGGTGAATTAAAGTGACACGAGTATTCAGTTTTAATTTTTCTGACGATAAGTTGAATAGATGACTGTCTAATTCAATAGACGTTACCTGTTTACTTATTTTAGCCAGTTTCGTCGTTAAATGCCCTTTACCTGTTCCAATTTCGTAAACGGTATCGGTTTCTTTTAAATTCAATTGTTTTATTATTTGGTTGAGTACTTTTTCACTCGTTAAAAAGTTTTGAGAATATTTTATATTTTTGTTCATGTAATCTCTCCTGAAGTGATTACATCTATAAACAAATACAGAAGTTAAACGATTTGTTTGTAATTTTAGTTATCTGTTTAAAAAGTCATAAGATTAGTCACTGGTAGGAATTAATCTAACGTATTTATTTATCTGCGTAATCACTGTTTTTAGTCTGTTTCAAAACAGTAGATGTTTTATCTACATTACGCATTTGGAATACCAACATGACGAATCCCTCCTTCTTAATTACAAATTTTTAGCATCTAATTTAACTTCAATTCCTATTATACAAAATTTTAAGATAATGCACTATCAACACACTCTTAAGTTTGCTTCTAAGTCTTATTTCCATAACTTTAGGGTTAACCATACGCAAGACCAATCACTCTCGGACAATACTCATGATTTTAATGATAAAATCCATGTTAAACCCATAGATAAGAAATACACCTGCAATAACCGTTACCTGTTTGTGCCAATTTAAAAATGCACCACTTTTTTATAATTAAAACGGTTGAAAACTGTACCACTAATAACTCACAATAGAGAGATGTCACCGTCAAGTTAAATGTACAAAATAACAGCGAAATTTTTAAATCTATTTCTTATCGATACAAATTCCTCGTAGGCGCTCGGGACCCCTAATAGTATCAAGATAAGAAGAAAAGGGTATTTTGCTCCGCAAAAACCCTTTTAAAAACCGTGGGCTTCCGCCCACCCCTGACAAACGCAATGCGTTTGATCATGCCTCTGAAAAGTAGCTTTATCACGTAATTACTTTTCGTCGCTCAGCAAAAGCTAAATGCCTAAAATAAAAAGACAAGGGTAAACGTTGCTCACGTTGTTCGCCCTTGTCTTTATTATTTATAGCCATTTTAAACGCTTATGCCGACGAAAAGTAATAATCACGTGTAAATATACTCGAATTGATTTAAAACGTCTTAGAACGCAAATATGAGCTTCTAACGACTTAATTCATCTCTATCTCGTGTTTGAGTTTCATTTCTATGAATTTTTTCAAATTCTCCACCTTTTACAAATTCTTTTACTTTGTCTAAAACGCCACTAACAAGCGTTTTAACCTGTTCAGTTGTAACTTGCTTAGAATCTTTAAAGTACTCTTTAAACCCTTTGTAAATGCCCTTAATTTCGTTTTTAAGCGATTTATTCTCTTTCTCCAACGAATCAATTTTCTCTAGATTATTATTATATCTATCTGCTAAATCGTTGAAATCACGCACTACTTCCTTGTATTTTTCTTTTACATAGTCAATCCGCTTAGGTAAATCAGTTTCCGCATATTTCTTTAGTTTCTCATTCGATTTATATAAATCTTCATAGCCTTGTATTAAGGCATTTAATTTATCTTCAGGGATAATCACATTTCCTGTTTTTCGTTCTTCATTTTTCGTAAATTCATGTCGCAACTTACCAATACCAATGGTTTCGCCACTTGGTACTTTGACCGTTTTCGTTTCGTCTTTTAAATCTAAACTTTCTTTCTTGATTGTTGGTGTTTTATCGTTCGATAACGCTAAAACTTCTGACTTCCGCTGTTCCAGCGTGGTAGTCAGCTCTTTTAATTCATCCTTTGCCTTTTTATATTCAGGCACTGTTAAATTTTTACGCTCTGACCCTTTTTCGCCACGTTCAAGCTCAAAACCACGCTCATTTAAATACTTTGGCAATTCGTCTTGTACCGCTTGTAAGGCTTGACGATTAAAAACAGTCTTTGCTGATAGCTTGTGTTCGTCATTAAACGGCACAATTCCTAAGTGCATATGCGGTGTCGTTTCGTCTAAGTGAACTTGAGCATAGCGGATATTCTCATCACCAAATTTTTCTGAAAAATATGATTTAGCAACTTCAAAATAATCTTTAATTTCTTTACTATCTTTATCTTTAAAAAATTGGTTGTCAGAAGTTATGATCCATTCGTTTATTAATACAGCATCTTTTCTGACAGCACGACTACTTGATTTGTTGTCGTTAATAAATTGCTCAATATCTCGTTTATAATTTTCTGTCCGATTGACCAAATCATAATTTAAATGTGACCGTTCAACATCAATATCTTTGTTGGAATGATTGTCTGTATTTCTCTGATTATGATTACCTACCCCAACTAAATTTCCTGATTTTACCTTCTGCATTCTCGCCACTACAAATGACATATAAACACTCCTAACTTCGGGACAGCTTCCATGTAAAGTATAACCCACTATACTTTACTTCGTAAAGGTGGGCTCGCCGAGGGGTCTTGCAGACGGCTTATTCGGCTCTTTTGAGCCGAGTATCAGCGCACCCTTATGGTGCAATTAGCTGATACAAAAAACAAAGAGTTGGCTCATGTAATCCAACTCTTAAAACACAAAAAAATAACCCCCTTGGCTTTTCAGCAGGGGGCATATTTTTTATTTAATTCCTCACTCTTTATAAACTTGGTTTTCTTTTTGCCAATTCGATTTTATGTACTCTTTTATAAAAAGAGTATTCCTCTCTGTTAGCAATTCGAACCAACCAGCAGGAGCTCGGTCAGACATACAATAATCAGCAAAATCTTTTAAATGCATAATATTGTTATCCGAAATAAAACCAAGCATTTCTTTTAACGCTTGTCTTTTATCACCAGTAGATAACGCTAAACAACTTTCAAGGTCAAATCCACCAAACACTTGTATTTCTGTATTATCGTATTGATACTTTTCAGGATTATCCATATGCGTTAAATATCTAACAGCACCAGTTAAACCACTTATTCTTTCAGGAATCGGTGCCCTTAAAGCTCTTGCCATTTCGTCCATTTGTTCAAATGATTTATTGCCCTTGTAATTAAAAACTATATGATAATGCGGCTTTTTCTTTGTTCCGTCTGCATTAACATCTTTATCATGTAATGGACTAATTGCCACAGGTTCAGTTGAAATAATCTCTTTCCAATTCTCTGGCAAACTTTCAGGATAAACAACAATCCACCAGTTACGACCTCGCTTATAAGGCTGTTTAGTTTTTGGATTTAAATTCTTTCTAGGCAATGCCCAATCTGTTCTATTTTCATTTTCCATATTTTTCTACACCTTCCTAGTTACTCTACTAGGAAAACAAGGGAAAATTTGATAAACTTGAGTTGCGAAATCAAAGAAAACCAAATCTTGCGAGCCCTTGCTATCTTCCTAGCAGGGCTTTTTTTATTTAAAAATAGTCCCCTTATCATCAGCTTGATTAATTAAAAATGTAACCAAACCTGATTTAGTCATTCCATATTTTTGTGCCATTTTTTCTAGTTTGTCATTCGATTCAACAGGTAAAGATAAAGTCACTTTTTTCTTCTCAACTTCAACCACAAAATACACCTCAATTCTCTTCAAAATCTCTTTTACACTGTAATTATATTATACATACGACAGGAATACAAGATTTTACAAAAAACTTTTTTTCACCTCGAAATAGGTGCTTAAAACGTTCATATAAAGGTATTTACAAGACATTTAATCTTTTTATCTATTTGGACAATGGACAATGGACACATGGGGGGTGTCGTAGTGCCCCCATGAGTTGGTCGATTTTTTCAAAATCTCCCCCCAGTTTGCTTCCCAATTCCTAAAAACTAATAAAACCGCGGGCGTTGCCCACACCCACAAACGCAATGCGTTTGATCATGCCTCTGAAAAGTAGCTAAACATTCACACCTGTTGGCTTTCCGTCGTCTATGCAAAAGCTAAATGACAACAAAAAAAGCTGCAAGGGTAAATGCACTCACTACGTTCGCCCTTGCAGCTTTTTCTATTGCCATTTTTAACGCTTATGCCGACGAAAAGACCAAACAGGTATAAATATACTCGAATTGATTTAAAACGCCTTAAAACGCAAATATGAGCTTCTAACGACTTAATTCATCTCTATCTCGTGTTCGAGTTTCATTTCTATGAATTTTTTCAAACTCTCCACCTTTTACAAACTCTTTAATTTCGCTCACAAGGTTATTCATGAGCTTTTTAGCTTGTCCAACAGTTGCACCAAGGGTATTTTCCATAAACTGATTAAAACCTCTGTAAATGCCCTTAATTTCGTTTTTAAGCGATTTATTCTCTTTCTCCAACATTTACAAAAGCGACTCATAGAATTATTTCCTCCCGTTAAATAATAGATAACTATTAAAAATAGACAATACTTGCTCATAAGTAATGGTACTTAAATTGTTTACTTTGGCGTGTTTCATTGCTTGATGAAACTGATTTTTAGTAAACAGTTGACGATATTCTCGATTGACCCATTTTGAAACAAAGTACGTATATAGCTTCCAATATTTATCTGGAACATCTGTGGTATGGCGGGTAAGTTTTATTAAGACACTGTTTACTTTTGGTTTAGGATGAAAGCATTCCGCTGGCAGCTTAAGCAATTGCTGAATCGAGACTTGAGTGTGCAAGAGCAACCCTAGTGTTCGGTGAATATCCAAGGTACGCTTGTA
>NZ_LNUA01000023.1:0-2500 GCF_009764355.1 Companilactobacillus bobalius | reverse complement strand
CCGATAGTGAACCAGTACCGTGAGGGAAAGGTGAAAAGTACCCCGGAAGGGGAGTGAAATAGATCCTGAAACCGTGTGCCTACAAGTAGTCAGAGTCCGTTTATGGATGATGGCGTGCCTTTTGTAGAATGAACCGGCGAGTTACGTTAACATGCAAGGTTAAGATGAAAAGTCGGAGCCGTAGCGAAAGCGAGTCTGAATAGGGCGACTAAGTATGTTGATGTAGACCCGAAACCAAGTGACCTATCCATGTCCAGGTTGAAGATGCGGTAAAACGCATTGGAGGACCGAACTCGTGTATGTTGAAAAATGCTGAGATGAGATGTGGATAGCGGTGAAATTCCAAACGAACTTGGAGATAGCTGGTTCTCTCCGAAATAGCTTTAGGGTTAGCCTCGAGGTTTAGGATCGTGGAGGTAGAGCACTGTTTGGACTAGGGGCCCGTCTTGGGTTACTGAATTCAGATAAACTCCGAATACCATTGATCTTTACTCGGGAGTCAGACGATGAGTGATAAGATCCACCGTCGAAAGGGAAACAGCCCAGATCACCAGTTAAGGTCCCAAAATTCATGCTAAGTGGAAAAGGATGTGGAAACGCATAGACAACTAGGATGTTGGCTTAGAAGCAGCCATTCATTCAAAGAGTGCGTAATAGCTCACTAGTCGAGTGATTCTGCGCCGAAAATGTACCGGGGCTAAGCATGATACCGAAACTGTGGATGTGTCGTAAGACACGTGGTAGGAGAGCGTTGTAATTGCATTGAAGCCATACCGTGAGGAGTGGTGGAGTGATTAGAAGTGAGAATGCCGGTATGAGTAACGAAAGACCAGTGAGAATCTGGTCGGCCGTAAGACTAAGGTTTCCTGGGGAAGGCTCGTCCTCCCAGGGTTAGTCGGGGCCTAAGATGAGGCCGAAAGGCGTAATCGATGGATAACAGGTTGATATTCCTGTACTAGTTTATTTTGTTTGAACGATGGAAGGACGCAGGAGGATGATGTGTGCACGCTGATGGATATGCGTGTCCAAGCAGTAAGTCTTGATATGAGTCAAATGCTTATATCTTTAAGGACAAGCTGTGATGGGGAGTGAAATTTTAGTAACGAAGCACAATAACTCACACTGCCAAGAAAAGTTCCTAGTTAGAAATAAACTACCCGTACCGCAAACCGACACAGGTAGTCGAGGAGAGTATCCTAAGGTCAGCGAGTGAACTCTCGTTAAGGAACTCGGCAAAATGACCCCGTAACTTCGGGAGAAGGGGTGCTGGTGTAACAGCCAGCCGCAGTGAATAGGCCCAAACAACTGTTTATCAAAAACACAGGTCTATGCTAAATCGTAAGATGACGTATATGGGCTGACGCCTGCCCGGTGCTGGAAGGTTAAGAGGATCAGTTAGCTTTTGCGAAGCTGAGAATTGAAGCCCCAGTAAACGGCGGCCGTAACTATAACGGTCCTAAGGTAGCGAAATTCCTTGTCGGGTAAGTTCCGACCCGCACGAAAGGCGTAATGATTTGGGCACTGTCTCAACGAGAGACTCGGTGAAATTATAATACCCGTGAAGATGCGGGTTACCCGCGACAGGACGGAAAGACCCCATGGAGCTTTACTGTAGCTTGATATTGAGTTTTTGTGTGACATGTACAGGATAGGTAGGAGCCGTTGATTTCGGAACGCTAGTTTCGAAGGAGGCATTGGTGGGATACTACCCTTGTTATATGAAAACTCTAACCTACATCACTTAGCGTGGTGAGGGACAGTGTCTGGTGGGCAGTTTGACTGGGGCGGTCGCCTCCTAAAATGTAACGGAGGCGCTCAAAGGTTCGCTCAGAATGGTTGGAAATCATTCGTAGAATGTAAAGGCATAAGCGAGCTTGACTGCGAGACTGACAAGTCGAGCAGGGACGAAAGTCGGACTTAGTGATCCGGTGGTACCATATGGAAGGGCCATCGCTCAACGGATAAAAGCTACCCTGGGGATAACAGGCTTATCTCCCCCAAGAGTTCACATCGACGGGGAGGTTTGGCACCTCGATGTCGGCTCATCGCATCCTGGGGCTGTAGTCGGTCCCAAGGGTTGGGCTGTTCGCCCATTAAAGCGGTACGCGAGCTGGGTTCAGAACGTCGTGAGACAGTTCGGTCCCTATCCGTCGCGGGCGTAGGAAATTTGAGAGGAGCTGTCCTTAGTACGAGAGGACCGGGATGGACATACCTCTGGTGTACCAGTTGTGCCGCCAGGCGCATCGCTGGGTAGCTACGTATGGACGGGATAAACGCTGAAAGCATCTAAGTGTGAAGCCCCCCTCGAGATGAGATTTCCCATTCCTTTATGGAAGTAAGATCCGTTAGAGAATATGACGTAGATAGGCTGCGGGTGGAAGTGTAGCGATACATGGAGCTGAGCAGTACTAATAGATCGAGGACTTAACCGAGTAAGAGTTTACAGCAGTTTGAAGTGTTTTAATTTAATTCATAATCTTAATATCTAGTTTTGAAGGTA
>NZ_LNUA01000022.1 GCF_009764355.1 Companilactobacillus bobalius | reverse complement strand
ATCAAAAGTATACTTTTGATGTTTTTGTTTACATTTTCTTTGTTATGGTGTATGGTTACCTTAAATAAAAGAAAAGCGCCACCCAACGGCAATTGGGAAGCACTCGACAAAAAAATCTTTTTCATTCAACTAAAGAGATTATACCAGCAAAATGGTAAGATGTCGAGAATGGTGTGATTTCAAAACGGTAGGGGACAAGCTGCCGGGTAAAAACAAAGGGGACACGTGTGGTGAGCGACTTCTGTGCAAATTCACTGGATCTAGTTAATTAGATCCGTAGGCGGTAATTTAAAAATTTAAAAGTTTATTCGGGGGTAGTCGGACTACGTCCACCTTAAGCAACTTGGCATAACGCTAAGTTGCTTTTTTGTCTGCGCTTTTTCGGTTTCTATGTCATTTCTATTAAGCTAACTTAGGTGTTTATTTTGAAAGGAGGTGAGCTCACCATGTACGATTTAAAGACGGTTCAGACTGCACAAAAGCTGGTATTACACGATTCATTACATACCTATAAAGTTAAAAATAGTCGTTCTAATATTGCCGGACAAGTGATGGAAACTCCTACAAAAAAAGGGGCCATTGCGCTCTTCAGCAGTAAAGATTCAATGCAAAAAGCACATGGTGTGGTTATCACCTCTTTTGAAGCACTTGACGCCATCGCCGATCGTATGACTCACTGGACGCCCAATACATTCAGCTGGCTTGGCTATACGCAAAATCGGTCGAGTGTTCGGGGACACCGGGAAGCTAACTTAGCTCAGATTAATACCTTGGTCGTTGATATTGATTTTGCCGACGCACAAGAACGAGACGCGCGTGAGCAAGAGGTCTTGGGGGCCGTAACCGTTGCTGACTTATTCATTCCCACGATGATTTTGCGGACTACGAAGGGATTCCATATCTACTACGTTTTTGATCAGCCTATGTTTTTGCGGAAAACACGCGGTCAGTTTCCAGTCTTAAAAGCAGCCCAAAAAATGTCGAGTTTTGTGCGGCAATGGATTCAAAAACGAGTGGCAGGGGTCGATGTCGGCTGCAATAACTTTGGAATTTTTCGAATTCCCCGGCAAGACAATCTAGTCTTTTTTGATGCACATATGTTGGTCCAGGTGAGCGCTCTGATGAAGTGGTCACAATATTATGCTGCCCAAGTTCCGGTTACGAAGCCGGATAAACGACAGGTGATTTCTCTAGCCCCAGATGAAGGTCGGCAGGTTGACCAAGCTTGGTTTAAAGCCTTATTGAAAGTGACAACAGTCAAATCAGGTCAAGGTTTAGCCCGTCACAACACGGTTTTGACGTTAGCTTTAGCGATGTATCAGTCAAAAATCTCGCAACAACGTGCGAGAGACGTGCTTGACGTCTTCAATTCAAATCTACATGATCCGTTGGCCGATCGCGAAGTTGTACAGTGCGTGAGAGACGCCTATTCAGGTAACTATCGGGGGGCAGCACTGAGTTATGTTCAAGGACTATTGGATCAATGGGTGCCTAATTTTTCAGGTAAAGTTGTTGCTGGGATTGGCTGGCATAAATTTGCTAAGCCGCGTGCCGAACGACAATACAGTCATGCCCACGAATGGCGTAACGATGTGCTTGCATTGATTAATCGAATGGGTGGTTCTGCCGCTTCGGTTGCCATGTCAACGCGTCAAATTCAAGCTGAATTAGGGATTTCTCCGGCGAGTTTGAATCGGGTTATGAAGCAACTACAAGCAACTTCGCAATTGAAGCGGGTGCAGCGTGGTAACCAGCCAACTTTATTGACGACGGTGACCATGTTATTTAAGTCGGCTATGGTGAGCCGTCAGGCTCAAAGTAAAGCGTGGACAGGGTATTTAACGACACTAATGCCAACTGTAAGCAAAAATGTTTATGAGCCAACAGTTGGTACTTTAACTGAGATACAAGCGGTGAGTGGTGATTCAGAGCCACCGTGGGGAATGGAGACGAGAAGAAGAACGGGGTGAAAAGTGCTGCTATCAATTGCCATAGGTATATATCTAGAATAGGCTTGTTGCTGTGTGAGGGTATTGTTAGTTTGGTGGTTTGTTGGGGAACTCACAAAAATATCTTGGCAAACTTTAGGAAGTGCGGTAAACTATAGTCAGTCAAAGGGAACATATGTTCCTGATGTGGCCAACTTAATAGTTGGCAAATTCTATAATTAATCTGAACAGAAATTAAAAAGCCCAAAGCAATCACTTACAATGGTAGTAGCTAATTCCAACCAATATAGGGAGTGATTACTTTGGGTACATCTACTTTATCACGTTTTCAACGTGGCGCACTAGCACAACTGGTCAATGAGGGGAATAAATCTTACCAAGTAATGGCTGACGCCTTAGGCGTCGCCAAAGCTACGATTAGCTATGAGTTGGACCGGGTTAAACCTTATGATCCAGAATTAGCTCAGCAAGATGCAGATCGCAAAAGGCGGAATTGCGGTCGTCGTTCGATGCTGACGGCAGCATTAGCGACTTTAATTACCAATCACTTACGATTAACCTGGTCACCAGAAACCATTGCGGCCGCTTATAACTTGAGCACTGCGTCAATTTATAATTGGCTTAATCGTGGCTGGCTCCCCTTCAAATTGACTGATCTACCCAATCGGAATGTCCGCCAGCACCGAGTGAGCGAAAATCGTGGGAAATTTACAAGTGGGACTTTCATCGAACAACGGCCAACAACTGTTAATCAACGGTTAGCTTTTGGTCATTGGGAAGTAGATACGGTGCTTTCTAGTCGAAGTGAGTTACGATCATGTCTGGTTACATTCGTAGAACGTAAGACTCGACTTCTATGGGCCATCAAAGCCCCTAATAGAACGGCTAAGGCTCTAAACACCGCCTTTGGCAAGTTTATGGGGGCCTTCGGTCCCCAAGCAAAATCCATTACTGTTGATCATGGTAAAGAGTTTGCCAATTATCAGGCCTTAGAACAGGATTATCAGATCAAAGTTTATTTTTGCCATCCATATTCACCATGGGAGCGAGGTTCCAATGAATATTTTAATAGACGGTTACGCTGGTTCTTCCCGAAAAAGACCAATTTTAGCCAAGTAACGACTGATGAGATCCTAGCAGCACTTGAACTAATTAATCAACGACCATTAAAAATACATCATCAACAGACTGCCATTGAAAGATTCCGGGCTTGTTCGGATTAAACTTGTAATTTGCCTTGCCATAATCAAAAAGTCGTCAAAATTAAAAAAGAACTCGAATCCGCTCATTTGCTGATGCAAAAACAACTGGGCTTTAACCCAAAAACAAAAAAGAATGAACCGAATCGCTTATATCTGTCCAAGCTCGATGTGAAAGCAACCGATGTCTATTTACGCGGTGAAGATAGCCCAAAAGTGTCTCAAACCCTTGCTACAAGCGGAACTGCAAAAAGTGCAGTTAATCTATATAAAGAACCTAAAGAAAAAGATAAAGATAGATACAAGATAGATACTCAAAAGTTAAATTTTTCCACAGCTAACTTTTCACCAGCTGAAATAGAAATCCAAAATCGGGATTTAGTAAAACATGCTGATGAGTTCTTAACGGATTCAGAAAGTGGCTGGGAAGTCTTCTTAGAACCCGAAGCCATTCAGCTGCTCAGTTTTTGGTGCCGCACTCCGCAACAAATGCGGCGCTTCATTGGCATTATCTTAAATGCTAAGTACCGAGTTGAGAAAGATCACAAAGATATTGGTGTCATAATCCCACTTGATGATGAGGAACTGAAACCTTTAATGACTAAAGCCTTGAGACGCTACTTTAACGCCCTGAGAAGCAATGAGAAGCACATCAAGAATGTTGAGAACTACTTATACGGCACCATGCAAAACCTATTTGGCGTTTGGTGGAATAAACAAGCGGCTAGAGAATATGCGGCCAAACACCCCGAAGAAGAAAAGCCGGCCGACAACGATAACAGTGGGTTGTACTACTAGCCCTAAAAGGCTACAAAATCCTTTCTAAGCGATTTTAAGACTTACTAACCTAATTTATACTTACTTAAGCTAGAGTTAAATGGCTTAAACAGAAGAATAGGGGCTTTTAAATGAGTGTCAGAGCTAACCAGGCTAACTAAAAAGTTCAGCCTTTAGATCAACGCCAAGCTCAAGTGATTTGAGGCCAAGGCTTTATCTATTGATAAGGTACTCAAAAGGTAGTATAATGGTAGTAGCAAAAAAGGAGATGAGACAATCATGGCAGTTAAGGAAAAGAAACGGGTCCAAGTCAAGATTGATAAAGATTTGGCCGATGATACCGAAGCAATTTTAAGCGAATTGGGCTTAAATCCAACCACGGCCATTAACATGTTTTACAAGCGGATTGTTGCTAATGGTGCTTTACCTTTTAATGCGTCTTTAAGCGAAGAAGAAAGAGCTAATTTACGCTTTTTAAAGGCGACCGAAGGGACACCAGTCACCGAGTTCAAAGACGCTAAAGAGGTCGCTGATTGGCTCAACGATCCAGATGAGGACTAATGACTTAGTCAGCCTATACGTTAGTTTTGTAGAAACTAACGGTGGCAAGTCTCGGCCAGTTTTAATTCGTCGGGTATCAGAACAGAAGGTCGAAGCTTTTAAAATTACTAGTCAGTATGAAAAGAAGTCGGCTTATATCAAGCAACAATATTATCCGATTCAAAATTGGCAATCCGCTGGGTTGAAGAAACCTTCCTGGGTCGATCTTGGTAATATTTATCGCTTTCCCAAAGCCGGTTTAAACTTTAAAGAAATCGGTCATTTAAGTAAGCTAGATCAAAATAAAATTTCAGATTTTACGCTTGACCTAAAATCAAAAAGAAGAGGTAAGGGTCAAAAGATAATTCAACAGCGATCAAGTAAAAGGAAGCACAAAGAAAGTAAAGCAGAGCTTACACAAAGAATTCAAAAACAGTTAAAAGACTTTGCTAAACACAATCCTGAAAATAAAAACGATCGGCCTAGTTATTAGGTTGATCGTTTTTGAGTTTATTTGGTTTATGGACATTAACGTAATCGGCAAATATTTTTAAAAGCTCTTCGGTTTGTTCAACCGAGAGATTATCAGCTTGAAAGTATTTTTCTAGCAAAGCCCCTTTTTGAATTAATCGGCGAGAACGGGCTTTGCGGGCTTGTCGATTTTCATAGTATTTAGATTGTCGTAATTTAAAATCTTCCCGATCAATTTTTTGTTTTAAACGCGCTTGCTGCTCGACTAGTTTTTCATATTGATTAGACATGGAATTTCCCCATCTCGTATGGCTAATGATCTACGGACTTTACCTTTAAAAATTCAGAAAATTGCTTAGCTAAAAGCTTAATCTGATCGTTAGACAAATTAGCATAATCTAAATTGGCTTGACTGATGATTTGTTTACCTAGCCGTTGTTCAATCTTATTTTTTTCGTCCTTAATTTTTTGATTAAGGGCTTTTAATTTAGCTTCTTGTTTTTCTAAGTTACTTTTAGACATAACGATCCCTCAAATCATATTAGAAATAATCACCGAAACTATATCATATAGGAAACGTTAAGTCAAAGTATAAAAGTTGAAATAGCGAAGCGGAAGGCATACACTAAAAATAAATTCAGGAGAATCAGCAGACCGAGTGAAACGAGGTCAATGCGC
>NZ_LNUA01000021.1 GCF_009764355.1 Companilactobacillus bobalius | reverse complement strand
CGTTCGGATTAATTTTACAATCTACCTTTTATTTCTCAAAAAATTTTCAATTTATGTTTACAAATGTAAATTTAGTGTTGATTTTCTACGTTTACAGATGTAATCTTAAATTATTGAAAAGAAACATAACCGTTATTACCTAAGAGGAGGAAATGATATGGCACAAATACTTACAGTAGTAGTTGGAGTAATATTGATCGTTTTTATTGGTTGGTGGTTTTTTGGCAAACATAGTGAGAGTCAAGCAACTGCAGTTACAACGAAAGATGGTCAAACAGCTAAAGTGGTCGTCAACGGCGGCTTTAATCCAGCTGTTTTAAAAATAAAAAAAGATACCCCTGTAAAATTAGTCTTTAATCGGAAAGATTCAACGACCTGTCTTGAGAAAGTCGTTTTTCCAGACTTCGGAGTGGACGCCGAGTTGCCAATGAATCAAGACGTAGCGATTCCAATCGACACATCTAAAGCGGGTGAGTTCGAGTATTCATGTGGAATGCACATGTTTCATGGCAAGATCGTTATCAAATAACAAAGGAGCTAGGTTTATGCTTGGATTAAATAATAATAAAATCAATATCACGGTTGATGGCGGCTATTCGCCAAATAATTTCAAATTAAAAGCTGGTAAGCCAGCGGAGGTTACGTTTACGAGAGTCGCTGATAAGGGCTGCACGCAACAAGTCAAGTTCAACGGCGAATTATATGATCTACCACTCAATCAGCAGGTAACGGTTAGGTTTACACCTCAAAAAGGAAATTATGAATGGACGTGTGGTATGAACATGGTTAAGGGCAACTATCGCGTTAAATAATAACGCTCGATATTTGAGGAGGAAAGCTTATGTCAGTTATGAAAAGATTCATCATTGGTGTGATTGGCTCAGTACCGTTACTCATAAATATGTTTATGAGCTTTGGCGGCTCCATGTTGGGCGGAGAAAAATATGGTGTGTGGATTTTGTTCGCGTTTGGTTCATTAGTTTATTGGTTTGCGGGCTTGCCATTTTTGCATACTGCCATCGTTTCATTTAAAAACCATCACGCCAACATGGATACCCTAGTTGGATTAGGTACTACGATTGCGTACATTTATAGTATTTATGCCATGTTTACTAGACCCGCTGGTACGTATTTTGAAGCTGTGGCGGTTGTGATTACTTTAATACTATTAGGCTCCGTTTTTGAAGAAAAAATGAAGTCGTCAGCTTCATCGGCGGTTGATAAGCTGATGGATCTGCAAGCCAAAGAAGCGGAAGTCCTTCGCGATGGCGAATTTGTAAAACTTCCCATTGATCAGGTTGTCGAAGGTGATGTTGTTCGTGTTAAGCCGGGTGAAAAAGTGGCTGTTGATGGTGAGATTGTTGAAGGGCAATCTACACTTGATGAATCAATGGTTACGGGAGAATCAATGCCCGTCGAAAAGGGACCTGGTGACGCGGTTATCGGTGCAACCCTCAATAATACGGGATCATTTACTTTTAAAGTAACCAAAGTTGGTTCTGAAACAATGTTGTCGAATATTGCTGAAATGGTTCGTCAAGCACAGAACTCGCGGGCACCAATTCAAAAGACCGTTGATACCATTTCAAACATTTTTGTTCCGGTTGTTTTGATGATTGCTATTTTGACGTACGTTGTTTGGTATGCATTTTTAGGGGCTACTCCGGTTACCGCCTTGATCTTCGCCGTGTCAGTTATGATTATTGCTTGTCCATGTGCTCTGGGGATTGCTACTCCGACTGCATTGATGGTTGGGACGGGACGTTCCGCCAAGCTTGGTATTCTAATTAAAAATGGTGAAGTCTTAGAGGCTACTCACACGATTAAAACGGTTGTTATGGATAAAACTGGGACCGTTACTGTTGGTAAACCACAAGTAACGGATATCGTTTCAACTGGTAAATTTGAAGAAGCCGAGATTCTTAGCATTGCTTCCGGGCTTGAAGGTGCTTCAGAACATCCACTAGCCTTAGCCGTTTTAAATGAAGCAAAAGCCAAAAGTGTCGTGCCCTTACAAGCTGAAAACTTTGAAGCTATCAGTGGTAAAGGCGTCCAGGCCGTTATTGATGGAAAGCAAGCCTTTATCGGCAATGACAAATTAGCAGATGATTTTAATATGACAACTGATCTGAAAAATAAAATGACCAAACTTCAAGCGCAAGCAAAAACGGTGGTCTTGGTAGGCTACGATGGGCAAATTATTGCTTTAATTGGGATTCAAGATGCACCTAAACCAACTTCGAAGGCCGCAATCAAGGCAATGCAGAAAGCCGGTTTTCGGACAGTTATGTTAACGGGTGATAACAAACTGGTGGCAACGGCGATTGCTGAGGAAATTGGCATTGATGAAGTTATTGCCGATGTTATGCCTGGAGATAAAGCGCAACATATTAAGGAGTTAGAAGAAAAAGCGCCGGTTGCTTTTGTGGGTGATGGTATTAATGACGCGCCGGCGTTATCAACTGCAACCGTTGGGATTGCCATGGGTTCGGGTAGTGATATCGCAATTGAATCTGGTGATATTGTTCTCGTAAAAAATGATTTAATGGACGTGGTCACTGCGCTGGTTATGGCGCGTAAAACGTATAGCCGCATCTTGTTGAACTTATTCTGGGCCTTTATTTATAACGTGGTTGGGATTCCAATTGCTGCTGGTATTTTCTATGCGCTCGGGTTTATCCTTTCACCGGAACTAGCCGGTCTCGCGATGGCGCTTAGTTCCATTACGGTTGTTATCAGTTCGCTGTTACTTAATTATGTCAGGTTACCAAAAGAAAATAAGCTAGCGTCAAATTAAGGAGGATCGCGATCCCATGGAAAAAGTAATTGCCAAAATTGATGACATGCATTGTGAACATTGTCAGCATATTGTGGAGGATGCGCTCGAAGCAACTAATGGCGTGCAGTATGCCAATGTAACCTTGGAAAAAGATGAAGTCGTCATTGAATTTGATAAACATAAGTTACAGATAGCTGAAATAAGCGATGCGGTAGCTAATGCAGGTTATGATGTCCGTCTTTATACGGTAGTGGAAAAATAACACAAGTCATTTTCAAAGAGAGGTCCGCCGTGATCGGCGAGCCTTTTTTATTTAGACGAAAAGCAGGGGGAAAGCGTGAAAAATATATTACTGATAGATGATGAACCGCGAATGTTAGATCTATTACAGCTATATCTGGAGGGTGATAGCTATCATTGCGAGAAGGCAAATGATGGTGTAAAAGCAATTGAGCGATTGAGACATGAAAAGTTTGATCTAGTTCTATTAGATGTCATGATGCCCGTTATGGATGGCTGGGAAGTTTGTAAAAAAATCAGGGAATTTGATAATACGCCAATCATTATGTTGACCGCCCTAAATCAAAATAACGATATGATCTTTGGCTTGAAAAATGGTGCTGATGATTATATTACTAAACCGTTTGATGAGCATGTGTTAATGGCAAGAATTGAAGCACTAGTTCGGCGTACTGAGAAGATGGACATAATAAAATCAAATAATTTAACATTAGATCAGCGGACTCATCAACTGCGTATCGATCGGGCAGAACTCGAAATTACGCCAATTGAATTCAATATTTTAACGCTGTTTTTGAACAATAAAAATGACATTTTTAGTCGCAATCATTTAATTGAGCGTATTTGGGGATACAACGCTGAGGTTGATGATAGAACCGTCGACTCACATATCCGAAATTTACGAGAAAAGTTAAGAAACAATGGTTTTGCTGTGGATTCGATGCTGATTACCGTATATGGAGTTGGTTACAAATGGTTAGGATAAAAGCAGCTATTAATATTATGAAACAAAGGGTTAGCCATAAGATTTCGGTCAAAATAGGACTGTCATTTTTATTGATGGCGATTGCTATTGAAATGGGAATATTTATAAGCTTATTTCTTTTAGTTGTTAACACTTGGATCAATGAACAGGCCAGTAGTTTAGTCAAGCGTGGGGAGAACCATGCCCATGTTTTGACCAACGATTTCACTGCTCAAACAATAAAACATGTTGTTTTGACTGAAAAAGGGGATACTGATATGGCAATTATTGTCCAAAGTCCAGATGGTCAAACTTTGATGGCTTCACAAGTGGTGAATTCTAAAATGAAAAAGCATCTTGCAAAATTCACGAGTGCTAGTCAGGGTAAATCTGAGGTTTTACACTCTGACTGGATGAAAAAAAGTTATCTCGTATCAAAATCACCGATCATCAAAAAGGGCAAATTGCTTGGTAATGTTTATATGTTCTTATCTACTAAGCAGATTCAGAAAATGGTCTTTGATTTTTCTAGCGTGTTCATAGTTTTGGTTATATTAACGTTTTTGATAACTATTTTTGCAACCGCATCTATCGCAAAAAATTTAACCTTACCCATCAGAGCAATAACGTCTGAAACGAAAAAGATTGCCCAGGGAAACTTGTCCGTAGCATTATCGATAGATAGTCAGGATGAATTGGGGGACTTAGCTAATTCAATCGAAGACATGGCTAATAAACTCCGACACACGAAAAAGGAACGGAATGAGTTTTTTGCGGCCGTTACCCATGAATTGAGAACGCCGTTAACCTTTATAAAAGGCTATACGGACATCGCCAGTCGGGAATCAGTATCAGAAGGTGAACGGGTAAAATACCTGAGTATTATTCGTGATGAAAGTGCACGGTTGACTCATTTGATGGACGACATGATGACGTTAGTTCAATTTGAAGCACATAATTTTTCAATAAAAAAATCTTCGGTCCTTATCGCCAATTTAATGGACGACTTAATGAAAAAAGTAGCGGGAATCTTGAATCAAAAAAACATTCATTTGAATATTATCGGTTCACAACAATTTGAAGCAAAATTGGATTATGCTAGAATGCAACAAGTATTAATCAACCTAGTTATTAATGCTTATAAATATTCGCCTGATAACTCAACCATCAGTATTGATATCGAACAATCTCCAAAATCTTTTAGCATTCAAATTTCTGACGAGGGTGAGGGCATCGATGCAGCCGACTTACCATATATATTTGAACATTTTTATCGCGTTGATAAATCACGGACTAGAAAGACTGGTGGAGTTGGGCTAGGTTTAACGATCGTTCAGGATATTATTAAGCTCCATGATGGAAATATCTCGGTTAAAAGTAAGCAACATGGAGGCACGACTTTTACAATTGAGCTGCCCTATGACTAATTATAAATGTGCAGAACGGTGTAGATTAAATTTTAAATCTGCACAAGTTCTGCACATTGTTTTTTTACAATGGATTTACTAAGAAAGGAGAGGTGTTATGGATTTGGCTCTATCAAGTATTGATACAGTGGCGTTAAGGCTAGGGCCGCTGAGAATTCGCTGGTATGCCCTTATCATCGTAGCGGGGATGCTGATTGGAATCTGGTTAGCTTCTAAAGAGGCGCCACGAAGACATCTAACTACTGATGATATAACTGATTTTATGATATGGGCAGTGCCATTTAGTTTGATTGGTGTGCGAACCTACTACGTTCTTTTTGAATGGGGGTATTACAAGCAACATCCAAATGAAATAATTGCGCTTTGGGAAGGCGGCGGTGCGATTTATGGTGGCTTAATTGCCGGAACGATTGTGCTTTTAATCTTTAGTTACAGAAAAAAGATCAACCCTTTAGATTTATTGGATGTTGCTATCCCGGGAGTTTTACTAGGCCAATCTATTGGTAGATGGGGAAACTTCGTTAATCAAGAAGCTTACGGTGCAATAACAACTAATTTGAACTGGTTGCCAGAAGTGTTCCGGAAACAAATGTTTATATCTGGGTCTTATCGACAACCAACCTTCCTTTTTGAAAGTATGGGAACTTTATTAGGCTTCATTATTGTGATACTACTCAGGCACCGCATTAAAGGTCTTCTGCGAGGAGAAATTTTCGGGTTCTACTTAGTCTGGTATGGATTATTACGCTTCGTAATTGAAGGAATGCGGACCGACAGCTTGATGGTCGGATCAGTTCGAATCTCGCAACTACTTTCTTTAGGACTGTTCATAACGGGCCTGATCTTCATTCTTTATCGACGTTTTGGCGTGAGAAAAATCGATTTATACAATGGGGCAGCATTGCATGAAAATTAATCTTATAGTGAGGAGCGATTTAAATGATTCAATTTATTCAAAGTTATGGCGTAATAATAGCGCTCGTTCTAATGGGTGTAATGCACTTGGGGATGATGCGTGGTCATAAAAACACTGATGGCGAATCTGGTTCCATGGGATGCGAGATGGACCATAGTGATGCGAACCAAGATTCAGGTAAGGACGCATACGAAAATCTCAGACTAGAGAATGCAAAAATGAAACAAGAATTGGATAACTTAAAACACCGAGGAGTTAAATAAAATGTTACAACTAATTTCGACATTAGCCTATTATGCCCTGGTTCTGTTATGCCCGCTGATGATGCTTTTTATGATGAAAGGCATGCATGGTCAGGGAAAAAAAGAAGGTAAGGCTGAACATGACCATACTCAATCTGAAATTGAAAATTTAAAACAACAAAATGCAGAGTTGGCCAGAAGTTTAGACGACTTGAAGCAAAAAAACAAATTTTAAAAGTGATGATATTTATGAAAGATGTAAAACAACAATTATTAACTGGTGAACGCGCTTTGTTCAAAGCACATGATTTAAGAATTGAAAATTCGACGTTTGGAGACGGTGAGTCGCCCCTTAAAGAGAGTACTAATATTGAACTAGTACAAGCCATTTTTAAGTGGAAATATCCATTGTGGTATAGTGAGAAAGTGTTGGTTAATGACACCATTTTTGAAGAAATGGCCCGTTCGGGTATTTGGTACACCAGTGATATTCAAATTATGAACAGTACTTTTCAGGCACCAAAATCGTTTAGAAAATCCAACCAGATTAGATTAAAACATGTGCATTTTTCTAATGCAGATGAAACACTTTGGAATTGTAGTGACATTTACATGTCCACAGTGGAGGCCGCTGGTAACTATTTTTGTATGAATAGTCATAATATTATAGTTGATAAGCTTAGTTTGGTTGGTAATTATGGCTTTGACGGGGCTAAAAATGTTGAGATCCATGATTCAACTTTGATTACCAAGGATGCTTTCTGGAATTGTGAGAATGTCACGATTTATGATTCAAAAATTGTGGGAGAATATTTTGGCTGGAATTCTTCAAACATTAAACTAGTTAATTGCACAATTGAAAGTGATCAAGGATTCTGTTATATGGATAACATTACGCTTGAAAATTGTGTATTAGTAAATACTAATCTAGCGTTTGAATACTGCACGAATATCAATGCCGAAGTAAATTCAACGATTGAAAGTGTGAAGAATCCAATCAGTGGATACATTCATGCTAACCATATTCAGAAGGTCATTGCTGATGATGCTGATATTATTACCACGAATATTAAAATTAGTGATGGTCAGGAATAGCCGCTTTTACCGATTAAGTAGTTAACAGTGTGGGAAGCCAAGAAAAATATTTTTGTCGGCGTACTTAAAAGGACAGCAGGGGGAAACCTGCTGTCCTTTTAAGTATGCAATATTAAACTTTCAAATTTTAGATATTCATATGAAAATATGGTGGCAAATAGTTTCTTAGCTTTTTAAGTACGTAAGCAGTAAATAACAGACCGTGTTGATTTATGTTTTACAGATTATTTCCAATACAAAAAGAGTGTTCTAAACTTCTCGATTTTTGAGAAGTTTAGAACACTCTTTTCCTTTTTCAGTTTATGCGGCGAACGTCGTCGCCTGGGCCTCATTATTGTCTTTCCGTTGGCCCATATTTTGCTGTCTTCGATAATTCCATGGCAAATAAGCCTCCAACTCTTCCGATTTTGGAAATGCTGGCAGAATCGTTGAAGCTTTTAATAAATCCGTCAAATATTGACGCGGATCTATATGATTGGCCTTGGCGCTTTCAATAAACGTCATCCAAATAGCGGTTGCTTCAGCGCCTTGCGTACTTGTGCTGAACAACCAGTTTTTTCGCCCAATCACCAGACTCTTCATGTTACGCTCAGCCGCATTATTGCTCCAATCAATGGCACCATCATTGATAATCCGGTCGAGATACGGCCGCTGCTTTTGAGCATAGACGATGGCCTTGCCTAGACGAGACTGTGGTAAGACCTCGGTACGATCAATCAGACGCCAAAAGCGTTTGAGAACTTTTCTCAAGCGACTACGACGTCGCCGACGACGTACTCGTGGTGAATAGGCTTGCCATTCCCGTTCTAGGGCGAACATCTCGTCAATCAAGTGAAGCAGATTGTCAGCTCCCTTGATATGTGACTGAGATGCATCATAGAACTTACGCCGAACATGAGCCCAACAACCTGTGCGGTGAACGCTATTTCCAAGTAGGTTGTACCCACTATACCCATCACATTGTAAAACGCCTAGATATCCTTCATACAAGGATTGGGCAAAGACACCAGAACGTGTGGTACCATAAGCATAATAGACAATGGGATTTGGTTGTTTGATTGGTGTTCGCGCCACCCACATGTAAGACCTTGATGTCGCGGCTTTACCAGGTTCTCTCAGAACTTCGATTGGAGTTTCATCACCTTGCAGGTGATGAGCCGAGCACAAGTGCCAATGAATTTCCTCATAGAGGGGTAATAGCTGTTGAGCAGATTTGTTAACCCAATTAGCCAAGGTAGCTTCTGATGTCTGATAACCTAAACGACGAATCCCAGATAGTTGCCGATATAGCGGTACCCCCAAGACAAATTTATCATGTATAATTTCTGCCACTAGGGAGACCGAAGCCAAACTATGTGGGAACAAGGCCGGTGGCACCAATGGCTTGAACAAACCAGATGTTGCCGTATCATGAGCACATTGTTCACACTTATAAGTTTGCTCGTAGATTTTCTCCAGATATGCACGGGCAGGAATGAAATGAAATTCTTCTCGGACGTATCTTGTCCCAATCGGCTTGATGCCTGAATGTCCTGCTGGACATTTACCATCAGCTGTTTTAATGATGGTTACGCGTACTGGGACCTTTGAATCTACTTTTTCTCGCCGCGTCTTTTTCTTTGATTTCTTTGGCCGTACTTGATTTGACGCGGAGCTGCTTTGGTCTCCAGTTTGCTCTGGTTCGTTAAAAACACTATTTTCTTTCTCAAATAGTGACGTTTGATTAGGATTTAATACTTCGGATTTATGATCAAATAGTTTTCGCCTAAGATAGGCAATCTGTTCCTGAAGCCCCTTATTTTCTGCTTTGAGCTTGCGAATGATTTGATCCTTTTCTGATTCTGCCATGGGTGTCACCTCCTTGATGTAAGATTATTATCATTGAGTTTACCACTCATTTTCCAAACTAGAAAGCACTTTCAATGTCCTGGAGGGCAGACTTTATGAACCGTCGAATCTAACGCCCAACCACTCAATAAGCGAACAAGCTGACGCGGGTCCAATCTGCGAATTGCAAGCTGATTGGTCGGCCATTGTAGATGGCCATTTTCTAACCGTTTATATAATAGTAAGAAGCCGTCGCCATCCCAATAGAGGGCTTTGAAGCGGTCTTTGCGTGTACCACAAAAGAGATACAGTGCTTGCGAGTATGGATCCAAATCGTACTGCTCCTGGACGATACCCGCGAGTCCATCGATACCTTTTCGCAAATCAGTCTTACCACAAACTAGGTAGATTTGTTCGATTTTGCTGGTATCAATGATCATGTGGGAACACCGCCTTCATGACGGCATCGAGGATATACCCGTTGACATGGTTGTAAACAATAACTGATTTATTGCCATCAACTTTGATTTGTAGCGCTTTGACGGGTCCAGAAGCTGGGGCTTCTGTTGTCCGACCGACTTTCACTTGCACGATTTCTGGTTGTTCATCCATCAAAAACACCTCACCAATTTATTTGATGAGGTAATCATAATCCATATGGCGGCCACAGGAAATACGGTCGGTTATTTACTGCTTACTTTTAAATTAGGGCCTAGTACTTTTGGAATGGAAATAC
>NZ_LNUA01000020.1 GCF_009764355.1 Companilactobacillus bobalius | reverse complement strand
TTTCCAACACCAAAAATTCTAGACCCGATATTATTACCCTAAAAACGAGTACCCGGTAATACTGGGTACTCGTTTTTTTGATCCTTTGGATGATCAAGCAGGGACGCGCGGAAACTCATTTCGTAATGGTAAGTCAGCTAAATAATAGGTCATAATCAGTGAACCAAGGTCGGGACTATGCTACGATAAATTTAGATTGAATCAGCGAGGTGAGTGGATGGAGTGGCAACAATTATTAATGGAAAATACGGCGTTGATCAATGCACAGATTGTTCAGATTGGGCTGGAACGGGAAGGCCAGCGGGTAACGGTGACCGGTCATTTGGCGGATACGGCATTATCACCAACACTTATCATCGAGTTGTCCGGCCTGCAACGGGACTTTGCGGAGACACAGTTGGAGTTAGTCACCCAACCGCAAGCAAGTGCGGTTGCTGCGTTGCACGCCTTAACGATGCTCACACAACAAGTCCGGCAAAGGCTTCTGCCTGAACTGATTTGGCCGCTAAGCATGCTGCCCACACTTCCACGAGAAGACCGGGATATTCCAATTGCTAAGTTGGATGCGGCCGCTGTCGCCTATCGACAAGGACTTGCTCACCGCTATGGCCGACGACGTCAAATGTTGTCAGGTGTTCACTGTAATGTGAGCTTAGCGGCTAGTCTGATGATGGGATTGTATCAGGCCCAGACAGATAGTCGTGATTTCACTACCTTTCAAAATCGCTGTTACCTGCACATTGCGCAGAATTATTTGCACTATCGCTGGCTACTGACGTATCTTTATGGCTGCTCACCACGCTGCTGGCCACAGTCTGGTCTTACGCCACCAGCCCAGCCCGTTCGAAGCTTACGCAACAGTTCTAGCGGGTATACCAATCGGCCGGGTGTTACGGTCTCGTACGCGTCGTTAAATGACTATTGTCAAACACTGCAAGCGGCCGTTGATAATGGAAAATTAAGTGCGACCAAGGAATTTTACGGTCAGGTTCGATTGCGTCATGCCGGTGGTCATTCACAACTATGTCAGAATGGGATTCAATACTTGGAATTACGTAACTTAGACCTGAACCCATGGGCCGGTGCGGGCGTTGATCTGTCCCAACTGACCTGCTTAACGTGGTTCGTTTTACTGATGCTCTGGTTACCAGTGCCAGCTAGTACGGATAATTGGATTCAGGCGGGTCAGCGCGCCAACGAACAAGTTGCCATCGAAACCCCCATGCAAGTGACTCGACAGCTAACTGAAGGCGAACAACTAGCTGACGCGCTACAAACTATGGCTACCAGTTTACATCAACCACACGCGTTGCAAGTCGCCCAACATATCTTAACTAGTCTGCACGACCCGGCCAACACACTCGCGGCCCGCTGGGAACAACAAACAAACGATTCGCTCGAACGTGCAACCCAACTTGCACTCCAGCTGGCTGCGACACCACATTTTAATGCTTGAATATACTGAAATCGGCGTACACACGTGTTGGCACGTTAGGACGCACATCGGCGGACGAACAACAAACCAACTAATAAGGGTTCTGGTGCAAATTTTCCTCGCTGACTTGATTTTAGTATACTTGGTACCAAGAAACGAGGGATTGCGCGCATGAATCACTTTAAGGGACGCCACTTTCAAAAGGACATCATCTTAGTAGCCGTTGGCTACTACTTCAGATTTAATTTGAGTTATCGTGATGTCGTTGAGATTTTACGTGATCGTGGAATTACTGTTCATCATACAACGATTATGCGCTGGGTTCATCACTACGGACCAATCTTTCAGGTGTTGTGGCGTCGGCATAAACATTCAGCTTCTCAAAGTTGGCGAGTGGATGAGACTTACATCAAGGTTAAAGGTCAATGGTGCTATTTGTATCGCGCCATTGACAATCAGGGATTAACGCTAGACTTTGAGTTACGTAAACATCGTGATTA
>NZ_LNUA01000019.1 GCF_009764355.1 Companilactobacillus bobalius | reverse complement strand
ATTTGTGTGCTTAAATGGTAAGGAATATTCCCAACAGTTTTATACCTCTGTTTGTTAGGGAATTGAAACTGTAGAATATCTTGGTGAATTAAAGTGACACGAGTATTCAGTTTTAATTTTTCTGACGATAAGTTGAATAGATGACTGTCTAATTCAATAGACGTTACCTGTTTACTTATTTTAGCCAGTTTCGTCGTTAAATGCCCTTTACCTGTTCCAATTTCGTAAACGGTATCGGTTTCTTTTAAATTCAATTGTTTTATTATTTGGTTGAGTACTTTTTCACTCGTTAAAAAGTTTTGAGAATATTTTATATTTTTGTTCATGTAATCTCTCCTGAAGTGATTACATCTATAAACAAATACAGAAGTTAAACGATTTGTTTGTAATTTTAGTTATCTGTTTAAAAAGTCATAAGATTAGTCACTGGTAGGAATTAATCTAACGTATTTATTTATCTGCGTAATCACTGTTTTTAGTCTGTTTCAAAACAGTAGATGTTTTATCTACATTACGCATTTGGAATACCAACATGACGAATCCCTCCTTCTTAATTACAAATTTTTAGCATCTAATTTAACTTCAATTCCTATTATACAAAATTTTAAGATAATGCACTATCAACACACTCTTAAGTTTGCTTCTAAGTCTTATTTCCATAACTTTAGGGTTAACCATACGCAAGACCAATCACTCTCGGACAATACTCATGATTTTAATGATAAAATCCATGTTAAACCCATAGATAAGAAATACACCTGCAATAACCGTTACCTGTTTGTGCCAATTTAAAAATGCACCACTTTTTTATAATTAAAACGGTTGAAAACTGTACCACTAATAACTCACAATAGAGAGATGTCACCGTCAAGTTAAATGTACAAAATAACAGCGAAATTTTTAAATCTATTTCTTATCGATACAAATTCCTCGTAGGCGCTCGGGACCCCTAATAGTATCAAGATAAGAAGAAAAGGGTATTTTGCTCCGCAAAAACCCTTTTAAAAACCGTGGGCTTCCGCCCACCCCTGACAAACGCAATGCGTTTGATCATGCCTCTGAAAAGTAGCTTTATCACGTAATTACTTTTCGTCGCTCAGCAAAAGCTAAATGCCTAAAATAAAAAGACAAGGGTAAACGTTGCTCACGTTGTTCGCCCTTGTCTTTATTATTTATAGCCATTTTAAACGCTTATGCCGACGAAAAGTAATAATCACGTGTAAATATACTCGAATTGATTTAAAACGTCTTAGAACGCAAATATGAGCTTCTAACGACTTAATTCATCTCTATCTCGTGTTTGAGTTTCATTTCTATGAATTTTTTCAAATTCTCCACCTTTTACAAATTCTTTTACTTTGTCTAAAACGCCACTAACAAGCGTTTTAACCTGTTCAGTTGTAACTTGCTTAGAATCTTTAAAGTACTCTTTAAACCCTTTGTAAATGCCCTTAATTTCGTTTTTAAGCGATTTATTCTCTTTCTCCAACGAATCAATTTTCTCTAGATTATTATTATATCTATCTGCTAAATCGTTGAAATCACGCACTACTTCCTTGTATTTTTCTTTTACATAGTCAATCCGCTTAGGTAAATCAGTTTCCGCATATTTCTTTAGTTTCTCATTCGATTTATATAAATCTTCATAGCCTTGTATTAAGGCATTTAATTTATCTTCAGGGATAATCACATTTCCTGTTTTTCGTTCTTCATTTTTCGTAAATTCATGTCGCAACTTACCAATACCAATGGTTTCGCCACTTGGTACTTTGACCGTTTTCGTTTCGTCTTTTAAATCTAAACTTTCTTTCTTGATTGTTGGTGTTTTATCGTTCGATAACGCTAAAACTTCTGACTTCCGCTGTTCCAGCGTGGTAGTCAGCTCTTTTAATTCATCCTTTGCCTTTTTATATTCAGGCACTGTTAAATTTTTACGCTCTGACCCTTTTTCGCCACGTTCAAGCTCAAAACCACGCTCATTTAAATACTTTGGCAATTCGTCTTGTACCGCTTGTAAGGCTTGACGATTAAAAACAGTCTTTGCTGATAGCTTGTGTTCGTCATTAAACGGCACAATTCCTAAGTGCATATGCGGTGTCGTTTCGTCTAAGTGAACTTGAGCATAGCGGATATTCTCATCACCAAATTTTTCTGAAAAATATGATTTAGCAACTTCAAAATAATCTTTAATTTCTTTACTATCTTTATCTTTAAAAAATTGGTTGTCAGAAGTTATGATCCATTCGTTTATTAATACAGCATCTTTTCTGACAGCACGACTACTTGATTTGTTGTCGTTAATAAATTGCTCAATATCTCGTTTATAATTTTCTGTCCGATTGACCAAATCATAATTTAAATGTGACCGTTCAACATCAATATCTTTGTTGGAATGATTGTCTGTATTTCTCTGATTATGATTACCTACCCCAACTAAATTTCCTGATTTTACCTTCTGCATTCTCGCCACTACAAATGACATATAAACACTCCTAACTTCGGGACAGCTTCCATGTAAAGTATAACCCACTATACTTTACTTCGTAAAGGTGGGCTCGCCGAGGGGTCTTGCAGACGGCTTATTCGGCTCTTTTGAGCCGAGTATCAGCGCACCCTTATGGTGCAATTAGCTGATACAAAAAACAAAGAGTTGGCTCATGTAATCCAACTCTTAAAACACAAAAAAATAACCCCCTTGGCTTTTCAGCAGGGGGCATATTTTTTATTTAATTCCTCACTCTTTATAAACTTGGTTTTCTTTTTGCCAATTCGATTTTATGTACTCTTTTATAAAAAGAGTATTCCTCTCTGTTAGCAATTCGAACCAACCAGCAGGAGCTCGGTCAGACATACAATAATCAGCAAAATCTTTTAAATGCATAATATTGTTATCCGAAATAAAACCAAGCATTTCTTTTAACGCTTGTCTTTTATCACCAGTAGATAACGCTAAACAACTTTCAAGGTCAAATCCACCAAACACTTGTATTTCTGTATTATCGTATTGATACTTTTCAGGATTATCCATATGCGTTAAATATCTAACAGCACCAGTTAAACCACTTATTCTTTCAGGAATCGGTGCCCTTAAAGCTCTTGCCATTTCGTCCATTTGTTCAAATGATTTATTGCCCTTGTAATTAAAAACTATATGATAATGCGGCTTTTTCTTTGTTCCGTCTGCATTAACATCTTTATCATGTAATGGACTAATTGCCACAGGTTCAGTTGAAATAATCTCTTTCCAATTCTCTGGCAAACTTTCAGGATAAACAACAATCCACCAGTTACGACCTCGCTTATAAGGCTGTTTAGTTTTTGGATTTAAATTCTTTCTAGGCAATGCCCAATCTGTTCTATTTTCATTTTCCATATTTTTCTACACCTTCCTAGTTACTCTACTAGGAAAACAAGGGAAAATTTGATAAACTTGAGTTGCGAAATCAAAGAAAACCAAATCTTGCGAGCCCTTGCTATCTTCCTAGCAGGGCTTTTTTTATTTAAAAATAGTCCCCTTATCATCAGCTTGATTAATTAAAAATGTAACCAAACCTGATTTAGTCATTCCATATTTTTGTGCCATTTTTTCTAGTTTGTCATTCGATTCAACAGGTAAAGATAAAGTCACTTTTTTCTTCTCAACTTCAACCACAAAATACACCTCAATTCTCTTCAAAATCTCTTTTACACTGTAATTATATTATACATACGACAGGAATACAAGATTTTACAAAAAACTTTTTTTCACCTCGAAATAGGTGCTTAAAACGTTCATATAAAGGTATTTACAAGACATTTAATCTTTTTATCTATTTGGACAATGGACAATGGACACATGGGGGGTGTCGTAGTGCCCCCATGAGTTGGTCGATTTTTTCAAAATCTCCCCCCAGTTTGCTTCCCAATTCCTAAAAACTAATAAAACCGCGGGCGTTGCCCACACCCACAAACGCAATGCGTTTGATCATGCCTCTGAAAAGTAGCTAAACATTCACACCTGTTGGCTTTCCGTCGTCTATGCAAAAGCTAAATGACAACAAAAAAAGCTGCAAGGGTAAATGCACTCACTACGTTCGCCCTTGCAGCTTTTTCTATTGCCATTTTTAACGCTTATGCCGACGAAAAGACCAAACAGGTATAAATATACTCGAATTGATTTAAAACGCCTTAAAACGCAAATATGAGCTTCTAACGACTTAATTCATCTCTATCTCGTGTTCGAGTTTCATTTCTATGAATTTTTTCAAACTCTCCACCTTTTACAAACTCTTTAATTTCGCTCACAAGGTTATTCATGAGCTTTTTAGCTTGTCCAACAGTTGCACCAAGGGTATTTTCCATAAACTGATTAAAACCTCTGTAAATGCCCTTAATTTCGTTTTTAAGCGATTTATTCTCTTTCTCCAACATTTACAAAAGCGACTCATAGAATTATTTCCTCCCGTTAAATAATAGATAACTATTAAAAATAGACAATACTTGCTCATAAGTAATGGTACTTAAATTGTTTACTTTGGCGTGTTTCATTGCTTGATGAAACTGATTTTTAGTAAACAGTTGACGATATTCTCGATTGACCCATTTTGAAACAAAGTACGTATATAGCTTCCAATATTTATCTGGAACATCTGTGGTATGGCGGGTAAGTTTTATTAAGACACTGTTTACTTTTGGTTTAGGATGAAAGCATTCCGCTGGCAGCTTAAGCAATTGCTGAATCGAGACTTGAGTGTGCAAGAGCAACCCTAGTGTTCGGTGAATATCCAAGGTACGCTTGTAGAATCCTTCTTCAACAATCAGATAGATGTCAGACGCACGGCTTTCAAAAACCACTTTTTTAATAATTTGTGTGCTTAAATGGTAAGGAATATTCCCAACAATTTTATACCTCTGTTTGTTAGGGAATTGAAACTGTAGAATATCTTGGTGAATTAAAGTGACACGAGTATTCAGTTTTAATTTTTCTGACGATAAGTTGAATAGATGACTGTCTAATTCAATAGACGTTACCTGTTTACTTATTTTAGCCAGTTTCGTCGTTAAATGCCCTTTAC
>NZ_LNUA01000018.1 GCF_009764355.1 Companilactobacillus bobalius | reverse complement strand
AATTAACACTAAAGTAAAGTGATGTGTGCTTTTTGGTGTTGAGTGGTGTGCTTTTTGGTGTTGAGTGGTGTGCTTTTTGGTGTTGAGTGGTGTGCTTTTTGGTGTTCTATTAGTGCTATAAACGTTGATATAAAGCCATTCCTTTTTCCCTAAGTATTTAGAAGTATTAATAGAATTATTAATAAATTAGGTGCGCGCGTAGCGCTATGTTTGTGAGCGCAATTCAATAAAACAAAACAACACAAACAAAAGGAGTGAGAGACAAGCTCTCACATTTAACTTCATTCGCTTTGCTCATTGCGCCTCCCTATGGTCGTTACATAAAAAGATCTTGGGCGTTGCCCAAACCCACAAGCGAAGTTCGCTTGACCACCTAATCACTCGCCGTTAGGCAGGCAAAAAAAGCAAGGGTGCTTTTCTTTGCATGCGCAAAAGTGTTTTATCCGCCAGTCTATCAACTCCTTAAAGCCTCAAAAAGGGGCTAACTGCTAAAGCAGAAAGCCCCTTTAATTCGATTTACCGTTGACAGACAGTTAAATAGTGCGTCGACACCTAGCTAATTCATCAATATTTTGCATTCTAAGCCATTTTAAAGATAATTTCATAAAATACACCTGTTAAGCAAAGAAATGCGTCAGAAGCCAAAATACGAGCCCTGAGAGCAACCCAGTCGGAATAACCGCGTACAGATAATTTTTAATCTCATACCAACTCATATGTTTATGTGTACGGTCAATTTCGGTAGATAAACGATTAGCGACTTGGTCCATAGTCCCTTGAACGGTTTGGTTTAGGCTGTCGTTTAGGGCTTTCAACGTGGTGTTGTTGCTCTTTTGCAGACTGTTTATCTGTTGCAATTCGTCGATTGTTTTGCGATTGACCGTCTTTGTTTGTTCGTTGAACTGATTTTGAGCGTCTTTGAGCAGAGCGACTAATCGTTCTCTGCTGGTTTCTTTGCTGTTCTCTAAATTGTTCAAGGTCTCTTGAAAGGCTTGATTGACCTTTTGGCTGGTTTGTTCGATTTGTGTCAGCTGTTCGGTCAGTTCGATTTGTTGTTTGCTTTGTAGTTGAATTTGTGTGCCCTGATAGTTCCTGATTTCTTTCAGGGTCTGGTTGAGCGCTGTTAAATCTGTTTGTATCTGGGTCTCTGGTACGTCTTTCCAACTCATTGTAAATTGCCTCCTTTTCGTAAGCTGTGCCAAGTTTATTACCACGAGCCTTATAATTCGTCCCTGTTAGCTGATAGGTAAGGTCTTTACCTCGTTCCCATACATCTATTGCTTTTTGCTTTAAATCGTCTCTAAACGTCTGAAAATCGCATATAAGCTGATTAGACATGGTACTATCAACTGCTTGTCTGATTTGGTCTTTCCAAGTCGGTTGTCCGCGGTCTTGCATTTTGATTTCGGCCATAGAACGCTTTTCATACCGTTCAGGGTCAGTGTGTGTTACTTCTAGTCCATGTTTTTGTACGATTTCATCGGTGTTATGAACGAGCTTTTCACGATATTCTTGCCAATTTCCATGCATTTTCTTGCCAGTTTCCAAGTCAATTGCCCCAATGACAGCGTGAATATGTAAGGCGTCCGTATCAGCATGTTCATATAGCGCCACCTGTTGATTAGGATAAGTCTTTTGATACACTTCTTTGGCAATATCGAGAGCTTTTTTCTGGTCGATTTCGTTTTTAGGGTCAAATTCCTTTGGACTAAACGAAATACGACTAGCATAGGCTTGTGTTTTACCTTGATTACCGTACACTTCACGGACTTGTTTAAATTGACTTTTAGCATAGTTCACATCAAGGTTTAGTCCGTCCTTTAAGACCGCACGTTTTTCGGCATAATTGACAAGCCGTGACGCACTTGCAGACCGCTTTATGTGAGTTGTTGCCATATCTTTGCCACCTCACTTTGAAGTTCCTGCAATGCTTGGGCGGGGACGTTGCCCCCCTGATTGGCGTGTTTTGTTAATTGGTTGAGATTACCCCCAATTTTTGCTAATTGACGGGCTAACTCTTGCGCTTCTTTTGCGCCAATCTTAGGGGCAACGATCCGCGCCCCCTGTGCCTTCTTTTTGACAAAAGCAGGCACGGACATATTTAAAGTTTTCGCAGATTGCGAAAGCTTTAAATAGTCCTGCTCGCTCACTCTAAAATTGATTTGCCGACTGTCTTTCCGATTGGGTTGTTTATCGGATAGATGGCTAGACATATTGTGTTGTTCGCTCACAAACCCCACCCCCTTTGTTTTGCCTTTCAGGCAAGTGAATTGATTGATTAAGCTCGTGAAACCCTTAGGGTTTCTACTCACATAATAAATCAATTCACGGGGTTTGGCAAGCAACCCACATGCTAGCCACTTACGTGTCTGATGTGGTGCTTGCAAAGGGGACGCTAGCGCTCGCCCCTTGACCCCCTAGCTACGCAAACTCACGGCAAAATGACTAGCTATATGCTAGCCACTTTTTACCAATCGTTGCGTATGCCATTTGCTGATTTATTCCGCAAATGGCGTCTACCCGACGGGGGCTGTCTGCCGAATTATTTTGCATAATAAGCATGATTTCATCAAGACAAATTTTGCACTTGACGCATGCTTTCAGCAGGAGCTTTCCAGCAGACCATTTCATGGAGAGTTCTCCCCGAACAGGGCAAGCGTCTCACGCTTGTAGCAAGGGTTTCAGCCCAATATAATAACTAAAATTTATAAGGTTCCTTTTCAAATGTGTTGATTATCCATTGCAGAGAAAAGAACACAATAAAAATAATAAGAATAGGAAGCAGTCTAGCCAGCCAAATATTGATGTTTGGATCTTGTGATAGAGTATGATAGAGCCATTGATAGTCATGGATTAACACTAGATTTTGAGTTACGTAAACATCGTGATTATCAATCCGCCTATCATTTTTTGAAACGTTTATTGACGACCTATGGTCGTCCTGATTGTCTGGTTACTGATCAATATGCTGGCACTTTAAAGGCTATTAAACAAGTAATTAAAGACGGCTTATTGGTGAAAGCAAATCACCAATGTTCTAAATATCGTAATAATTTGATTGAACAAGATCATCGGTTAATTAAACACGTCTTAGTAAAATCAAGCGGTTTTCAATCACTACGAACTGCGCTAAAAACGCTAAGTGGGATTGAAGTCATGCATCAACTACATAAAGTAAGCCAAAGAGAACCAAGTCTCTTTGGTTTTTCGTCGTCACAATCACTAATCGAATTATTAGTACAATGATCCGTTCAACAATCGTCCCAATGTATTACAAAGACTATTTTGTTAATTTTGCACCAGAACCCCAAAAATGTGGTTGCTAATAAAATTAATTTTCATAATTATTACGAATAAAATTCTCGATATTTTTTTCGTAATGTGGATAGTTATAATTTCCTAAACAACTTACTTTATTTGAATAATATTTAAATAATTCACAACAGAGCTTAAAAGATTGGTATGTCTTTTTATATCCATTCATCTCAAAAGTAGCTAAAAACATATTGAATTCTTTATCAGTTAAATATTTGTTTATAAACTTATAATTCTTTCCCAAACTAAAATCAAAACCCTTATTAAAACCAATATACCAAGACATCATTCTTAATAATTCAGGACGTAAAATATTATTGAAATGATCTAAAGCAAATAATATTTCTCTTCTAAAAACGCCCTTTGCTACATACGTTGAAACACTCCAAAACTCATTGCAGCAATCATGAAATTCTCGTTCTGTTGGTTTTTTTAACCAATAATTTGAGTCATCTGGAACAATTTCTTGAGTCACTAAATTATCTTTATCAACTAAAATTTTTACAAGACCATCAGAGTCATTAAAGTAACGATTTAAATCTTTTAAATTAATTAATGTAATATCCATTTTTATGCCATCTTTAAAGTACATTATATAACTATAACCATAATCTAAATCAGGAGGGAATAATTCCATATCTTCTGGTTTCTGTATGAACAATAATTCTCCAAATAAACTTAACCAACTCTCTTCATGTATGAAACACTCAATATCTGATACGAAAAACGAAAAATCATAATCTTGAAACTTATCTTTTTTTATATTTTCATTAGTTCTTGAACCCTCGAGAGTAATAATTTTTACATTGCTTCGTTGATAAGCAAATTCAGAAACTAAATTTAAAATCTCTTTTTCAGTTCTCATTGTTTTTTTCACTTCCCAAGTCTAAATTTACGTTGCCAAAAATTAATTTGCTTTTGCAATTGTTTTTCGTTCTCTTTCAAAGTCGATTTCATTAATTCCGTTAAATCAATTGGGGATATTTCTTTAATCAAATTTTTATATTTCGTTCTAGAATTTCTATGAATTTTGCCCCATTCTTCTTCATCACTTAATAACATAAAAACAATAGCTCTATCGGAAGTTCGTTTAATAATTTTCCAATCTGGTTTTAAAATATGTAAATCATTAAAAGGTAGCGTCAAGAATCTTGTGTAAATGAAATGCCTTCGTACATATAATCGGAAGTCAGTAGTATCAGTCGTTTTCGTCTTCAATAATGTGATCTTTTGTCTGTCCAAAAATCGTGATTATGTGTTGATCACTTAATCGATAATGAATATTTCGACCGTGTCGCACACTCGTAACAAGATTTAATTGACGTAATAGACTTAGTTGATGGGAAATTGATGATTGACTCATGTCCAAAGTATCGGCGATTTCGCCAACACTCAAGGGTGTTTTTGACAATGCCAGGATAATTTTTACACGGGTCATATCGCCAAAAGCCTTAAAAATGTTGACCATTGATTCTAATTCTTCATTGGCAGGAATACTTTCCTTCAAATGATTCAGAGCAGCTTGATGTTCTTGTTCTGAAAAATCTTTTTCTACCATAATACTTCACCTTTTTTCTACAAATCATTGAATTTCCCTGTAGGATATATTATATTATAGATGAAATATGAATGAATGCTCATATATTCATGTAAACACTTACACAATTGTAGGGAGGATGTTTCTAATGAAATCGTACAATGTCCAATCCGAATATCAAGTAAAAAATAAGCAAACGAAATCAAAACATAAATTAGATCATGAATCCACTGTCAGACTATGGAAATTAGTTATTTCAGCTGTATTTATGATTGCTGGATTCATAGGAATATTCGGTGAACCGATTAATATCGTCCTTTATTTCATGGGTTACTTCGTTATTGGCGGAAGTATCGTCTTAAAAGCAGTTAAAAATATTTTTCATGGTGAAATTTTTGACGAAAATTTCTTAATGACAATTGCAACGGTTGGTGCTCTGATTTTAGGAGAGTATCCGGAAGCTGTCGCGGTCATGTTCTTCTATGAAGTAGGTAACTTATTTGAAGATATTGCGACAAATAATTCTAAAAAATCTATTTCAGCATTATTGGAAGTTAAACCAGTTTTTGCGACTATAAAAATGGCTTCAGGTACTAAGAAAGTTGATCCATCTAAAGTTCAAGTTGGACAGATTATTATTGTTAGACCTGGTGAGAAGATTCCCTTAGATGGGACGGTCGTGTCTGGACAATCGATGGTTGATACATCAGCTTTAACAGGTGAATCGATGCCTCGTAGTATTTATCAAAACGATGCCGCCATGAGTGGCTCTATCAATCAAAACGGTACTTTGGAGATTAAGGTCACAAAGATATATAGTGATTCTACAGTTGCCAAAATATTGGATATGGTCCAAAATGCAAGCAATAAAAAGGCTCCGGCAGAGAAGTTCATTACACGTTTTGCCAAAATCTATACGCCGATCGTAGTTGCTATGGCAGTTGCACTAGCAATAATTCCGTCACTGTTTACTGGCAACTGGGGTGAATGGATCTCACGTGCCTTGGTATTCTTAGTTATCTCGTGTCCTTGTGCTCTAGTTATCTCAGTTCCACTGAGTTTCTTCAGCGGGATTGGAGCAGCATCTAAACAAGGTGTACTAGTAAAGGGTAGCAGTTATCTTGAAGCCTTGAATAGTGTTGATACAGTAGCCTTTGACAAGACTGGTACTTTGACAAAGGGGCAATTTGAAGTTGTTAAAATTGAACCTGTAGCTGGAGTTAAGAGACAAGATTTATTAGGTATTGCGGCTGCAGCGGAACAGAATTCTACGCATCCAATCGCGCAGTCGATTATCAAAGCTTATAACGACGATATGAGTCAGTATCAGGTCACAGATGCGAACGAACATGCTGGTCATGGTTTGAAGGCTATAGTCGATGGCAAACAAGTTGTAGTAGGTAATGATAAGGCAATGTCAGGAATTAATTTCATCAGAGATAATGGAATTGGTACGGTTGTTTATGTCAGTGTTGACGGTAAGTTTATGGGTAGCATTGTGATTGCCGATGAGCCTAAGTCAGATGCACAGGATGCAATTGAATTATTACATCAACGTGGGATTAAGAGTGCCATGTTGACTGGTGATAATGCCATAGTTGGTAGATCGATTGCGGATAAGCTTAAGTTAGACAATGTCTATACTGACTTGTTACCTGAAGATAAGGTTAATATTGTTGAAAAATTACTTGCAACATCTAAGAAGAAAAATAAAAAAGTGGCCTTTATTGGTGATGGTATCAATGATACGCCAGTATTAACGACGGCTGATATCGGGTTCGCCATGGGCGGTCTTGGTAGTGATGCTGCAGTTGAAGCGGCCGATATTGTTATTATGGGTGACGAACCTTCCAAGGTTTCTAAGACGATTAAAATTGCTCAGGTGACTAGAAAAATAGTTATGGAGAATATTAGTTTTGCCATAGGGATCAAAGTTTTGTTCTTAATTCTGGGAGCCTTCGGTTTCGTAGGCATGTGGCAAGCAGTATTTGCCGATGTCGGTGTCACCGTTATAGCGGTATTAAACGCTGTTAGATTACAATTCTTGAAGTGATAAATAATTATAAAAAGGTCCTCGCATTTTATTAAATGCGAGGACCTTTTTTGTAAATACTTATTTTGTCCATTCTTTGATCTTATCCAATGATAATTCATTAACAGTAAGTTCTTTGATATGGGCAGTTATCCAGTCGATATCCTTATTCCACCATTGCAGCTTTTCTAGTTCATTAATCATATCATCAGAGAATCTTTGTTTAATTAGTTTGGCAGGATTACCGCCAACGATTGAGTATGGTTCCACATTGCTAGTTACAAGACTGTTTGCACCGATTATGGCACCATCACCAATATGAACACCGGGTAGAACAGTGACATTTTGACCAAACCATACGTCGTTACCGACTGTCGTATCGCCCTTTAGAGGTAAGTCATCTAGAGTAGGTGTGTTGGCTTCCCAACCGTTACCCTGAATATTAAATGGGTAAGTTGAAATGCCCTTCATCACGTGATTTGCACCATTCATAATGAATTCGATACCTTGGGCAATTGAACAGAACTTGCCGATTATTAGTTTGTCACCTAGGAATTCGTAATGGTGAGTGACGTGTTTTTCAAAATTCTCTGGTTCAGATTTATCATCGTAATACGTGTAGTCGCCCACGATAATATTTGGGGATTTGATTGTATTTTTGATGTAGACCATTTCTTTGATATTGGGGTTGGGATAGATTGAATTCGGATCGGGGTATGATTTCATGAGATGCTCCTTAAATTTAATTGCTGTTATTTAACAGCCGTTACATATATTATAATGTAAGAATACATAATAATTAATATAGATGAACCATGGAGATAATAAAATGATAGCAGGAAGTTTATATCAGAGAATTGCCAGTGATATTAAAAAGAATATTTTATCAGGTAAGTATGAAGTAGGAAACCTTATACCAACAGAGAACGAATTAGAGAAAATGTATAATGTCAGCAAAATCACGGTCCGTAATGCGGTTGAATTACTAGTCAGTGAGGGTTATTTGGTTAAGAAAAGTGGAATCGGAACGACGGTTATTAGCAACAACTTGTTCAATAAATTATCAAAAGCCAGATCATTCTCATCTATTGTCGATGAACACGGTGATTTAACTAAGAAGATTCTACAGATCAAATTAGTTTCGCCAAAGGGAACTCCTTTTGAGGAATCTGGTAAGCAACAGGTTTTGTATATTAAACGTCTTTATTCACTGGATGATAAGCCGTTCATAATTTTTGAACACTATCTTCCAAATGTTGCGATTCAAAATGAATTGAAAGATTTGCGTCACAAATCACTCTACAAAATACTCCAAGAGAGTGGTCAAGAAGTGGCTAGTTTCAAAGATGAATTCAAGGCCGTTAATCTAAAAGATGATGACAAGGAGTTATTGGGTAAGTCGGATACTTTGGCGCTTAATCGTGTTAGAAGAGGTTTTGATCGCTTTGGCAATCTAGTCGAATATTCATTAGCTATGGTAGCGTCAAGAATCTTGTGTAAATGAAATGCCTTCGTACATATAATATGTAACTAACTTCGGTTTTCAGTCGTTCATTCCGTCAAGAACGGGTAATATTTTTTGAAACCTACAAAAAATTCTCATGCCTAGTACTCGACTACATTCTCACTCAAGGTTCAAAAGACATAACTTATAAGTTAAATTTGTGTGAACTCGTTGTAATTGTGGTGAGTTCATGCATTTGTAGCGCAAGAAAACCCACTACCAACAGACTGATAACTGATACAACTAGACTTATTTTTGTGATACTATTCTTCATAGTGAAACTTCCTTTCAAATGGTTGGTTGTTTTGCTAAATTTAGGGATACCGTGAGCTGTGGAGGCTAGGGCGGTATCCCTCTTTTTATTATGAACATCATTTCCCCCCTTATATTAAAAACGTGGGTTACGAATAAAATTATTGTGAATTTCGACTTGAACTACCTCACGACCACGGCGTGCTTGAAATAAAGATAAGTCCATATCATCAATTTCAAGGTTAATTTCTGCAATAGCTGGGTTTAATATTTTATCTTTTAAACGTCCATAGGTGTAACTTTCAGGCGAACCTAACCATTCTTTCCACTCATCAGGCGTTCCTTGAACAATGGCAATTGAACTACCGTTATCTTTATCAGCTTCACGGATCAATTTGTATAACAAAATAGAATATTTACTTTTCAGTTTAACGGTATCAACGAGTAAGTATTGGGTGTAGTGCCCTTTATCTTTTAATTGCAACAAAAATGGCGCAAATTCTTCATTGATTTTGATTTGAAGTTGTCCATTTTCCCAAATATGCACAACTTCAAACCACCCCGTTAGAGTAATACGACGATCCGTCTCACTATAAATACGAAGGCTTTTAGCACGCATGTCTTCTAAATTTTGGGCAAGTTGCGAGTACGTACGACCGCTACGCTTTAATTCAAGGACATTAGACAGCTCATACATTGACGTATGAATGATATTAAAGTGTTTATCATCAGGTTTAATCTTAGAAACAACAAAGTCCATAATCTTCAATTCACGGGCATTTAAATCATGACGTGCCTTAGTAATTAGGTCATTATGTTCAGCCACCTGAAAATATTGTTGGTCTTTAAAATCTTCTTTATTAAAGTTACGGTCACTGACCCATAACATATTGCGTTTATCGACCATAAATTTTCTTCCTTTCGAACATACATTTTATTTTATAAATACACTCTATTACTAATTAACACTAAAGTAAAGTGATTTTTATTTTTTTGGTGTTGAGTGGTGTGCTTTTTGGTGTTGAGTGGTGTGCTTTTTGGTGTTGAGTGGTGTGCTTTTTGGTGTTGAGTGGTGTGCTTTTTGGTGTTCTATTAGTGC
>NZ_LNUA01000017.1 GCF_009764355.1 Companilactobacillus bobalius | reverse complement strand
ACTCGGCACTTAAAAGGGGGGTCGTAGTACGGGAGCGAGAATCGCTCCCTGCCCCCTGATTTTCAAAATTTTTATTCCACTCAAACCAAAATATGGGCTCCGCCCAAACCCGCAAGCTGTGTCAGCTTGACCCCATAAATGAGCGGGAGCTCCCGCTCAAACTCACCCCGCACTCGCCGTGGGGCAGGCAAAAAAAGCAGGTGTGCTTTTCTTTGCATGCGCAAAAGTGTTTTATCCGCTAGTCTATCAACTCCTTAAAGCCTCAAAAAAGGGGCTAACTGCTAAAGCAGCAAGCCCCTTTAATTCGATTTACCGTTGACAGACACAAAGTTAACTACGTTCAATCTAGTGAGATGTTAAATTAAGCTCTTAAACGCCATTTTAAGCCCATATAAGTGTTTTAAAGATGTGGACCGCCTAATTCATCAGATTTATGCCTGTCGAATTCCTGTGAGCTTTCAGGGGCTTTTTTAGACGGTTCTTTTAGTCCTGCACGCTCTAGCCACTTTTCAGGTAAATTAATACCTAGTTTTTTGTGTAGAAACTCATCAACATTGCGCACAATGTCTTGAAGTGTTCCGACTAACTTTCGCAAACGAACATTTTCTCTTTCGAGGTCATTATATTCCCACGTTGTTCTAGTCAGTTTATCTCCTAACGAGTCGGCTTCACGCCTTGCTCTAGCATGCATTTGATTGTAATTATCACTAAAAGACGCCCGTTGTTCCAAATCAGCGAGATCAGATTTATCAACCGTGACTTTATTTTTATTCATCAAGGTGGGTTTACTAGCAATTTTTTTGTTATCCCGTGGCTTGATTTCATCAAGCTGTTTTTTTGTATGTGCAAGCTTTACTTGTGTCTCTTGTTTTTCGGTCTCTATTTTTTTCAATTCTTCCCGCATAGCTTTGTATTCGGGTACTGATAAGTTCTTACGCTCTTTATTTTTGTTGCCACGTTCAACATCAAAGCCATTTTCTTTGAGGTACTGTGGGAATTCCTCTTGAATACGTTGTAAGGCTTCACGATTGAATATACGCTTAGCTGAGAGCTTTTTATCATCATCAAAGGGCACAATGCCCATATGCATGTGTGGGGTCTTTTCGTCCATATGAACGACTGCATAGCGAATATTTTCGTCACCATAGTTATCTGCAAAATATTGTTTGGCTGTTTCAAAATATTTGCGGGTTTCGGCTTCGTCTAATTGCTCAAAAAAATCTTTGTCACTGGTTAGAATCCATTCATTGACTAAAACAGCGTCTTTGCGAACTGCCCGCTTACTCGCTTTGTTTTCGTTGATATAGGCTTCAATATCCGTTTTAAAATTATCAGTGCGCCCAACCACCAAATCATAATTCAGGTGGGAGCGGGAAACATCAATATCTTCGTTGCTGTGATTAGTCGTTTTCCGTTGGTCATGATTGCCAATGCCGACTAAATTATCAGCTTTTAATTTCGTCATTCTAGCCACTGCAAAACTCATTGTATGCACCTCATTTCGGAGTTATCTTCCAAGTAAAGTATAACACACTATACTTTACATTCGTAAAGGTGTGCTCTCCGAGGGTCAAAGCAAGAACCTGGCTTGTGCCAGATTCCCAAAGTCAAAAGCAAAAAAATAACCGCTGCTGCCGTTTCTTTTTCCTAGTAACAGAAATGAGATTTTCACCTTTGCGCTTTTCCGCAACGGTTGCAAATTCATTCCCAAGATCAAGTAAAAAAACCATGGGCTTTGCCCAAACCCACGAGGGAAAAATTTCCCCTCGACCCCCTCCAAAAAACTCCCCCAACCCCCTCACTTTTTGAGGGGGCTCCCTCGCCGGTTGGCAGGACAAAACAAAGTTTTGTCAATGCCGAGAGGGTGGAAAATCAGTGGCTCGTATCAACTCCTTAAATTCCTTCCGCTTTGCTCCAGTCAGACATTTACCGTTGACACTTCCCGTTTATCTTTCCTTCTGGCCAAATAAAAAAAGAGTAGCCGTAGCCACTCTTAATTTTACTTATTCAACAATCGCGCCCGATTGCGGCATACTTAAAAATAATCTCAATATTTTTTTGATCTTCTATTCCTCGATTATTCCATATCCTTCTGGTGCAGGAATCCCATGTTCTGCAGAACGACTGACTGATTCCCACTCTTTCCATGTAGATATACGTTTTTCTGCATTTTCAACAGCTAAATCATAAACAAGGCTTCCTAGAATCAATCGGAGAGGCGGATTCTCACTATTAACCAGTTTCATTATAGCTTCGGCAGCCAACTTAGGGTCACTATCAACTGATTCGGTTGAGTTTTGTTGAGCCAACTTCTCACGTAATGAATCATACTCTTTGTTCTGTGTGGTAAAACTCATTTTTAAGTATAGATTCGTCCAATAGCCTCCGGGTTCAACGATAGATACCTTTACACCAAAATGTGCAGCTTCTTGTGCTAATGCCTCGCTAAATCCTTCTAAAGCAAATTTGCTAGCACTATAGATTCCCGACATTGGACCAGTAATCAGTCCACCAATACTAGATATCTGTATAATATGACCTGATCCTTGTGTCCGTAAGTACGGCATAGCTGCTTGACAAATCCAAATTGCACCATAGAAATTAGTCTCCATTTGACTTCTAACTTCATCTTCACTAAATTCTTCAATCATTCCCAATACCATATTTCCTGCATTGTTAATGACAATATCGATCCTTCCAAAATGTTTAATGGCAGTTTCCACTGTAGTAAAAACAGCACTTCTATCAGTAACATCAAGACTTAACGGAAGTAACATTCCTTCAAACTGGTATTTTAACTCATTAAGTTTTTCAATATTTCTAGCAACACCAACAACCTTATCTCCTGACTCTAGTACTTTTTTAGTGAACTCGTATCCTAGTCCACTGCTCGCTCCTGTAATAAACCATACTCGTGTATTTTCTACGTTACTAAATGTCATAAATAATTTCCTCCATTAATCATGTAATATTTAGGTAGCAATTACCCGATATAAAAAAGGGTGAGTACCAAATATTTTATCCAAAAAAGGCTCAGCAAAAAGGGAAAACAAAAAAACGCAAAACGTAATAGAAAAAGGTATCCAAAATGCAGTTTTATTTCTGTTTTTCATCTCTAATCTCCTTATCGTTCAATATTTCGCCCGTTTCTTTATCAATATCGCCCCTGCCGTATCTTCGTTCTTGATAGACTGCGTCAAAATATAGCCTTACCAAGGCAGTATGCGCACGCAAAACGGAGTTAATTATTTTCATACTAGGAAGCCCATACTCATTACCATGAACTCTAACAAAACGCTTCAATTCACGTATATTAGCTATCCCATATTCATCAATCAAATCACAGACAGTATTCAACATATCGTCTTTATCTTCCACATCAAGCGATATATATCTATCAATATCAAAATTATTAATCAGCGTAATATCTTGTTTATTATATTTATGCTTTTTCTTCTCGATAGCGTCTTTCGACTCATGAGTAAGATATAAATACATACTTGTCATACTTCTGATGACTATTTGTACTTTAGCAATACTCTGATCGCCTAGAAGCTGTTTAATTTTGTACCGAACACTATCAGCAGTAACTGGGTTTTTAGCCACATAGACAACATGATAATGTGGCTTTTTAAAATCTTGTCCTGGCACAGTACTTTTATCTTTATCATGCAATGGACTAACAGCAATTGGGACACCAATTAATTCCAATTTCGACTTCCAATCTTCTGGAATAGATTCGGGATATAACAAAAAGGTGAAGTATCTTGATTTGTCTTTTGCCATAATGGTAGAATAACCTTGTTAGAACAACAATGTTTAGCGGAAACTTTCGTCTTGCCCAAGCCGAGTTTTCGCTTATTTTTTTTGTTCTAATTCCTTTCTTGAATAATCTTCTAAAGCTAAAGCTAAAATCGCAGACTTGGAAAAACCTTTTTCTTTCGCAAGTTTTTCCAAAGTAGAATACTGGTCTTCAGTTAAACTGACCGTAATTCTTTTTTTATTTGTAGCCATATTTTTTACTCCAAACTAAATTAATTTTAAGTACACCACTATTATGCGTTTTTGCAACATTATTGTCAACAATATGTGCTAGAAACCTCTATTTTGCTAAAAACTCGCTAAAAACTCGCCAAAAACTCGCCGAGATATAAAACTCTGTAACCATTGATATCAAAGGCTTAAAATCACTTTTTTATCAAAATTGGCACTCGGCACTTAAAAGGGGGGTCGTAGTACGGGAGCGAAAATCGCTCCCTGCCCCCTGATTTTCAAAATTTTTATTCCACTCAAACCAAAATATGGGCTCCGCCCAAACCCGCAAGCTGTGTCAGCTTGACCCCATAAATGAGCGGGAGCTCCCGCTCAAACTCACCCCGCACTCGCCGTGGGGCAGGCAAAAAAAGCAGGTGTGCTTTTCTTTGCATGCGCAAAAGTGTTTTATCCGCTAGTCTATCAACTCCTTAAAGCCACAAAAAAGGGGCTAACTGCTAAAGCAGCAAGCCCCTTTAATT
>NZ_LNUA01000016.1 GCF_009764355.1 Companilactobacillus bobalius | reverse complement strand
TCTGTTTATCAACGAGGTTTTGTCTGTTTATCAACGAGGTTTTGTCTGTTTATCAACGAGGTTTTGTCTGTTTATCAACGAGGTTTTTAATAGTGATCGTTGATAAACAATCGTTGATTTTATATAATAGTTGTGGAGGTGTAATTATGAGCAATGAACTTATAAAATATGATCCAGAACTTAATACTATTCCCTTACGTAAATTCACCCCTATTGAAATGAATCTATTTTTTTCAATTATTTCTCGTATGCGTGATAAAGGGGATCAAACAGTTAGATTTTCTTTTGAACAACTTAAAGACTTGAGCAACTATAAACCAACTGCAAATAATCGCTTTGAAGATGATATTCAAAGAACTTATGAAAAACTAATGGGACTTCATTTTGGAAGACGTAGTAAATCTGGATTAAATAGAGAGATGTTTGTTATGTTTACTAAATTCAGCATTGTTGGTGAAGCTGATTCCCCTTATATAGATGTTGAAGTATATAAAGATGCTTTGCCACTTCTTAATAATTTAGATACATGGGTTAGATATGCTTTAGCGGAATTTAGAGATCTTAGAAGCAGTTACGCCAAAACTGCTTTTAGATTGTTAAAGGGTTTTAGAACAACAGGTTATGCTTTTTTATCAAAAGAAGACTTTTTTGAATTACTCGATATTCCTAAAAGCTATTGGAAAAAGTCAGGAGATATTGATAGGTATGTTATAAAGCCCATCAAAGAAGAGTTAACACCATTATTTAGAGGCCTAGCTATTAGAAAGAAATATGGCAAGGGACGTGGAAAACCAGTAATAGGGTATTCATTTACCTGGAAACCAGAAAAGAAAGGCGCTAATGACTTCTCACAAGGCAAATTACAAGATGAACGACAAAAACTTTTCAATATTCAGCATAATAGTGAACTAACAGAACAGGAAAAATGGCGCGCTACTGATAAAGTTAAAGGATTACCACTAGGATCCACTGAAAAACAAGCATTGGCTGATAAACAGGCTGAACATGATAAAAAAATAAGAGATCAAGCAAGACAAGAAGCACTTGCTGAACTCCGAAAGGGGTTTGGAAATCATGCCTAAAACTATTAGAGAACTTGCTGATGAATTGGGCGTTTCAAAGCAGGCTATATGGCAAAAGATAAAAAGAGATGTGTCAATCGATTTACGTCAATTTACATCAACAAAAGGCAATACTGTTTACGTTGATGTTGATGGGCAAAAAGCTATTAAAGCAATGTTCTCAAACGATTCATCAACAAGATACCGTCAACAAAAAGATGATGTTGACGACAACAAAAAAGATGCGGTTGATGGACAAGATGAAGTGAAATTCCTTCGAAATTTAGTATCAGAATTTCAATCTGAAAAGAAAGAGTTACATAAGTTACTAGATCAGCAACAAAGATTGGCCTTACAGGACAAACAACTGCTCGAAGAATACAAGGCAGAAATTAAGGACTTGAAAGCCTTAACGATGGCACCGCATGATAATAGTGAAAAAGAAGTGACGTCAGACAAACAACCGGAACCTGAAAATAGCACCCCGGAGTCACAACCTAAACCTAAAAAGTGGTGGCGTTTTGGTAAATAGTTACAACTAAAAAAGAAAAGAAGACTAGTTAAATAGCGGAAGATAAATTTGAACAATCTGTAGCTGCCAAGCTAAAGGGTGAGGGCTGGGACTGTCCCACAGATTATTCTGGTGGGTAGATTGTAAAATTAATCCGAACGCTGTTCGGATTAATTCAAATCTTTATTAAAAAATATTTCATCTTATTTAACAAGAAACCATATTTATATAACAACATAAAATACACTAAGTTATTTTATTGAACATATATCGTACTTTATCTATCCGACTATTTGGACGACGGGGCTGGCAAACAGGTTCACCGGTAGTAACATGGTACCCTTTTAACTCTGTTAAACAAACACTACGTCCATTTGTAAAGAAAGTTAAATCACTACGATATTCTTGAATACACCGAGCAGGGATTTCTCCACTAAGAATGACCTCATTATTTTTCAATTGAGTGTCTACGATGTTCGCACAATATTTAGGAGCATCGTTGTATGCTCGTGAAAGATATTCCTGTGGCGCATAAATTTTAAAACTAAGATATGGCTCTAACAATTCTGTTCCAGCTTTTTTTAAGACTTGTTCCAATACAATAGGAGCAAGCATCCGAAAATCTGCTGGGGTACTAACAGGGCTATAGTATAAGCCATACTTAAAACAGATTTTACAATCCGTCACATTCCAACCATATAATCCTTGTTCGCAACCATAGCGTATCCCTTCCATAACTGCATTTTGAAATGATTGATTTAAGTATCCAAGAGAAACCGAGCTCTCATACTGCATTCCACTTCCCAACGGAAGCGGTGATACAGATAAACCAATGGAAGCCCAGAAAGGATTTGGCGGCACTTCGATGTGAATGGTATATTCTGCATTTTTTAACGGTCTCTCCATATAAATGACTGTAGGCTCTTTTAGTTCTATCTCCACATGATACTTTTCTTGCAACAGTGCACTAATCACTTCCATTTGTACTTTCCCTAAGAAAGAAAGTATAATTTCATGTGTCGTAGAATCCACGTAATATCGTAGAAGCGGATCACTATCTGAGATTTCCAAAAGGGCATCAAGCAACATTTCTCTCTGTTCAGGTTTACTCGGTTCAACAGTTGTTTGTAGTAGAGGGTGCGGATTTTCAATCTTTTTTCTCTGTGGCAATAGTTTTGTATCTCCAAGAACACTATTTAACTTCAAAAACTCATTTTGCAAAATAACAATTTCTCCAGAATAAGCTCTATCAATCTTACATAATTCACCATTTATTGAAGTATACATTTCTGTAACTTTTATTTTTTCTTTTTCTGATACTCTAACCGAATCTCGTAAATGTAGTACTCCACTATAAAGGCGTATATATGCAAGACGTTGTCTTTTTTTTGTATATTCAATTTTGAAAACATTTCCGCAAAGTTCAGACGGACCTCGATGTGTTGATGAATAAAATTTATTCGTAATCACTTCTATAAGGTTATCAATCCCTATATTGTTTTTTGCACTTCCGTGATAAACAGGGAACAGGGAACAATTATGAAATCTTATGCTTTCCTCTTGTTCGAGTTCCAATGCTTCTAATGATTTACCGGACATATATTTCTCTAAAAGGTCATCGTTTCCCTCTATTACCGTATCCCATTGTTCAGATTCGGTAAAGTTCGTCACACACATATTAGGATACAGTTCTACCTTCTGTTTGATTACAATTTCGGCAGAAAGTTTCTCTTTAATATCCTGATAAACCGTTGATAAATCAATTCCATTTTGGTCAATCTTATTGATAAAAAAGATTGTGGGAATCCCCATTTTCCTAAGTGCATGAAATAATATACGAGTTTGTGCTTGTACGCCATCTTTTGCAGAAATCAGTAGAATTGCCCCATCTAAAACTGATAATGAACGATATACTTCTGCTAAGAAATCCATATGTCCTGGCGTGTCTATGATGTTCACCTTCGTATTTTCCCACTGAAAAGAGGTTATTCCTGTCTGAATTGTAATTCCTCTCTGACGTTCTAAAAGCGTATTATCCGTCCTCGTTGTACCTTTGTCCACGCTTCCTAATTCTGTAATCGCTCCACTGTTATATAATAAGCTTTCTGTTAAGGTAGTTTTTCCTGCATCAACATGAGCTAAAACTCCAATATTAATAATTTTCATGTGATTTTCCTCCATTCAAAAACCCAAAAGGGCATAAAAATCCCAGTGATAAATACTTTTATCACTGGGATTTTTATGCATAACCATAGGTATACAAAGCATACAGATATTCTCTGGATACTTTAGAATCACATGATAAAGGTATTCTTAAACTGGGTACAAAAAACTAAGCCCTCCTAAAAAAGGACATCTAATTATTTGTTCCCGCTATCAAATTGACAGTTTATTTAAGAATACCTTGCCGCATATTTATTAACTCCTTTTAAATAGTCACTTAAATAATAGCACGTAAGAGCATATTTGTAAAGGAATCTCCAATTTTTTATCAAAAAGAGTACATGATTACAAAGTATCTGTAATCATGTACCAATATTTGTTATTTTACAATCTTCCAATTATCTTGTTTTTCTAATATCAACTCAAATTGCGAGATTTGGGTTGCCTTTGTTTCTTGATCTAAATATTTCACAGCGACATTCACGATTACTTGGTTATCTTTTCTGGTAAAGATAGGATTCACCAATTCCTCGAAAACATATTCCTTGTTAATCATAGGTAACACATGATTACTTACATAGTAAGTCAATTCTTTTTCTGTGGCGGTAGGATAGAGCTGGAAGAACGTTTCTAAAAAGCTAATGATTTCGTCCATCGTTTCTGTATCTACTGTATGGTCACTTTCTAGCTGTTTGGGTTGGTAGTCCGATTTTTGAGGTTTCTTACTCATTGTCGGATTTTTGATAATAACCATATTATCTGATTCATCTATATGGACAACCACATGAAAGCTAGACGATATAGTTTCCTTGTCTTTGTCTTCGGTAATAACTTGTTCAACAGAAAACAGTACCTCAAAGGTGTTCTCATTCACTTGAGAAACCTGCCACACCTGTATATCGTTCACACTAGAACTAGTAGGAATATCCTTACGAATCATTTCTTCATTTAATACCTGCAATTCTTCCGTCAAATAATGGGTCAATTTCTCATTTCGTTTATCAATGGCTTCTTGGGATTGGAGAGGAGAGTAATTTTTTCAAAGAAAAGGGGGTAAAAACTATGATTAAAAAAGGCATTACAAGAGTAATAATAAAAGTAATGAATTCTTGGAGTTCAATTTTTTCAACGTTACCAGGGTAACTTTTGGGAATCGGAATTAAAAAGTCGAGGAAGATTGGTAAATATACAATGCTATTAACTATTACAACACTACTTATTCCGATTACGTAATGAACCATAGAAAAAGTTAGGACTTGATTGTGTCTGAAGTATTTTTTTTGAGCCTGCTGTACAGTTTTTTTCCTAGTTACAATGTCATGCCTTGCAGCGTTGAATAGGAGTGAAAAGCCTATTAATGCAACAATTATTAATATAAAGCCGAATGAATTGGTAACTCCAACTTCTGAAGTGAAATTTAGAAAAAAAGGGCCCAAATATTTGGAGATGAACCAACTAGATAAAATTGAAATAATAATTGTAAGAATGTTTTTAAAATAGCCATTTTCAATGATAGTATCATTTATATGGTCACATAAATATAAAAAATCAATTGTTATGAGAAAAAAAACAACTAATATTACGATTAACCATGAGTACAAGGCTGATTCAACCTCCTTAAAAATTATTTGCTCAATATCCGAACACACGTTCGAGTAGACGGCTTAATTTTAGCACAGAAAAACAAGAAAACAAATTTTTGTCGGATTATTTTCGAACAAAAAAGATCTTCCAGGAAAATGGGAAGATCAAGTAAGCTATATATTTTTAAGGGCCCATTTTTAACAAATAACCCCTCAAAAACATTGTTAAAATAGCCCCCAATATCTATAATGTAGATATTGGGGGCTATTTTGTTTCTTTTATCAATAAATAACATCTGCTTTTCAGAAAAATTGTTGGACCTTTGTACTAATTGAACTAATTTCTTGCTGAGATAAAGTGGCCACAACTTCGCCATCTGATCGTTTTGTTGGATCGACAGCACGGACATGTTGCAATAACGCTGTCCCGTGAATTTTCCCGTTATCTATCCTGATAAATAACGGCGATTTAGCATACTTTTCTTGGGTACGATATTTGTCAGAGGTACTGATTGGCACAACTAGCACCGTATTAAAATAGCGATTATAGTGATCGTTGCTTACAACTAAACACGGTCGCTTTTTCTTAGTTTCAGTGCCTTTAGCCGGATCTAAATTAATCCATAAAATAGCGCCTTGTTTTAATTTCATTAATCAAAGTCTTCGCTTTCTACGTCTTTACCCCAATCAACTTCTGTTGTACTGAGATTTCCAAACTTTTTTTCTTGTTCATCAACAAGTTGCCATAGATCCGGTTTACTACGGACAATCATTACTTTACCATTTGGTTCAATCTGCCATTCAATTGTGTCAGTAGACCGAACTTTTAACAGTTCACGTACTGTTTTAGGAATTGTAATCTGATTTTTACTTGTGATCTTCGAGCTAACCTTAGTTACATTACCTGCGCTCACAATATCATCTCCTTACTTTTTCCTTACAAAAATAATAACATAACTGCTTTAATATCTCAAGAAAAGGAGAAAAGACTATGCAACAAGTTGTCTTACCCATCAAAGATTCAAACGTTCTTAAAGAGGTTCAAGATACGTTACTCAATAACTTTAAAGCTGGCCGACGTAACTATACGATTTTTCAAGTTGGTAAAGCGACGCTACTGCGAGTGAGTGACGTTATGGGCTTAAAACAGGCCGATATTTTTAATCCGGACGGTTCTATTAAACAAAATGCGTTTATTCATGACCGAAAAACTGGTAAACCTAATACCTTGTACCTTAAACCTGTTCAAACAGAGCTCTTATTGTACCGTCAATGGCTGCTTGATCATAAGCTGGATTCTGAATGGCTCTTTCCTTCAATTCAACACCCAGAACGCCATATTACTGAAAAACAGTTCTACAAAATTATGAGTAAGGTTGGCGATCTATTAGGCATTAATTATCTAGGTACTCATACGATGCGCAAAACTGGGGCTTATCGTGTTTACACGCAATCAAATTACAATATTGGCCTAGTCATGCACTTACTAAATCACTCAAGTGAATCAATGACTTTAGCTTATTTAGGCTTGGATCAAGCAAGTACAGAAAACATGTTGAACCAAATTGATTTTGGGTAAATTAGTTTGATTTTGTTGTCGCCAACGGCGACTTCTGATACAGGTTTTTAATGGGTCTAGCACAACATAGAATAAATTCTATGTATAAGTGCGCATTAAACTCATTTCATTCCGTTTAATGACGCTAAAAAATAGCTAACTTGATCATTGAAATAAAGGTTGTTTTTTAGTTCAATGCGCACTTACACACAACAACTAAAGTTGATTGTGCTTATACTAAAAAAAGTTGTATTAGATTTCGCTGCGCTCAAACAAATCTTTTTAATTGCTTTACACCGTTTTTCTTTCTAAACTTAATTACCATCTTTGAATAACTAACTATAAAAAGATGCCTTTAATTTAAACCTGAAATAATTAGCTAATGTTAGGAGTAACTCAGATGGACGAAAAAAAAGTATTAAAGCCAATTGATGAAATGCTTGCTGATCCTTGGCAAGTTGATATTCAAGAATTGTTTGAAGCTTTTGTTCATGAACCTGATGAGATCAAACAGAATTTGTATAATTCCTTGTACACTTACATTTTGCAAAAAAGACAAGAAGATATTATTAATCGACCAGGATTTGTAATTTAGCCCTCTAAAAGCTCACTGAGGGCTTTTTATTTTGTTTTGGTATAAATTATATGTAAATATGCTTAAAACTGCTGAGAATTGAAAATAAAGGCCTTAAAAGGGACATAGCAGTTAAATTCTTATTATGTTTTAGAAAAGCTAACTGTTTGCTGTCAATGGTAGCGGACGAGCAAAGCGTGGGAGCATAAGGAATTGACAGCTCTAAACCAGTCTTAACACTGAATTGGCGAAAGCCAAAGTTTCTATAAAACTTTGCTTTCCTGCCTAACGGCGAGTGAAAAAACGGTCAAGCTGTTTCAGCTTGACGGGGTGCGGGGCGTCAGCGCCCGTATAAATGTGGCTTGCCACACCTTTTTAGGCAACGAACGAAGTGAGGCGCAAAGAGCGTAGCGAATGGAGTTTAATGTGAGCCGGTTTTTGGCTCACTCCTTTGTGTTTTTGATTTTAGGTCTTGATCTCGTACAGTGGTGCCTCTTATATACCTCTTTTATAAACCTCTTTTAAACCTCTTTTAGACCCCTCTTGAGCCTTACTCTCCCAAGGCTCACAGAAGGTTATCAACGAGGTTTTGTCTGTTTATCAACGAGGTTTTGTCTGTTTATCAACGAGGTTTTGTCTGTTTATCAACGAGGTTTTGTCTGTTTATCAACGAGGTTTTTAATAGTGATCGTTGAT
>NZ_LNUA01000015.1 GCF_009764355.1 Companilactobacillus bobalius | reverse complement strand
ATTATGTTTTAGAAAAGCTAACTGTTTGCTGTCAATGGTAGCGGACGAGCAAAGCGTGGGAGCATAAGGAATTGACAGCTCTAAACCAGTCTTAACACTGAATTGGCGAAAGCCAAAGTTTCTATAAAACTTTGCTTTCCTGCCTAACGGCGAGTGAAAAAGCGGTTAAGCTGGCTCAGCTTGGACGGGGTTCGGGGCGTCAGCGCCCGAATTAATGTGGCTTGCCACACCTTTTTAGGCAACGAACGAAGTGAGGCGCAAGGAGCATAGCGACTGGAATTTAATGTGAGCCGGTTTTTGGCTCACTCCTTTGTATTTTTGTTTTAGATTTTGATCTTGTACAGCGGTGCCTCTTTTATACCTCTTTTATAAACCTCTTTTAAACCTCTTTTAGACCCCTATTGCGCCTTACTCCCCCAAGGCGTACAGAAGTTTATCGACTACATTTTGTCTGTTTATCGACTACATTTTGTCTGTTTATCGACTACATTTATTTACTCCTGTATTCAAATAAGGTAGTATTATTCAAGGAGGTTATTTTATGAGCAATGAATTAGTCAAATATGACCCTGAATTAAATACAATCCCCTTGCGAAGGTTTACTCCTGTAGAAATGAATTTGTTCTTTTCTGTAGTTTCTAGAATGCGTGATAAAGGTGATGATACTGTTAGATTTACCTTTGATCAGTTAAAAGAGTTAAGTGCCTATAAGCCAACCGCAAATAATCGGTTTATTGATGACATACAAAGTACATATCAAAAAATACTAGGTCTTAGATTTGGCTCTCGAAGTAAAGATGGTCTTGATAGAGAGATGTTTGTCATGTTCACTCGATTTGAAATTAAGGGATCTGCAGACGTTCCTTATGTTGATATTCAAATTTATCCCAAAGCGTTGAAACTTCTAAATAATCTCGAAAGTTGGGTTCGTTATGCTTTGACAGAGTTCCGAGATTTAAAGAGTAGTTACGCAAAAACAACTTTTCGTATTCTTAAACAATTCCGAACCACTGGTTATGCTTATTTTTCTAAAAATGATTTCTTTGAACTACTAGATATTCCACAAAGCTATTGGAGTAAGCCTGCGAACGTTGAATCTAGGGTTATTCGCCCAATTAAGGAAGAACTAACCCCTTTGTTTAGAGGCCTAACTATACGAAAAAAATATGGTAAAGGTCGTGGGAAACCAGTGATTGGTTATACTTTTACTTGGAAGCCTGAAAGAAAAGACGCAAACGACTTTTCTCAAGGTAAGTTCCAAGATGAGCGTCAAAAACTTTTTAATATCCAGAATAATGGTGAATTAACAGAACAAGAAAAATGGCGTGCTACCGATAAAGTTAAAGGCCTACCACTAGGCTCAACTGAAAAACAGATTTTAGCCGAACGACAGATTGAGCATGATAAAACAATAAGAGATCAGACAAGACAAGAAATGCTTGCTGAACTCCGAAAGGGGTTTGGAAAACATGCCTAAAACTATTAGAGAACTTGCTGATCAATTGAATGTCTCCAAACAGACTATTCAATATCATTACCAAAGACTACCAGCAAAGAATCGGCAAAAAGATAGTCAGGGTACAAACATGATTAGCCCTAAAGCTGAAAGGATTATCAGAGACAAAGTAGCAAAGCCTTTGGTAGCAAAGAACCAACAAACAGGTAGCAAAAAAGAGACAAAGACTAGCGAAGAAAATAATGAGCTAATCGCTACTCTAAGAAGAGAAGTAGCAGATTTAAAGTCTCAACGTGACAAACAGCTTGCTACCAAAGACCAACAAATAGATCATCTAATAAAACTGATAGATCAGCAACAACAACTTCAATTAACAACTGTAGCAGAAAATAGAGAGCTAAAAGCCCATATTCAAAAAATAAATGGCTTACTTGAAACTTCTAAGTCATCTCAGAAACGACAAAACAATTCTCCAGAAGAGGACATGTATAAAAATAAGCGCAATAAAAACTGGTGGCACTTTTGGTAAAGATTTCTTATATTAGCAAAAATTTTATATAGTTAATTAACTGAATAAATCATATTAGTGATAAAAGAGAGGGGTATATATTTTGTATAAGGGTTTTAACTTAACTTTAAATCGTGCAGATAAAATGGATTTTATGGACATTTCTTCTCAAGATCTTGAATTGTATTCATCAGGTTTACGTAAACTTCGTTCAAATTTATTGGATAGAGTTAGCTCTAATATAGATTTGAAAGATGAAACTGGAATAATAGACGTAACTAAATTAAAAAATAATTGGTTTCCAGAAAACAATTATGATGTTTTCATATCACACTCTCACAATGATGTGTTGATTGCTAAGAGAATAGCGTGTTGGTTAAAAAATGAGTTTGATATTGATGCCTTTATAGATTCAACCGTTTGGGGATACTCAAATGATCTTCTTAAAAAGATTGATGATAATTATTGTGTTTTGTCTAAAAATAAAAAAAATGGCATGATAACTTATGACTATGACAAGCGAAACTATTCAACTAGCCAAGTAAATTTGATATTGTCATCAGCATTGCATGACATGATTGATTCTTGTGAATGTATTATTTTCTTAAACACAGAAAATTCTATTAGTGTTGTTAACACTATTAAAAATAAGACTAATTCTCCATGGATATATGATGAGCTTCAAACTACTAGGCTTATAAATAAAAAAGTACCAGAAAGACTACTATTAGAGACAGAAATTAGACAATCTGATTATATCAATAAGAGTTCTAATGAACTCCCACCTTTCCAGCATGATGTAACTCAAGAACTCACCAAATTATTAAAAATAACGAGAGATGATTTAGTGAATTGGAAACGCCAGTGGAGTTCTATACAAAATAAGGGTAACCGTAAACCGTTAGATCTATTATATTCTCATAGATTATAAAACGGTCGTTATTAAATTGGGGGAAATTGTATTGGGATACAAAGTTTTTGTTTCATACAAATACAAAGATAGTAATGTAGCATCACTAAGTGGATACTATAAAAATACCGTTAGGGATTATGTTGATTACCTGCAAACTACTAAATTTAGTGGCGATGATTTAAACAAGGCCGAAAATGATGACCAAGATCTAAGCGTATTTAAAGATGAAACTATACGTACAAAATTAAAGGAAAAAATATGGGACTCGTCAGTTACTTTAGTTTTGATTTCCCCTAATATGGTTGAACGCTTCAAGCCTGAAAAAGATCAATGGATTCCATGGGAAATTGCTTATTCTTTACGTACACAAACAAGAATAACAACAAGGAGTTTACCCAACGCTATTATTGCAGTTGTTCTTCCTGATGAACTTAATAGTTATGAATATTTTATAACTCATTGGACTTATGAAGAACAAGATAATCCAAAAGAAAAGACAGTAAGAACAATACATACAGATAAAACTTTTCAAGTAATAGCTAAAAACATGTTTAATCAGAAAAATCCTGATATTAAAGAGATTTATGGAAAAACTGTCTATTTTGGTAATAGCTCATATATTACTGCTATCGAGTGGAAAGATTTTATATTAGATGTTGATGGCTGCTTAGACAGAGCTATCTCTTTAAGAAATAGCATTGCTGACTATAATATGTGCAGGAAGCCCTAATAGGCTAATTTATATTTTGGAGGATATATACGTGAAAAACGGTGAAAATAAGCGTTTGCATATTCAAATGATTGAAGACGTTATTAATCGTATGTCATCTAATTCATTTCTTATAAAAGGGTGGTCATTGACGATACTTGGTGGATTAATAACTGTGTATTTAGCTAATATCAATAAATCTATGAGCTACTTAATTTTGTTATTATGTCTCTTTTTTTGCTTAATGTTTTGGGTTAGCGATACTTTTTATCTAAGAGAGGAAAGATATTTCCGAAATCTTTATGATGTTGTAAGGAAAAAAGATGAAAAAGATATTGATTTTTCAATGCAGCCCATTAGATCCGGAGAATCTTTTTTGTGTTGTATGATGAGACCCATATTTTTGATGTCCTACTTACCAATCTTCATAGTAATTATGGGTGCTCTATTATTGTTAAGACATAATTGAAATTCAATTTTTCAAATAATACCAAAATACTTATTGCCATTTTTAGTTAAAAATCATTCAGGGTCTATAATTAACAAATAGCCCCTCAAAAACATTGAAAGAATAACCCCTAATATCTATAATGTAGATATTGGGGGTTATTTATGTGTTTATACAATTTATAGTCCCTTGATAAGGACCCTATTTATATTATTTCTGCTTCAATAATTTTTATATCTTTTTCATAATCTCTTTCTGAATAATTCTGTTCAAATCCCCTTAATAACTCTGAATTTAGTTTCTTAGCTGACATTTCCATTCCAATCATAGTTATACTTCCCGAAGTAACCCCACCAACGACTGGAACAATTTTCGCAATTCCAGAGGCTAGTCCCTTTTTGGTTAGTGTTTTGCTAGCAACTATACTAGTTATTTTTTTTAATAATGGGTACCACAAAGTTTTCATTAAAGGTTTCCCTAATATTTGTTTAGAAGCATACTTTATAGCATTAGAACTTGACACCCGCAACAAAGAAGCTGATCCATTTACTCCAGCCATTGTTCCTAAAAATAATAACAATCCATTTGTTTGAATTTTTCCATCTTCTTCGATCAAATCATCAAAATCATATATATAGGCTAATTGTTGAGCCAATCTGATGGAGTAAACCATGTTTTGAATAATATCGCCAGGTATTGTCCCTGCTATTGCAATTCCCCCGGGAATTCCAGTAAGAAAAGAAATAACAGTAGTATTTCTTACCGTTGCTGTAATTTGTTTTTGTGCAACTTTTTTTCTTTCTTTTAAGGAAATATCTAAGTGCCCATTGATAATATCTGATTCTGTTACTTTAAATACTTTTGCTAAATATTCAGATCTGTTAACATGTGCAACTGGATTTTCAACGACTAATTTTAAGAGTGAGCGAAAATCATTATTTGTGATTGCTTCTAACATTTTATTATTATTTAATGATTGCTTACCTGAATCCATTATTTCTAACTCCTTAGCATTGGTAGTTTTTAATTATATTACCGGCATAAATTGAATGGTTAATCGCTGATTAGTTGCCTGCGCAATCTCAGACAATACCCTAGTCGAAGCATTCATTGATCCATTTTCAATTCTAGCAATGGTTGATTGTGGTTTACCAATTAGACTAGCAAATGCACGTTGACTCATACCCATATTTTCACGGAGATCACGGACTTTAACTGCTACCTCTAAATTGATGTTTTCTTGTTCAACGAGTTTTGCAAAATCAGGATTGTTTTTACTTCTTTCAGTAACATATGCGTCAATTTTACTCATTGTTGGTCCTCCTTGTTAAAATACTTGCTGCGTCGATTCCGAGCAATTTTCTTTTCACTTTCTGGTGTTTTTTGCGTTTTCTTTGTGAATGCATTGGTGATTAAGTACTGAGATCCTTGTACTTGGAAATAGATAGCTCTCTGAATATTTGAAGCTCTCTTAGAACGAATCTCATAGAGATTGTTTTCTAGCTTTTTGACCCATAATTGACGTTCTGCGATGATTAGACCGTTATTTTCAATATTTTGAATGGTCGCAATTAATTTGGCAGCGTCTTTATCAGGTAATTGATCCAAAAATTGTTTAAATTCATTCCAGTCATAATAGTCAAATTCCATTTTTTTCATATTCACATGATAGCTTATTGGCTATCAAAAAGCAAACAAATATGTTATTACACAAATCCTTGGTACAAGCGGAAGTGTGAAATTCATATTTCCGCTTGTACCAAGGGATTACGTCTCCACCAACGAGGTGATTTTTATATGCAACAAATTGTCCTACCAATCAAAGATTCAAATGTACTTAATGATGTTCAAGATACTTTACTCAATAACTTTAAAGCTGGCCGGCGTAACTATACAGTTTTTCAAGTTGGCAAAGCTACGCTACTGCGAGTGAGTGATGTCATGCGCTTAAAACAAACCGATATTTTTAATCCGGACGGTTCTATTAAACAAAATGCGTTCATTCACGACCGAAAAACGGGTAAGCCTAATATCTTGTATCTTAAACCAGTTCAAACAGAGCTCTTATTGTACCGTCAATGGCTACTTAATCATAGACTAGCCTCTGAGTGGCTCTTTCCTTCCATTCAACACCCCGAGCGCCATATCACGGAAAAACAGTTCTACAAAATTATGAGTAAGGTTGGCGATCTGTTAGGAATTAATTATCTGGGTACTCATACGATGCGCAAAACCGGGGCTTATCGAGTCTACACGCAATCAAATTATAATATTGGCTTAGTCATGAATCTGCTCAATCATTCCAGTGAGGCGATGACTTTAGCTTATTTAGGTTTAGACCAGGCCAGTACCGAAACGATGCTGGATCAAATTGATTTTGGTTAGGAGGCTGGCTTTATGGATTTAGATTTTGAAACCAACAAGTATGATCTTTTTGATGATTGGCATCAAAACAAGACTAAACAAGCCTTTACACAAAAGTTGCAACAACAAGCTCAAATTGAAAAAACACAATTACCGCAATTATTGTCGCGTGAAGACTTAAAAATTCGTTGGCAGATGAACTCTCGTCAAAGTGTTCATCAAGTTGCTAATAAGCCTGATTTTCCGCAACCCGTTTTTGCTTTTAATCATGGTAAGACGCCACTTTACTTAGCAACTGAAATTCAAATTTTTGAAATTAATCACCCCTGGGTGATAACTCCTGGTGCTCGTCTTGCTTATAGTCATTGGATCCTTCGTAATGTGATTGATCAATCTTGATATTCAGCTCTAGGTTTTTGAGGGTTTACTCTAGGTTTTTTATAGTTGGCGCTAGCCTTCTAATACAAATAATACCCATCGATGGGGATTAAATCTACCCTTGACACTTGTCAAGGGTGTAAGTGCGCATTGACCTCGTTTCACTCGGTTTACTGATAACTATAAAATCTGTTTTTGCCGTTGTTGAATTGACTGTATTTTTAATTCAATTTATGTTTGCACCTAACTAAGATTGTTATGGTTTAAATATTTAAAAAGTGTTGCAGATCCCACTGTTTTAAGCCAAAATTTTTTAATTGCTTTGTGCAGATAATCTTTATAAGCTTGGTAATAAATTTTGAATAACGGTGCTATAAGATCTGTGAATTTAAACTGAAAGCATTATTTTGATGTTAGGAGTCATTAAGATTGACGAAAAGAAAGTATTAAAGCCAATTGATGAAATGCTTGCTGATCCTTGGCAAGTTGATATTCAAGAATTGTTTGAAGCTTTTGTCAATGAACCTGGCGAGATCAAAAGGAATCTGTATGATTCCCTTGATACTTATTTTTTGCAAAAAAGGCAAGAAGATATTAATAATCGTCCAGGCTTCGTTATTTAGCCCTCTAAGAGCCTGCTGAGGGCTTTTTATTTTTGTTTTGGTATAAATATATATGAATAGTCTTAAAATTGCTAGAAACGAAAAATAAGGCCCTAAAAAACGAACATAGCAGATAAGTTCTTGTTAAGATTCAAAAAAACTAACTGTTTGCTGTCAATGGTAGCGGACGAGCAAAGCGTGGGAGCATAAGGAATTGACAGCTCTAAACCAGTCTTAACACTGAATTGGCGAAAGCCAA
>NZ_LNUA01000014.1 GCF_009764355.1 Companilactobacillus bobalius | reverse complement strand
GAAACCAGAAAAGAAAGATGCCAATGATTTCTCACAAGGCCAATTACAAGATGAGCGTCAAAAGCTTTTAATATTCAGCATAATGGTGAATTAACAGAGCAGGAAAAATGGCGCGCCATTGACAAGGTAAGGGGTTAACTTTAGGCTCTACTGAGAAACAAGCATTGGCTGATAAACAGGCTGAACATGATAAAAAAATAAGAGATCAAGCAAGACAAGAAGCACTTGCTGAACTCCGAAAGGGGTTTGGAAATAATGCCTAAAACAATTAGAGAACTTGCTGATGAATTAAAGGTCTCTAAACAAACTATTCAATACCACTACCAAAGACTACCAACAAAGAACCGACAAAAAGATAGTCAAGGTAAAAACGTGATCAGCCTTACAGCTGAAAGGATTATTAGAGGCAAGGTAGCAAAGAACTTGGTAGCAAAGAACCAACAAACAGGTAGCGAAAAAGCGACAAAGACTAGCAAAGAAAATAATGAGCTAATCGCTACTCTAAGAAGAGAAGTAGCAGATTTAAAGTTTCAACGGGACAAACAGCTTGCTACCAAAGATCAGCAAATAAGTAGCAAAGACCGACAAATTAATCATCTAACCAAATTAATAGATCAGCAACAACAACTTCAGTTAACAACTGTGACAGAAAACAAAGAACTAAAAGAACATGTACACAAATTAAGTGACTTGATTGAAATCTCTAATCCAGGCCAAAAACAGCAAGTGAATGACAAAGAAGATAGAACACATAATAATAAAAATTGGTGGCATTTTTGGAAATAGAAGTCAATTGGTAGATTATAAAATTAATCCGAACGGCAATCTTTTTCATTATTCATGTGATACAATATAGATAATCGTCTATGTTTAATGTGGAGGAATTTACTGATGCACTATGAGTATAAAGATTTGGCATCACTTTTAAAGGTGGTTGCTGAACCTAACCGTCTTAAGATTTTAGAAATGCTGTCCTGTGGTGAGATGTGTGGGTGTGATATACTTGCACACTTTAACTTTACACAACCGACTCTATCCCACCATATGAGTATTCTGGAAAAAAGTGGATTAGTTAACGTAAGAAAAGATACTAAGTGGCACTATTATTCTTTAAATTCAAACAAAAAAGAAGGACTGATTAGTGAATTAACACAAATACTATCTAAAACTGACCATTGCATATGTAAGGATTCACATTCAAACTGTTAGCTTTTTTATTTTGCATTATACATAGATAAATATCTATATGGAGGGCTATTATGCGTACTTCTAAAAATTTATCATTCATGGACCGTTATATGACCTTATGGGTATTTTTAGCTATGGCACTGGGAATTATTAGCGGTTTAGCTTTTCCATCGCTCCCTAAAATAATTAATAGTTGGTCTATCGGTACAACATCAATTCCAATAGCAATAGGCTTAATATTAATGCTATATCCACCACTAACCAAAGTTAATTATGGCAAAATGGGTGATGTATTTAAGGACAAAAAGGAACTTGCTTTTTCATTAGTTCAAAATTGGATCGTTGGCCCTATTTTAATGTTTGCTCTTGCTTTTATCTTTCTACACAATTATCCAAACTATATGATTGGTTTAATCATGATCGGTTTAGCACGGTGTATTGCTATGGTTATTGTGTGGAATGAATTAGCGCAGGGTAATAACGATTATGCTGCTGGTCTAGTAGCTTTTAACTCAATTTTTCAGATTTTGCTATATTCCGTTTATGCATACTTCTTTATTAGTGTCTTACCAAAATTCTTTGGGCTACAAACACAGACAATTAATATTACAATGAGTGAAATTGCTAAAAGTGTTTTTATTTATCTTGGTATTCCTTTCATTTTGGGCATTGGTTCTCGTTACTTTATCATTAGCACAAAGGGTAAAGAATGGTTTGAAGATAAATATGTACCAAAAATAAGTAGAATTACTACTTGGGCTTTACTCTTTACAATAGTAGTGATGTTTTCTGTCAAGGGTGCAAAAGTAGTTCAACTACCAATGGACGCAATAAGAATTGCTGTTCCTTTATTACTATATTTTGTCTTAATGTTCTTCATAACCTTTTGGATTGCGAAAAAGACTAAAACTAGTTATTCAATTTCTGCGACACAATCTTTCACCGCTGCAAGTAATAACTTTGAATTAGCTGTTGCAGTAACAGTCGCTATATTTGGCTTGAATTCTGGAGAAGCATTTGCTGCCGTTATTGGCCCAATGGTTGAAGTACCGGTAATGATCTTATTAGTTGATGTAGCACTATGGATTAAAAGAAAATATTATGATTAAGGAGTAACCAAATGAAAAAAATCTATTTTCTCTGTACCGGGAATTCATGTCGAAGCCAAATGGCCGAAGGATACGCAAAAGAACTTTTTCCTTCCGATAAATTTGAAATTAGAAGTGCGGGCGTAGAAAAGCATGGTTTAAACAAAAATGCAGTACAAGTTATGGCAGAAGATGGTGTCGATATTAGTCAGCAGTATTCAAAACTGATTGATTTAAATTACTTCAATTCAGCTAATCTAATTGTCACTTTATGCGGTGATGCACGAGATAAATGTCCAGTTATTCCACCACAAGCTACAAGTATTCATTGGCCATTACCCGACCCTGCAAAAACCACTGGAACAGAAAAAGAAAAACTACAAGCCTTTAGAAAAGTTCGAAACAAAATAAAAGATAATCTATTCGAACTTGTACAAAATTATAAATAGGGTCCATTTTTATAAAATCGCCCCTCGAAAACATTGAAAGAATAGCCCCCAATATCTATAATGTAGATATCGGGGGTTATTTTAATTTATTTTTTTATAAGTGCCCCTAAACTATAGCTATTGATTCAAGATTTCATGGGAGCCAGTTGCAACCAATAACAAAATCAATTCATCATGATCTAGCTGATAAATAACAATCCAGTTGTCATAATTTTTACCATAGTTTCCATATCTGGCAGGGTGAAATTCACGATAGCCACGCCAATTTCCTTTTAATGCATGATCTTTAATCTGTTTCAAAACAAGTACATCTTGTTCAACAATTGCTTCTAAACAAGGCTTCAAGACAGTTATTGGGAAATGTTTTTTGACTAGTTTTTTTAATTCACGTTCAAAAGATTTGGTCTGTTTAATTTGCATCTAGCTTATCGATCCAATCTTCAAAGTCAGTCAATGAACCAATGTTTTTGACCTGCCCTGTTTCTGCTTCTTTTTTAGCGGCTAAGGCTTCCGGAGAATCTAAAAAGCTGACTAATCGAACTTCATTATTGGCCGCTTTAACTAACGATAAGCGTATATACTCAGAAACGGTTAGCCCTTGTTTTGCTAGATTAGCTTTAGCCCGTTCACTAATGTCAGGTGTTACACGAGTTGAAATTGTCTTGTTTTTAATAATAGTATTACTCATTCTAATCCGCCTCCTTTAAGTTTACCATCGTACTACATTATAATATTCGATTTTTAGGTTTTCTGCAACTAAATTAATTTTAAAGTAAAGGAACTAACAGCTTATGCGACAAGTTGTCTTACCCATCAAAGATTCAAACGTTCGTCAACCACCATCGACTAAAGTCGATGGTGGTTGACCAAATGAAACTGGCAAGGGCGGAGTTCAACTTAATCAACGTAAGGGCCAAATTGCACGTGAAGATGTGGCTGAAGTGATTGTTGCAACGTTGCATAATGATCAAACAATTAAGAAAGAGTTTGCAATTAGCGAGGGAAAAACACCTGTCAGTGAGGCAGTTAGCCAGGTCTAATTCTATGTATAAAAATTCATTTGAAACATGTTCCATTTAGGACACATAAGCCCTTTATTTAATGGGACATGTTTTTTATTTGGGGAATAACTTTACAGTAAGACATTTTAAAGCTTATACTGGATTTGTTGAAAGCGCTTTACGTTACATGATCTTCGGCCGAAGATTTTCAATTATTATTTGAGGTGATTTTAATGAATGATTGGATTAACAACAAACTTCTTCCTCCAATTATGAAGTTTGTTAATACCAAAGCAATCACAAGCCTAAAGAATGGTATGTTAGTCAGTTTGCCATTTATTATGAGTGGATCTATATTCTTGCTTTTAAGTGCCTTTCCATTCGCACCAATTGCTAATTGGATGAAAGCAACTGGGTTAATTCCTTACTGGACGCAAGCCTACAACGCTTCTTTTGGAGTGGTAGCAATTTTTGCCGTAGTAGGAATTGCCTATACTTGGGTAAAAGATGATGGTTTTGAACCTTTGCCGGCCGGCATGACGGCTTTGGTAAGTTTCTTCCTAATTATGCGTCCTACGACAGCTGTTATGAATGGTACTAAAACTGTGGTTTCTGCTTCACAGGCACCAACGATGTTAACTGGATTTATTGATCGGACTTGGCTTGGTGGTCAAGGTATGATCGCTGCTATTATTGTTGGATTGTTAACTGGTTGGATTTATTCTTGGTTTATCAAAAATCATGTGACCATCAAATTACCAGATCAAGTTCCACCAGCAGTAGCAGAATCATTTGTGGCCTTGATTCCATCCTTTGTCATTATTACCGGTTGGTTAATCGTTTATATCTTATTTGATGCAACTGCTCATACAACTATGACACAGTGGATTTATCAAACTATTCAGACACCATTACAAGGAATGACAGACTCATTTGGTGGCGTTCTTATTATTTCACTATTGATTCCATTCTTCTGGTTCTTTGGTATTCATGGTGCGGTTATTGTCGGTGGTATCATGGGTCCAATTTTAGGTGCCAATAGTTTATCGAATGCCGCAATTTTTAAGGCACATGGTGTTGTGACAGCCGCAAATGGAGGTCATATTGCCGTTTCATCCTTACTTGATCAATTTGGTACTGTGACTGGTTCCGGTATAACAATTGGATTAGTTTTCTTCATGGCATTCTTTGCCAAGTCAGCTCAGATGAAGAGTATTGGGCGTTTGTCATTCGTACCAGGACTCTTCAATATTAACGAACCCGTTTTGTTCGGAGTTCCAGTTGTTATGAACCCAATTTTAATTTTGCCATTCATGTTTATGCCAGCCATATCAATGGGTTCCACATATTGGTTAATTAAATTAGGTGTTATTCCATACTTTACTGGTGTTCAGGTGCCATGGACCACACCACCAGTTATCTCTGGCTTATTAGTCGGTGGTTGGAAGATGATGATTTGGCAAGCAATTGTCTTAGTACTTTCGTTCTTCGTTTACTGGCCATTTGTACACAAACAAGATCAAATCTTGTATGGACAAGAACAAGTTGCAGCTGATAAAGAAGCACATATTAAAGAAGCTGAAGCTGCTGCCACTACAGAACACGCAACAAGTAATTAATATTTTATGGTTTGTAAAGCTCCCTGTGATGTAATTTTCATGGGGGCTTTTTTAGGTCTTGGGAGTATTTTATTAGTAATAAATTGATAAAATATGTTTCTGAATTAAATACCATTTCCTTGCGGAAGTTTACTTCAATTGAAATAAATTTATTTTCCCATTTATCTCTCATATGTATGATTATGATAATAAAATTAGACCGTTCGATCCTCTTATTATTAACTTCAAAATTTGAGTAACTATAAACCAACTTTAAATATTCGCTTGGAGAAAAATATGCGATAAACTTATGAAAAACTGATGGACTCCTATTTTGATTGCTGAAGTAACTCTGAATTAAATAAAGAATTATTTGTTATGTTTACTAAGTTTCGAATTGCTCCTATGTCAATAAATGGCACATCTTTTTCTAAACACTCGTTCTAATTCTGTCGGAATTAAACCAACTGATGTAATTTGAGGTTCGGATTACCAAGTCCTCAAAATTGGAAAAAGTTGTTTGAAAGGCAAACTCTCTCTTCAACAATGAGTGAAAAGCTTCAATTGGCCCATTATCATAAGGATAACCTTGTTTTGAGTATGAGTGGCTAATCTGATGCCGTTCAAGTAAAGTTTCAACTTCGTTGCTGGTGTACTGTGAACCCATGTCAGAGTGAAAATATTGTGGCTTTTGATGACATTCAAGCGCCTGATTAATCGTTTCTACAACTAACGTCGCCTCCATCTGACGACCAATCTTGAAAGCAAGAACTTGATGAACCTTTGGTTCGTAAATAGAACTGAGATAACCCCAGGTTCCTGGACATAATTCCAAATAAGTAATGTCAGCACGCCATATTACTGAAAAGCAGTTCTACAAAATTATGAGTAAGGTTGACGATCTATTAGGAATTAATTATCTAGGTACTCATACGATGCGCAAAACTGGGGCTTATCGTGTTTACACGCAATCAAATTACAATATTGGCTTAGTCATGCACTTATTAAATCATTCAAGTGAATTAATGACTTTAGCTTATTTAGGCTTAGACCAAGCAAGTACCTAAAGTATGTTAGATCAAATTGATTTTGGGTAAATTAGTTTGATTTTGTTGTCGCCAACGGCGACTTCTGATACAGGTTTTTAATGGGTCTAGCACAACATAGAATTCATTCTATGTGTAAGTGCGCACTGACCTTGTTTCACTCGGTCTTCTGATAACCATAAAATCAATTTTTGTCGTTGTTGAATTGACTGTATTTTTAATTCAATTTATGTTTGCACCTAACTAAGATTGTTATGTTTTAAATATTTAAAAAGTGTTGCGGATTACGCTGTTTTAAGCCAGATTTTTTTAATCGTTCTGTGCAAAGAATCTTTATAAGTTTGGTAACAAATTTTGAATAACGGTACTGTAAAATCTGTAAATCTAAACTGAAATCATTATTTTGATGTCAGGAGTAATTAGGATGGACGAAAAGAAAGTATTAAAACCAATTGATGAAATGCTTGCTGATCCATGGCAAGTTGATATTCAAGAATTGTTTGAAGCTTCTGTCAATGAACCTGACGAGATCAAAAAGAACTTGTATGGTTCCCTGTATACTTATATTTTGCAAAAAAGACAAGAAGATATTATTAATCGCCCAGTCTTTGTAATTTAGGCCTCTAAAAAGTCGCTGAGGGATTTTTATTTTGACTTTGGTATAAATGTATATAAGTAGCCTTAAAATCGCTGAGAACAAAAAATAAGGCCCTTAAAAAGGGACATAGCAGTTAAATCTTTATCAAGTTTTAGAAAAGCTAACTATTTGCTGTCAATGGTAGCGGACGAGCGCAGCGTGGGAGCATAAGGAATTGACAGCTCTAAACCAGTCTTTACACTGAAATGGCGAAAGCCAAAGTTTCTACAAAACTTTGCTTTCCTGCCTAACGGCGAGTGAAAAAGCGGTCAAGCTGGCTCAGCTTGGACGGGGTTCGGGGCGTCAGCGCCCGAATTAATGTGGCTTGCCACACCTTTTAAGCAACGAACAGCGTGAGGCGCAAGGAGCTGTGCGACTGGAGTTTAATGTGAGCCGTTTTTTGGCTCACTCCTTTGTGTTTTTTTGTTTTAGGTTTGTATCTCGTACAGTGGTGCCTCTTATATACCTCTTTTATAAACCTCTTTTAAACCTCTTTTAGACCCCTCTTGAGCCTTACTCTCCCAAGGCTCACAGAAGGTTATCAACGAGGTTTTGTCTGTTTATCAACGAGGTTTTGTCTGTTTAT
>NZ_LNUA01000013.1 GCF_009764355.1 Companilactobacillus bobalius | reverse complement strand
GCTTCTTGTGCTAATGCCTCGCTAAATCCTTCTAAAGCAAATTTGCTAGCACTATAGATTCCCGACATTGGACCAGTAATCAGTCCACCAATACTAGATATCTGTATAATATGACCTGATCCTTGTGTCCGTAAGTACGGCATAGCTGCTTGACAAATCCAAATTGCACCATAGAAATTAGTCTCCATTTGACTTCTAACTTCATCTTCACTAAATTCTTCAATCATTCCCAATACCATATTTCCTGCATTGTTAATGACAATATCGATCCTTCCAAAATGTTTAATGGCAGTTTCCACTGTAGTAAAAACAGCACTTCTATCAGTAACATCAAGACTTAACGGAAGTAACATTCCTTCAAACTGGTATTTTAACTCATTAAGTTTTTCAATATTTCTAGCAACACCAACAACCTTATCTCCTGACTCTAGTACTTTTTTAGTGAACTCGTATCCTAGTCCACTGCTCGCTCCTGTAATAAACCATACTCGTGTATTTTCTACGTTACTAAATGTCATAAATAATTTCCTCCATTAATCATGTAATATTTAGGTAGCAATTACCCGATATAAAAAAGGGTGAGTACCAAATATTTTATCCAAAAAAGGCTCAGCAAAAAGGGAAAACAAAAAAACGCAAAACGTAATAGAAAAAGGTATCCAAAATGCAGTTTTATTTCTGTTTTTCATCTCTAATCTCCTTATCGTTCAATATTTCGCCCGTTTCTTTATCAATATCGCCCCTGCCGTATCTTCGTTCTTGATAGACTGCGTCAAAATATAGCCTTACCAAGGCAGTATGCGCACGCAAAACGGAGTTAATTATTTTCATACTAGGAAGCCCATACTCATTACCATGAACTCTAACAAAACGCTTCAATTCACGTATATTAGCTATCCCATATTCATCAATCAAATCACAGACAGTATTCAACATATCGTCTTTATCTTCCACATCAAGCGATATATATCTATCAATATCAAAATTATTAATCAGCGTAATATCTTGTTTATTATATTTATGCTTTTTCTTCTCGATAGCGTCTTTCGACTCATGAGTAAGATATAAATACATACTTGTCATACTTCTGATGACTATTTGTACTTTAGCAATACTCTGATCGCCTAGAAGCTGTTTAATTTTGTACCGAACACTATCAGCAGTAACTGGGTTTTTAGCCACATAGACAACATGATAATGTGGCTTTTTAAAATCTTGTCCTGGCACAGTACTTTTATCTTTATCATGCAATGGACTAACAGCAATTGGGACACCAATTAATTCCAATTTCGACTTCCAATCTTCTGGAATAGATTCGGGATATAACAAAAAGGTGAAGTATCTTGATTTGTCTTTTGCCATAATGGTAGAATAACCTTGTTAGAACAACAATGTTTAGCGGAAACTTTCGTCTTGCCCAAGCCGAGTTTTCGCTTATTTTTTTTGTTCTAATTCCTTTCTTGAATAATCTTCTAAAGCTAAAGCTAAAATCGCAGACTTGGAAAAACCTTTTTCTTTCGCAAGTTTTTCCAAAGTAGAATACTGGTCTTCAGTTAAACTGACCGTAATTCTTTTTTTATTTGTAGCCATATTTTTTACTCCAAACTAAATTAATTTTAAGTACACCACTATTATGCGTTTTTGCAACATTATTGTCAACAATATGTGCTAGAAACCTCTATTTTGCTAAAAACTCGCTAAAAACTCGCCAAAAACTCGCCGAGATATAAAACTCTGTAACCATTGATATCAAAGGCTTAAAATCACTTTTTTATCAAAATTGGCACTCGGCACTTAAAAGGGGGGTCGTAGTACGGGAGCGAAAATCGCTCCCTGCCCCCTGATTTTCAAAATTTTTATTCCACTCAAACCAAAATATGGGCTCCGCCCAAACCCGCAAGCTGTGTCAGCTTGACCCCATAAATGAGCGGGAGCTCCCGCTCAAACTCACCCCGCACTCGCCGTGGGGCAGGCAAAAAAAGCAGGTGTGCTTTTCTTTGCATGCGCAAAAGTGTTTTATCCGCTAGTCTATCAACTCCTTAAAGCCTCAAAAAAGGGGCTAACTGCTAAAGCAGCAAGCCCCTTTAATTCGATTTACCGTTGACAGACACAAAGTTAACTACGTTCAATCTAGTGAGATGTTAAATTAAGCTCTTAAACGCCATTTTAAGCCCATATAAGTGTTTTAAAGATGTGGACCGCCTAATTCATCAGATTTATGCCTGTCGAATTCCTGTGAGCTTTCAGGGGCTTTTTTAGACGGTTCTTTTAGTCCTGCACGCTCTAGCCACTTTTCAGGTAAATTAATACCTAGTTTTTTGTGTAGAAACTCATCAACATTGCGCACAATGTCTTGAAGTGTTCCGACTAACTTTCGCAAACGAACATTTTCTCTTTCGAGGTCATTATATTCCCACGTTGTTCTAGTCAGTTTATCTCCTAACGAGTCGGCTTCACGCCTTGCTCTAGCATGCATTTGATTGTAATTATCACTAAAAGACGCCCGTTGTTCCAAATCAGCGAGATCAGATTTATCAACCGTGACTTTATTTTTATTCATCAAGGTGGGTTTACTAGCAATTTTTTTGTTATCCCGTGGCTTGATTTCATCAAGCTGTTTTTTTGTATGTGCAAGCTTTACTTGTGTCTCTTGTTTTTCGGTCTCTATTTTTTTCAATTCTTCCCGCATAGCTTTGTATTCGGGTACTGATAAGTTCTTACGCTCTTTATTTTTGTTGCCACGTTCAACATCAAAGCCATTTTCTTTGAGGTACTGTGGGAATTCCTCTTGAATACGTTGTAAGGCTTCACGATTGAATATACGCTTAGCTGAGAGCTTTTTATCATCATCAAAGGGCACAATGCCCATATGCATGTGTGGGGTCTTTTCGTCCATATGAACGACTGCATAGCGAATATTTTCGTCACCATAGTTATCTGCAAAATATTGTTTGGCTGTTTCAAAATATTTGCGGGTTTCGGCTTCGTCTAATTGCTCAAAAAAATCTTTGTCACTGGTTAGAATCCATTCATTGACTAAAACAGCGTCTTTGCGAACTGCCCGCTTACTCGCTTTGTTTTCGTTGATATAGGCTTCAATATCCGTTTTAAAATTATCAGTGCGCCCAACCACCAAATCATAATTCAGGTGGGAGCGGGAAACATCAATATCTTCGTTGCTGTGATTAGTCGTTTTCCGTTGGTCATGATTGCCAATGCCGACTAAATTATCAGCTTTTAATTTCGTCATTCTAGCCACTGCAAAACTCATTGTATGCACCTCATTTCGGAGTTATCTTCCAAGTAAAGTATAACACACTATACTTTACATTCGTAAAGGTGTGCTCTCCGAGGGTCAAAGCAAGAACCTGGCTTGTGCCAGATTCCCAAAGTCAAAAGCAAAAAAATAACCGCTGCTGCCGTTTCTTTTTCCTAGTAACAGAAATGAGATTTTCACCTTTGCGCTTTTCCGCAACGGTTGCAAATTCATTCCCAAGATCAAGTAAAAAAACCATGGGCTTTGCCCAAACCCACGAGGGAAAAATTTCCCCTCGACCCCCTCCAAAAAACTCCCCCAACCCCCTCACTTTTTGAGGGGGCTCCCTCGCCGGTTGGCAGGACAAAACAAAGTTTTGTCAATGCCGAGAGGGTGGAAAATCAGTGGCTCGTATCAACTCCTTAAATTCCTTCCGCTTTGCTCCAGTCAGACATTTACCGTTGACACTTCCCGTTTATCTTTCCTTCTGGCCAAATAAAAAAAGAGTAGCCGTAGCCACTCTTAATTTTACTTATTCAACAATCGCGCCCGATTGCGGCATACTTAAAAATAATCTCAATATTTTTTTGATCTTCTATTCCTCGATTATTCCATATCCTTCTGGTGCAGGAATCCCATGTTCTGCAGAACGACTGACTGATTCCCACTCTTTCCATGTAGATATACGTTTTTCTGCATTTTCAACAGCTAAATCATAAACAAGGCTTCCTAGAATCAATCGGAGAGGCGGATTCTCACTATTAACCAGTTTCATTATAGCTTCGGCAGCCAACTTAGGGTCACTATCAACTGATTCGGTTGAGTTTTGTTGAGCCAACTTCTCACGTAATGAATCATACTCTTTGTTCTGTGTGGTAAAACTCATTTTTAAGTATAGATTCGTCCAATAGCCTCCGGGTTCAACGATAGATACCTTTACACCAAAATGTGCAGCTTCTTGTGCTAATGCCTCGCTAAATCCTTCTAAAGCAAATTTGCTAGCACTATAGATTCCCGACATTGGACCAGTAATCAGTCCACCAATACTAGATATCTGTATAATATGACCTGATCCTTGTGTCCGTAAGTACGGCATAGCTGCTTGACAAATCCAAATTGC
>NZ_LNUA01000012.1 GCF_009764355.1 Companilactobacillus bobalius | reverse complement strand
TAGACCATTTATGGTCTAACTGTTAACTTGAACCGCCATCAACTTGATTTGACGAACAGCCTTTTAAATTAGAGCCTAGTACTTTTGGAATGGAAATACTTTCCAACACCAAAAATTCTAGACCCACTTATATTCTGGAGTCTAATCGCTTGCTGGCCCACTCTATTTTGTTCAGCTAAACAGTTTCCCTCTCAAAATCATAGTTGGCAACAAAATCATCAATTTCTTGAATATAATTCCGTTTTTGTTGATCACTGATCCACGAGCTGTTAAATGAATTTTTGGCAATTTGTACAACTTGGTCGACTGATAAATCATATGCTTCAGCAAGGGCCCAATAATTTTCGGAAATATAGCCACCAAAGTATGCCGGATCATCGGAATTGACGCTAACTTCAATTCCTTTGGCCAACAAATCGGTAATTTCTTTACCCTTCATATCAGCACTGACGAAACTGTTCGACTTCGGACAAGTGGTCATACCGATCTGTTTTTGATTAACAAAGTCAACCAGATCAGAATTTTCAACAATATTAGTTCCGTGATCCAGTCGCTCAACCCCAATGACTTCTAGTGCCTGCTTAATATGATCAATCGAGTCAACCTGGTCAATATCACAATGCATCGTAATATGATATCCCTGAGACACGGCGTTTTCAAAATGAGTCGCAAACTTCATTGGTGGATTATGATGCTCGTCAGAATCCAACCCGATTCCAAGAATCTTGTCACGATGTTTCTTGGCTTCCAACAACGTTTGCCGGGCAGATTCTTTAGAAAAGTCCCGCAAAAAGCACATAATTAATTGCGCATCAACACCGAAACTCTTGGCATCCTGAGTTGCCCGATAAAATCCATTAATAACCGTTTCAAAGCTGATCCCACGACTGGTATGCGCCTGGGGGTCAAAAAATAATTCAACGTGATGAACATGATTATCTTTTGCTTTTAATAGGTAGGCATAGGCCAAATCATAAAAATCCTGTTCAGTTTGTAACACAGCCAATGCTGGATAATAAACTGCCAAGAACGAAGCCAAATCATCAAACTGATAACTTTTCTTGACTTCCTCAATTGTATTCTGACCAATATTAATATGATTTTTTTGGGCCAGCTTAGACGTAAATGGTTGCTCACGAATTTAAACTAGCTACTAAATCTATTTATAATTGGCTAAATCAGGGGAGAATTGATTTCTCCTTGAATGATCTACCTGAACATGGCGTACGCCAACGGCGTAACGTTGACCAACGATCCAAATATAATCAATCTTTGGGGCGATCAATTGAACAGCGTCCCATGATGATTAATCAACGTAATCGCATCGGCGATTTTGAACTAGATACAGTCGTTGGTCCTCGTGGGTATAGTAAGGCAGTTTTATTAACTTTAATCGATCGAAAATCACGGTTCCTTTGGGCATACCGGTTAAAAGATCGGACGACAGTGACTGTTAATGAAGCACTAACTAAGTTCCTAACCACTTTTAATGGTCCGGTGCACAGCTTTACTGTGGACCGTGGCACTGAGTTTAGTGGGCTAGTATCACTTGAATCACAATATGGTATTAAGACCTATTACTGCCATGCTTATACGCCAGCCGAACGTGGTAGTAATGAACGCTTTAATCGGAATTTACGTTATTTTTATCCTAAAGGGACTCGTTTTGAACACATTAGTGCTCAAGATTTAACGACGACGTTACTCCAAATTAACCAGCGACCGCTTAAAATACTCGACTGGCAAACACCGTATCAGGTTATGCTGACAAATTTGTCCAAAAATTCGGATTAAATTTGCAATCTACCTATAGTTTAATCTATGGAATCAGAAAAAGTATACTAGTGGAAAAGTATATTTAGCGACTAGTATACTTTTTAAAATGCTTGTTTATCAGTGATTATAGGCCAATTATCATAAGTATACTTTTGCACTAGTATACTTATGACTGTTTTCTCTGATAAATGCTGTCGAAGATTTCTCTCTCTCTATCTGAAAGCGTGTTTTGCTTATATGCCTCAACAGCACTTTCTACAAGTTCATACATTTTCACGTCTTTAATGTAAGCTAGACTCTTTATCGTGTCAAAAACAGGTGGATCGACCCTTAGGCTTTTTCTGTCCGCTGCGGAGTATTTAGTAGTTTTTTGTTCATCTCTGGAATCATCGACTGTTTTTTTTATGTTCACTTCGAAGTGATCAGCATCTTTTTTAATCAAGGCCATCAGCACTTATCTCCTTTCCAAGTGGTGTTAGTTTTTTGCCATTGAGATATTTTGGCGTGTAGACATAATCGTCAGCAATATCTCCTTTACTTTCGAATTGGTCTATTCTTTCCATTAATTCCGCGTAAAGATCGGAAAAGAGTGCGAACATAGCACGATCGTGGTAGTCTTCAAACTGAACTCCGTATTCACCATAATTTTCAAGGCGTAAGTGACTTTTGATAATGGCATTGAATATATTCTGTTTACCAAAATATTTAACGGTCTTATCAACAATGAGCTGTTCAACCGTGTGAGTTTTGTCAAGCATGACTAACAGTATTCCCGCGACCTGAACATTAATCTCGTCGCTGAAGTCATCGTATAGAGTTTGAAGATAAGTGTTGGTTAGTTCCTTTGAACCCTCAAATGCGAATCTCTTGGTTTCTTGCACAACAATTACATAGTCAGTTGCAACCATTATGTTGTCGACTTTTATATCTGTTGCTGGTGGAGTGTCTATAAAAATAAAGTCATAGTCGTCTTTGATTTTATCTAGTAATTTTTTGAAGTAAAAGGTTCGTTCGTGGACACCCTTTATATGGTCGGCTACCCATGTGCCCCAGTTTCGAAAATCAGAATCTCCTGCAATGGCATCTAGATTTTCTGTTAGATGCGTGATTCCCTTACTTAGATCCTTATCATTTAAGCATCTTGTTATAGAAGCGGGCCAATTTGATTTATTAAAGGTCATACCGAGCATGAATGTACTGTTTGCTTGGAGATCCATATCAATATGTAAAACCTTTTTATGGAAAACGGTGGCAAGAGTGATTGCGAACATCACATTATTGGTCGTCTTGCCAACGCCCCCTTTTTGGTTGCTTAAAGCGATTACGTACGTCATTGATAACACTTCTCTCATAAGTATACTTCTGCTACAAATATAGTATACCATATTGAAACCTGAAATCAAGCTTTTTTATCAAAAGTATACTAATATAAAAGTATACTAATATACTCTTATACTTTTACATTAGTATACTCGTGGATTTGTGGATTAATATACTAAAAAACATCAAAAGTATACTTTTGATGTTTTTGTTTACATTTTCTTTGTTATGGTGTATGGTTACCTTAAATAAAAGAAAAGCGCCACCCAACGGCAATTGGGAA
>NZ_LNUA01000011.1 GCF_009764355.1 Companilactobacillus bobalius | reverse complement strand
AAAGTAGGATTTAGTCCGGAGCAACAAGAAAATTGGCTCAGCCATGAGATTCCCTTAGCAATTTATTGCTTAGGGAAAGGTCGAGCTTAGAGATCCATTATTTTGCACGAAGTGGGAAATAATTAGCTCTAAGTCGGCCCATGGCGTTCCAGCCAAATTTTCTTGTTGCGGAGGACGGCATTTTAACTAAACTTCAATTTCAAAACTGTTCTTAAAATATTGATTGCAGATTTTTGTAAATCACCTAAGTACAAAGTATTGTTATCTTTCCACTTTCCTGTTAACAAGACGTGATCATCATCAACGATTTGAGCTTCTCCAGTATAAACCCAAGTTTGGATTTGCTTATTCAAATTAGAATTGCTATCAACTCTAACTTTTACTAACACATCCCCATCGGCATCTAATACGAAGTCGTTCCACATTTCTGTTCTCTTGATGCCCTTAGTTTTAATATCAAGTTCTTCTTTAATTTTGATATTGCCCTGATCATCAAACTCTGGTCCAAAATCACTAGCTGCACAGAGCAAATCTTCCTTGGAACTTCCAGGCATAATTAAATCATTTCCAGCATGCATGCTTTCTTTAGGATCAGCGGAACTGAACCAATCGGTCATTACTAATCCCTTGAAATGCCATTCATCACGCAAAATATTCGTTAATAATTCAAAATTAGCACCTGAGAACGTTCCATTAACTTGATTGTATGAAGTCATCATTGCCACTGGTTGGCCTAATTTCACAGCAATCTCAAAATTACGCAAATAAATTTCACGTAGAGCTTGTTCACCAATTAAACTATCTCCGGAATTACGGAAACTCTCTTGGTTATTGCCAATAAAGTGTTTCAAGGTTACTCCAATTGTCTGGTGATCTTGTACCCCTTTAGTTTCTGATGCAGCAATCGTTCCAGAAAGATATGGATCTTCAGCAAAGTATTCAAAATTACGTCCACCTAGTGGATCTCTGTGAATATTCATTCCTGGAGCTAACCACAAATCAACTCCAAACTCGACCATTTCTTTACCAATGGCGAATCCAACTTTTTTAACCAAACTCTTATTCCAAGTCTGAGCCAATGCTGTTCCAATAGGCCATGCAGTTGCATAATGTGTAATTGTCTGACCGTTTCGTTCAAAGACTGGCTCTATTCTGATTCCAGCAGGTCCATCGGCCATAACTAAAGCGGGAACCCCTTTATGATCGATCATTCCAGTTTGTCCAGCAGCACCAGGTAAAATATCTGACGAGATACCAACCACACTATTCTCTTTAGTTGAAAGCTGTCCTTCGACTAAATCAACTAATTGCTTAGTAGATAAACTAGCCACAAATTCAGCCAGCTCGACATCACCATTATTAACGTCATCAAGTGTTTTTCCAGCAGCATTGCGAACTTGTTCTACAACTTCGTCTAAACCTTTACCAGGCAATGGATTTTCATCATTGATGAAAGTTGTAACATCAGATTTTTCTTGATATTGGATAAATTCAGTTTCTGGGAAATTATTAGCTTTCAAAATAAAACGTGGTACGTCAGTCACATTCTCCAATTCAACTTTGTTCTCTGTAAAGACAGTTGGATCAGTTTCCGGCTTCATCAATGAATCAACTTTTTTCAAAATAACTTTTTCATCAAGTTTAAACGAAGCAACGACTTTCGTATTACGTGAACTGTTACCTACTCGCAAAAGATAAGTCCCAGGCACTAGAACATAAGCTCCTAATTCATCATCGAAAACACTTAAATCACTCGTATCAATTTCAAAATCCACCTTCTGTTGCGCATTAGGACGCAATACAGATGTTTTTTCATAGCCAATTAAATCTTGATAAGGCGTAGGAATTCCCGTCTGTGGCTTAGAAACGTACACTTGAACGACTTCACGACCAGAATACTTATTGCCAATATTTTCGACATTAACACTTAGCTTAATTTTTTTCTCATTAACATTTACTTTTTGTGCTTTTAAATAGAAATCAGCGTAACTCAAGCCGTAACCAAACTCATATCTTGGTTTAACGTTGAAGCTATCAAAATAACGATAACCAACGTAAATACCCTCAACGTACTTAGGATTCTCCATACCAAAATTTTCTGAAGTTGGATAATCATCGTATGAATAAGCCCAAGTATCTGTTAATTTACCAGAAGGTGTTGTTGTACCGTCAATAATATCAACGACCGCATCTCCAGTTGTCATTCCCAATTGAGAAACGAGAACAACACTATCCAACAAAGGACATTCATCAATAAAACTAGTATCGATCACACCACCAACATTCAAAAGCAAAATGCTGTTAGTGTAATATTCACTCATTCGTTTAATATTTGAAAGTTCATTATCAGTTAATTTAAAATCGCCAGCTTCATTTTTACGATCATAATTTTCGCCAGAACTTCTTGAAATAACATAGATTCCAGTTAAACTATCTTCAAATTCACCGACTTCTGGGTCATCAAATTTAAAGGCTGGTGCTAATAAAGCTAAAGGATCATCTTTTAATTTTTCATCATGTGACTGTTTTTCTTTTTGGTAATAGCGATTCAAACGGTTCAACCAAGCCTTAGTAGTAACCGTGAAACCATGACTCTCTAGTCCATCCAGAATACTAACCATATTTCGTTGATTAACATCACCAGAACCAGTACCACCTTTGATTGTGGCAAAAGCCCCACTTCCGTACAAAGCTACTGTTTTATTTTTAATCGGTAAAGTAGCATTACGATTTTGTAATAAAACAATACCTTCTTCAGCTGCATTTTTAGCTAATTCTTTATTTTCTAATTCTCTTTGTGAAATAACGTTTTCCATCGCGACATTCTCCTTTGGTGGAAATGTAATTACCTTAATTTTACACTTTTAAATAATTGATTAAAAAGTAATTTCATAATCATTATATGTATTCTTTCAAATAGAAACATTATTAGTATGATTGAATTACAAAAAAAGGCCAGACACTGGCATGTCTGACCTTGAGTAACACATAGTTTTTTTATATATTCAGGCGATGACATTAAGATTTTTGGGACTGAAGATTGCCGTCTTCAGTCCTTTTTAATGTCCTCATTTACAAAAAAATAATAGCCCGAAATTTAAATTAAAGTCAACTGTGTTCTTAATCCTAATATTAGCGAGTAAAAACGCAGCATCTTGAAATTCTTAACTCCACATTATCCAAATGAAAATTCTAAATCAAAAGAACAGTTCACTAGTCTGGAGCAAAAGTTGAAAATGCGGTCAGCTGTGAAATCATTGTTAGTGGCTTTGCCACTTACAATGAGGCCGGACTTGAAGATCCATTATTTTGCACGGAGTGTGAAATAATTAGCTTCAAGCCGTGCCCACAGCGTTCCACCAGCATTTTCAACTTTTGCGGAAGACGGTAATTTAAACGTATCCCTAATTTATTCTATTTCTTAAAGAAAAATCGTCTCAAAACATATTTATGAATAACAATCATAAGAAAAATGACAACAACACCAATGATTATTTCACTAACTACAAAATTGCTTCCTAATACACTTTGTAAAACCCTAAGTAATGGATCATTCAAACCAACAATCAATAAAATAATAATTATTATATCCAACGTATAAATATTCATGGCAACCCCCTGATAAGAAAATATTATCATACTCATAATCATGTATAATATAGTAAGAAAAAATTTTGAGGTGAAATTATGCTTAAAGATAAACATATTGCAATTTATGTTACAGGTGGTATTGCAGCTTATAAATCATTGAACATTGTCCGTGCATTGATTAAACAAGGTGCTCAGGTTCAAGTTATTATGACTAAATCAGCACAAGAATTTGTTACACCACTAACCTTCGCTACCTTGAGTCAAAGACCTGTTATCACTGATAATTTCAAACCCCAAACCGCTACTGATGACTTTATTCCTCATATTAAATTGGCACTGTGGACCGATTTAGCCGTAGTCGTACCCGCAACTGCCAATATTATTGGAAAAATGGCTAATGGCTTAGCTGACGATATCGTTTCTACCAGTTTGCTGGCAACTAAAGCACCCAAATTGGTTTTCCCAGCCATGAATACCGATATGTATGAAAATCCTGCCGTTGAGCATAATTTACAAACTTTAAAACAAATGGGAATTCAAATAATTGAACCCGAAACAGGCTTTTTGGCCGAAGGAATGACTGGCAAAGGCCGCTTGCCCGAACTTGATGTCATAGTTAAAGCGATTCAAGAACAGTTTGCTGAGAAAAAACTGAAGGGTGTTAAAGTTGTTGTAACTGCTGGCGGAACTAAGGAAGCTATCGATCCAGTCAGATTTATCGGCAATCGTTCGTCCGGTAAAATGGGCTTTGCGATGGCTAAAATTGCCCGTGATCTAGGAGCTGAAGTAACCTTAATTACCACTGTGGCAGCACCATTTGGTGGTATGAATATTATCCAAATACAAACTGCTGACGAAATGATGAAGCAATTAAAAGATGTTTTTCCCACTACTGACGTTTTAATCATGGCTGCCGCTGTTGCCGATTTTAAACCAGTTCATGTAGCTGATCAAAAGATCAAAAAGAATGATGATGAAGATATTTTCACTATCAAATTAACTAAGAATCCCGATATTTTACAAACTATCGCCGCTACTAAATCCAAAGATCAATTTGTTGTTGGCTTTGCTGCTGAAACTCAAAATCTTTTAGAAAATGCTGAAAAGAAGTTAGCTAAGAAGAATGCTGATGTAATCTTAGCTAACAATGTTGCTCAAGTCGACGCCGGTTTTAACGTTGATACCAACAAAATTACCCTTTTACAAAAAGGACATCAGCCTTTAGTTTGGCCATTAATGTCTAAGGAAGATGTAGCCAAAAAATTCTGGAAATTCTATTTAAGTAAGTAAAACAAAAATGCCCTCTAGAACTAGGTAATCACTAGTTTTAGAGGGCATTTATTTCATTGTGGATTCTCCGAATTACTGTAGTAAATAGGTTCTGGCACATCGAAATCGTTTTGTTGTAACCAAGTACTAATTTGATCACCTAAATTCTGTGCCATCTGACTGGAAACCATGATTTGTTTCTTTGAAATATGATTAATGTGGACTCCCGCACTGATAGTGCAACTTCCCGGTAGACAAGGTTGAATAATTTTTCCAACACGAGTGGCTAGAACATCATCCTTATGAAATCTGCCGTCGTGACTAGGATATCGTATCGTCTGCATATCAATATTTTTCGTTAGAGTCGTGATAGTTCCAATATGAGGATTATCTCCACCCGTTATAGCGATAAATAAATCTTTACCAATGATAGTAATATCAGCTGTCATAGTGTAATTTTCTTTGGTAACTGAGAATTTCATTAAATTCCCTCCCAACGTCCGCCAATTGCATTGTCAATTCTTAAAGCATCTAGTTCTTTCATTGTTTGATGATCAACTAAATCTTGAATGGTTTCAGGATGATTATAAAATGCCGGAATTGGTGGAATCATTTGTACACCCATTTTCGATAACTTTGTCATGTTTTCTAAATGTATCGTATTTAAAGGCGTTTCTCTTGGTACCATAATCAACTTACGTTGTTCTTTCAGTGTGACATCAGCTGCTCGTGAAATTAAATTGTCACCGATACCTACTGCAATACTGGCGACTGTCTTCATACTGGCAGGAACGATTACCATCCCATCGGTTAAGAATGAACCACTAGCAATAGTAGCACCCAAATCATTATCACTGTAAAAGTAATCGGCTAATTCCTTAATCTCAGCTAAAGACATTTCTGTTTCTAACTGTAAATTTTTCTTAGCCCAAGCACTGAAAACAACATGTGTTTCAACATTCTCAATTGCCTTCAATTTTTTCATCAAATCAATTGCATAAATTGTGCCTGAAGCACCAGTTACACCAATAACAATTCTTCTTTTACGAGCCATCTTCACACTTCCTTATTTCAAATATTTTTGCCAGTCATCGACTTCCTTAAACTGAGCACGGACAAATTGATCTTTCATATCAAATGGTACAGTACCATCAATAATTGTCTTGGAACTCATACCACGGAAACGAATTGACTTAGGATCATATTGTGGTCTTTCAGATGGATCCAAAGGATGATTTCTCATACCTGGTAAAACCATAATATCCTTGTCGCCTTGGAATCTAGTATTCATTGTCCAAACAACATCGTTCATATCAAAGATGTCGACATCTTCATCAACTAAAAAGACTGTCTTCAATTCCTTAAAGGCTGATAGAGCTAAAATAGCTGCTTGTCTTTGAATACCTTCATCGGCTTCATTATCCTTGTGAATTTGCATAATAGTCATTAACTTACCGCCACCTGCTGGAGGATTATAAACGTTAACAACTTTTCCAGGAATAGCCTTGTCAACAAGTTCAAGAATACTTGCCTCAGTAGGAATTCCAGCCATGGAAACATGTTCTTCACTAGGACCAATTGTTGTCTGCATAATTGGGTTATCTTTACGGTGAGTGATAGCCTTAACTTTTACCACATTAACGGCTGGATTAGCATCACCATTGTAGCCTGGGAATTCAGGCATAGCTTTGCCAGTGTGTGTATTGATATCTTCTTGCATAGTTTGGTTAGGCATAATTTCGGCTTCAACTACGTATTCGGCACGAGCAATCGCCTTTTCATCAATTGTTTTGGCGTTAACGAGTTGAACTGCTTGATTACGCAAAGCACCGGCAATATTCAATTCGTCATAACCAAGTGGAGTTGTAGGTGGCTCAAAAGTTGCCCCAATGGTAATAGCTGGATCCAAACCAATATTAATTGTAATAGGCATAGGTTTATCTAGTTTTTCAAATTGTTTCTGGAAGTGTCCAATGTGACGACCACCAGGCATGATATACATACCAATTGTATCTTTGTCTTCCAAAACCATACGGTGAATCGTAACGTCTGTCATAGTCTTATCGGGATCTGAACCCAAAACTAATCCCATAGTAATATATGGACCAGCATCGTATTCAGTATTAGTTGGAGCTGGCAAAATCTTTCTGATATCGAAATCTTTGTCAGTAGCCTTATGAACAACTTCTTGTACAGGAGCTTTGTCAGAATCCACCATTACTGGAGCAACAGGATGTTCCACTGAATCCTTTAAAAGACGTCCCAAAGTCTTATAGTCATGATGCAAAATCATCCCATCACGCTTACGACTTGCCATCGCACCGATGAATACTCTTGTTCCAGGAAATCCTTTGACATTGTTGAACATCATTGCTGGACCCTCTTGAGTAGGACGTTTAACCGTTCCACCAGCACCGATATAACGGTAAACTCCTGAAAGTTCTGCATCCGGATCAACCTCAACATCAGTTTCATGATATTGACCAGGTTCTTTCTTTAATTCATCAATAACTCTTCTTAAATCATATGGTTGTTCTGACATTTAATTGCCTCCTCTTTGTCTTAACAGTGATTATTATAGGAGGGATATTAAGTGCGAACAATTCATGTTAATTTAAAAAGCATTCCATAATGGAATGCTTTTTTGAGAAATATTATAAAATTGATTAAAAAGCTTTTTAATTGGATCTGTATCCAAAAAACTGAATCATTACCGGAGAAATATTTGAAATTCCTATTGTCTTTTTAACACCTTCATCATCAAATCCCGACCAGCTGATATCGCCAAAATCTGGAATCTCTCTACTCCCAAACAATCTAAAAGCTTCAGCCATTTCACCCGCTTCAAAAAGCATATGTCTAAAACCTCTGAATCCATATTTAATAGTTGTTCTAAACAACGAAAAACAGTAACAAATCATTAAATCAGACGGTAATTTTTTATTTTCGTCATATGGATATATATACTTTGCCATTTTATTTAATTCTTGGCCACAAGAAACATAAATTAAATTTTGGGTATCATCATCTAAAACATATATGCCTCGACTTAATTTTTCAACAATATTATCTTTCGTAACAATAAGTATGGGAAAAATAGGATAAAGGGCTCCAGCGGACCCATAAGATCTATGATTAGATTGATTTCCTTTGCAAAACGAGAGAGAGATTACTTTAAGTAAATCTTCCCTTTTCATGGGAATTCTTTGAAACTCTCTTATACTCTTAATACCATATCCCTTCATTAATTTTATAGGCTTAAGTTGATTATCATGTGTAAAGAACGGAGACGTATTTTGAACTAACTCATATTTAAAATTCTCCTTTTTTTTCTTTCCATGTTCCATGGTATTCCAAACTCTTTTATATTTTAATAAGTCTGACGAACCAATATCATTATTATCAATAATATCTATAATTTTATTTTTCATTTTCTATCAACACTTTCATGTATGGCGGCGTATATATAATTAATGCTGCTAAAAACATTATTAAACCAAGTACAATTATTAGCGGTCTTAGCCCCACTAGTTTTAATAAAAATGGACTTGTTATTCCAGCTATCGGATTGGCGATTGAAAAAATTGTCAATACTGCCCCCACAGTTTTTCCAATATCAGATCTAGAGGCTGACATTTGTACGGCCGAAAAATAAATTATTGCCGATATACTATTAAAAAAGCCGTACAAAATCCATATAATTCCTACTAGAACCACATTAATGATACTTACAAAAGGTACTAATGAAAGCAAACCCAACAAAAATAAAGAGAAAGCTTGTCCAGCAAGATATATTGGATAAAAATGTAATTTACCAATTTTTTTTCCTAATTTTGTCAGAACAACTGTTCCAACAATTCCCCCAATCGTTAAACCCATATCTATAAAGTTGTATGTAAAAGAATACTTACCATATATATCAACACTAAACTTGGGCATCAAAAGCCATATGGTCCAATAGCAAAAATTAGTTACCAAAGCAATTGGTATCATTATGCTTACTAAATGATTTTTATATATAAGGAAAATACCCTCTTTTATTTTTGATTTTAGCCGAAATAATGATATATTATTACTCATTTTAGGTTTATCGTCTGCCTTTATTCTCGAAAGAGAAATAAAAGAAATAATGACAGATATCACAACACAAACCAAAGAATATTCTGGATCTTTCATCATAACCATAATTACTGAAAAACCGGATGATACAATTGATGATACTTGTGATGCTAGAGAAACCCATGAATTTGCAGATACAATATCTTCATCATTTTGTATAAAGGTTGGAGCAATAGACTCAGTCAATGGCATATAGACAATATTTAGACAGGCATTCAATATTACAATAGTTATAACAATATAAACATTACTTCCACCCATCATCAATATAGTTAATGCAATTATTAATGCAATTATTCTTATAAAAGCAATCATTCTTAATAATTTTAATTTACTTGATCGATCAACGATATATCCACCCATCATCGAACCCAGTACAGCAAGCATCGTTATCGTACCAATAGTCGATACAATTGATTGGTCTTTAGTAATTCTATATAAAAACCAATAGGCGTATGTTATAAAAGCGGATATAGAGAAACTACTAATAAAATCACTGAAAACTATTAACTTAATTTTCTTCATATATTATTCACCTACCAAAATGGAACTGTGCCTAATTTAAGAGGTTTGTCCGTTCGTAAAATTAATCTAGATACAAACGGTGTAGTACTTAACAATGTCTCTGGTTGTAATAATGTACTATAGGCTTTTATCGTATATCCATTTTTATTATTAATTGTGGAGAAATATGTTTGAGTTTTTTTCATTAACTTTTCTATGCTATATTTTTGAATATTATTATCTAACCTACTATTTGTCCTAGTTTCTAAAATATGTTTGTAGGTTTCCTCAAACCTCAACATATTTACGTTAATCTCACCATTCAATGCTTCCCACATATGTCCTCTATATGTGCCAACCGCTTCGAGTATTGCATGTTTACACGAGTATTCCAAACTAAATGATGTCCCTAATCCTAGTGAAATGTTAGGATATTCATTTGAATAAATAACACATAATATAGTAATCACTTTCCATTCATTTGGTATTTCAAATAGATCTACCCCCTTTACATTTGGAGAAATTTTGATTTCTTTTATCATTCTTTTAACAAGCTCTAACTGAGTTGTATTAACATCGAATAAACCATTTCCTTTATGCCACCAACTTGCAAAATCATCTCTCTCAATTAATTCCATGATTCCTTTTTCAACTGCAATTTTAAATTTATTATCATGAGCATAGCCACTATAAGTTATCCAACTTAATCCCTTCTTAAGGGGTAAAGAAATTGATATAGCAGCTGGAATTAATACTTTTTTACCATCCCAACGTGTAAAACATACGTATCTAGAATCATCACTACTGTACCAATCCACATCATTTTGGTTTTTACTATTCCACTCAGAAGGAATTAAACTTAATGGAATTATTTTATTTTTTTTTGTATAGGGCTTCATTTCATTAATAATCAAATTTGCAGATTTTTTTATATCATTTTGTTCATAGAATTCTTGCCTGACCTTTTCCGTCAAATGATCCACATCTCCGCCAAAAATTGTAGCTGATGGTCTAAAGCTTTCATCAATTGGCATTCGCATACTTGTAAATTTGGGCATACCCCACTTTTTTAAAATTTGTATTTTTTCCATATTTTTCACCAATAAACAAAAAATGCGGGAATCATAATGATTCCCGCATTTTACGCGTAAATCTTTTATGCGTCTTGTGCTTCTTTTTTTTGTTCATTTTCCAATACCGAATACTCTTCATACGATATTTCTTTTCCAGTTAGACTCGTATGTGTTGAATATTCAATTAAACAGAAACTTGTAATCTCTGTTGATACTTGACTAATTTTAGTAAGAGCTGATGCTGTCAAAGCAGTAATTTTATTATCTGCATCCCTTATTGATAATTGGAGTTTTCCCCTCATAGCATCTTCCTTTACTGATTCTTTGGAATATTCAGTTAACAAATCTTTTAATACATTTCTTAAACTTGAAATTTTAGAATTTAAAATCTTCAAGTATTCCAAATCTCCATCTTTTTGAAGAGCAAGTTTTACTTGATCAAATGATTCCGATTTTCCTGGCATCATTCCCATTTTGTTCCAAAATTCATAAGCTCTATCTTGGTCTTTTTGACTATATGGATCAACAAATTCCTTATGTAATTCATTTTGTCTATATAGCGGCTGTAAAGTTAATTGCATTTTTTGTATTTTTTCTTCTGCAGACTTTGCGGACACAATTGCCCTTTCAAAATGTTCTTGTGATGACTTTAAATCAATAAGTGATTCCCTTGAATCCGTACGCTCATTTAACACTAAACTTTCAACATACGAATTTGCTTTACCAAATTCTGTTTGAATATCAAAAATAGACTTTGTAACTTCTGCGTACTGTCCAGCATACTCTAGATTTTTTTGACCATAATGAGAATAACCGCAATTCATACCACCCATGATAAAATCTCCTTTATCTTTACATTATTTGATGAAATAGAATAAAATTCACTCTCAAAGATTAATTTTAAAGTCGTTATATTAATATAAACCTAATTAAATTAAATTAATTTAGATTTCGCGCGAACGATTTTCATTTGATATTAGAGTGTTTTTAAAATTTATCATCATCAACACCACAAACATATCACCTTACCTTTAATTATTCAATAGTTTTATTATTATTTAATTAATATCATTAAAAGTATTATAATGTAACTAAAATTATTAGAGGAGGATAACATGTTACAAATCTCTAAAGGAATTATTTCAATCAACGATAATATTCTATTTACGTTCCCTAATCTAATAGTTCATTCTGATGAAATTATTGGAATCGTTGGTGATAACGGTGCAGGTAAAACTACATTTTTTAATTATATAATTGAAAATATTCGAAGAAAAAAAATAATTAATTTTAACGGAACTTATTCTTTAGTTAAGCAAATTCAACCCACAGATGATATGAAAAGTGGCGGAGAAAGAACTAAAGCCACAATAATTGAATCCTTAGAAAGCCATCCCGCTCTATTAATGTTGGATGAACCATCTACAAATCTAGATACAACTCAACAAATCTGGTTGAAAGATATAATAAATTCCTTTAATGGGACATTATTATTAATAACTCATGACGAATCTCTTTTAAACTTGGTCAATTCCTTGTGGATAATAAATGATAAAAAACTAACCGTTTATAACGAATCATATAGAGAATTCTTACTAAATAAAGAAAAGAGTTACAAAAAACAGCTAACTTCTTACAAACAACAACAGATTCAAATATCTAAATGGAAGAAACAAATACAAAAGCGTGAACAACGAGCCGAACGACTAAAAAAAGGAAACGGTAGAAAACTATCCTCATCCGATAAAAAGGCCGCCGGAATGACTAGCCACGATGCTATGGAAAAAAAGATGCAGAAAAGTGCAAAAACATTAGAAAACAGAATGAATCGCACTATAAAAGTACAACGTCCTAGAACAGTGAAGCCAATTAAATTCGTAGATCCAAATACTAAACTTCTTGATAACCGGACAGTCTTAAATATTAAAGATACGACAATAAAAATAAATGATCGTATTTTAATCGATGACGTGAATTTAAAACTTAAATATGGAGATCATATCCAAATTACCGGTAAAAATGGCAGCGGAAAAACTACTATGATAAAAATGGTTCTAAGACATAAAGAGAAATTTTTCCTAAATCATATTAGTATTGGTTATTTTGACCAAAACCATACATCCTTAGCAGACAAAGACAAAGTAAATTCATTGATACGAGCATCATCTGATCAGAATTCACAAACAATTTTTGCTACCTTTTCATCACTAGGAATAAAAGAAATTCTGACAAGAAGAGTCTCTGAACTAAGCGGCGGTCAAAGGGTAAAATTACAACTGGCAAAAATATTACTAGGTCCACACCAATTACTGATTTTAGATGAGCCTACAAATTACTTAGACTTACGGGCAAAGAAGGGACTTGAAGATTTCCTTATTAATTATCCAGGAACAATTATTTTAATTAGCCATGACATTGATTTCACAGAAAAATTGAATTTTAAAACTTACAATATAAAAAATAAAAAGCTTCTAAATCCAATTTTGAACAATCATTACTCTAGTTCTGAAGACGATAATCTACTTTTGCTGAAACAACGACTTGGAACATTCATTGCCGACCCCAACATTAGTATGGAGGAAATAAAAGATTTGCAAAATAAAATAAAAAAATTGGAAACTAACAGATAATGAAAAGTGTCTAAAATATAATTAAAGAATGGTATAAAACCACGAAAAAAGGCAAAACAAATAATCCTAGTAATCAAATACAATTACTAGGATTATTGTTTCAATGCTTGAAGATTAAGTATATTTGTCTCACCTCCACAATTTACTTTTTATCTTTTTTCTTAGGTAGTTCCAATTCAAACACCAAAGGATTGGAATCTGGTGCAATTCTTAAATTTAATTCCTTCTGGGCTCTAGTGACACCAACATACAGAAGACGACGTTCTTCTTCAATGAAAGCCGAATAATTCTCAATCTCATTGTACATTGTGTAGAACATTTTGAATTCTTTATTTTTATTCAAAGTCTTATCCAAATTAATTGGGTTGAAAGCATTGTTATTGGTAATATCACGATATTTTTCAACGTGAGCTGTCTTCAAGGCATTCTCCAAATATTTAAAATCGTGATTATAAACTATTTTCCATTTCTGTACAAACTTATCCATTGGCATTTCAGGTGGGAACCAACTATTCAAAATTTTACTGTTACGATCAACTTCTTTATCCGTTAATCCATAGAGATAAACATACTTGAATTCCAATCCCTTTGCCTGATGCAATGACAAAAATTGGATACGATTATCCTGTTTGCCTTGCTCAACTCGACTCGTAAGAATCTCTTTTTTATTTTCCTCTGCACTAAAGAAATCATCAATATTAGGATACTTCTCTAACTCTTCCAACAAATACTTCTTAATATCGTTAACTTCATTTTTCGACATGAAATTCTTTTCTTCCATGTAATCAAAATATCTGTCAGTTAATTTAGTCGTGGCCTTATACAAATCTTTAATCAAACTCTGCGACAATTTTTGCTTCGTAGCTTCATTGTCTGACTGTTCCATCTGTTTTTTAAAACGTTGAACACTATTGAAATAGACTTTAACTCGCTCATCAGTCCGTTTATAAGGTGTGTTAGTCGTCGCATTGTACTTCTCAGCACCCTTAAAATACTGACTCAAAGTTTCAAATTCAGCTTCAGCTTGGGCCTGAACTTTTTCAGTGTGATCTTTATAAGCTCTGAAACCAATACGATTGGCCTGATTGCTGAAGTAGGAAAACTTGTCCTGCCACAAAGATCTCATTAATTCAGTCACAATTCGATAGACAATATTATTCTGTAAGATAGCTCCAATATTATTGATATCCGCATAAATCTTTTGATTAGCCAACCAATCAGCCAGCAACATTCTTGAAGAATTGTAACGAACCAAAATAGCAATATCATCGTTGTTAATTTTAGGATCATTAATTTGTTTGACCAGACGACGTAACATCTTGGAATCACCACTAAAACCTGACTTCTTCGTACTATAAAGAATAAACTTTCCCATATCCTTCTTGCCAGACAATAAATCCTTATCCAAACGAACATGATTCTTTTTAATCAGTGGAATAACTCTTTTCAAAATTTTCTCACCGGTCCGATAATTCGTTGATAAATTTTTCTTTTGAGCCTGTGGTAAAAGTTTCTTATAGTTCAAAATGAATTGTGGATTACTACCTCTGAATGAATAAATACTCTGATCATCATCCCCGATAACAATCAAATGTTGCATCGTTTCTGGACTCAATAATTGTGAAATGATTTTCCACTGTAAGTTGTCAATATCCTGAAACTCATCAATAACCGCAATCTTAAAACGGGCCATAATCTGTTGATAATACTGCAAATATTCTGGCACCTGCATACTCTTTAATAACAAAAGCTTCATATCGTTAAAGTCAATATAGCCATTACTATGCTTTAATTCCTGATATTTTTTAATCACATCAATATAATCTTCAAAAAAAGTTTCGTTGTGATTTTGTCTTGAGTATTGACCCATAACTTTAACCGCTTCACTCAAAGGTTTGCCGACGCACTCATTAGGTAATACACCGTCACTAGTCAAATCTTGATTGATCAAATAATCATTCAAATCGAACATTTCTGACAACATCTCATCTTTGGTAATAATATTACTAGGATGTTTGATCTGATCCGATAAGTCTCGAATAAAGTAGCGATAAGATGTTAAAACCTTTGCACTACGATATTCAGGATTCTGCCGTAATAATTGATAAAACAATGCGTGAAAAGTGGTAAATTTCGGCTTGCCACTGGATAAATTCAGTCCACTACCCTGCAACTGGTCAACAAAATTTTGATAACGTTGGCCCATGTCAATTTTAGATTTGTGTGAAAAAGTAATTCCTAAAATTTCATTGGGTTCCGTCTTACCTTCAGCTATCGCAATCAAAGCCATCAAAATAAAAATAGTCGTCTTACCTGAACCGGCACAAGCGTTGACTAATAGTGGTCTCATAAAATCATTATTCAATATAGCAATCTGTTCATTTGAAAATTTCATTTTCAAATTTGATTCCATCAAATTAATTATTTCAGTTGTTGATAAATCTTGGATATTGTCGTCCCCCAATACTTCTACTTAGCTTGTAAAACTTTTAAATTTGTTTGGATATATTTCCAAAAGAGATTATTAGCACTAGAATGTTCACCCTTAACTCGGATAAAACATAATTCATTAGCAATATTCGTTGTCAATGGAACAATCGAGAACTCTTCACTGTCAAAGTTCTGAGCTGTCTTTTGCATCATAATGGAAATTCCCATATTGTTTTGGACCATCTGCATAATTAAATCGACTCTGGTTCCTTCATACGCAATTCTTGGCGTGAAGTGAGCCTGACGGCAAAGTTTTATAACTGGATCATATAAGTTAGTCGATTTTCCTAAAATCAAAAACGGATCATTCTTCAACTGAGAAATAGTGAGTTTTTCCGATTTTGCCAAAGGATGCTTTTTAGGTAGAACCGCTACAAATTTGTCCTCTTCAGTGATAATTCTTTCTAAATCAGAATCATCAAAATCAAAAGTTCGAGCAAAAATTATTTCACACTTACCTGATTTCAATGAAGTAAATAAATTGTAGCTTTCCTCTTCTCGTAGCTGCATATGCACTTCAGGATGTTTCTGTAAAAATTGTGTTATTAAAGTAAAACTCTGATAACTAGGCATTGTTGGAATGGTGTGCATTTCAATTGTCAAATTTTTAGCTGCCTGAAAGTCGTTTAACTTATTACTTAATTCGTTATAGTCCAATAAAATCTTCTTCGCATAAGGTAAAACAATTTCGCCTTGTTGCGTCATTTCAATTTTGCGATGGGCACGCTTGAACAATGATACACCAAGTTCCTTTTCTAATGCCATGACCTGTTTAGAAATATTGCCTTGAGTGGTAAAAAGATTCTCAGCCGTATCAGTATAATTCAGTGTTTTTGACAAATCGACAAAAATTTTGAGCTTTTGCAAATCCATTCCTCATGCCTCCCATTCCATTTTAGAATACTATATCACAGTTTTTGAATTGTTCATTGCCCTACTAAATCCTAAAGTTGGAAATAGTTAAGTATTTGAAAGGGGTATTACGACTATGCCAACTGGTGTTATTATCAATGCTGCTTCAGTCTTATTGGGTGGCTTACTTGGCGGGTTCTTAGGTGATAAATTTAGTGAACAATTCAAAAATGATATTACCTTGATTTTCGGTGTTTGTTCGATGGGAATGGGTATCTATTCAATCGCACCGATGAAATATATGCCTGCTGTTATCTTTGCTTTAGTAATCGGAACTGGAATAGGTTTGTGGATGCATTTGGGTCAATGGATCAATAAAGGTGCTGTTGAAATGCAGAAGCCTATTTCAAAATTATTCCCTAATTCTAAGACAGAAATGTCCCATGAAGATTTCGTCAATACTTTAGTTACCGTGATTGTACTCTTCTGTGCCAGCGGTACTGGTATTTACGGAAGTTTGGATAATGGGATGACTGGTGACACAACTATTTTGATTTCTAAATCTGTTTTGGACTTCTTTACAGCTGCTATCTTTGCCTGCAACTTAGGTTACGTAGTTTCTATTATTGCTATTCCACAATTTATTCTCTTCTATATTTTATTCTTACTAGCACGTTTCATTTTCCCACTCACAACGCCAAATATGATTCTTGATTTCAAAGCTTGTGGTGGTTTTCTAATGCTGGCAACTGGTTTCAGAATGGTAAAACTCAAGATGTTCCCAATAGCAGATATGATTCCCGCGATGGTTATCATTATGCCTTTGAGTTGGATCTGGGCTAACTGGTTCTTGCCTTTGCTGTAAATTATATTCTTCGTAAGTTTGATTAAAAATAATGGCATCTATTTAGAATAAGCGTATGTTTCTTACGTTTCTAAATGGATGCCGTTTTTATTTTCCGAAATATTTGAAACAAGTATACAAAAAATAAATAGAACTTCTCTACAATTATCTACAAGGAATGAGAGGAGTAAAAGTTTTGAAAAAAGTAGCGATGCTTACGCTAGCTAATTTTTAAATTTATTGGGTACATTCCAAGTTAAACAGTGAAGTGAGCCACCAAGCACCGATATATTTCCTACTTTGACGGGAACTACTGGTTTATTAGTTTGAGCTTGAACCATTTTTAGAACCGAATGATCCCGCTTAAGTCCATACATGGGAAAATAAATTGTGTGATCGGTTTCCAGCATATTAATGTATAACCCCTTGGCCGAAGCTATCTTAGAGTCGTATTGTCCCTTGCTCGTATAGGCCGACGGCAACACGATAAATTTCATTTCAGGAATCTGTTTTTTTATCTGTCGTTCAATTTTTTGTAAGAATCCAGGTTCATAACTGAAATCATTGATGAACATTTTATTCGGACTAATGAATTTTACCATCCCATCGCTATGTCCTAAAACGTCTCCAGGTTCAGTCGAAATGTAGACTACTCGTCTCACCTTTAATTTATCTTTCAATTCTGAAGTTATTTCGGTCTTGGTCCAATCGGGATTATCCTGAAATACTTTTTTGGTCAGTACTACAGTTTGATCGCCATCCCACTGAACATTTCCACCGTCCAAAACTAAGCTGGATTGACTATATTTGTATCTTCCTTTTAAAAATTTTTTAAAGCGATTATTCAAATATCTACTATCACACTTTTTTAAATAACTAGGCGAATATTTAAATTTCACCATCTTTGTCGTAATGACCGGAGCAACATCCCGTAACCAAATATCAGGATAATAGAATTTCAAAACAGAAAAAGAATCACCTTTATTCATTTTTCGTGAAAAATCATAATTAAATTTCTTCAAAGAATCATAGAATGGTTGATAATAATCGTCATTTTGATCTGGCATACTAGTATAAATTGTTTCAGCCGACACCAAATTATTAGTTCCCAAAATTGTTAACAATGCTGTTAAAGTTGCAATAATAATTTTTTTCATGACTCCGACCTCTTTTCACAAAGAGTATAACAGCAGCTTTCTTTATATATTTATATAAAAAATATATAGCCGATCTGGCACCAAAAATTAATGCTTGACAGTACAGACTATATATTTAAATAAATAATATAAATCTAATCAAATTTTCCAACATTGACTTCTGTTGACCTTTTAAATAAGTTAATCTGAAGACGAAATGGATTTCAATATTCCGCGATACATCCAAAAATAAAAACGAGGGGTACTGATTTTGAAGAAAACAGTAACATTAATCGTTGCTATAATAGTTTTATTATTAGGCGGTTTCACTACGTATTACATTAACAACAAGGCCAATAATATTACTCACGAAAAAAAGATTTCTAATGTTAAAGAAAACATTTCTCCCCAAAAAATAAGTAAAACCGAAGCAAAAAAGATCAACGATGCATTCTATAGTCACAAAATTACAAAAGCAGGTGGAGAATCATGTTTTGTTGGTGAATACCCTTCGACTTTTCCAAAATTGATTAACAAATCTGAATTAGTGGTTGTTGGTAAAGTAGTCGGACTCAAAAGTCATGTTTCTGATAACTTCCCTTATACCACTGTGAGCTTGAGAGTCGATAAAGTTTTAAAAGGTGACAGTAAAAAGCTGCATAAAACCATTCCAATAGAAATCATGGGTGGAAATATTACTAGAAAAGAAGATGCAGCCGCCCACAACCTTAAACCCTCTGATGATAAAGATCCTAATGAAATTATCACCTTAGAGTTTACTCGCTTACCTAGAGCTGGCGAAAAAATGGCAGTGGGACTTACCAAAATTCCTAAAGGAGTAAACGGAACTCAGGGAAAATCTTGGAGTGCAACTTATGTTGAAAAGAGTACCTTCTTTCAAGACTCCGATGGCAAATACCGCCGAGAATCTGAGGTACCGCCAACTACCGATAACGGTACTCATGATCTGACTGGACAAAAAGAAGATGAACTAATGAATAATGGAATGAATGATTTAATTAATAAATCTCAAAATAAAAAAACAAATTAAATAATGTATCTATTCACGATAAAAGTATTACTTTATATCCAATTTCTTCTTGTTGTTCCTTTCACTTTGCTAAGTAATCGCTATAAACTTAATGACCTCCATCAAGCGCTCAAGGTATATGAGTTCTTGATGGAGGTCTTTCTTTTGGAACTATGTCTTAATATTAGAATCAAGGAACTAATCGGTAGTAAAAAATCTGTGGGCCCTCAGTGGTGAATTTTACTTAGCTTGCTTAGCAAGGTTAGTAAGAGACCGAACTTCGAGATCCATAATTTCGCACAAAGTGCGGAATTATTAGCTTGAAGTCGCGTCCACCACGTTCCAGCGGCCCACAGATTTTTTACGGACGACGGCATATTTCAGTTACATTAGTCAGTATCTAGTTACAATTAAGTTTGAATAAATAGATGCATTTTTATTTTTATATTCAGTTAGTTTATAATAAATTATAAATAAACTTACTTAGGAGAATTTAATTTGAAGAATATAAAATTAATTGCAACAGATATAGATGGAACACTTTTTGATTCTAATCACGAATACAATATCCAGCGCTTAAATAATTATATTAACCAATTGCATCAACAAAATATTAAATTTTCCGTAGCCAGTGGTAATAGTTATAGTCACCTCGAACAGATTTTCCAACAAACTGAAAATATCGATGCTATCGTGGCTGAAAATGGTGCTCAAATTCTAGTTGACGGTAAAACTATTTACGAAGACACTTTGAACAATGATGAATTATTTGATATTGATAAAGAATTGAATAGTAACTTAAATATTATCAGTCTTTGTTTCTCCGGTGAAAATGGAACTTACGTCAATGCAGATTCCCCACAGACCAATGATTATTACATCAATAACCTTGTCCGACTTGATAATATGAATGACATCGACGATAAAATTTTCAAAATGAATATTCGAATTGACGATGAAGAACTCGACCCCACAGTCAAATATATTAACGATAATTATGGAGACAGTATTCACGCCGCCGTAAGTGGCTTTGGTAGTATTGATATCATCAGTGCTCACATCAACAAAGCCACTGGTATCAAGGAGTTGTGTGATTACTACAATATTTCTACTGAAAATGTCATTTCTTTTGGCGATAACGGTAATGACTTGGAAATGTTACAAGAATCTGGTATCGGTGTTGCCATGAAGAATAGTGGTAAACACATTCAAGCAGAAGCTGACATGATTTCTGTAACCGACAATGATCATGATGGTGTTCTCAACACCATTGCAGACGTACTAAGCCTTGAAAAATAATCAGATTTTATGAACATGAAGACCACTAGTCCTAAAACGGATTAGTGGCCTTTTTTTAATGGAGAAATTTATTTTGAATCTGTCCATTTTTGATGATCTGTATATTCCAATTTAATCTTTTGTCCGTTCTCATTTAAACGTTGGGCCTGTTGTTCTCCCCAATAAGACATTGACCCTAGAACCTTTGCCAAGGAATAACCGTCAGGTGTCAATGAATACTCAACATGTGGAGGTATCTCATTGAATACTTTTCGAGTAATAATTTTATCTGCTTCTAACTGTTTTAATTGTTCAACCATTACCTTCGCAGATATACCTTTTACACGTCGCTGTAATTCCAACGTTCGCAAAGGTCCATCCAGTAAATGACAAATTATTAATGGTTTCCACTTATTTCCCATCACGTTCAGCGCCAATAAAGCACCATTGGTAAATTCATTTTCTTTTTTTACCACAATTTTCCCTCCCTCAACACTTACCTGCAGGTAAATAACCCACTTTAAAGTGCGTTCTAGAATAATTTTGACAATGATTTATGATATTAAATATCGTTACTAACTTAACAGTATATCAATCGAAAGGTTATAGGTCTCAAATAATTAATTATGGAAAATATTCAAGGTAAAACTATTATTATTACTGGTGCTTCAAGTGGTATAGGAAAAGCCACTGCCACTAAATTGGCTGAGAATGGTGCACAACTAGTTCTAGCAGCCAGAAACGAAACGAAACTACAAGAACTTACAAATGAGTTGGCAAAAAAATTCAAAATTAAAGCCATTTATAAAGTTACCGATGTTACTCAAGAATCTGATATTAAAGACTTAGTTAACTTCACCATTACCAATTTTCATAAAATTGATGTTCTATTTAATAATGCCGGATTGATGCCCGTCTCACTACTCCGAGATGGTAAATCAAATGAATGGGAAAGAATGATTGATGTTAATTTAAAAGGTGCCCTATATGGCATTAAATATGTTTTGCCAATCATGGAAAAACAACACAATGGTCACATTATCACAACTGATTCCGTAGCAGGTCATTTCGTAGGAGCCGGTTCTGCTGTCTATTCTGGCACCAAATTTGCTATGCGAACTATCATGGAAGGTCTACGTGTGGAAGAAGTCGGTAATGGTATCAAATCAACTTTGATTTCACCCGGACATTCTCAAACTGGATTGGCTTCTACCATTAGTGATAAAAAGTTAAAAGCCGACGTCTTAAAGAGTGAACAAGAAACTGGTCTAAAAGCTGAGGATGTAGCAAATGCCGTTATTTATGCCATCAATACTCCTGATAACGTTGGCATAAATGAAGTGATTTTGCGTTCTACCAATCAAAGAGATTATTAAAATACGAGGAGAAATATTATGTTAAAAATGAATTTACAATTTTTTGCCCATCATAAAGGTGGAGGTTCTACTACCAACGGCCGTAATTCAGCTGGCCGTAGACTTGGAGCAAAAAGGGCTGATGGTCAAAGAGTAAAGGCTGGATCTATCCTCTACCGTCAACGAGGTACCAAGATTCATCCCGGAACTAACGTTGGCCGCGGCAGTGATGATACACTTTTTGCTTTAAAAGCCGGTGTTGTAAGGTTTGAACGTCTTGGCAGGGATAAAAAGAAAGTTTCCGTTTATTAGTTTTACATAAAAAGGCTCAGTAAAGCGATCATCACAGATGATTACTAAACTGAGCTTTTCTTTTAATTCATATCTGGTTTTTCCATTATCATCCAAAGTATTAAATAAACAATGATTCCTGGGAAACCTGGGGTCAAGGCTAAAATAACATACAACACTCGACCAATTGCTGGATTCCAATCGAAATTCTCACAAAATCCGGCAATGACTCCACCTAATATTTGATTATCTTTAGATCTTTTAACTGGAATATGCACTGTACTCTCCCCCTTTAATTTAATCTTCTGGATTTTCCATTAGTAACCAGAGTACTAAATAACCGATAATTCCTGGTAAAGGTGTCAAAGCTAAAATAACCCATAATACTCTAGCAATGGTTGAATTCCATTGGAAATGCTCAGCTAATCCACCGATTACTCCGGCAAGTACTCTATCATTGTTGGAACGTTTAATTGGAATATGCATAATTGCTTTCCCCCTTTGTTATGTTAAATTCATCTTAATCTATTCTCAAAAATAAGTACATTTAAATTGCTTACATAAAACTTACAATTATGTCACATAAAAGTATTACTTAGTTACAGTGCTTTTTTCTACAAGCCATGTATAATATAAATATAATTATATACGTTTGGGGAAATTTTTAATGAATCGTAGGAAAATTTATACTATTGTTTTATCCGCACTTTCAGTTTTAATATTGGGAATAATTGTTTGGCATGTTTCAGATACTTCAGCTAAAAAAAATCAGGCTGAGGCTCAACAACAAGTCATCAAAAAAAAGCAGGCTAAGAAGAAATTAAAGAAAAAAACTCCTTCGCCATTAAATGTTAAAGATGATAAACATATGGTGAAGTTAGAAAATTTCAAATATAACAGTGCTTCCGAAAAAAAAGAATATCCAGATCTATACAAATATCCTAAAGCCTGGATTGATGTCGATATCACGACTCAACGTGTTTACATTAAAGACGGCAAAACCAATCTATATGAGATGTACTCATCAACCGGTAAGCATGATACGACTCCTAGAGGAACTTACCATATTCAAAACGAGCGTGGTGATTTCTTCTACACAGCACCTTTGAAATTAGGAGCATACTACTACGTTTCCTTTTTGAATCATGGTGAATACCTTTTCCACACAACACCAACCGATGAACAAGGAACTTATGTTAAATCAATCGCCAAGACTTTAGGTAGAGAACCTTCATCTCATGGATGTGTCCACCTATCTGTTCCCGACTGTAAATGGATCTATGAAAATGTTCCTTCAGGGATGAAGGTCGTTATTCACGGAAAATATCAACCACAAAAAGCGTAATCACTCAAAAGTGACCACGCTTTTTTCATACTTCAATCATTTTTTTCAATGCTTTCAAATTCTGGTTAAAGGCTCTTTTAGTAATTGGTAAAATTAAAGTTTCCGGCAAACTAAAGTCATTCAAGATGTAAAAGTTCTCTGTTACTAATACATGATTGTTAGTTTGAAAAGTCTGAAAAGTTAATTGATATTCTAGTTTTCCGCCTTTACTTACATAAGCTACTTCATTATCATTTTGTTCAACAGTCATAATTTCATCTTGATTTATAGCAGGTTCATCTCGATGAATTGCAAATTCGTTAACACTCACTTCAGTAACTTCTGAAATGGCATAATTCCATTTAGCCAAGGTAAAAGCATTCACCAAAATATCCGTCACCGTTTTAAGATTAGAGTTGATTTCAATACTATTAGTAAATAATTTTTTCATAAGAGCATCCCCTATCTAATTTATGGAGTCATCTTACGAAATTTGGTCTCTAATTAAAAATCAGTATTCTGATATTTTAAAATTCTTCAAAAATATTTTCACCGTATAGTTCTGTAAACAAATCCTTACGTCTATTAGCTTCCAGACGTTCATCATCGTTGTGAGCTACCAATGCCAAACGAGCCAACAGAAAATAACAATTAGCCAACATATAGTGAGAATTGTGTTTTGCAATAAAACCAATTCCGTCAGCTATATAGGCAGTCGAATCTTGATAATCATTTAATTTGAAGTAAATCAATGCAGCTAAATAATAAAGAGCATTTTGATTTTCCTCATAAGAAAATTCATCCCAATTTCTAAAGGCTTTATTAATATATTCCTCCGCTAAATCTTTTTGATTTTCCAGACTATGAACATAACCAATAGCCATATAAGCCAGACGTCCTAAAGTATTGGGATGTTTAGGATTGACCTCTGCCAGCGACAAATTCAACGACTGCTTAGCCTCAGAAATAGCATTAGTCTGTATCTGTGCTACCCCTAAATAATAGTAATAAGCTTGCATTTGTAAACTGGTTTTTAAATTATCTAAAACCTTATCCTGCATCAAAAAATCATATAATTCCTGATACTGATGATTATTACAAAGGTCATCCACTTTATCATTAAAATTGTATTTTGAACTGATAGGAAAATTAGTTGCCAAACTAACTTGATCCAAACTTACTTCCAGTTTAGTAGCTAACTTGATCAATAAATTAGCATTAGGAACATAAACGTTATTTTCAATAGCTGACAACATCGATTGAGCACAAATACCCTCTGCTAATTCTTTTTGTGTAAGTTTCTTATCTTTTCGCAGTTCTTTAATAACCGTCCCTAAATCTTTCATATATATCCCTGACTTTGCTTTACTTGTTATCTCCATTTTAAAATAAATTTTGTGAAATGTGTTATCTTTCGTTACAAAAAACGCCTAGAAATTATTCTAGACGTTTTTTGGTGTGGTAGTTGTTCTATTCTTTGGTGGTAGTTTGGAGCCCTCTCTTTTGATACTCGGTAATTTGATAATTTTGGTCTTTGGGGATTGTGGTATTTATTTTTATCCTCAAGTATGCAGCAAACGGGTTCCACAGGCCAGATTCCTGTGCTTTGCCTGACTTCACAAACTGTCTGCCCCGCAGCCAATTCGCAAAGTCCTGCAAATGCTCAGAATCTAAGCAGGCCTGCTCCACCCTCTAATTTAAAACGGGTTCCGAATGACAGATTCCTGTGCTTTGCTACAGAGCTGAAATCATCCGCAGGTACGGCGGATAATTCCAGTTCTTAGGCAAATGCTCAGAATCTAACCGTCATTCTCCACCCTCTAATTCAATACTTTATAATTCCAAGCTGGTTGTTCATATCCGTGGAATTCATTCTTAATAACTTTGGCAATATCTTTTGATTGATATGCTTTAACAATCTTCTTGTATGTAGGATTATCTTTGTCTTTCTTATTAGCTGAAATAACATTTACATATGGTTTTGATTTGGCTGTGATTTTTTCTCTATAAACGGCTGTCTTAGGATCTAGTTTTGAATCGTTAGCAACTCCACTATTAACTACTGATGCTGTAACGTCATCCATTGACTTAGCTGTTTGGGCAGCATCTAATGGTGTGATCTTTAGATTCAATTTATTTTCTGTAATATCTTTTAAACCAGGAACTTTGGCGTTATCCAACTTAATCAAGCCGGCACTTTCTAGTAATGTTAATCCACGGGCTTCATTTGTGGCATCGTTGGCAACGGCAATTTTATCACCATTCTTGATTTGGCTAACTTTCTTGATCTTCTTTGAATATAGAGCCATTGGGGCAATTACGGTTGAACCGATTGAAACGATATGTGTCTTATGTTTCTTGTTCCAGTCATTTTGGAAAATAACTGTTTGGAAGGCATTCAAATCAATTTCCCCTTGATCCAAGGCTGTATTTGGTTGACTGTAATCTGAGAATTCAACAATTTTAATGTTGATACCCTCTTTTTTAACTTTCTTAGCAACAGCTTTTAACACTTCATCATCAGACCCTGTAATACCTATTTTTACAGTCTTTTCTTTAGTTGAACTGGCTGAAGAATTACTTCCACAACCTGCCAACAAAAACAAACTGAATGTGGCAACAACTAACAAAAATATAGCTTTAATTTTATTTTTTTTCATAATGAAACTCCTCCTCATATTTAAATCCCTATATACAAAAAGGCGCTCCTAACTAGACATCATTTGTCTAAGATAGAAGCGCCTTTTGCGCGGTACCATTCTATTTTAAAAGCAAATTCACATCTGCTTTCCTTAATAACATGCATTGCATGCGTGTACGATAATGGGTACCGGCCATCACCCCTTAAAAAATTCAGGGATACCAATCACGGATCATTTTCACTTACTGCTTTGTCCTCATCTCAGCACCTGAGGCTTTCTGTACAAAATTCAATAAGTTACTTTTCCGATCAACTTGTTATCTAATGTTCAAGTTTACGGACGGCAAAATCGCCAAGTCCTTGAATAACAAACACTAAAACTAAGATAAATAACATAGATACAATAGTTACATCATTTTCAAATCTTTGATAACCGACAGAAATGGCCATGTTACCAAGACCACCACCACCAACAGCACCGGCCATGGCAGTTAAACCAATCAAACTGATAATTGTTAGAGTTCCTGAACGGATCAATTCTGGTAGACCTTCGCGCAAGTAAACTCTAAAAATAATTTTAATTGGTGAAAGACCGATTGCTTCAGCAGCTTCAATCACACCGTGATCAACTTCAACTAGAGCTAATTGAACTTGTCTAGCAAAGAATGGTGCTGTTCCGATAACTAACGGTACTAAAGCACCAGTAGGTCCAATTGTTTGACCAACAATCAACTTTGTAAATGGTCCAATAACAGCCAATAGAATAATAAATGGTATTGATCTGAATAGGTTAACCAACTTGTCTAAGCAAGTATAAAAAGTCTTATGTGGAGTAATTCCATCATCAGCTGTTACAACTAGCAGAATTCCTAAGATAATTCCGATAATTCCAGCAAATAATGCACTGACAAATGTCATATAAAGTGTTTGCCAAATGGCTATTACGAAACCATTGTCACCTTCCCAATTAGCTACAACGTTAGGAAGAAATTTATTTACTAAATCTGCCATGAATTATTCGCCCTCTTTCTTTAAAGATATTTCTTTAACATTAACTTTTAAACTATTTAAGTATTGAATAGCTTGTTCAACTTTGTCATCGTCTCCTGTCAAAGCGAATAACATAATTCCAACTGTGGTACTTTGTAATCTTTCAATATTACTGAAAAGAATGTTAGCTTCAACTTGGAAACGTTTATAAAGTTCAACAACAATTGGTTCATTAGTTGAATCACCGATATAATTCAATTCGATCAGACGACCGGAAAGTTTATCAACAATTCCACTATCTCTAATTTCATCAAGAACTGAACCAATATGAGTAGATGTATTAACAAAATCTTTTGTAAGTTGTTGCTTAGGGTTACCGAAGATTGATAGCAAACTGCCTTCTTCAATCAATTCACCATTTTCCATAACTGCAACACGATTACATACTTGTTTGATAGCATCCATTTCATGTGTGATGATAACGATTGTGATACCTAATTCTTCATTCAAACGTCCTAGTAGATTCAAAATTTCAGTGGTAGTTTTTGGATCTAGAGCACTAGTAGCTTCATCTGAAATCAAAATTTCGGGATCATTTGCTAAAGCACGAGCAATCGCAACACGTTGTTTTTGACCACCTGATAGCTGTGATGGATAGTTCTTAGCACGATCAGATAGACCAACAATATCCAATAATTTATCAATTTTTTGTTTACGTTCAGCTTTACTTAGTCCTGAATCACGTAATGGAAAATCAACATTTCCATAAACAGTTAATGAATTCATCAAATTAAAGTGTTGGAAAATCATTCCAATATTACGACGTGCCTTACGTAAATCCTTAGCACTCAATTGTGTTAAGTTTTGGTCATTAACTACAACTGTTCCTGAAGTTGGTTTTTGTAATAAATTAATTACACGAACCAAAGTACTTTTTCCGGCACCAGAGTATCCAATAACACCAAACACATCACCTTTGTTAACGTTAATCGAAACGTCTTTCACAGCTTCAATTGTTTTGCCTTCATTATGAAAAGTAACATCAATATCTTTTAGCTGAATTATCCCATTTTGTTCTGCCATATAATAATTACTCCCTTAATTTACCTAAGAATTGATCAAAGAAATCAATGAAGTCTAGGTAATCTTTAATTCTAATATTTTCGTTAGGGGCATGATTGCCAGCCTTAGAATAACTTACACCAGTTGAAACAATTGAAGCGTGAGTATATTCATTTAATAAGTACATTGGACCAGTACCAGGACTTGATGGTAATGCTTCAACCTTATCAGCCCCTCCAAAGAAGTCTTCAGCAGTTCCAATTAACTTATTAACAATTGGACTGTCTAGATCCCAACGATAGCCTTTTTCACCCAATAGATATTTAACTTTAATATCTTTAAAACCTTGATCATTCAAATATTTAGTTAACTTATCAAAAAGATCATGTGGATCTTGATTAGGTACCAATCTGAATTCCAATTTAGCCTTGGCAGCTTTAGGAGTAACAGTTTTTACTCCTTCGCCTTCCCAGCCACTGCTAATTCCTTCTATATTAATAGTAGGATTAAATGTCAAATTGTAATTAACTGATTTGTTCTTCAATAATGGTACTTGTAAGTCCCACTTAGATTTCAAATCAGGTGTAGTAGCTTTATTAACTAAATCAATTTCTCTTTGAGAAGGTTCAACAACATCATCGTAGAAACCAGGAATCTTAATATCACCTTCTGGAGTTCTCAAAGCATCTAATGCTTGAGCTAATCTCCATGTAGCTGAATCAACTACAGCGGCAAATGATGAATGAAGATCAATATTGGCAGAAGTAGCTTCTAATTCAAAACATAGAACCCCTTTATTACCACCAGTGAAATTAAATTGTTCTTTTTCATTCTTGTATCCTGATTCCCAAATTATCAAATCAGCAGATAGTTTGTCTGAATATTTCTTCAAATAGTCTTCTAAGTGACGACTAGCAACTTCTTCTTGTCCTTCAACTAAGAACTTAATGTTGCAAGGTAAATCACCATGTTCTTGACGATAAATCTTCAAAGCAGTAATTCGACTGATCAAATCAGCTTTACAATCAGAAACTCCACGTCCAATGAACTTGTCATCAGTGATCTTTAATTCAAACGGATCTGAATTCCAAAGTTCTACTGGTTCTTCCGGTTGAACATCGTAATGATTGTAAATAAGAATTGTGGTATCACTTGGCTTCTTAGGTTTAATTTCGGCGAAAACAACTGGATATTCATATTCATCCCAAACTGTTGCATCTGCTCCAAAGTCTTGTAGTAAATTCTTAAGGAATTCGGCTGTCTCAGTAATAGATTGATTCTTTGCTGAAACGGATGGTAGTGCGATATATTGCTTTAAATCTTCAATCGACTTCTGAATTAATGGATCTGATAATTTTGACATATGAAAACCTCCTCAAATTTTTAAAACATTTTACTTATTCCAAGCTGGTACAGCACTTTCGCCGTAAACCTTCTTGATTTCTTTAGCAACTGATTTCGTTTGGAATGCTTTAACGACTTTCTTGTAAGTCTTGTTATCCTTGTTCTTCTTTTGAGTAACAATGATATTGATCCAAGGTTGTGACTTCTTATTAACTTTTTCAGTTACAACAGCCTTTGATGGATCAAGTTTGGCATCACTAGCAACATTACCATTAACGATTGCGGCATCAACATCATCCAATGAACGAGCTGTTTGTGCAGCATCAAGTGTTGTGAACTTCAAATTCAATTTGTTTTCTTTGATGTTCTTTGTTGATGGTAATTTAACACCACTATCAAGTTTCAAAAGTCCATTAGCTTCTAGCAATTGTAATGCACGGGCTTCATTAGAAGCATCGTTAGGAATGGCGATCTTAGCACCGTTCTTCAATTGACTAAGCTTTGTGATCTTGTGTGAATATAGAGACATTGGTTGAATAACTGTTTTACCAATTGATACTAGATCTGAATGATGTGCTTTATTCCATGAATTTAAGAAGAATGTGTGTTGGTAAGCGTTGATATCAACTTCCCCTTGGACCAAAGCCGTGTTAGGTTGATTGTAATCATTAAACTCAACGACCTTTAAGTTGATACCTTCACTCTTTACATTTTTCTTTACCACTTTCCAAATTGCAGCATCTGAAGGATTGATTCCGACTTTAACTGTTTGTTCCTTATTTTGGTTACCACAACCAGCTAATACGAAAATAAATAATGCTGTAAAAGCTAATAGGATTACCTTACCCAAATTCTTAAATTTACTCATTTTTTTCCCACCTTACTTGTTTCTTAACTAACCAAAAATATCTATAAAAACAAAAAAGCCACTTCCAAACATGAACAGACTATGTTCATGTTTAGAAGCGGCTATTGCGCGGTACCATTCTAATTCGGAATAAATTTACACTTATCCCCTTAACAACGTACAAAATTTCTATACGCGTGTACTGTAAAGGGTACCAACCATTGCATCTTTATCCGAAAGGATTCAGCGCACCAATCACGGGTCATTTTCATTCAAGTCGTCGCCCTCATCTCAGCAAATAGAGGTTTTCTGTACTAACGAGGTTGAATTACTTCCCCCGATCACTTTGTTTAATAAATGTCTTTTGTTAATTGATGATTTGATAATACAATCTAATTTTTAAATTGTCAATCAATAAAAATAAGTTTTTTCAGTTAATTTTCTAATTTTATGTTTTCATGCCAAGTGTCATTTATAACATGGCATTTAGTAAAATGCCCGTTTTACAACCTTTGATCAAGTCTACCGTGACAACTTTTATAACGAATAAACTATATTTTTTTAAGAATAAAAAAATTATAAATTTATTTTCTAACACTAAATAATATTAGAAAAATTAAACATTTATTAAAAAAGTCCCTCTAAATTAATAGAGAGACTTCTGCAATTGTCTTTATATTTTTTAGTAATTAAGAAATTACTTCAACTGAAGCTGTAGTTACACCATATGAAGGAATTGATGAACTAGGCATAGCAACATCTAATTGTTGTGAGTTTGAATTAGCGAATGTTCCTGTATCATTTACAGTTCTGTACAATACTGTTCCGTCTGCTAAAGTAATCTTTAATTGTGTACCCTTAGGGAATACTAAAAGATTAGCAGCGACACCACCGTAACCCATATTTGAACCTAAAACAGATGGATCATAGAAACTAATTTTAAATGTACCACTAGCTGTTGATGATGTTGTACTTGTTGTTTGTGTAGAAGCAGCTTGTGTTGTAGCTTGTGAACTATCCGTTGTGTTTTGTGTAGTTGCTTGTTGAGCACTTGTATCTTGTGTTGTTGTAGTATCAGTATTTTGTGTATCATTTGATGCTTGTGTAGTAGTATCTGTTGATGTTTGTGTTGTTGGTAATACATTTTGTGATGCTTGTGTATTTGTATTATCAGTTGTAGTTGTTGCTGTTGAACCAGGTAATGTAATAACATCTCCTGGGAAAATCAAGTCAAATCCGCCAACTTCACGGCCGTTTGCTTGTTCAAGTGCGGAAATACTAATTCCGTTAGCTTCAGCAATGTTCTTATAAGAGTCACCCTTTTCAACTTTAACTTGGTTGTTACCAGTTGAAACTGCGGCTTGAGCAGTATTTGTTGAAGTGAATACTCCTGCTAATACTACTGTACTTAATAAAGCGATAGATAAAACTTTTTTCATGAATTAATTACATCCTTAATTTTTAAATTTGTTTAGCTCTCATTTGCTATGGTGCTATACTAACAGCCCAGTATTACATGACAGCAACCACAAAGTTACAATTTAAGGCCAGAATGTAATTTTAGTAATACTTATGAAATATAATTATTTATTTTATTTTTTAGGTATTGAGTACTTTTATTGCTAATGGCTCTATCTTCATGATATAGTACATATATGAAGAATAAAAAGAGAACGTCCGCAAAACTACTAATAATGTTAGTTGCTTTGGAACTTATCGCATTTAGTCTTAATATGTTCTTCGAACCGCATAGTATAGCGGCTGGCGGTGCTACAGGTATCGCTATTTTGCTACAGGCAGGGTGGAAAATCCCAACATTCATCTCGGTTCTTTTCATAAATATTGTGATGTTAGTACTGGCTTACATACATTTAGATCGACAAACTACCGTTAAATTAGCAATCGGAAGTTTCATGCTTCCCCTCTTGTTATATATCACACCTGTTTACAATTTGATTCCTAATAATCGAGTAATCTCTATTATAGTAGGAAGTATCATTTTTGGAATTGGTTTAGCTATCCTTTATACTCTCAACATGTCTAGTGGTGGGACAACAGTTCCTCCAATGATCATCCACAAGAATTTCGGTGTTGATAAATATATTAGTTTATTCATTATTGATGGATTAGTTTGTTTAGGAAACTTTGCTTTAAACGATTTAATTTCCTTCCTACTAGCTGTCATGTCAGTTGGTATCTCTAGCCTCGCAATTAAAGGTTTCGGTATTTTCCATCAACGACACATTACACAATAAAAGACGCCCATATCAAAGCATTCAGTGTTTTGACATAGGCATCTTTTTTTAATTGAAGATCCCCATGTATATGGGGAACACTAAGAAAAGACTGATATATCAACATTTTAAAATTAGAAAATCACTTATTTTTATTAACTTGAAAAAGTAAGTTCATCAGTTTCTTAAAGAATAACTTTCTCTTCTATTGAAAACAACTCTATTTCTAATTTTCAATAACTAACAAAGACATTTTAAATTCATGTACACAAAAAAGAAGATTCAGAAATCAAATCAATTTCCGAATCTTCTTTTATTTGTAATTTCTTCCAGACTCTCAATACCTGTAACATCCTTATTTTAATTTTACTGTCAAAATAATTCTATTACCTACCTATATGTTTTTATAACATTTTTAAATCTACTTAATTAATTATTGGAAATTCCATCAATAGCGCTCCACGTTATTTTCCAGAATAGACACCTGACTTAAGGCCATAACCATTTGCATTCATCAACCATTTTCCTGGTCCTATAAACTCAATAAGAGCATTGTTTCCTAACTTATTAAATCCTGCACTATCAACTCTCTGAAGGATCGTATGAAACAAATACTTGATAGTATGGATCATTCATATAATTTATGAAATTAAGTTCACTAACTTTTTTTACATTGCCTTTATTCTGAGCAGTTAAGGTGAAATTCAATACATCATTTATTTTATTTTTACTATCACCTCTAGAACTCTCCGTAGTATTTTTAAAATTCTTATCAAAAGATGAACTACTCGGAAAGTTATCCGATTCTACATTAAATGAAGTAGAAGAGATATCAGTTGAAATCGTTGGCTTAGCATCACCAGGTTTAGAAAAAGCATTCATATCTGTACCAGTGACACTTGTATTTGTTTTTGAAACAGTTCTACCTCTGACAGCAATATCAATTGTTGTGTCATAAGTCAACGTTTCTGCTCCTGTACTAATATACAAATTATCGTTTGAGCGAACTGTCAGTAATCTGCTAGAAGTGTCGTAATCATAGTTAGATTTTAGAACCGAATACGCTGCTTTGCTTCCAAACTTAAGCTTCAACGAACTAAGATCAATATTTAGACCTTCAGGAATATTGATCTTAAATACTAAAGCTCCCCATTTAGCATCTGAATTTCCATTTTGTGCTATCCAGGAAAATGAAACCTTATTATCTACATGATATGTTCCTCCAGTCATTGATCCACTAAGTTCTGGTTCGACTTTATAACTATTGATAACCATTTTAGAATTAGCCGATGATGTCGCTGATCCATCATCATTTTTGGTGACATAATTGTTCCCTTTTAAACCATATGTAGAATAGGCCTCACCGTTCATTTTAATGTAGTGAGGATCATTACTACTTGCATCCAAATAGTTATTCAAAAAGTTTTCATTTGCCAACTGATCCTTCGTTATTCTGCCAGTAAATGTAAATGTATATTGTTTATTAACTAAAGCCGATAAGCTTTTTGCAGTAGCGGTATAATTGCCGTTATTGTCCTTTTCTATATTAAAGTCACTAGTAACATCTGTACCAGCTGAATTTTTAATTTTTAAACTAACATCATTAGAATTTAAATCACTTGGTATCTTAAAATGTAAAACATAATTATCTAAATGAGTATCACTTGGTTGTGATGGAAACGCCTGAACAACATTCCAACTAATCTTATTTCCTTTATCAGAATTATCATTAGTGGTTCCAATTACATCAGGTGAAGCAAGTAGTATTGGAGATGCTGATGTTGTTTGAACATTATAAAAAGCAATCCCATCAAACATATAAAAAGTAACATTCATACTACTACTTGAAGATGTATATAGTTCCGAAAAATTATTATATTTATACTCATATCCACCGAGCTCATTAGCCGTAATAAAAAGACTTCCCTTATTATATGAATTTATATTATAGAGATCTGAATAGCCGGTGCCGACTTGACTACCAGATGCCGTTCTCGCAGAATTAGGTACTCTTCTCCCTTGAAAAACATCAGGATCCATATAAACGGCCTTAGGATAAGATAATTTACCATGATTCATAGTTCCGCTAATTTTCTTCATGGAATCCTTTGTATTAGATTTAACATACATAACATTATTATTAATGTAAGAAAGTGCCGATGCATTAATATTCGTGTACATAAATTTAGCATCATCACCAACAGGTGCCAATGTTAGACGTTGAGTCGCATTTGATACATTAACGTTTCCGTTTAACTTCTTATTCTCCGCAAATAAAGTAAGGATATCCACACTCTGTCCTTTATAATACCCGACATTAGATATACGGTATGTCACTGGTCCCCCGGATCCTCTGACGGTAGGGACTCTTGAACCTTTCAATAAGGATTCCTTTCCGTCCGAATTAACAATGTAATATTTTGTATCTGAAGTCAGAATAGGAGCAAAAGCATATTTACTATCGATAGGCTCATTAACAGAATATATATTTAGATTCTTCAATGTAGGAGAATTATTGTTATCTAATCGTTGACCCCAAGAACCGTTACCGTTAGAGCCAGAAGAAACTCTAGGGTTTCTATCAGGTACAACAATCGTATCAGGATTAGGCAACAAAGAGGCTGCCGAAATCTTTTGATAATCTGAAAAAGAAAGAATTAAAAATATAAGAATAATACTCCAAAAAGGAAAAAAACTTGATTTTTTCAAAGAAATATCCCCCTTTTTTCTATATATGAGGTATTATAAAACAGTTATGTGCATATTTCTCACATTTTAAAAATAATGACTGTTATTTGACATATTTTTTTAGTCCAATCATAGAATGATTTTGCTGAAATTTTCCATACTCTAGATATGAAGATGAGTGATATTTTTAAACTTAGTCTTATTGGTAAAAAAGTGGAAGGTAAATCATCTCTCAATTCTCTCAATGGCTCTAACACATCCCACAAGAATAAAGAAGCCCACAAAATGAGTAGCTTTGAGGCACAAGTCTCTATTACATACGATTTACGACCCAAGTCGGTAAGTTTCCCTTGCTTAGACATAATAAATAGGCCCCGATACTCAAAGAATGAGAATATCGGGACCTATTTTTTAAGATATTTTTCAAATTTTAATATTAATTATTCTATAAACTATCCGTAGCTGTCCAAGTGACTGTACTTGTATATTTTCCAGGATAATCAACACCGTTACTTCTTAATTTTATTTTTTGAGGTCCATTTATCAAATCTAAAATCGTCGATCCTCTATAATCATCTGTACTCTGTTGTTCTCTAATTAGTGAATCAGTATTTGTGATATTGATAATGTTATTATTGTCATTTAACTCTAGGCCAAGGTCATCACTACTTATTTCCCTTTGACCTGATTTAAAGTTAGATGCTCTAGCCATCAATTTCCAACCATTAACATGTGATGGATCTCTATCATCATTAACAGTTACATTAAATTTTTTGGATGCCGGTGACTTTATCACCGGAGTATATGCAGGAATAACTCCAAAATCCAAATTCTGAGTAACGTCGAGAGATAAGGTATTAGTTCCACCTACACTTACAACGGTAGCTGGTAAAAATGTAGCATCATGGAAAACTGTTTCCGAAAATGGAGTAGTATTAGCATTTTTATCAGTCAAGTAAATGACAATCTTATCGTCATTTACTATTCCAGAAATATTATTTATTTTCCAGTTCCCATTACTGTCAACTGTCGTGGCATTTGAATAAACCGTATCTGCACTACCATTATGATGGATTATCTTCCAACTTAATGACGTTCCTGGTTCACCTGTACCTTCTAATTCTTTAGACCACTGAGAAATCATTTTTACATTATTTTTTATTACTACTGGATCAGGTGGCGTCTTATCTATGACCGTTTGTTCTTTATATTGATTATATTTCGTATTGCTCATATCAGTCTTTATAGCATTAACAGAATTATAATCCGGATCATTTCTCCACAATTTTAAAATTTTTATCTTGGTACCTGGTTCTAGATATTTTGTACTGGAACCAAAGTTACTAATTGGTATCTTAATAGCACCATCAATCGTTGATGTACTGTATTCATAATATTTTTGGTTCTGAACAGATGTCCCAGTTGCAGTTTTAGTTGTTCCATCTGGATAAGTTAATTGAACCTCAGCATAAACTTCATTGTCATATGAAGGGCGATATGCATTATTCTCAGCGGGCATTAATGTTGGTACCCAAACATATGAATCGGCATTGGTAGGCTGGTCAGGGGCATTTTTTACTTGAGCAGGTGCTGTATTAGCCGTCATCCTTCCCAATTTCGATAAACCTGAATTATTTACTAAGAATTCTTTAAAATCAGCATCAGAAGTAGTAGTAGTAAATTTATTGAAATTAACTCCTGAATAAGTAGCATTAACATATTTCCAGCTCTTAGTAGGAGATTTTTGAACATTTGATGTACTTAACCATACAGATAGTGGAATATTACCATGATTAAATTGGCTAGTATCCGAACAATTGAATAAAGTCCCCCCTATTCCTGTTCCAATGGAAGCAGTATTCATAAAATCAAAATATCTAGGTACCCCCATATTAAAATTTAATATATTTGCAGAATAGAATATTGCGTTGCCAGGATAATACCCTCGTGCTACAAAAGAAGTCCCATCACCGGCTGTCATGTCGATTCTTGATAATGAAGATATAGCTGGTCCATTGTTCGCACTAATGAGAACCTGAGAGTCTGTACCACTTAATTTGAAAGAGTTCGAATTTCCGCCACCAGCATAATATATTCCTTGTCCGTCATTATCTCCAATTCCCGGACCCGAACTAGTTGAATTATTTATACAATCAAATTCAGCACCATTGCTTACCGAAATATTATTACCTCCACCATACATACGGATTCCATATGTATTAACAGTTCCATTTTGATTAATTGAAACTTTAGCATGATTTTTTATATCAAATGTCATTTCTCCCGTCCATGCAAACCTAATAACAGCATTATTATAATCAGCTGTTCCTGAACGAGAAACATTTAATTCAGTACCTTCATCAGAAACATCAAAAATACTTCCTACTCCAGATTCCGTTATGGCAGCTCCATTAGGGTTATTTACTGTAAATTTAGAATTTGTTGATAATATAATCTTGGTATTCGTTCCAAAAAGATAAATGGGAGCATTAAAATCCCCCTGATTTGTTTTATCAACATTTACGTTTGAATTGTTAGTCATTTCAAGTACCATACCAGTTTGAGTATTAGTTCCACTCGTACTGATAAAATAATTTGAAGTTCCCGAGGCGTAAGTTGATTTAACTGTTGAATTATTTATATTGATATTTTTCGAAATACTATCAGATGTAGAACTATAATAAAAACTCCTAGAACTATCTGTAATTGTCGAATCTTTGATAGATAGATCTCCACCTGACGATCCTCTAAATCTAATCGTAGGAGTGGAACTTGTATTTTGCGTTACATAGTTGGCATTAGTAAAAGTCAAATTGGTATAAATATTATTATTGTCTAAAATTGAACCAGTTAAAGAACCTATACCTGAAAATATAATTCCAGCATTTGAACTAGATCTTAGCATTGCTGATCCAGTTGAATTAATTGATGCATCAACAAAATTAATCTGATAATTGTTAGTATTCAGATATCTACTAGCCATATCTATACTGTGTCCGTTAAAAGCAACAACCTTATCATTTTGAAAACTAACCTTATTATCAGCGGCCTTTAGGTCTACGCCAATAATTATTTCCCCTACCGATGTATTATTAGCGGCATCAATAAAATCCTGCCAACTATTGACAGTAACAGAACTCCCCTTAACATCTAACACCGGAACACTGGATATCGATTGCACCCTAAAATTTTTCAATGTAGCATTTATTTGTTTATTTTTTAAACTGAATTCTCCTGAATTATTTATTTGATTTAAAAAGTCTGCTTTATAAGGCTGAGATACCCCAGTATCATTAGAATCATCGGATAAATTACTGTTTAAATTTAATGATTGAGATATTTCGTTATCTGAACTATCCGCTTTTACAAATGTAGTATTCGTTATTAAACCAATTAGGAATATTGATAAATATATCAGAAACAAATTCAATTTATTGCGATGTAAATTTTTTATAAAAAACATGTGATGACCCCCTCATCAGAAATTCCATATGATATCAATCAATGGATTCCTACTGGCAATCTGAAAAAAGAGATATTAAAAACATAACGAAAGAATCTAAAAATAGAAAAAAACTTGATTTTTTCAAAGAAATATCCCCCTTTTCTCTATATATGAGGTATTATAAAACAATTATGCGCATATTTTCAATATTTTAGAAAAAATGACTGTTATTTGACATTTAATTTAGTCTTATCGTAGGGGAGCTTAAGGCTTGAGGTGTATGACTACTATGGCTAAAAGTTACAATGATTTTATTAGACAAAAAAGATTAAGCAAGGGATTAACAATTGAACAGCTTGCCGAAATTTCTCATGTTTCTAGATATACAATCTCAAGGTTGGAACTGGGAGAATCAGGTAGCATATCCTTATCTAAGTTGGAAAAAATTGTCCACGCTCTAGATATGGAGATGGGTGATATTTTTAAACACAGTCTCATTGATGAAAAAACTGATAATTTCTTTAAATTTATGAATACAATGAATCTGAAAGATCGCCAATCTTATGTAGATTTATTCATGGAAATAATCGGCTTCGTTGATGATAAATAAATTGGTTATAAAAAAACAGTAACTAACCGTAGTTAGTTACTGCTCCCTTACTTATTTTTGACGATAAACATATTTATCCAATATACATGCCTAGTATTAGATAAATTATGAAAAAGAAAAAAAGCCAGCTATATCAAGGTATAAATTACCTGATATAGCTGACTCTTATTTGCTTTATGGAGGTGAGGGGAATTGAACCCCTGTCCAAGCGTAATGCTATGCAAGCCTCTACACTCATAGTTGTATTATTTAAAGTTTCGCCACTATGAACGCCATACAACCCGGCTAGCCACAATGACTATTCCGACAATCTCTTTTTAACTATTCAGAATGCGTAGTTAAACGTAGCCCAATATTTTTGAGACCCATTTCCAGCCCTTGGGCGAAACTAGAATGGATCACGCTTAGACTGTTTTTAGGCAGCTAATGCGTAGTTATTATTATTTTTTGCAGTTATAATAAACTGTGCGTTTTAAAGGGACGCAAGGCCCTAAGTGCAACTCACACGCTACTACACATGTCGAATCCAGAACACCCCCATTAGTGTTCACAGTCTATACTATCGAATTTTGTTTTATTTAGCAAATTATAAGTTTATTTATTATGAAAATATTGGTGCATCTAGGATGCTACTTTCAGTAAATACTAGTAAAATACTGAATATAGACGGAGGTATAAACATATTGAATGAAAATGAAAAGAAACCTTTCTATAGAAGAAACTGGTTCTGGATCACGATTCTTTCGATTATTATTGTAGTGTCAGCTACTACCTACATCGCCAACTATTCCTACTATAAAGATGAAGCTGATCAAGCTAATGTGGATCAACGAAAAGATCAATCAGAGAGAAAACAGGCCGAAAAGAATCCTTCTTTGGTTGCTAAATACAATTCCATTAAAACCGGCAAGAATGGCTACTCCAGAAAAGTCATCACTAATCTACTTGGAAATCCTACTGAAACACAAATAATGGATAAAAAAGGAAAAGAAATCACCGCCACATGGAATAAAACTGACAACAACAATCAAGTAATGATTCAAATTACTTTTTTCAAAAACATCGCTAAATCTAAATCCATCCAAGGACTTGATATTGATCGAGAAAATAGTTTGACCCTAGCCGATTTCAATAAACTTAAAAATGGTGACAATTACAACCGTGTTATCTCTGTACTTGGCGATCCTGACGATTATTCTGACATTAATGGAATTAGAACATTAACCTATGTTTCGGACTTATCTGAAGCAGATCCTAGTCAAAATGCTTCAATTGATATTAAGCTATCCGATAATAAAATAATCGCCAAATCACAAGTCAATTTAAAATAAGCCTCTACAAGAGTAGAAAAACTCCTTAATTATTAAGACTAACGGTCTTCATAGATTAGGGAGTTTTTATTTGCCAAAATTGCTTTCAACTTTTCTACAAATGCCAGATGATATTAACAGAGATCAATTACTGTCTAAGGAGATTGCATTGAAAAAAATTATTATAGTGCTTGCCACCATTCTAACCACAATTATTTTAGGCTTCTTTGTTATTCCTGAAATTTCTTACATACTTCAAATAAAAAGTGTTATTAATTCTGAACTGAGCAATGGTAATATTACTTACAAGTCTACTAATCAGAAAATTAAAGATTTCTTACAAAAACATCATTATCAAAAAGTAAAAGATATAACTGAATTTCAAGGTTCAGATGGCAAAAGTGGTTATCTAGTTGCTACCCTGGATAACAAAAATGATTTAGGTATTTTTATATCTTACGAGCACTTCGGTCCCTATTTGTGGAATCCACATATAATTTCCGTTAACCATTTTCCGTCTAATTATTATAACTAATTGTTAACAAGTAATTTTCGATGACCAAAACGCAAAATCACCAAAGACACTGCTAAAATAACAATCGCTACTAAATATAAAAGATTGTAAGAACCATGTTCTACAATCAATCCACCAACTAATGGTCCAATCGCTCTAGCAAAAGTTGAAGACATGCTCAACAAACTTTGATAACGCCCTGCCTCCGATTTTGGTGTCGATTCACTAACCATAGCTGGAATTCCCGGATAAACTAGAGTTTCACCTAAGGTTAAGACAACCATCCCAATAACAAACGCTAAATAAACTTTTGCATTAATAATTGAAGCAAATGCCGCAATAAACAAGATGACTCCAAGTGGTATCTGAATTCTCTTAAACCACGCTTTATTTTCAACCAAACGATTAATTAATGGCAAAACTAAAACAATCACCACTGCATTGATGGTCCACAACAAACTATAACGGCTAACAGGAATCCCTAAATTAGTTAAGTGAGCGGAAATGTTACTGCTCCATTGTGAATATGCCAACCATGATACTCCTAAGAACAACGCAATCAGACCAACTCCTGGTTGTAATTTAGTTTTTCTTACCTTTTTAATCTCATCCTTTGTACCATTTTCAACTACCACTTCTCGATTATTGTAACCAAAGATTACTAATAGGAAAAAAAGCGTTAAGAAGAAAAAATTAGCTACAAAAACCAATGTCATCTGAACTCCAGCAATATAACCACCTAGAGCCGTTCCGATAGCATTTCCTAAATTGGTTCCCATGTAAATTCCATTAAAAAGTTTATAGCGGTCAACATCATCTATCTGCGCCGCAAATGAATTAATGACCGTAAAGGCACTACCAACACCAAATCCTAAGATTGGTAACAAAATCGGATACGCTGGCCAACCATGGTCAAAAATCAAGCCAACCAATGCCAATAATCCAATTAACGTACTGATAATAACCGTTTTATGACCACCCCAACGGTCAAATAATTTTCCACCTAAATAATTTCCTAAAAAGGTTAATATCGAATTGAAAAACAAAACCATCCCAGCGACTGCCAATGACTTGTGCAAATAATTGTGGATAAATATCGTATTGATAGGCCAAATAAAACTAGCTCCGACTGACTCTAAAAAAGCACCCAAAATCAGAGTCTTAGCTGATACTCTTTTCATAATTTCCCCTTAAACACATTATAAAGTTGTGAAAAGTTTATCATCTAAATGCTCATTGTCAACGTATGATATTCTGTAATTAAGGAGGAAGTCAAAATGTCTGATAATAATCCATATTGTCATCAAGGAATGACTTGTTTTTCCAGTTGCCACTGTTCAAGTAAAGATGGAATCTGTCATTGTCCAATGCTTGATGATCAAAAATGTACTTGCAACAGTTATTGTGGCCCTAAAACTCCAACTACAATTTAATTCAAAGAAAAAAATTGAAATAGAATCCAATTCCTTTCAACAAAAAAATCAGTTTAATGTCCCCTTTAATGGTCATTAAACTGATTTTTTATTGATATTTTCTTTATTTAAAACATCTATATAAAAGTCCTAAAAATATTTTACGTGGATACTTTAATTTTAAATACTATCTTCAAAGGTCCAATGTAATTCAGTACTATATTTCCCAGCCGTCGGCAATGTATTTCCAATATAAAGCAGAATTCCTTCGTCTTTTTTCCATCCAATTGATGATATATTATCTTGATCAAAACTCTTAATTAATACATCACTATTTGATAGATTGGTATAATCGTCATTTTGATAATAACGTAATGTCATTCCATCACCTAAAGGTTTTGATTCGGATACCAAAACCTTCATTGCCTTTTTATCTCTTCTTTGATCACTAATATTAATTGTGCTATTAGGTAAATTGTTATCATCTTGACGGTAATATACCTTATTCAGCTGTGAATCTTTAATTGTTCCAAAACTAATATCATTTACCGCAGCATTAAACTTATCATTTACATAGTTTATCGTATGTTTACTTGCACTCTCTTGATAGACCGAACCTCCATAATCATCACCATAATAATAGGGAACTGATTCAAATTTTTCCGCATCAGTTACTCCCGATACTGTTGCATCTATTTTTAATGAATGTGACTGTGCGTTCTCATTAAAATCTATTCCATTAATGATAATATAGGATTCCTTCTTATCTGAGCTGTTATAAACAGTATAATTATCTGAATCTACTTCTTTTCCATCTAATTCAACATTATTTACAAGTGTCCCTTTATGAACAGGAACTACATAACTTCCATTAGTCAAAATCGAATTTTTATTATTATTTTTTAAGTTGAATTCATATGAAATATTATCGTTATTAGTTACCTTATTTAAGGTATCGGAAGTATTACTACCATCATCATAAGTATTATTAATAACTTTAGTAGAGATCGAAAGATCTGGATTATTTTTAACCGTCAATGTTGCCTTATTAGTAGTTAAACTATCCGTTTGAATAAAGCCCAATAAAGAGACGGTTATTTGAGCCTGATACTGTGTCCCATTGTCATCCATAGTCGTTTTGGGGATAGTATAATCAACATAATCTTTGTAATTGCTACTGTTACTTGTCGCTACAGTGGTTTTGTTTCCGTCTTTATCATACTTATACCATTTAATCTGAATACTCCCACTTGTATTCGAATTAGTTCCATCTATATTACCATGCATACTAAACGTTGCCGATTGTCCAACATCAACTGTCTGATCATCAAGTCCACCACCAACTCTGACATCAGTATAGCCACTCGTAGTTGATCCGTCGGGATTTTGCATTTTGGCAGTTACTCTAACCGTACCAACAGCACCACTTTTTGCTATTAATTTATTCGTTGTTCCACCATTTTCAGTATCTTCCTCAAAATTAGCTATTTCAGGCTTATCAACTGAATAGGTTATTTTACCGGTTGCATCCGTTGGCGTCGGATATGCATGAATAAAAGTATAATTTTGTGATAAATCTGAATCTGATTCATTATATATATATTTATTGTCAGCGCTTACTTTGAGGCTGGTGGCATTTACCGGATCCTTAACATGTACAGCTGTTACCTTAGAATATATGTGGGTTTTTAAATAAGGCGTGAGTAAAGTGTAATATTGTGTATCGAGCTGATACCAGGTCGTTCCTGAACTCTTAGGAGTTATTGGAAAATTCATACGGTGACCGCCATCAGATTCCGAAACACTACTCCAGTTCTCACCATAGTCTGTCGATTTATACCATCTATAATGTGGCGAATCAACTGGTCCAGTTAAGACTGTCCAAATGGATCGACTTGCAGAAGTATGAACTACAATTGATTGCCCCACTTGAGTATAATAATCAGTTTCTGGCTGTAACGAGTAACCATTAGAAAACCAAATACCTAAGAAAACAATTGGATCCGAAGTTGGAGTTGCATATGGTTTAACAGTTTGATCATCAGCTTTAACAGTTAGTGAATCATTCTTAATATTGACAAATGAATAGAATATTATCACCAATACTAAAATCAAGCCAAGCCTAACTTTGTTAAATTTTTTCGTCATTATATATCCTTTCTAATTTGACCATTAATATAATATAATAATTTTTTAAATTCATAAAACAATATTACTCAAAATTAACTAAAAAATTACACATATTTTGTATTTTAATGAATATTATTATAAAAAGACATACAAAAAAAACAGACATCTATCGAATTTATAGTACGCGCCTATAAATTCCAACGGATGTCTGCTCTATTTTTCCACTGTCAACTCATGTAAAGTTTGTCCCGATGGTGACTTTAATTGTAGCCAGCCATTAGTTCCTGCAAAATAGAGAAATGTTCCAACTTCATTAACACTTCGTAAAACAATATCTTTTGTCAAAACATTGTCATGTAATTCCTTCTCATGTTCCTGTCGCAATCGTAAGCCAAATCTGCCAGCAAAACCAATCACACCAGATTTAGTCAATGGTGCCTGACCAACCAATATAGCCCCAGATTTAACTAAGAACTGGCTACGTTTTTGCCAATAAACCGTCGCTTTACTACCCTTATAATCAATTTTGAAAGGTACATCTGCTAAGGAAGCCATAAATTTGTGACGTGGTTTAACCCTTTTAACTGGAGTAGTTCTTAAACCAAAAGCAGACAGGATTGGCAACACATTCTGCCAATATTTTTCGTACAACTGTAGTGAAACCTGTGAAATTTGCATCTTATACTCAGCATTGATCTTATAACCCGATTGCACCATATGTTTAGTCAGGAAATAAAAGAAGTCCGTAACGATAAAGTTTTCCGGTACCACAATTTCAATATAGCTCGTAGCGGCCTCGGTATTGTCCAGATCTCCAATTCCTAATCCAATAATCTCACGGTTCTGCATTATCAAGAAGATTGATTCCTTACTGTATTCCTCAGGCTTCGTGAAATAATAATTAATACTTCCCAAATCCTTTAAATCTATGGTTATCTTTTGATCCGAATAATTTCCAGTGAAATCCGTCATGACCAAATCCTCCACAATTTATTAACATACAATAAATAAATCTTACCACAATATTATTTCTCTTGATGGTATGTTATCATTTACATATGTTAAAAATAACATATGTAGGAGAGAAATATGTCACAACTAAAAATCATTGCTCCTGATCTCTTAAACGAATCACAAAAAATTCTAAAGTTGCTTAGCAATCCAACTAGAATTCAAATGCTCAATATTTTGGAACAAAAAGAAATGAACGTCAGCGAGCTCGTCGAATTATTAGGCGTCGAGCAGTCAGTCATTTCTCACCAACTAGCTCTTCTTAAAAATTATCAACTAGTAAGCTCCCATCGAGTCGGAAAGGCTAATTATTATCAATTAGATGATCCTCATATTTTAGATGTTATTAATGAAACTCTAGAACACGCTGATCACGTTATGCGAGGTAAAAAACATGGTGAATAAACTAGATTATGTTAAAAAGAGTCTTCAAATAGAATATCTCTCAACTATTTGGATGGCCTTCGAATTTATTGTTGGTTTCTATTCTGGAATAAAAGCCGGTTCAATTCTTTTAATTGCTTTCGGTTTAGATAGTTTTTTAGAAATCATTTCTGGAAGTACCTTGATTTGGCGTTTAAAAAAAGAATTCAATAATGATTCGGTTGAACAAATCGAAAATGCCGAGAGAAAATCTTCTTTAATCGTTGGTAGCGTATTATTACTGCTATCAGCCTACGTTGTCGCCGTATCATTCTTTAATTTGATTACCCATCAAGCCGCTGACACTAGTATTTCCGGTATCTCAATTGCCATAGCATCGGTCCTATTAATGCCATTCTTCACCTTCAAAAAACGTTCTTTAGGTAAAAGTATTAGTTCTGACGCACTAATTGAAGACGGAATGTGTAATATCACCTGTGCATACATGGCAGGAACTGTACTTTTAGGTGCCATTCTAACTGCCCTCTTTGGTCTATGGTGGGTCGATTCAATTGCCGCCCTAGTATTAGTCTACTTTATCGCAAACGAAGGCTTGGAATCATTCAAAAATGGTTTAAATAAACATTAAATTAAATTTAATGTTTATTTTTTTTAGTGTTTCCTCTATTTTATATAAATATCTATATAAATATGAGGCTGAAAAATTAATCAAAATATCAATTATTCTTTTCGATATAGTATTATAATTACTGTGAATAATAGTATTTACGGGAGGAATTTATTATGAAGAGATTTAAATCTATCAATTTTTATTTGATGTTTTTCTTATAACTTTCATTCTCATACTATTGCTTCCCGTCACGAACGTACACGCAGCTGATCCTGACACCCAAACAAGTTATGATAAAGATATTACTTGGAATTCGGGTACATCCTCAGTAAATTCTTATCAACAATTGGAAATTGCTCCTGGAATTAGTCTAGGTTATGCTTTTGGTTTGACTCAAGATACAAACGGTAACGTAAAATCCATGTCTGATAATACACTTAATCAACCATCAGATACTCAAGGAGGTAACAATATTTACCGTTCAAAAATCAATATTTTTCTAAATGATAATGGAAAATATGTTGGTTCAGTCTTCCAGGGCTCTCATACTAGTACTACTTCATCAGTTAATACGGATCAAGTATCATCCACTTCACCAGATTTTTTAATTGCACCACTTAACACTAGTTTCGGACTTAGTGGTCTAACCGCTAGTAAGTATGCGCTTTTGGGCAGTAGTACTATTGGCCAACCCTCAACTGCATATATGCAAAATAAAAAATTCTATATTGGTAAAGATTCTAACGGACACGCTGCTTACAAGATTGTTGGTGACTTTGTAAGAGGAACTGGGACAGGCAATAATGTTTTTGATTTAAAGGCAGAAATTGTTTTACGCGCTTCGCCAACTAATTCTGCCATCATTCAAAGAGAGTTATTTTTAACCAATAATTCTAGTCGAACACAATCATTCCAGGTTCTATATGGTGAGGATACTAAATTAAGTGATAACGACCGTGTTCTAATAAAAGATTTGGGAAATTCTAACGGTCTATTCATTGAAGATGGTTCCTACAAATTAATGGTTACTAATGAAACTCCGGACGGATTCAATTACTACGCTGGTCAAACATTTAGTAGTAGCGGTATGGATTGGATCAAGGGGTTCGATTCTAAAACCGGAGCCGGTGCTGAGTCAAAGAACTACAAATACGGAGATCCAATAACTGGTACTGCAGCACTTAGTGACTCCAGTTATACTCTAAAGTGGGATCCAACTACCTTAGATCCTGGTGAAACTGCGCACTATGGCTCAACAATGGGTGTTACTGCTAGTCCCTATGCTCTGCCAGTTGTAAGTAAAACTTATACTAATCAAACTAATAGTACCGGAGTCAACAATATCGGTGATAAATTAAAATTCTCTTTAAAAGTTCGTAATAACGGATATGGAAGTTCATGGACCTATGAAAAGCTTAAGGATACTATTCCTGATGGTTTACAAATTGATCCTAATAGTATTGTTCTAACCTATAATGATGGTACATCAACTCCTATTAATGCTAGTGATTATGATGCTTCAACCAAAACGCTGACCATCCCACCGACATTATCTTTAACTGATGGTCAAGAAGCCACTATTTCATACAATGCTAGTATCACTCGAGATGCCAGTGGAAAAACCATTACGAATACTGCTTACTTCACTGGTCACGATACCAAAACATCAAGTAAAACCTATGATGCTTCGGTAGATATTCCAGTCAAAAAGTCTAAATTTGATTTCACATTTAACAAGTACGTCAAGAACGTTACTAAAGGTGAAACCAATTTTACAACAAGCACTAATGCTAATATTGGTGACATTGTTGATTTCTATATGGTTTATAAAGTATCTGCCGGTAGTGACTCTCTATTAGCTGGTACCAAATTAACCGATGATCTTCCTACTGGACTAGTTTTAGATGGAAAAGTTCATATTAAAGGTCCTAAAGATACAACGCCTTATCAATCTTCTCAAATAAATACTGGTATTAACCAGGTCGATGCTGGGGAAAACGTCACATTGGAATTCAATGCTAAAGTAACCTCTGCAGCAGTTGGTCAAGTAACCAATGTTGCTACTGTTTCTGGCGGAGTGAGCTCCTCAAATGAGACAATCCGTGACATGGTTTCTAACGGTGCTTCAGTTAATATTCAAAAGAGTGACGCCTTTACTGAAGTTCCTAGCCTGATAGATTTCGGCTCAGTTAATGTTTATGGAAAAGAAATGGTTCTTAACAATGTTGCCACTAAAGGTGGATTGATTGTTGCTCATCCCGACGACAATAATTTTAACGTTTCCGTTTCCTATGACAATAACAATACTGATACTCAAATGAAGAATTCCAATAATGAGACTTTGCAGGCTGACGACTCAGGCTTATTATTTATCAGACAAAGAACAAGTAAAGTTACCGATGATGGTACTTGGCAACCTATTACAACTGATGGCGTCCCTATTCAGACAGATAATTTTTCAGGAAGTCAAGATACCTTAAACCTATCTAACTACGTTGGTGCAAATGATTGGCAAATTCATTTAGCTCCGGGTACTTCAGCTGGAAATTACAAAGGCATATTATCGTGGAATTTGATTGAATCGATTTAAGAAAATCTCAAGAAAATTTAAATTTCCTTAAGAAAAACACCACTTCAAAAATAATTTGTTATTCTTATGAAGTAGGAATTAGTTGTTTTTAGTAAAAAAAGGACATTCACAATCGTGAATGTCCTTTTTGCTTTAGATAGCCTTTGATAAGACCCAATCTTTAACATCACCATGGCTCAAGTTAACTTTCTTAACTGAGCGTACGGCAAAATTATTCTTTTTATAAAATTTAACGTTCTTTTGTGTATTGGTTTCCAAAATAATATTGCGGTAACCAATTTTCTTAACATAAGGGCTAATATGATTATTTAGCATCTTACTACCAATTCCTTGACCACGTAAACTTTTATCTACAGCTAAATATTCAACAGCACATTTCTTCTTACCTTTTACTAAATCGAAAAGATCTTCGAATTTAAAGATATCGAATGCATTGAAACCATTGAATCCACTCATAAGAATCTGCGGTATCAACTTCAGACCATCCATTGATAGATAATCCCAGTTGCTTATCTGACGACCTTGATTGAATTCAATTAGAGCAACTGCTCTAGGCTTTCCCTTTCCGTCAGCTCCAACATAAACCAAACCTTTTTTCATGAATACATTAACTTCCAGAGCAAAGTATTTATGCAACAACTTATCAAACTTAGCACTAGATCTGAACTCTTGTTGGAACATGTTCTTAGTTGTGATGTATTCCTTAAATGAATCTACTAGTAAATTTATTATCTGAGGCTTATCACTGTTCAAGCCACTTCGAAAATCCAAAATATGACCTCCTTATTAGTCATACCTAACATATTAATACCATCCATACAAAATGTCCATTTATAAAATCATTTTTAATAAATTTATATGCCAAACGTTATTTTTGTTATATATATTTAATGAAATAGTTAGTTTAAAGTATTAGACATTAATATGGAATCATAGTAAGCTATGAGGTAATGTGAGATTTCAAGTTCATATCTAGCCGATATCTAAGTTCTTCTTAGAATATCGGCTTTCTTATCGTCAACTACTATCAGCAGATGGTAGTTTTTTTGAACTTAAAAATATTTATCATTAGGGGGGAAATATGGGGAAAAACAAGAAATCAATCTATATCCTTGTAGTCAGTAACTTTCTAATCTGTTTAGGAATCGGATTAGTTATTCCAGTTACACCATTTATCAAGAACGAGTTTCACTATACGACATCTCAAATGGGGGTCATGACGTCACTTTTTGCCTTCGCTCAATTTGTCGCCTCACCTATTGTCGGTAAGATGTCGGATAAAGTTGGACGTAAACCGGTAATTGTTATTGGTTTGTTCACCTATGCTATTTCAGAATTCATCTTTGCCATCGCAACTAGTTTACCTATCTTTAACATTTCACGTGTTATTGGTGGTTTATCGGCTGCGATGGTTGTACCAACTTCTATGGCGTTGGGTTCTGATCTAACAACTTTAAAAGAACGTGCCAAAGTTATTGGTTGGCTTTCTGCTGCCTTTAGTGGTGGTTTGATCTTAGGACCAGGACTTGGTGGTATTTTAGCTGGCATCACTTATAAAACACCATTTTACTTTGCTGGTGCTCTTGGTATCATCAGTGCCATCTTTACTTTATTCCTATTAAAGGAAAACAAAGAAGTTCTCGAAGAAGAGGCCTTGGAAGCTGAGAAAAAAGCCCAAGAACAAGGTTCTATCAAATCAATTTTAACTTTACCGATGGTCATGCTCTTCGGAATGATCTTGGTTTCATCCTTTGGTTTGCAAGGATTTGAAAGTATTTATAGTATCTACGTTAACCAAGTTTTTAACTTCGGTTTAAGTACCATCGCTCTAGTTTTAACTCTAAACGGAATTATTTCTTTAATTCTACAAGTTGCAGCTTTCAATTGGATCATTAATAAAATTGGAGAAATGCGTTTGATCAGTATTGCCTTTTTACTAAGTGCCGTCTGCGTCTTCTGGATCACTCAAGCACATTCACACGTCGAAGTCATCGTGGCAACGCTAATCATCTTTTCATCATTTGATTTATTAAGACCTGCTATTACAACTCTATTGACTAAATCTAGCCGTTCCAATCAAGGTCTTATCAATGGTATGAATATGTCATTGACTAGTATCGGGAATGTTATTGGACCACTAATGTCTGGAGCATTAATGGATTGGAATACTCATTATCCGTACTTAGTCGTAACAGTTATTCTGGCTGCATCTTACTTACTAACCTTTGTCGTTAGAAAGCATCCTATCGTACCAGCTGAATAAACAAAATCCTGATCAAATTTAATTGGTCAGGATTTTTTATTACTTAGATTTTCTTTTGATAAAAAACAATACTAATAATTGACATAAACAAACAAAAATAAAGCATCCACCTAAAACAGCTAACGAAACCATTCGTATTGTCGGATTCTGAATAACTCCAGCTCCGTCAATTCTTCTATTTAAAAGATAAATTGCACTAGCAACAAATAGTACTAACCAAGCAATATTAATTCCCCACCAAACTTTCATTCTTATCCCCTTTTCCATAACATCTGATATTCAACTTCATTAGTTGATTCATCAATACCTTCATGATCCACCTTAAACTCATTTTGTAGATAGAATTTTTTAGCCTGGATATTTTTGGCATAAACATCTAACGACAATTCTGAACATTCTTGTTTCAAATAATCTAATAACTTTCTGCCTACTCCACGACTCCGATATTCCTTTTTCACAAAAATTCCAGCCAAATAATTCCCATGTAAACCGGCAAATCCTACAATTTGATTCTTATCAACAAACACATATATATCAGCTTCTTTAAACTGTTCCTTAACAGAATTCAAATTGTCAATCCAATAATTCCTTTGTATAAAAGAATGAGCCTCCAAGTTCCCCTGTAACCAAATATCACTAACAATTTCAATTTCATCTGGTTGCATCTTTCGAATCATATTTGCCATTTCTCCTCAAATTTGCTATTCTTTATAGAAATAATTATACACCGCCGGGTGTCAACTAAAAAAAGTACTCTTATAAATTCCATTAGGCCATAGAAGGAATTTATAGGGGTACTTTATTTTTTTGGAGGAAATTATTATGAATTGGATTTATTTAATTATCGCTGGAATTTTTGAAGTCGTTTGGTCAACCACTATGAAATTAAGCCACGGCTTTACCAAAATCAGTTTCACTATTTACACCATTATTGGCTTATTTCTCAGCATGTTCTTTCTCGCCATTGCAGTTAAGAGAATGCCAATGAGTTTGGCTTATCCTATCTGGACCGGGATTGGAGCTGTTGGTTCCGTTATCATTGGAGTTGTCCTCTTTGGTGACAAATTATCACCACTGACTTGGGTCTTTGTAGCTCTTTTATTAATAAGTATCATTGGTATTAAGATTTCATCTGGTAATTAATACTTGTCTCGTAAGTAAAGTAAATAAGTATAATATCCACCAACTATTAATAACAAAACAGGAACTATCCAAATTGTTCTTACAAATAGCCACTTCTGAAGAAGAGCTGATGATACAGCTCCTAAAGCAAAACCGAGTACTAATTCAAAATAGATCACTGCTGTGGTTACATCACTCTTACGACCATGATAAAAATATTCAACAAAGGAAATAACAGCTTTTTTCAAATTACCTGTTGAAAAGACATTATTATATCCCATACCTTCAATTTGACTGAAGGCTACATTTTGCATCGCCATAACAAATGCTAGTGGTGGCACAATATAGATATTAGAAATTGTCTTAGGCATAAACCCAACAATTACACAGACCACGAACTCTACAATAAGGCTGGTTAAGCGCCAATAATGACTACGATTATTTTTATGTTTCATAATTTCAACGGTTATAATTCCTAAAACAAAGAACAACATTGTAAAAATTTTGGTCATAATCCCTGGTAAATTTTGCCGTGCAATATCTACACTGAGGAAAACAATATTACCCGTTTGACCTGCTGCTAAAACTCGACCGCGTTGAACATACGTATAAGCATCAATAAAACCACCAATAAATGTTAAGCCGATGGCTATCTCTTTTAATTGGAATAATTTAAAACTTTGATATCTTTTCATCTGTAACCTTCTTTTTATGACAATCATAATTTTATCAAAAAATAAGATAGTTTGCTTATTCCTTCGCCTTAATTTAATGACAGCGCAATCATTATGGTATATGCTGTAATTAATTAAGAGAGGATGCGATATTATGTTGTTACCAAAAGATGTTCAAGAAGAAATCAATCATTACAATGAAGAAAGTTTTCAATTACTTCACGATAATCCTTGGCTAATTCCAGCAATCCTAGGTTGCATGACATTACCCGCAGCTGTATGTATTCATGGTTTCTGGAAGAATAGACAATTAAAGAAGCAATTAAAAATCGAACGTGAAAAGACAAGACAACTAAATCTTCAGAATAAACATACTCATTTACTTTCACGTCATCTATAGAAGCGTCACCGTTATTTACGGTGGCACTTTTTTTATGTTTCAACTATGATGGAATATATCACAATAAGGGGAAAATCATGTTAAAAAAGAAATTTATTGCATTCTTACTTTTTTTCACAGTCCTATTAGAATTACCTATTTCATTAACTAACGTGGCTGCAGCGGCTGCACCAAAGGCCAAAGACCTTACCTCGATAACTCAAAGTGTCAATCACGCTTCACCAGAAACACCAATTATTTTTTCACATCGTGGTAGTCCTTATAACAATCCCGATCACTCTTTCAGTGGTTACAATCGTGCTATAAAGGATGGTACACAATATATTGAGCAAGACGTTTGGCTCAGTAAAGATAATAAATTATACGTTTCTCATGATGATAATTTGAAAAAATCAACTGGTTCAAATGTAACAATTTCTAAGTCAACATCTGCTAAATTGGACAAAATTAAACTACGTAATGGTGAAAAACTACATCAGTTAAAAGATGTCTTTAACCGTTATGGTAAAAAAGTTCACTACATAATTGAAACTAAAAAGAATGCTGGCGACAATACTGACACTGAAAAAACACTTGCTAAAGAAATCAAAAAATACAATATGAAGAATAATTTGATTATGCAAGATGAGAGTATCCCTGGTATCAAAGCTTTTCATAAATCATTAAAAAATGTACCTATCCTATGGCTACTAGATTCAGTTACCGAACGTCAATACAGTGAGGAAATTGAAAATGCTCCTCGCTACATCAAATTTATCTCTATTCGTTTGGAACAATGGACACCTAAATTAGTTAAACTGGCCCACAAAAATGGCTTCAAAACTAATGGTTGGATCATCAACACTTATAACGACAATTACAATGCCCTCAATACACTTAAATTAGATAGTGTCTTTACCAACAACACTAAAGAGACCGCTCATCTGATAGATAAATGGAAGTAATAATATGCCCAATCAAAAAACATTTTTAGAAAACATTTGTTATACGCCACTAGTTTTCGGGCGATTCAACAAAAAATTAAATTTGAATTTATCAGAACTCGAAATCAAACAGTTAGTTAATCAAATTATTAGTGCCGACAATACTATTTTTCAAAAAGAAGGAAAAAACTATTATCTTCAACATGAAAAAATTGAACTAGTAATTAATTCTTTTAACTACCGCTTAATTACCGCTAATAGAATATAAAAAAAAACTGAAATCAGATGATTTCAGTTTTTTTTATTTAGAATTCTTGACCATTCTAGGTAAAATAGCAAAAATAACTAATCCAACTAAGAACAATACACTTAATGAAGCTGCTCCAATAGTCGATTTACCAGTTAGTTGTGTAACAATCGCTACAATAAATGGACCCATAACTGCTGAGAATTTTCCTAAAATATTGTAAAAACCATAGAACTCACTACCTGATTCTTTAGGGATAATTTTCCCAAAGTAAGATCTGCTCAAAGCTTGCAAACCACCCTGACTAGTACCCACCAAAATAGCTAAGACCCAGAAATCAAAACTGGATTTTAGATTTAAAGCATACAGACAAATTAAAAGGTAAACTACAATTCCTAAAAGAATACCTTTTCTAGTAGAAGTTTTATCAGCAAACCAACCAAATAGAATGGAAAACGGTACTGCAATTAATTGTACGACTAACATAACAATCATTAATTCAGACGTTTTTATACCGATGTCCATCCCAATAGCGGTTGCCATTGTAAAGATAGTATCGACTCCATCTATATAGAAGAAATAAGCCACTAAGAACCAGGCTACTTGTTTATACTGTTTAATGTGTTTAATAGTTTGAAAAACTCGTTTAAAACTCCCTTTCAAAGGAGATGCTGTTGATTTAACAGAGTATTTTTGAGTAACATTTCTTTGTAGCGGCAAATAAAATACCAACCACCAAAGCGCTGCAATCACAAAGCTCCAATGAGCTATTCCTGTTCCATCTAATTTTCCAAAACCACTAGTTAATTCCAAAACAAGGAACAGTATAAAGGCAATTACCCCACCCAGATACCCATAAGCATAGCCATAAGTCGATATTTTATTCATTTGCTCATCATTAGACACATCAGTCAAAAAACTATCATAGAAAAGATTACTTACTGAGTAACCAATTGCTGACAGAACATAAACTAATAATAGTAAACGCCACTGTGAGGCAGGAACGAAAACTAATCCTACCGTCATCACTATCCCTAACCAACAAAACATGCTTAACAAGCGTTTTTTGAAGTGAGGATAATCCGCTAATGCCCCCAAAAATGGGGCTAATAATGACACTAAAAGTGTACTAAAACTATTGGCATATCCCCAGTACGCCGTAGAACTAGCTGCTGAAACATGATTAGCTGAAGTCATCGACTTAAAATAAACTGGTAAAACGGCCGTCGTAACAATTATTCCATAAGCAGAATTGGCCCAATCATACATGATCCAACTCCACTGCTCTTTATTAATTTTCAAATTGACACTTCTTTTATTCTTTAAAGAAATCATCAATTAACTACCCCCATCCATTTGCGTGAAGAAAACAGATTTATCTAACGCGAAGGAATTATAGCATGGGAAACGTTTTTTACGATACAAGTAAATACAATCGATTTTAATGACAATTATCTGTCCTAATAGCCATAACATAGGCTTTAAAATATTTTGGATTAAAAATAATATCGGTTAATATACAAAAATAGTCCCAATAACTCATAATCAAGTTATTAGGACTATTTTTTTAGTGCTTGAGAATCCGTTTTAATTCATTCTCAACTTATTATTTTTCAATTCCCTTACCAACATACATGTCTTCAAGGATTTGTTTCAATTCAGAAATTAGTGGTTCTTTAGGATTTGTGAATGAGAATTGATCTCCAAATGCTGCTTCTGATAATGCATCAACATTTTCATCAAATTCCTTCTTATTAATATAGTTATCTTTAAGACTTAACTTGATACCAAGTCCATGTGCAAGATCAATAATCTTCTTAACCAAAGCATCCTTCAAAGCTCTGTCATCTTTACCTGACAAACCAATGTATCTAGCAATAGTTGCATAATCTGAATCTGCTCTAAAGCTTTCGTACTTAGGCCACATAGTAATTTTTGTAGGTTGTTCGAAGTTGTAGTTGATTACTTGTGGTAAAGCAATGATTGAAGCCAGTCCATGTCTGATACCATAAACGTTTGTCAAAGCATCTGTAATTGAATGACCAACACCAGCAAAAGCATTACCGAATGACATACCTGCAAGTGTTGAAGCATTATGCATTTCTTCTTGTGCATCCTTATCACCAGTGGCAGCTTTTTCTAAGTTATCAAAGACTAATTTAATAGCTTGTAGTGCATATGGTCTTGTGTAATCTGAGGCCATATTGGCTACATAGGATTCAATAGCATTGTTCAAAACATCCATACCTGATTCAGCAATGATGTCTTTTGGCATTGTTTCAACAAATTGTGAATCAATGATAGCAACATCAGGCGTTAGGGCATAATCAGCGATTGGGTACTTTGTTCCTGTTTGTGTATCAATAATAGAACTAAATGGTGTAACTTCAGCTCCAGTTCCGTATGTTGTTGGAATAGCAACAAATTGTGCTTTTTCAGGCTTAGGGAACTTGTAAGCACGTTTTCTGATATCAATGAATCCTTGTTTTGCACCAAAGAGATCAACATCAGGATGTTCGTAGAACAACCACATATCTTTGGCTGTATCCATTGTTGTACCGCCACCTAATGCAATAATTGTATCAGGTTTGAACAAATTCATTTGAGTAACACCACGTTTTACAACATCTGTTGTTACAATATTATCAACATCAGAGAACATTGAATATTCAACATGGAACTTGCTACGTTTCAATTCATCAGTAATTGTATCAACAAAACCAAGTTGAACCATGACAGGATCACAAACGATAAAGGCTCTCTTCATACCTTCAAGATCTTCTAGATAACGAACTGAAGTCTTTTCAAAGTAAACTCTTGGTTGTTTAATCCATTGCATATTATTTCTCCGTTTTGCGATTGTCTTAATGTTAAGCAAATCAAATGAAGATACGTTATGAGAAATAGAATTCTTCCCCCATGAACCAGTACCAAGAGTAAGTGATGGAATCATTTCATTATAAAGATTACCAATACCACCAATAGCGGCAGGAGTATTTACCAAGACACGACTAGCTTTCATCTTAATACCAAACTCTGTAGCTAAGTCTTCATCCATTGTGTGAATACCAACTGTGTGACCTAAACCACCAAAGTGTAACAATTCATCAGCTTTTTCGAAGCCTTCTTTATGCCCAGCAACTTTATAAACCGAAAGTACAGGTGATAATTTTTCAGCTGAAAGTGGCTCTTCTGGGCCAACCTTTGATAATTCAACACCAAGTACTTTAGTATCAGTGGGAACCTTGATACCAGCTAATTTAGCAATTTCGATAGCTGATTTACCAGCGATAGGACCTTTAACCCCACCCTCTGGTCTAAACATTGCATCAGCTAATTTCTTATAATCTGATTTCTTAATGAAGTAAATCCTATTCTTTTCAAATAGAGATTTAACTTCGTCATAAATATCAGCATCAACGATGGCACTATTTTCAGAAGCACAAACCATACCATTATCAAATGTCTTTGATAAAACAATATCGTTAACAGCACGTTTGATATTAGCAGTCTTTTCAATGTATGCAGGACCATTACCAGGACCAACACCCAAGGCAGGTTTACCAGTTGAGTAAGCAGCCTTAACCATTCCAGGACCACCAGTAGCAAGAACACTAGCAATACCTTCGTTATTCATCAAGTATGATGTTGCTTCAATACTTGGTTTTTCGATCCATTGAATGACACCTTCTGGGGCACCAGCATCAACGGCAGCTTTTAACATAACTTTAGCGGCGGCAACAGAACAATTTTGAGCTTGGGGATGGAAACCAAAGATAATTGGATTACGTGTTTTCATGGCAATCAATGACTTAAACATTGCAGTTGAAGTTGGGTTAGTAACGGGTGTAACACCTGCTAAAACACCAAGTGGTTCAGCAACTTTGATCAAACGATGTTCTTTATCGTCTTCAATAATGCCAACAGTCTTGTCACGTTTGATTGAGTGCCAAATCTCTTCTGTAGCATACATATTTTTAATAACTTTATCTTCAACCATTCCACGGCCAGTTTCTTTATAGGCTAACTTAGCCAATTCAAAACTAGCATTCAATCCAGCAATGGCCATTTGGTGAACAATATGGTCAACTTGTTTTTGAGTAAAACCGTCCATGATATCCAAGGCCTTGTGAGCCTTAGCAACCATAGCATCAATAACTGGTTTTACATCTTCTTTTTCATCTGATTTTGTAGAAACCTTTGTATCTTTGGAACCTTTCAACATCTGATTACCTCCAAGATTTAAAAATCGATATATTTGTTAACTAATTCACGTTTTATCTTATCACTGTACAATCAATGTTCAAGTTATTTTGTTCAAAAAGCTCAAGTAAACGTTTTCACGTTGATATATCAACACCTGCAACTCAAACGATTGTCAAAAAATAATTTCACATCTTATTTCAATTGTGAATATTTCTTCACAATCTCATCAAAATGCCTATTCTAGGTTGCTTTCCAATTCACAAAAAAAAGAGCTGAATTGAAATTCAGCTCTTGCTTGTGAAAATATTTATCTTTTTTAATGAGATGTTTTGTCGTTTGATGTTAAATTTTATTTGTTTCAAATATAGATTGATTATAGGCATCAACCCCCTTTTTGTGGAGATTTTCGCTTAGGTGTTCTACTCTTAAATACATTTTGTATTGTGAAAATTTGGTCTATTCTATTCTCAATAGTTTTCCTTCTACGTTTCTAATAACTATACTTCAGATTCTAACAACCAAATTTTTATATTTTTCTTCTCAAGTATGCTGCCTAAACGGGTTGCGCAAGGGCAACCTCCTGTGGTTTGCTACAGTGCTGGAATTGCCCGCATAGTACGCGTGCGATTCCAGTACTTAGGCAAATCCTCGGAGGCTGTTCGCCCTTGCTCCACCCTCTCTCTATTATCTAAACATGGTCTTAGTAGCACGTGCCATTACTTTTGGATCTTTCTCATAATGGTGCATTGGTGTCATCTCTGACAATGGAATATTCAACAATGTATATACGGCACGTTGTGCTGCACGGAATGAATATTGTTCCGTAAAGACCATATCGAATGGTTGTTCACAGAATTGACTGATGAAGGCCAAATTCTTACTGTTCTTTGGAACTACATCTGGACGATCTCCGACGGCTCTTTGATTGAACATTGCACTTGCATATGGTAGGTGAACAGGAATTACATTGACAATGCTGTCCATAATTTCCTGTGTATGGTTCTTGATATTGTCTTTGCTTGGATCTACTTCTGCTAAGTGGCCTAATAATTCTTCTAGCATTTCTTTACCTGTCATTTCCATTACAGGCTTTTGTACATAATCACCATTTCTTCTTGGATACATGAAGTAACCCCAGAATGTTGACTCATTAGGCTTTTGTGCCTTGAAGTGTGGTTGATGATGAACAACGATTGACAACAATGGTGTACTGTTAATCCATGTATTCAAAGCATTTCCGGGCTCTTGTTGTGTAATACGTGAAATTTCATTTACCAAGAAGTGGCTGTTGGTTGTAACTGTGAGACTGACCCACTCACTTTGTGTACGATCACCAAAGAATTTGTCAGGATTACCTAGAGAATAGAACTTCTCAGCTGCTTTCTTCCAAAGTGCTGCACTAGGTGCATAATCCATATTTTCCTTAAATGGTGTATTAAAGTCACCAAGTGCTGAACTATCAGTAATTGAACCATTAGTATCGAAGACTAAGTCGTTTTCAGCAATATCAATGTGTCCTTCTTTGTTATCATTGTCGACTTCTTCATACTTGAGTCCAGTAACGATAATATCATCTTGAAGTGGTGTATCTTTGAATTCCAAATCAGTAACTTTACGGTTATTGATGAAGGTTACACCACGATCTTCCAAATACTTGCGCATTGGCAAAATGATACTTTCAAATTGATTGTATGGACTTCTTGTAACACCTTCTAGTGTATTGATACGACTGAATTCAAGAATCATACGATTCATATAACGACGTAGCTCAACAGCTGAACTAGCACGTTTGAAAGCAAATGTTGTTTGCCACATGTACCAGAAATTAGTTGTGAAGAAATGTGGACTGCTTGCAAACCATTCAGCAATACTAATGTTATTTAGTTTTTCTTCATCCTTTTCAGGCATCAACATCAATTTAGATAATAAATAACGATCCTTATTATCAAATTGCATATGTCTGTAATTGTCTTTATTAGGTTTTACACGTGGACCATCGCTATCGATCAAACGTCCAACATCATGTGTTGGATGAGCGTGGTCAAAATTCAAAATGTCATCCGTAACTGTTTGTCCAGGATGATCCAATGAAGGTACTGAACGCAATACATCCCAAAGGTTTTCAAATGTCTCTTCGTTCAACATTCTTCCACCTTTTGCTAGGAATCCTTTGCTGTTCGATAAAGCTTGGTTACCATACTCTGTTTCATAGTCTTTAACTGCAGCACCATCGTTTGCACCATGGTCTTCTAGACCCATCATTGTAATTTGATCGCCATTAAATCCCCCATCACGAATCAAATAAATAGCAGCAGCTAAGTTACCAACACCTGTACCAATCATGTAGGCTTTTCTTGTCATATCATGAACCTCCATTCCAAATTTGCTCTTTTCTATACACCCTTAATATAACAGTAAAAATAAAAAAGTAAAGGCTTACATCGCATTATTGGCAACATTTTTAATCTAATTTTTAACACTAAAAAAGGAATCAAAACAACTTAAATTTGTTTTGATTCCTTGATTTTTAATCACTATATTTTATTAATCTAACTACATCACGAACAATCATTAATTCCTCGTCAGTTGGTACAACCAAAACATCAGTAGTTGAATCTTTTGTACTGATACGACGAATTCCTTTGCCATTTTCGTTAGCTTCTTTATCAATTCTTATACCACGATAATTAAAGTGGTTTACAATGTCCTCACGAATTTCAGCACTTCCAGCACCAACGCCAGCAGTAAAGATCAAGACATCAGCTCCACCCAGTAGGGCAATATATGAGCCAATATACTTAACAATTCGATTGACAAAAATCTTGATAGCCAAATCAGAACGATGATTTTCATCCTTAGTTGCTAACAAATCACGCATATCTGGTGATACACCTGAAAGTCCCAACAAACCAGATTTAGTATTCAAAATTTTTACCATTTCATCAGGATCAGTAATCTTCATCTTTTGCATCAAATAAGCAACCAATGAAGGATCAACATCCCCAGAGCGTGTACTCATAGTAATACCAGCCAATGGAGTGAATCCCATGGATGTATCAACTGATTTACCGTCTTCAATTGCATCAATTGAAGCTCCACTACCAAGATGGGCAGAAATAATCTTAAGGTCAGCTAATGGTCTTTGTAAGTAATCGGCCGCTGCTTGTGATACATAGCGGTGACTTGTACCATGGGCACCAAATTTACGAACTCCATATTTTTCATAATACTCATAAGGAATACTATACAAGTAATTGACCGGATCCATTGTTTGATGGAACGAAGTATCAAAGACTGCTACTTGAGGAACATCTGGCAAAATCTTTTCAAATGCTTCAATTCCAGTTGCTTGACCGGGATTATGTAATGGGGCATATTCAGAAAGATTTCTGATTTGTTGGATCACGCGTGGTGTTACGATGGCTGAATCTTTAAAGATACTACCACCAGCGACAACACGATGACCTACTCCGGTGATCTCGTCATAACTTTTGATTATTTTCAATTCAATCAATTTATCAAGCATCATATTAACAGCAGTTGTATGATCAGGAATGTCTCCCAATTCACTGATTTTCTTGCCATTATATTGAACTTCAAAGACTGAATCTGGTAATCCCAAACGATCTACCATTCCTTTGGCGATAACCTTCTCATCAGGTACTGTATATAGTTTCCACTTCAATGTAGAGCTACCAGAATTAACGGCCATGATTTTAGACATTTAATCTCACCTAACCTTTAAAATTTTTTGCCCAGCTTTGCAACTGGTCTTTAAATCCCTCAAACAACTTAGGGTTATTGGTATCTGGTATTGTGCCCATCAAAACATTTTCCACTTGCTTAGCATTATCGCCATGTTTTTGTAAAACTACGACTGCCTTTTGTGCTTCTTTTGATGCAAATAAGCTTGTTGGCAAATCTAATACAGCTTGCAGATAAACACTTGAAACCATCCATTCAGATAATTTCTTTGCTTGGTCAGTTTGGAAAATCTGTGAAGGTACAATGAATATACCGATTCCACCGTCATTTAAATTATTCATAGTTTGTTCAATCAACAAATGGTGAGCATAAGAATGTCCCTTGTCTGATTTTGTTTTGAAATTCTTAGCATTGTCATCAATTGGATAATAGCCAACTGGTAAATCAGCCACTGCCAAATCAATATCAGTAATATCCCAATCGGCGACACTATCCTGATGATAAGCGTCTAAATTAAGATTCATTACTTCACTAAATGATTTTGTTAAAGAAACTAACGCATCGTCATTATCAAGTGCCGCAGCATTGATATTGAATTTGTCAGTCATATTCAATTGTTCAATAACTTCAATCAGCAAGTTACCTGTTCCAACAGTTGGATCGACTATGTTCACGTCTTTCTTATTTTGAACATTTAGTACCTCATAAGCAATTAAGCTAGTTATCAAACCAATCGCATCAGGAGTCATTAATTTATTAACTTCAGCTTTATCATCTTTTTGAGCTTTGATAATTGATACTGTAATCGCTTGCTTAAGTTGCAGTGGAGTTAGATTTAATTTCTTCATCTCTGCATAGATATTTTCTAACTTAGAAACAGTATCTTTGTCAGGAACACCGTTCTCGACATAAACGCTGCCATCAGAAATATCTGTTAATGTTTCGGCAAGTGATTCAATGTTGTTAACTCTTAAGGACTCCTTTAATAAAGAATTAGCTTGATTCATCTTATCAAAATATGTTTGCATATCTTTTTCTGACATGGTTAACCTCTTTGCTTAATAATTAAAATTTTAACGTTGAAAACGATTTTATTCAAGGACTCGTCAATTCACAATAGTCTATTTTATTACTTTTATTAATTTTCTTGTTAATTTGTTGCTCATAAATCTCATCTAAACGCCGGTATCCCGAGATTTGTTCGCCAATCAAATTACTAGTGTATCCTACAATTAAAATTACGACCGATAATATTAAAATACTATTTAATAAAACCGCACCGCTTCTTTTACAATTTATGTTCATCCAACGTTAAGTACATTTCAGATTTTTCACCGGCTTTATTCACTGTTGTTATGATAACTAAATTTGAGATTTTTTCAATCTTAATTTCTCTTTGATTTACTAAAATAGGCTCATGTCCACCACTGACAACGGTCTTATATCGTAACATTTTATTATCCCCTTTGCCAAAGATATTAAAAACAAAAGCCGGATGCTTATCATTAAGCCACTCCGGTTTTGTATAAGATATATGATTGTCTTTCACTTCATCTATTCTTAAAGCATGGTCCATTTCACTTTGAATCTTCTCTTGAGTTACATGCCAACGTAGCTGATCTCTAAACGTAGTATGTTGCACTGTCCTCATTATCAACAATGATTGTTGCAAGATTCCTAAAGTCATTAAAGTTATCATCAAAGCTAAAATTGATTCATACAGAACAAAGCCCTTTCTTCTAGCTCTTAACTTGATAGACATGATTATTTACCCTAACTTGATATGTATTTCCAATCTTTTGATAGTAATAGATTCGATTCTTTATCGTTACTCTATTAGGCATATGCGAATTTTCCAAATGCAACAATATTATTTTGTGAGCATTGACTCTTTGTTCCCACTGATTGATCAATTTGAACTGTTCACTGACACAAAGCGACAACATAAAAATAATGGTTAAAGAAATCGTTAAGGAAGTTAATGCTTCAACCAGGATAAAGCCGCTGTGTCTTTTCAATAATTTCACCCCATCCCATTTGAATTCGATATTCATACTTACGATGTGTCAGTTTGGATTCAAATATAATTATTTTAGGATCCGACTGACCAGACCTCCTAATAAAATAATCAATCGGACCGTTAGTATTCCTCAAGGTTTTTGGAAAAATCTTTTTCTTTAAAACAATTTTTCCATTAACTGCATACCGCCCAAAAGTAACGTGATCACCACGAATTTTTAGATAAGCCGGTTTCTGATTAAGATAAGAATAATTCATTTCATTTTTAAACGAATTCTTAAACCACTCTAAGGATTCTTTTTCTTCAATACGAGCTTGATAATCTTTGAGGTTCCACACTGATACAGCAACCAAACTACAGACGATTGCTAAACCAATTACTGTTTCAATTAATGTGAACCCGTGTCTACTAGTGTCCATTCTCCGGTTTCTTTATCCTTCTTCAAATCTAATTTAGCATTATTCAACTTATCAAATTGTTTCTGACTAATGTAATTAGCTTTTTTTAATGTGCCTATATTGATTTCATCTTCAGAATGATCTTCCGAATATAACCCAGCTTGACTAACAACAGTAGTTCTTAAAGCCTCATTCGATTTCTTATTGGCGTTATCACGTTGCTTAGTTAAATTGGGAATCATAATCAAAAGTAACAATGAGATTATGAACAAGACGATAACCATTTCAATTAAAGTAAAACCTTTTCTTATTTTCTTCATTACGAGATTCCCTTCATCATTCCATAAATTGGTAACAAAACTATTAAGTAAGTTACGACAATTACAATCGCTATAACGGCAAATAAAATTGGCTGTACTAGTCCTAATAATTTTTTGAGATTACGTTGTGTTTCTTCAAATTTTAATTCTGACATCAACAAGATATCTTGTGCCAATGCCGTTCCACTTTCACCAGCTTGTAAGATAATCTGTAATTGTTTTGGCAACAGTGGTTCTTTTTCGACCAATGTTAATAAGCTTTTCCCACTAATCAAATTATTAATAAATTTAGTCGCCAAATGCTCTTGAATTGAACCTTTTTGAAAGTGATTATTATTTTCACAAATGCTTTGGAGGTTCATTCCGTTAGCCAATTGCATTCCTAATCCTTGTAATATCAAAAAATGAAAAAAGCTCTGATAAATTTTCCCTACAAATGGTAATTTCACAAGAAACAAAGCCCGATCATACTCATCTTTTTTTCTAAGAAAGATTGCTAATGAGAAAATACTTAAGGTTATCAAAAGCAGAACTAGTAAAATTAATCCTAGAAATAAGTCTATTGCCTGACTACCACCTGCGACAGCTAACTGAGGAACAATATAGAGTTTCATCCCTATTAACATTGTGATTAAAAACATTAATATGAAAGCAGGATAAGCCAACAATTCTTTAAATTTGTTCTTCTGTTTAGACTGACTTTGTAAGAGAACCCCAGTCTGTTCTAAGGCTTGAGCCAATCTTCCATGGTTTTGGGCGATAATCAATTGATTATAAATAACAGCGGGTAATTTAAAATGGATCAATGATTGTGAAATCATTTTCCCTTGCTGTAAATCCTGATAAATCAGATCAAATACACTTTTCTCATCGTCCAGTAAACGGAGACAATTGATTGAATCACTTAGTGAAAAACCATTTTTCAAAAGTTTACTAATTAAAATTAAATATTCAGCTTTTTTTGCCGTTGAAAACTTTTTAACCATAAATATATTCCTGATAAGTTTTTTGATTGATTCGACCGACTTGATAGGCTTCTTCTAACATTGTTTGCCAATTTTTATCAGCAACTTCATCTTTTAAATATTTCTCAATCTGTGTTGAATTTAAGGTATCAATAAACAATTCCAAATCATTAAAGGTCGGTATTAAACGTTGATAGGAAATAAAATTAATCCCATTCAAAATATCAATCTCGTCAATTCCAAATTGTCGCAAACGCTGAAGAATGGAATACTTAGATTTTCCATGAATCGTTGACATCACTGTATAACCACAGAGTGCCGCTTGAATGGCCTGCTGTGCTGTATGTTTATCCCTAATTTCACCGATAATTAACACCTCTGGTCGATGACGAAGACTAGTTTTTATCAATTCTTCATAAGTCATCCCTGCATCATCGTTGACTTGTAACTGTAAAAAACTATCTTCAACAATCTCAATTGGGTCCTCAATACACATAACTTTCTTATTAATACTTAATTGTCGTCCCAGAGTGTACATCAAAGAAGTTTTGCCTGAGCCCATTGGTCCAGAAAATAACATCATTCCTTTTCGTCGGGCGATTGGTAAAATTTTCTGAATTAAAATTTCATTCACCATTGAATTAAATTCCTGTGGATAAATTAATCTCACGACCATGGATTCACGATTCTGAAAATCTCCTACTGAGGAAATTCTGATAAAGATACGTTTATTTTGATAGTTAAAATTAAACGATCCTTTCTGTGACCGACGTCGCTCAGATACATCTAATCCACCATTAAATTTTAAAAAATTCATAATGGCAAAACTCTCATCATTAGTTAAATCGGCTACTGTGTAGTTCTGAAAAGAATTACTCGCTTCAATGTGATAAAAGTTATCGTGTGGAAAAAAATAAATATCTGAAATTTTATTGATACATGCTTCCGTTAATAAATTATTGACCATTGTTTCGGCTGTCATCAAATGCCCCCTTTCAGGTAAAAATTACGAAGAAAAAAGCAAAAAAATACTCTCAGTAATCTTTTTTACAATTACTGAGAGTATTTTTAACCTAATTTAATTCCTGAATCTTTCAATGCAGCATCGACAACGTTCATAACGGTCATACTGTGTTGCATTCTTTCTTTAGCGGCTTTCATATCGTGTTGTTTGATCATTTGATTGAAAGTTTTAAACTCTTCATACATGCGATGAGAATGAATTTTTTTATCTACCTGTTCAGATTCAGCACCATTTAGTTGTTCACTGTAATCCTTCATTACATTGGTTGGTCCATCAACAACAATTGATCCTTTATTGCCTTGAATAGTTGAAGTAACCTGAGCTGAACAATCCTTAGCAGCAATGCAGACCACTTTTGTCCCAGGATAATCGAGTACCAAAATACCGGAAGTATCAATTCCTCGCGTTACGTTAGCATAATAATGAACTGCCTTAGGAGCACCCATCAAACCAATTACAAAATGAATATTGTAAATATTCAAATCCATTAGAGCGCCGCCACCTTTTTTAGGATCAAAGACTGGCAAGATTTTTCCAGCTAAAAAGGCGTCATAACGATGCGAATATTGTGAATAATTGCATTCAATTACCTTTAAAGATCCTAGCTCCGGTAAGGCTTGTTTTAGTGATTGATAATTAGACAAGTATTGATTAGTAATTGCTTCAACCAAAATTAGATTTTTAGCTTCAGCTAATTTTTTTAACTCAACTAATTGGATCGAATTCAATGTAAATGGTTTTTCGCAAATAACATTTTTGCCAGCTTCCAAAGCCATTTTAGCAAACTGATAATGTAAAAAGTTAGGCAATGCCACATATACAGTATCAATTTCTGGATCAGCTAAGCACTCCTTTGCATCAGTATAAATCTTCTTGATCTGATTAGTTTTTTGCAATTCTTCCATAGTTGATAAATCTTTTGGTGTTCCCATAATAGCAGTTAATTCCACTTCAGGGATATCGTGAATCATCGTTAGGAAATCTTTGACGATCATGCCAGCTCCAAATATCGCTAATTTCATCCTAATTACCTTCCTCTTCCGTAATTTGATTTATACCCATTTCGAGCATATGAATTTGATAAATAGTCTCTTCATCTTTTACTGTCTTAGGCTTGCCGTTGATGATAGCATCATATAGTCCTTGATAGACACGACTATAATCGCCAACTTCAGAAACAACTTTTTCCTGATGATATTGATCGTTATCATCTAAATAAGTTAAAGTTCCATAATCCTCTGGACGATCAATACCGAAATCATCATGATCTGGCATATAAAAATGCTTCAAATCAACTTCTTGACGATCCATATCCTGTTTCACAAAGACACCTTTTTTACCATAAACCGTAAAACTAGGACGTGGTACTAATCTGAAATAACTCGACTTAACTGAAACCTTCATAATTCCGTAATACATATCAATATCAAAGTAATCGTTCATGCGATTTTCACCTAATAGTTGACGAACATCGTAGTGAACTTTATCTGCTTTGCCAAAATATGAAATAATTTGATCCAAGGTATGGCAGGCATGACCATACAAGAAACTATGACCAACTGAAAATTGTTTTTCGCCTTCAGGAACATAAGGACGGAAATAATCATAGGTCGATTCAACTTCCAAGATATCCCCAAGTTTTCCACTTTCAATCACTTTTTGAACAGTTAAGAAATCTGAATCGTAACGACGATTTTGATAACATTGAATCAATAGATGTTTATCATTTGCCAATTGAAATAATTCTTTGGCTTGGGCTTCTGTTTCTGTAAATGGTTTTTCTACCAATACATTCTTATTATGATTGAGTACTTCTTTTGCTAATTTATAATGTGCTTCAGCTGGGACTGACAAAACCACTAATTGAATTTCTGGATCATTATAAATATCATTTATATCAGTCGTATAATTGATTCCGTCAATCCTCTTCCAAACATCATGGCTGATGTGACGAGCGTAGATTGTCTTTACTTTAATTTGATCCTTTAATTTTAATGAAAATGGTAGATGATAACGGTTAGCACTTTTACCATTCCCAATATATGCGATAGTCAATTTTTTCATAATTGATTCCTCCCTTTATCCATAAACACACTCTACAGGCAAAAGACCAAATTGATAACCTTTTGACTTGAAACTGGTCATTATGAACAAAGATAAGTATCAATTACACCAATCTCATAAACATTATGTTCAATGGATTCGGTATAATCAGTTTAGAAGGAGATCTGCTTATGCTTTTTTCAGATAGAATTACCCATATTAATGATTTAACCGATAACGAACAACGTATCGCTAAATACATCGAAAACAATCTTAATGCCGTCTCGACCATGGCAATTCAAACTTTAGCCTCAAAAACTTATACATCCCATTCGGCGATTGTCCGTTTTGCCAAAAAATTAGATTACAGTGGCTTTCGAGCCATGCGACAAGACATCAGTAAGGATGTTCAACAAAATATTACCAAGCTAAATGATGTCGATGCCAATTTTCCTTTTTCTTCGACTGACTCAGCCCTTGATATTGCCAAAAACATTTCCGACTTAACTATCAACGCTGTAAAAAGAACTTTAGCGCAAATAAGCGAAAAAGAACTAAACGCTGCTGCTGCCAAAATTATGGAAAGCAAACGTCTAGTTCTCTTCGCAATTGGTGACACTCAGATTCGAGCTCGTGGTTTTCAGAGTAAACTTGTTAAGATTAATAAATTTGCCATCATCGCTGAAGAATACAGTGATGAATCATGGACTTCCGTCAATTTGGATGAAAATGACTTAGCAATTTTTCTTTCTTATACTGGTAATAGTTCCAACTATTTGAATCTAATAAAATTTCTAAAACAACAGAAAGTTCCTACACTCTTGATAACAGGTAATCCTGACAGTCAAATGATTCAATATGCCTCTCAAACTATTTCCATCATTCAAAACGAGTACGATATTTTTAAGGTCAGTACTTTTGCTTCCCAAATCACCTTTGAATATCTACTGGATACTCTCTTTGCCATCGTTTACTCACAATCATACAAAAAGAATTTAATCAAATTGCAGAGTAACTATAATAAACTAACTTCTAACGACATCCTTGATAGTATCCCTAAAGACAAAAAAAGATCGTAAACATAATGTTTACGGTCTTTTTAGTTAAAGAACTTATTCTTCATCGTCAGCAGCAGTATAAACTTCTGAAACATCTTCATCATCTTCAAGTTGATCAATCATATGTTGAAATTGTTCTTTTTTCTCTTCTGGAACAGGTGTAGTGTTTTGAGGAATCATTGTTAATTCTGAATCAGCAAGTTCGTAGCCCTTTTCGATCAAACCATCACGAACGGCTGCAAATTCTTTAGCTTCAGTATAGATTTCATAAGCGTCATCTGATGTTTGTAGATCATCAGCACCAAGGTCCATGATATCCATCAAAACAGTATCTTCGTCTTGAGTATTCTTTGTACGGTCCAAAACAATGTAACCTTTACGGTCGAACATGTAAGCAACTGAACCACTTGAGCCCAAGCTTCCTCCGTTACGGGTAAATGCAACACGTACGGCAGAAGCAGTTCTGTTCTTGTTATCTGTTAAAGCTTCTACTAGAACTGCAACTCCACCTGGAGCGTAGCCTTCGTATGTAACTTCATCATAATGTTCATCACTGCCACCTTCAGCCTTGTCTAAGGCACGTTTGATGTTGTCCTTTGGCATATTAGCTGCACGAGCTTTATCTACGATTAAACGAAGGGCAGCATTATCGTTAGGATCGGCACCACCCGATTTAGCTGCCATGAATAACTCACGAGACAGCTTTTGGAAGATTTTACCACGTTTTGCATCTTGGGCGCTTTTTCTACCTTGGATGTTATGCCATTTTGAATGTCCTGACATTTCTGTTTCCTTCTTTCATGATTATTGTAAACCGCATATAATTTTATCAAACTAATCGCGGTATTTCAATATCCGTAGGCTAAATAAACCATAAAAGAAGATATTTTCTTTAACTCAATTGAATTTTTTAAAATCTAAATTGATCAAAGCTAAAAATCCCAGTGCAACGCCTAATAGACGGACTTTAATGTCATTATCGTTACCTGTTTGTGGAAAAGTTTTTAGATTATTCGCTGGATTTCTGCGAGCGCTTACTAAATTATCCTTAAAATGGGATTGTTCTGTCTCTTTTACAGCTTCCTTTTTTACTTCTGGAGCTTTATAAACAGTTCCAAACATAACCATCCCTGTCGTCTTTAAGGGCTGCACATGATTTTTGGATTTATTAACAATTTTTGTATCACTTTTATTCTCAGTATTCGAATTATCAGTTGATTTTACCGGTGCAATAGGCAAAATGGTCAAATGAACTGTAACATTCTCTCCATTGGCTGTACTTACTACAACATCATAAGTACCCTCTTTAGCTAAATCGACTTTAGTCAAATCTAATCTAGTAAATTTTTGTCTATCACCGTCTGAATTCACAAAATCCTTCAACATTGGAGCTGAATCACCTAAATGTATCGTGAAATCATGAACCGTATTCGAGGATGTATCAATATTCTCGTCTTGTTTGGTAGCATTCACATTCTCCACTACATCACTATTATCATTAGAGGATGCATTAACTATATCAATTTGGCCTAACCCCAAGATCAAAATCCATCCCCATACTAAACCATTTGTTAAAAACATTTTTTTCGTCTTCATTTTTTTGACCACCTTTATAAGATGACATCAAATTATATGTTTAAACATCTTACATAGAGAATACACCCTTCTGGACAAAATAAAAAACTTTATCAACCCGTAAACACAGGTTAATAAAGTTTTATTTATTTTTAAATTCATGTCGACGAATTAAGTACAGAACAAGCACTAATATTAAAATCCCCACTAAAGCACCTGTACTATCCAAAATAACATCCTCAACTAACGGTGTACGTCCACCAGTTAAACCTTGATGAAATTCATCAAACGCCGCTAAGCCAGTCGCTACCATCCAAGGAATAAAAATCATCAAAACGAAGTTCTTCTTGAAGTACGTGTATAACGCTAAACACAAGAAAACTCCTAACAACAAGTAAATTCCAAAATGAGCGCCTTTTCGAATGAAGAATTCAACAAACTTAAAATAACCATCATTCTCAACGGATTGATACTTGCCGCTGTAGGTAAAACCAATTTTAGATAAAGCATTATAAAATGGTTTACCTGCTAAATATTTTTCTAAAAATGGTACTGAAGTCTGTTCTTTATAAGTCATCGAAGAACTGTAAAAAAGAATTGCCTCAATTGCGACTACTAGTCCCCAAAACCATTTCTGTTTTGTTTTTAAACTATTATCCATTAACTCTAATTATTATCCAACTTAACAGTTGAATTGATTTCTTTAGCATCATCGAAGTAACCAGAATAATACAATGAATGAGTTGCCCAATAATACATTACAGTTGAGAAAATCAAGATAACAACAAAGTCCATTGGATACTTAATCAAATTCATTCCACCGAAATCTGATCCACCAATCCATGAAATAATTGATAAACCAAACAGATGAACTATCAACCAGAGACTGGCATACAATTTCTGCTTAAACTCTTTAAACCCACGGCGATAATCGTAAACAAAGTAAATTGGTAATCCAACAATAATGATTATAATAACTTCGACCGTAGTTGGGAACATAGCCCAATAAATTGCCAAACTAATTAAATCAAAAACAACTGGAGCTAGAATTTTCATTCCTTTAATTTTTGTTGGTCTTCTCATTTCCGGACCCATTTTACGTAAACTTCCTGCTACCACTGGACCAGATAACAAGGAAATCAGCGTTGATGCTGCAACCACACGTGATAGTAATGACCAATTCTTGAATAGTAGAATCAAGATAAAACTAACAACAAAGTCGACCATTAAAGCTATCCGTGGTGAATTGTATTTATTATTTGAATTACTTAAGAATAAAGGCAAATGCTTATTCTTAGGCATTGAAGATAATGATTTACTTGCAGATGAAGCAAAAGCAATTCCACTACCTACTGGAGAAATGAAGGCTGTAAAGTAGACCAAAGTTGATAACCAATAGATATTCAACAAAATAGCCAAATCAGCAAATGGTGAATTAAAGTTAATTTTTGACCATCCACCACTGATAACTGACTGTGGCAATGCCCCGATAAAGACAATCTGCAACGCAATATAAATCAAAGCACTAATCAATAATGATAAAATGATTCCCCGTCTAATATTAACTGACGGCTTCTTTATGTCATTACTCAAGTTAATGACCGTTTGAAAAGCCACATATGAATAAATAATTCCGGCACTACCAATTGCCACGAAAATCGATGAAGTACCATTAGGCATAAATTCACTGAATGAACTCCCCATGTTATTGAAATCAAAATGAGCCGTAACCAAAACAATCATTGTAACAATTGGCACGATTACTTTTAACACAGAGATGAAATTATTAAATTTAGCCATAATCGTAACTGACCAATAATTAATAATTGTAAAAATGAACAACATAACTGTTGCCATCATAATTCCTTGAGTGCTAAGTTGTCCGCCCTTCATAAATCCATGCGTCCAATTAGCCCACTCCCAAGGCCACGTGCTCATGTACTGAACCGAGGCCACAGCTTCAATCGGTAAAATAGCTAATAATGAAATCCAATTAGCCCATGAGAAAATATGTCCTAACAACGAACCATGAGTGTACATTGTAAATCGACTCATAGCTCCCTCTTCCGGAAACATCGTCCCAATTTCGACATAAACCATTGCAATCATTGCTACTAAAACTGCTCCCACAATCCACGCAATAATTGCTGCTGGACCGGCTATTTGTGCTGCCTGACTAGATCCAAACATCCAACCTGAACCAATAATCGCACTTAGCCCAAACATTACTGTTGAGAACAAATTTAATTTTTTATTCCTCATAAAACCACCAATCTATAATTTTTATAATAAAAAAATAGCCTTCATTACGAAGACTATTATATATCCATTATGTAAATTTAGGCTACTCTACTGTCACACTTTTTGCAAGGTTACGAGGTTTATCAACATCATTACCACGTGCCAAACTTGCATAATAAGCAATCAGTTGAGCTGGTACGATACTGATGATTGGTGAAATCAATTCATCAATTTCCGGAATAATGATTTGGTCTCCAGCTTCAGCATACTTTTGACTAGCAATTACCAAAACATGTGCTCCACGGGCTTCAACTTCTTGAATATTACCACGAGTATGGCTAGCATCAATTCCATCATTTACGTAAGCAAAAACTGGTGTATCCTTTTCGATCAAAGCAATTGTTCCGTGTTTCAATTCTCCAGCAGCAAAGCCTTCGGCATGAATATAAGAAATTTCTTTCAATTTAAGAGCGGCTTCAAGAGATAAGGCATAATCGACACCTCTACCAATATAGAAAGCATCGGATTTATTTGTTAAGTAATCGGCTGTTAACTTTTTAATTTTATCTTTTTCGTCAACGATTGTTTGAATACCATTAGCAGCCAAAGCTAATTGTTCTTTCAAATTAAATTCTTTAGCAATTTGAAGATTTTTGGCTTCACCCAAAGCTTTAGCCAATACTGCTTCAACAGCAATTTGTGCTGTATAGGCTTTTGTAGAGGCAACGGCAATTTCTGGTCCAGCTAACAATTCCATTGTGTAAGTAGCTTCTCTAGAAAGAGTTGAGTTGGCCACGTTTGTCATTGTTAGACTCGGTAACTTCATCTCATTAACTTTAACCAATACTTGACGACTATCAGCTGTTTCACCACTTTGTGATAAGAAAATAAAGAATGGTTTCTTAGAAAGTTTTGGCATATGATAACCAAATTCACTACCCAATTCAACATCTACTGGTACGTCAGCAATCTTTTCAAAGATATTACGACCAACTAAGCCAGCGTGATAACTAGTTCCAGCAGCAACAATATACAAACGATCGGCCTGCTTGATTTCATCCAATAAATCTTGTTCAACATTTAAAGAACCATCATCGTTGATATAATTTTTAGAAATCTTTCTCATAACATTGGGTTGTTCATCGATTTCTTTCAACATGTAGTGATCATATGTACCCTTAGAAATATCATTTTCATCAATATTTACAGTATAAGGATCTCTTTGAACTTTAGTACCATCAATCTTACTAATTTCAACTGAACCCTTCTTCAAGATAACAACTTCGCCATCATGAATTTCAACAAACTTATGAGTTTGATCAAGCATAGCCATAGCATCGGAACAGATAACGTTGAAACCATCACCTAATCCAATTAGAAGTGGGCTCTTATTTTTAGCGACAAAAATACGATCTGGTTCTTCTTTGTCGATCATAGCAAAGGCATATGAGCCTTCAATTAGGCTTAGAGCTTTACGGAAGGCTGCTTCGCCATCCATACCCTTCTTAGCAAAGTAGTCAACCAATTGTACGGCTACTTCTGTATCAGTTTGACTTTCGAATTTAAAGTCAGATAAATATTCATTTTTCAACTCAGCATAGTTAGTGATAACACCGTTGTGTACTAGATAAAAACGGTTATCTTCTGAGAAATGAGGATGAGCATTTTCAATTGTTGGCTTTCCATGTGTTGCCCATCTAGTATGTCCGATTCCGGCTAGGCCTTGAACATCACTCGTAACGGCATTTTCTAATTCACTTATTTTACCAACTTCTTTAACCAAGAAGTCTTTACCTGTTTGATTATTAACGTAAATACCAGCTGAATCATAGCCACGATATTCAAGTTTTTCCAATCCATTTAATAAAATATCAGTTGTATTATTATTTCCAATTACTCCGACAATTCCACACATAATAATTATAGCCTTTCTTAATTGGTATAGTTTAATTTATTATAAATGGTATAGTTCATTTGAACTGTACTCATCACCTTGCGACAATGACTAGAATACTAATCTATTATCATTATGTCAAGAAATCTTTAATATTTTTTATAAATGGTATATATGGTATGTACCGATTATAAATATTGGTATACATTATATAGACCAATAAAAAAAGAGAAACTAAGGGTCAATCCCTCAATTTCTCTTTTTTCGAATTTCTTTATCTGTATTATATTAGCTTAATTCACTTTTAACAACTTCAACGATTTGGTCACAGTATTCATTGACCTTTTCTTCAGTTGAAGCTTCACACATTACACGAAGCAAAGCTTGTGTACCACTAGGACGAACTAGTACACGACCATCGCCATCCATCTCATCCTCAACTGTCTTAATAACGTCAAGAATTGCTTGATGTTTGTCCCATGAATTCTTGTCAGATACAGGAACATTAACAAGTTTTTGTGGATAAACTTTTACAGGAGCAGCTAATTCGGCTAGGCTCTTACCAGTTTCCTTCATAACATGAAGTAGATGTGTACCCGTTAGCATACCATCACCAGTATTCATGTATTCATACAAAACAACGTGTCCTGATTGTTCACCACCGATGTTGTAGTTATTCTCACGAATTTCTTCAACAACGTGACGATCACCAACAGCTGTTTGTACAGAATGCATGCCATTAGCTTCAATAGCCTTGTACAAGCCAATATTACTCATAACAGTAGTTACAATAGTATCCTTCTTTAAACGGCCACCATCGTGCAAATATTTACCAAGGATAAACATGATCTTATCACCATCAACAATGTTACCATCGCCATCAACTGCAATACAACGATCTCCATCGCCATCAAAAGCTAATCCAGCTACAGCGTCTGATTCTTTAACACGTTGAGCCAATTGTTCTGGGTGAGTTGAACCAACATTTTTGTTGATATTGATCCCATCTGGATGTGAAGCCATGATATCAAAGTCCACATTTAAGTCAGCAAAAAGTGTACTTGCTAAACGACTTGTTGAACCATTAGCAGTATCAAGCACGATCTTCATACCACTAAGGTCATCAGAAAGAGTTTGCTTCAAGAATTGTAGATACTTTTGAGCACCTTCTGGATAGTCAGAAACACTACCTAAACCTTCAGCAGATGGTCTTGGCAAAGTATCTTCCTTAGCATCCAATAGTTCTTCAATCTCTTCTTCAACGTCATCTGGCAACTTGTAGCCATCTGATCCGAAGAATTTAATACCATTATCTTCAGCAGGATTATGTGAAGCTGAAATCATAATACCAGCATCAGCTGAAACGGCACGAACAAGATATGCAACGGCAGGAGTTGTAATAACATCCAAATTCAAAACTTCAATACCAACTGAAAGCAATCCTGAAATTAAACTAGTTTGTAGCATTTGACCAGAAATACGTGTATCTCTAGCAACTAAAACACGTGGATGTGCGTTCTCGTTATCTGAGTGTTGTGTTAAAACATAACCACCACATCTACCTAATTTAAAAGCTAATTCAGGACTTAGCTCTTTATTTGCAATACCTCTTACTCCGTCTGTTCCGAAATATTTTGTCATGAAAAATTTACCCCCAGCGTTTATTCGCTATCATTATTGTCATTTGTGGAATTAGTGCTTGATGAGCTTGTGTTATCACTAGTACTACTCTTGGAATCCGAACTAGTTGAACTAGTTGATGTAGCTGTATTTCCTGTCGTACTAGACAAAGCACTAGAATTAGAACTGGCACGATTAATCGTCACACTAATAGTAGTTGGATCAGTGAAAGTAACTTTGTTACCTAAAACATCACTCAAATTGATAGTCTTCTTTGTACTACTACTATTTACGTCTGAAACATCAACCGGTACGTCGATTGAGCCACCAATGGCGCTGATCTGATCTTTTGTACCGAAAACTCTAATATTTTTAACATCAGATTCAAACGTATAACTCGTATCCGATGAATTTCCTTTTTGTTTCAAATTAATATTTACTTGCTTACTTTGAATCGAAATAGGAATCTTCACATGAATTGTTTGTGGATCTAATGTAACATTTACTGTTTTACCATTTTTATCGAGAGCTTGCACTAAAACTTCTTGATCAAACGTAGATTTTATTCCCTTAGGCAAATTGGGTTTAACAACTACTTTATCAATCTTATTAATTTCAGAGGCCGCACCTGTTACAGTGACAGTATCTGGAGACTCTTCAATTGTTCCAGTCTCATAACCACTTGCTAGTGAATCTTTATTATAATCAACATCCACTGCAAATTTCTTTGTTACACGTTTTTGAATATTAACTGTGACATATTTTGGTTTAATACTATATGTCAATTCACTATTTAACCCAGTTTCTTTAATTTGAACTCGATGTTGACCGATAGAAAGGTCTCTTAGATTCAAATACAAATTAAAATTCTGTGTATTCTTTGTTGCTGTAACCAGTGCTGCTGGACCCTCAATTGTTATTTTAACTTTTTCAGGGTATCCAGTTATGTAGTACTTATCAACATCTGCTTGTAACTGCAATGGTACTGTAATCGTAGCCTTTTTAGTTACTGTAGACGTATTCGATTGATTAGAATCTCTTGTCGAACCCACACCAGGTGTACTTACAAAGAAGAATAGCCATAAGGCACAACAGAGAGATATAAATGCATAAAAATAATTACTGTTAATTATCTTTTTCATCTTGTCTCTCCTTCTTCTTTCGACTTAACTTCAAGAATCCCAAAATTGAATGAGTTCCACTTTCATTAGGGTCCTTCAATTGAGCTTGTAGATACTTTAGATAATCATCCCGAGACAGATCCAGCATCATATGACCGTTCCGAGTAATCATAACGCCACCAGTTTCTTCAGAGACAACAATCGTTATTGCATCAGTCACTTCACTGATACCAACGGCCGCACGGTGTCTTGTTCCCAATTCCTTAGGAATAGTATTACTTTCCGACAGAGGCAAATAAGCAGCGGCTACGGAAATCCGATTATTCCGTACAATAACAGCTCCATCATGCAGTGGTGTATTCGGGATGAAAATATTGATCAATAACGCACCAGTAACTTCAGCATCCAAATCAATTCCGGTTTCGACATATTCTTCCAAACCAGTATTCATTTCCAAAGTGATCAACGCACCAATACGACGTTTACTCATATACTGAATAGCTTGATCAAGACTCTCAATCAAATGATTCTTTGTTTTGCCTTCTTCATTACTAGTCGAACTAAAGAATGGCAATCGACCTAGATGTTCCAAACCACGACGAATTTCAGGCTGAAAGATTATCACAATAACAATAATCCCCCAGTTGATCAGCTGATCCATTAAGTAAGAAACAGTATGCAGGTTCAAAGCCCAACTAATAAGCTTTATACCAAAAATAATTATTATTCCTTTTAACAATTGAACAGCTTTGGTGCCCCGTAACATCGACAGAACTTTATACAAAAAATACCAGACTACCAAGATATCAACCAAGTTAGCCAAATTCTGCCACGTAAAAATATTGCTTGGTATAAAATTCATTTTCATAGCTCCTTAGTAGTTCGAACTAATTATAACAAACAATAAAAATTATAAAAGTTCACCATATTTTGTATTTTAATCTACACCAATACTAATAACTTCTTCACTATAATTAATGTTTTTGCGCAATTCATTAGCTGTGATTTTGCTAATTTTTCCTTGTTCCAACATATCTTGAACAAAAGCTCGACGATAACTCAAAGCTTTTATTTCAAGATTCATACGTTCACTATTGAATTGAGGCGAGCGTCCACGATACTTCCCTTGTAACAATTCCAAACGATCTTCGTAATGACGTTGAAAAATATAGATTAAATCATCATCAATACCGTCAGAATCTGATTGATTCAATTCCTGTAATTTCTCTAAGGCATTCTTAGCACCAGCAATAGAAATCTTAATTGAATCCTGATTGATCTGTTGAATATCATCTGAATTCACAGAACGATAAATCAAATGCTTAATCTGTAAATAAGTTCTTCGGAAGTAATTGTAGAAAAATTCAACCGTTTGATTAGAACGGCGATGCACAATCTCTCTTTTATAACGAGCAATCTTCTTTATTGCCAAATCATAAGACTCGTCAGATATTTCGTGATTATCATATAATTCATCAACTGCTTCTAATTCACAATTAAAAGAAATATCCCACAATTCAGCATCTTTTTTACCACGAACCCGACGCTTACTAATTTGACTAGTTTTAACCTGGTTACGTGATTGAATGCCTAAATTACGAACATCATACAAATATTCAGCAATAACAGATGAGTAAACTGCCGTATCGCCATCATCCATCTCTGAACGTAGTTTTTTGACAGTCTTCTCTAAAATAACTCGGTTAGCCTCGTATTCTGTTAACTCAATTGGTGTTTCATCAGTATCTTCATCATTCTCATCATCCTCATTTTCTGAGGTAAGTGTGCTACCACGATAAGCAACTGGCGCACTATTCTTAGTCAAAATAGGAATCAACAAGGTTGCCCCTAACAAACTGAAAATAATAACTGCACTGGCAATGAACAATAGAAGTGTTCTAGATGGAAAAGCAGCTCCACCCTTGATTGTCATTGGAATTGACAAAGCACCAACCATTGTAACGGCGCCACGAACACCAGAAATTCCTGACATCAAACAGTCATCAAATCTGGTTTTTGACCACAAAACAATCTTGCCATCGCCATTATTTGAAAATGTTGAATAAACGTAACTCCAAAGAAAACGAATTACAACTAACATTATCCAAATAATAAAGGCTAGTAACGTGGCTCCAAAAGTATTGATATTATCGTTATGGACCAATTCCTCCATTGCAAAAGGAATTTCGATTCCCAAAAGAACGAAAACAATACCATTAAGTACATAAACCACTAAATCCCAGGTTCGTGAAGTAACCAATCTGATTTCAGGAGTAAAGTTACTAATATTTCTACCAGAAGAAATATTTAAAATACCCGCTATAACGACCGCTACAACACCTGAAACATCAAAAACATCTTCAGCCACATAGTAAATAATAAATGGAATAATAATCTGAATAATCGCATGCAAAATTGAATCATCGACACCTTGATTAATCAGATACAATCTAATTCCATTGAAAATCCATATCATCACGGCACCAACCAAAGCACCGATAATTGATATATGGAAAAAATCCATTGTTGCACTTTTCAGTGAAAAAACTCCTGTCACTGTTGCAGCAACCCCGTATTTAAAACAAATCAAACCAGATGCATCATTGATCAAACTTTCTCCATTAATCAAATGCATCAGTTTATCCGGAATATGAGCTTTTTTTGCAATGGATTCAACCGCAATTGGATCAGTTGGCGACAAAACCGCCACTAATGTAAATGCCGTTGCCCAAGGTAATTGAGGAATGAGCCATTTAACAAACACTCCCCCAATAACCGTAGATAAAATAACTAAGATAATCGCATTTCCTAAAATAGGACCCTTTAATTTCCAGAGCTCTCTTTTGGGAAAATTATTTCCATCATTAAATAGAATTGGCGCAATAAACGCCAGTAAAAACCATTCCGTATCAACATAGATCTTCACATGTATAAATAGAGCCGCTAAAATCCCCGCCGCAATTTGTAACAAACTGGGTGGAATCGATACAAAATAGTGACTTACAATATTGGCAATAATTAATAAAGAGAGAATCAAAATAATTGATTCAATTATTTCCACAGACAACACCTACCATTTTTTTATTTTTCATCTTCACCAATAATCCGAACTTCGGTATGAAGTTCGACATCAAACTTTTCTTTTACAGTCTTTTGAATCAGATGTATCAAATTCATATAGTCAGTTGCTGTGGCATGTTTAATATTTACAATAAAGCCCGCATGTTTCATGGAAACTTGAGCTCCACCAACAATCTTACCTTGCAAACCAGCTTTGATAATCAAGGGACCTGTGAAATGACCTTTTGGACGTTTGAAGACACTACCACAAGAAGGATATTCAAGCGGTTGTTTCGATCTTCTTAATTCGTTCAAACGATCCATTTCTTCTTGAATAACTTCCTTTTTACCGCGTTTCAATGCAAATGTTGCACTAATTACAATTCCACCATTATCCTGAACTATACTATGACGATATGAGAAGTCCATTTGTTCATGGTTAATAGTGGTGATATGACCATCAGGTAATAGCACTTCAGCGGATTCAAAGACGTCCTTAATTTCACCACCATAGGCCCCAGCATTCATAAAGACTGCTCCACCAACACTACCTGGAATACCGGCAGCAAATTCAATGCCAGTTAAACCAGCTTTTTGTGCAGCAATTGTTGTATTAATAATTGTTGCGCCAGCTTCAGCAGTAACTTTAGTATCAGATACTGTAATTTTATGGAAATTAGGCAAGATGATAACAATTCCCCTAATTCCACCATCTTTTATGATCAAATTGCTGGCATTACCAATAATAGTAATATGCACATCATTGACCCTAGCAGTATCGACAATTTTCACTAACTCTTCACGAGTTTTAGGGAATGCTAAAACATCAGCATTTCCACCCGTTTTAGTGAAAGTATACTTACCGAGTGGTTCATTTATTTTAAATTCAATATTAGGTAATTCATCAACTGGAAAATTCAATATTCATCATCCTTTATGTTGCATAGACTTACATATAATTTTATCACATACTTAGATACATAACGAACTAACAAACACCACAATAATGCTATAATTGTGCCGAGGTGATTTTATGAAACTTATATCTTGGAATGTAAACGGTTTACGTGCTGTAGTCAAAAAAGATTTTGTTCAAACTTTTGAAGAATTAGATGCCGACATCTTCAGTATCCAAGAAACTAAATTGCAAGAAGGTCAAATTGATCTCGATTTAAATGGCTACCATCAATACTTTTTCTACGCTAAAAAGAAGGGGTATTCTGGCACTGCCGTTTTCACCAAGAAGGAGCCTTTAGACGTTCATCAAGGCTTAGGAATCGATGAATTTGACGATGAGGGCCGAACATTAACTCTAGAATTCAAAAATTTTTATTTAATTAATAGTTACACCCCTAATTCCCAACAAAAGCTTAAACGCTTGGATTACCGCATGCGTTATGACGATGCTTTAAGAGCATATATGCAAAAATTATCAGCTGATAAACCAGTCATTCTATGTGGTGATCTCAATGTTGCTCATGAAGAAATTGATATTAAGAATGACAAAACCAATCATAAAAATCCTGGTTTCTCTGATGAGGAAAGAGCTAAATTTACGGAATTATTAGATAGTGGTTTCATCGATACCTTTAGAATTTTGCATCCCGATGATGTTAAATATTCATGGTGGAGCTACCGTTTCAATGCTCGCCAAAATAATGCTGGATGGAGAATCGATTACTTCGTTCTATCCGACAATGGTAAAAAAATGTTAAAAGACGCTGACATTCACACTGATATTTATGGTTCAGATCACTGTCCCATCGAATTAGACTTAGACATATAAGGAGTTTAACTTATGAATTTTGTTTCTATGGATTTTGAGACTGCTAACGGAAGTCGTGATAGTGCTTGCTCATTAGCTCTAGTACTCGTCCGTGACAATCAAATTGTTGATAACTTTTATACATTAATAAATCCTCAACAATATTTCAGTCCTCGTAATATTCAAATACATCACATTAGACCAGAGGATGTTCAAGATGCACCTACTTTCGATCAAGTTTGGGCACACATTCAGCCTTTGTTCGACAGTAGCCATTTAGTTGCGACTCATAATGCTAGCTTTGATAATAGTGTTTTAAAGAAAACCTTGGTTAATTATGGAATTATGGTACCTAAGTATTTAACAATCGATACTTTAAGAACCAGTCGTAAGTTTTTCCCTGATTTTCCTAATCACAAATTGAACACTGTTTCTGAACGTTTAAATATTGATTTACGTAATCATCATAATGCCCTAGCTGATAGCGTTGCTTGTGCTGAAATCCTTGTTAAGACTGAACAACAATTTGGAACTGAACAAATAAAAAAGATGGTTAAGCTTACTAGCTAGACCATCTTCGACATAATTAACGTTTTATCTTTTGTTAACTCTGTTGCAAAACCATATTTTTGATAAATATGAATTGCGACAGGGTTATTTTTATATACTTCTAAGAAAATTTTCTTTAACGGTGATGACTCAAGCCAATCAAGGGTATCTTCAATTAGATAGGACGCTATCCCATTATTCCAAAAATCTTTATCGATTACGATTCCTAATTCCGCTTGCTCATTATCTTTAGCTTCAATTCGACAATAACCAATGATTCCTTCATCAAAAACAGCCACCATCAATTCATCTACTTTAGATTGATAAATAGCATCTAAAGATTTCTCTTCAGTTTTAACGGTTAAATCTTTCAAGTCTTCGAAAACAATAAAATCTGACTGTTGACTGGCCTTTTTTAAAAAGCTTATCAATTTAGCAGCATCACTAGGAATTGCTTCTCGTAAAGTTAACTCTTCACTCATTAAAGATCTCCAAACTTGCGGTCAGCGTATTTTTCACCATGTAGCTTAAAGACTATTTGACGATCAGTATCTGACAAACGGGCAATATTAATTGAAATATGCTCCGCTGGAATTTCATCTTTAATGAATTGAGGCCATTCAACAATAGTAATTCCATCACCATTAAAATATTCATCGAATCCTAAATCCTCATCCGGACTACTTTCCAAACGGTAAGCATCCATGTGATAAAGTGGCAATCTTCCATCCTTGTATTCACGTATCAGAGTAAATGTAGGACTTTTAACATTTCTTTTAATTCCTAAGCCACGCGCCAACCCACGTGTCAAAGTGGTTTTACCGACACCCAAATCACCATTTAGAACAATTACATCCCCTGCTTTTAACAGTTCAGATATTTTTGCTCCCAATATTTCAGTCTCTTCATATGAATGGGTTGTTAGTTGATATTCAAGCATAATTTCTCCTAAATTTTATAATGCTAAGGCAGCAGTCAAAATGGCAGACTTGTAAACATCCTCTTCATTGCAACCACGTGATAAGTCAGAAATTGGCTTAGCAAGTCCTTGCAAAACAGGTCCAATTGCTTCAAAACCACCAAATCTTTGAGCAATCTTGTAACCAATATTACCTGATTGTAGATCTGGGAAGACGAAGACATTAGCATGACCAGCAACTTGTGAACCTGGAGCCTTTTGAGCACCAACACTTGGTACAAATGCAGCATCGAATTGTAGTTCACCATCAAGGGCCAAATCAGGTGCCAACTTGTGAGCAATTTCAGTAGCTTCAGCTACTTTAGTTACGTCATCACTCTTGGCACTACCTTTAGTTGAGAAGCTAAGCATAGCAACTTTAGGATCAATATCAAAGAGTTTTGCACTCTTAGCAGTTTGAACCGCAATTTCAGCCAATTCTTGAGCATTAGGATCGATATTAATTGCACAATCAGCAAACATGTAACGTTCGTCACCCTTTTGCATGATGAACGAACCACTAATTCTTGAATTACCAGGAGCTGTTTTGACAATTTGAAGAGCTGGGCGAACAGTATCACCAGTTGAGTGGATTGCACCAGAAACCATACCATCAGCTTTGCCAGTATAAACTAACATTGTTCCAAAATAATTATTATCTAAAAGCATTGTTTCAGCTTGTTCTTTAGTATTCTTACCTTTACGACGTTCAACAAATTTATCAACTAAAGTATCAAAATCAGCATATTTCTTAGGATCAACGATTTCAATTCCAGAGATATCAAATGATTTTTCGTTAGCAACTTGTTCAATCTTATCTTGTTCACCAATTAAGATAGGCTTCAAAATATTTTCTTTAAAAAGTCGAGATGCGGCGCCTAGAATTCTAGGTTCTTCACCTTCTGGGAAAACAATTGTCAAATTCTTTCCATCAATTTTACTTTTAAGGCTTTCAAATAAATCCATTATTATTCCTCCGTCTCATCGGCATTCTCAGGTAATTGCCAATTTATTTCCTCTTCATTATAGTTTAAAAGTGCGGCATTTGCTTTAGAAAATGGTTTGGAGCCGAAAAAGCCATATCTAGCAGCAAATGGACTAGGATGTGGTGAAAATATAATTGTATTCTTTGACTGATCAATCAAAGGAATCTTACTTTTAGCAGCATTTCCCCAAAGAATGAAGACCACTTTTCCACGTTCAGATAGTGCATGGATCGCATAATCAGTTAGTTGTTCCCAACCTTTTCCCTTATGTGAGAAGGCTTGTCCACGTCTAACGGTTAAAACTGAGTTCAAAAGCAGTACACCTTGTTGAGCCCAAGCTTTAAGATAACCGTGTTCGACTGGTGTACAGCCCAAATCATCCTGCAATTCTTTATAGATGTTTCTCAGTGAAGGCGGTATTCTTACACCCGGAGCCACTGCAAAACTACAACCAATAGCTTGATTAGGTTCATGATAAGGATCTTGTCCCAAAATTACGACTTTAGTGTCAGCAAATGAGGTCCACTGAAAAGCCTGATAAATATGGTGCATTTCTGGATAAATTGTTTGGGTATTATATTCATTAACAAGAAATTCACGCAATTGTTCATAATACGGTTTGTCAAATTCACCTTGAAGAACACCTTGCCAATCATTTTTTATTAGCGTTTTCAAATTTACACCTACCTGTTTGATATTAATTCCATAAAATATGGTAACATTCACATATAGCATAACGCACTCGGAGGGAACTTTATGATTAAATTAATTGCATCCGATATGGATGGTACATTATTGAACGATAAAATGGCTGTTTCAGATCGCAATATCAAAGCCATTAAAGATGCCCAAAAGAATGGCATTGAATTTATAATAGCAACTGGTCGAAGCCTTGATGAAGCTAAGCCTTTTTTGAAAAATCGAGTTCATCCCGGATACATCACTCTAAATGGTGCTGAAGTATACGATGAAAATGAAAAACTTATTTCAAGTAATCCTATTTCTGAAAAATCAAAAACAGAAGTTATCAATTACTTAAAGGAACACAAAATTTACTTCGAAGTAGTCACTAACAAGGGAATTTTCTCAGATAACAAAGATTTACGTGTTTCTAGCTTAGCGGAGTTATTGGTTAAATTAAATCCTAGTACAACTTATGAACAAGCACTTCAAGATACTTTAGCTCGTGTCAAATTAACACCAATGAATTTTGTTAGCAGCTACGATGAAATTCTCAGTGATCCTTCCTACAAAGTTATGAAGCTGTTGGCCTTTAGTGGCAAGGATACAGAAGTTTTAGCACCCTTGAGAAAAGACATCGAAGAAAACATTGATGACGTTGTTGTGACATCATCTTCACCAAATAACGTAGAGATCAACAGTATTGATGCCCAAAAGGGTATTGCACTTTTACAATTTGCTAAGGATAAAAACATCGCTCAAGAAGAAACCATGGCTATCGGTGACAATCTCAATGACGAGTCAATGATTCGAGATGCTGGTGTTGGTGTTGCCATGAAGAATGCTATTCCCGCTATTGCCAAATTAGCACAGATTCAAACAGATAATAACATCAATGATGGCGTTGCCCAGATTGTTGAAAAAGTTATTGCAAAGGCAAAGAATCAGAATAAATGATGAATCTTTATATTCGAAAAGCGGACTTAGCGGTTGGTAATATCCTAGTAGTGATCAATCAAAACAAGGAAACCATTTTTATTGCATCCCGCGATAAAAAAAATCCTTTCTTAATTAAATTGTATAATCGTTTGAATACGTTGATCGGTGAAATAAAATTAAAAAATAACTTTTTAAAAATTTATTCAATTGAGATCAATGGTGAGGAAAAAGCAACAATCAATGCTATACCCATGCTAGATCTAAAGTACGTCCATCTTAGTAAGATCAATTGGAATGTCACTGGCAATTTAGTTATATCCGATTATCACGTCACTAAAGATGGCAAAGAAATTCTCTGTGTGCAACCAACTATTCTGGCACAGGGTCATCCCGGACTGGAACTAGACTTTGCTAATATGGACGATGGTCCTATCGGTACTCTTTTAACTATCTTTTTAAATAAATACATTAAGCTACCAACTCTTACTCCTAATGCAGATCTGGATAACAATTTACTGAAAAATAAAATTCCTTACTTGAACAATTTCAAGAGTAAATGTAATTAAAAAAGTGCTCATATCAATCCAAGGCAACATTGCCATATGGTTGATACGAGCACTTTTTTGTTTAGAAAGATTATGTATTATTTTCTTTAACAAAACATTCAAAATACTGTTTAGTCCAGAGTAAAATTTGAGAATTTAAACATATTTCCACTCTAACCAAACTTTAGTAAGAAATATTTTTCCTTCAAACTTACTTTGCTAAATCATATTGCATGTGATCGTATAGATGACTACCGATATACAATTGACCGACTTTCTTAAAACCAGTCTTTGTGTATACATGTTTAGCAGGCTCATTATTTACGTCAACATTCAAACTAAGGATTTTCTCACCACGGTCACGCATAACCTCAATGAATTGCTCCATTGTTTTTGTTCCAATACCCTTATTTTGATAATCTGGAGCGACTGCAAATGAATCTAAATACCATTCACCAGGCCAGGCCTCTTTATCGCCAAACAAATTCTTTTCTTTAATGCCGTACTTGTGCATAATTTTGATCAAGGGTTCATCAATGCCATCCTCTAAACTTTCAGGATAGCCGACCATAATTGCCACTACTTTACCATCGATTTCGTTAACGAGAATATTATCCAATCCATAACGATAGCCAGGTTGGAAGAAACCTTCCTTAATAACTTGAGCCATCTTTTCATCGCCAACTTCTTTAAATACATCGAGTTCCATCTCATCAAAGATTTGGAAAAGGATTGGCAATATCTGATCCGCATCCTCTGCTTTTGCATTTCTAAACATTTTTCCACCTCAAGTATATATAATACATGAAATTTAAATAATCTCAAACCAAGCGTTAAACACAAAAAAGCGATGACTCTTATCATCACTTTTTCTACAAAATTATTACTCGTAACCCCTTTACTTAGATTTAATCAAATCAGTGCTTAAATATCATCAACTTGATTACAGTTATTATCATAACTAAATGTTTTTCAAGTTTATATATGCAGTTTTCTGAAAGTGTTCAAAAATTGAACACTTTTTTAAATCTGTTTAAAAGTAATTTGAAAAAATTCTAAGTAATGATTAACTTCTTGAATAACGAGTTCTGTTTTCATTTCTAATCCATTATCTAGCCAATTAATTATAATAAAGCACAAACCACTAACGAGATATATATTTTCTGGATTAATTTTGAAATTACATTCTAAAAGCTGACTATTAAAAATATTGATCAAGAACTTCTTTCTAATACTCAATTCAGCTAATCGATAAAAATTTAAACTAAAGGTTTTATTCTTACTAATATATAGAATAAATTTACTGACGAATTCGTTAAAATCATCGCTCTCCTTAATTGCCATATTTAAAATCTTTTTCTCAAAAGTAGCCATATAAATATCTTCAATACTATTGAAATAATAGTAGATCGTACCTCTAGTAACTTTTGACGCCTTAGTCAAGTCGGTTATAGTAAATTTTCTCACTCGATTGACTGATAGCTCCTCAAACATTATATGGATTAGATGATCGACGGTTCTATTCACAGCATTACCTCGCCTCAATATTTACTTGTATCCTAACAAAAAAGTAACTTTTTTAATATGCTTTTTGATCGATTTTGTGAAGAAATTACTAATAAATAAAATGCTACATTTTATCAAAATTTACATAGTCAATTTTCTACTTTTGATGATATTTAAGAATTATAATGATTTTGAAATTGAAAATTTTGAGGGAGAAACATTGATATGAATAGAAAGAAGATTGCCCTGTTAACTGGTTTAACCATTTTTGGTGGTACAAATATTCCATACAATAATTTGATCAATAACCAATCTAATAATGTAATTAAAGCAGCACAAAGAAAAAAGTCATCAAGAACTGAATCAAAATATCCAAATATTATGAAAAAACTGGATATAACTTCTATGCAACAATATGATAGCAATATCCTTTTCATGAGTATTACTTTAAATAATTTTTACATTAAAGACTTTCATACCGATAATTCTGGTAAAACCAATCTACTATTGGTACCCTTGAGCACCAGTGACCAGTATTTTGTTACCTCCGTTAAACTTGACCACAAAATAAAAAAGAATCAAAGGATAACAATCCAAGGATTCTTAAATGGTAAAACCAAAATTAGTAAGAAACAAAATTTCAACGATAAATATCTCGACAAAAGCGCTGTCTCCGTTCTAGTGGATCACATTAATTATTAAAGAAATAGTCTTTTAATCCATCTATATCACGTAATTTATCAATAGCCTGTTTTTCAATTTGACGAACACGTTCTTTAGTAACTCCTATTTCCTGTCCAATTACCGATAAAGTTCGCTGACCTTGATTATCAAAATCATAGCGTTCAATAATAACCTTAACTTCTCTTGAAGTTAAACGTTGATGCAATTGTTTGTATAGGTCTTCTCTTAGAAAATCATTCTCGATAATAGCCTGCATACTTTGTTTTGTATCCGGTAAAATATCGGCTAATTGACTGCTTTCATTATCGGATATTGGATGGTTCAAACTCATTGGTTTCAATTTTTCTTGGTCAACTTGTATCAAACGTCGGTATTGTTTTTTAGTAATATCGGCTTTTTGACAAATCCAAGCTACATCTATTTTCCCATACAGGTCCATGCTTTGATTTCGAAGTGACTTAATTAATTTGGCAGCCGTTGCTTTATGATTGGGAATTCTGATTATTGAATTGACACTGTCCTTTTCACTCAACATTTCTTTTTTGATCCACCAATAAGCATATGTTGAAAACTTATTATCATGATTACGATCATATCGTTTAACGGCCTTCATCAGGCCAATATAGCCAACCTGAACCAAATCTTCTTCAGATAGACTCGAACCTAAATAATGAGAATAACGGCCAGCCAAACTATGAATTAATCCACTATTAGCCTTTATCAACTTGGTCATTGCAGCAGCATCTCCATTATTATATTCCTTAACATACTGTTCATTATTTTTATAACTGACTTCATCTGGACGTTTAACATTCTCATATCGATAAATCATTTTATTGTCTGAATCATTCAAAATTATAATAAAGCCATAGAAATTATAAATCATTTGTCTTTTCCTCCGTCATCAACTTGATATAGGCCACCTAAGCCCATTTTTTGATACAATTCTTGGTTAAATTTATCTTGTAAATCTTGTAATTGCCTCATTTTTACCTTAATTTCATCACTTTTATGTAAATAATCTTGAACAAATTTCTTTTGTTTATCTACATCGACTTTAGGTACTTCAAATTGACTCAGACTCTTTATAGGTATCTGTCGAACCGTTGTACCTACCATAATATCTTCTAATTGAGCCCTACCGATAGGACTATTTATAAACAGTTTCAAAAATTGTGAATCATATACACTGGAATTGACCCTTAATCTAACTAAATTGCTATTAATCAATGTGTTTGGGCGAATATCTTCAACTTTTAACAATTTGAATGAACCACGAACGGCCATTACAATATCACCGTTTTGTAATTCGTAATTATCAACTTTAGTCCGTTCCTCAACGTCACCGCGAGACATTTTTGTATAACTAATTCCGGTCGAATTCATATCTGAAATTCTCATGATCCAATATTTCCCCTGCAAACTTTCATTTTTAGAGATCATATTGTAACCACGATCTATTTTAGAAATATTCTCTAATGGGACCGTATCCCCGCTATAATAATCAATTAAATTAATTAAATACTTTTTGTCGTCGAAGTTATACACCGTTTTTTTAATATATCTTTCAACCATCATACTGTCATCCGAAATTTGATCAATTGGTACTAACAAAGAATAATTTTCTATTTCCGTTAAATTACGGTTAGTAGTTACAATCTTTTCAATTTCATTTGATTTTAACCACAAATTACGACGAATTTGTAACGTTTCCTCCTTAGAAACCTTTATGAACAGAACTTTATTTTTATGCTCAATCGTCTTATCTCGATTAAATACTAAGACACTAGTCGGAATTGATGTATTAAAGAGCAGCCCTCCAGGTAAAGAAATTACCGTTTCAAAGAGGTCTTCTTTCAAAACATTATGACGAATATCTCGTTCTAATCCTCCCCTAAACAGAACTCCAGTAGGAAGCAATAATACTACTCGACCAGATGACTTTTTAGAAGAACTGATAGCATTCATGATAAAGCCCCAATCAGCCTTTCCATATGGAACCTTCCCAAAAGAGTATCTATCGTACTTATCTATATCATTTAGACCTCTGGGGAATTGCATGGCAAATGGCGGTTCCGTAATCACTACATCAAATTTCATCAATTTACCATCTTCAACATATTGGGGATCTGATAAAGTGTCACCCACAAAAAGCTGATGATTCGTTGAACCATTAATATCTAATAACATCTCTGCAATAGCGACACGTAGTGGGTTTATATCCTGGCCATATACACGCTGTTGAGGATTATTTTTAATGATTGTAAGTAAAGTCCCCCCAATTCCACAACTAGGGTCTAAAACGGTATCGTTTGCTCTTATATTAGCTAATCTTACCAATAAATCATTTATATCATTAGGCGTTTCAATTTCATCGTATAGACGTCTAGAGTTCACATTGAAATATTCTTGGACAAATAATCCTATATCTTCTCCATTCATTTCATCAACACAATCGACAATATGCTGATAAATGTCCGAGGAAATATTATCTGTTACAAGTTCGATTACTGGAATAACCGGTTCTAACACCTCAATATCCTTAGAATCTATTAATTGAGAAAAATTTCGACTAATTCCATTTTTAGATAATTTACATCTACCGCTGCTTGATAGATAAGAGATTGCTACAATAAAAATACATTTTTCTAAATCTGGTATATCGAAACCAACTTGAGTAAGGGTTCTTCTTAATCTACCACGTACTCTCTCTTTTTCTGTTATCATTATTTCACCTTTTGTTTCAAAAAAAGTATTAATTATACTTTTTAAAAGATTTGAAAAATAAAAAGCAATATCGTTGCTCTCGAATATATTAAAACACCTTACTCAGTCATTTACAATAGTTTAATTTAGTATTTCAAATACTTATTTTTAATAAATCTACAAAAAAAGCTCTAACCATTGATTTAACAATGATTAGAGCTAACTGATATTAATCGCTTAATACCGGTGATCGGGGTAGTTCCTTCCTATTACATAGGGTCTCAAGCAACAAAAGTGCACCAAAGGTGCACCTTCTGAAAATCAGTCGGTAAAGGGTTGACCCCTGCCTACAATTAATCAGTTCATTTGCCAGTTAGTTTATCTATTCTTCAAAGATGAAGGGATATTTATTAAACCTCTTAATCTTTTACTTTTGATTCTTTCTTAAACCAAGTCATTCAAGATTAAATTAAATAATAATTAAAATGCAGAACTCATTCAAATGAAATCATCTAAAAGCAGACTATTCAATATTTCTGAATAGTCTGTTTTTTAACCATGGTTCTAAGGGAAAAATATATTTTATACTTTATTAAAAATAGATCAAACATCGATGACATTAAGGAACTTCGTAATTTATTGGATGAACGCGAAAATAAACTCAAATAAGAAAAGCTCTCACCTGTTAGAGTGAGAGCTTTTTACTATCGTCAAAAAAATAATCAAATTGTACTCTTTAAATATAGCAATTAACTTTGGTAATATCTTTATGCACTTTTAATGAAATGTCGAAACTAACCTTTAAATCCTGATCCCTGCATATAATTTAATGGAATATACATATCAGTAGCAACCTTATAGCACCAGCCGACATTAGGAATATCATACAAAGTATCAAAAGTTTTCCATTCTGTACCACCTTTAAATGTTTTATTTGAATCCTTAATAGATTGCCCCTTTGAAGTATACGCAAGAACGCCATAGTCAGAACTATAATTAACAACTACCTTTTCTTTGAAAATTGTTGATGATTGTGGAAGATAAATGTTTCCACCAATTAAGAAATAAGGCTTCATATTAATTACTTTGATACCACCAGATAGCCAATCCGTAGCGGAAACTACATTTGTTCCAACATTTGGAGTTCCATCAGCTTTATAGGTCGTATAAGCCTTATAGTCGTTTCCTTTTACAGAAACAACATTACTGATTGTTTGTCGTGGATCAACTTTAGCAGATTGATTGGCTGTATAAAAGTCATCATAGCTTTGAGAAACATCAAAATTACCATAGCTCCCGTTAAAGCGATATGTACTCCCCCACTGCCAAGCATGAGTATTTGAATACCAATTTTTTCCCGAAGCATTATAAGGATAACTTGCAATCCAGCCTCCAGAATTAATATCCATCTTATTTCCTAACCAACTAGACATAGTATAAATATCTGAGCGATATCCATATTTAGCCACTTGATCCATAAAAGCTTTGTTATTAGCATTATTCTGAGCACGACTTAATCCATTTTGCTGTTCAGCTTCAACATCTGTAACTAATACAGAACCAATTGGTAGACCGTCTGATTTAGCCATTGTAGCAGCATAGTTTGCCTCAGCAATCGCACCTTGAACACTAGTGTATCGTGCAAAATGATAGCCATTGATATAAAGTCCTGCCTTTTGAGCAGTATTAATATTATTAGCTGCTGTGTAATCATGGTAGTAAATACCTTCAGAAATTTTAGTAATCACTGATTTAACACCATAATTATTTAGCATATCTTGAAAATTAGCCACAGTCATATACCCATTGTGATTAGATACATCAACAATGTCAGTTCGTGCAGCATCCACATTTGTTGTGCAAAAAAATAGACCTGCGGCAAGCAGACCTACAATATATGTTATTTTTCTTTTTTTCATTCAGATTTTCCTCCGTCATTTAAAAATCCTTGAACTCCATCAAACATCCCTGATGTCCAACCACCAATTAATAAACCAGCAATAATTGCTTTTCCAATTTCCTTATCGTGAAATACTAGTGCTGTTACAATTGCCAACACCAGTCCTAAACCCATTGATACAAACGGCATCCATTTGCTGTCAATGGTCTTCGTATTTTTAACTGAGTTTGTTAATACATAACACAAGATAGCAATGACTGTTAGCTGTGCTACATCAATCAAATTTAATCCTTCAATAATTTGCATTTATTTTTCCTCTTCCTGCTCGGTGAACTTACTTACTTGAGAAGTAAGACTCCCCATTTGTTTATTCAATGAATCAATCACACTATTTAACTTTTGAACTTGCGCTTTCAATTCAATTACTTGTTCTTTTAAATCATCACGTTCATTAGTAATTCTATCCAATCTTTCGAAAAGGTCATTCGTGTGATCCGCATAGACACCTTCATTAGATCCCTGATTTTTCAACCGTTGTAACCACACACCAAAAATCCCCGTTATTACCGCCCCACTAATAGCAGATAGTAAAGTTCTTATCGTTTCCTGACCCACTAAGGTTCACTCCAAAATGCTTCAAAGAGTATTCGAATATCTATAAACAAGATAAATATAGTGGTAAATTTTGGCATTAAAACGGGGGCATTAAAATCATGAATCGCAAAGATAATTAGATAGAAAGTCCAAACAAAAAGGAGTAAAAATACAATAATGTCTTTTACCGACTTTGTTAAAACTCCTAAACAAGAAAACATCACGTATAGCCCAATAATTATCAATGCTATAGCAAATGGTGGATCATCCACAGTAGCGATAAATGTTGGGGCTGCTGATGGTCTATCAATAAAATTACCAGTTCCAAGGAATATTAATCCTAACGCTAAGGTTTCCATCCCTGTAAGGAACCACGAATGGTTCTTTTTCAAATATCTCAATTCACATCACTTCTTTCTTTAAACTGCAATTACTTCATCTATTACTGGAAAGCTCATAACATTAATTGTCAAACTGGAATACTTAATTGATGGTAGCCATACTTGAATAAATAAATTTTCAATTTTTCCATCATTAGAATCACCGAAAACTAATTTAATTTGACCTCTATCACCATTCCAACTACTTACTCCCGCTAAATTACCGTCTCTATCTCTTAAAACACTTCCATCAAGTGGTTCATTAACTAGTATGTAATTTCCAGCTATAAGGGCTGCCTGAATTTCTTCTTTACTAATAAAATAATAAAAATTAGTTTCACTAAACTTAGCAATATCTTTAGGGATAATTAATCCAGAAAGTGAAGGCATATAAGCAACGGGATATGTTGTATTATCAGTTATTAAATGTTTGTCAATTCCTATAAAAATGCCATTTTTTAAATCGCTAGGTTTAAAGTCAGTGTCTAGTTGGAATGATGATCCACCACTCATATCCTTCGGATTTTGCCAATTATTCTTACTTTGTACCCACAAATTCGTACTTCTATATAAAGGTGTCTTAGTTACTATCGTTCCTTCAGTGACTATTTCACCTTTTTTTGCATAATCTTTTAATTTCGTATCAACATCTGTTGTCTTAGCATATGAATTCAATGTTGAGGTTTTTACATATGAACTTAGGTCTGGGTTAGGCAATGTAATTTGTAACCTCTTATTACTGATGGCAACGTCTTTACCATTAACGGTCGCACCAGTTACCAATTGAGCTTTGCTAATTTCACTCATAACAGTTGAACCAGTGGGAACATTCCCCATTTTGCTTTGAATTGCATTAGCAGCATCTTTAGCAGATTTAGCATCATTTTGCATTTGAACAACATCAATCTTATTTACTTCAGCTTTAGTTGCATCAAGCGTTTTAGTTAGAGATTGCATCGTTTCATTAGCCTTATTAATGTTTGATTGGACATCAGTCATTTTGCTTGTAAAGTTATTTCTATCAACGTCAATCTCTTTATCAATTACGGCTCTGACATCAGCAATAGATGCCAGAGAACTACTAACAGTTGTCTTAACCTTTGCTAATGTGGTGTTTGTCCAATCAGTGATCTGTTTAATTAGCTCATCTGTTTTAGCATCAATAATTCCTGACCCATTAGTCGAAATTTCATTAATTAAAATTGCATCTGACAGAACATGATTCATAATGCGATCCATTTGACCAATGTAATTATTTGATTTGATGTCGTTTGGTTCTGTGATGTGAATTAGTAGCCTTGAACTCTCTATATTATTGATAACAAAAAAAGCACTGACTAAACTGCCAGAGCTTTCACTTAAACTTCTTGGAATTCGATATGTTAATTGACTGCCTAAAATTCTAAAGTGAGATGAATCGTTGTCTTCATATTCTTGACCATCTGGAAGTAAGGCTTTGAATTTAATAACAGTACCGGATGGGAAACCAACAAGGTCAAAATCCATTCTTGCTAAATAATCACGCTTCAGTAATCGAATTGGACTTCGATTAATTGGTAATGCTTTATAAGTTTCTAGCTTCATTTTCTACCTCCTAACTTAGACCTGTGATTGTATAAGTTATTTCTTTGCCTGCAGAGTCTTTGAGTTTTAAAGCTTTTCCATTTAATGAATCTAGTGTTGTTAATTTAATCCATGGACTCCAGGTCAAAGGAGTGCCACGAGTTCCACGCATATAAAGAGCAACTGGTGTATCAACACAGTTATAGTATATTTGGACTGCCCCTCCTGATGGTGAACCATTTAGAACCATTAAATAGCCCCAAGTGTTCCCAGCACTAGTAGGTATGTTATTACCACCGCTGGCACCTTGAACCAGGTATATCCCAGGATTTACATAATCATCCCAATTGGAATCTTTTGTAAGAATCTGATTGCCTGATTTAAAAACACTTCCCGAACTGGTAATAGTGATTATTTCATTAAACACCACATATGAATCGAATGCGGTAGCTCCTTGTGGGCAATTAACCGAGACCGTCCAGGCTTTAACAGGTCCTGACCCAGTTTCTACAAAATACCCATATCCCAATGAGTATCCGTTCGGATCTGAATCAGTAATATGAACCCATCCTCTAACTGACATACTATCGCCACTAGGATTATTTTTAACTCCTGCCTGACAATATATAGTATGAAAACCTAATGGTAATTTTGTTATTAATTCCTTAAAATCTTTATTCTCATTATTAAGGAGTGCTATTTCAAAAGAACCATTATCAGCCGTAATTTTAGATTTTTGTAAAACCATTGGATCTAAAGGATTAGGGCCCCAAGGACGTGATGTCAAGCCTGGCTCTAATTGCAATTTTTTAGCAAAAACAGAACCTCCAATTCCTTCCCAATTTCCATGAGCCTCTACCCTCACCATAGCGTTTTGAATCATATATTTATTTTCAAAGGTTACTGACATTCTAGTCCACGACTTAACTCCAACATCTGAAATTATTATCCCTTGAACATCACTATCAGGATTGTCCAAATCACTTATATAAAAAACAAGTGATATTGGCCCATTATTGTACATCTTAAAATCACCACTAAAGGTATACTCTTTTCCCTTTTTTAGTGAGACGACTGTATAGTATGATGAATAATTTCCAAACATGTGAATCATATTGTATCCATCAGTATCTTGTTGAAGCTCAACTGAGGTCATTTTTTTAACCCAAGAAGTCATTTCTTTAGAGTCTGGAAGCAAATTATATGTGTCATTTAAAAAATCTTCTTGAGCAATGGTCAAATCTGTTTCAACGTTACTGAGTTTTAATTGAGCATTTTTAAACCTAATGGTTCCATCAATGTAGTTAACTTGAAACCCTAACATTGTCGATAACGAATTGCTCAAATCCTCAGTAATTCTAAATGTATAAGTATAGTGCCCTGACATTTTTTCAGCTGTTGGTTTAATTTGATTTTCTCCATTTATCTGCCAAGGTTTTGCATTTACTTGAGGAACCATATACCCAGTAGTAGTTACCTTATCTACCCTCCAATCTACACTGAAAGTAGCTATTTGATTAACAACAGCATTTCCACTTATTTGTCCAAAAGAAAAGGTCCAAGGATAAATTACTTGATTTTGTATATTTTGACCGGCATAAAAAACTTCCTTTAATGAATTTAAAAGATAGTTTCTAGTTCCAATTTCAGGAACTTCTAAGGCATCTAGTTGAGTTTTCAAAGCGGTATATTTATTTTTAACATCAGCTGCTTGCTTGTCCAGATTAGCTAAATAAGTTTTAAATTCAGTGGTCTTGGAGTTAATAAACTGAACATATTTAGCATTAAGATTATCCATTAAATCTTTCATTTGTTTTTTAGAAGCCGCTAATGCTGTATCAAATGTTCCTTTACCGGTTTCAGCAAGGTCATTGATAGCAGTGTAATCCGACATAACATGGTTAAATATTCTATCAACTTTAGAAATATAATCTCCCGACTCCAGTTTCTCCATGCCGGCTTTGGTCAAAATATGGATATAGAAGTTGGAGGTAGAATCATTACCAATCTTAAAGTACGTATTGGTTGTTGATCCTGAGGCATCAGTTAGTTCATCAGGAAACGTATACGTAAATGACTTCTTATCAGCACCAATTTGAAAATGACTTTGTTCATCATCTTCAATCGTTGTTGCATCTGGTTTATCTGAATAGAATCCTAATTTAGTTTTCGTTAAATCCTTTTCACTAAAATCCTCCTCAAGATCAACAGGAATCTGAATTGATGTATCTCCTTGACGTAGAGTAATCGGGTACTCATAAATCGGTGTTTTTTTCTCTGTGTTGAGTGTGATTTTTTTAACCGTCATTAAATCACTCCTTTTCTAAAATTTCTTTCAGCAGTGACTTCACTTCATTGAGATCACTGCCATTTTTTTGTCCTTCTGCTGCTACAGCACCAAGTTGAGTTTGCAAAATTGCTGTACTTGGTTGTGGGATATTAAAAGGCTGGTGTAGAGAATGTTCAGAGTATGTATAAAGATCGTGATAATCCTCAAACATTTTGTACTCTCCGTCACCCAAATACGTCTTAATGTAACCCTCTTTTTCCAAATCGGGATTAGTAGTAGAGAAGTCATAAAAATTCATTGGCCAATCATCTTCTGTGGCATCTGAATTGTGTTCAAAATCAGTGACAACTCCACGTTTATCAGTCTTTATGTAGATATACATTTATTTCTTTACCCCCTTACTCGATTTCAACTTTGCATTTTCAATTCTCAAATCTTGATTTTCCACGAAAAGTGCAGAATTATCTCTTTCGAGATTTGCAATTTTATAAGTCAAATTTTCAATCATTTTTTGGCCAAACGTCTTTTCCTTTTTTTCCATGTTAATCTCCTTAAAGATCTGATTGATTTAGTATCCTTAGTGATGCTGACACGTTGCCTGTTGGTCCAACAAATAATCTTCCGGTACCATCACCCCAAAGATTAGCTCCACCAACCATTAAATATCCGCCATTTACAATGTTCATTTTTTGAACTCCATCAAGTTGCCAAATAGTTGCTCTTGGTGATGTCATTCCGTAGCCAGAAAGAGAAACGACATTTCCATTATCTCCAGCTAAATCAATTGAAGTATCGCCTGTAATTCGGGCGCCATGAAGCTCTCCACCTTCCATATAGACACTGCTCATACTGTGACCTATGAAATTATCTGCATAGATATATCCACGACTATCCATGGCTGTTTTACCTGAACCATCATATGAAATGCCGTAGCTGTTTAATCTAAATCTACTCCCAGCGCTACTTTCAATTGTCATGTCTGTCGCATTATCACGATCAGGGCTAAATTTGATTACCCCGTTACCAGGACGGTTAATATAGTTAAAAATATTATCCCGATTATCATCAATTTGTGATGTCAAATCATCTATGTGAGCATCATAATCATGCAGATCAGAACGGATATCTTTCAATTCACTTTTACTGTTTTCTAAATCGTTTTTGGTATTATCCAAATCACCTTGAATATTGTCCATACCATCTTTAACGTCGTTAATACTTGCTTCAGTATTATTAGCTTTGTCGGATAGTCCGGTTCTAGTAATGGTTCCCAATTCGATTTCGGTATATTCCTGAGTTAAAGCATCAAATTTATAGCTGACGATGCTATCTTTAATGTCAAAATCATTTAATTGAACATGAACGACATCAAATGGGCGAACGTCTACCAACTTTTTGAACTGAATATACTCTCTTGTATCGCCTAGATTTTTAAACTGAATTTTGATATTAATTGTTGGCTTATCAGCATCATTCTTTTCAAACTCTTTTTTAGCAAGATTTCTTAACTGCTCATAGGCTTGCTCTTTCGGAACCGCACCATCTTGGTTCAAAGTGGAATTTGCATCTTGAGCTTTAACATCCTGATAATCTACCGTCTTGATTCGTACATTTTCATACTTATCAATCAAGGGACTATCGACGTACTTTTCAGGAAGCATTAAACCATCAAACCCAATGGGCATTATTCTTGTTGCCATAGGTTCCCAATCGATTTGATGATCGTATCCTGTTAAATTCTTGCCATGATTTATTCGGAAACCTCTATCTTCACCAACTGCTTTCAGCATTTTCACATCATAACCGTCACGATAAATAGTTCCACCCCAACGGTTGATAAAAGTATTACTTTTTGATGTATCTAGAAGCGCCTGAACTGGATTCATTCTGACCATTCGGCAATTAGTAACATCTTCAATATCAGAACTAAATCTAAATTTAGTCGAATACTGAAATGCTGCATTGAATCTTGCCATCAATGCTTTACCAGTGGATTTAACAAAATTAGAGTCCTCAATTAAATTTGAAGCTAGGTCATAGAAAATGTGATAGCACTCTACTTTTGTGAATCCAATTTGCTCAGTTACTTTATGAATTCTAAATGGTTGGTCTCCAAGAGGTGTCGGTGCAATAACTATCATGTCACCCTTGATTAAGCTGCTAAACTTGGCACTACTAAAATAATCAAAGTCAAAACTGTACATTCCATTTTTTGTCCACTCGACGGAATTAGATTTAACTCCATTATCAAGAACAGCAATCCCATTAGTTTTGAATTGTTCTTCAGTAGCATTTTCAGGAAAGAGTCTAATCATAAATATCTCTCCCTTACTTTAATTTTTATCGAGTTCAATCCACCACTAATTTCAATCGTGTTTTTACCAGGGTTTAACTTAGGAAAATCGCCTATCATCGATAAGCCTAAATTCTTGTCATCTTTGTAAATTTCTTGAATTTCGGAGTCCATATAGGCGTGTTCTACGGCCAAGTTCAGCTTTACAGGTGAACCATTAATCGTAATCGTCCCCTGACCGCTCTCCAATATTTCCATTTTTGGCAATGAAAATACAGTTCCGTGGTTATAAATGGTTCCAGATTTCTCTACCGTAATTTCACGTTCATCACGTAGATATTCAAAAGGATCACAAATAAATGAAACTTCAAATGAACCGTACTCAGCGATTTCATTATCAATGTCGCCTATTTGAACCCGTTTAACTTTTCTATAAACTATGTCATCACTAAAATAAATCTTCTGACAATTGAAAAGCCACGACTTTATGTGTCGTAGCTTTTTTTTGACATTAAAATTCTCCAAAATATTAAATTGAACCTTTTGCGTCACATCCTTAATGTACTTGAGACGATTCAAACTTCCGTTTCGTCCTTCGACATATTCTGATTCATACTCAAAATCTGGATTTGAAATTTTGGGACGATCTGCAACCGCTAGTAACATATCTGAATCAAAAACTCCGTCGACAACAATATGCAAACTCACTATGCATTCCCCCTAACTCCAAAACTGGATTTATTACTTTGATTTCCCATCCACGAATCAGCACGTTCAAATATTCTATCAACATCTTCGTTATCTCTAACTGTATTGTAGAAAGTCATTTGAACATTCTGTGTGACGGGTCTGTTAATTCTTTCATTTGTAGCTTGTACAATCTGATTACCAATTGCAGATAGATTTTTATAATTTAATGGAAGAATTGCTTCGGGTCCGGCTTCACCACCACCCTGAAGGTTTCCACCGTTCATTCCAAAAATCGTTGGTGCTTTCATGATTCCACCAATAGCATTCCACCTTACAGACAAGTGTGGTACTGATGGTGGTTTCAAGCTAAACTTTCCGGATAAATGAAAGTGTGGCAATGGTGGCAAGCTAATCTTAGGAATTCTAAGGTGCATTCCCGAGAAAAATCCTTTTATTGCGTTAACAATTCCAGAAATAGTCGATTTAGCGGCTTGAACTGGACCAACCATTGCTGACTTGATTCCATTCCAAACGCTTGATGTTACTGATTTGATATTGTTCCAAGCGTTACTTACTAATGATTTAATTGCATTAACGACACTTGAAATTGTTGATTTGATTCCATTCCAAATGCTGGATACTGTCGATTTAACTCCGTTTAAAACAGACAATGTTACAGATTTAACGGCATTCCATCCAGCTGAAACCGCCGATTTGATTCCATTCATCACCGAAGTTGTTACGGATTTGATTCCATTCCAAGCTGCTGAAACTGCTGATTTGATAGCATTCATCACCGAAGTTGTCACGGATTTGACTGCATTCCATCCAGCTGAAACCGCCGATTTAATCGCATTCATCACCAAAACTGTTACTGATTTGACTGCATTCCATCCGGCTGAGACTGCTGAACTAATAGAATTAAGTACCGAAGTCGTTACCGAAACAATGGCTTGCCAAATGCTTGTAATAATATTTTTTATGCTGTTAAAAACGCTCGTTGTAACACTAACAATTGCTTGCCAGATAGTCACAACTCTACTTTCTATTGCAGAAGTTACCGTTATAAATACAGTAGAAATAGCATTCCAAATCGTGGTAAAGAAACTACTTAATGCGTTGAAAATCGTTTGTGCCGTAGTAACTATAGTCGTCCAAATAATACTCAAGGTATTAGTTATGAATGTCCATACACTTTGGGCTGTGGTAGAAATAATTTGCCACATTTGACTAAAGAATTCTACTAATGGTTGCCATATTGGTGCTGTTAAAGCAACGATTGCTTGCCAAGCCCACTGTAACCAAGAAGTTATAAATAGCCATACACCTTGAATGACAGACTGAATTGTCATAAAAATAACAGTGATTACGCTGACTAATCCAGTCCATATACTCGATGCGATTGATACAATATTTGTCCATAATCCTGATAAATAAGTGGTAATTGAATTCCAAATACTGCTTGCTGTTGTACTTATCGATGTCCATAAATTACTAAAGAAGTTTCCTAATCCATTCCATATGCTTGAAGCCATCGAGACGGTACTTGTCCATAGATTTGATAGGTACGAGGTAATTGAGTTCCATATACTACTTGCTGCTGTACTTATTGATGTCCAAAGTCCACTAAAGAAGCTACCCAATCCGTTCCATATACTACTTGCTGTTGAAACGGTACCTGACCACAGATTTGATAGATATGAAGTGATTGAGTTCCAAATATTAGATGTCGCTGTAGCTATCGAATTCCAGACGTTTGAAATTGTTGTAGAAATTGCATTCCAAACTTCTTCAGTTTTAGCTTTTATTTGATCCCAATGAGTAACTATATACAGCACCAAAACAGCTATGATTGCTATAATTGCGCCTATACCACCGGTCATTAAGGCCGTTGCCAATTTTATGCCTTTTAATGCGTTGGCTATTGCACCTATGGCACTAATTACCGAACCAATAGTTACTAATAATGGCCCTATTGCAGCAGCAACACCGGCTATTGCCATAATAAATTGCTGTGTTTCTGGGCTTGCATTGTTGAATGCCTTGGCAATATTTTCTAACACTTTGAATACCGGTTCTAAACCATCCAACACATTACTTAGTGCATCCATCAAAGGACCACCGAATTCGATACCTAAATCAGAAACCTTGTTCTTAACAATCTTCAGTTTGGAACTGAAAGTTGAATAGCGTTTCTCAGCTTCCTGTGTCAAAGCGGTATTCTGTTTCCAACCATCACCTGAAATCTTCAAAGCTTTAGATAAAGTATCTCCGGCACCAGAAAGACGTAACATAGTATCGATTTCTTGTGTCGAATTAATTCCCATATCTTTTAGCATTGAGGTGACATCTTTACCACTAGCTTTGGCTTTACCAAGTCCTTTAACAAATGAAACAATTGCTCCGGAAGCATCACTCTTCCAATGTTGCTTGAATTGTGATGATGACATTCCTGAGACTTTGGCGAATTGTCCTAAGGTCTTATCGCCACTAGCCACGGAAGTATTAATTTTTTGCATGACACGAGACATTGCGCCACCACCGGCTTCAGCTTGAATACCAACAGATGACATAGCAGCTGCCAAACCAGTGATTTGCGATTCAGTTAATCCAACCTGATGACCAGTACCGGCAAGTCTCAATGACATATCAACGATATCGGATTCGGTCGTAGCCATGTTATTACCTAAGTTAACGATTGCCGAACCTAAACGATCAAAATTCTTTTGTGGCATACCAGTGATGTTGGCCAATTTAGCTAGTGCAGTAGCAGCATCTTCTGATGACATATTGGTTGCTTGTCCCATGTCAATCATTGTTCTGGTAAAGCCTAAAACATTAGGTGTTTTAATTCCTAATTGTCCAGCCGCTTCAGCAACATGAGAAATTTCTGTTGTAGTGGCTGGAATCGTTTTGGCCATGTTTCTAATGCCAGTCTCTAAATCTTTATAAGATATTTTGACTTTGCCGTTAGAATCTTTTACCTCATCAACAGTTTTCTTAACGCCTGTAAATGCACTATCAAAATCACTAGCAGCTTTAACCGAAGCGGCAACACCAGCAACAATAGGTGCAGTTACACCAACTGTCATACCCTTACCGACAGATTTCAATTTATCTCCGGCGTTAGTCATTGCTGATCCAAAATTCTTCATCTTATTAGTAGAGTCGGCATAAGAATTAGCAAAGTCTTGGTTAGCCTTCTTAGCCTCTAATAACTTGCCATTTAAATCTTGTACTTGCTGAGAATTTTCACCATATTCTTTTTTGGCCAATTCAAGTTGTTTCTCTAAATTCTTAACCTGTTCAGCCGTAGCTTGTTCCTGTTTTGCATAGTATTGCTTTGCTAATCTAGCCTTATCACTGGCCTTAGCATTATTCCCAAGTTGTGCTACTTCCAGTTGATATTCCTTTGAAAGATTACTAGAAGATGTCTCAAGAGATTTTTGTTCCGATGCAAGTGATTTTAAAGTGGCCTGCCTTTTTTGAGATGCTTGAGCCGCTTCACTTTCAGCTTTCTTAGCCTCATTTAATTTCTCATTGGTTGCGGTAATTCTATTTTTTAAAGATTCTTCTTGTTTCTCGGCGGTTAATAATTTGTTTGTCCAAAGACGGGTTTCTTCAGAATTCTCACCCGTAACTCTCTTAACATTTTCTAGAGCTTCAGATGTGATCTGAGTCTTACTCTTAGCTAGCTCATATTGGCTATTTAGCTTAGTTAGGCTAGCATCGAGCTTTTCCGACTCACTAGAAGTGTTTCGCATTTGCTCTTTTTGCAATGCAAACTGCTTATTTAAGGAAGTCATTGCGTTACTATTTTCTTTAATAGCAGATTTGAATTGCTGATTAATTACCTTATATTCAAGTTGAATCTCTTTTCCGTTTGCCCTTAAATAACCTCCCTTCTAATTTATGAATTTAAATAATTTTCTACTTCAACTTTATTAATTGCCAATTTGTTCAAACTGCTAATTGGCCAATTTTCGGCAATTTCAGGCTCAATTCCTATAAAAAAAACGTAGAAGCTAAATAAATCTTCTACGTCGTCAATAATTATTTTCGGTGCTTTCTTTTCCTGTCCTTGCCGTTTCCTTTTTTTGTTGAACGTTTAAATCCATTAGCAAATCTAGCATCTGCTTTGGCCGAACCGCTAATCATCTCGGTTAGAATCTTACCTGATTGTTCAAAGTCCAAATCCAATTTATCTTCAAAATCATCTTGGCTCATCTTCGTATCAGGATTGGCATTCAAATAAGCAATCCAAGTTGAATTAATAAGATAAGGCTCCATTTTTTTAGGTTCCTTATCTGCACCAACAAAGGCTTGTAATAGGGATTCTGGCAAGAGCCCTTTATCCTGAAAAACTCTTAATGCTTTAATTGAAATTTTTGGCTTAATTCTTACTTTTTCGCCATTATTTAGTGTAATTTCATCAATCATCTTAAAACCTCTTTATTATTTTGATGTTGTTGTAGAAGATGCTGGTGCTACGGCCTTTACTAAGTCTGGTGTAAAGTCTGTCAACCATTTATCTGCTACGTCTGTATCAACTTCACTTTGAAGTGCTTCGTAGAAAAATTTGTTATTATCGTCTTTCATAGCAATAAATTCTTGCTCTATTTCGGCAATTTCTTCACCGCCGTTTTCTAATTCCCAAGTCATACCACCTGAAAATTGCATATTAGGAAACGCACGTAGCATTGCCATCACTTCGTCCAAGTCAAGAACCTTAAAGGACATAATTCCACGACCTTGACGTGAATCTGTTCCATAGGCATATACGCCCTTTTTTAACCCGTCTGTCTTCAATCCCCAAACTTTACGCAAATTTTCGACTGGCATATGTCCAGTAAATTTACATTTTAGTTGTGTAGGAATATCAACGGATCTAACCGTGTCACCTTCACATTTTTTAACAACCGTTTTTAAAGTTGTTTCAATTTCAAGTTTTCCTGTACATCCCAGCTTAACCGCAGGTGTAATGTACTTATTATCCTCAAGCCACTTAATAGCAGCATCAGTTACTTTGTATTCATCAAAAGTTGTATATTCTTCAGCCATTTATTTTCTCCTTAGAGTTGTAAAGCATCTTCCAATGCTTCCATTACTTTGTTAAATATTTTATTTGATGCAGCATCCCCACCTTGTTCAAAGAACCTTTGGTCAATGAAATTATGCGGTCCAATACCATCATTAGGAAATACCAGGTAGCCGAAACTACCCTTATTCTTTGCTGCACCGCCACGAGCATAAATTCTAAATCCCAAATTCAGCATGTCCAATTTCAGTGAATTAGATGTCTTAGCATGTTTCTTATCCCGATTTGATACTGGCATAAATTTTATGATGTCTTGAATAGCTTCCTTTGCCCCAAAGTTATGCACAACTTTGTTAACAGCATTCTCAGCCTTATCAGGAATTTTAGCCATTTCATTTTGAATAGCTTGAGATTTATCATAATTTAAGAAATATTCTGCCATTATTACCACTCACCTACTTTGATTACATGAACAAAATTAAGAGTGGTCATCTCGGCCTCTTCGTTGCTATCAGTAAACTTACCATTTTCCACTTCAGAGCCTGTGAAGCGTAATCTAGCTTTTTTAAGACTTTCAGCAAGCGACAAGACATTGATTGTTGAACTATCACGTGTGACAAATGATAATGTGAAATCCTTCAGAAATTGATTTCTATCGTTATCCGAAGGTCTGATAGCACCCTTCTTTGAATAAACAAAGAAGGATTTATTTGAAACAATTTCGTCTTTTCCTAAAGAGGTATCAAAAAGTGGATAAGCCTGTGCATTCATAATTTCAATGAATTCATCAAGATTTAATGTGTCATTAAATTTCATTTAGGTTTCCTTCCTTAGTTAAATACCAGAACATTTTTTGTCTATCCGTGGACAAATCGATGTATTCAATTTCATAGTAATCATCATTGATAGCTACTTTTTGAATGTTTTTATCGATTCCTGGAACAAAAAAAGTTTCAACCTTTAAATTAGATGTTTGATCCTTTCCAGAATCGAATAATTCTTCATCTTCTTGACGGATTTGTTTGTAATCAAAAAAGAGAAATCCAGCTTCGATTAAATCGAAGCCAATTTTCTCTTTCAGTTCGTTACGCTTAGTTTTTATTGTTCCGTAGTGTAAAACACCATCGGTAAAATTAGTCAGCCTTCGCTTCATTGAAAGACCTCCTAGATGAACCATTTAGAATTTGAAGATGTAGGATATCGCTTTGATAATCAATCGGAAACATCTGTCGATAGCCATCCCAATAATAGCGACAGTAATTCATTAGCAAATCATTTGCTACAATCTCTGTTTCTGTATCACCCACAAATTTAACCGGTCCAACTCGACTGGAAATAAACGCCATCCCTCGTTGGATAGCTTTTCTCAAGCTGTCGTCACGTTCAGTAAAGGTAATTTGAAGTTCACTCTTTACTTGTGTTAGCAACTTATCGTCTACTCTATAATCCATTAATTACCTCCACAAGCTATTCAGCTGGGACTAAGGATAATAGGTCATCCTTGGATGTCTTCCCTGTGTAATCAATCTTTTGATTATCTAGCCACGCTTTAATTTCAGCTACAGTTTGATCTGTCGTAGGCTTAGTTGTTCCCTTTGAATCAAAAGAGCCTTCTTCCGTTACATCACCAATTTTACCGGCTTTATGTACATCTGGATCTCCTTCAAGTTCTGGAACCTTAGCGCCTTCCATACCTGAAATATCAGCAACAAAGAATGCATTTTGATTCTTGGCAACACCCATACCAAAAAACTTAGCAATGAATAAATACATGTCTTCGATTGCTAAGGTTTGATCGTATTGATTAAACTCAACAGAACCCGAAACACCTAATACATAATTTTTTGTAAATCCAAAAATTAATCTATCCTCTGGAACTGCATATGATTGAATAATTGTATCTCCAGTTGGCAAAGTAATTAAATGCCAGTTGTTGTCAGCATCATTAACAGCCAATTGTGGGAATAGCTTTGACCAGTATGTCATAGGGTTAACCATAACTGAAATTGGTCCATTAGCTGTCTTGGCCTTTGTTAAAGCTGCATGAATTCCAGCTAATGACAATGGCTTCAAATCATTTACAGCAACTGTTTCCTTATCTTTATAAACTCCGTCAACGGCACCACTTAATTTCTTAATCATACCAATTGGTTGAAGTTTCCCATTTCCTTGAACAACTGCTGTTTCAAGCGTTGCACTCATGGTTTCCTCTAAAAATGTTGTTACATACTCAGACAAATATGCAGGTCCAAGCTTGAAGAATCCTTTAGGAATGGCAAGAAATCCAGATAGTTTGCTTGATTCTAGTGATAATGTTTTAAATCCATCTAACAAGATTTGTTTAATGTCTGATGGTACTGTGCCCCAGAATGCTGTTTTCTTAGTAGGATCAGCATAAATTAATTTCATCAAGGCTGTCACATTTTGAGTATCAATAGCTGCTAGCAATGGATGGTCTTCCTTAATACGTGATAATACGTCCTCAACTACTGTTTCAGGAAGTGTTTCATCTAAATTTTCGAATGATTGTTTTTTAGCAGCATCCGCAAAGAACTTTCGTTCGTTGGAGGTCATCGGTCTACGAATTCCACGTGTTTCAAGAATCTTTTCATCATTCATTTCTGTATTCATTTGTTGAACATGCTTCATAGCAGTAGCACCGATTGAATTTTGTAAAGATGTTGCAAACTCTCCAAACGCCTCTTCTTGAGCATTGTCATCACCATCACGCATTGCCTTAAACATAGCAATACGTGCATCTTTTACTTCTTGTGTATTTAAATCTGGATTTTTCATTTATTAATTTCCTTCTTCCGCAATAAATTTAGCAAATTTACTAGCCATTGATTCGGCTGTTGTCTCATGATTGTCTTCAATAGGTACTTTTTCTTCATATTGAATTCCATTTGATGTAATTTGAGCTGATGTAATTCTAGAATTTTTTCTAGCAACCATTTGATTACCTGAATACTTAGCAAATAATGATTGTTTAACATTTTCTTCAGTAGAATCCTCGTCATCATTTGCTGCTGAATCAACAATTTCATCTGCAAATCCCAAGGCAATAGCTTCCTCAGCATTCAGATATGTTTCATCATCCATCAGCTTGATTAATTCTTCTTCTGTGCCAACGAATCTTGTTTCATATGTCTTAATCATGGATTCATCCATAGCATTCAATCCTTGAATGGCCTTGGTTAATTCTTCCACATTTCCATAAACATCTGTAGCAGCATGATGTACCATAATCTGAGCATTTTCTGGCATAAAAATAGTGTCGCCAGCCATTGCAATGACTGATGCGGCACTTGCAGCGATTGCATCAATATAAATATTAATTTTTTTATTTGATTGCTTAAGTTGGTTGTAAATACCGATACCCTCGAATGCTATACCGCCATAAGAATTAATATGAACATCGACTTCATCACTATCAATTTCTGATAAGGCTTTTGCAACTGCTTTAGCAGTAATTGATTGCTCATCTTCATTCCAAAATGTTTGACCAATGAACCCATATAAATTTAGTCTTGCAGGTTCATTTTCATTTTGTACTAAATTAAAAACAGTTTTAATCTTTTTCATTTTCATTTCCTTCGTCATTATTATTCTCACCACCCTTCAAATCATCTTCAACCAGACTGTAATTCTTACTAATAATATGTTTATCAGCCCAATCTTCCTTGATTGGTTCATAATCCATAAAATTCAAAATGTCATTAACAGACCAAACACCAATACGACTAATCAATTCAGCAGAATTAGCAATCTTAGTGAGATCGTAATTTCTAATCTTATCAGTTCTAATCTTGCAGTATGTTCTTTTGGAAACATTCTTTTGACCAAACATTTTTCGATTGATTTCATCTTCAATTTGTTCAGCTATCGGATTGATACAGAATGAGATAAAGTTATCGGTCATTCCGTCAATGTCAGCTGTATCACCTTTTAACAATCCACGAGGAATCATAAAAGCATCAGCTGACATATCTACAATGTCACTGACCATTGCTGAAATATCTCTAGTGGTTTTGTTAGCAGCACTGCCTGAGGACTTACTGTTACCAGTTGAATTCAAATCATTAAGCGTTAAACCAGATTCTAAAGGTGTAACTGAATCTTTATCACTAAAGACCCCTTTTAAACGTTCACCAAACAAATCATCAATAACAGTGTCATATTCAGTTAACGGAGTACCGTTCTCATCAGTAACTTGAGTACCATTCTCATCAATAACCGGTTTCTGTTTTAATTGGTCAAATGTGGAATCAATATTCAAAGCGTACTTAATCGCATTACTCCTGTTATAGTTTTTAATTGCGCCATTCAGCAATGAGCCGTACTGCTCAAAGATACCGTCAAACAAAGATTTAACTTTTGAGTTATTCAGTTTCAAATGAAATACTTCATTTTCCAAAAAACTACTGTTCATAGAATAGTTATTAACTAAAATATTTGAGTAAATATTTGGTTTAAAAGCATATTCATGAAACGTAAAATCATCTGCTACTATCAATGATCCGTCAACTCTTGATTGAATAACTAAGGCTCCATCTTCGTTCATTACCATCTGATAAATAACTTTATTCCAAAAATCAGCTGCATTTTGATTTTGATTAGGCTCAATGTTTAATTGATACCAAACATCCCCTTGAAATCTTTCGCCCTTCTTAAAGGTTTGAAAATCACATTTCACTAAAGCATTAGCAATTCGATTAATACACAGCTGAATTGCATATAACTTAAAAGCAGTATTAGTTGTCGAAGAATTAATGTAATCTTCAAACAACTTATACTGCTTTTTTCGTAGGTCTATGGCTTGTTGTGACTCAGTAACTCTAACTGGTTCATTATTTTTAAATAAATCAAAAAATCCCAACCGCTCACCTCCTTTCTAGTAAGTATGAGTTCTTAATGTTCTGTGATATGTAGCAACCGGAACATCTAGTTTATCTCTAAATTGGAATGCATTTAGAAACGCAAAGAACCCATCTGTTTTTCTTAGCTTTGGTTCAATTTTTTTATATTCAATATTTCCTCTGCTATCACGATCTTTATAAACGTTATTTGTATACCAGCGCATCATAAAGTCATCATCAACATAAACAATATTATGATAAGCAAACAAATCATCAATCGTATTTTCCAGATCAGTATGTGTTTTGATACCGGTTCTTGCTGCTAATAGTTCGCCAAAACCATTATTAGTAAACTCTTGCTGTAAGTAATTTCGTCTAAACGTATCGGCTGCAATATCCTTGATGTCATAATATTTTGCTTGTTCCAATATCCAATCAACTACGTACTTAGGCCGGTTGGTTTCGTCGTCAATAATTTTAATAAATCCTTTTTCTTTTGCTACATCTAGTGGAACTTTGTACTTCCTATGTTCCAGTGCTTTGTAGTTAATCAGTGAGTGGTGTTTCCAGTAATATTTATTCCCAATTTTAAATAACAAACCTATACCACAGAAATCCATTGTGTCAGAAAAATCAATTCCCACAATACAACTTCTACCACGTAAATCTGGAGTAGTTTGGTTAGTTGCCTTGATGTTATCCCAACTGGCAACAGGTGATTGTGCCTTACTTGCTGGAATATTCATCCGCTTAGTCATAAATTCGATACGTGCCTGATCTCGATCATGAGCTTTTTCAAACTCTGATTCCATTTCTTGTTTTAACGTTGGAAAATAAATCAATGATGGATTAGCTTTTTCCCACATTGTTTCATCTTCCCATTCATCAGGACTATCAAGCTTACAAATGAACGGAAACATTCTTCGCTTAGGACGTTCGCCAGCAAGAACCATCTCACTCTCATCTTTCAAATTGTCCAAGAAGCCCTCACGATTATATCCATCAGTGGTCATGTAAAATCTACGTGGATAAGGTTTCTTACCAAGTCCGGAAGTAAAAACGTTGATAGTTTCTTCATCTTTATAAGCGTGAATTTCATCAAAAAATACCGCACCAGGTCGCCCACCATCTTTAGTATTAGCGTTGCTAGTTCGGTATTTTATTTTAGAATTAGTTTTTTTATATTTAATTAGCTTTTTAGTCCACTGAAAATATTTTTTATATTTACGTGGATTACTATCAAGCAAATCCCAAATTTCATTAAAAGAAGTAGTGGCTTGTTCTTCAGAAGTAGCTACAATATCAACATCATAATTTCTAATACCTTGCTTACTAGCTAGTAACCACTCTTCAACTGACATGAAACCAGTCTTACCACCACCACGACCTAACAGAACTAGAAATTCATCAAACATTAAGCTTCCATCATCATAAAATGCTCCATGTACAAAGGCCAAAATAAATTTTTCCCATGGAAGAAGTTTCCATACAAAATGTTTTTCAATATTCTCCAAGGCCGCATCTATCAAATCAGTTCTTAAAACAGCATGTAGATCAGCCAATTTATCAATTAGAAAGTGCATTAATTGGATTTGTTCTTTACAGGCAACGATCTTACCAGATAAAACACCATTCATGTATTCATCGATAGCAGGATGATATTTTACTTTAGAAATCGTCATCTTCTTCAGGCTCACCTTCAATCGTTTCAATATGTAGTTGCTGTAATATTTTTAACATCTGTGCATTAACTTTTACTAGCTCTGATATCGAGTCATTCTTTTTAAAACCATGTTGTTTGTCACCGTTTTTCCACTCAATTGATACACCACGAGCTTTAATATCTTTAATTAAGTCATTTTTTATATCAAAAAAACTAACATAATCATTTACCAAATCCTCAAAATGAGGTGTATCAGCTTCCATGGATTTTAGTTGATTTTGCAACGATTCTCTCAAATGCTTAGCATTTATTGCCTTCTTTCCAACCACAATTTTTAATACACCCCCCTCTCATGTGAGAATCAATAAATTTGTTAAGTCTTCACCCTATCCCGTTGTTTGTCTCCCCAAGGGATTTGCCGTTTGGTTTGACCGGGGGGGTGCTACCAACGTTCTTCATTCTCAAATTTGTCTTTATGAAATGCTTCTAACTTTTCTGGATGCTCCTGATTATGATGTACCCTGCATATCGTCTCGGTGTTACTTAAACTTAATGCTTGTAAAGGATAATCACGAACATGTTTGATGTGATGAACAGTAGTAGCATGTGTATGCTTGCCTTGTGTCTTGCATACCTGACACTCTTCATGATCTAACTTCAGCCTTGCCGATCTCACTCGTTGCCACTCTCTTGTGTGATAGAACTTAATCACATCATCATTAGCAATCCAGTCTCTTAGTTTATGTAACATGTCATCAGTCATTAAGTTCATGTTACTTCTTCATACCTTTGATATACTCTTTAGCCCATACACCTATTAGTTCAGTGATGGCGTCAACACTCAGCTTCTTAGGATCAATATCCAACTCTTCCAGTTGAGCAGCGTTGTGTGGCATGAGTAGCATGTTGCGCATCAGTGATACAAACAGAGCAGCAGCTTCCTCATTAGATACTTGATTCATTGTGAATGAGTCAAGGAAGGCTTGCTGTATCTCATCCATGCTCATCCTGTTCTCATCAAGATATTCCTTGATGTGTTTCTTTTGTAGTCTGTTCATTGACATACCTCCAATCTATTTCGGCTACTGGAATCGAACCAATTTTATTAGCTAAGGAAACTAATAAGATACCAACCTTCCAACCGATACATAACTATCTATGTTGATGTTAACTTTTCCGATGCTTTAAAATCTAAATTGAACGCTTAAATTGCTACAACTTTTATCGTGGCTTTTTTGTAAATAAAAAGACCACATCGTTTGATGTGACCTCTAATTATTTATCTTTAAAGTATTTAGTAATTAATATCGATATTATTAGCACTGTAATAAAATCAACTAACAAATAAATTGTCAGACTATCAATCATATATATATCCTATTTTTTATATGATTCAATAAATAATTTCAATCTTGAAAGAAGTGGTTACAAATTCAAATAGGCAAATCTTTATGATGCAGGAACATCAAATGTTGATTTACAACTAGAACATTTATAATAATGTCTTGAACTTCCATCCGGGGTTAATCTAACAAGATTGTTTTTACTTCCATAACAACCGGGACAATATGGTCCGTCATCACTGACAAATACGTATCCATTTTTACCAAATGCTACTTGTTTTGTAATATCTCTTTCTTTCTTTAATGTAGCAACATCATGAACTAATTCAATGTTTTCATTATATAAATCCATTACTTGTCCTTGAAGTTCAATAATTGAAGAATTCAATTCTGAATCATTGATTTTCTTTGCAATTTTTGAAATGTCTTTAAGCATATTAGATATCTCCGAGTATACTACCATTAATTTCCTCCTGAAAAGTTTCTCAAGAAGATTATATAAAAACACCATCGATTAAGATAGTGTTTTCTAGTAAATATAGGGTTTCTCCACCTATATATTATTTTGGAACCATCGTCAGGTATGGAATCGAACCATGCATGTTTGAATTGTCTTGCCACGCTCTCGACTACGTACGCTACGTTAGAGTCGTATCAAACGGAGGCGATATACATATCAATAGCCCTTTACACTATCTCATCATCCTGTGTTACCCTTTTCACCACTGACTACTGCTGTTGTTTGCAAATTAAAAGAACTAAAAGCTCTTTCTTTTATATTTTATGATTGCTTTACGACAATCAATTGTGCAGATAGGAGTTGAACCTATGCTCACAGAGTCAAAGTCTGTTGCCTTACCACTTGGCTACTACACAATATTGGCTAGGATTAACCAGCCCAATTATATCCGAAAGGAGGAACTCAAATATTTAATACTTTTAACGTGGAAGCTGGCACTCCCACAATAGCATGAGCAGGACTCGAACCTGCATCGCCGACACTGTCAGTGTTTTACCATTAAACTATCACACTACTACTAACCTTTACGGTATCACGTCTGACCCCTCATCATCACGGTGTCAACCACGTACGAATAGTGGTATAAGTTTCACGGCTAGCAAAATGGACTGGATGGAATCGAACCATCAATTACAGAGGTCATCCCTGCTGTAAACCCCAACTGATTCAGTCCAAACTTGAGTTAAGCTTTGGCATTAACTAATCGAAAACATATTATAGAAAAGGAGGTCAACAAAGTGCTACAAAAAAGTATTATAGATAATCCTTACCGAAATTATCTACAATACTAATATAAGCTTTTAAATTAGGGTTTTGTCGTCGTCTTTTGTGCATGAAATGTGCATTCATCTAGAAATGTCATTAAGGCTATCAATCCCAAACAGCATGACTTTTAATTCACCGAATGCTTTTTTCTGATCTCTTCTTAAAGTCGAATCGTCTATGTTCCAATATTCGCATAGCCACTGCTTACTCTTTCTCTTCTCACTTAGATACAAGCCGTCAATAATACCGAACTTTCTTTTGTCAGCATCATTACCAGACATACATATTTTTTTATACTTACCAAGAACTTCATTAACGAATTCCATCATTTCTCTGGAACGTTCTCTATATCCAAGCAACGCATACAAACTTAATTGGTTTCTAGATAGTTCACCATCTATGTCTATCTCAGGAAGTTTTACATCAAGATGATTTTGTAAGTATCGATAATTCACCAAGAGAATCTTCACATTTCGTAATTCCTTACCTCGCTCATTATCTGTTTTCTTGTCACTAATATTTATAATTTCAGTAGCAAGCTCCTTAATAGATTCTGGTGTTAAACTTATTTCTTTCATCCCTGTAATCCCTTCCCATTGTTATTATCGATGTCTTTTATTGAAAGCAGCTTCAAATTAATTAAAAATATTGCAGCTCCCTCTCTAAAATCAATACTTACTTCAGTCTCACTTAATTTATAAAATTTGAATCCATCTTTACAATACAATCCTTATTTGGATAAGCTCTTTTTAGCTTAACGAGTTTGCCATCATCGTACGTGTATACCCACAATCCAGACTATTTTAAAACAATTTGTTGTCTAATCATCTGTCTTTCTCCTGATCGTTACCGACATTTTTCATTATTCCAATTATTTCTTTAAAACTAGATTTCATTAGTTTGTTTTGTTTAGCCACGATCTCATAATCTTTAACATTTTGATTATAATTTTTTGTTAAGTCATCATTTTGCTTTCTGAGTAACTTATTTTGCCTAGAGATTTGATAGCAAGCAATTAAGACAATGAATATAAAAGCCAGAATAAAAAATTCAGATATCGATATTGGCATTATTTAACTTCTACATATTTTTTTCTAAATACTTTATCTCTAACTGCCCAATGTTCACCATTGGCACCCGTGACAATCCAATCACTAATTTTTAGTTCTAAAAATTCTTCCAACGATTTAATAAAATATCTTGGTCGCTTTTTACTCAATTCAATAGCTATCGGACCGAATCTTGTCTCTTTGATATCGTAATCAATTAATTGGAGATCATAATTCTTAATCATTTCTTGAGATCCATCAAATTGTTCAGCCCTTATTAATTCAGTTCTTTGATATTCCTTAATCATCTTCCTGTACGCCATATCCTAATTTTCTATTCTTAATACTACATTCAGAACTTACAGATTCTAAAGTCTTCAACAATGTGCTGAACGTAGACTTATCCATTACATTTTCTGTCAAAAAGTTCTTATTTTCTTTAACCATTGTAGTTAAATCGGATATTTTAGAATTAACCATGTTTAGCTTTTGTTTGTCTTTTATATTCATCCCTCTAATCCTTTCATAAAGACTAACCAGCGGGCTTTTAATCCTTTATCACCAAAAGTAGTTATTGACTAAGACAGCAACCCTTTGATTTTTTCATCTGATGCTCGTTTCTTTTCCTCAAGAATATGAGCATATACTTTAAAGAGCATACTCGTATCCGTATGTCCAAGCTGTCTAGCAACAATTTGAGGTTGAATATCTTGATAAAGCAAATATGAAGCATAACTATGTCTTAGCTTATGTGCAGTCAATCTTGGCAATCCTAAATGGTTTTCAATAAGTTCAAGCTGATTATTAACCGTACTATTAAATATTCTTACACCTTCATTAATAAGTGGCCTACTAGGATCATTGGGAATATCGTACTTTTCTTTAAACTGATAATATTTTTTTAGTAATGAATAAAGTGTTTCATCAATTGTTATGTGTCGTATCGAACCAACATTTTTGGTATTTTGAAATTCTCCCTCAGGCTTTCTATAATTCCAAGTTTTTGAAATATTTAAGTAATCACGTTCTACATCTGTGTACCGAAATCCTAACGCTTCTGCAAATCTAGCCCCTGTATGAATTAATACGGCGTAAAGCATGTAATACATCTGATAGCTACTGCTTTGACCTCTTCCCTTTGCTGATTTCGTATAGTCCTCACCGTGATAAATTGGTTCTTGATCTAACATAGCATCCAACTTGAAGTCAATATAAGACTTAAATTTATTAAACTGCGTAGCACTAAATGCTTTAACCTTTTGTTTTACCGCTGCTCTTTGTTCAGGGGTCCATGTTTCTTCGACAGAGTGAATTACGATTCCGGTTTTTGCATATCCTCGAATATATCCATCATCTACCGCGAAGCCTAAACCCGCACCAATTTGAGTTCTAAAATCCATAACGGTCAAGCGTTGATGTGTTTTTCCGTAACCATCCAATATAAACTGCAAATTTTGACGATTATTTTCTAAATCAATTAGTAACATATCAGGAGCAATTTTTTTAATCTGTTCCAAGGACGCAAGATATTTATCTAAAGTAACGCCTCTAACTTTGCCTTCTTTTTCAGTTGCTATGAACCATTTATAGTAATCATAAAATGTCATACCTCTAACTTTTTTTATTAAATTCTGTCTGCTAATTTTTCTGGTTGATCCATCTTCAGCTCTATAATACATTTCTGCATTATTAGCGAATCTCCTTGATACGCTCAATTGATTTTGCATCAAATACTTCCTCCAATTTGTTTTCAATATGTTCTGGATAGCGTTCGTCACTCCAGCTTTTAATATTGAATTCTTTTTTGACCTCTTCTGAATAAGGCATTATGTTTATATCGCTAAAGCTTAATGCATCATTCTTAACGTTTTGTACGAAAAAGATACCCTTACATTTTTCTCTGGATAAACTGTCAATTTGAATCACAGTTGCGTTCATTCCACGAATTGCTAAATTAAAAAGTAAGAACGGTATCGCTCTATCTGATAGTTCTTCTAAAATATGATAATGTTCACTAGGTCTATAGTCCCAAAGCGTTTGCTTTAAACATTTTTGATAATAATGATCAATCACAATTCCACCAGTTCCTGCGGCAGGTTCAAAATAATTATCGTCTTTTGTATTAACTAACTTATTCATGATTGTTGAAACCGATTGAGGAGTAAAGTCCTGCTTTTTCTTCTTCCGATCAGCCGCTTCATCTTGAAAATACATATGAAACCAGTCAAAACTCATATCCGTTTCATTTTTTAGGAACACTTTGAATAATTGAATACGTTTATCTTTATTCAATATTGTTGATAGCAGCTTCTCTGGTGCCTTCCATGAATCATTCACGCCAATTAATTCATTTATCTTTTCTGTCGTTAGCATCTATTTCTCTGACTTTCATTTTTAATCTCACAATATTAATACCAGCTTTATTTAATTCTGGATTGTTAAAAAAATAACCTTCATGATGAATTCTGGCAATTTCTTGTTTGGTAACTTTGGTTAAATTCTTTTTTGAAAAATTCCGATTATTTCCATCAAGAAAATAAATACGTTCATTAGAATTTAATTTACAGTCATGATATTTTTCATACACATATCTGGAATATTGTTTCCAGCCAGTATCGGTTTTTATCAAAGCTTTTCCATACTTCATATATTTGCTACCGATTGGAACTGGTTTTCTACTCCCACTATTAGCTTTCATTAAGCCTTTGGTTCCCGTATTCCAGGGAATCATCCCAGGTTTAAAATAATTGTTATAGCCACTTTTTAATTTATGATGCACTTTGAATGATCTAAGTTGTGTGGCTGTAAAATTTGTGTCAAATTTTTTATTGACCAAATTTGCAAGCTGCTGACTACTAATACTTTTATAGTTTTGATAAATAAAGTCACTTTGTTTTTTCGTGAATATCCTTATCATCTTTATCATCACCTAGTAAAATTTGTGAACGTCCATTTGAATCAGCACTGTTAATATCATCATATGCAACCTTTGCCTTCAACATCACATTTGCGTTTTGAATTATCTTATCCCCAACATTAGTCATAGCTTTACTTCTTAAAACTTCTTTATTGAGTTCTTCATCGGATAATGAATCGTCATTAAGGCGTTCCATTTCTTCAAATAAATGATTATTTAAATCGACTAATGTATTTTTTGTCATCCCAACACCCTGATTAAACGGCCTTTGTACCGTGTAAATTTCTTACCGTCAACTGCTATACAAGTAACCTTTAGTCCCATCCGATCTATGACCCAAAACGCACTTGCAGCATCCTCTTGATCGCTATACCTTTTATTAGCAGTTGTGTACTCCTGAACTTTTTCATTTCCGTTATATAAACAAATGGTTTTGTAATTATTACTATCAAATCGAGATAACCACCATTTGTTATATGCCTTTTCTATTTTAGTTAACTTCGTCATTTTCCAACTCTTCCTTTTGCAATTTTAAATCCTATTACCGAATTTATTTTTACTCATCAGCATATTCCTTCAATATTTCATCGATATTCTCAGCGCCTGCATACGCATCTTCTTCTTTGAGTTCATCATCGTCAAATGGACTTAGATTTTTAAGATATTCGACTACTGCTTCATACTGTTTGCTATTCATCTGCTTATTCCTCCACCAGTTCATTTTCAGGAACTACTTCCATAAAAGGTTCATATTTAGGATTGATATCCAACACTTCTTCTTTAGTAAATTGTGTTTGATAATCTTCATTCTGATCCTTAATGAAGTGAACATAATATTTCTTGTCCGGAAACTTAGCCTTACCGGTATAAAAATCGGCAATATCTTTTGAAAAGCCAGCTTCTTCATATATTCCGATATAATTCAACTTATTATTCAAAGCTGTGAATCCACTATTCGATTCAAAAATATCTCCAAAGATATGGAATAAGTCATGGTCTGACACGGCATCTTCTAATTCTTCACGTTCCATTTTTGTCCAACCCTTTAAAACTCGTACATTGCTCATATCTTTTACCTCATAATTAAACTTTTTTGTTAGTGGAATTGGAAAAGCTTTTACTAAATCTTTAACACTCATTGAGGTTTCTCCATGAATCATTCCACCACAAAGCACAGCGTCATTTATTTTTGTCATATGTCGTCTATCCTCAACTAACTTTTGAAATTTTATACGTTACTTTATGTGGTCTAGCTTTGTATCTAGCACTTTTCCAATATCTAATTTTCTCAATTGGAACTTTCATAAACTCAGATAGTTCTCTTATCGTCCCTGTAGCAATCTTTTTGTGTTCCCGAATCAAATTGTATGTGCCGGTTCTACTAAGCTGTTCATTGTGATTTTCTAACCACTTAGAATTATTCAAGTTACCCATACGAATCAAGCAATTCAAGCTCGTAACAGTAACACCCAGTTCATTAGCAATTCGTTCTTTATCAATTCCTTGATTCAGCATAAGTTGAGCTGATCTAAAATCGAAATCATAATATTTAAATTCAAACGGATCTTTGCCGTCGTTAAAATATTTTCGTATTTTAATCATTCGTTCATCGAATAAAGGGATGTTAGATATATCGCCATATTCCATCTCGCATTGATATATAAGACCTAACATTGGATTAATCATTTTTATTCATCCCCTATCTGATATTCCATTAACTAATACTCTTCAAACGATTGGACCACCTTTGAGCATATCTAGCTTGCTGCCACATATATTCATCAGTGTCATTACCACCAGAAGCCATCCAATCTGTCATTCTTTTATTTATGTCCATCAACGCTTCCATTGGAATTCTGTTAGACAAAGAGTTAACAATATCAATTGGTAGTTCCTTACTTCTCATAATAAATTCACCATCCCTACAGAATTAAGCAATTACTGTTACATGTCCTGATTCAATCTCATCATTGAGATTATCATCTAAGTATGTCTTGATATTATTCATGGCTTCATTCTTCCAAGCTCCACCGTCAGCTTCAAATAACGCTGCTTCCATTCCCTCACGCATTCTGAATACAAACTTACTCTCAGGTTGTTCAACTTCAATAAATGTTCTATATGGTCTCATAGTTACTGGATTAGGAACCTTAACGGCTCCGACAGTAGCAATACCCGTTTTAATCTGAACTGATTGACTAACACCATCGTCAGAACTTTGATGAACCTGTTGTTCTTTCAAATTACCGATTACCTTTAAAATGAGTTCACGATCTTCTGTTTCAGCAAAGCGTGATTGCAGTGCAATATTTAGTGTTTCCGCCTCATAATATTGATTAAATCCAAAATCTGGAATCATTGCTTTTGAATCAATTAGTTTCTCACGTCTTCCATATTCATCGATGGCACCAAACACTTGAACTCTAGTTGGTGATATTACTTGAACAAACAATTGTTTGTCCTTTCGCTCATTCATATTCTTAATTAATTCAATAATTCCAGACAACGTTGAAATTTGAACTGAATCCTTACTTTGATTCTGAGGAATAACTGGTTTTGGCTCTCCATAATCGTTAAATGTGTAATTACGTCCTTGAATCTGAACCAATCTATCTCCGCTATTGGCAGCATTTACTAGTTCTTGAATTTTCTCAATTGTTTCACTTGTTAAATTTTCCATACTTATCACCTATGCCTTTTTACCTTGTTTTTGTAAATCAATCACTTGTGCTTGTTCTGATGATTCTTTTAAATCTTTAGTTTGTTTATCTTTATTTTCGACATTCTCTATCTTTTCACCGGTATCTGTACGAAGATCACCATTATCATCGATATATGTTTGTCCTTTGATACCTGATTTCAATTCATTAGCTTCAATTGCTCCTGTATCATCGTTTCTACCAACAAGTAATGTAGTTGATACTCCATTCTGTGGAACTAGCTTAGATTTAACTTCAGAGTACACAGAAATGGCATCCCTATTATCATTTGGTAAATATGTCAAAGTAATTGTGACCGAACGTTTCTTTTTTGCATCGGTATTTTCGTCAAGAATATTTTCACTAACCTTTTTAAGTTCCTGTTCAAATTTTTCCTGAACACCACCATTGGACATTTTTGATAAATCGAAATTTATTAGCTTTTTTACTTTCGTCATTTTATTAATCTCCTATTCTATTTAGTAAGTCGAACATGAATGACTGCATCCTGGTCTTATCGAATTTGTAGCAACGTAATTCTTCATTAACTGGCCTATCAATTGAAAGAGTACAATCACCAATAGATAGATACCCATTACTATCAAGCTCTCTGTCGTAGTATTCGCTATAATCACTACCTCGGTTTGTCGCTTCTTTTGGTTGGAAATTTTTCCAACATTGATTTGCTTGCTCAGATAAAAACTCTTTTAAATTGTTCCAAGTTTCTTTATCAAATTTCATATCGCTGTTTTCTGATAATGGTCTTGCCAAAAAAATAGCATGTTTTCTTGTAACAACAGTTAAAACGTTGCGTTTCTCGTCTTTAAAATTTTCAATCAACTTAATTCCCCCTAGAATGGCAAATCATCATCCGAAATATCTATTGGTTTCGAGTTATCAGCAAACGGATCACCCATATTATTGTTCAAATTATTAGATTGATTATTATTATTATTATTGTTGTTGTTGCTTTGACTATTATTGTTTCCGTATGAAGTCTGATTTGATTGATTTTGTTGATTATAATTAGGTGCTTGATTTGAGTCTGAATTATTTGAACCATTGCCAGAACTCCTCTTTTCAGATTCTGAACGAGATTCAAGTAAGGAGAAATTATCAACGACAACTTCAGTTACATAGACTTTTTGTCCTTGCTGATTGTCGTAATTTCGTGTTTGAATACGGCCGTCAATTCCAACAAGCGAGCCTTTATGGGTGAAGTTAGCAAAGTTCTCTGCTGCTTTACGCCAAATAACACAATTAACAAAGTCGGCTTCACGCTCACCTTGAGAGTTAGTAAACTGTCTATTAACCGCAAGTGTAAACCCTGCGACTGCTGCACCATTTTGTGTGTATCGAAGTTCTGGATCACGTGTTAAACGTCCTACTAAAACAGTTCTATTTATCATCAGTTTTTCCCCAATCTATAAAGAATCTCGAAACTATTATTAATCCAACAGCTGCAAGAACTATCCTGCCTATCATTTTCTTTTCCTCCAATGGTTTCCCCACGATTAATTTACTTAACGTCATATTTTGCCCTCATTTCAGCAAGCTCTTCCATAATTTCTTCATGACTTTTTATATATTCATCTTTGCTTGGTACATGTGCCTGATTCTCTGGTGCACTCCAATCTGTACCAATTTCAACAATTGGTTGTCTCCCTGTTCTTTTTCCAACAGGGATGTTAGATTTTTCATTCAAATATCCTTCAAAATTAGGACCGAATAAAGTTTGTGGTCTTAGATATATGTTTCTGCTTGGATCATTTAGCCAACTGATTACTTTTTTATCAATAACCTTCTTAAAATCATCTAGTCTAAATCCTTCATTCCATCTTTCAAGAATCATTTCTCTAGATTTAATAGTTGTTGATTTAAATGATTTACTGGTTTGAGCATTTAAGTAATCGATTATTGATTGATATGGAATAGCACCGTCGGGTTTCCCGACAGTATCTTTATCTAAATGGTTATCTAATAATGGTTCTCTCTCTTTATAGTTTTCTAAGTAGGGGGATTTAATTTTCTTAGTAGGTTCGTTAAATTTATTAAGTACCCCATTAAATTTTCTAAGTAGGTATATTTCTCTTTTAAGTACTTGCTTTGGCTTATCGGGATTGTAAAATCTTTTAGTTTCGATATACGATTTTTCTTCAAGATTACTAACCAACTGAGAAGCTCTTGCTGAACTACATCCTAAGAAGTTAGCAAAGTGTGAGTTACTTGCGAAACATCCCAAGTCACCAAACGATAAACTACTAATTTCAGTTATTAATGCCATCTGAGACTTATTGATTCCTTGTTCAAATAACAACTCTCTTGGAATCCAGACGCCTTTGAAATCTCGCTTGTAATCATCAATATTTTCTAATTCTTCAACAGTGAAATCAGTTTTATGTTGTTGAATCGGATATGTCTTTATTGGATATATTTCACGTCTACTGACTTGTTTCTTACCCTTCTTGTAAAAGAGCTTAACCGTTATGTATTTCTTGTCTGTGAGGCTCCTAACAAGCTGTGAGATTCTTGCTGAACTAATTCGTAGTATCTTAGTAAAGTGTGAGTTACTTGCGTAGCAACCTCTTCTACCGGCCAAACCTATAATCTCTGCATAAAAGAATCTTTCCATAATTCCAAGATTCCTATCCATCCAAATTTCTTTTGGGATCCATATGCCACTAAAGTTAATAATTTCATCAGTCATACAAATCACGCCTAACTCTTATATTTTCTTGTTAAGTAAGACGTTGTATAATAAACATGTGTTTGGTTGTTTATTATACAAACGTCCACAAGATGCTTATGTCCTGCAAGACAACTACATCTTTGAAGCCTTTCTCTTATTGAGGAGGGCTTTTTTCTTTTCCTTAAAATCATCATCACAAAATAACCAACTTTCAAAAAGATTATTCCAATCCTTTAAAACCGATTTTTCGTAAAATGGTCTCCAAAAGAATCCCAGTACAAAAGATAAAATTGGTACCCACAGTATGCTTGGAACTGATAATGTCATTTTTATTCCTCCTAAAATTCAAATTCATATGTATATGAGTCCGTTGTTGATGCGTTAACTTCAACGTTTGCACTTTCTAATGCATCCATTGCCCCATCTGACAAAGGTTGATTGAACGCCATAGTCACCGACCTCTTTCCCAGTGATACAGCCATCACAATTTTTTTAGCTAGTTCTGAGTATTGATAGTCCTCTTTTGCTTGAGGAATAAACTTTTGTAATTTATTTAAATCATTCATATTTCTTTCACTCTCCTGCTATTTTTAAGTTCATGATTCTATCCATGTTTTCTCTGCAAAAAATTGAAAACGTCCGATAATCAAATTTGTATTTACCACCCTGTCGTGGATAGTAAACCGGTCCTCCATTTTCACTTCTCAATTCCTTCTTAAACTTGGAGTCATTCAATACTGCTCTAAGTCTCTTAGGATATAAGCCACTCATTCTTGCCGTATTCTTAAAATCCGTATAAATCAGTTCTGAACTTTCGGCTTCAAGCTGTCTTTTGACCTCATTTCTTATCATCTCTTCAAGCTGCTTGTCTGGGATTGTTGTCGCCATTTGCATAATAATCACCTCCTTTCATATCCATGAATTTAGACCTTTGCGTATTTTGGACACGTGTTTCTTTGATATACTTTTCTTAATCCCAAAACAATCGAGGTGAAAATAATGAACTTTATAAAAACTAATTGGATTGCTATTGGGTCATTGGTTATTGCAACACTGAGTTTCCTTTATACCTTTTTCAAAACCAGAAAAAGTATTTCTGTAACTTGGGATGATAACTTTGTTTGTAACTTTCCCGATACCACATTTGTCTTTAACAGTGAAACTCACAGCAAGGAATCTATGACACATGTGATTACAAGTTCAATATCCATCGTTAATCCATCTTCAACAGATATATCTTTCTTTGATTTGCGAATATTTGATCCTAAAACTAATCTCAATATCGAAATGGTTACACAAAAGACTATTCCATCGTACGTTGAAGGAAAACATGTCTATCAACATCTGAATAAACAAGGAAATAATTACCAACAGATATACGGCCGCTATCAACAAATGGATATTCCTGAAAGAAAGTTTGGAATACTTAAAGGAAATTCTTTTACTAAAATTGATATCATTGGTGATTTTGACGTTTTACCCGATGAGTTAGGTAATATAACTGAATTAACGATTTCATTTAAAATTTCAAAGTGGACATTATTTAAAGATCAGTATGCAATTACCAACAGAAAAAAATACAAAAGCTATTCTAAAACTTATGATATTAGCGGTTGGAATGAACAGTGGCAATCAATGCTAGAACTGCAACAACAAATGCTATTAAAGGCAGTGAAAGATGCGCAAAGTACGCAATCAGACAAATGACACCAGTAATAGCTATTGAAATAATTAATAAAATCATGAAATCCATCATATACACCATCTTCCCTAGTTATTCCTTTTAATGTTTTTCTGCTTTACAAACTCTAAAAACCTTTCCATCAACCATTACATAAAGATTCTTGTTCGAAGGTAACAGCTTCGACAAGGATTTTTTTTCTGCCTCATCAATGAAAAAAATCATACTAAACCTACTTGTTCCACCAGTAAGAATAGGTATTCTGTCATTACCATCCTTATAAAAGTAAACGTACTCATGATTTTCCAAGGCTATATCTCCTTTAAAAATTTATTAACAAAATATGTTTGACCTTTTCCAGTAACTTTAGGAGTTTTAGTCACTCTTACAGAACCATCCGGGTTGCTGTAGGTACGTTCTTTTATTTCAAATATCTTCAAGTTCATTGACCTCTGAGTAGGCATATTTCTATCTGAGCGATTTCCAGCGATCAAGTAACCATTTGACCGTAGCCATTCAAATAATCTTCCAGCACCAATATTTACGCCATTCTGACTAATTAATTTGGCAAGTTCGCCAACGAGAATACTTGTATCACTAGTTTCAACCGCATTGGCAAATAAAACTTTTGGTTTCATCTGTTCAATTTGATCTTGTTGATTAGCAGCAAGTCTTAATGCTTCCGACATAGTTGATGGAACATGAAAACCACCAGTCTTTATCTGTTCTTCCATTTTGTTGAAGGCATTGATGTATTGAATTTTGAAACGTGTAGCTTTTTTCCCAGTGAATCCCATGGCCAATAACGTAAATCCGTCTTTAGTCATATAAAACATTCTGTATAGACGACCTCGACTATTTTTATAGGTTCCTTCTCGAAACATATTTTTCACTGCCGAATTTTCGACCGTGAGATTTTCAATGGATTCCAAAATATGCTTGTGGTCTTTATCAAAATTCTCGGCAACTTGTAAACTACTTGTCACTGGTTGCTCGTTTTTTAAAAACACTAATTCATTCAAAGACATCACCTTATTTCTTTATTTTTTTGCTAAAAGCGTGATTGCTTCCAAAAAAAATATAATCTTGTGGAATATTGTATATATTGGTTACCCTGTTTATTTCTGAAATTCTTAAATCAGATGAATCCTTTTCCCACTTTTGGAGCGTTGGCTTTGAAATTTTAAGTCGCTCAGAAGCCGTTGTCTGATTCAGACCGGCTCTTACTCTGAGATCTCTTAAAGTATGTTTTGCTCTAATAGGAATTCTATTATCAGACATGTCCATACCTCCTTTACAAGCAATAGATTATCACGCTTTTAGCGAAAATACAATCTTTTTTTGTTTTAAAGCGTGTCTTTTTGTCTGAAAGAAAGAATTTTAACGCTTTTTGTGATATATTATAGATAATGAAATGAGGTCAATAATAATGGTTAAAGATATAAAAGAAATATTCTCAGAAAACTTAAAACGTTATATGGATATTAAAGGTGAAAATATTACCAAATTATCTGATTCCATTAATGTTGCCTACTCAACAGTGTCAGACTGGATTCATGGTCGTAAAATGCCAAGGTCTGGCTCACTAGAATTACTAGCTGAACACTATGACATTAACATTTCTGACTTAACCTCAGCAAAGTTTGAGATGATTCCTAGTCAAAGACCATCCAAAAGAATTCCTATTATTGGTGAAATAGCATGTGGCGATCCTATCACTGCAGAGGAAAACATTGAAGGTTATTTATATGAACCTATTGATTCCTTACCAAGCGGTAATCTCTTTTATTTAAAAGCAAAGGGTCATTCAATGGAACCAACGATTCCTGACGGTTCAAATGTTCTGATTAGAGAGCAGCCTGAAGTAGAAGATGATGAAATAGCCGCTGTTCTCGTCAATGGTGATACTGAGGCAACTCTAAAAAGAATTAAACATCAAGGGGATATTGTCATGCTGATGCCAGATAATGCATCATACTCTCCTTATATTGTCACTCGTAATAATCCAGCTAGAATCTTAGGAAAAGCAATACGTTTTACTACTGATCTTTAAGGAGTGTTTAGTTTGCATGTAAAAAATGAGATTGATCTAAGGGATGTCCTATTGCAAAGAGCGGGTGAAGCCTTCATTAATAAAATAATCTGGTTTGAAGGTAAAGAATATTATGGCAAAGAGGCCGTCCAAAAAGCACTGGCATTAGTTGATTTAGTGGAATTCTATGATAAAAAATATAATTTATATTAAGGGGAAATCATGGTTATAACCGTTAAGGGAACAAATGGTCAAATTACAGCCGATAATGAAAAAGTAGTTATATCTCGTAAAGGATTTCTAGGTCATATAACTCAAGGATTCAAAGGTGATCGAACTATTTATTATACGGATATTAAATCTGTGGAATTTAAAAAAGCAACAATATGGATGAATGGTTATATTCAATTTATTACAAATGCTGAGTTGGCTACTCAAAAAAAATCGGGTGTTCTTCATTCCTCTACTGAGGCCATTAAGGATCCTAACATTGTTGTATTTAGAGCCTTCAAAAAAGAAATGGTTACTGATAGTCAAAAAATTTATAATTTTATTATGAATGAAATTGATTCTTATAAGCATAGCAATTCATCAAGTGACGCTATACAACTCTCATCTGCAGATGAAATAACTAAATTTAAAAAATTACTTGATGAAAATGTTATTACTCAAGATGAATTTGATAAAAAGAAGAATGAATTATTAAATCTTTAATTACTATTTTTGTCCAAATACTGACGACTTAAAAAGCTGAATATATTGTTCTATAGGGGGAAATCATGAATAAGGGTTCAAAAATACTTTTATCAAGCATTGCTGCTGTCACTCTATCAACTACTTTTTTAGGGACATCTGGATTAACTTTTAATCCTACACAAGAAACAGTTGTTTATGCAAAAGCAAAACAAGCAACATTGATTCCGGGATCTTATAAAGTAGGTTCTGAATTAAAGCCTGGTAGATACACTATCACTTCTTCAGACGGTTCAAGTGGTAACATTTCTTCCATGCCTAAAAAGAGTCTTCACGGCGACACAATAAACGAGATTCTTGGCAGTGAAACCGATATGTCACAGGTGCCATCTGTCACTGCAACACTTGCTAAGGGTGACAAAGTAAAAATCGAAGGATTAACTTCAGCAACATTCACCCCAGTTAAGAAACGAAATAAGAAAAATAATACTGCTTTGGCAACTGGTTCTTGGATAGTTGGTAAAGATATTAAAAAAGGCAAATATACCGTTACACCAGTTGATGGTCAAAGTGGTAATTTTATTGTGATTCCAAAGAGTACATTTGGAGATACAACAAACGAAGTTCTTGGTGGAGATACTGATATGTCACAAGTACCAAAGGTAAATGTGAAATTACATAATGGCGATAAAGTTGAAGTAGCCGGTATGACTCAAGTCAATTTTGCTAAAAGATAAATCCAAATAAAAAAGCCCTACACAAATGTGCAGGGTTAGAAGTAGGATTTTTACAATTGAATAATTTAAATAAGTCTCACCGTAGGCTTATTTATTTTCGCCCAAATCCACCGAAAGGAGGTGAAAAATATGTCTAAAAATAAACATACTTTAATTTACAAGAAGCAAAAAGGTTGGGCATACCGTGTTTATTACATGGGTGAAGATGGAAAGAACCACTCTATTAATAAGCAAGGTTTCAAATCTAAGTCTGATGCTGAAGATGCCGCCAGAGAGATTGAAAATAGACGTGCCGTTGCAAGACTGGATATTGCAGAAAATATCACCTTTGCACAGTATTTTGAATCATGGATCAATACTTATAAATTAGGTAGATACTCTCTTTCTACTGATTCAAAGTATGAGGTTGCTCTAAGATTCATTCAAGATTATTTCTATGATGATTTGCTAAAAGATATTACTAAAATGGAATATCAAGGATTCATAGATGACTACTCAAAAGACCATGTCAAAGATAGCATCTATCGAATTAATGGTTATATTGGTTCTTGTATTCAAGAAGCTGTTGACGAAAGAATCATCGACCGTAATTTTACAAGAAATGTTGTTATTACAACTAAAAAGAAAGGCAAATCTGCAGATCTAAAATATCTCGAATCTGACGTAGCATCCAGTTTAAGAATCATGGCCAAAGAGAATGCTACCCTATCAAATATTTCTGCATGTGAGATTCTATTCGCATTAGGAACCGGCTGTCGGTATGCTGAAATAGTTGGATTGACCTGGGATAATGTTGATTTTGAAAATCACACAGTCAATATTCAAAAAACTTATGATTATAAAAAAAGAACTGGCTTTCTCCCCACAAAGACAGAAAGCTCAGTTCGACAGATCACTATCTCAGACGAATTGATCCGAGAATTACGACTATTAAGAATGCAGCAACGTGAGACTTTCTTTAAACAAGGCTTTAAAAACAATAAAAACTTTGTATTTATTAACAAGAGGCACACTGTTCCCTCAGATACCTCAGCTAATAATGTTCTAAGAAAATATCTCAAAAAAATTTATTTTGAAAAAAATAAATCCAAAGGTATGAACGATACCGAAAATAGAAAAACATTGGACAATATGGAACTAATCGGATTTCATGGTCTCAGACATACCCATGCATCATATCTAATAGCACATGGTCTGTCACTTGAGTATATATCACAACGCCTTGGTCATTCAAACGTTGCGATCACTTCTAAGGTCTATATTCATCTATTAAATGACTATCGTGAGCGTGAAGATAGTAAGGCGATGAAGGCTCTATCTAAGCTCTAAAAAGAGTGACCAAAAGGTGACCTTTTTCTCCAAAAGTGACCAAAGGTGACCCATTTTTCTTCACAAGCTGGTAATGAGTTAGACAAATAAAAAAAGCTCTGAACATTGACTTAACAACGTTCAGAGCTACTTGCTATCGAGTTAGTAAAGAGCTGGTCTTCACAATTAATACCGGTGATCGGGGTCGAACCGATACTCCCTACTGGGAACAGGATTTTGAATCCTGCGCGTCTGCCAATTCCGCCACACCGGCATGTTTATAACATGCCTGATTACTTAAGCATAACCAAAGGCGGTAACCGGATTTGAACCGGTGATGAAGGTTTTGCAGACCTCTGCCTTACCACTTGGCTATACCGCCATATTCAATTTACAAAGCAATTGGGTTAGCTGGATTCGAACCAGCGCATGATGGAGTCAAAGTCCATTGCCTTACCGCTTGGCTATAACCCAATAAAAATAGGCGGTATGTGAGAATCGAACTCACGTGTGTCGGTACCACAAACCGATGTGTTAACCACTTCACCAATACCGCCATGATCAAAAGGTAGAAACAGGGATAGTAGGAATTGAACCCACACCGACGGTTTTGGAGACCGTAGTTCTACCTTTAAACTATATCCCTAAATATGGAGGGGAGTGGATTCGAACCACCGAACCCGAAGGAGCGGATTTACAGTCCGCCGCGTTTAGCCAGACTTCGCTACCCCTCCATGAGTTGCTCTGTCTTCATTCGACTTAATAATATTAACGAAAAAACAACTTCATTTCAAGGGATTTTTTAAAATAATTGTTATTTAATCTAAAAAATGAAGTTTTTTTGTTGTAACCTACTATATCATCCTCCACAACAAGACCAATTTGACTGAAACACAACATTTTGTAGTCAATGGTACCAAACAAAAAAGCCTCAACCGATTTAAAATCAGTCAAGACTTTATATTAATTTTAATTTAGTTAACACCTTGCATAAGTTTCTTGATCTTTGGTACAAATAAAATCAAGATAACTGCTACAACTAGTGTCACGATACCAGTTACACCGAAGAACATAATTTCATTATGTGGGTCTCCTGGATTGTATAACTTAACGATTTGAGCATTAGCAGCTTGTCCGGCAGAATCAGCTAAGAACCACATACTCATCATTTGACCTCTGAAGGCCTTAGGAGCAAGTTTAGTTGTAGCTGACAAACCAACTGGAGAAATCAACATTTCCCCAATTTCAATAATACCCCAACTTAATACTAACCAAAGTGGACTAACTTTTGCCCCTGGTGCAATTCCCATCAAAGGAATGATCAAGACAAAGTATGAAATAGCCGTTGCAACTAATCCCATCCAGAATTTAGATGGTGATGATGGTTGACGTCTGCCCAATTTGATCCATAACCAAGCAAAGAATGGTGTATAGATAATAATAAAGAATGGGTTAAGCATTTGGAACAATGGGGCTGATAACTTAAATCCTGCAAAGTTAAGATTTGTTTGTTCAGCAGCAAATAAAGCTAAAACAACTGAACCTTGTTCTTCAATTGCCCAGAAGATAACTGCAGCTAAGAACAAAGGAATATAAGCAAGTACACGTGATCTTTCGACCTTAGTAACTTTCTTACTTGAAAGCATCATAATGAAGTATCCAATTGGTAAAGCAATACCTAGAATACTGATAATTGTGATGATGTTATCGATTGTAAAGGCATGAGCAAAAATCATTACAATTACAATAATAGCCAATACTAATACTACAAGAGCAACACGTTGGAAGAACTTAGTACGTTCTTTGTCAGTGATTGGATCTGGAGCATGTAAACTTTCTTCAGGAAGATACTTACGACCATCCCACCAGTAAACAATCAAACCAATAAACATACCAATAGCAGCTAGTGAAAAACCAGCATGGAAATTAAATTGATTACTCATAGCATTTACAGCTGGTGGAGCAAATAATGAGCCTAAGTTAATACCCATGACATAAATACTGAATCCTGAATCACGTCTTGGATCCCCTTCACTATATAATCCACCAACCATTTCGGATACGTTTGGCTTCAAAAGTCCGGTACCAATAACGATAAGAGCAATTGATGTAAACAATCCCGTTTCACCAATAGGAAGTGATAGCACAATATGACCAAGCATAATGGCAACACCACCCCAGAAGACTGTTCTTCTGGCTCCTAAAAGTCTATCACTGATAAATCCACCTAAGACACTGGACATATAAACTAATGAACCATAGATAGACATAACAGATGCGGCTGTAGTACGGTCCATTCCTAGACCGCCCTTAGTTACAGCGTAGTACATATAGAAAAGCAAAATGGCACGCATACCGTAATAACTGAATCTCTCCCAAAATTCAGTTAAGAACAAGGTGCGTAAACCTGTCGGTTGACCGAAAAATCCTCGGTCCTTCTTCTCATCCATTAAAAAATTCTCCTCACATTACACAATGATGTATTAATATTAAACTTTCAAAAACTTCATGTCAAAGTTTTTTTAATAAAATTCATAAGAATCCTTTTATATCAACAATAAAAAATAAGAGTCTTTTAAGATAGGCTCTTATTTAAATTAGATATTATGTTTAAAAGCCATCGTTGCTTCAACAGCATCTTTCCATCCATCATATAGATTTGTACGTACGGATTCTGACATTTTAGGTTGATAAGTTTTACCGGTTTGATAATTTTTTTTGATGTCATCCAAATCTTTCCAATAGCCTACTCCCAAGCCTGCCATAAAGGCAACACCTAAAGAAGTGGTTTCCAATTCAGATGATCTTTGAAGTGATATTCCCAGAATATCTGCTTGAAATTGCATGAGATAGTCATTAGCAGAGGCGGCCCCATCAACTTTTAAGACTTCAATTGGAATCTTAGAATCAGAACTCATTGTTTCAATAATATCCTTTGTTTGATAAGCAATGGCTTGCAAAGTAGCTTTAATAACATCTTTATCGGTCGTTCCCCTAGTCAAACCGAAGATAGTTCCATGAGCTTCATTATCCCAGTATGGTGCACCTAATCCAGCAAAGGCGGGTACCACATAGACTTCGTTGTTATCAGTCGAACTCTTAGCTGCATCGGAAGTTGCAGGTGTAGAGTTAATCAACTTCATATCGTCTCGTAACCACTGTAAGGCTGCTCCAGCAACGAACACACTACCTTCCAACGCATAATTGATTTCACCATTTATTCCATAAGCAATTGTCGTCAATAAATTATTATCTGACATAGCGGGTTTATTACCGGTATTCATGACCGCAAAGGCACCCGTACCGTAAGTATTTTTTACCATCCCTGGTTCAAAAGCCATTTGACCGAATAACGAGGCCTGTTGTGAACCCGTCATTCCAGAAATAGGAATCTCTGAACCATAGAATTGATAGTTCTTCGTTATTCCGAAAACCTCTGAATTAGATTTAACCTCAGGCAGCATCACTTTAGGAATATTAAAGATTTTTAACAAATCATCATCCCACTGAAGTGTGTTGATATTATAAAGCATTGTTCGGCTAGCATTAGCGCAATCAGTCATAAAACTTTCGCCGTCGGTTAATTTCCATAATAACCAAGTATTAATAGTTCCAAACAAAAGTTCACCTTTTTCAGCGCGCTCTTGGGCACCATCGACATGGTCCAAGATCCAACGAATTTTTGTCGCTGAAAAATAAGGACTGATGATCAATCCAGTTTTTTGATGGATTTCGTCTTTATAACCCGCTTTGATAAAATCATTGGCTAATTTAGAAGTCTGACGACTCTGCCAAACAATAGCGTTATATATAGGAAGTCCCGTTTTTTTATCCCAAACAACTGTTGTTTCTCTTTGACTAGCAATTCCAATCGCTTTAATTTGCTTGGGTTTAATTCCTGAATCAATCAAAGCAGTTGCAATAGTTGTTTGTACAGCATTCCATATTTCATTTGGCTCGTGTTCGACCCAACCTGGATCAGGCAAAATTTGTCTAATTGGATGTCTCGCCATCGCTACTTGTTGACCGTTATGGTCAAAAATAATTGCTCGAGCTGTTGTTGTTCCCTCATCAATTGCTAAAATGTAATCTTTATCCATCTCTAACTCCTAAACAGCAAAAAAGGCGATACTTCGCCTTTTATTTAGTTGTCTTATGCTTAAATTTTCTAGTTGCACTGACTGCTTCACGCCAACCTTCATATAAGTAATCGGCACGTTCTTGATCCATCTTAGGTTCAAACGTAGCACCAGTAGCATATTGTTTCTTAATATCGTCTAGATTATCCCAATAGCCTACTGCTAGTCCAGCTAAAAAGGCAGCTCCCAAAGCAGTAGTTTCCAAATCCTTAGCTCTTTGAACCGGTGTCTGCAAAATATCAGCTTGGAATTGCATCAAATAACGATTATTTGCTGCACCACCATCTACTTTCAACGTTGGAATTTCGATGCCAGTATCTTTCTTCATCGTGTCCAAAACATCACGTGATTGATAAGCCAATGATTGCAAAGTGGCCTTAATGAAGTCATTCTTAGTTGTTCCACGTGTTAAACCAAAGACAGCACCACGGGCATCAGCATCCCAGTATGGAGCACCTAAGCCTGTGAAAGCTGGTACTACGTATACTTCATCTTGATCCATTGAAGCCAGAGCAGCTTCTTCAGATTGAGGTGCAGAATCAACTAAATTCATTGCATCCCGTAACCATTGAATAGCTGATCCAGCTACGAAGATACTGCCTTCAAGTGCATAATAAACCTTATTGTTAATACCATAACCAATAGTTGTTAATAAATTATTATCAGATAATTGGGGCTTTTCACCGGTATTCATAACAATAAAAGCACCAGTTCCATAAGTATTTTTAACCATCCCCGGTTCAAAGGCCATTTGGCCAAACAAGGCAGCCTGTTGATCACCAATCATACCAGCAATAGGAACTTCTGAACCATAGAAATGATAATCTTTTGTCTTAGCGTAAACTTCAGAATTAGGTCGTACCTCTGGTAGCATTGCTTGTGGAATATTTAGAATTCTTAAAATATCTTTATCCCATTCCAAACTGTGAATATTGAAAAGCATTGTACGACTGGCATTGGAATAATCAGTTATATGAGCAGCTCCACCAGACAGCTTCCAAAGTAACCAGCTATCAATTGTTCCAAAGAGAAGTTCGCCATTTTCAGCACGTTTTTGGGCACCATCAACATGATCTAGAATCCAACGAATTTTTGTAGCAGAGAAGTATGGATCAATCAGCAAACCAGTTTTTTCATGAATCATCTCACCATAACCACGACCAGCTAACTTCTCAGCTATATCAGTAGTCTGACGACTTTGCCAAACAATCGCATTGTAAATAGGAAGACCCGTTGTCTTATCCCAAACCACCGTAGTTTCACGTTGGTTCGTAATACCAATACCCTTAATTTGATCTGGTTTAATACCTGATTCAATAAAAACATTGGCTATAGTTGACTGCACAGCATTCCAAATCTCATTAGCATCATGTTCTACCCAACCAGGTTCAGGAAAGTACTGTGTGAACTCACGTTGAGCATCAGCTATCTTATTTCCCTTTTGGTCAAAAATAATAGCACGAGTACTAGTTGTACCTTCATCTATCGCCATAATATATTCATTGGACATTAAATTTCACCCCGCCTTTAATGTAAACGTTTCATATCAGAATCTTATAACATCTACAGAAATTTGCAAATATTTCGATAATTTTTACTAAAATTAGTTATAACTTATTTCGTAATTTATCCTTTGATTTAACTACCAAAAGAAAACTTATAAACAGTATAACGGCAATGGCAGAAACAAGCCAGCCTAGCTTTAGACCAGGTACTTGATAATTTAAAATTACGTTATGGTGTCCCTTTTTGAGGTCAATCGCCATCAAATTTGAAACCACCTTATTAATTTTAGCTTTTTTTCCATCAACATACGCACTCCATCCATTATCATATGGAATACTCAATAATAACGGTGAATCTTGATCCACATTAATTGAACCGCGAACCGTATCATGATTCAAATCTGATTTGACATGTAGAGATCGTTTTTTTTAGATTATCTACTGATAAATCAAATTTAGTTTGATCCAGTGATTGAAAGTATCGAGGATTTAAACCTAAAGATCTATTCGTTAGAATTTTCACTTCTAATTTTTTATTTCGTTTAAAATCACCCAAATATAACGTTGCTGCACTATAAACATTAATTGGTGATGTCTTAATGCGTTTGCCATTAACATAGATCTTCGACTTATCATAATTAAAGGGCGTTACATAAAAATATAACGGTCCTGTTGCTCTCGTAGTTAATTGATAATTATATAATTTACGATTGCCGACAGTACTTTGTTGCATACTGGTTAAGAGTGAATTTTTGAAGTATTCGGCACTACTTCCATTCAGAGCCTGCCACAATCTTTCTTGATTAGACAAGGCCTGACCAGTTTTCATCTTAAAGTCATAAATATTATTATCAGTTAAAAATCCTAAAGTTGGAGCATCATAGTTCTCTTCTACATAGTAATGATTACTCCATTGACGTACTCGATAATAAACACCCAGCAAAGCATTAGTTAATTTAGTACCACCATAATAACTAATCCTTCTGACATTAAGACTAAAATAACCTAGGTCTTTCATCATTTCCAAAGTATTTTGATTCAATGTCGAGCTGTATAAACTTAAGCCATTGATGTTGAACAAAATGGAATCATTATAGTTATTATATTTTTCAGGAAAAGCTTTATTCAATCCTGATTTAGAAACAATTATTCGATGTCCCAAATTACTTCGATCTTTTACTTCTTTTAAAATGGTGTTCTCACGATCAAATTCATTCTCGTAAATAGCCTGATTTCCAAAGTCAGCCGTTGCCATCACCGAATTAAAATTAGCAATCACTTCAAAACTAATCATTAAAAATAAAATCAACAAGAAATTCTTATTACGATTTAATAGTAAAAGTGATAATCCTGAAAGAATAATACAGGCTAGACTCAACCAGAAGTAACCTATGCTGTATTTCAAACTGATACTGTCAAATCCTAATTGTTCAATCACCTTAGGTAGGAGCCACTCGGTTAAATATCCTAAACAAATTAATATTCCGGCGACACAGGTAGCCTTCGTTATAACGCCTAGTTCATTAACCACTCCACTCTGCCAAGCCTTGCGGGCAATAAAGATACAGGCAAAAGAAAAGATAAAACTATTACGAAATGGAAAACCAGCTGGGTTTTGAAACATGTGCCACATCGTATTAAAAGTTGTCACAAACATACTGATAAGCAAAATTCCCAATAAAAAGACTGAATTCTGTTTATCACGATTATTAACACGTGAACTAAGATAATAACTTAATAATAAAATCAAAACTGTCGATGTCATAAAAACGGATGGGCCATGTTCCAGACGCTGGTCAAAACTGTTACCTCCAATACCCAATTCAGTTAAAGCTTCTAAACCAAAACGAGCTGAGGGCAAATAATTGAGGATATTAAATGAGGTCTTAGCCGTTTTTAACATTCCTATTAAAGTTGGCAACAAAACCACCGCTGAACTTAATCCTGCTAGAACAGAAGAAATCAAGTAACGTCTGATAACCAACCATTTATCTTGCCGATGGAATAAATTATCTTCTAATCCAATAAAGATGAAGAAACAAAGTGAAAAAATACAGAGCATGTATCCCAAATAATAATTAAAGATAATCGAAAACAGAATAGAAAAATAATATAGCACATACTGATGATGCTTGATTACACGCATTACACCAACAGCTACCAAAGGCAACATAATTAAAGCATCTAACCACATTAGATCATAGAAGTATGACGCTACAAAACCACAAAAACTATAAGCAATTGTAAACATCCAATTAACAATGCTTCGCTCTTGAAAGTACTCTTTTAAAAAGAACGCCATCGTTACACCCATTGTGGATATCTTGAGCATAATCAAAATATCAGCTGCAATTGGAATATTTCGTGCACTAAAGAAAACCAACAATAGATTAAAAGGCGATAACAAATAGTAACTCATAACAGGAAAAAAATTATCACCCAAAGATTGACTAAACAAATATAAATGCAAATTTCCCGATACCAGTTGCCTTCTAAGCTCCGTCAAGAACGTTAAATATTGAGTTCCCAAGTCACTACTCAAAAAATTATTACTACCAAAAGGAACTAAACCAGTACAGGCAAAAATAATCGAAATAATAATCAGATTAATGATAAAAGCTCCGGAATAATAAAACACACGACGTTTTGCCATATCAAAACTCTCCTTACTAACTACCAAAATAATATGAGATATTAAGCAATAAGTAAAATTATTAACGTCGAGAACACAAAAAAGGCTTGCTTACGCAAGCCCATGTTATTATCGTTTTTCATATTATTACCTCAGGTCAGTTAAATAGTTATTTGTTTGAATGGTTGTATTTTTGATTTGAATGTTAGTACTTTTTAATTAGTTTAAAAACTTTTTTTCATTGTGACTTCTGATCATCTTAGTACAAACAGTAGCTAAGACAGATACACCCGTGAGAACAAGAATCGGATGTTTTTTCATAAGCATTCACCTCGTTTTTTGAATAGCCATATTTGACTATGTATACATAGTAACGTGATTTTATGAAAGGAGTTTTAACAAAATAAGAATAATTTATGAATTTTAGAGAGCGGAGCAAGGGTGCCCAACCCACGAGGATTTGCCTAAGTACTGGAATCGCACGCGCACTATGCGGGCAATTTCAGTACTGTAGCAAACCGGAATGGGTTCCCTTGCGAAGCTCGTTTCCACCATTCTGCATAGAACCATGGTTATTTACTGCCTAGGACATTTTTCAATCTGTTTTAAAAATTCCTTCACCATTCCAGCATCAACTCCAGAAACATTCTTCAATTTACCATATAACCACATACCCAACCTATAATAACTATCAATATCTAACTCAAATTTCTGTGCATAAACATAATGAATGGCTTCTTCATATTTACGATGCAACAATAATTGATCCAAATCAGTATAAATCTTCCTTTTTGATTCTGTTGCTGTTCAAAGACTACTTCATTTCTCGCCTTACCTTTTCCCAGAACAGCTCCAAAGCACTCAGCAAAAGATTTAATCTGACGCATGATAAAATCATCATCTTCCATCAACATCACCCCCAAGGATTTCACACAGGTTATACAAAAAAAGGCGGCCCCAAAGCCACCCTCATAATCTTCAATTATTCATTAACAGTTGAATCAGCTTTTTCAACAGCAGCACCTGCTAAAGCACTAACGTAATTAACTGGTTTATCAAAGTTTGGTTGGAACAAGAAATCAACCATTGATAGTTCATCAATTGTAACTTTCTTTTGAATAGCAAGTGATAGCAAGTTAGCTGATTGTGATACATCATATTTACTTGTCAAAGCACCACCAAGAACTACTCTTGTCTCAGGATCCCAAACTAAGTTCATTAGAACAGGAGTTGTTGATAACATAAACTCAGGACGATAGTTGTCTTCAAGTGAAACTTCAGCAACATTCTTACCCAAAGCATCAGCATGAACCTTAGTCAATCCACTTGCTGCATAGGTTCTGCCAAACAATTCAACAGCTGAACTAGCTTGTGTACCCATATATTCAGCGGTATCTTTTTCAATATTCTTACCAACTAGAATACCTTGACGAACTGAGTTAGTTGCTAAAGGAATATATTGGTTGTCACCAGTTGGATTGTAATGAACAGATGCTGCGTCACCAGCTGAATAAACATCTGGAATGCTTGTGTGCATATATTTATCCACAACTAATGCACCATTTGGAAGAGTTTCAAATTTATCAGCGAACATCTTTGTATTAGGACGGAAACCAACACACATAACGGCAATGTCAGCTTCGTAAGTATTCTTATCGGTTTTAACAATTACACTATGATCTGTTTCTTCAAATGACTCTACTTTTTCACTCAAACCTAAAGTTACACCATTATCGATATAATCTTTTTCAGCAACGGCCGACATATTCGGATCAAGGTTCTTAGCCAAAACATCAGGTAAAGCATCAATCAAGGTTGTTTCTTTGCCTAAAGTAGCATAACCTTCAGCTAATTCTGCACCAATATAGCCAGCACCAATAACAATAGCACTCTTAATATCTTTGGCATTTTCTTTCAATTCATTGGCATTAGTCCAGTTCTTGCACAACATAACACGATCTGAATTAATTCCAGGAATTGGTGGAATAATTGGAGCTGAGCCAGTTGTGATTACTAACTTATCATATGGTTGACTAAAAGTATCACCATTTGCCAAACTTTTCACTGACAATTTCTTGTTATCAAAGTCAATATCAGTTACATCATGTTGCATATACATATGTGCACCCATATCAGTTAATGCCTCGGGGCTGGCATAGAACATCTTATTAGGGTCTGAAACACGATCACTTACCCACAGTGCAATCCCACAGGATAGAAAAGATAAATTATCATTTCTTTCAAAAACGGAAACTTCCCAGTCTGGGTGCTCCTTCAAAATGTTCATTGCTGAAAAAGTTCCTGCATGTGTACAACCTACAATACTTACTTTCATAATAGACACCGTCCCTTTTTCTTATTATTATAATTTATTCACTAATACATTAAAAGCGTTTACAAGATATTTAAAAAATATATTTCACTTATATAATATCTTGATATCGGCAGATAAATTTAATTCTTAATCCTCACTTCCTTCATATTTGTGGATTATCTTTTATCAACAAAAATCTTATGATAACGCTATTATCTAATAAATGATTAAATTTGTGATATTAAAAACAAATAAATATTTTTTTCGAAAATGAATTTAATTGTTTAAACACATGTGGTATATTATAAGTGTGCAAGGGGTTTAGATATGAAAATGCAATTCCTTCCTTTTTTAACTCTTAATGAAGGTTGCGATACACATCCTCATATCGTTAACCTGTAAAGTTCATTCGTATCAATAATAAAAATTGCCCCCCTCAATCAATTTTTACTCAAAAGATACGTTTGTAATATCCCATTACAATAATTTACTTTGAATGCTTTCATTAATTAATTAACAAATCCCTCTCTATTTGACAAATATGGAAACCTCACAAGCATTCATATCTTCCCCTGACACTACTGGTAATGCCGTTACACCAATGTGTGTAACAAAAAACAAGCCCGTCCCCCCAGATGAGCTGTTTTTTTGTTCTTTTTTATTAATTCGAATATAAAAAAGATATCTTTTCTAATAAATATTGATTATTAATTTCAAACTAAATTAATTACTTAAATTATTTAACTACCATCCCTCATGAAATCTTATCCATTAACATATTTCTAATTGCAATAAATAAATATTGTGATATTAAAAACAAACAATTATTTTTACGATAATTGAAAAATCATGTTTAAAAATATGTGCTATATTTATAACTGTGAAAGGGGATATGGTATGAATCAATTATGATTCCTCCTTTATTACTTTTGATACATGGATCACGGTACACATCCTCATACCGAGATCTAAAATCTAAACGAACTAATGAATAAAAATTGCCCCCTCAATCAATTTTTACTTATTACGAGTTATCCCAATTACAAATTCAGTTTGAATGCTTTCCGTTATTAATACCAAATCCCTCAATTTGGAAATTTTATCGAAATCATTCATGCCTTCCCCTGACACTACTGGTAATGTCGTTACATAATCGTAACGAAAAGACAGGCTTATCCCCCTCAGATGAGCTTTTTTTGTGTCTAGAATTTATTTCAAGGCCTTAAAACACAATATCGAATTATTATTGCTCAATCAATTCATTATTTTATCCTAAAAACAAATAAATAATTTGTTCTATTTTGAAACAACATGTTTAAACATATATGCTATATTTATAACTGTGAAAGGGGAAAGATATGAGATGCGATTCCTTCCTTTAACTCTTAAAACAGTTACGATACATCCTCATATCGTTAACTCACAAATTTAAATTCTTAATTGATCCCCTCAATCAATTAAGAAAAATCCCATTACAATAATTTACTTTGAATGCTTTCATTAATTAATTAACAAATCCCTCTCTATCTAATATTTAAAAGAAATTGGAAACCCTCATAAAGCATTCATATCTTTCCCCCGACACTACTGGTAATGTCGTTGTGCATTCGTACAACAAAAACGAGCTCATCCCCCCTCAGATGAGCTTTTTTTATGTTCAAAACTTAATTGGTCTGAATAGATAAAAAAATAGACTCCCAATAAGGAAGTCTATTTTCATTTAATGTTTTGAAGCACTACTTGTTGCATCAACTTCAGGTTTGACCTCTTCTGCTTCTTCTTTAGAAGCACTAGCAGTTGCATCCACTGATGTTTCAGATTTCTCTGAAGCTCCGGAAGTAGCGTCAACCTTAGCGTTTGGATCTGGAACCAACATTTGACCAGTTTGTTTCAAGTATTCATTAACGATAGGTTTCAAATCAACAGCCCATTCATTAACACCTTTGTAATTACCTTCTTCATCATGCATAGCTTTGTAGTAATGCATAACATGATGATCGCTATCTCCTCCAGGTACTGGCATTGAAACTAAATCAGTCTTACCACTTCTCAACATGTGGATAACTTGTTTAACATGCTTAATAACACGCGCTTTACCTGGGTGAACTGCAGTCAATGAATCACCGACTTGAGCAGGTGTTCTCTTAGCCAACATCTTTTCAGTTGGTAAGAAACGATTGTAATAGATAAATTGATTATTTTCATCTACGTAAGTCAATTCAATCGGTGTAGTCTTCAACATGTAGTTCAACTGGTTAACAGTTAACAAACCACTATCCAACTTAACATAAGTATCACCATCTACAGCGTTAACCTTTTCAGCAGCTTTATTTATCCAATCAGGATCATCCATATCTACACCTTCTACAGTTGTATCTACTTTACCTGAAGCTGATAAATCTTCTTTTTCATAGTCGTCAGCATCGATCATATTAATCACCTTCGCAAACTTAATAAATTTTTGTAAAGTTGTATCAAGAAAGTCAACAGTACGTTGATCCTTCAATTCACCGTTATCATCAAAAGCTGTCTTAACGTTACCTAATAGGAATTCATTACCAGGCAAAACAACCGCATTAACTCCTGGTGCCTCTAAGATTTGTCTCAAGTGTAATTGAGCACGTGATGAACCTTGAGTATGATATGAGGCTCCTACGATCATGACTGGCTTGCCATCAAAAGGATGAATCTCATATGATAACCATTCAATAACATTCTTCAAAGCAGCTGGAACGGTATGGTTATGTCCAGGAGTTGCAATGATAACGCCGTCAGCTGACTTAACCTTGTTACTTAATTTTTGAATAACGGAACTATTTGTTTGATCGTCATCTTGACTGAACATTGGCACTTGATTGATATCCAAAACTTCAATATCAACAACACCCTCACAGTGCTTTGCAATGAAATTCAATAATGTGCGATTGTATGATTGGTCAGCGATTGAACCTGCAATACCTACTAATTTCATATTTACCTCTCCTAGTCCTTATCCCAAGAAAATTCTTTGGCTTTTTGTTTGTTAACTTCATTAGCATTATTTAATTGTTTTGATATATTCACGAAATCCAAGAAATCTTGGAACAACCCGTCTAATTGCTTAATAACCTTTTCATCCTTCAAGTCACCATTCTCATCAAAAGCTTGTAATGAGTGGCCCAATAGGAACTCCGAACTAGGCATAATTCTAGCTTTCAATTCTGGTGAATCCAGAATCTGACGCAATTGAGCTTGAGCACGTGATGAACCTAATGATCCATAAGAAGCTCCTGTAATCATAACTGGCTTATCCACAAATGGATGAATTCCATATGATAACCAAGCTAGTGCACTTGATAAAGCAGCTGGAATAGAATGATCGTATTCAGGTGTCGCAATAATCACACCGTCAGCGGCTTCAATTTTAGTAGCAATATCTAATGCTTCTTGAGGAACATATTTGTCAGCACTCTTCTTATAAATTGGAAGATTCTTGATCTCAACCAACTCAATTTCGGCAGCTGATTGGAAACGTTTCTTCATGTACTTCAATAATTCACGATTAGTTGACTTATTGGAATTAGATCCCACTATTGCAATAAATTTATTCATATTAGCAATCACCTTATTTATAATTATCTTACATGTTCATTGTAAATTCGTTCACAATATAAATCAACACAATTTTGGAATTGTTATGATATATAATTGTTATATTTTAAAAAACTTGTCACGTAGTCCACTAGTTGTCTGATATTCCAAATCTTTCGTGATGAAAATAGCTTCAACACCAGGTTGGCTTTCAATCAAAGTCAATCCTTTTTCGATACCTTGATAGAAACCAACGGTTGACCAAATCTCTCCATCAATTGATTTATCACTAACAATCGTCACGCTGGCAAGATTATTTTTGATAGGATAGCCCGTTTTGGAATCGAACATATGATGATATTCATGACCATCAATAACTAGTTTACGTTCATAAATACCTGACGTTCCAATTGACTTGGCCGTAGTATGCAAAACACCTAACGACACATCCCGCTTTTCTACTGGATTTTGGACACCGATATTCCACATCTTATCTTCATGAACACTGGGACCGACTAAAAGTACATTACCACCCAAATCGATAATGCCCGTTTCAACATTCATACTTAACCACAGGGCTTTGATTTTATCAGCAATATAGCCTTTAGCAATTCCACCTAGGTCAATTTCCATACCCTTTTCTTCCAAAAAGACAGTTTGCTGTTCATCGTCCAATTTGATCCTTTCAGGGTCAATGATACGTAAACGTTCTTTAATATCGGCATCACTGGGTTTGTTAGCACCTTTGAAACCTATTTTCCACAACTTAACCAATGGTCCAATCGCAACATTGAAACCTAAATGCTGACGACTAACTAATACTGCACGTTTGATTAAATCGTAAGTGTCAGTTGGTACCGCTACTGGTTTGATTCCAGCTGAATAATTGATGGACATAACTTCAGATTGATCACGATTGACGGTCAATTTATCTTCAAAATTTTTAATCAACTCGTAAGCTGCATCCAACTCTTCCTCTCCGGCTGGAGTCGCAACGGTCAGATTGATCAAGGTTCCTAGGGCATAATACTTCTTATTAACTAAACTCATTTTCATCCTCGATTTCAATTCCAGATTTATAAAACGTTCACAATGTCACAATTTAGAGTTATATTAACCATAACACCTTACGGAAATGGAGTGAATGATATGTTTGAGGATTCAAAACTAAATTGGAATGCTACTTATGATGTAATCGTCTTAGGCTTTGGTGGTGCTGGTGCTACTGCTGCAAGATTTGCGGCCGACAACAATGCTAAGGTCTTAATTACTGATTCAGCTCCCGAGGGTCATGAAGGTGGCAATACTCGCTACGCCGGACAAGTTATTTCTTCAGGTGACAACCTTGATGATTTGAGAAAATATTATCAAGATTTGGCCTACCCATTGGCTTATGATCAAGATTTAATGGAAACTTTCATTCAGGGATTGTACAAAATTCCTGATTATCTAGAAAAATATTTGGGTGTAAAACCTTTTGTTATGGGTCAACATCCAGAATCACCTGTTTCCAAAGCTTTATACTTTATGGCTCACGAATATCCCGAATTTAGAGGTCAAGCTACCCATGAACTAGTTGCTGTCCATGAAGGTGTGGCCGATTCAGCTTTATGGAAGAATTTACGTCAACAAGTTCTCGACCGTGCTGATAAAATTGATGTCCTTTATCAAACACCTGCAAAGCACTTAATTCAAAATCCAGAAACTAAGGCAATTGTCGGAGTTCAAATTGAACGTGACGGTAAATTATTAAACGTTAAAGCCAATAATGGTGTTGTAATGGCAACTGGTGGTTTTGAAAACAATCCTAAAATGATTGAAAACTACTTAGGCGAAACTAGCTTGAATCCCATTGGTTCTCTCTACAACAAAGGTATTGGCGTCAAAATGGCTAGCGAGGTCGGTGCTCAACTTTACAACATGAACAATTATGAATCATACGGTATCTTCCATGGGTTGACACCTAAACCTGCCAAAGGCCAACGTTCACAATTTTTGCCATTTGACTGGCCCGCTTTCCATCAAGGCAGCTTGATTGTTGTCGGTGACGATGGAACTCGTTACTTCGATGAAAATGAAATCCACAGACACGGTCACATTCAAGACCACGGCAACTGGAGAATCCCTCTAGCTCAACGTCATCCCTACGTCGTCTTTGATCAAAAGAAGTACGATGAATTATCTAACGATAAAAATGCTCCTTACCCAGAATTTTTGAAAGCTGTCGTTAAAGCTGACAATCTTGAAAGTTTGGCCAAAGTTTTGGATGTCGATGTTGATAAGTTGCAAAAAACTATTACAGACTTCAATTACTTTGCCGAACAAAAACGTGACTATGCTTTCAATCGTGATCCTGAAACCTTGACTGCTTTTGACGATGGTCCTTATTATGCTCTAGCAATGGTGCAAGGTCTATTGAATACTCAAGGTGGTCCAGTTCACAACTCTCATGCCGAAGTGGTCGACAACGATGATCAAGTAATCCCTCATCTTTATGCTGCCGGTGAATTAGGTAGTTTGATGGGACGTCAATACAACGGTGGTAGCATTTAGCCGAGAATTTAATCTTTGGTAAGATTGCTGGTGAAAATGCTGCTAGTGTAAAATCTGAAGCTACTACCACAAATGTTGATGCTCAAACTTCAGCCAGCATCCATGAAGAAGGACTCGGTTCCGATATTGCCGAAGAACATTTCGAAACAAATGATAATCAATATATCGGTAAATCAACTGCCGGTATGGGTAACGAAATCGTTGTCCGTGTCACAGTTGATGACGACAAAAATATTCAAGATATCGAAGTTTTGAAACAAAGTGAATCCGACGACTACGGTTTGAAAGCTGTTGAAGAACTTCCAAAAGAAATCGTCGCTAAGAATTCTGTCGATGTCGATACCGTTTCTGGTGCTTCAGCTTCAAGTAAAGCCATTAAAGAAGCCGTTCAAAATGCTTTAAATAAAGTTGAATAAAAAAAGCCAACAATATAGATTTAATTGTCGACTTCAATTTCATGAGCTAACCTCTTCAGGTTAGCTTTTTTGTTTATTTTTTATCAAAAAAATGGAGAAACACGTCTGTGTTTCCCCTGGGAGGTATTTCTCAATTCATTATCTAATACAGTCATTATATAATTAATGCGAGTAAATTTATATAGCTTAGGGAAATTTATAACATTTTTTTGATATTCTTTGATTTGTAAAATAATCTTCTTTGAAAAGGCATACATATGAATTGTTAAAAATTTGCACGACAAATTTAAAATCGAAAAAGTTATCAGCCGTGCAAACTTTCGTGCAAAGTCATTTGATTTTCTCTGACATTCTTGGATTTTTACAAATAAAAAAAAGCCTTGAATGCTGATCTAACAGTATTCAAAGGCTCTTCTTTTTTAACTGACATTCTTATTATGCCGTGTGCAGGAGTCGAACCTGTGACCGCCGGTTTACGATACCGATGCTCTACCAACTGAGCTAACACGGCAAGAAAAAGAAATCCTATAAAAAAAATACATCTAATTCAAATGAACTAGATGTATTTCTATTGAAGACACCTAGGATTTCCTAAGTATTTATAACTCCGGATGTCAGACTCGAACTGACGACACCCTGATTAACAGTCAGATGCTCTACCAACTGAGCTAATCCGGAATAATTCAATAGCTCTTTAACAGAACTATTAAATCTTATCAATCTATTGGGATTGAGTCAATACTTATTTGGCATTTTCTTTAGTAATTTTTGTAATTCCACCCATGTATGGTACCAATACGTCAGGAATTGTAACTGATCCATCTTCATTTTGGTAATTTTCAAGGATAGCAGCTACGGTACGACCTGCAGCAAGTCCTGAACCATTCAAAGTATGTGCCAACTTTGTCTTACCATTTTCGTCACGGTAACGGATATGAGCACGACGAGCTTGGAAGTCAAGACAGTTTGAACAACTTGAAACTTCACGATACTTGTCTTGAGCAGGCATCCAAACTTCAAGATCGTATGTCTTAGCTGAACTGAAACTGGCATCCCCACTTGAAAGTACGATAACGTGATATGGTAGTCCTAATTGTTTCAAAATATTTTCAGCATTAGCTGTCAATTTTTCTAGTTCATTGTATGATTCTTCTGGTTTTGTAACCTTAACCATTTCAACTTTATTGAATTGGTGCATACGGATCAAACCACGAGTATCACGACCAGCACTACCTGCTTCTGAACGGAAACAAGGTGTTAGAGCTGTAACGTACTTAGGTAAGTCTTTTTCATTCAAAATCTTACCGGCAAAGTAGTTTGTCAAAGGTACTTCAGCTGTAGGAATCAAAGTTAGTGGGTTTTCATCAACCATAACTGTATAAACGTCTTCAGTAAACTTAGGGAATTGACTTGTACCAAACATGGCATCGTTGTTTACCAAGTATGGAGGGATAACTTCTGTATAGCCTTCCTTTTGGTGTTGATCCAACATAAAGTTGTAAACAGCACGTTCAAGTCTAGCACCCATGCCAATGTAGTAAACAAAACGTGAACCAGCAACTTTAGTAGCTTGTTCAAAGTCTAAGATTCCTAGTTCTTCACCGATATCCCAGTGATGACGAGGTTTGAAACCTTCCTTAGGAATAGCACCGACTTTACGGATTTCAACGTTAGTACTTTCATCAGGTCCAACAGGAACTGAATCATCAGGAATATTAGGTAGACGAACTAAGATATAGTTCATTTTTCCTTCTGTTTCTTCAAGCTCAGCATCCAAGTCCTTAATGTCTGAACCAACTTGCTTCATAGCAGCAATTTCGTCACTGGCATCTTCTTTATTACGTTTCTTAGTAGCGATACCTTGAGAAACAGTGTTTCTCTTTTCTTTAAGGGTTTCACTCTTAACTAATAATTCACGACGTTTGCTGTCATAGCCAAGCAATTCATCAATTTCATCACTAGTTACTCCACGTGATGCTAACTTGTTCTTGATCCATTCTGGATCTTTTCTAATCAATTTGATATCTAACATTGAGATTCTCCTTTTTGATTTTTGGCTTGAGAGAGTTTGTACTCTTTTTTGGTTTGGGGTGAAATTTTTTTTGATAACCATTGTTCTATTTTTTATAGTGGAAACGAGCTTCGCAGGGACAACTCCTTCCGGTTAAGTCAACTTATCTCTGCCGGCGCTTCGCTACCGACTGAGATAAGTAGTCTTAATCCTCGGGAGCTGAACGCCCCTGCTCCGCTCTCTACAAAAAAAGGCCGATTCATCCCAATAAAGGGACGAATCGACCATTCGCGGTACCACCCAGTTTCAGTGTACGCAAATACACTGCACTTTCAGACTTTATCGGATCAACCCGAACGGCATTACCCGTTGCCAGAATGCTGGAATAAAAGCCTTTGCGATTTTCACCAACCATCGCTTCTCTGAAAGGTTTATGAGTAGGCACTCTCTTAGCGTTATATTCATTTCTAATAATAATTTAAACTAACTTAAATATCAATAGCGGTTGTGTTTTTGTTCATGTTTTACATCGATATCTTCTAGTTTCAAAAACTTAGTCTTATATCTAATCTTGTAGTAAAGCCAACATACGAACAAAATAATCAATCCACTATAACTAATCAATAATCTTCCGATATTGAAATCTACCATTGATCTTACGTCTTGTCCTAAGATAATAATAATTCCTAAAACAATGGCTAAAATTGGTCCAAATGGGAACCACTTTGCTTTATAACGAAGATCATCTAGATCATAGCCTTTATACAAGTATGCTTTTCTGAAACGGTAATGTGAAAAGGCTATTCCTAACCATGCAATGAATCCGGTTAGTCCTGATGCGGCAACTAACAATTCATAGAATGAATCACCATACAAACTTGTAAACAAGGCGATGGCTCCAACTAAAGCTGTTAATAATAGTGAAAATACGGGAACGCCTCGACCATTGGTTCTTTGGAAAGCCTTTGGTGCCATGCCTTGTTTACTCATTGACCAGAGCATACGGCTGGCAGCATATAATCCTGAATTAGCAGCAGAAATAACTGATGTTAAAATAACGGCATTCATTACTCCAGCAGCTAGTGGAATACCAACTTTTTTGAAGACAATAGTAAATGGACTGATAGCAATATCGCCAGCTCCTGATCCTAATAAGTTAGGACTTGTATAAGGAATCAAGGCACCGATAACGGCGATTGACAATATGTAGAATAACAAGATTCTCCAGAAGACTTGCTTGATAGCCTTAGGTATACTCTTCTCGGGTGTAGCAGATTCACCTGCGGTAATTCCGATCAACTCGGTACCCTGGAACGAAAAACCAGCTACAACGAATACACTCAGAATTGCCGGTATTCCACCAACAAATGGTGCTTTCTTGTAAGTGTAGTTAGTTAAACCAACAAAATTTTGATTGCCTAGAATACCTAAAATACTCAAGATACCAACAATCAAGAAGATGATTACAGCAATAACTTTAATTGATGATAACCAATATTCAGTTTCACCAAATGATCCAACTGAAATAAAATTAATTACTAGTAAAACAATCATAAAAGTTAAACTTATTTTCCATGATGTCCAACTTGGGAACCAATACTTAACAACCAATGAAATAGTTGATAAGTCTACCGCTAAGGTAATAGCCCAGTTAAACCAATAATTCCAACCTAAAGCAAAGCCAAAGGCTGGATCGATAAATTTAGTTGCGTAAGTTGCAAAGGAACCGGAGACCGGCATATAAGTTGCCATTTCTCCCAAACTTGTCATCAAGAAATAGACCATGATACCGATAGCCGCATAAGCTATCAGAGCTCCTCCAGGTCCTGCGGTTGAGATTGAAGAACCACTGGCAACAAATAATCCAGTTCCAATCGAACCTCCTAACGCAATCATTGATAGATGACGAGTCTTTAACGACCGACTCACATCATTATTTTCCATCTTTCATTCCCCTTTTATTTGGACATAAAAAAAGTCCCTATTATCAGAGGAACTACTGACAATAAGGATTATAATTATCCCAATAATCAATAGCTCAACGTTTTTCAAAAAATAAGAAACTCATTCTCTGAACGTACGACAGTCTACCACCTATTAAGTAATAGCCCAATCAACTTTATCAAGTAGGGATAAAATGATTTCGGCAACTTTTCCTTTAATGTTTTTTCAAGGTACCCTATCGTACTCCAAAACACGACTAATAAAAATTGCGCCTCTATCTGATTACAAAATATTATAAATAAATGTTAAGATAGTAGCAAGTAGTGTTTCTTATATTTATTAATCTTTTTAAATTAACAATTTAACATTGCCGGGGGAAACAAACATGTTGGAGCAAATTTTCTTAGTTAAGCAAGACGTAGAGAAATATCGAATGCTAACTGTTATTAAGTCGCTACCTCCTCGTGAAGTAAACTTGAGTAATATTAGTAGTAGATTACAATTTACGTACCAAAAAACATATAACATTTTCCAAGCACTGCTAGAAGATTTTGCCGATGTCGCCCCTGATATCGATCCTAGTGACACTAAGATTGAGTCAATCGACTTTAGTAAAATTTTCATTGATACTTACCGCCTATACTTAGTTAAGAACTCGGTAGTTTTTCAGGCCTTTAATTATGGCCTGACCAGTGCTAATCCATCATTTGAGAGTTTCAGTAACGAACACTTTACTAGTAAATCAACTCTCAATCGTCGAATGTCCAAATTCAGAGCCTTCCTTAAAAACTTTGGACTTAAAATTTCCAATTCAACCCTTGAGATCAAGGGTAATGAGAAAAATATCCGATGGATGGCTTATTATGTCTATTGGTATACTTACCATGCTCAAGAATGGCCATTTAGCCTTATTCAAGAGAACTCAATCGATCAAATTATTGCCAAAGCGGGAATAACTTTTGACAATCCAATCGTACATTTTCAACTGAAGTATTTCTTGGCAATCTCCAGAATTCGTTTGATCAAACGAAATTATATTGAAGATTTGCCATATTACAACGTTGTCTTCGATAATCAACAACTAGGTGAAGAGATTTTAACTCACGATGATTATCCAATTGTGCCACTAGATGCCTTACATAATGAAAATAAGCTGATCAATCTCTTTAGAAAGACAGCCTTTCAACCTAGTGACACCGCCTTTGAACAACCAATCAATACTAATGCTCGTATTAATCCGAAGTTCTACGCGCTCGTTTATCACTTTATAGATTTTCTTAAAGAGCATTATCACGATGATATGACTGTTTATCATAATCAAAAGACTTTGAAGCACATCATGACTTATGTCACCCGTGATATTGTTTTCTATTACATCATGGCGCCATATTCCTTGATGCATCTCGATACAATGTACGCTGAGGGTAATGAACAATCATATACTGACTTGTACAAAGACGTTTATACCTTCTTCTCAAATGTTGATCAAAATGAATTTCCGGGCATTTATAATGCGGCTGAATTAATTTCAAAAGATTTATATCAAATCTTGCCAAGTTATATTTCAACAATTCGTGAAGAAGATTTCATCCGTGTTAAAGTCTTAATTGACCCAGGTAATCAGGCCGCTGAGGTTGCTTTAAGAACAGTTCGTAATCTCGAATTCGTTGAAGTAGTTCCAAGTAACGTTTACGATGATGTCGACGTCTTAATCACTTCATTGGATGTCTTACCATTGGATATCGAGAAAAAGAAGTATCCAGGAAATCTTAAAGTCATTCCCTGGGATATTTCCTCCACTAGGCCAGACTATATCTGGTTATTGATTCAATTGAATCAAATCTACGTCAAAAAACTTAAAAATAAAATCACCACAAATAAAAAGAAAAAAGTTTTGTAAAGAAATAGACGAACTCATAACGAGTCCGTCTATTTTTTTACAATGAATTAATTGCTGTCCAATTTAAAGTACCAGTATATTGACCAGCCTCATTTTCTTTACTAGTATCATTCTCCAATAATAGACCTGAATTATTTGTCCAATCATCAGAAATATCATCAACTGTCTTCGTTTGAAAATGTTTTTTCATAATCAAGCCGCCTTCACTGTGAACTACGTCGGTACTAAAATACCGAGCTTCTAGGAACATTCCATACTTGCCAACTAGTATTTCAACTAGTCAGTAGAGGTTACTAAGGCTTGTTCCAAGCCAATATTTAATATGTTTTTACTTGCATTGACATCTCTATCATGGTGAATACTACAATTTGGACAATCCCATTCTCGAATGTTTAATCCGTGTTTACCATCGTCATAACCACAGTTAGAACAAATTTGACTAGTTTTGAATGGATTAACTATCAAAAGTTTTTTACCATACCATTCACACTTGTATTCAAGCATTAGTCTTAATGCACTCCATGATTGGTTGGCAATAACACGTGATAATTTATGATTCTTAAGAAGATTTTTGGTTTTCAAATCTTCAATTACAATCATGTCATTATTTTCAACTAATTCACGAGTTATCTTATGAAGATAGTCTTTCCTTTGATTAGCTATTTTTTCACTGTATTTAGCTACCATGAGCTTAGCCTTTATATAATTACTGTACTGTTCTAAAGTTTTTGGGTCACTCAATCCAAATTTTTTCTTGTATTGAATGTCCCTCAAAGCCTGAGTACGTCTTCTAGCTAATCGTTTTTCCCAATGGTGTTTCTTTTTAGCTAATTTTTTATCAAACCGTATAGCCTTATATTTTCTACCGTTTGAACAAATGACTAGATCAGAAACACCATATCAATTCCAACTGATTTATTAGTCTTAGGTAATTGCTCTGGTTCTTCATCAACCGTTAAAACAGCATAATACTTGCTAGTAGATGACTTACGAATCGTAACGTACTTGATGATACTAGGAATTGATTTCTTGTTCTTATATTTCATTACTCCAAGTTTAGGAAGTTTTATATAAGAGTTATCAATGATCTCAACGTTGTTATTTACGAACTTAGATTGATAACTTTGTTTGGGAAACTTCTTGCTCTTGAAACGAGGAAACTTACGCTTTTTACTAAAGAAACCCCTATATGCCTCAAACAAATCTTTATTAGTGGCCTGAAGACTGGTGCTTTCAGCTTTCTTTTACCGGATAAAACACCAACAAATACCGTAAAAAATCTAAAAAGAATATCGGTTAGAGAACGGCTCAAGAAATACCCGGAAACAAAATCACAATTATGGAGTGGCCATCTTTGGTCTTCAAACTATTTTATGAGCACATTAGGAAATGCATCTAAAAAATTGTAATAGAATGTGTTAATTAACAATTAAAAAATATAATAATGGTCGTCCAAAATATTGAAAAAACTCGGTAATAAATTACCGAGTTTTTTCAATTGACGACCTTTATAAAAGCTTTTATTTCATAAAATGAATCATTTTTAACCTAAATTGAGTTATTCAAAGTCCAACTAATTGTTCCTGTATATTTTCCACTAGAAACTAGATCACCATCTGAATGCAACAAGATTCCAGTATTTTTCGACCAGCCCTTAGTCACATCAAAGGTACCCGTCTCCGACTTTTCAATTTCTGAATTACTAATAAGTGTTGGTGAATTCAAATCAGCTACCTCACCTTGGGCATCCCGATAAAACATTTCACCATCAAAAGTCTCACTATCGTCGTTCACTAAAGAAGTACCACTGGCTGACAGAGACCACGATGAATCCTGAGCAATCACATTGACCTGCCAATCGTCATTTCGACGTACATCTCCAGAATAATATGATTGGATATTAGCAAATGAAAAGTTACCATCACCTAAATCAAGTTTCAACGATTGCGCATCAACTGTCACCGTAAAGGTCTTCGTCTCTGATTTATTATTGTAGTGATCATTGGCTGAAATTGTTATCGTGTGTGTACCTGGGCCTAGAATCTCTTGTTCAGGTAAGTCAGTTCCGGCGTCAGAACTACCATAAAACGGAAGTGAAAAATCAATCTTCTTATTGTCATCAGTAGCCGTGACTGCCATTTGACTCAAATTTTTACCATCAACTGTCACATTTAAAAGAGCTCCCTCACTTTCAAAGGCACTACCATCAGCATAAGTAAGTGAACCCTTCAAATTGGTACTAGTAATAGTTGAAATCTCAGTTGATGACAAACTAGCATCCAAATTTAGAGTTTTGATTTTAGGATTACGGATAACAAAATCAGTTGCCATTGCATCACCAATATAAGTATCACTGGCAAAATGAACATGACTAGATGCTACCTTCGTATTGTCAGCAACCGTTGTTGGCGTGGTACCAGTTAAAGTAAGCGTAGCCTGATTATTAGTCGTATTCAACACGTTCGTAACCAAACTGATTGTGTGGGTCAAAACACCAGTCTTATTAGCTGTGTCAATTTCTGAATTAGAAATATTCTCCGTATTGCCATTAGCAAATTTAATTGAAGCACCATAATTTAAAGTAACGTTTTTGGGCACATCAATTGTCGTTTTGATTTTACCAACATCTTCTTGTCCACCATTGTATTTCAAATCGTACTGTAACTTCAGATTATCGCCAGCATTGATTTCTTTATAATTAGAAGTCAATTCGCGATCATTTTGAGTAGAGTCGAAGATTTTAGCATCAACTGAAACATCAGCCAATGAAGATAATTGTTCATAAATCAACTGAGATTCACTTGCTCCCGTATTACCAGCACCAACAAAACCCCAAGTAACCTTTTTATCACTGCCTAAATTAAATTTACTCAAGTCGATTTCGACCGTTTTATCTGCCTCGATTGGATTTGTAGCAGAATCTACTCCAGTATTAGTGTTAGGTGTACCATCAATATTTTTATCATTGAATTTATAAGTAATATTGGCCGTCTTACCATCATTATTCGGATTATATAGAATCGAAACATGATGCCAACCGCTATTTGTACCAATCGTCCGATAAATTGGTGACTGATGAATCAATGAATAAGCCCCATTACTCAGTGGTGAATAAGATTGCTCATCATCAGGATATCCCGAAGCAATGTGAACCTTGTCACTGACTAATTGAGTACTATCCAAACTCGAATCTTTGTCAAAAGCATCATTCACGTTCCCACTGACGTTAGGATAATTATCAAATTCTAGTGCCCAACTATTTTGAATAGCGTTCGCCAAATGGGATGTATTCTGATCCGCTGCCCAAACACCTAATGTTTCCATTGGTGCCGTCGCATTGCCATTCAAAGTCGACAAAGCATTAGTGCCATTAGGATCGTTTTGCATAACGAATGCTAATCCACCACCACTAGCAGTGTCTACAGGAGTTTTTATCCAAAATGAAAAATAAGCATTCTTAGTGACATCCATCTTATTCTTCTCATTTGACCATAAAATCCCATTATTATTTTTACTACTCCAAAAAGTCATGTAAACCGTATTACTCAAAGTATTATTAACAACAGCGGCTGCATTCGTTCCACCATTGATCAAACTGGATGGTTTAGTAAAAATACCATCTTTTGCTGGTCTACCTATGATAGAACCATTCGGTGTATATCCCAAGACATCATCATTACTTAGCCCAGTTGGCGTATCATCAGCTTTAACTGTCGTTGCACTAAAAAGAACAATCATAATACTGGCAAAAAATAATAGAACATTCTGCCAAAGATTTTTAGTCTTCAAATTAACGCCCTCCTTCAGCCTACTCATCAAGCTTATTATATTCTCAATAAAATAATATCTCCACCTTAATTAAAAGAATAAAAAAATACCTCAAGCATTATTTGCTTGAGGTATCGGTAGCTTATTTCTTATGACGAGATGATCTTGTATTACCAGATCTAGTAGTCTTATTAGGATCATTCTTTGGTTTTCCACCAAATCTCAATCCACTACGACCTTTAGGTCCTTTACCGTTCTTATTACGTTGTGAATAGTACAAGTACATCCAAACAACAATTACGATTAAAACAATAATTCCAATGATGATACCAATCCACTGCTTATTATTACTTTCCTGCTTAGGATTGATGGCATCTTTAACACTATCGACTTCTTTTTGTTGAACCGATATATTTTTATCAAATGATTGAGAAAATCCAGAATCATTTTTCAAAGTAATATGTGCTTTATAAGTTCCCGATGTCAACTTACTAATCGGAATAAAGTAATTGAATTGTGAATTAGGCGCAATTTGCAAATTGTCAGCGTTGTACTTAATCGTCTTACCATTATGTTTGATGTGAGCAGTCAATTTAACTTTATTAATGTTAATCGGAGCTGTGTTATCTAACATATAAGAAATACCAGTTGAACCCGCCACAGCCCTTGGAGCAGCTGAAGTTAAATGCATACTAGGCATTACTCCATCGTCTTTTGAACGTAGAACAACACCCTTAACGTAACGCACTTGATTCTTGATATTGATATTTTTTGACTTAGTAGGACTGACTGACGCTGTGGTCGTGACTCCACCAAGAATAATTCCGGCGTATTCTGAATCTGGAGATTTAACTTTGAATTCAACCGTCTTATTCTCACCAGTATCCAACTTAACAACTTGTTTCCTTGAACCATCAACTAATGAAGTCAATGAAGGAAGCTTAGACTTATACAATTTAGTATTGTATTTATCATAGCCAATCACACCTGAGTCAGCTGTATAAGCATTGTTAACCTCAGCAGTAACTGTAATTGGTTTCGTACCAGTATTCGCAATTAAAACTTTTAAAGTTTGTTCCTTCTTAGGAGTTACCTTCAAATCAAAATATGATTCATTCTTGTCAATTTGATTGTCAGGTAAAATTGCTTGAATAGCATAAGATTTGTCTGGTGCTGCCTTCACCGTTGTTGCTGGTAAAAAGGCAATTAATAACATCAACAATGTTGAGAAAAATAATATTATTCGTTTTTTCATATTTTTAACTCCTACCTGAATACCAAATGGCCCAGAAAATAAGGAAAATCAATGATACTAAGACACAGACAATCAAAATATAAGTTGTGGTCTTGTTATAGATCAAGCCTTTACAACGTTTGTTGATATCATTCGCCTGATCTTGCGTAATTTTATATGTCTTATGGAAAGTCCAAGTAGCTTTTCCACTTCGGGCCGCACCCTTAACAACATATTCACCCGCTTGAATTGGTGTCTGATTCTGATCAAAATCAACCGGAATAGCTGAATTAGGTGCAACTTTATTATACGTCGTATCGGCAACCATTTCCTTAGGTCCCAAATTGAAACGATCCAACCAACTCTTACGTTTTACAGTCATATGAACGATAACATTCTTCATCTGACCAGGTTCTTTATTTTGCAAATTGATAATAATATGCGGTTTTCGACTAATTACGTCCAAAGCCAAATTATGTAAACTGATAATACCACCAACAGCTTTATTGTTGCCCGTTATCCAGACTGCAACATTGGCATTACCTTTGGCACCATCCCTAGCTGCATCATAGATGTTAAATCCACCCATAACTAATCCTTCTATCTTATCAGATGGCAATTTAATTTTAAAAGTCACATCTTTAGTCTTATTCGGCTCCAAAACTAAGGTCTGTGGCTTGGTCATATCGGCAAAAGCATATTTCAAACCATACTGACCTGCACGAACCTTGTCTGTATAGACGATTTTACCATCCATGGAAGTTGTTGCATTTGTTGGTACAATTCTCAAACGTAGTTTATTAATACTGAAATTACCAATAGAAATCTTAACTGTACGTGTAGCATTCGGTTTGCCAACAATATCAAACCTATCAGTAACATCACTATTAGCATCCTCAATTAAGGGAGTCACTGTAACATTACTAATATCGGCCTTCACGACAGTGTTGTTAAACGTTATAAAGCCTATAAAGGCAAAGAATACCATTGATAGAAAATAGATTATTTTTTTATTCATTGTTCTGCCCCTGATAATTACTTCACCTCTAATAATACTAAAAAAGCCGTTCCAAGTCTTGGAACAGCTCAATATTTAATTATTTATCAAAGAATATTAACGACGACGACGTCTTGTAGGTTGATTGCCATCTCCACCGTTGTTGTTCTTGTTATTGTTTCTCTTACCTAAGTAAATACCTAATCCTAGGATAATTGCCAAAGCAAGAATGCCTAATAGGATGTACAACCATAGATAATTAGGCTTGATACCAGCTAATTTATTATACTTAGCAGCATCGTTATTTGTGATTGCAAAGTCTTTATTTAAAACCCAACTCTTCAAACCACCATCTGTTTTATAAGTTAACTTCAAATGATAATTACCCGATTGAAGAGTTTTTTTACCCCACGGAATACTCAAATCATAATTAGTAGTTGAAGCAATATCTTGTGAACTATAATTCTGAGTTATCTTAAAGCTTTTATCACCTTTTTTAGTGACAACAGCCTTAGCAGAAAGTGTACCTGCATATGAATTAGTAGAGTTATGAACATTGGCTAAAACGCCTTGTTTTCTACCCTTAAATGTCTGTACCAAACCAGGTTTTACCGTTCTAACTGAATACTTAGGTTGTACTTTAGGTTGGCCAGTTTGATGAATTTGCACAGGTATAGAATAACTAAACTTATTTTTAATCAAAGTACCATTATCTGAGACGCTTCCTTTAGCCTTCTCTTTATATGGAGCAATTGTTACACCACCCATTAAAGTACCTGCAAATTTTTTCTTAGGAACAGTCACGTTTAAAGTAATTGTGGCTGTTGTATTGCCTGGAACTTTAAATATTGATTTTTTTGGAGATAACGCGTCTTTAGTTTGAATTTTAAGAGATGGATCTTTTACATTCGTATCATCATACGATAAAGTACCATTATTATTAGTATAGGCAGTTGCTGCATAATAAATAAAATTACGTGTATCACTGGCCTTATTAACAACCATCAATTTCAATTGTGCAGTTTGACCAGGTTTACCCGTTACCATATACGATCCATTATCAATATTTACGACATCATTACTTTCGCCACCTGGTTTAATCGTATAGTCACCAGAGGTTGCGGCCCTAACATTAGTAGCACCGAATAATCCTGTTATCATAGTAAAAATAAATGAAATTAGAAACAAGAATCTAACTTTTGGTTTCAAAACTTGAACCTCCCTTTTTAAAATCAATGCATAAGTCGTTTATATTATAAAATAAAAACCACTACTATTGTAGTAGTGGTTAACATTTTAACATTTATATTTTAAATACTCACTATGCTGTAACAGTAGATTTTGTCTTCAATGTCCATGTAATTGTAGCATTGTATGATTGAACACCATCTTTGCCACTTGTTGCTGGAGTATCTGTAGCTAAGTTCAAGTATGTGTTCTTGTCAGTTGGTGTAAATGAAGCATTGATAGGACCATCTGTATATGTACCCTTATCCAAGTCAATCATAGTTGAAGCTTCTGGAGCTGTTGAATCAGCACTTCCGGCTTTATTAGCTGCACCGGCAATATTGATACCTGTAGTATATCTAGGACCATCGGCTGAAACATCGCCACCCTTATCATTCTTCAATTGTGTCTTTTGTAGATTCAAAACAAATGGTTGACCTGTCTTGTCATCACTACCGGCAAAGAAGTTTGTAATAGCAGCATCAACTGTGAATCCAGGTGCGTCAGTACGTGAATCAGTTACTGTTAATACACCTTTATCTTGACTATCTGTAGCACTGTCATCACGATTGTTGCTATCCAAAGCAACTGTTGTGCCAATGGCAGCATTACCAAATCCAAAATCAGGAACAGAATCTAATGTCAAAAGACCTGATTGAACTTTAACATTAGCATTTGATTGAGCTGATGCTTCACCAACAGCTGTAGTCTTTCCATCTGTAGTTTCATCATATGCAATTGCTAATTTACTATCACTGCCACCAAGTGGTCCAACATCTGTACCAGCTTTGTATGAAACAGTTCCATCAGCAGCTGTAGCACCTGAAGATGTAGCAGCTTGTGCTGTGATTGTTGGTGCAATTGCTCCTAAAACGATTCCTGCTGTTGCTAATGATCCTGCTAAAACACTCTTAGATAATTTCATGATATATCCTCCCTGATATAGAAAATTATTTTTTGTTTTTGTCTTTCTTGATTACAATTAGATAATACCAAATTTTACGAACCGTACATCTCATAATTTGTAAAAGATATTTATCAGAATTGAATCAATTTGTTACCTTTGAAACGTGTAAAGATTGGAAGCTTTTCCGGAACTTCAATCCATAAAAAGCGAATAGACCAATCAAAATAGTAAAGCCTAAAATGACTAATCCGGTATCATGCGCATCCCCGGTTTGTGGGTATGTTGACATGTTGTTGACGTTGACTGACGGTGTATAGTCAGTATCTTTAGCTTGTGTTTGGCTACCGGTACTTGTTCCAGTATTATCACCAACTAAGACGTTAGCATTAGTTGCTGCACCGCCTGCGCCTGAAGTACTACTATCAGACGTCTTAGCGAGTACCGCAACTGGTGCTGCAGCGTCATTCCCTGCCGTGCTGTCAGATTCAGCAATAACTTTGTTAATACTGAATCCACCAACCACACCTAACAAAATAACGGCAATTGCGAAGAAACCGACTATTCGCTTTTTGACTGTGAGACTTTTTCTAGTTCTCGTTCTTTTTTTCATATAAAAACCTCTCATCAAAAGTCAGTCTATTTTCTCCTTACAAGAAGTATAGTACCATCCGTATACCATTTGCTTACTCCGAAATAATTAAGAATTTCTTACAAAAAGTGAACTATTCCTTCAGAAGATAATATCTGACTATATTGCTATGTGTTGCGAATGGAAGCGCTTGGTCGGCACTGTAGATATATTTGAACCCTAATTTTTCTAAAATCTTCTGAGGAACTTGATTTTTTTCTTCAGTGGACGCCCAAATCTCTTTCAAGTGCAACTGTTTAAATCCATAATCAATCACTAACTGCATTGCTTCTGTCGCAAATCCCTTTTGTCGATACTTTTGATCGATAACAAAGCCGATTTCTCGTGTCAAAACAAGGTCTGCGGACTCTCCACGATGATTGATCTCGATAATTCCTACCATTGTATTATTTTCTACTTCAGCAATGACATTAGCATCATCTCTTTTGCAATACATTTCAAACAACTGGTGAACATAATTGGAATCCGTGCTATATTCCAATCCCGCTAGTTCATGATTAGTCTTATCACCGACTAACGCTAGAAACTGAGGAAAGTCAGTTTCCGTAAAATTTCTTATCTTAATATCTTTTCCTACTATTAACATGGCATCACCTCAATTTGCAATCTAATTTCTAGGTTTTTATTTTGCCCTAACTTATAATGAGTCTAGCATCAAAAAAGAAAGGGTGAATATTCGTATGAATTTGGAATTTAAAGGACAAACTGTTGCCACAATTGGTCAACCACTATCTGTTGGAGATAAGTTCCCCGACTTTACCGTATTAAATAAGAACAATCAAGAAATCAAACTCAGTGATCTATTAAACAAACCATTATTGATCAGTGTCGTTCCTAACATCAATACTAGTGTCTGCAGTATTCAAACTAAACATTTCAATGAAGAAGTCGATGGTCACTCGGCTATCAACTTCGTTACCATTTCTACTAACACTGTTGAGGAACAAACCCACTGGTGTGCAGCTGAAAATGTGAAGAACATGCAAATGTTAGCTGATGTCAACCGCGACTTCGGTAAGAAATCCAATCTTTGGATCAAGGACTTGGACATTTTGGCACGTTCAGTCTGGGTAGTTGACCCTAACGGCGAAATCACTTATTCTGAGGTAGTTCCAGTACAAACTGACGAACCAAGTTATGATAAGGTACTGGATCAGATTGACCAAATGAATTAGATTCATCGAACCATTCAGCATTTGTAAAAATTCCTATACAAATGTAAAGAACCATTCCTGATAATAATACATTTCAATAAGAAATCTCGACCAATTTACAATAAATTGTCCGAGATTTTTTTAGTTTAACGACGGCGATGTTTGACAAACGTTACAAAGTGCAAGATACAAGCCAGTAAGACAAAGAAAATAATAGTAAAACTAGTATAATTCAACCAGAAATTGTTACCGATCCATCCTGAGAGTGGTAATTGAATCCCCATTGTTATTAGTGCCATCACGGCAATCATAAAGAATAGCTGTATATATCTTTTCACGGTTGAATCATCCTTTCTCTTTCTGACAGAAATCTTTTTAGCATACTTTTGACACAGTTTCTTCTTATTATATGGAATGGTTTTCATGCCAAAGGTATTCGGCAAAACTATTTCCCCTACTTTAATTACTCCAGCAGCGGACATTACTCGATCAATCGTCTTAAATGAATCGTCAGTCACACCAGTAACAAAGTTTTCTAATATAGAAACGTAACAAGACGAAATACTCAAGTAGTGCTTATTCTTGAATGGACCTGGTATCGTGTCGCCATTTTGTTTGAAATAGACAAACTTAGGTCGCATGCAGTCGAAAAAATTCTTTAAAACTCCTGACAATTCTCGCCAATAAGTAGGTGCAGCAAAGATCCAGACGTCACTGTCCATTAATTTCTGCGCCAATTCATCCAAAACAGGATTGTCCTCATGATATTTGTGAGGCGTAATATCATAATTCTCTAAGAAGATTGTTTCTGTTTCGATTCCACTATCAACATTTTTCAACACTTCATCCAACATTTGGGCATTGAGACCATGTTCTTGATGGGAGGCCAAAATTCCTAATATTTTCATACGCTATTTCCCCTTTGTATATAAGTCTAATATACTCAAATATAAGATTCAAAACACTAGCATTATTAAAAAAATGTTGCTACAGTATGTTTAACTAAGGAGGTTTTGAGTATGAAAGTTCTTATTATTGGTGCCCATGGCAAAATCGGACACCTACTGATTGGTGAATTACAATCAAGAAACATCGAATTTGTTGCTGGATTGCGTAGTCAAGAACAAATCAAGGCCTACAACGAAAACAATATCGAAACTCAATTTATCGATCTAACAGCTTCTCTAGACGATATTAAGAATTCAATTGAAGAGTCTGGTGCTGACATTATCGTCTTCTCTGCCGGTGCTGGTGGTGCTAGCGATGCTCTAACAATTGAAATTGATCTCGATGGTGCTATCAAAACAATGATGGTTGCCGAAGCAATTGGAATCAAACGTTATATTATGGTTAGTTCTGTCTTTAGTGACAATCGAAATAAGTGGGACGCAAGTGGTATCAGACCTTACATGACTGCTAAACATTACGCTGATGATCATCTGCGTGGCACTAGTCTCGATTACACAATTATTCATCCCGGAACACTAACTAATGAAGATGGTACTGGTAAGATCAAATTATTGGGACCTAATGAAAATGACACAATTCCTCGAGTTGACGTTGCTAAAGCTTTAGCATTGATTATTCAGAATTCGTCAACAATCGGTAAAGAGTACACCTTTGCCAGTGGTGATCAACCTGAAGAAGATATATTTAGTTAATATCGAAAATAACAGTCAGTGACTCAATTTGAGTTGTTGACTGTTTTGCTTTTTAAATATAATTCGTTATTTAATTATTTAATGTATAACTTTTAGATAACAATTATAATTATATAGATATAAATACGAACAATTATCCAAATTGTAGCTTGAATTAATCGTATTTTACTTGCTATTTTCCATAATTTTTGTAATACTTTCTAAGTAGTAAAAAACTTAGGGGGTTATATCATGGAATCATCAACAGATTCAAATCGTAGCTTCATTGAAAAATTATTCCATCTCCAAGAAGCTCAAACTACTGTTAGACGTGAAATTCTAGCTGGTTTGACGACTTTCGTATCAATGGCCTACATCCTCTTTGTCAATCCGCAAGTTTTAGGGGTCGCGGGTATGAACAAAGGTGCTGTCTTTACAGCTACTGCTCTTTCAGCAATCTTGGGTTCTATTTTAATGGCATTATTAGCTAATTATCCAATTGCAATAGCTCCAGGTTTAGGCGATAATGCCTTCTTCACTTACTCAGTTGTACTAGCCATGGGAATTCCTTGGCAAACGGCAATGGCTGGTGTCTTCATGTCCAGCGTTCTCTTCCTCTTGATTTCCGTACTTAAATTACGTGAACTGGTCATCGACTCAATTCCACATGATTTAAAATTGGCTATGGCGTCTGGTATCGGACTCTTTATCGCCTTTGTTGGATTACAGGGTGGTGGTCTAGTTGTTGGTAGTAAATCAACCCTTGTTGCTATGGGTTCACTGACAGTTCCTACAACTTGGTTAACTATCTTTGGACTAGTTGTAACTGGCTTACTAATGGCTAAAAAAGTTCCTGGTTCAATCTTCATCGGTATGGTGCTAACTACTATTTTAGGATTAGTAACTAAATTGATTCCTTTGCCAAAACAAGTTATCTCTACTATTCCAAGTATGAAACCAACTTTTGGTGTCAGTATCGCTCATTTACCTGATCTATCAGATCCAAAACTTTGGGCAGTTGTCCTAGTCTTCCTACTTGTAGCTTTCTTTGATACTGCTGGTACTTTGATTGGTTTAGCTGAACAAGCTGGCTTCATGAAGAACAACAAGATGCCTAGAATTGGACGTGCTTTGATGGCTGATTCTATTTCAATGCTAGGTGGTGCTGTTATGGGTACTACTCCAACTGCCGCTTACGTTGAATCTTCTGCCGGTATCGCTGTCGGTGGTCGTACAGGACTAACATCCCTCGTTGTCAGCATCATGTTTGCCATTGCCATGTTCTTCTCACCACTATTGACTGTTGTAACTTCAAACGTTACCGCACCAGTATTGATCATTGTTGGTATTTTAATGGCTCAATCAATGAGACAAATTAACTGGAACAAATTCGAAATTGCTATGCCAGCCTTTCTTACTATTGTAGGAATGCCTTTGACATACAACATCTCTTATGGATTTGCTTTCGGAATCCTCTTCTACCCATTAACAATGTGGGCTGCAGGTCGAGGCAAGGAAGTTACACCTATTATGTACATCCTCTTCTTCGTCTTCGTTGTTCTACTTTACTTTATTAATATTTTGCCAGGTTAAAAACGAATCTGGTACGAAAAAGAGACTCTAATTACAATTAGGGTCTCTTTTTTTGTCTCGAATTTTTAATATGATTTATTCCCTCAATTATTAGATATTATCTTTAACCAGAAACAACCAGTCTTTATTAAATCAATGTCATAACATGTCATTAGTTTAATAAAATTCAAATTATTATAATTTATATCTTATATATAGCACATTTTATATTTTGATATTATAATAATCGTGAAAGCTTACGGATAATGTATTTTTAAGGGGAAATTAATATGAATTATCACAAGTTATGGCATAATTTGCTACCTACGATTATGTTCTTTTTGACGTTAACAATTTTTTCTATGTGTACAACCAATGTTCATGCGATTGTGGACTTCTCAAGTGTGGCACCATCAAATGATGACGTCCTGAAGGCTGCTCCGAACGGAATGAAGATTGGTAATCTATTTGAATATCCTACAGACTATTCAGGTTCTAAGGACACCAAAAACTCTGTACAGATTCTAGAGGGTGGTGGTTCGAACCCTAATCCTGTCGATGTAATTCAAATGACGGGTGCTCAAGATAACGCAGTAGGTTCCATTTGGGGACGTATGACCAATCCTGATGATTCTACTGAATCATACAATTACTTTGATTTGACTAAAGAACAGACTATTACTGGTTGGATCTACGTTGGACCAACATTTAACGTTTCTGGTGACGGGATTGCTTTAGTCTTACAAAACGACGATAGAGGTATCAACGCAATTGGACGGTACTATAAAAAGGCTGGATTACTTTCGTTTATTGATCCAGAAAAAAACTATGCGGCTTCTGGTGAATCTCTCGGCGTTTACGGAGGAACTTCTTCGCCCGCTACTGTTTCTAATGCAACTGAGTTTGCTGGTAATGCTATCCAAAATAGTTTTGCTCTTGAATTTGATTCTTTTAATAATTCAAGTTCGAGTGCGGGTCTTAGCAATGGCAAAGAACAATTCAACGATAAAAAAACGGATGATCTATTCGACGGTTTATACGATTCTCATCTAACACAGGAGACCAAAGGTCAACATGTTGCTTGGGCCTACCCCGGTGATCCAGACACGTACGTACAAAAGATGGCTCTAACTTATTATTTCTTTGGTATGCATCACCACAATGTTATATTTAATGCTACTATTGGTGGTTATGACTCTCTTACTGGCGCTACAGGTAAAGATGCTTGGCATCACTTTACTTTCACTTACAAACCTGATAAAGATGATAGTAACTACGGCTACATCAATTACGTCTACAATGACCGTGAGACTGACGGAACTGTTAAGCCATATCACACTTGGGATAAACGTCCTCGTGATATTGATGATCCAATCAAAATTGATTTAAGAAAGTTTAATTTAAAAGATGGTCAGACTAAGATTCGTTGGGGCTTTACTAGTTCAACTGGTTCCCCTAATTCATTGCCTGGCTATAATGACATTATTCTTGAAAAAATACCAGCAATCGCTAACGTTACTGATGCATCCAGTCTTTATGATGTTACTCAAGATCGTGCTATCAAAGACCTTGATCGTCGTGATACAAATCCAACTGATAGTGATTCAGATTATACGGTTGATGATGGCGATAAATTAGCCTTTAACTACAATTTGAAATACACTTCTGGTGCTATTGGTACAGGTGATATTACTACCGAACTTCAGCTACCACAACATGTGCTTTACCAAAATGACAGCAATAACCGAATCGGTGAAATTACCTACCCTGACGATCCCGATAGTGTTACTTACATCAGTGCTTCACAGTTGACCACATCTAAAAATGCTGACGGTGATGAAGTACAGACACTCAATCTAGATCTTGGTGCTCTTTCCAAGAAGAGTACCGAAGTTAACATCAAGATTTACGGAACTGCCAACGCACCTATCAGTAATACACTCACTTCAACTACTGTTAGTCCTGAACATACTTCCTATAAGAGTGATTACTATAACGCCGATGTTATGAGTTATGGTTTCAAAATAACTAATCAAAAACTACAAATTGTGGCCGCAAAAGACAGCGAGACACAAAAGGTCAAAAGTACTGATGACTTTAAACTGGAAGGAACTGCTAGTTACCTATTTAGTTCTAAATTCAGTGGTGATGACCTTTCCGCTTACGGTGAAATCTTTGACGCTAATGGCAAGACCACAAATATGAAGAGTACTTGGACCGTGCCGGTTGCTAAAGATGCCACAACAGGTGACTATTCACTAGATGTCCCCAAAGGCACTCTAGATCCGGGCGACTATAAAATCAAAGTTTACCTAACCGACAGTCAAGGACTCGTTTCTAATACCGTGACCTATAACATCACCGTAACCGACAGCGAATTAGTTATCACTCCTGACAAAACTGATATTACGGTTAATGATAATAAACCAGTCACGCTATCAGGAAGCTACAAGTATTCTGATGATTCTCAATTTAAAGATGAAGATGCCACAAAGACTTATGAAATTACCAATCCTGATGGCACCGTCCATAAGATCACTAAAACTGTAGCCCACGATAAAAAGATCGATATTACTTTGAAACCAATTGCTTATGACAAGCCGGTTACTCAAACTTTAGATGATTATCTAAAGAATCCCGCTGAAGACAACGTCCTAGCTGAAGGTAAAAATACTGTTAAAGTAACAGTTCAAGATGGAAAATATGCTAGTGCAAGCACAACGATTACTGTCAATGTGCCTAAACTAACACCAAAGATCACTGCTAAATCTAATGACTTAACGGTCCTAGGCCCTAGCGGTAATATTTACTTCCCAATGGACTTCACTTACGATAGTGACTATGCCCTCAACTATCATGATTTAACTGGCGTCTTCACAGTTGACAATCAAACACCGATTAATCTCAAATTGCCTAATCCAACCGAAGCTCAAACTTCGAGTTTTGATATGAGTTTCAACTTATCCGGTGATCAATTGAAACTACCAACAGACAAAGATACTTCTGTGGTGTCTGTCTACTTCACCGATCCATATGGGCGAAAGACTAACACAGAAACCTTCAACTTAAAGATTTTAGCCAAAGCTTTGGAGCTAGACTTCAACAATTATCGTTTCAAGACAATTGACCCTAAGTCATTCAAGCCCGGTTATATCAACCGTTCTGGCGATTGGAAACTGAATGTCACAAGCTACAAGGCTGGTTGGACCCTCAGCGCTAAAGCTGGCAACTTGGACTACGCAGCTACTGACGAACAATCTGACCTTTCGATGGCATTCGTTAATAAAGATAACCTAGCTACTCCATTAAATATGGACCCTGTAATTGCTAAAGACAGCAGTTTAGCAGCTCATACGGTCGATATTAGTAACCAATGGAGTTCCGATAATGGTATTCTTTTGAAAGCTAATACCGTACCAAGAGCCGGCGATTACAAAGGTCGAGTTAACTGGAATTTGACCGAAAGTCTATAAAAAAAGAGACCCGTAAGGGTCTCTTTTTTGTGTTCAATATTAGTTATCAAAGTTAATAAATTGCAATCGAATTGCATTTAAAACAGCTATAATGGTTACTCCAACATCGGCGAAAACAGCTTGCCACATGTTGACCATTCCTAAAGCTCCCAATAATAGGAACAAAATCTTAATGACCAAGGCAAATGAGATATTCTCAACCACAATACGACGGGTCTTTTTGGCTATCTTCATAGCTTCGGAAACTTTTGATGGCTCGTCTCCCATGATGACGATGTCAGCAGCTTCAACCGCTGCATCTGAACCCAAACCACCCATTGCAAAACCGATATCAGCAGTTACTAGAACGGGAGTATCATTGATTCCGTCACCAACAAAGGCAACTTTCTTGTTGTTTTGATGTGATACTTTCAATAAATCATTGATAATCTCAACTTTATTTTCTGGCAAAAGATTCGTGTAAGCTGCACTCATTTTTAACTTCCGAGCCATTGCTTGACCGACAGTTTGATTATCGCCGGTTAACATGACATTCTTGTGAATTCCTCGATTGTTCAACAATTGAATTGCCTTTTGAGCATCACTCTTAGGCACATCCGCAATCACAATATCACCCCAGAATTGGTTATCGACAGCCACGTAAACAACTGTTCCCACAGCATCTGTTTCAGTGAAAGCAATCTTGTTTTGCTTGAGTGCTTTGGCATTTCCGACGATAACTTCTTGACCATCTACTTGAGCCATTAAACCATGTCCGGCTTTTTCATCAGCTTTAGTCACGGTCAATAACTCACCTTCGTAAGCCTGAAGGATTGATTTAGCAATCGGATGAGTTGAATTCTTCTCAACACTAGCCGCCATCTGCAACAATTTTTGTTCTAAAATATTTACCGAATTAACTTGCACAACTGAGAATTGACCTTTAGTCAAAGTTCCCGTTTTGTCAAAAGCTACTGTATCCACGTCATTCAAGGCTTCCAAGTAGTTGCTTCCTTTAACAAGGATACCTTGCTTAGAAGCCGCACCGATACCACCGAAAAAACTCAATGGTACTGAGATAACTAGAGCACAAGGACAAGAAATTACTAGGAAAATTAATGCTCGGTAAATCCAAGTATTCCAATCACTCGTCATAAGAGACGGTACGATTGCTAAGGCTACTGCTAGAAAGACTACGATTGGTGTATAAATTTTAGCAAACTTAGTGATAAATTTTTCCGTATCGGCCTTCTTGGTGCTAGCATTCTCAACTAAATCCAAAATCTTGGCTACGGTCGAATCGTTGTAAAGCTTAGTAACCTTGATGCGCAAAGTTCCAGTCTGGTTGATCGAACCACTCAAAGCTGTATCACCCACCTTGATCGACTGTGGCATCGACTCACCAGTTAGAGCTGATGTATCAACTGCTGAGCTACCTAAAACAACTGTTCCATCTAGTGGAATTTTTTCTCCAGGTTTAACCAAAATTGTATCACCAATCTGAACCAGATTAGGATCAACAACATTATTCTGATCGCCTGAAATCAAAGTTGCGTAAGCCGGCTTTACTTCTAGTAAAGCTGAAATAGAACGTTTTGACTTATTAACAGCAATGTCTTCAAAAACATTACCCAACTCATAAAAAAGCATAACCGCAATGGCCTCAGGATATTGTTTGAGAATGATTGCCCCAATCGTGGCGATACTCATCAGGAAGTTCTCATCGAAAATTTCTCCGTGAAAAATATTCTTGATGGCCTGCCAAACGATCCGTGCCCCAATAACTAGATAGGCTCCGACCAATAAGACAATATTAAAAGGTTCCGGAACAAAGGAACTGGACCCCACTATCAACAAAATGAAGGCAATCAATAGTCGCGTGATTGTCAGTTTTGTTTCCGAACTCATTTCACTTTTTATTTGATTAGCTTTCTTTTTAACTTTGTAATCAGTTTGGACATTATATAATTTCATAACGTTGTCCTCCTCGAAAGAGTTTACATGTTCAATTGAATATATGAGCATTCATTCATATGTGAATTATAATATAATAAAGTATCAGTTTGCAACCTATTTTTGATAAGAGGAACAAAAAATGTCAGAACAAAATTTTGAGATGGAACACCAACAAGCTCTCCATAATTTAAAGCAAGGTTTACCCGATGATACCGATTTGGAAGCCATGGTCAACATCTTCAAAGCATTCGGCGATATGACCCGAGTTAAGATCATCTTAGCTTTATCTGAAACGCCTTTAAGTGTCGGTGAGATTGCGGATACCTTGGACATGAGCCAGTCCTCCATCTCCCACCAACTCAGCATTTTGAAACAGTTAAATTTGGTCTCCAACGCCAGACGTGGTAGAAATATTCACTACCGTTTGAGCGATCAACATATTATTACCATCTTCAATCAAACTAAAGAACATATTATTGAAGATGACAATGACTTCTAACGCAAAAAATTCCACTAAAATAACTTGATTAGTTATTTAGTGGAATTTTTGATTTTCTACGATAATGAATTAAAGCATATTAACTCAAGATATAACTACCAAATCAGTTATTTCACTATATCCTTTATTGCTCATTACCAAAGCAGGTCTTCGTTTTTTTATCCCTTTCCCTGTGGAAGAATCAAAGACAATTTGAATAATATCTTGTTTGTCAGGTATACATTAGAGTTCATTTCCCAGAAGATGTCCTCCCATTTCCTCCTTTTGATAAGAGTTACGGTACTTTCTTATGATTTTTTTACACTATTATTATCCATAATTACTAACCTCTTTTTCATTACATCTTAAATATATATACTGTGTAATTTTAAAATCCAATTTAAAAGCAATTTTGAAATTGTGTAACAAAAAAAGGTTCCTTCAAGTTTAAATTTGAAGAAACCTTTTATTTTATTCACCATAACCTGATGATGCATAACCATTATTTACATCACTGCTAGAACTGTCAGTAGATGCTGATGAACCGCCTCCATATGAGGATTCACCACTATTACTTGAAGAACTGCCGCTACCGGTTGTTGAACTGGAGCTTCCGGTATTAGATGACGAACCGCCACCATAATAGCCGCTATTTGCTGAACTTCCGCTGTTACCTGTTGATGAACCACTTCCGTATGAAGAACCAGTACTAGATGATGTGCCACTTGAAGAATTGCTACCATAAGATGAAGTACTTCCAGCACTATTACCTGTTGCACCGGATCCGGCTGTTGAGGAAGAACCTGTTGCTGAACTCGTGGTACCAGTTGTATCAGATGCAGCACTATTGGCTGTTCCACTATCAGTATCAGAAGTATTGCTGTCAGTTGTTTCCTTCTTAGTCGATTCTTTCTTGGTCTTCTTCTTAGTTACCTTTTTCTTCTTGTCCTTCTTTTTAGCTGGTTCGGTAATCTTTTCACCCTTTTGATAAGAAATCTTACCTGTCTTGACGTGTTCTAAATTCAAATTGTCACGAATAAAGTTAGTTACTCGCTGCAACTCTGAATCCTTGACGATTTTCATACTTTGACCAGCAACTTTTGCCGCTGTACCTTTCATATGTGTTTGATTCGTTTCGCCATTATAGAAATAATTCTTAGCTAAAACGTTCAAATCAGCGAAGGTTAAATCAGTCTGTGTTTGTTCAGCCATTGAGTTGAAGAAACTTTGATTTAACAAGGTTGAAATTGAGTCACTCTTATGCAAAATGGCACTTAGAACGTCGAATTGACGTAACTGACGACCATAATCGTTATTGGCGTTATTGACATAATCAATGGCTTTGGCACCATCCATATGTGTCTTTTCCCCTTGTTCGTAGACATCAACTCCACCGACTTGATCGATCACATCTTCCATACCTTCTAAATTAATCAAGGCATAAAAATCGATTGGTACGTTCAAAAGTTTAGATACAGTTGTCACAGCTGTTTTAGCCTGGCCATAAGAATAAGCCGCATCTATTTTAGCAGGTGACTTCCCTTTGTAACCTGGAACTACAACTGCTACATCCCTTGGAATACTTGTAATAGAAGTTTTTCTAGTCTTAGGGTCGATTGTAACGACCATCATTGAGTCCGTGCGACCCGTATAATTACGACCAGAAGCTCCATTATCTGTCCCCATTAATAAGATTGAAACCGGAGTCCTCTTTTTCAAAATTGAACTGACATTACGTGATTTATTCGCACCAGACGGTGCAAAAGAACTGTTAATTGCTGCTTTGACACTACGATAGTGTGACATTCCAAATGCCGCTGTACCGAAGATGAGCAAAGCTAAAATTGACAAAAATACATTACGAAATGTGTGACTTTTGTGTTTTTTGTGCATGTTGTTTTCCCCCACATTTTCTAACTACCCTTAGGTGCTCATATGAACTTTATCATATTTGCCAAGGTGATTAGAGGTATAGACGGAAATATCTTTAATATAGGAAACAAAAATCGCTAAAATCTGTTTGATTTTAGCGATTTCTCATCATGCACGAACAAATTCATCTGTAGCAATACGATAATAAGCAATTCCATTAATGACAACCTTACGGTCAACTTTCCAAGAAGTACCAGTTGCCAATTGATAATCTAATAACTTACCAGTAGCCGAATAAACTGGTGTTTTAACTTTAGCAGTGAAGACTTTGGGGAATGTGGTTGAAACTACCTTACTACCAGAAACATTCACTGCATCAGCGGCTACCCACTCGTCACTGGCAACACGATACATTTTGATTCCATTAATAGTGGCACTACTATCAGTTAACCAATTGGAACGTGCTGGCAAAGTTGTACTCAATTTAATACCTTTTGAATTGAACAAAGGTACAGCTGAACTTGCTGCCAAAACTGTTCTCGTTTGAATTGGTGTATAAGTAATTCCACTATCAGCTAACAAGTATTCATTAGTTCCCACTTCATAATATTGTTGACCATTGATTTCCACTACTCTGTCATAAGTCCAACCGGTATTAGGCCCTAATTCAACTGCCAATGTGTTACCTTCAATATCAGTTAATTTTGTATAACCATTGAAAGTTCTGACAACACCACTCTTATCAACATATGTTGGTGCCACTGGAGTTGTGGTTGTTTCACTAGATTCATTACCTGCAGTGTCAAGAACGTTACTTGATCCAGTTGAATCACCAGTCTCTGTAGATTGCGCAGGTGTTGTCGGTTCAATCACAGGTTTAGTTGAAGTCTTCCAAATCAAAGGTTGTGAGTACATCCCGAAGTATTCCAAAGTTGAGTTGCCGTAGCTCTTCTGCAACATCGAATCGTCATTACTGCTGATGTAGTCGCCAATAATGCCGTAAGTTAATTTCTTAGCCGAAGTGTCAGGATCGGCAATCTTATAAACGTCGCCTTTAACATGAATCAAGTTATCGTCAGCAGGCGTCTTGACCGTCGTCGTGTAGTGGTAAGTCGAGGCCAGATCTTCACCATCAATTCCTTTAAATGGCAAAGCAGTAAAGATTAGACCTGCTTTACTTGCGGTAGCGTAGACAGGTATAGTGCTGGCTACATTATTGTGATTAACGAATACAGTTACCGATTTTGTTCGATTGATACCTTTCAAGGCCGAAAAGTTAGAAATCGAACCGTTATTCAAAACAATGTCATTGTATGTTTTACCGTTATTAGCATATTTGACCAGCCATGGTGCAATCTTTTCTAATTGTGCTTGCGTAATTCCTGAATTAGCTGAAACGGCAGTATCACCAGTTAATTCAACATTTGTAGCTTTAGAAATATCCAATTTAACCAATTGATTCAAATCAATTTCCTTAGCCTTAGCATTGCTATAGTTGCCGTCCAAAGTAAAATTGTAAATTGGAATTCCATACAAAGGTGACAAATCGAGGTCAGCTTTCGGATCTGAAGCTAATTTAACTTGGAAAAATACCTGAGTATTCTTTGGTAAATACTTCAAAACTTGCAAACCATCAAGATTTTCAATTGGCGTATCGGTTTCATCTGTCACATTAGGATTAATGCCAGATAAATAAACCGTTTCATTTAGGAAAAATTCAGAATTATTAAACTTTTGAAATTCTCCAACGGTTACTTTGTCCTTATCATTCAAACCCAATGACCATTTGACCATTGATGATAGTGTCGGATCCTTGATATCTATGACTGTATCTGCCGATTCTGGCTTGTTCGCTACCACATTAGTTGCTGGTGTTTTCTTAACTACAGTCGGTGCCACTTTAACTACTGGTTTGGCAGTTTGAGTAACTTCAGGTTTTGCTACTGAATTGTCAGTTGGTGCAGTTGTTTTTTGTACATTAGTAGTTGTTGACTGTGTTGTAGTCGTAACTGGTTTTGATGTAGCCGTGGTTGGCGTCTTTTCTGTTTGCGTATCAACTGTTGATGATTGCGTAGTTGTTACCAGTTTTGATACATCAGTATTATTTGTTGGTGCTTGAGTCGTTGTAGTGGTTGAAGTAGTTGGTGGTACAGCCTTTTCAACACTCACATTAGTATTTCCATCAGTTGTAGTATCGGCTTTAACGGTTTGATTTGATAATGATGTCAAAATCATTGCTGAAAATAGTGTTGCCCCTAAATATACACATTTCTTATTTAATAACATAACTATCATCCTTTTCCATATCTTCTGCCGTAATAATAGTTCATGAATTCTTATGTAGTTATTTATAAGAATCGTTTTGTACTTTTTGTCTAACTCCGCACTAGTCGTGGATAAAAAATCCATCTGACCAATTTAATTCTATTGACCAAAAAGCAAACGAAGAGTGACAATAACCAAGTCCCAGCAATCAAAGCCAATACAACCAAGAAGTAATTTGATAAAACAATCTTAAAGAGCAGCACTTTCAACAATGTCTTAATCGGAACGTGAACTAGATAAATTACGATTGAAGCTTGACCATATCTACTGAAGTAGTTATATAAACGACTTGGATGTAGATTACTAAAAAGATAGAAGAAAACGAAAATACTCAATAATTTAGAAATGCTAGTTGCCGGTACCATTCCATCAGTGTTGTACCAATCACTGACTAGAAAATATTGAAATACCAGACTGACCAACATCCCACCTAATGAACCAAAGAATAGTAACTTGTTCTTCAACAAAGCTTGATGTTTCTTTAAAACGACTCCAATCATAAAGCAAGGTAACCAACCAAAAGTTCCAGAAACCATGAATGGCAGTTGAACTGTCTGTACAAGAATGAATAAACCGCCATAAATAAGCAATTGCCAGTACCATTGAATGTGCAATAAATCGATCAAACCAACTACTAAAAAGATAAAGAATAAACTGTACAAAAACCACAACTCACCAATCGGTTTATTCCAAATCTGCCCCAAACTGCCCCAGGTATATAACTTATTAACATTACTCTTGTCGAATTGTTGCAGCATAATAAAAATTACGGAAAAAATTGCATAGGGAATCATCAATCCGCAAAATTTTTTCTCCATCCCTTTAAGATACTCACCACTCGACTTAGGAGCACGATACAAGAACCCTGATAGCGCAAAGAAACAAGGCATGACGAAGGTCAAAATAATTCCCAGTAAAAACTGTGATAGCAAATTATAATTTCCAAAGTGGTTTGATTCTAACAGATCACTCAGGCAGTGGGCTACGACCACAAAGAAAATCGTCAAACCTTTGCCAAAATCAATCCAGCCAATTCTTTTCATGATGTTTCCTCCCTTCAAAAAAAGGAATCATATCACACCGATATGGTTCCCTTTTTGATATCAAAATTTATTTCTTAGCGACTGGAGCTTGAACCGGTACGTATTCAATATCACCAGTTGTAGCTTTGGACAATCCTAGGTTAACTCTGAGATCATCTGTGACACGTTGTAATTCAGCTTTGTTAACAACTTCCATGCTTTGACCAGATACTTTGGCAGCACTGCCTTGGAGGTTATCTTCAACAGTATGATCACCGACTTCATCATAATTCTTGTCTAGTAAAGTCATACTATCGAAAGTTAAATCTGTTTCCATTTGACCAGAAACTGAATTGATCAAACGTTGGTTGAACAATGTAGAAATTGAACGCCCCTTGTGTAGCAAAGCTGATAGAACAGCTCTTTGACGGTCCTCACGAACATAGTCATTGCCATTACTGATGTAAGCCATAGCTTCTCTGCCGTCCATATGTGTTGAACTGCCCTTTACAAAGTTATAACCTGCAACGCTAAATGAAACATCAGGAACGACTTCGATACCTTTGACATCGTCAATTGCTTGTTTCATACCATCCATATTCAATAGCAAGTATGAATCAATTGGCACATTCAAAAGTTGTTCAACAGATGTAACAGCTGTCTTAGTTTGACCTAATGAGTAAGCCGAACTAATTGTAGCTGGTGAACTCTTTTCAAATCCAGGCACTTTAATAGCAACATCGTGTGGAATTGTAGTGATAGTAGTCTTCTTAGTAGCTGGGTTCACGGTTAGAACCATCATACTGTGAGTATCACCTTTGTATGAACTGATCGAACTATTGGTATTAATACCCATCAACAAAATGGAAAATGGTTTGCGAGCTGCCAATTCAGCGTGGACATCACGACTTTCAGCTCCAGAAGGTACAAATGAACTGTTGACCGCACTCTTAACATCACGATAACGAGTCATTCCAAAGGCTGCGCCACCTAAAATAAAGATTAAAACGAACCACATACATAAATCTCTTATAGTGTGTCTCTTATTTCTGTTTCTATACATAAGGCCTTTCCTCCTCATATAGGTATTTATTTTTTCAAGAATCGCTTAGCTTGAGTTAGCATCTTAACTTTAAATAACAATATCAAAGCCAAATATGTCAAGAAACCAATGGATACTTCAAAAATGATTGAGAACCATCCATTAGGTAGAATTCTATCTAATGAAAAAACAATACAAAACATAATCAATCCCGACAGTAAGTACTTATAAGTGTCGTCAAACAACTTAGAATAAGATACTTGGTGCCGGATAGAGACTAATTGATACAAAGTGACCGATAATTCTGACAAAATCGTTGAAATAGCCGCTCCAACTGTACCCCAAAAGAAAATCAGTGGAATATTGGCAATCAGATTTACCACTGCCCCTAAAATAACTGAAATCGTATAGGCCTTGGTCTGATTAGTTGGTAACAAATATTGCATCCCAATCGCATTGCTCCAAGCAATCAAGATGATAATCAACGCTTCGATCATCATAATCGGAATAACTCCGTGAAATTTGTTGGTAAAGAACAATGGTACAAATTTAACGGTAATCGCCATCAACCCCAACATCATCGGGATGGACGACATGGTAATAAAAGAAAAACTGGTATACAAATACTCTTTAGCTTTGTCCAGATGACCATTAGCAAAGGCATTTGCAACGTGTGGTAACATCACAGTTCCCGTCGCCGTCACTACTGCTAAAACCATTTTGATGATTTTGTCTGACTGATCAAAGTACCCAGAAGCTTGAACCGAAACCATCGAACCTAACATCGTCTTATTCAAAACAACATAGATTTGAGTGGCAATTTGCGGTACGAATAGAATCAAGGCTGGCTTGAAATGTTTTGCAATCCGCAAATCGTGAAATCTGGGTCTACCGATATACTTGTGCAAACTGGGAAACAGGGTCAAATTCCCAATCAACAATGACAGTGACAAAATCAAAATGTAGATAGTCAAATCAGCTTTTGACTTCACTAAAGTAAAAATACTGACCAAAGTTAAAATCTTAATGATGAAATTTCGTAGCACTGTCACAGCAAAATTCTCAATTCCCATAAAAAACCAGGAAATATCGAAGATAACGGCTATTAACGAAATTGCTTGAGCTAAGTAATAGATTTGGTAATCACTCACTAATCCAAAGAATATTCCAAAGGCTAAAGTAGCTATGACCACTGTTATTAGCCGCATCAGAAAGATTTCGTAGAACGTGGCGGTCAATTTTTGCCGATCATTGCGGACAAAAGCAATTTGTCGATTTCCATAAAGATTCACGCCAATGCTTCCAAAGAGGATGAAATATTGAATAATTGAATTCGTGTAAGAATTTATTCCAACTCCCCTCGGACCCAGCACTCTAGCTAAATATGGCGTTGTTACTAAGGGAACTATCAGAATAAATACTTGATAAAAAGCATTATAGAGGTAATTTTTAATAACTTTCATTAATCGTCAAATTCTTTCTTGACAGTTTGTAGAGCTGCCATAATCGTCTGATCCATATTGTAGTAACGATATTGACCTAAACGTCCGCCAAAAATCACTTGAGGATAATCTTTACGAGCTAGTTGCAGATACTTGGCATAGAGTTCCTTGCTGGCGTGGTCATTGATTGGATAATAAGGCTCATCCCCAATCTCCCAAGCCTTAGGATATTCATGCGTTATAACGGTTTTATCTTTAACATCTTGTCCAGGATCAAAGAATTTATGTTCAATGATTCTCGTGTAAGGCGTCTGGGAATCGGTATAATTAACAACTGCATTGCCTTGGTAATTAGCCTGATTCAACACTTCAGTTTCAAAACGAAGGCTTCGATACTCTAAGGCTCCAAACTGGTAGTTGAAGAACTGATCGATCATTCCGGTGAAAATAATTTTGGCACCTGACTTCAAATATTCATCCTTATGATCAAAGAAATCGGTCTGGTTCTGCACTTCAATCAACTTATTACCCAACATTTTTTCGATAATTGGTGTATAACCACCAATGGGAATTCCTTGGTATGGATCGTCGAAATAATTGTTGTCATAAGTAAACCGAACTGGCAAACGACGAATGATAAAGGCTGGTAAATCCTTAGCTGACTTGCCCCATTGTTTCTCTGTATAACCCTTGATCAATTTTTGATAAACGTCGGGACCTACTAAGGAAATAGCCTGTTCTTCCAAATTCTTGGGATTACCATCCAGTTCTAAAGACTGCTTCTGTTGCTCAATCTTGGCTTGTGCTTGAACTGGAGTAACTACGCCCCACAACTTATTAAAGGTGTTCATGTTGAAAGGTAAATTGTAGATTTCCCCATTGAAATTAGCGATGGGACTGTTGATGTAGTGATTGAATTCCGCAAATTGATTGATGTACTGCCAAATTTCTGATGACTTGGTATGAAAGATGTGAGCTCCGTACTCATGAACCTGAATACCGGCAACTTCATGCGTATAAATGTTGCCGCCGATGTGACTACGTTTCTCAATTACTTTGACTTGATGACCTCGTTTAGCAGCCTCATAAGCAAAAACAGCTCCAAACAATCCTGAACCAACGACTAAATATTTTGTCATATTGCACCTCCATCAAAGTGCCACGGTCTGATAAACTGCAACGTACCAATATCCAAAGAGTACAAAGGCTGTGGCGTAAGTCATCAAATTATAGAAGAACATCAGATAAGCCGTTCTGTCTTTGAGTCGTTCGGTTGAAAACAGTAATGCCTTCAAAGGTGCGCTCATGAAGAGCAGTAACATGATGGCTCGCAAGTAAATCTGTGAATTCATAAATGATCCAATTGTAAAAGCGATGATATATAGATAGAGCGTCAAATAACCTTTTGGTAAAACCGTATCTTTATACAAAGATAGGAACAGCAGCAGCTCCACAATCAAAGCTACAAAAACCATCGAGGTGAAGGAAACCTCCGCTCTACCGGTTGAAGCACTAAACTCAGTTTGTCCATAAACGTAATTCTGTGACTTGGAAAATAGTGAACTCATCATTGGCAACTCACTGACTTGAGCCAAAAGATTAACGATGAAAGTCATGAAATGGTTATAGATCAAAAGAATCACCATCACTACTGCGTCAAAAATGTGATTGCCAAAGAAAACAAATTTGTTTTTCAAAGCCAGTAACAATCTGAAGAGGACAAACACGATGGCAATGGGATGAAAGAACATGCAGAAGATGTAAGCAATAATGGCTTCGACTTTTTCATGCTTTTGTGTTGCGGTCAAATCGGTGAAGATAGCCCAGGCGAAAATCATAAAGGCTAAGAAATTACGAATTCCCTCAATTTGGTAAAACAAGTTAAAAGTTGTCAGAATCACAAACTGAATCAAAATCAGATTCCAGTGCGAAACTTTGAAATACTTGCCAACTTTCAATAACAAATGCGACAGAAAAATCAGGAATAAGAACGTTGTTATGAAGAAGAACATCCCATTATTTTTGAAAAAGCTAAAGATCCAAATATACACAGCCACCACCGGTTCAGCGGCATACTCTGAATAATTCAGTACCCAATTTAATCCACCACTCAAGCCTGAAATTAAATTAGCATCACGAATCTGATCCAAAATATATTGAAAACGAACTGTATCGAAGTAGACACCATTCATCGGATTAGCCACATAAGCTGGTAAAGCTAACAGAATATCGCTAATCAAAAAATAATGTTTGAGATCATTTTCTTTGAAGATGTAACCAAAAATCAAAAAGAGTACTAATAGCACTGCATAAACCATTCCAAAATTCATGTCATCATCAGTCCCTCCTTGAGATTAGTCACCCTTAGTTTTGGCGTTCAATACGTAATGAATTTTTGGATTGAAGTACATGCCCTCGATAATACCTTTGGACATGATGCCCAATTTCTTAAACCGTTGATGTACCTTGTGGCTAAACAAAACTTGACCATATTCAATTCCGATTCGACCTAAAGATTTAATTTTCTCCGCACCTTTGGCCTTACGAGCACGAAAAGTTTTATTCCGGAAAAGATAAAAGTATCTGCTTAAACGACTGCCACTTTCATCTATGATGTCAATTCCGTCATTAGATTTGGTCTTATGATGGACAATACTTTCTGGAACAAAATAACAGCTGTATTCCCGACTGATTCGAGAGGTATATTCGGCATCATCTTCCCAAATGAAGAATTCCTTGTAAGGTAGACCCTTGACGGAAATCACTTCTCGAGGCACTAGTAAGGAAACAAAACTAGCTGAACTGACTCGTGGATAAAAGATATTGTCGCTGATTTCCAAGTCGTCGCTACTCCAATGGGCCTGGTCTATAGCTGGTACATTCATCACAGCTGGTTTACCGTCAATCCAGCGAACATTGCTAGCTAAAAATCCAAATTGACCAATCGTTGACCAACACTGACTCAATTCTTTTAAAGCTGTCGAAGTCGGAATCGTATCATCATCCATGATCCAAACAAAATCATCAGTCAATTGCTCTTCAAAGATTTTGATGCCTTCGTAGAAACCACCTGAGCCGCCCAGATTCTTGGCTAAATGTTTGACGATCAAACCGTCGATTTGAAGCGAGTCAAGATATTCTTTGGTACCATCTTGACTGTTATTGTCGATCACCAAAATATGTTTCACTGGATAAGTTTGTGCAGTGATGGCGGCAATATTCTCTTTTAAAAGTTTCAAACGATTATAAGTAACTACTAATGCTGTAACTTGTTTCATTTTGCTCACCAGACTAACTAAAATTACGTAACTGGATTCTTCTTTTGGTACAAACGGATATAAGTTTGTGGTGAAAATCTAGCTAAGATAACCGCAGCTGCGTATCTTTTTGGCAAATATTGCAAGGCCTTGAGAATCGCTGGAATTGAATAAAGTGACCAGTATCTTCTTTGCTTTGTCTTATTCCAACTCGTGTCATATTTGATGTGATGATGAATGATATATAACGTCGTTCTGATCTTAAAAGCATTGATAATCGCTGTTTTGACATGTAGTCCGCGACTATTCAAAATTGCTTGTACCTTATTTTCATACTTACTAGCCCAATAGCTGATCTTGGGATTGAACGAAGTTGTTGTTGTTCCCAAAGTCTTGTAGAGGTCGTACAGTATCTGATTGATGAAGACAACTTTTCCCGGTCGGCAATTCAACAAGTACCGCAGATTGAACAGTGAATCCTCGAAGAAATTGCCATTATTAAAACGGAGTTGGTGCCCTTGAATCAGACTCCTGCGAAAAATTTTGTTCCACAAGCCAGTGTCGAATTCCTTATTTTTATCCAAATAATTGGTGATCAAATCTTTTTCATTCTTAGCACCAGTTAGGTCGGTTTGATCTTCCACAACTGTCTTATCCGGATAGATTTTTTTGATTCCACACATAACCAAATCATTGTCAGCTTCAATTTTATGAACCATGATCTGCAACATATTTTTTTCAACAATGTCATCACTGTCAAAGAACATGACATAATCACCTTTGGCATGATCTAGGCCATTATTACGAGCTGCGGACTGTTTCAAATTCTGTTGTCTGAATAATTCAATATTGGCAAATTTCTTCTGATACGCTTCAATACAACCAATCGAGTCATCAGTTGAACCATCGTCAACTACGATAATTTCAAATGGAAAATCAACTTGTTGTCGCTCAATTGAATCAAGACAACGACCAATCGTTTGCTCGGCGTTATACATCGGAATGATAATACTCAAAGTTATTTTCATTTTTATCATCTACTTCATTTCCGCCAAACTAGCCCAAAAACGTTGGCAAAATTTATCAGTCGCATATTTTCCTAACGTCTGTTGCACCGTGACGTGATTGAAATGTACTTGCTTGATCAACTTCAAAATGTCAGTTACTAAACCTTTGACGTCACCGACTCGATAGAGAAACCCATTCTCTGAATCGATAATATCTGCCGGTCCAGTCGGACAATCTGAAGCAATTCCGGGAACGCCATAACTGATTGACTCCGCTAGAGCCATCGGAAAGCCTTCATACTGTGAAGTCAAAACCGTCGCATCTAATGTCCGAATCTCTTGCCATGGATCTTTCACCCAACCATGCCAGATAACTGTCTGTTTTACATGATGTTTAGCCAGATAAGCCTTACATTCAGCTATCTGTCCAGTGCCATAAATATGTAAAACAACTGCCTGTGGTGGTAAAAGAGTTAGCGCATCAAACAATTCTTGCAAATCCTTTTGCCCCTTCAACATCACTCGTCCGACATAAGCTAAATGAATCACACCATCATCAGCTGGCATGATTACTCGTTTCTTTTTGTCGACTGGATTAAAAATCAAACGAATTCGTTCGGCTTTGATACCCAATGATTCCAATTGCTTGACGATACCAGAACTGATAGCTAAGTGATAGTCGGCATAATGCAACTTGTCAGGATCAACTGTCTTTTCATTAAAAATTGAGAAGTGAATCCAAGAGACTATCAAATAATGTTTACGGAAAACTTTCCTGATTAAAGCTGACCAATGAATGATAGTTGTACTCAAACAAATCACCTGCTCAAAACCACCAAACAACAACCAGTAACTCAAAACCAACATTCGTAAAATTTGATTATCTGTCGCAAAATGAACTTTCACTTTGGTCGGTAATTCAGTGATCCATTGATTATTTTTGTGACCACCCAAAATAACTAAGTCGATCCGATTTAAATTTTCAAAATACTCATTTTCCTGTAAAACTGTCTTCAGAACCGTTTCCGTACCACCATTACCCGATAACTTAGGTGTGATGATAGCAACTTTTCTTTTCATTAGAAGTGCGTCTTTCCTACTTCTAAGCCAAACCTCCGGCAGAAGAAATAGAAGTATTTTTTCATCAGATGCTTGGGACCCACTTCATACCAACGAACTTCGGTATAACGAACCCGATTCTTCTCGACCCAGACATCCATTAACAATTCGCCCAGATAACCATAAACGCGTGAATCCTGTTGCGAATAGTTCGAGATATCCAGTTGTTGTTCCAAAATGTCTAAGACGTTAAACAGAAATTGAGAATATTGATCAAAAAATTGTTTCTTCATGATAAACATGTTGAACATGTGTGCACTGCGACGATGCATCACTTTATCAAAGGAATCTAAGTAATCAGGATAGTAAGTCGCAATCACGTAACGTAATTTATCTAAGGGGTCACTCTTGTGGGCGTGAACGTAATGCGAATAATTCGTCTCAATATAGTAGTGCCGCTTAGTTGGCAAAATAACGTCAGTTGTCTTCAAAATATCGGCAATCTCTTCATCAGTCAGTGGACCATTTTTATCTTCATATGATTTGAAAAAGCGGCGGTACTGTACGAGTCCAATTGCGTCTGACGTATCAAAATTCTTCCAGGCCCAATACATTGCGGTCAACTCGTTATAATGAGGGTTCTTTTCAGAAATGTTCTTGCCAGTATCATCACGTTGAAACTTAATACCTTGTTTAAAATTTTTAACAGCTCCTACCAAAACTGGTAGATATGTCTTTTTATCAACTGGCATTGGAAAAACTTTATGTGCCGCTACGAGTACTTTTGCATCCATATCAATAAGCCCCGTTTTCCTTAAAAATATCGACAAAGTTAGCTAAGATAATTTTCAAATCGACTGTTAAACAAGCTTCATCAATGTAATGCATCTCAATTTCAGCTCGTCTGGGATAGCCAACTTTACTGCGACCTGACGCTTGCCAAAGCCCCATGGCGCCAGGTTTAACTGATAATAATTTCTTACGGTCATATTCCTTCAGTTCATCCTCGACTACTGGTCTTGGCCCTACCAAGCTCATATCACCCTTAAAAATATTGATAAACTGCGGTATCTCATCAATTGAAGATCTTCTCAAGAATCTCCCTAGCTTGGTAATACGTGGATCTTCATCTGGTGGCAGTTTAAAATTATTTTTAACGTATTCTGCGTACAGTTTCTTATCAGCGTGCAGTTCTTCGTCTGCGTTAACGACCATAGAACGAAACTTATACATTTTAAATTTTTGTCCATGGAGCCCCATTCGTACTTGCCCGTATAACACTGGTCCGCGATTAAACTTACTCAAGTGATCTACTAAGGCAATGACCAGATATATTGGACACAAACAGATTAATGCCAACGCTGAAACAAGAATGTCGAATAGTCGCTTGATAAACAGATACCAAGCTGTTTCAATGTCAAAATGTAACTTCTTATACTTCTCATGTTTCGATTCGATCATTTATCCTGCCCCAAAAGCCATTAGGCTTTCCAGTCAATTTAAATTCTCTCCTCGGATATACTTCATTAACTCTTTCTCTGATATTTCTCTAAACCGTAATAACTCCCGTAATAACCATAATGTTGGTCACGAATGACTCGATTCATTACTGCCCCTAAGATGTGTGCGTGAACCATCAACAAAGCTTGTTTAGCATGAGCAACAGCAGCCTTATTAGCAATTCCTTGTGGAACAACTAAAATCACACCATCAACTAAATTGGCCAGAACCTGAGCATCCGTTACTGTATTGATTGGCGGTGCATCTAAAATTAATAGTCCAAAACTTTCTGATAGTCTGGTAAATAATTGTTTAATTTTATTACTACCAAGCAACTCTGAAGGATTAGGTGGAATTGGACCACTCGTAATGACGTACAAGTTGTGAAAATCAGTTGGTTGTATAATCTCTTCAAAAGTTGCGTTGCCCAATAGATAATTGGATAAACCTTTTTTGTTATCAACATTAAAGGTTTGATGAACCGTAGGTCGACGTAGATCGGCATCAATCAATAGAACTTTTTCATTCTGTTGCGCCCAAGTCACGGCAATGTTGCTGCTGACAGTAGACTTACCTTCAGAAGGTTCTGACGAAGTAAATAGAATTGATTTCAAGGGCTTATCAACCGATGAAAACTGAATGTTAGTCCGAATCGTTTTAAATTGTTCCGAAATGATACCGTTAGGATCATCCGAAGCAACCAGACCAACACCATGATGCAAACTGTAATTATCTAATTTTTTATGCTTATTTTTGAAATTTAACATTTGGTTTAAACCCTCCTGTAATTTCTTTCATCGACAGTATTTAAAGTTGGTTCGTCTACAACTGACTTCTTAGTATCTGTCTGTTCAATTACTTTTTGGTCAATCTCATCGACAATTCCCAAGCTGGTCAAACCTAATTCATCACTTAACTCAGTTTCAGTAGTGACAGCACTATTGCTTAACTCTTTCAAACAGGCAAACGCGATACCGAAGATGATACCTAAAACAATTCCAATCAAGACGTTTAAAATTTTCTTAGGACTTGTTGGTGTCGGATCAACTGTAGCTTTAGAAACAACCGAAACATTGTCGACACTCATCAACTTACCAACACGTTTCTTAAAGACACTGGCGGTCTCATTAGCAATAGCGGCCGCAGTTCCCGCATCCGTCGATTTAGCTGTTAAAGAGAACACCTGCGAGTTCTGTGCATTACTAATCGATAAAGATTTGGATAAATTACCGGCACCTTGATAACCGGGATAATCATGAACTCGTTGATTAACCTCGTTTAAAACTGTGGGACTGGTAATGATATCTTTATAAGTACTGATCAATTGCACATCAGCTTGAGCTTGTTGAAACTGACTAGCTTCCGCATCAGAAGAAGCTTTACGGTTGACCAAAATCTCAGTTGTGGCACTGTACTTAGGCGTCATAACGAAGAAAGTTACAAAAATGGAGATAATGATTACAAAGAATGCGGTACCGATAATCATACGAATGTGTTTTCGAATTATCTCCCAAATCCGCAACACACTGATTTTTTGTTGATTTTCCAATTTGCTCCTCCTAATGAATAGAATTTAGGGTATGCAAAAAACCTCACGAAACACTAATTGCACAAAAGCCACTCATAGCTTTCATGAAACCAGTCCCTCATAAGGTTTCTGATTGTCATAGTACTATCATTTTCCATAAACATTCATCATTAAGCCCTCGATTAGACTTAATGTATGAAACACCTACTTTTATATGATTATTTTTTAATTCTAAAAATTAATGTGCTAATATCTATCAAAAAGTTATGCCTTGGAGATGCCAATCATGACTAAACATGCATATTTGATTATTGCGGATAATAAATTTGAACAACTAGGATTCCTATTAACGCTATTGGATGACTCAAGAAATGATATTTATCTTTTAATCGACAAAAAAACGTCGCTAACTCAACAAGACAAGCAGAAGTTACACACTTGTGTTGAGAAAACGACGTTATTAATATTGCATGATATAAAAATCACTTGGGGTACTTACTCCCAAATTGCAGCCGAAATGGAATTGTTTGAAATCGCCAGTGAACATGATAAGTATGGTTATTACCATCTAATCTCCGGCCAAGATTTGCCGCTACGCAATCAGAATTATATTCATAACCTCTTTGACCAACATTCCGATATGATTTTTCTGACCATTCCCTGTCAGGAGATCTATCAAAAAGTTAAGATACCTGAACGGGTTTTGTATGAACACTATTTTATTCGATTTTATGGTAGATCTAGTTTGAATAAGTATGCTAAGAAGTTCTTTCGTATCTTGGAAAGAATCAACTTTGAAATTCAAAAGATTACTGGCGTTACCAAACGTAGAAAAGCTAGTTTGCCACCTATTAAATATGCCTCTAATTGGGTTAGTTTAAATGATGCGGCTGTTAGATATTTAGTCAGCCGGAAGGACTTTATTTATTGGACTTTCCGACATGCTTTTCTTTGTGATGAATTGTTTGTTCCTACTGTTTTGTTGAACAATGAGAAATTTAAGGATACTGTTTACCACCCTCAGCCTGTGCATGATCGACCTGATGAGTTGCAGGGTAATCTGCGGTATATCAATTGGTGGGATGGCTCTCCCTATACTTGGTCTAGTGATGATTGGGATAAGGTGGAATATGGTCGGGATTTGGGACATTTGTTTTCTCGGAAATTTAATTTGGAAACGATATTGCAAACTAAAACCTCATTTTTCAACATACATATTTATACTAGTTCCATGTAATTTATACCTATTGTACTCACCATACAGCACATCTGATTCTATTTTAACTTTTTTATAATTATTATTTTTGAAATCCTGAAACATTGTATACCAATAATTATATTTTGCAAAAATGTTCTTATAGTATGAGGAATCAGCATAATTTTTACTATCAATTTTAACAGTATCCTCTTTCAATGACTCACGTATAGTAGAAAGACTCCCATAAAGTTCAGCCGCAATTCTACTATTTTTTCTATATCCCTCTAGAGAATGTAAATCAAATTCTATATTTTCGATACTAACTTTTACTCTTTCTCTTAAAGAATCAATATCTGAACTATTCCCCGCTGCAAAAGGACCAAAATCACGTCTCAATTCGTCAGTCGTATTTATACTATTATTTGTAGTTATTTCAATTGATTGACGCGTTATATTGTTCTCTAACTTTTCAGTATGTACCTTATCATTTTCAACTTTCCACTCTGTCACTATATTAAGTAACATTGGTACAGTGGCTAAAATCATTGTTGTAATAGTTTTTGATACCTTCTTTTCTTTTTTCGATAAAATCCAAATTGTAATAATCATTATTATTACAATTCCAATATAAATTAATGCTATGAGATGTTTTTTCATAAGATTCTTTTATAATCATATTCTTTAGAAGATTGACAGGTGATTTAAAAAAGCTTCATACCCATTAAGGTACATTAGTTGGTAATTATTTTATTTTTAAATATTTATTAGGATGGAAAAAGAAATTTATTATGTTTACCTTCCTTGAAAGATAACAAATAAATAATGAAGCGAACCATGATAAAATTATTGATAAAATCAAAAAGATAAAATAATTTGGAATTCCAATTTTAATCAATAAAATTTAAAAAAAGGACGTCAAAGGTAAATGTACCAGATAAATAACTATTGAATAATTTCCATACTTCTCAAAATATTCAAAAAACTTATTATTTTGAACATGGTAGAAGAAAAAGAACATCAGGAATATACTTCCAACTTTGAAAATTGCAGTATTCATTAGCATATCATTGTTTCTAAACCATGAACCGCCTAAATATATTCTTATTGCTAAACCAAAAATCGTAATTATTAAAGAAATTACAAATACCATATAATTATTCAGAATATTCATATTCCTCTTAATTAGAATTCCCATATAAAAACATGGTAACCATGAAAATGTCGCATATATAAAGTAAACTGGATTTATCAGTTGTACTACAATAAACAAAATTATGCTTAAAACTAACTGAATGTTAAAAGGAACCTTTATTATATCCATCAAACCTATAAAAACAAATATTAAAAATAATACATATAAAAACCAAAGGTAACTTATTGGCTGTTTATATATAAATATCAGACTTCCCCATGGATTCAATCTATTAACTTTCGTCAAATGCTGTAAAGATACATATAAAATTGAAAATACGATATACGGTATCGAAAAATTTACAAATTTTTTTCTAATTGAATACAGATATCCTTTATTCGATTTAGGTGACTTATATAAAAAACCTGACAGTGCAAAAAAGCATGGCATTATAAATGTATATATTATTGCCAACATCAATTTAGAAAACACATCATATTTTGGAAAAATATTTGTTCCATAAAGTTCATCTATACAATGTGCAGTCAATACAAAGAATATGGTAAATCCTTTACCAAAATCAATCCATCTAATTCTTTTCATTAAATTATCGCCCCTCAAAAGTCATTTTAAAACTTCTTTTTTGACAAAAAAATGAGAAATCACTATTCTTAAGAATCATGATTTCCCATATGTAAATATATAGTTTTCAAAAATTCTAATACCCTGTATTTGAATACCCTGAGTTGCTAGTAGTTCCCTTACTTTTTGCAGTAGAATCATTTGTAGTATTTGAACGCTGTGAACCAATATTATTAATATCTTGAACTGATTTATTGGTATTAGTACTCTGTGTTGACGGTTTAAACTCAATATTACCAGTCTTAGCGTGAGGCAAATCCAAATTCTCACGAATAAAGTTTGTTACGCGTTGTAATTCAGATTTTTTCATAACTTCCATACTTTGTTTAGCAACTTCATCGCTACTACCCTGCAAATGTGTTTCTGAGGTATGTTTTCTAACCGAATTATAATCCTTAGCAATTGTAGTTAATTCATCGAACGTTAAATCAGTTTGCGTTTGATCAGACAATGAGTTAATAAAGCTTTGATTTAATAACGTAGATACTGAACTACTCTTATGTACTAAGGCAGTAAGAACTTCCCTTTGACGAGTCTGACGACCGTAGTCGCCTTTTGGATCGTCATATCTCATACGCGAGTATGCCAAGGCCTTTTTCCCGTTCATATGAGTTTTTTCATTCTTTGTAAATGAAGATCCTTCATATTTAAAACTCAAGGACGGTGTTACATCAACTCCGCCAGCCTGGTCAATAACTTTTTCCATACCACCCATATTGATAAGTGCATAGAAATCAATCGGAATGTTCAAAAGTTTTTGAACAGTTTTAATAGCTGTCTTAGTTTGGCCGTATGAATATGCAGCATTGATTTTAGCAGGAGAAACTGACTTATATCCTGGAATATTAACAGCCGTATCACGAGGAATACTTGTTACAGTAGTCTTCTTATTATTCGGATTTAAAGTAATTACCATCATACTATCAGTACGTCCCTTATAATCTCGACCTAATGCACCGGTATCTGTTCCCATTAAAAGAATAGACACTGGCTTCTTATTCTTTAAGGCATTACTTACATCACGTTCTTTAGTCACACCTGATGGTTTAAATGAACTATTTACTGAATTCTTTACGCTTCGATAGCGCGTCATTCCATATGCTGCTCCACCCAAAACAAGTAACAATACGAATGATAAAAATACATTTCTTAATGTATGTTTTTTCTTTTTTCTATTATTATGCATCTTATCCCCCTAAAACCAAATCATCCATGTTCTAATTAATTAAACTAATACAATAAATACCCGAGCTATTACAGATAGACTATCTAATGATTCATTAAAATTTCTAGATATTCACATGGTAATCTAATTTTCAAATTCTCTTTTTACTATTTGCATTGCTGACATAATAGTTTGATCCATATTATAATAACGGTACTGTCCTAATCTACCACCAAATATAACATTTGGAAATTCATTTCTTGCTAATTTAACATAATTTGAATATAAATCTTTATTTCTTTTATTATTGATTGGATAGTAAGGATCATCCCCACGATGCCATTCTTGAGGATACTCATGGGTAATAACTGTTTTTCCATTATTCCCTTGACCAAATTCAAAATGCTTATGTTCGATGATTCTAGTAAATGGTGTATCTGAATCAGTATAATTTACAACTGCATTTCCTTGATAATTATCTTCATTCAAAACCTTTGTATCAAAGCGTAAACTACGATATTCTAATTCACCTAATCTGTAATCAAAGAATTGATCAATCATACCGGTAAAAATAATTTTATTATCAGATTTCAAATATTTGTTCTTATTTTCAAAAAAATCTGTATTAATTTTAACGTCTATTAACTCATTACTTAGTAGCTTATTAATAATTTGAGTATAGCCGCCAATTGGAATTCCTTGATATGGATCATTGAAGTAATTATTATCGTATGTAAATCTTACAGGTAATCTACGGATAATAAAAGCTGGTAAATCCTTTGCGGATTGCCCCCACTGTTTCTCTGTATATCCTTTAACCAGTTTTTCATACACATCTGGCCCTATTAAAGATAGTGCCTGTTCCTCAAGATTTTTGGGATTTCCTTCAATATGAAGCGCTTCTTTTTGACTTTCAATTTTTCTTTTGGCTTCAGTAGGTGTTATTACTCCCCATAGCTTGTTGAATGTATTCATATTAAATGGAAGGTTATAAATCTCACCTTTATAGTTTGCAATTGGACTATTTATATAATTATTAAAGTCTGCAAATTGATTAACATAATCCCATATATCCTTCATTTTAGTATGAAAAATATGAGCACCATACTTATGTACTTGAATTCCCTCTACTTCTTTAGTATAGATATTACCTCCAACATGATCTCGCTTTTCAATAACAGTCACATTATTTCCTCTTTTTGCCGCTTCGTTGGCAAATACCGAGCCAAATAAACCTGAGCCAACCACTAAGTAGTTCATATAAATCCTCCTAATTTATTGTTTTCCTCGTCCAAATAGTGGTGAATACACCTTAAATATTAAATTATATACATGAACGCCTAAATATTTTTTTATTCTTCTAGAAACCCTTGCATGCCTATATTGTTTCTCTAATGAGAATTTATTCTCTGAAACCCAGCTACTATTAAAATGATGTGTCGTATAAGCATTACCAAAATCTTTAGAATTCTTAATTTCTCCATACTGCTGAGGACAAAAAACAGAAGTTTCATAAATTATATGATTATCAATATTCTGACGTTTCCCATTAAATTTAAATCCTCTATCTTTGAAGAAAGATGTCACTATCTCAACAGTACTACTATAATTTATTGCATTTATAGCCGCATCCTTATCCATTGAAGAATATATATTCAAAATTTCACCTAAAATAGTATCCCCTTTTTCAGCAGCAAAAATTAAACCTGTATTAATCCGATCAATTTCCTCAGTAGCAAAAAAGGAGCCATTATTGACAATTTCATCTATATTCCTTAGGAACTCAACATCAACATCAACATAAATACCACCATTCTGATGAATAATATCTAACCGTGCATAATCCGATACAAAGGCAAATTTGTTCATCGAATAGGCACATCGAACAAACTCATTGGAATTTATATCGTAATTTTTCTCATTCCATTCTACAATTTTGTAATCTGGACAATATTTTTTCCAAGATGAAATTATAGATTCAAAATTATCTGGCTTTGTTCCATGTCCAAACCAGCAGTAATTAATAACTTTCGGAATCATATATTCATTTCCCCTTCTATAAAACTAATCAACAAATTTTAGTACTTCATTTGTAGGTTTTCTTGCTGATTTTGCTGCTAGTACTTCATCCTTAGGATACCCTGCCGCAACAAATGCTATTAAAACCTCTGAAGGTGAAATTCCTAATATTTTTTTTACCTTCCTTTGTTCTTCGTTAGGTAACATCGAGTTAAGAATGCATGATGCCAAGTCAAAGTATGTTAAAGAAAAATCAAAATTCATTAAAAAGAGTCCACCATCTATATATGCTTCATTTCTTTCATAACTCCCTATAAAGGATCTTCTATCGACAGTAACTAAACTTAATGTTGGAGGTAACTCATAACCATTGAATCCTTTTTGCAACCTTAACAATTCAGCTATTTTATTTTTATTACTTGTTGTGTAGACTTTCCAAGGTTGCCTATTACAGACGGAAGGTGTTTTTAAAGCCAACTTTACTGCTTCATCAAATACACTACTATCCACGCCTTTATGTGAAAATTCACGTTGCGTTGTTCGATAATATTCAAATTCTTCAAAGCTCATGTCATTTGCTTCTTTATTAACATGTTTCTCTGCACCAGCCATTTGCTTTCCAAATGAAATTTCATCAAGATTAAATAATGAATCAAAAAAAGGAGTATCAATACCCGCATTTTTATGCTTGTTTTTGTAAAATTTTAAAACGGAAATAGCATTTTGGTAAGAAAAGTCATTTTTATCAAGATTCAAACGTTCAAATTCATCTAAATTTGCCTTCAAACCAGACAGTGCTCTTTTTCCAAAATTAGGTCTAAAATGCGGATGACTAAGTCCCTTCTCCAAAGCATGCGTATGAAAAATCAATAATTCTTTAACTCCCTTATCCGAACTACCTACCAAATGGAAATTAGTTGAATTATTATATTGAACAGCATCTTCGCGAAATTCATTCTTTACACGACCATGTTCTCTAAACTCTCTATACTTAATTACCCAGATGTTGGGAACAATCTTTTTTACAAGTTCTTTCATCTCGTTACCTCTTTGATATACAATTTAATTATTAATTAAAAAATTTTGCCTTTATTCCAGAAACAACAATTCCAAGAATTTGTTTATTTAAGACAATGGAATACCCCATAGCAAATATGCAGGAAGAAATTATTGCCAAAGGTGTCTGAACCATGAATAAGCTCAATACAACACCACTGGCTATAATATTGATAAAAATGATTCTCTTTGAGTAACTCAATTTAACCATGCCTTTAACTTTCATTCTTCTATACCAATAGATGAAAAAACTTGACAGCAAGGTAGCAAATGCCGCAGCATATATTCCCATGGTCTTAATAAGGACAATATTAAGAACCAGATTAATAATGGCAGACCATACAGTGGTTGTACCCAATATCCACGTATTTTTATGGGCTGTGAAAACACCACCAAAAAAACCAGACAAATTCGAAAAGAACGTTGCAAAAAGTAATATTGGTACACAATAGATTGCACTATAATAACGATGATTGACAAAAAATCTAAAAATAATTGGCATAAATGCGGTCATTAAAAGAACTACTGAAATTAAAAAATTAATCAAATACACAAAAATCTTTTGAAAAAATGCATCACTATCATCTTTTGCAAGAGCACGTGCAGAACTTTCTTTCCATGACTGATAGAAAAAGCCATATACTGTATCCATTAATGTAGGAAATTTATAAGCTACGGCATATAAACCTGATGCACTGGCACCTAAAACATTCATTATCACAATTCTATCCGATAAATTTATAATAGACCAAGAAATACTATTTGGAATCATTGGTATTGAGTATCTAAGCATTTCTCTGTAATTCCCTGACGCCTTGAAATCTATGAAACGCCAAACATGTATTCTGAATGCCGTAAATATGGCTACCGAACTTTGTGCAATTATAAAAGCAAATAGCATACCATATACACCAAATCTAAATACAGCAATCAAAGTTACATTCAAAATAACATTCAAAATTCCTGTAATACAATTATATAAGGCATACCAATCTGTTCTTCCTATACCTCTCAAAAAAGCACTAAAAAGAGTTGCCACAACGGACGAAATCATATACATTAGGAAAACCAATATCATCACTTTATTGATAAATAGATATAATATTCCACAAATAGCACTAACTATTAAAATTCCTACTCCAGTGATTTTTACCGCTACACTAATTATCGATTTTCTTTCATTATCATTTTTTGCATCAATTAAATAACGAAACATAGACTCATCCATTAGCATAGTTGCAAAGGGAACACAAAAGGTTGAAATACTTATTATATAATCGACAGTACCATATTGGTTAGTGGTTAATAACGCCGTATATAATGGTAATAGAAAAAAAGAAACCAGCTTAGTACTCAAATTTCCTAAAGCAATTAATCCCGTGTTCTTTATAAGCCGATGTTCTTCTTTCATAACCTACTCCTCTTGATAAAAAGTTAATCATTTTTTGATAATGCTGATTTCAAAAAATTAATCGAATTCTGCTTAAGTAATTCGAGTTTTTTATTAACAGTTTTGAAGTCAATTTGATCATCCATATTAAAATTTGAATCCATTATCCTATTAGTTAATCCTAAGTTACCCAATAAATCTAACATTCTAGGAAAACTCTTCCTAGTTTTAAAAGTTGCAAATCTTTTTTCGAATATTATTGAAAAAACAGTAGCATGAAAGGAATTAGTAACTACATATTCAGCGTTCTTCAATTTAGATAGAAATTCATTTGGTGCCAAACCATATAAATTTTCAGAATTAACTGAATCAAAAATTTTCTTTTTTGTAATGTTAGATATATATAATACCTTTAGTTCTTTTTCCTTGGCTAATTTAGATACATAATCTACCAATTCATTATTTGGCTCCAAGAGATAAACAAATATGTACTTACCATCATTATCTTTATTCAATAAAGTGGAATAATCATCACTTTTTAAAAGCAGAGTGGGATCTAGTACAACTTCAAAGTCCCTATTTGTTAAGCTTTCTAGTTTTTTCTCCATACTTTTTTCACGTATTGATAAAGAATTAAAACTTTCTAACATTGGTTTTATGGTATCAAGATCTTTTTGATTTTGTCCGTTTTGTCCCATACTTGGTGCGTACGCAATTTTTTTCTTTGAAGAACTAACGAAATCCAAAAAGTAAACCGAATCTACTCCACCTGTACACTCAAAGTTCCAAATTTGATCGCTTCCAGCTACAAATGCATTCATTTCAGTATTTAAGCTTTTTAATTCTTCAATAGAGTTATACTTTTTTGAAGTTATTTTTAGATATTTCTTATGAAATTTTCTAAATGAATGTCTTCGTTTTAAATTTTTTTTCAAATATAAAATATCTGAAAGAAAAGTTTTAGGTCTATTCTTATACTGATGAATTCTAAACAATTTATAATTTTCAAAATCATACATACATATATAATCTATTATTTCCGATTCATACCCCATTTGCTCAAGTACTTTTTGTAAAGCAAAGGCCTGTAGGGTAGAACCGTAATTATATGGGTAATGCAATGTTACTGTACCCACTTTTTCCATTGTATTTACCTCAAATCCTCTGAACCATTAGTTTCATTACTTTTTAAATTCTTAAACATAAAGAACGATAGTAAAAACGCCCCGGTAAAAGTAAATGTTCCAAATTGCCATCTAAAAAAGGACGATGCTAGTATTTCAACTAGGATCATAGCTGGAAATACATATTTCTCATTTTTAAATTCTGTAGATAATACATATATCCATTTACTTAATCCACCCAAAATCAGGGAACCGATGAAGACTCCCCAAATTCGAAAATCAATATATAAATCATAAAACATAGTATCAAACGCGTTATACCAATTACCTGAATATATTTGAACCCAATTTTGTTGAGGTATATTAATTAAATTTGCAACATTTTCATATACTGGTAAATTTATTCCAAATTTGTTTAGGATCACATCCAAAAGCTGAAAGATTCCACCAAAAAATGCTAGACCATTTCCCTTAACGCCACTAGTATCTACTGTACCTATCCATCGAGATAATATTGGTAAGTTTACATTGAAATATGCATATACTGAATTGATTTTTAAAGATCCGACACTTTGAGACTTAACCCTAAACAATGTGGTAACAAAAGCAACTATTCCTAAAACTAGGACAAACATTCCAACTCTTCTAATAGTTTTCCATGGAATATCTTTCCTATAGTATCCCATAGCAAAAATAAACTGGAATAGCATAAACATAATAATTAATCGTCCACCAGTTGCTATTATGTAAGCACCAATACTTATCCAACTCATTACTTTATATTGTAACTTTAGCCTACCATGAAAGAGTTCAATAACTGCTACTGGTGCAACACAATACGTCATTGGAACATCGACAATATTATAAACATTCAACATTAGCTTAGAAGTAAAAAACTTTGTTCCATCATCATTATATGAATATAGCAAGTCTCTAATATATGCATAACTAATACCACTTCTTAAATAATTAATCATAATGACAACTAACATAATATTGAATACGGTACTGAAAACAATTATTAGTTTAATCAACCAATTTCTATAAGTTGTTGGGAAAGCACTTCCAGAATTATTTATTCTAAATGCCCCTACTAAAGTCTTACGGATTAATACAGTTCCTAAAATGAAACTTAATGTACCTATAATTACTAAATTTAAAGCTTCCTGATTTATCTGCCCATTAATCCGATATATATCTAACACATAAGTTAAAAGACACAAAACCCATGGAATTAAAAAATAAATTAATGGGTGTGTAAGATCACGTCTTATAAAGACAATGAAAATAATTATGCAGATAAAAAATATTAATAAATAACCCATCTCATTTCCCCATCCGTTTAATATGAATAACTAAACTATTCAACTTATTTTCCATAGAGTAAAACATCCCTTTAGAAAGCTTTAATAGATTTAATTCAGCTCTATACCTAGGAGAGAGAAGTTTTTTTTCTAACTTCCCATAATTCTTTGACAGAATTAATTGTAGTTTTTCATCCTCACCAAAGTCTAATCTCTGATTTGACAATGCAGCCTCTCTATATATGTCAATTATTGCTGCAATAACAGAGACTTTTAATTCAGGTAAAAATTTTGGTTTCAATTTACCTAGTTCCTTTTTTCTCAAAATCCTCGCATCCAACAAATTAAAAAAGGACTTATAACTATCGGAATGAACTATGGAATTATCTCGTTGATTATAAAAGTACAATGGTTCATCTAATAAAACTATAACTTTGGCTTTTAAGTACGTTTTATAAACCGTAGAAACGTCCTCATAAGTTGTACCCGAAGGAAATGAAATTCCTTTCCAAGTAGAGGCTTTATAAATTCTCCCCCAAGTTCTACTTCTGAACTTTCTGTCATCCAGTAATGTCTTCAAACTTGAATCACTATCTTGACGAACACATTTTCCAGAAGTATCTGGTTTTTCTATTCTATCGCCATATACAAAGTAGTTTTCACAAGCAACAATATCAGCATTTTCATTTAAAAGGACGTTCAACAATCGTTCTATCATCTCAGACTTCACCCAATCATCCGAATCAATGAATACTATAAAATCACCATGCACATTCTCTAATCCGACATTTCTAGTATCAGCTATTCCCGAGTTTTTTTTATGAATAACCCTAATACGAGCATCATGATTTGCAAGAGAATCACATAATTTATCAGACCCGTCTGTTGAACCATCATCTATTAATAAAATTTCTAAGTTATCATATGTTTGAGTACAAACACTTTTTACAGACTTTTCTAAATAACTTACTACATTGAATACCGGTATTATTACTGATACTACTGGATTTGATTTTTCCTCTTTATTTAAAGAATCCATACTATATTCCCTTTTTTACTTTAAGATAATACTTCCAAAAACAACTGTATACGGGATAGCCAAGGTATATTAAAATTAAGGCAACTTTATCCCTTGTAGGCGTCTTAGAATCACCTAGAACTTTAAATCCATTCAAGCGAATTTGTTTCACTAGTTTGTTCTTTATATCCCTATGTTCTTTAACACCTTGCATTTGGTTAAGTGTACTAATTTTAGCATAGACCCTTCTACGTAAAACAGCTCTTTCCAGCAGAGGAAATTTCTTGCTAACGTCTTTCCCCATTTGATCAGTCATACTAATCAAATCCATCTTATTCAAGCTGAACTTTCTATTAACAATAGACTTAGAGCGATATACATAATTATATTTTTCATCGCTACCAATAGAAACGTACTCTGACGCCATAATAAACTTATAAGTGGTTGAAATATCTTCAAATAATTTTCCGACAGGAAATTCTATATTCCAAAATAAATCTTTGCTATATAATTTTGCCCAAGCAGAAGTATCCACTTCATCAGAATATAAAAGTCGTTCTAATGTTTTTACAGATGAAAGTTTCTCATTTCCATGGTAAAAATGATGTTCTACTTTCCCATTAGTAAAAACAGTCCTGTGTTGGCAAATAGACATTTTTACATTATTTTTTGATAGAAGATCATAAAGATACTCGACATAATCATTATCTATAAAATCATCTGAATCAACGAAAGTAACAAAATCACCACTAGATTTACTGACTCCAAAATTTCTTGCATCGGACAATCCACCATTAATCTTGTCAAATAGTTTAAATCTAGAATCTTCATTCACAAATTCTTTACAAATACTTCTACTACTGTCTGTAGAACCATCATTAACCATTACTACTTCAATATTCTCATAAGTTTGATTTTCTACACTTTTTAAACATTTTTTAAGATATTCTTCAACATTAAATACTGGAATCACTACTGAAACTAATGGTGTATTCATAAAATCTCTCTCCAATTATTACCTAATCAACATGACTTTTAATATGTGCTTCACCATGTCCAATAACTTTTCTTTTAATAAATCCAATTCCCTTTTTAAACAATTGTTGTCCCTCTACATACAACACTGGCACTTCTACAAACGAAATCTTATTGTTCTTTAACCATACATCCAATAAAAGTTCACTTACATAGCCAAAAACTCGAGCCTCTTGCTTTGAATAATCTGATATATCTAATCTATTTTGTAATTCAAAAAGAATAGAAAATAACCACTCACAATATTCATCAAAGAATTCTGATTTCATAATAAACATATTAAACATATGAGCAGATCTTGCATTCATTACTTCATCATACGAACTTCTATATTTGGGATACATCTCGGAAATAATATTCTTTGTACATTTCAATGCCTCAGATGGATGGGCATGAACATAATGTGAGTAATTTGTTTCAATATAATATTTTCTCTTTTGAGGTAAAATAACATCAGCGCTTTTAAACAACGATTCCAAATCTGAAGTAGTTAAAATCTTATCAAAAATTTTATTTTCCCCATTAGTAAAATGATTTTCTTTACTTTTAAGATATCTGCGATAATGAACCAATCCTTTATACCTAGAATTAACATTTTTCCAGATATAGTATATTCCTGTCAATTCACTATAGTTGGAATTCAAATTAGAAATATTATCCCCTATATCATCTCTTGTAAAATTTGGTATTGTCATTTTACCCGAGGCACCAACTTGAATGGGAACATAAGAATTATCTTTCGGCATATCATATTTCTTGTGCCCGGCAACACCAATAAAAAAATCTTTCATAGTTAAACATCCTCAATTAACTTCTTTTAACAATATAAGGCCCAGTGAGATTATGCAATCAACACTCAGCCTTACAAAAAATATAGTTATAAATTTATTAATATGCCCCATTAGGGACAAAGAAAATACCGACAGTCTTGATCATAACGTACAAATCAAAAGAAATACTTCTTTTACTTATATATTTAAGATCCAAACTAACCATTTCATCAAATCCAACATCGTTTCTTCCACTAACTTGCCATAAGCCCGTACAACCAGGTTTCACAGTTAGTCTTTGCATGTCATGATCTGTATACTTAGCAACTTCTCTTGGTAAAGGTGGACGAGGTCCCACTAAACTCATTTGGCCTAACAATACATTAACTAATTGTGGAAGTTCATCAATACTATATTTTCTGATAAATTGTCCTACCCTTGTAACTCTAGGGTCGTTTTTCATCTTAAACATAGCACCTTCAATTTCATTTTGTTTCAATAATTCCTTTAAATGACTATCAGCATCAACTATCATTGAACGGAATTTAAACATTTTAAATGACTTTTTATTTTTTCCTAATCGTATTTGTGAATAAAAAACGGGGCCTTTTGGATCTTCAATTTTTATCATAACTGCGACAATCAAAAATAATGGTGATAAAATTATTAATCCTAATAAGCTTGCAACAAAGTCAAAAATTCTTTTTGACATTCGATAGATATACCTTCTATTCTGATATTCAAGATTAACAGTTGCCTTATCACTTTTATCATCAAAATATTCCATATTAAAATCCCCCCTAAAAACACTGTCTTTATACTAAAATAGCCAAAATTTCTTTTTCTTCTTAGGTAATGAAGATATCTCAATAAAATCAGTATCACCAACGTCATCACCATTGATGATATTTCTTGCATTAAGATTAAATAATTGTGCCTTGCGAAGTCCCTCTTCTTTTTCTAACTTCTCAAAGGCTTCCTTCATCAAATATCTACGCCCCTTAAAATTATGGGCATCAGATGAAAAAACAAATCCTAAATTGGCTTTAATGATTTCTTCAGTAAGTGTTTGAACCCTTTTACCAAACACACCAAGATAACTGCTACTTGTCAATTGTGTTAAACATCCCATTTTAACGAAATCATATAATTTATCAGGATCCTCTTGGATTCCTTGATTACGCTCTGGATGGGCAATAACTGGCGTTATACCACGAGTAGTTAAATCAAAAATCATGTCCGCTGTATATTCAGGAATACCATCGTGTGGCATCTCTAACAATATATAACGATTAGTTTCATCCATGAACAGAACATCATCTTTAGCAATGGCATCCATTAGTTCCCCTGTTAGATGAACTTCCTGACTAGCAAACACACTCAACGGTATGCCTGCATTATCTAAAGCTTCTTGAAATTCATTAGTCTTTCTAATCACATCTTGTTTGTGATTAGTGTATTCCCCATCCATATGGTGAGGAGTTACCAGACTATTGGTAATTCCTTGATCTACAGCTGCCTTAGCCAAATCTAATGACATCTGCATATCTTTGGAACCATCATCAACGCCTGGCAATATGTGGCAATGCAAATCAATTAATTTCATTTCTCTTTCTCAGCTCCATAGTATCCGCCATAATAACCACCATAGTATCCACCATAATAGCCTTGTGACTTTTCTTTTGTGACACGATTCATAATCACACCTAGAATATTAGCATGAACCGTATCTAATAATTGCTTAGCATGAGCAACGCCAGCTTTTTCAGCAATTCCTTGAGGTACAACCATAATTACACCATCAATTTGTGCTGCCAAGACTTGCGCATCAGTAACTGTATTAACTGGTGGCGTATCCATAATTAATAATCCAAATTTATCTTCAAGACGATTAATTAAATCCTTAGTTCTCATACTCCCAAGAAGTTCGGACGGATTAGGTGGTATTGGTCCACTAGTAATAACAAATAGATTTTTAACCATAGTTGGTTGAATAACATCTTCAAATGAAGCATTTCCCAATAAGTAACTGGACAATCCAACACGATTACTTACATTAAAGGTTTTATGGATTGTTGGACGACGAAGATCGGCATCAACAAGAACAACGGTCTCACCTTGTTTAGCCCAAGTTACCGCAACATTGTTACTTACGGTAGATTTACCTTCAGATGGAGCAGATGAAGTGAATAAAATTGAATTCAACTTTTTATCTACAGATGAGAATTGAATATTAGTTCTGATAGTATTAAATTGCTCTGAAATCGTACTGGTAGGGTCATCATAAGTAACCAAACCAACACCATTTTTCAAACTATAATTATCTAGCTTTGTAGTTTTCTTTTTAAATAATGCCATTTTATTCCCTAGACCCTTCTATGATTTCTTGAAGATTTATTGATACTCAATTTAGATTGAACTTTCTTATGTTCAACAGTTCTTTCAATATCTTTTTGATCAATTTCAGCAACAGTTCCCAAACTCGTAAGTCCTAAATCATCAGTTAAGAACGTCTCAGTTGAAACTGTTCTATCAGTTAACTCACGAATAAATGCTAATGCTATTCCTAAGATTAAGCCTATAATTACACCAGCTATAACATTTAAGGCCTTTCTAGGACTTACCGGTTTTGTATTTGCCGTAGCTTCAGAAACAATTGAAACATTATTAACACTCATAATTTTTACTACTTTTTTCTTAAAAACTTTTGCTGTCATATTAGCGATTGCTGCTGCAGTTCCTGCATCAGAAGATTTTGCCGTTACTGAAAACACTTGAGAATTCTGAGCATTACTGATGGATAACGAACTCTTTAACGCATTTATTGAACCCGGATATCCCGGATACGCGCTTACTTCCTTATTAACATCTCTTAAAACAGTAGGACTAGTAATAATATCCTTATAAGTACTAATCATCTGAACATCAGCCTGAACTTGTTGGAACTGCGCTGATTGCATATCATCTGATAATTTACGATTGACCAAAATTTGTGTAGTGGCGCTATATTTTGGTGTCATAACGAAAAAGGTAACGAAAATTGCTGCCAAAGTAACAACAATAGTTGTTCCGAAAATTGCTTTTATATGTTTGCGTAAGATGCCTACGATCTGCATCATACTAATATTTTGTTCTGATTCCACTTCGTCCTCCGAATATATACAAGTTATTGTAAATTATATACATAAAAACCCCAGCTTAATTAAAGCATGTATAAAAAAGTATAGTCCATTAGCTCGTTCCAAACAATAATTCTTGACAAATTTAAAAATTTGGCAACGTTTACCAGACGCTTTTTTCCGTTTAGTAAAGGTTAACCAGATTTTTATTTTTACTTTTTGATTAATTGTTTTTACATATATTTTGGACGACCAAGTTTAAATTTCTTAGCTTCATTTTTTATCCTTAAACAATGCCTTTCTAATCCATCTCTGGGAAAAACCATAGATGTGTGACAAATCTTTAATACTTATGGTCTTATCACTGATGCTTCCCAAATATTTTTTAAGTGTTTGACGATCATAGAGTTTCATCGGCATCTGTACTTGGGTGCCTCGGAATTCATGATAAACTTTCATCATATTATCTTCGCCAACTAAATCATAAAGAGCCTTGTATGTTGGATGTAAAACCTCGTAGCGAATTTTTTCCTTTTTCAAAATTATTTCCTCCCGAACTCCACTAATATATAAAATAGCAAAAACTTGGATACTGTAAAAATGCACGGCGCAATACAAAAAGCATGTATAAAGTCCTATGAAATGACATATTAATGGAGACTTATTATTTTTATTTTTTGTGTTTCTTCCTATTATTAATAGTTAGTTAGGCTATTAATAAAAAAGAATAACTATATTCGAACCGGTTCATTCATCTTTGTATGTTCAAATATATCGGGAGTCAAGTTCAATTGTACAAAAAAAGGACGTCATTAAACGTCGCTTTCTCGTTTTAACCACTCAATATGATTTTTTTCTCGTTCGATAGCACGCGTCAAAATCAAATAGTGACCATAATTATTTTTTATTTGTTGCTGATTGGAAAATACTGTTTGGAGTCGTATTTGCAAATGAGCATACTTATCCTGATTAATTTTTAACTCTTCAAAAATCAGTTTCTTCATCAGCGGATCTGTTTCATCCAATACAAAGTACATTTTTAGCGAGAACAAGTCCTCATCTGCTTGCAGTGGTTCTTCCATCCAGGCACGCAAAACTCCATGGCCGACTTCAGTAATTTGATAGTAAGTTGATTTACCATCTTCTTGATCAATTAACCAACCGTCCTCTTTCATACGAGCTAGTTCGGGATAAATCTGACTGTGTGATGCACGCCAAAATTCGCCAACTTCATTTTTGAATTCTTGACTGATTTGGTATCCGGATAACTTGCCTTTATTGTTTATCAATCCAAGCAATACATATGGCAAAATTCGTCTCTTAGGCATAATTCCTCCAAAAAAAATGATATACGATGTTCTCGTATATCATTCTAATACTATTTATTAATACGGTTATAATTCTTATCGAAATATTTACCATTTCTAATATCATCAGGCATCCCTTTATAAGGTGCTTCACTGATAACATCTTCGTTATCTTGACCAGCATCACCCATATATGTGATATTAGCAAATTCAGGCACAACTAATTTTGGATATGTCTCGTACTTTTCACGTGATTCTTCCATTAAATCAATATGTTCATTTTGATATGTCACAGTAATTTCTGGATGTTCTTCAACCCACTTAGGGAAAAAGATTGTTCCGTGTAATTTCTTTTCATTAGGCATGAAGTCCAAGGCTACGTCTGTACCTGTTGGTTCTGTCCAAGAAATCTTGTAAATACCTTCTGTTAACATAATGATATCAGCTTTTTGATCAGTTACCCAACGGCCACCAACCATACCACCGTGAATACGGTAGTCAACTGTGTGGTCGTTTTTTGCGTACCATTCATATTCCCAACCGTTATCGTATGTGTAAATGAAATGTGTTCCTAAAAAGTCTTCTAAAGTTTTAAATGTTTTTGTCATAGTTATTTGCCTCCTTGTGTCGTTATCGACAATTAATAGTATATGTCGATATAAACATATAGTCAAGAGCTTTGTTTTTTTAGAGATAAAAAAAGCCCTCATGCTGAGGGTTATCAAAATACTTATGCTCAATTATCACAAATCAAATTTTAAAAGTTTGATTTATTTAGTTATACTCAAGCTAGAGTCGTAAAGGGTCATTTCTCTTTATTGACTTTAGTGGCTTTAAAAACAAGTAGTATACTCCCTCTCGATTACTGGAGAAATGGAGGGTTAACTATGAGTGAAATGATAAGGTGCGTTGGGCTGTGTTTGCTTTCGCAGAATCCGTTGTTCAACTAGGTATCGCCTGCATATTTTTTGCAGTGGCCTATTGGATAATAAAAAAAGCTAACCACTAGGGTTAGCCAACCAACGAAATTTTTCGAGTCATGATTGAGATCACGGGAGCCATATTCCTGTGGTCTCTTTTCGATTACATAAATATTATAAATGATGATTATTCTTTTTGCAATCTTGAGCGGTTCTTTATTTAGATAACCAATGTTCTTGGCAATATAGTGGAAACGAGCTGCGTGAGGGCAACCTCTTCCGGTTTGCTACAGTATTGAAATTGCCCGCAAAATCCGCGTGCGATTTCAGTACTTAGGCAAATCCTCGGAGGCTAACCGCCCTCACTCCGCTCTCTCTACTTTTTACTAATCTGATTCATAACTTGTGCGGTAACGGGGATTTCGGAGAACTTTCCGATATCTTCTTTACTCATCACAACGGTATTACTTGAAGATTCTGCCAAGGCTGCGAATGCTTGGATTTGTTGATCTGTGAAGTATTTATTGTCGGCTGATGCTAACATGTCATTCAACTTCTTGATTTCGTATGCTTTGGCATCGGCTCTGGCGATGGTTGCAGCTGCTTCGGCTTTGGCTGTTGAGACGGTCGCATCGTTTCTGGCTTTTGTTTCAATTTCAATACTTCTGGCTTCACCATTTGCTTTAGCAATGGCGGCTGTCTTCTCACGATCAGCTCTGATTTGTTTCTCCATTGATTCGGTGATGGAAGCTGATGGTTTCAATTCATCGATATTTACACGGTCTACTTTGATTCCGTAGGTATTAGTCAAATCCCCGATTGCTGCGGCTAAATCTGCGTTGATCTTTGAGGTTGACCCTAGTGCTTCGTTCAAGTCGATCTTACCGATAATATCACGTAAGTGTCCACGGACTAATTGCACCATTGATTCAACTGAGTTGCTGTTTTCATATTCGAATTTACGCGCATCGGTAACGTGATAATTTAATGTAACGTTTGTCTGTACTTCAGCGTTATCTTTGGTAATAACGGAATATCCTTTTAAGGACAACGGTATCATTGCAAGGTCCACTATTCTAACTTTTTGAAAAATGGGAATGTAAAAACTCAAACCAGCGTTAACTTCACGCTTGTATCTCCCCAAAGTTTCAACCAATCCTACATGATTTTGACGCACTACCTTAAATCCAAACATTATTCCCCGCCTACTTTTCTATTTTAATTCCTGTATTGTCAGGATATTACCATTTGCTTTAATAACCTGATAATTACGTTGGGTGTTAACTGAATCGTTTGCCAGTAAATCATAGCGATAGTAGATACCTTTAACCTCGACCAAGTCGTTTGCCATGTTGATCTTATCCCCTCTGACGATAGACCCTACAATTTGGCGCTGTTCGAGGTTATTTGTAGGTACAGCTTCACTCAATTTGGTGACAATATAATTATTAACACTACGATTCTCACGACCTGCATCTTCTGCTATTCGGTCGTACAAATCTTTATCTAGTCTTAATGCAATCATCTTATCTGCCATATCTGTATTATAGCACCTTTATATCAAAGTGATATCACTTTGATATAAAATTTAGGCAAAATAAAAAAAGCCTACTAATGTAAGCTTTTGGCAACATGTGCATAATGTTTGTACAATCCGGAGAAGCGTTCTTTGTAATCTGACTTCCAAGGTTTATCCCGCCCACAGAAATGTAAGATTGAGGTATGTTCAATTACCCAATCAATATCCCAGACGCCGTTACTCTTGGTGTAATAGAGTGGATTCATTCGAGCATCGTAATTGTAGAGTTCATCGGGAATCTTTTTGATGTGCTGTCCATAGAGTCCATTCAAGATATCTTGATCTGGTAAGAACAGTGCTAGATTCTTAATTCTGATGTAGCCATAAATATCTTCAGCTTTGACATGTTCTCGTTCTTCCGGCAGGTTCATCAAAATGACTCCAGAATTGTAATAGCCATCGGTATCAAAGTTACCTAAACGGATCTTATTTAATGAATCAGTTACATCCAGTGCGATGTGACTAGCGGCTGCGTACCAGTAACCGTCGAAGTCCATGTTATATAATTTTTTCAAATCATTGATCACTAAAACGTCGGTATCGAGGTAGAGTACTCGCTTCAGATTCTTGGGTAGATACTCGTAGGCCAGCAAGCGATAATAAATTGTCTTCGGATAGCGGTCGGTCACTGGTGCCTTGTCGAAATGGGTATTGGAAACAATGATTGGATGATAGGTCATCTTGAGTTTCTTACAGACCTGGATAATCCTTTGGGTATGAGTTAATTTCTTATCTTGAATCACATATACGGAAAAACTGGTTGCGGAGGTATTACGTTTGATTGAGTATAAGACTGTTAGTAGTTGATCGACGACACGATCATCAATCGCAAATAATAGATTCATTGGTTCCACGCTCCTCTGAATTGATTAACTACCCTCATTATAGCCGTTTGTTGCTTGAATCTACTATCTTTCATCGCTTATAATGAGAACATTCTATTCTAGGAGTTTAATTATGATTAAACCAATAAACCACGACCAAGCACTTCTCAGTCAAAAATCCAAATTAGCCACTAAAAATGATTCTCAAGTCGTTCAAGATCTACTCGACACTCTACAATCACATTCCGAAAACTGTGTCGGTATGGCAGCCAACATGATTGGCGTCAACAAACGTATCATCGCCTTTTCTATGGGAATAATGAATGTTCCTATGATAAATCCTTCTATTATAAGTATGCAGAATCCCTATCACACTTCTGAAGGTTGTCTTTCTCTTGACGGTGAACGTCCTACTAAACGTTATAAAAATATTACGGTTAAGTATTTAGATGTTAATTTCAAAGAACATACACAAGAGTTCTCTGACTTCATTGCTCAAATTATTCAACATGAAGTTGATCATTGTGATGGTATTTTGATTTAAAGATTCAACACACAGTCACCTTAGTCACATTGTATACTACAAACCTCAATTAATTCTTGAAATGCATCTAACTGTTCTTTAACTTTATTGAAATAAATCTTTTTTGTATTAGAACTACCATGTGAAAACTCATTTCTATTATCACGTATACATGAAATCAATTTATTCATTTTTGTTTTTGAAACTCTACTAGATACTTTGGATGACTCATTCCAAAGTATTTTGTATATAGCATACATTGATGTTCCACTTGCTTTAATGATTTTCTTTGAAACAGCCTCTTTATATTCTTCTTCAGTTATATAATCTTTCAAAAAATAATCATCATATTTTTTTACTCCATAATAAAAATTTTTTGCATATTTTCCCTTACTAATTTTTTCTATACAAGGACAGATAACTTCGTATGTAAAATTTTCAAATGCCATATTTAATAACAATACGCTTTCACCCAATTCCTCAATAAGTAAATAAGCCTTCGCATCTAAATAAAGCTTTTCATATAGTGGCGACGAGTTGGACTCATATATATCAGAGAGACTTAATGTTTCTACATTAGGGGATATTTCATACGTTCCTCTATCATACATTGGTATATTTCTAAACACAGTATCCATAGCACCATATTTAATAGAATGCATTCCTATCATTGAAGGATAAATTCTTTTAATCCAATACTCACCCGTCTTTTGTCTATACTGATCAATAACCAAATTAATCGATTTACATACAATCTCTTGCATTACTGATGCAGTTTTATCTTTAGAGCTGTTTTTCTCACAAGATAAATAATTATTTATTTTTACAGTCCATTTAGAATTGCTAACTATAGATTCTCTATCCTGAAATCTAGTAACATTACCATTTGTTTGAATAATAGAATTATTAGCTCCTCTAGTACAAGAAACACTAGCAACTAATTCATCTTGTTGAAGAAAAACTTTAACGGGCTCTAATGTGCTATTCATTGCTATTGGCACCGTTAAATTTGTTTCCGTCCATAGTCCATTATCCCTTATAGCATATAAAATTTTAGTATCTTCGCTATAAATATCTTGAGTCTGCTCATCGAATACTCCAATTTTTTCCAATTGTTCAAAGTATTCTTTTGCCTGAATTAATTTATTACTTTCCCTGTCTTCTAGATATAAAATCAGCAAAGTTTTTACTGCTTCTGATAAAAATGCACTTTTATTTTCTTTAAGTTCTTTAGAAAATCTTTCATGCTGCATCGTTTTATACATCCAAAAAAGTGTTTCTTTATAAAAGGAATTCGAAAAAAGGAAACCAAACTTTCCCCGATAAATGACATACATTCTTTTTTCTATGACATTCTTTTGATTGTCGTTCAATTCTTTGTATTGTTTCAATACATTTTCAAGTAAACTAGAGCTTTTAAAAGATGAGTTAATAAATTCTTGAATAGTATTATCAATATTTTTAATTTTGTTTTGATTGTCCATTATATTTTCTCTCCATATAAGAAATTCAAATCATCCGTTGTATTTAATTTTAATATTTGATATAGCAAAATGGCCAGAAAACTTATCATTTTCTAGCCATTTTTGTTTTAACGTTTCATATCTTCTAAATTCTATTTTTTGATAACTATGGTTCTTGGAAATATAGTAAAAATGAGTTTCTCAAGTATGACGGGCAATTCCAAGGCACATCCTCAGAGGCTGACCGCTCTTACTTCGCTCTCTATCTTTCTGCGACTGCTTCTTTATCGAATTCAGCTTCTGAACCGGCTTCTCTTGATAGTTTAGCCAAGTGTTCATATGTTGATGATACGTGTTCACTTGCTAATTCTGTCTTCAATCTTTCATTACCTTTGTGCATATCAACCAATGTCCATACTAGTAAGGCTACTACGGCTACGATTAATACCCAGGCGATGATGTCGGCTTGTGTTGATTGTGCTGCTGTAATTCCATCTCCATAGAAAGCCTTGATTTGATCTGGCAATCCGTAAAGGTTTAATCCTGTTAGGGCTAGAACTGAGAACCAACCGAATCCTTTGATCCAGACTGCGTTCTTAAATTTCTTACCCATTTCAGTAACACTGTCGGTCATTAATAGTAATGGCAACATTGAGAATGGTAAGGCGAAGGCTAAGAAGACTTGTGAGTTGTTCATTAAATCATTCAAAGCCACGTGCTCATCAATTGAACTCTTACCACTTGTTAACATAACACAGATTAGAACTGGAATAACTGATAGCAAACGTGTTACTAAACGACGTAACCATAGAGGCATCTTCATATGAACGAAACCTTCCATGATAACTTGTCCTGAAAGTGTACCTGTAATTGTTGAATTTTGACCTGAAGCTAACAAAGCTACAGCGAACAATGTTGAAAGGATACCTGATTTAGCAACGGCAATCAAAACGCCATTACTTAGTGTTGATGTATCTGATAGAGCTTGGTATAAACCGAAGAATGATGGATCTTTAACGGCACCACTCTTGAAGACGGCAACACCCATGATCAATAGCAAAGCATTAACAAAGAATGCGGCTGTTAATTGAATATTTGAATCCCAAGCTGAGAAACGTACGTTTTGTGCAACTGATTTTTCATCAGCATGATCAACTTTTCTTGTTTGAGAAATAGCTGAATGTAAGTACAAGTTATGAGGCATAACTGTGGCACCAATGATTCCTAGAGCACCTTGCAATGGTGATTGTCCACCAATTGTTGGATGTGTAGCGAAGGTCTTACCTGTTGGAACTAATCCAGCAAAGGCAGCGCCCCAGTTAGGATCTGATAGTGCAACTTGGTATACGAATACGAATAAAATAACAAGAATTAAACATACAACGATAGCTTCAATTTTTCTGAAACCAATCTTAGTTAATAATAACAGTACTAAAACATCACCAACGGTGATAAATACAGCGATTACTAATGGAATATTGAATAATAGGTACAAAGCAATCGCACCACCGATAACTTCAGCAATATCTGTCGCCATAATAGCGAACTCAGTTAAAATCCATAAAACGATTCCTAATGATCTACTTGTTCTAGCACGAATTGCTTGTGCCAAATCCATCTTACTCACGATGCCTAGTTTAGCAGCCATATATTGTAACAACATGGCAATTAAACTAGACAAGAGAATAACTGACATTAATAGGTATTGGAAATTTTGACCACCGGTGATTGATGTTGACCAGTTACCTGGATCCATGTAACCAACGGCAACTAAAGCTCCTGGACCTGAGTATGCAAGTAGAGTTTTGAAAAAGCCTTTGTCCTTTGGAACATCGACTGTACCATTGATTTCTTCTAGTGAAGGACCATTGGCATATTGGATTAATTTACGCTTTTCAGCCATATTAATCTCCCCTTATATTTAAATTTGGTTTTAGCGAATAATCATAATTGAAATAGGTGAATATTTCGCCATATATGCAGCTTGAGAACCGAAGTACTTTCTAATCCCCTTCTTAGATAACGAACCGATTACTAATAGGTCAGCTTTGGCAGTAGGAATGATATCTTTCACGATTGTCTCGCCAGGATCTCCTTCACCAATTACAAGTTCGACCTTTTGGACTCCAGCATCCAAGGCAATTTTACGATACTCTTGCATATGCTCTTCAAGATCTTTACGTTCACCGTGAACATAATCTCTAGTTAAGGCTTGATATACATTCATATCTCCGCTTTCCAATATGGAAGTAATGATCAAAGTTGAATTATCTTTGATGCAACGATGCATAGCGTATCTAAATGCTAATTGAGCATCAGCTGAATCATCAACACCAACCAAGACACGTTCAAATGTGTTATTTTGCTTTGACATTGGTTTCTTTCCTCCAATTAATTTTTATCAGACAAGTAAGTCCTACCCGTCTTTCCAAAGACCATTCTACCGCTTTTTAAATCTATGTAAACTATTTTTTAAGTCCGCCTAATAAAAAAGTACAATCAGCGATTTTTCTATAAAATTTCAAGAAAACGATTACTTGCCCATTATAAAGACTTTCAAGGCTACCTAATGTGATATAAAAAATTATTCTTAAACTCAACTTAACTATTTCAAATAAAATAATTATGTTATATTAAAGGCGTTAACGACAGAGTTATAGCGATTCATGAATATAACTATTTGACAATATGTCCATACAATAGCTTTTATATTTATGTTTAACTATTTTTATTAGTCTAAACTAATAAATCACTCTTATTCTTATTAATGGAGGAATATCATGCGTAAAGAAACACATCGAGAGGTAATCAACGAAGTCAATGACGAGGAATTCTTAACCAATAACTGGTTAACCTCCGAGGTTTTAGTTGGTATGTATTCAAGAATTTTTACTAATTCCTTACTATTAGATGACATGATTTTTAAGAATCGCAGAAAATAGGTTGAAAGAACCTTATTAAGAAAAAGTGGTGAACGATTTTGAACGACCTAAATTTTTTAAGACTTATTTTCGAGCTTGGTGGCAGCTTCCAAAATGTTAACAATATAGATCTAGCCATCAAAGCTAACGTCAGTAAGGCTTCTATTTCCGACCGTACCCAACATCTTTCCAAGTTAGGCTTGGTTAAATATACGAAATACTACGGTAGCAAGTTAACTAAGAAAGGTTTAAATGATGTCATCCCTTTAATTCAGCAACATCGTTTAATCGAAACTTGGCTCTATGAGAAATTAGATATCCCGTTGAGTGACATTTACGATAAGGCCACGACCTTATCAGATCATCCCGATTTATTATTGATCGACCGTCTGAATATCTACTTGGAATATCCACAGACTTGTCCACACGGCAACATCATCCCAATTAATTCCGCAATTCCCATTTATTCCACTGATTCTTTGTTAGCCAGTCAGAACATTTCCGATACGACTTTCAAAATAGTCAACTTTACGGAAGATTCCTATTTATTCAAAATTCTAAGTAACATTGATATAAAGCTTTCCGATTCTATCAAGATTCTCAATATCAACGATTACGATCACTCAATGGTCATCTTGAACCTGCGTAACAATTTGAAGCAGATTCTCCCCAAGAACATCACTAAGATGATTCACATTGAAAAAGTTAAAGAGACACAAAAAAGCGTTTGAGTAGGCATGATTGTAAAATCACGCGTTGTCAAACGCTCTTTTTTATTTGCTGGCTTCCCTGATCCAACGTGGTGAATAGCCATACTTTCGCGATAACATCATAATTTGGTTCGATTGCACGTCCATTTTTTGAAGTTTTTTACGTAATTTATTAGCGTCATAGAGTCGCATTGGCAGTTGTAGTTGCATACCACAATAGTTATCACGAATTTTTAGCATCGCTTCAACTCCAATAACTTCAGCTATTCCTTTATATGATTCATTCAAAATATCATAGTCTACTTTTTCAGACATAATTGTCACCTAATTCTCCTTAATACAGTAATTTTATCTTCAAAATTACTTTATAATAATAGATAGACGAATCCTGTCCACTTATGCAAAAAGAGGAAAAGTTTTGAACACATCTGAGCGTCGCTTCGCTATTTATATAAAACTACTTGACAATCAAATTTTGAATAAGAACGACTTGGCCCGTGAATATAATGTGACTCCACGTGCCATCCAACGAGATATCAGTCAGATAAATTTAACTTTCGAAGACATCTGTCTGCCCTACAGAATCCAGTATGAGAGGAGCAATTCCGGTTATCGTATGCACAGTGATCAACACATTCTTAATGCTCAGGAAATCCTCGTTTTGATCAAAATTTTATTGGCTAGTCGTGCGCTTAATCGGCGTGAATTAACTAATACAGTCGATGGACTCTTAAACTTGGCAAATAGTCAAATCCGTAGTGAGGTCCAGCCTTTGATTCAAAATGAGATCTTCAACTACACGCCTTTGCATCATCAACAAAATTTATTAGATAAAATTTGGACTTTAAGCAAATACATTACACAGAAAAAAGCTATTGAAATCAGATACCGTCGTCAACATTCGGAAACAGTTATTCGCAATATTCTGCCACAAGCTCTGATTTTCTCTGAATACTATTTTTATTTAGTTTCCTACAATCCTGATTACAAGGACAACTTACTTTACCGAATTGACCGAATCGAAGACTATCACGTAACTGGCAAGATTGATTTAGACTATAAAGATCGTTTTGAAGAAGGTAAATTTCGTCAAAAGATTCAATTCATGTATCCCGGCAAATTGATTCATCTAAAATTTCAATTCTGGGGTATCGTTGAAGCTGCACTCGACCGCATTCCAACTGCTAAAGTTGTAGCACACTGTGACGCCAATGGAAATTTACTCTCAGATCATAATTCCAAACAATCACAGAATGGTGGCAGTGTCATTATTGAAGCCGATACTTTTGGCGAACGTGGCGTTATGATGTGGCTGTTGAGTCAGGGACAAAATGTAAAAGTTTTAGCACCAGAAAATTTAGTTACCAACATCAAAAAGGAAGCTCAATCCATACTGCAACGGTATGAATAAGCTTCTTTTTTACTTTTCAATCGGATCAACAATAGTTGAAACTACTGCTTCAATGGAAGAAACTAGTGGACTATCCTTTTGAATACCAGCTTTAACAAAGCGATCTTCCCACCATTGACTACGAATCTTTTGGACTTTTGTTACGATTTTCTTGCCCTCTTCAGTCAAATTGAGAACTTTAGTTTTACCAGCTCCATCTGATTTGGTTAAGTAATTCAATTGATTCATTTTATTGATCTCTCGAGTTGCTAACCCCTTATCAATTACTAAGGAACGGGCCACTTGGTTCTGACTGATGTTTTCATAATCACTTACAGCCAATAAAATACAAGCTGCGGTCGGATTCAAGTTGATTTGATTGAATTCATCCCTCGTATCCTTGTAATATTGACGGTGTAAGATAGAAATATCTTGTGCTAAGTATCCAATATTTTTCATTAACTTTCACTCCATGAAAAGACTCACGTGTTGACAAATCAACACAAATGCTTTATTTTTTTCCTATAAATAATTATAGAACAAATCTACACAAAAAAGAGGTTAGATACAATGACAAAAACTAATGGTGCTCAAGCTTTGATCCAATCGATGATCAATCAAGGCGCTCATTACGTCTTCGGACTCCCTGGTGCTAAGATTGATCGACTCTTTGAATCACTTGAACATAATGATGATCCAAGAACTCCTAAACTAATAATTACTCGTCACGAACAAAATGCAGCTTTCATTGCTGCAGGTATTGGTCGTCTAACTGGTAAGCCTGGTGTTGTGGCTACTACTTCAGGCCCTGGTGTCTCTAATCTAGCTACTGGTCTAATTACCGCTACTTCTGAGGGAGATCCAGTGATTGCTCTAGGTGGTCAAGTGCCTCGAAACGATATTGCCCGTTTAACTCACCAAAGTATTTCTAGCAAGGAACTCCTATCCGCCGCTACTAAGGACAGTGTTGAAGTTCAAGACGCCAACAATTTATCGGAATCATTTGCAAACGCTTACCAAAATGCTGTATCACCTAAAGCTGGGGCAACTTTCATGTCTATTCCTCAAGATGTCTTGAATGATGACGTAACTCGCCCTGTTATCAAACCACTACACAAAGTTGAACAAGGTGGCGTTGATTCAGAAACGCTTAACCAAATTATCGAAAAAATTGAAAAAGCTAAGTTACCCGTAATTTTGGCAGGTATGCGTTCTTCTACCAATGAAGTTACCGACGCTATTCACAAATTTCTGCACAAGTTCTCGATTCCAGTTGTGGAAACCTTCCAGGGTGCTGGTGTCATATCGCGTGATTTGGAAAAAAATTATTACGGTCGTGTCGGCTTGTTCCGTAACCAAATCGGTGACACTATCCTTAAGGAAAGTGATTTGATTATCGCAGTCGGTTACGATCCTATCGAATATGAGGCCCGTAATTGGAATATTGGTCGCACGGGAGAAATAATTAATCTCGATAGTATCAAGCCTGAAATTACTAATGATTATCAACCTGACTTGATTGTGAACGCTGATATTGCTAAGACTCTTAACGAAATCAGCTCTAACTTACCGGATGGTATCGACTTAGGTTCTGATATGCACAAACATCTGGCTGACCAACAAGAGAAATTTACCAAGAAAGACGCTATTCCAGCTAACCATTCCGATGAAAACGGCATCCACCCCCTTGCTATCATCCATGCTTTGCAAAATCAAGTTGATGACGACACAACTGTCACAGTTGATGTTGGTAGTCTCTACATCTGGATGGCTCGTCATTTTAGAAGTTACAAACCTCGTCACTTGTTATTCAGTAATGGTATGCAAACACTTGGTGTCGCACTTCCTTGGGCAATTGCTGCTGCGTTGGAACGTCCTGAAAAGCCAGTTGTTTCCGTTGCTGGTGATGGTGGCTTCCTCTTCTCTGGTCAAGAACTAGAAACAGCTGTCCGCTTACACCTCAATATCGTACAATTGATTTGGGACGACGGTTATTACGATATGGTTCGTTTCCAAGAAATCGCTAAATATGGTCACGATGCCGGAGTTAAATTAGGACCAGTTGACTTTGTTAAATACGCTGAAAGTTTTGGTGCTACTGGTATGCGTGTTGAGAGAGCCGAAGATCTCGAACCAATGCTAGCAAAAGCTTTTGATACTAAGGGACCAGTTATCTTGCACATCCCCGTTGATTATTCAGACAACATTCAATTAGCATCCAAGTTGGTTGACGACGTCTTGAATTAAGATAGAAAGAAGGATTTCATGTCAAACACAAATATTCTTTATCAACACGGAACATTAGCTTTATTAGTCCCAGGGTTACTCGATGGAACTATCACTATGAAGGAATTATTAAGACATGGCGATACAGGAATCGGTACTGGCGAAGGTCTTGACGGTGAGTTAGTCATTTTAGACGGCACGCCTTATCAAGTCGACAGCAACGGTAGTGTTAATATCGTAAAAGATGATTTCACTCTGCCCTTTGCTAACATTCATTTCGGCAGTTATCAGCCATTAACAAGTGTTGATGGTATCAGCCAAAAAGAACTTGAAGAGAAGATTCTATCCTTAACAAGTACCAATACTTTCTTCTCAATTGAGTTACACGGTCAATTTACAAATGTGAAAACTCGTGCGGTGAAGAAATCACACAAACCTTACGATACTCTAGCTAAGACAGCTGAAAGTCAAAGCATTTTTGAAAAAGATACCGTTACAGGTACTTTGTTGAGTTATTACTCACCTGAAATCTTTGATGGAGCTGCTGTTGGTGGTTTCCACCATCACTTCTTATCTGACAATCATGACTTCGGTGGTCACTTGTTATCACTTGGTACAGCAAGTGGAGATGTAAAACTCCAACAATTTGATACCTTGGAACAACATTTGCCCGTCAAAAATCAATCTTACATGGATTTTGATTTTTCCGGTGAAGATATTCTAGGCGATATACATAAATCAGAATAGAGAAAAACAAAAGGACGAATCCAGTTGGACTCGTCCTTTTTTATCCTACTTAAAAATGTCTAATTTGATCGTACTATCTCAAATCTTGCGTAATTTTATTTATATAGTAACAATAGTTATAACATTTTACACACGTATTAAATACGTATATTATAAAAGACGAAGGAATTTGAAATGAATCAAAAAAGATTGCTCAAATTTTTAAGTAAAAAGGGTTGGTACTTATATCGTCATGGTAATAATCATGATATTTGGACAAATGGCATTGAAAAAGAACAGATTCCTAGACATAGAGAAATCAATGAATTATTAGCAAAAAGTATAATAAAAAAACATCGTTTGGATGATGAGGGAGACTAAAAATGAAAACCGTATATCCAATTATAATTTCAAAAACAAGTGATCAAACAGTTCCCTACTTTGTCAGCATTCCTGATATTGAAGGCCTGACTCAAGGCAAAGACATTGATGACGCTATTCAAATGGCTCGTGATTACATCGGTTTGAATATTATTGATAGACAAGATAACAATTTAGACGTGCCGAATTCAAATTACACACTTCCTAGTGCAGAAAATAGCGACGTTGTTACCTTAGTTGATGTCGATATTGATGAATATCGTCGTAAAAATGACTTCAAGACTATCAAGAAGACTTTGACTATCCCCAACTATCTCAACAAGTTGGGAAAAGAGAACAATATTAACTTTTCGGAATTACTAACAACTGCTTTAAAGAAGAAATTACATGTTTAAGCGGTCAAAAAAATCCTATTTCACACGGAATAGGATTTTTTAATACTCATTTTGCAAATCTTATTGAAACCCAAACACTAGTCAAAATCAAAACCGTCCCTGCAGCAAAGCCCCAAGTTAGACCTTCTCCTAAAATTAACCAACCTAATAATGTACCAACGATTGGTTGTAACAAGTAAATCAACCCTGAAACGCTGGGACTGACCATTGTTAAACCCTTATTCCACATGACAAAAGCCATGGCTGTGGATAACGCTCCAACATAGAATAAACAGGCAATGATTTTAGGATTGAAGAAATTAACGTTTGATAATGATGCCAAATCTCCCATCACAAATGGTGTTAAACAAATCATAGCGACTATGGTTGAAACAATCGTTATTTGTAAAGCTGAATAGTCCGACAACAATTTAATCATGACGGACATAAATGACCAACTTAATGCAGCTAATATCAAGAATAAAACGCCAATTAAAATATGTTTTCCGGTCAAATGGATGCCGACTATCATTACTACCCCAAGTGTTGCCATTACCAAAGAAATGACTTTAACGCGATCTAATTTTTCCTTTAAAATTAACCAGGCAAAAATCACCATAAAAGTTGGTGTTGAAGAAGTTACCACGGCTCCTGTTTGGGCGCTGGAAAACCACGTTCCGGTTTCTTGGGCCACTAATGAAAGAGCGTACCCTGTCAAACCTGACAAGATGAACCATTTCAAACCTTTTCTTTTCAAATGCCACTTTTCTCGCTTAATCAATGAGAAACCGACTAAAAAGATTAATGCGACTAAATATCTTAGCCAAACCAATTGGAGTGGATGAATCTGCCCCACTACCATTTTCACTGCAACGAAAGTCCCACCCCAAATGCTGGCAGCGACTCCTAAAAGAATAGAACCTAATACTTTGTTAGAATTCATAATGCTTAGTCCTTTTAGCTATTGGTCTCTCCGGAACGAAATTTATAATTAAATAAATTCTTTTGAAATCTTATTTTTGTAAAAAATTATAGCATTTTCAGACTCTGTTGAAACTGAAAAAATAAAAAAAGCAAATCCATTTTGGATTTACCCCTCTAATTTATGCAATTGCGTATAATTAATTCCTTCTATTACGTAATTTTACAGTTTCATCTTCTAGCAAATGAACCTTTCTATCATCAAACAAAACTAAATCTTTCGTATCATTGTTAATCGTACTTTCATATATAATCCCATCAACATTATCCATATCTTTGATCAAATCACTCATGTACTCCGTTGGTACATAAGCGATTTCAGATCTATTTTTATTACTGATTTCCCTCATAACAATATCAATTTGTTTTAAAATATCGAAATTCATTAAATAAGTAATTTTATCCTCAAAAGAAAATATACTTAACACAGAAATTTGAGACAAATCTACTAATTTTAATTCCTCCAAGGTTTCAAACAAGACAACTGTGCAAATATCATTTAAAGAAGCCTTTATTTCACCCAGTGCCACCTTATAATCTTGACATAAATAAAGGTATCCTATTCCAGAAGCATTCAGTCTTCCTGGGGTCGACAATCCTGACGGTGCGGCTCCCATATTCTCATTAGAAATCGGCTTGCCACTGTCACTAATTCTTGCTCTATAAAATCGTTTACCTTTTCCAATATTTACAATTAAATTATTAAAAAATGCTTCTAATATCTTTTTGTTTGCCATATTAGAATGGAACCTATTAATATATTTAATTCTATTTTCAAAGGCCTTCCATCCTTTTCCACCAAAGATACCGTTATTCTTTTTCAACTTATCATCCAATAAATATTCCGGTATTACAAGACCTTCAAATAACTCATTGTTTTTGTCATAATATTCAGCTAGCAAAGCCTTTAATAATTTAGATATTTTATTTACTTCTAAATTGAAAATATTGGTATTAAAAAATAGTTGTTCACTCAACTTTCTAGCATCATCGGAATACCTTTGATAATCATTCTGTTTTCGATCATATACTGTGTAAAGATCTAATAAATCATTAAAATCTGCAATTATGTTTTTCGAATAGTCATTGTTTTTTAACGCTTTATCAATATCAAGAACGTAGACATCGTTTGATTGACAAAAATCACACTGGCCTTTTTCATTTATGGCTTTAATACGCTCTTTTATATCAACATCTTTAAAACAGTTTTCGCAACATTTCATTAATCTTTATCCAAATACCTTCCCATGATTTCAAAATGATGTTTTATAGATAATTTCTTTATATATCCCAAGCCTGAATACTTATCGATTTTATACAATTCTTCAAACTCCCTTAGAGCTTCAGAATCATTCTTTGTTTTATCAAAACTAGGATTAGAAACAAACTTAATCAATTTTTCCAGAGCTTCATGAGCTTTTAACGCTGGATTTTGTATATTATCATTAGAATCTGAAACAAAGTGATGAACACGTAATTCATCATTCTCATCAAAATACACTAAGTGAATTGCTACCGCCTTGGCTGCAAAACCAGCGCTACTGTAATCACTTCCAATTATTGAATAATCACTAAAACCATAATATCCATCTTCTTTATAGTACAAATGCTCTGTTGAGAATAATTCATCAGTCTTGGATAAATAATCTACATTCCTATCCTGCTTATTGAACTGATCATGCATTTCCACTAAAAGGTCTGTACTGTTTCTCAATTTTCTAACAGCCGATCTATTATTTGGTTCAATCACTAAATACGTATTATCATCAATCAACGATGAATCATTAAAGTCTGATTTTTCACCTACGATAGCCATTTTATTAACATTGGAATAATCAGAAAGAGATTCATTATCTGAACCCTCCAATACTAAAGCCGGAATGAAATTATCCTTTGACTTTATTTCACTTATATCAGCATCCTTGAATCCTTCGTAATCAGCGACTGACGAATTTTGGATAACGGCAATTTTTCTATTATTGTTATAAAAGGACTCCAATAATATCCTAAACGTAGATGAAGGACTTACCGGCTCTATGATTGGCAATATTTTCTTGCTTAAAACGTCGTCATTCAAGAGTTCCCTTAAAGCCAACAATTCATTTTGTTTACCCCTCAGTATAGGAAAATACATAATACACGCTTCCTCTCAATATTTAGTATTCAGGAATTCTTGCAACACATTATATTCCTTGATTTTATAGTCTGAAAAATACACCAGGGCTTTAAGTTCCTTAGGAATGTCTTTGAAGTAACTATAATTTTCTTGGTTAATTGAACTTCTCTTTTTTAACTCATCTAACATAAATTTCTGAGTTTTTTTTACTTCAATAGTCTTAAAGAGTTTAAAACACTCTTGATAATATTTTGACTGACCGACTTTTGGTAAATAACCAAAGTTCTTCTTTATAATATTCTCAAATTCACCTTTTCGAAGTATCCTAAATATTTCCCGGCTATTCAGCTTATCATTGTATTCACTTGGTGACTTCTCAACATGGAGTGTACCACGATTAGTCAAAAGTATTATTCCCGTTGGCGTATCACTAAGTAACTCCTTCAAATCATCCAGATGACTTAAATCAGTAACAACATTACAATAAGAAAATGCCATATAGTAAGCATTAAGTTGATCTTTCAATCGATTTAGATTATCAAGTCCGGTCTTTATTTCATACACCTGTCCAATACCATTTATTATCAATAAATCTAATATATTATTAGATATTGGTAATTCTCTTATAGCTGTTGAAGTTCTCACACTATGTCTACCAAGCAATATCTTATTTATTAATGTATTTTTATAAAAATATTCATTTCTATGAGACTTATACATATACTTGTACATATTCTTAATAGCATCTAAATTTGTTTTAATTTCACCATTATTTATACTTAATGAATTAATAGTTTCTTTATATAAATCACCATTTTTATTATTTACAGCTTTTCTTAAAGAATTAACTGTAAATATCTTGTTTAAAAGGACATCTGCTGTCATTTTTGCACTACCACCAATACTCAACATTAACAAAAGTATAGCATGAGTTTAATCATCATTGTTATTGCTGTATATTTAAAATTACGCATAAAAAAAGGCAAATCCATTTTGGATTTACCCTTCTAATTATTAATTACTCTCAAATTTAACTGAAATCCAGACACTGCCAACAATCAGTATTGTTCCAAGGAAGAATCCTAATGAAACTGATTCTTTCAAAAATAACCAACCTAACAGAGTTCCGACAATTGGCTGCAATAAGAAAAACAGTCCTGAAGAACTTGAATTAACTAAAGTTAATCCTCTATTCCACATAACAAAAGCCAATGCTGTCGAAATAACTCCTAAATATAATAAACTGAGAATTATTTTAGGTTCTAAGAAATCAATATTTACTAGACTTGCTGTATTCATAAAGACTACTGGAGTTAAAGAAATAACTGCGACGATTGTTGACATGATTGTAATTTGCAATGAACTGTAATGATTAACTTTTTGTATCAAGACTGACATTAATGCCCACGTTAAGGCTGCAATAATCAATGATAATACTCCTAGTAAAATATTATTACCTTCCAAATGAATTCCAACAATCATGACCACACCAATCGTTGCCATCACTAAAGATATGATTTTAACCCGCGTTATTTTTTCCTTAAAAATCAGCCAAGCAAAAATCACCATAAATGATGGTGTGGCTGAAGTAATTACTGCTCCGGTTTGAGCACTGGATAACCAGGTACCAGTTTCTTGGGCAACTATTGAGATAGTATTTCCAATCAAACCAATTATGACGATTAGCCCTATATCTCTTTTGTGAATACTCCATTTTTCTCTTTTTAAAATAGAAAATAATATTAAAAATATTATCGCTACTAAATACCTCAACCAAACTAACTGTAATGGATGAACAACACTAACTACATCCTTTACCACAACAAACATTCCACCCCAGATGCAGGCAATATTGATCCTAAAATCTTTTTTGAATTCATAATATTTCCTTCCGCTATTTAATTTCACTCGAAATTAACCAACGGAACTATCCGTTGATTAACGGATAGCTGGAACATCACATTCATTTAATGGTGAATAAATCATTTTTACACCTTCTTTTTTGCAATTCAAATATTATATCACTAAAAAAAGGTAAATCCATTTTGGATTTACCTTATTAATTATTATTCAATTTTAATTTTGCGTTCAATTTTGCAGGTCGTGTTCTCTCTAAACGAGTCTCGTTCGAGGATGAGCCATCGAACTTAACTGAGATCCAAACACTGGCTAAAATCATGGCTGAACCAATGATAAAGCCAACTGAAATCTGTTCACCGAGCAACAACCAACCTAAAAATGAACCTACAATTGGTTGAATCAAGTAGAACAAACCAGATGAACCGGCACTGACGATTTGGAGGCCACGATTCCACATTACATAAGCTACAGCTGTTGAAACCGCACCAATGTAAAGTAAACTAAGAATAATTGTTGGATCAGCAAAGTTAATACTTGTAAGTGATGACATATCACTCAAAATAAATGGTGTCAGAGCAACGACTGCTACTACGGTTGACATAATAGTAATTTGTAAAGAACTGTAAGTTTTAACTTTTTTAACTAAGACTGACATCAAGGCCCAAGCGATTGAATCAAGAACTAGGAGCAAAACTCCTAAAATAACATTAGTTCCTGACATCTTCAATCCAACAATCATTACTACTCCAAGAATAGCAATCACTACGGAAAGAACCTTAACTTTATCCAATTTTTCTTTGAGAATCAACCATCCAAAGATGATCATAAATGCAGGAATAGTTGAGGTGATAACCGAACCTGTTTGGGCATTTGATAAACCTGTACCCATTTCTTGAGCAACTAACGAAATGGTATTTCCAATGATTCCAATCCAAAAAATTAATTTTAAATCTGACCAATTGATGTGCCATTTCTCTTTTTTCATTATTGAAAATCCAATTAAGAATACTAATGCGATTAGATACTCCAACCAAACTAGTTGAATTGGATGTACCTCATTCACAATAATTTTTACAACTACAAACATTGCTCCCCAAATAATTGAAGCAATGGTTAAAAACATGGATCCGAGAACCCTTTTAGACTTCATTAGTAATATTTCCCTTCGCTTTGATTTCCTATGAATTCATTGCTACGCTACCCTCGCGAATAGCCGAAATATTACTGCTGTCAACTAACGATAAATACTCACCTTCCTTATGGTTAACACAATTCAGTATAACAACGCTAAATAATAAAACAACCAATCTAGCGTAGTAAACGTTTCCAGGGTAGAATTAACTTCAGAATGTCCGGAAAACGATTAGTATATATTTATAGGTACAGAAAGGTGACACTTAATGACTACTATTTATGACCTAGCAAAAAAGACCGGGATCTCCAAATCGACTATTTCTCGAGTCGTGAGCGGCAACGGTTACGTAAGTGAAACTAAACGCAAAATCATTCTTGATGCAATGCATGAAATGAATTACATCCCTAATCAAGTTGCCAAGAATTTACGTAAAAAACGAACAAATACGATTGGATTTCTTACTAAAGAGTATTTCCCTTTAGTTGGAGATTTTCTTAATTCATTTACCAAAATTGCTGCTGAACATGGTTATAGTGTCAATGTTTATTTCACCCAAACAGCAGATAACGAATTAAAAACTCTTAGGTTACTGACAACTCACGCTTTAGATGCTGTTTTCATTCTCACTAGAATCAATTCATGGGATACTATTAGCTCCTATGCAAAATTTGGTCCTATATCGACTTGGCATCGAGTCAATCGTCCTAATATTTATTCTAATTTTATCGATCACTATCCTATCTATTATCACGTAATGAACCACCTTTACGATAACGGTCATAAGAATATCGGACACGTCTTATCTAGCTTGAGAAATGCTAATACAAGGGCTCGGACAAGAGCTATTGATGATTTCAAAGCTTCTTACCCCGACAGTAATCAAGACTTTCAACTGTTCTACCATACTCAAACAGGGACTGGTGAAGATGCCGCTCAAAAATGGTTAGCTGCTAAAAATAAACCTTCTGCTGTTATTTTTTATGCCGATTTTGTGGCCGCAGAGTTTATTTCTACTTTGCGGAAAAATGGAAAAAAAGTCCCCGATGACTGCCTGGTAGTCGGAAGTGACAACAGTGAAATTGCCCATATGATGAACATGCCTACCATTGACCTCTGTTTTAGAAATCAAGCACATAATGCCTTTATTTACTTATATAACGAATTAAATTCTGATCGTTTGTCTTATGAAAATCAAAATCCCCATTGGGTCGATGCTAACTAATTCTTTTAAATTTGTGCTTGACCTGGGACCAATCCCACATCGTAGTATATAAATGTACTAAGGAAGAGGTCATGACAAGCCCTAGTTACTAATGATTCAGTGGAATAATCATTGTAGGCGGATGATTGTTGAAATATGACTTCCGATAGTTGCAGACAACCATAAGAATAAATACCCCTTTATTCTAAAAATTCAAAAAGTTACTAAGTAGATTAATACCATCTGCGACTACCAAATCCATTAATATATATATAAATAATCAGGCATTAATGTATACAGCCAATACATTGATGCCTGATTATTTTTGTTGAAGTTTTCTTAGTTAAAATCGTCTATTGAATATTTTATGGACTATTTTTATATAATAGAATTATTAAATTCACTGTTGGAGGTTTTTATGACTGATTTATTTGCAGATGGAACTATCTCTATCCATGGGGCTCAAGAAAACAATTTAAAGGATGTCAGTTTAGATATTCCTAAACATCGAACGACCGTTTTTGCTGGCCTTTCTGGATCTGGTAAATCCTCTTTAGTTTTTGATACATTAGCCGCTGTTTCCCGACGTGAATTGAATGAAACTTTTCCTAGTTTCACCCAACAATATTTGCCTAAATACGGTCAACCTGAAGTGAACCGAATCGACAACTTACCAGTGGCAATTGTGGTTGAACAGAAGCCTATTGGTCGTAATTCTCGATCTACTCTGGCAACCTACACCGGCATCTATTCCGTCTTACGTTTGATGTTTTCTCGAATTGGACAGCCTTGGGTTGGGTATTCTGAATGGTTTTCCTTTAACCTACCTCAGGGAATGTGTCCAAAATGCCAGGGATTAGGATTTGTTGACGACGTAGATGAACGTCAATTAATTGATCCTAATAAGTCACTCAACGAGGGTGCAATGACTTTTGCCGGCTTTCAACCTGGAACTTGGCGTTGGAAGGAATATGGTAACAGTGGCCTATTTGATTTAGATAAGAAGATCAAAGACTATACCGATGAAGAATACGATTTATTTATGCACGCTCCGCAACAAAAATTGAAAAATCCACCAGCAAATTGGGGCCGTACGGCGTTATATGAAGGACTGGTTCCACGTATGCTTCGCTCTGTTATTCATAGTGCCTCAGGTCGTCATCACGAAGCTGCTTTATCAAAGATTGTCACTCGAAAACCTTGCCCAGTATGCCATGGAACACGTCTGAACAAAAAGGCTCTAACTGGTAAAATTGCCGGCAAAAATATTGCAGAAGTCAGCGATATGGATTTAGTAAGTGTCCTAAAATTTTTGGATAATATCCCGGACCCCAAGGCTAAAACAATGGTGCGTGAACTACATAGTAAAATTCAAGCTTTGGTCGACATCGGTTTAGGTTATCTTTCCCTTGGCCGTGGAACTGATACTCTATCTGGTGGAGAAGCTCAACGAATTAAAATTGCCAAATATTTGACGAGTTCCCTATCCGATTTAGTTTACGTACTCGATGAACCAAGTGTAGGACTCCATCCTCACGATATTAAATTAATTACCCAATCCTTAAAAAAGCTCAAGGAACATGGCAATACCATTATCCTAGTTGATCACAACCCTGCCATTATTTCGACAGCAGATTATGTCGTGGAAATGGGACCACAAGCCGGCAAAAATGGTGGTCAAGTAACTTTCACTGGTACCTACGACGAACTATTACAGTCAGATACGATTACGGGTAAAATGTTGCGAGAAAAAATCACTTTCCCAAAGCCTCGTGAACCTCAATCTTGGCTAAATGTTAATCATGTAACTTCTCATAATTTAAAAGACGTATCTGCCAGAATCCCTCAAGGTGTAATGACCGTGATATCTGGACCAGCAGGTTCTGGAAAAAGTACTTTAGTCCAAGCTTTCAAACAACAAGTTTCTGATCAAGACTATATTGATTTGAGTCAGGATTCTGTAGGTTTGAATATTCGTTCTACACCTGCAACTTACTTGAACATTTTAAATCCTCTACGAAAGCTTTTCAGTAAAGCCAACAATGGCGTTTCAACACAACTATTTAGTTATAACGGTAAAGGTGCTTGTCCCCGTTGCAAAGGTAAAGGTGTGATGATCACCGAGATGGCATTCATGGATCCAATCGTTCAAGAATGCGAGTTGTGTCATGGGAAACGTTATAGTCAAGAAGCACTGCAATACACTTATCATGGCAAAGATATTTCTGAGGTTCTAAATCTTTCTATCAACGATACCTTAGAGTTTTTCAAAGATGTGCCAGATATCTACAAAAAGGTTAGTCTACTCCACCAAGTTGGACTTGGTTATTTGAATCTTAGCCAGTCGATGACCACTTTATCTGGTGGTGAAGTGCAACGTGTTAAATTAGCAATGGAATTGAATCATACCGGTCGAATCTATTTCTTAGATGAACCAACAACCGGATTGCATTTACAAGATACTCAACAATTGATTGATTTATTTGAAGGATTGGTTGATAAGGGAAATACATTAATTCTGATTGAACATAATCTAAAATTAATTTCACGAGCCGATTGGTTAGTTGATATGGGACCTGATGCTGGTAAATTCGGCGGTCAAGTTTGTTTTGAAGGCCATCCAAAAGATAGCTTAAACGACAAGAACTCTCGGACCGGTGCTGCATTAGCGGCAATAATTTCTTAGTAGATTCAAAAAGATCACCTCATTTGAAGTGATCTTTTTTATTATCCAAGAAATTTCATCATCTGAAGCCAGTTAAAGGCTAATTCAATCCATTTAGCTGTCCAAGAATTTAAATACTTCTTTTTGCCTGGTTTCTGAGTTACATAGGTTCCAAACGCCAATCCATGAATTCCTGAACCAAAAAGATGATACTCGACTGGAACGTTCAAATCATTCAATCGATCGACATACTTAATTGTATTGACAACTTTTACTAATTCATCAGTCTGCGTCTGCCAAACAAACGCCGGCTTCGATTGTGAACTCACCAGTTCTTGAGCTTTCCACAGATTCTTATCTGCTGTAATTTGATTAAGTACTTTATCATCATCTGGAAAGCTTCCCTTGACGGTCATATCGATGACTGGATAGCCTAAAATAATGGCCGCATGCTGCCCTTGATACTGATCCAAATGATACTTTTGACGCAATTTAGGATTTGTTGCAACGCCGTTATAAGTTGCTACAATGTTCCCTCCTGCTGAAAATCCAGCTAAAATTATTTTGTCTTTATCAATGTGACGTGCTTCCGCCTGCTCAGTAATCCATTCAATAGTCTTAGACATTTCTTCTAAGGCCATTGGATAAACTGGTTCATTACCAATTAATTGATATTCCAAAACTACCGCATGCATACCATACGAATTAAATCTTAGAGCTATTGGTTCTTCCTCTCTTTGAGAATGAAAGGTAAAACCACCACCTGGGCAAATAATCACTATCGGATAATCAACGTCTTGTCCAAAGTCATCAACTTGATCAAGCCAATATCCTTTAACCTTAAAATCGTGATCAGAGATAGTGAGATTGTATTGTTTCGTCTCCATATCTTCACGTTCTTCCTTAACTTATTAAGCCATTTTTACATTCAAATTCATCGGATCGGCTTTCTTTGCCAACATTTTGTCGGTAAAACCAAATAGATAAACTAATACGACTGAGATTACAAGCGTACCATAATGCGAAATCAAATATCCATAAAAATTACTACCGATACCAACACCTGGTGTGATAAAGGCCGGGAATCCGATTAAGGAGCCCGATAAGGCATAGTTATTAACTTTCAAGAATCCAGTCAAAGCGCCACCTAAGGCACTGGCGATACTTGCAACTACAAAGATTCGTTTATATTTCAAATTGACACCATATAGAGCCGGTTCAGTTACACCACAAAATGCTGATATCGCAGCAGCCAAGGAAACTTCCTTGAGTTTCTTATCCTTAGTCTTCAAGAAGACAGCTAGAACAGCTCCCCCTTGAGCAACCATTGTAATTGAAACGATGGCATTGATGTAACTGTGACCATTTGTAGCAATATCGTTGATGATAATAGGAATAAGCCCCCAATGAAGTCCAAAGATAACCATTGTTTGATAGACACCACCCAAAACCAATCCTGAAAGTGTAGGACTGAAACTGTAAATAGCCACTAGTCCATTTGAGAGACCTTTGCTCAAAACAGTGATAATTGGTCCGACACCAATGATAATTACTAAACTTAAAATTAAAGCTTCAATGATTGGAACAAAGACACTTCTAAGATAAAGTGGAATGATTTTCTTCAAAAATTTTTCTACATACTTACCTAACCAAGCAGCCACGATAATTGGGAAAACCGATGAAGTGTAAGAAACTAAGGTTGTTGGAATTCCTAAGAATGTTGTGCTGGCTGTACTGGCCTTTCCCGCCATAGTGACAAGACTAGGATAAATTATAATTCCACCGACAATGGCTAGGACAATTGGATCTGAACCTAACTTTTTAGCTGCTGTAAATCCTAAAACAACTGGCAAAAAATAAAAAGTTGCATCGCCAACTGCATTCAAAATAACATAAGTACCACTAGTCGTAGATAGCACTTTGAATCCTGTTAATGCTGCCAGAATTCCTTTTAGAATACCAGAACCTGCTAGGATTCCAATAATGGGAATCATTGATGCTGTTAAGACGCCAATGAAATTACTGATCCCACTTTTAACATTTGACCACAAATCTTTAGGCTGGTTGGCTTCTTTAGTCGTTTGGGCTACAGCTTCCGCAGTTGCTGAATTATTAGCATATTCTGATCCAATCTGTGCTATAACGGCGTCATAGACATCTGTAACGGCTTGTCCGATAACAACCTGATATTGACCACCAGCCTTAGCTACACTGATGACACCATCCATATTCTCAATCTTTTGATCATTTGCTTTAGTATCATCCTTCAAATAAAAACGTAGTCTAGTTATACAGTGGATTAAACTATTAATATTTTCCGTTCCACCAACATTTTCCACAATATCAGCTGCAAGTTGATCATATTTACCATTACCAATTTTAATTTTTTTCTTTGTAGCAACTGCCTCAATAGAAGCAACAGCTACTGTTGTACCAGATTTGACATCTTGATCGAATTTGCTGGTCATCAATTGCTTTAAAATATCATTACTATTAGTGATTGCTAAAATAACTGTTTTTTGTTTACCAGCATCTTCAATCATCTTCAAATCCATTTTAACAACAGCTTGCCCAGCCTCGATCTGGTCGCCCTGACTAATTAAAACAGAGAATGGTTCACCCTTTAGCTCTACAGTATCAATTCCCAAATGAATTAAAACGTCTACACCATCTTGGGTCTTAATACCGAAAGCATGTTTAGTTTCAGAAACAAGCGTAACTGTTCCAGTAACTGGCGAAACAATATTACCATTTACCGGTTCAATAGCGAATCCCTGTCCCATCAATCCTTGAGAAAAGACAGGATCCTTTACTTGAGAGAGCTTTATCAATCTTCCGTCAACAGGAGCTGCTAATGAAACTAATGTTTGATTATTCATAACATTCAGTCCTTCTGAAAAATAATTCCATTATTTGAGTACGCTTACATTATATAAAGCGATAATTCAATAGTCAATATTTATGCGAATAAATTTCAAAGTTAATATCGAATATATATTTAAGATTCTAATTCTATATTCCATTGGTCAATTTACATCTTTACTTGTCAGATTGAATCATATCGACATTTATTTCTTATTGGTACATCCAGCAGATAAAAAACAATAATATTATCCATGTCACACTGTATATCATAATTTCGATTTAATAATCGTAAATATTAAATCCACACGTCCCTTGGGTTTCACTACGCATGATTAGAGTAATTTATGTATGTCATTTTACATATAAAAGGCCTATTCCACGAGGTATAATTGCATAGTTTATGTCCTAAATACAGGAATAAGGAGCACTAGAATGGATTTAGCCTTTTTAGAAATGATTCTATTACGTTTTACGTTAATAACCCTAATCATTTTTATTATCATAATTGTCATTTACTATTGGAGATCTAGAAAGACGAACAACAATTATTTAGAAAATAAGGACTTCAATTTAAGATATTTTATTCAAAAACAAGTCGATCATAATGAAAGGACCATCGGTTATGAGTGTCTTTTACGTCAACAAAATTCTGACGGATCATGGACTCTTCCTAAACAATTAGATTCCTTACCTTTACAACGAATCGTTTTTCTTTTAGAGGACACTTTTAAATCTTTACCAACTGAAAAAATTCGGCTTTCAATCAATCTTGAATACAATCAGATTATTAGTTCAGATTTTCAATACTTTGTTCGTTGGGCCATTTCTAAAATTGATCCCATGCAACTTTCTATTGAATATACTTCTGCGTATGGTCCTAAATATATCAATCGTTACTTATTTGAGAGTCGTATTAAAGATGCAAAAAAATACGGTATGGAATTTAGTATCGATAATGTGGGTTCTGAAATGAAAAGCCTTCGTCAAATTGAATGGATGTTGCCTTTCGTTGATACTATAAAATGTTCCATGCGTAACTTTCGAAAAGAAGATCCTAATACTTGGTTAGATTTGAATTTACAATCATGGAATAAGATTTCTAAAGAAAATAATATTGAACTAATTTTAATGGGAATTGAAAATCAAGCTGATGAGGATCTGGCTAAATTTTTAAAAATTAAAACTCGACAAGGATACCTCTTTGGTCATCCTGAAAATCCTAAGAAATTGCGAGTAAAGACTGATGTCGAAAAAACAAGAAAATAAACAACAATTATATACTGATGAATACTTTGAAAAGGGTCATTGGTTATTAAAAATCCGTCAAACTCTAATGAGCTTAATCGGCTGGTTAGCGGTTATTATCCCAATCGTTATAACGATAACCTCCTTTTGGGCCAGTTTTAATCCCAGAGTCCCCCATATTTGGTCATATCATGAAGGTATCTTAGAGATTAAATTCATTGGCATCATTCTCCTTTTTGCTTTCGTTATGTCAGGTATCTTTTCCATCAGTATGACTATTATCCAAAATCGGAAACGTCAACGTCTTGTTCAACAATGGCCCACTTTCAATCCTATCAATCAAAAAAAGCGTGAAAACACGATTGACACTTTCATCGATAAACGTTTTGGCAATAAAGAATTTCGAGAAAATGTCCGAACATACAACGTCCAACCTGAACAGAACCTTGATACTGATGAAATACACAAATTATATGATGAATATCATATCAATGACTTAGACTAGGAGAACAGCATGCATAACATATTCATCGATCATTTATTTGAATCAACCACTTTAGGTACGATTCTCAATATTTGTCTTTTAATCCTTTGCCTCTATCCTATTACTGGTTCGTTTTTATGGTTCTTTGGAGCGATGTCCTATCGTTTTATCAAAACAGATAAGGAAGACAACACTTGGAAAGCTATTCCACCTAATAAGCAACCAATGATAACTATCATGATTCCAGCTCACAATGAAGAAGTTATGATTGAAGAGACCATTACTTACCTTTTTGAAAATTTGAATTACAGTAATTACGAAGTTTTAGTTATGAACGATGGTTCCACCGATACAACGGCAGAGATCATTCAACGTCTTCAGGAAAAGTATCCTCGTTTACGTACAATCAATATCATCAAAAACAAAGGTAAAGCGCACGCCTTCAATATCGGCATGCACTTTGCTAAGGGTGAATATATTTTAAGTAACGACGCTGACACCATTCCTGAACCAGATGCATTGATGAAATATATGAATTTTTTCATTCATGCACAAGATATGAACACCTCTGCAGTTACTGCCAATATGGACGTTCAAAATCGGTCATCTCTTTTGGGAAAATCACAGACAGTTGAATTTTCCAGTATTGTCGGCGTCATCAAAAGAAGTCAAAGTTCGATCAATGATTCCATGTACGCCTACAGTGGCGCCAATACTCTATATAAGAAGGACTTTCTAATCGATGTCGGTGGCTTCCGTCAAAATCGTGCTACTGAAGATATCAGTATTGCTTGGGATCATCAAACTATTGGTGCCGTTCCAAGATTTGCCCCTAATATTGTCTTCCATATGAACGTTCCAGAAACAATCCGTGATCTCTACAAACAACGCAAACGTTGGGCTCAAGGCGGCACAGAAGTTTGGTTAACTAATTTGAAAAAATTTATTTTCCATCCTATTAAGAGACGTTATCAAATGTCGATGTTTTTAGATTCAACCTTGTCGATTATTTGGTCATTCTTCTTCGTTATAACCTCCTTTGCGTTTATCTTCTTAATGATTTGGTTTGCCATCCACGGAAACTATGAACGAATTTTCCATGCCTTTGCAATTTCTTTCATTTTTGTCAGTTTCGAAATATTAGCTGGTCTATTACAACTCATTACTGCACTGTTACTCGACCACCATGCAGCAAAAATGAAATACGTTCTGTTTGCACCACTATATATTCTTTTCTATTGGATGGTTAATCCCATTACCGTCGTTATGACCTTCATTCCAGCTATGAAAACTATTCTAGGTTTCGGATCTGGAACCTGGGTCAGCCCTAAACGGAAAAGTTTACAAAATAAGTAACTCTTTAATACTAGAAAGGATTACTATTTAAATTAGATTTGTATATCAACGAAATAGTTATATATCTTGCCTTGTCAGGCTAGACTATTTCACCAGATTATCACTAAAAGAGGTGTTCATACTAATCGTCAAAATCCGGCTGATATGAACACCTCTTTAATTTAAAAACAGAATATTATCAAATTACTTATTTCGGATAAAATAGTCGAAACGCTATTTAGTCTGGAGTAAAAGTTGAAAATGCGGTCAGCTGTGAGATCATTGTTAGCGGCTTTGCCGGTTACAATGAGGCCGGACTTGAAGATCCATTATTTTGCACGGAGTGTGAAATAATTAGCTTCAAGCCGTGCCCACAGCGTTCCACCAGCATTTTCAACTTTTACGGAAGACGGGTTAGAAGAGCCAATATTGGACTTTTAGTCATGAAACATTTATCATAATTGAGATATTTCAATGATTCTAAAGGAGTACTTACTCAATATGAAAAGAAAATCATGGATATGGCTATTGATCTTAGCCTCAGTCGTATTAGTAATTACTAAGAATCCTAAACTGATGACACAAGTTAAAGAACAAGTACGTGAAACTAACATTAAGCTTCAACCCTACCTATATTCATTACAAGCATCTGTCAACCGCAAATTAAGCGGAAAAACTAAAACTACTGATAATAAACAAGTTGGTAAAACCACTACTCCTATGGAAAGTCCTTTAAAAAATGTGACAACTTCTGATACATATTACTTTCATTTCAAGAAGAACGTTCCTCAATCAGTCCGTGATGTCTTCACTACCGCCGTCAACGCATATAACGACACCGGTATTGTTCAACTAATTCCAGGAAGTGCTGAAACTAACAAAAACAGTATTACCTTTTTTGTTTACCATAAGAAAATAGAAAATATTGCTTCTAATACTGTTGAATTAGGAAATGGTGGTCCATCAGCATTAGTAATCAATCACTATGCAATTAATACTGGTCAAGCCGGTTTAAATCTAGATTACCCCAATCTATCTATTAAAGAGTCAGTCGCTCTGCATGAACTAGGACATGCTCTAGGTTTAGCCCACAGTTCAGATACTAATTCAGTCATGTACCCTATTGATCAAGGTGTCACAACCTTATCCAAAGGAGACATCGAAGGATTAGAAAATATTTATAATCAATAAAAAATTCCACTAATTTATTTTGAATTAGTGGAATTTTTTTATGCTCTTTTTTCTCTAATACCTTTGATCCAACGTGGTGAATAACCGAATTCTAAAGATATTTCTTGGTTCGTCATATCATCTAACTTACCTGTACGAATGGCTTCTTTTAAAGCGACCCGATCGTACATTTTCATAGGCAATTGTAACTGCGTCCCCCTAAATAGCTCATATATCTTCAATAAGTTATCTTCTCCAACTATGTCGTATAAAGCTTTATACGTTGGATGTAACATATCATAATTTAATTTGCTGCGCATTTGCACTCCCTCCACAACGATATTTTTTTCTAACATAATTAAAATATCAAAAAATGCACAGCACTAAAAATACATTGTATATGTAAGACTACATGCATAATTTACTGTGCTTTTAAAGTGAAAGTAACGTTATGTTCAACATTTTATCAAAGCTATCACGCGCCGCTACAAGCTTATCATTAAATCGATCATTTCCTATGTGAATAATTTCTCCAATAATTAAATTACGTAACATTCTAGAAATTATTAGTTGTAATTTTTGGTCCTCAATGAGAGAATCCAATAATTTATTTAATATTTTAAGAACTGCAGGTAGACCATTATTTGAAGTTTTATCATAATCCTCATTTGCAGGAATACTTAAAACTTTTTGAACTACTAAAAAATGACTCAAAGAAAATTGAACACTGACATTTGCAAAGGTCTTTATTGCTTGTTTGCCAGACAATCCTAAAAGATCTACTTCTAATCTTTGTGACAATTGATTATAAAAATCAATCGCTACAGCGGTCTTAATCGCCATTACATCGGGAAAATAATTATAGATAGCCTGCGAACGTGTTCCCAACAGCTTACTTAACCTAGTAAAAGTTAAGGATTCTTGATTATTTATAATTTGAACCGCCGCTGCAACAATCTTTTCTTTTGACAAAGTATGTACGGTCAAAATTTGCCTCCTGCTTATAATTACAATATATCTAATAATCAAATTTAATTCTAGTTAGCTTTAATAAATTCTACAATTAATAACCACTATCTTTTCAATGACAAAATTATAAAGATTACAAAAATATCTTTAACTCCAGATATCGAGTTTTTCATTCTTATAAAAATAATCGTGATCATGCTGCCCAATCGGCCTCAATACTTTGCATGGTGTCCCCACTGCTACAACATTGGCCGGCAAATCTTTCGTGACCACACTACCTGCACCAACTACGGTATTATCACCAATCGTCACACCAGGTAGGACCGTCACATTTGCACCTAACCAAGCATTCTTACCAATATAGACAGATTTATTAAATTGATAATGCTTCTCTGATCGTAAAGGTGGATAAACTGGATGCCCTGCCGTTGCAATTGTCGCATTAGGACCAAACATTGTATTATCTCCCACAAAAATATCCCCATCATCAACTAACGTCAAATTGAAATTAGCATAAACGCCATTGCCAAAGTGAACATGTTGCCCACCCCAATTAGCGTAAAATGGAATTTCAATCATACAATCTGTCCCCATTTCCGCAAACATCTCTTTTAACAACTGCGTACGACCTTTGAAATCACTTCTCTTTAAAGCATTGTAAGCATCATTTTTTTCTTGAGCAATAATTTGTTGCTGCATTAACTCTGGTTCATCTGGATTATAAACTTTCCCTCGTTGCATACGTTCTATATTTGTCATTTTATCTCCTCTTATTTGTAAGCGATTACTGTGATTATAACAAAAAAAGACTTCATATTTTATGAAGCCTTGCGATTCAAATGTTCACGTCTGAAGAGATACAACAGAATAATGATAACTAAGATAATCAAAATGAGTGCTGTTAGCATAATACTGTGAATTCCTTGAAAAAAGATTTGTCTCATTTCAGGAATCAAATGTTGTGGTAAGTATTTGGCATCAGCAGCATTACTCAACTTGTTCATCATTGCCATTGTAATACTACCGTGACTTTCTCTAACTCCACGCATCAAAGCAATATTCAAAATAACTCCATAGATTGAAGACATGAAAGTTTGGCTCAAGATTCTAACTAAATAGGCAAATGACGTTGAGATTGGTACATCTCGTGGTTCAACATCAAATTGAACAGCAATCAATAAAGCATTGAAACAAATACCTACACCAAATCCTTCAAAAACGCCCATGATCAATAGAAAAGTATAACTGGCAGTTTGTTTTGCAAAATACAATCCAGCAAACGAGATCAAGAAAGCAATTGCCCCGATACCTATGATCGAATAACGACTAATTTTTCGCTGAATCAGAGGTTCTAACTCGGAACCAATGAAGTTAGCGATTGCTCCGGGAATCTGCGTCATACCACCTATTAGAGCGCTCAAGCCCATAATTCCTTGTGCCCACATTGGAATATAGATATTGAAGGCTACGAACGATCCCCACAATAAAGCAAACAAAATCAAATCGATTACTAGTTTCTCATTTTTAAACAAGCGATTAGGTACGATAGGATCGTCAACCCGATTCTCAACTCGTGACATCCACAATATCAATAGTAGTCCCACGATGATAAACCCTAGTGTGACAAAGATTGAGGAAACACCTAACAATTGAATACCTACTAAGATTGAAGATAATCCTAAAACCATCAAGATGGCCCCATGATAATCAACTTTAGCATGATTGAGCTTCTCTTTGATTTTAAAGAAGAAAGCGATAATGATGATAGAAAGCAATGCCAAAGGTAAGTTAATATAGAACACCCAATGCCAGCTGAAGGTATCAACGATCCAACCACCAATTAAAGGACCAATAATTGATGTTCCACTGAAACCAGCCGAGGCAATTCCGATAACTTGCGAACGACGTTTAATATTCTTAAAAATTTGTGAATAGATAATGAAAGGAATCGTGTTCATCCCTCCGGCACCAATTCCCATAATACTTCTAGCGGTAATGAACCAAATAATATTAGGAGCTAATCCTTGGAATAGCGCTCCGATCATGAAGACAATCGTTGCTGTGATGTAAGCAACTTTGTTTCCACGTTTCTCACCAAATTTACTCCATAACGGTGTCGAAACGGCCATCCCCAAAAGGAAAATAGCAACGATCCAGCCCATATATTGAATACCATGCAAATCACTAATAATTGCTGGCAAGGCGGTATTAATAATAGTTGCGTCGAGTCCAGCCATCATGTTCGACAAAACTAATGCGAACGTAACCAGAATTTTTCTATTCCTACTCATATCCTTACTTCTTTCCCCTACAAATTCCATAAAAAATAAGACCCACACAGAGTGCAATGTCTTATTTCTACAGCGTATAAATATGATATTTACTGAAAATAATTATCTATCTTTCAATTATAGACTTAATCATTTAAACGTACAAATTGTAATGGTATAATTTTAAAAAGAACGTATGTTTGTACATTTTTAAAAAGGAGTTTAGCAATGACTAAAGAAAGAACTTATATGGCAATCGATTTGAAATCTTTCTATGCTTCGGTCGAATGCATCGCACATGATTTAAATCCTTTAAATGATAATCTAGTCGTTGCTGACAACTCACGAACTGACAAAACTATCTGCTTAGCAGTCTCTCCAGCACTCAAGAAGTTTGGTGTACCAGGACGTCCTAGACTATTTCAAGTTGAAAGAATCGTCTACAAGCTAAACCGGGAAAAGATGAATAGTGCTCCCCATCACCGTTTAACCAGATATTCTTCCATCGACCGCCAACACTTATTGAAATCACCAACCCTCAAAATTGGCTATAAAGTAGTTAAACCGAGAATGAACTTTTACATGTATAAAAGTGCTGAAATTTACGGTATTTATTTACGTTTTATCGAGGCCAAAAATATTCACGTCTACTCAATCGATGAAGTTCTAATGGACGTTACTGATTATTTAGAAAAACATAATATTACCGCTCACACTTTAGCCAAAACTATTATCCAGCAGATTCAAGCTGAAACTGGTATCACGGCTACAGCCGGCATCGGAACTAATCTCTATTTAGCTAAAGTAGCGATGGATATCGTTGCTAAACACATCCCTGCTGATCAAGATGGCGTCCGGATTGCACAAATGAATGAACATCAATATCGTCAATTACTTTGGGCTCATCAACCTCTAACTGATTTTTGGCGTATTGGTCGTGGCTACTCTAAGCGTCTAGAGAAACTAGGCTTGAACACAATGGGAGATATTGCCTGCTGCTCTTTAGGAAGCTTGTCCGACGATATGAATGAAGAAATTCTCTATCATGAATTTGGAAAGAACGCTGAACTATTGATTGATCATGCTTGGGGGCATGAAACGGCTACACTTGCCGATATTAAAAACTATCGGTCTGACAATCACGGACTCTATTCCAGTCAAGTTCTAATGAAACCAACCTCTTATGATGATGGCTTAAAAATTGTTCGTGGCATGAGCGATAATCTAGCTCTCGATTTGGTTCAAAAGAAGTTAGTAACTAATTGTATTGGTCTAATCGTTGACTACGATATTAAAAGTTTGCAGATCGACAACAGCTTTAATGGCGAATTAGTTGATGATTACTATGGTCGCAAAACTCCTAAACCGGATCACAATCACGTTAAAATGTCTGCCTTCACCTCTTCATCTAACGAGCTACGACAGACTTTCAAAAAACTTTATGAAGACAATATCAACAGTAAATTGTTAATTCGACGTGTCACCCTCACCGCCAATAATTTAACTGACGAAAAATTAGCCCAGCAACAAATAACTTTTAAACAGACTGATTTATTTTCCAATACATCACAGGAAATTATCCAGGATCAACATTCTCAAATTGAACGTAATCGTGATCGTAAAATTCAGGAAACTATTCTCGATTTACAAAGGAAATTTGGCAGTCGCAACATTGTCTTGAAAGCTTCCGATTTAGTAGAAGGTTCAACTACGATTGAAAGAAACAATCAGATTGGTGGTCATCACGCATAATGGACGAAAAGAAATTAATTGAACAACAAATATTTAATGACACCTCTGCATATCAAGACATTATGGACTTACCCTACACTTCTTCTAAACGTCATTTACCAATGGAACAAATCGATCGTGCTGCGCAATTCGCCCCTTTTGGAGCCTTAGAAGGTTTCAGTAGTCTCATTAAAGATAAAACTAAAGATTATACTCGAAAAAAGTATTCCACAGCGGCTGAGGAAAAATGCATTACACAACAATTAAACTATTTAGAAACACACCCTTTAAAAGTGGATGTGAATTACTTCAACGACAAGTCCGGTTATTACGAACATCTCAAAGGATATCTTAAAAAGATTGAACCACAAAAAGGACGAGTAACTTTCGATGAAACTTCTATTGTCATCGTCAATATTCGTGCCATTAAATTAGTGTAGTAAAAAGCCTCGACTATTACAATCGAGACTTTTTTTACTCTATGAATCTTGACGTGTGGCCGCAATATCGACTTCACGAATATTAACTTCTTGAGGCATATCATACATAAACTTGACCGTTTCAGCAACGCGCTTAGGATCAAGCACTACGCCGCCCATAGTTTCTTCCCAAGCAGCATAATCCCTCAATGCTGATTTACTTGTCACATGCGTTAACAATTCTGTTTCGGCAGCACCCGGAGCCACCATCATGATACGAACATTTTTAGCAGAATTTTCTTCACGAACAGTTTCAGACAATCCATGAACACCAAACTTAGAAGCCACATAAGCAGCATGATTAACAAATGTTTTCTTACCAGCAATTGATGACATATTTAAAATTGTCCCGTGTTCACGTTCACACATATCATTTAAAACAATTTGCGTACCGTTCAAAACACCCATAACATTGGTATCCAACATCGTTTGCCATTCTTGTGGATTTTGATTCTGAACATTTCCTAACAGCATAACACCGGCATTATTAACCAAAAGGTCAGTTTTACCATATTTAGTTTCAGCCTTGCGAATAGCCTTTTCAAATTGCTTATAATCAGTAACATCAACCGAATCAAGCATGACATTTTCCATACCTGTAGCTACCTCTTGAAGTTTTTCCATCCTACGTCCTAACAGTAGCAATGGAAATCCATCAGCATTAAAAATTTTAGCAATTTCAGCACCAAAACCTGAACTTGCACCTGTTATTACAACTAATTTTTTCATATTTATATCCTCAATACTTAAAAAGATTTTTTCAACGCTTTAAAGTATAATGGCAGGTATTATGAACAACAAGTACGCACTTTCAGGTTACTAGCTGTGGAAAACTAAGAGGAAAACTTATGGCAAAATATTTAAACGAGTTTGATGCCACCATGCAAATGATTCAAGGAAAATGGAAAATCATCATTCTCTATGAATTAGCCGAAACTGGTCAGGGTCGCTTTGGTGAATTACAACGACATATTCAAAATGTTTCACATAAAACATTGGCCAATCAACTACGTGAATTAGAAGCTGACGGGCTTATTATCAGACACGACTTTGAAACTGCTGAACCACATGTTGAATATCGACTAAGTGAAAATGGAAAATCTTTGATTCCTATCTTGGATGCCATCTGTACTTGGGGTGATACTCATGTTAATCACAATTTAATTGAACGTTCCCTGTGTGACGAGTAAAAAATCCTCAACCAAATCGGTTGAGGATTTTTTTATTCTTTTTTCTGTTCTGTTAAGGTACCGTCTCGCATAACAAATACCCGATCCGTCGGTGTTAACAAACGTGTATCATGGGTAATCATAATCACACCACGATGATATTCATGAGCAATTTTGGCTAATAAGCTTACCACTTGGTTGGCTCTTTCTGAATCCAAACTAGCTGTTGGTTCATCCGCTAAAATCACGTCAGGATTATTATATAAAGCTCTGGCAATTGCGGCACGTTGGCGTTCACCACCAGATAAGTTACTAGGATAATTGGTCGCTACATCAGTCAGGTCCAACATCTTCAATAGATCGGCTTGATTCATTTTTTCCTTATTATCCGGAGTAAACTTATCAACTAATTTGAATTGTTCTTTAACTGTCAAAAACGGAATCAAGTTGGATGCCTGTAAGATGAAGCCAAATTTATTAAACCGTAAATCTGTTTTTTTCTTGGCACTTAACTTAGTAACATCTTTTCCACCGACATAGATTTCACCAGAGGTTGGTGTTTGTAATAGTCCTAAAATGGTCAATAACGTCGTTTTACCTGAACCAGATGGTCCAATAATAGCGTTGAACTCACCTTCATCGAGGGTAAAATTAGTTTTATGTAATGCTTCGACTAAAGTTCGACCTGAACCGTATTGTTTAACTACATCTTTAACTTCAATTAAATGCATAAGTTTAACCCCCTTCGATAGCTGATAATGGATCGACTTTTAGAACTTTGCGCATTGATAAGGTTCCACCCAATAGCGCCATGATCATAATTGCCAAGGTCAATAAGCCATATGCCGGCCAATTACTGTAGAATGGTACTGTCTTCGGTAATCCCAATTGAGTTGCCGCAATTGCCACTAGAGCTAAGCCAGCCCCAAGTGCCGTTAAAATCAAAATCTGATAGAATAACGCCGCTATGATTCTGGCTGTTCTGATTCCTTGAGCTCTCATGACACCGTAAAGACTGATCTTTTGAATCGTTATGATGTACATGAAAATTCCAATGATCAAGAAAGTAATGATAATCATTGCTCCTATCATAAAGGCAAAGACCATGATTTGGGCCGTATACCCTGGAATATGATTGATCAAATCAGGAATCGTAATTTGTGACAATCCAGATTTTTTGATTTTAGTCTTATCACGGACAACCAAAGCACTGATATTCTTTGCTTGATCTGATCCATATTTCAAAGTCCTAAAGGTATTCATATTGGTAAAGATAATCGGTACTGTGAAGAAACTGTTATCCTCAGTCAACCCAACAACTTTGTAGAGATCCTTACTACCATTGATCTTTACCTCTGAATTGAGCTTAATATTGTCATTACCTAGTTTCGAATCAGCAATGACTTCTTTACCATTCTTCGGCATCCGACCAGCTATCAACTTAGGGCTAATAAAACTATTCCAGTTTACACCGAAAATATTGGTATTGATCTTTTTGTCTGAATTTTTGAGCTTTGTAACAACAGTCATCTGACCAAGTGGTACCACATCCTTACTCTCATATTCCTTATAAGATCCTTCAGGAATATTTGATACTGTCAAACTCTTATTAGAATAGCTGGAAACGACTACTGATTCAGCATTCCATTGATCTACTGCCGTTCTATTTCCCCTTGCCAAACCTACAGCTAAACTAGTTAGGAAAAAAACCATATAACTGATCAGAAAGACTGTGAAAACAACTAAGAAATATCTTGTTTTATTGTGAAGAATTTCCTTTATCGCTAAAAACATATTCTCACCACCATTTCACTTAATTAACGTTTGATAAACGAAATTGCAATATAAATATATCCCATCTATTTATAGAACTACGTTGAAGCAAGCCTACCACTACAAGTTTTTTAACACAATTTATTTAATTTGTAAATAAAACAACTTATTTGCCTTAAAACATGCCTCTATATTAGAATTATTAGTTAAAGCACTTCCATTAGAAAGGTAATTAGACAATGAGTAAACCAGAGAAGAAGCTTTCTGTTTCAAAATTAAGTGAACAATCACAAAAAAAGTTAGAAGAAATTCGTCAAAAACATCACCTAAAATCCTTAGATGAAGCAGTTGAATACATGTTGGATTTCACAAAGGAAAAGAAATAGACCTCACAGTTGTGAGATCTATTTTTTTAGAGCATCTATAATCAAGTTTTCCATTTTTTCAGGTTTTGTAATTGGTGCAAAACGTTTCAACAGGTTGCCCTCTTTATCAATCAAGAACTTAGTAAAGTTCCACTTAATTCGACCCTTCCCTGATTGATCTTTTAAATAAGTGAATAGTGGATCTTCATCCAGGCCATTCACAATTACTTTGCGAGTCATAGGGAAAGTCACTCCGTAATGCATCTGACAAAAATCGCTTGTCTCTTCATCACTATCAAGTTCTTGATGGAATTGATTAGAAGGCAGACCTAAAACTTCAAGACCTTGAGCTCGATACTTATTATAAAGTTTTTCAATGGATTCAAGTTGCGGTGCTAAGCCACATTTGCTTGCGGTATTAACGATTAACAGAACCTTACCTTGATAATCTCTGAAATTAATAATCCCACCATTCATCTCAGTTTCCTTAAAATTATAAATTGGTTCCATTGCCCTACCGCCTTTCTTACTCTCTATTTTCACTACATTATACTAGAAAGGAAGCTAGTGAGACAAAGTTAGCAATTGATTTATTCGAATTGTTACTTTCGAGATTCTTTTGTAATAATGATTTCTAACTTAGTTATCGGTATTTTCTTGTAACGGCGTTATGCTTATCAATTCGATGAATCATATAAACTAAAACAATTGCAATAATTAGCAATACTAATGCTGTTAAATAAGCAAAATGCATACCACTTAAAAACCAATTTGGATGAGCCGTTGGATAATAAGCTATCTGCTTATTAGCTTTCAAACTCATACCATAATAAAGGCTAGTCGTCGCCATACTGACGCCAATACCCATACCAAGATTTCTAAATAAGGCGGCTAAACTACCAGCAATTCCCTGATAAGCCTGAGGTGCATACCCCATAATCATTGGATTATTTTGAAACCCACCGTTACCAATTCCAAGAAATAGCAACATGAACGTAAAGACTATTAAGCTATCTGTTTTTGAAACCTGCATCAAAAATACAATAGGAATAGCATAGATAAACAAGTTAACAATCGAGACACTAGCGGCGTTATATTTGTCCGTAAAATAACCGGCAATTGGTGCAGCAATTACGTTAGCAAATGGTATTGCCATCATAATTAATCCAGTCAATGAAGTACTTAATGATCTAAAATTGGTTAAGTAAAACGGCATTATAACGTTGGCATAATACCCAATTGAAAAGACTATCAAGGCACTAACTAGGCTCAAAGTTAAACGAGATATCTTAAAAATCTTGAAATTGATCAACGGTGATTTAATATGCTTCTCAGCATAGAAGAAACCAATCCAGAATATCAAACTAACCATAAAGGTCAGTATAACGGCTCGATTGCCGAAACCAATATCCTGTCCCATAAAAATACTGACAAAGAAAGTGGCTATTGCAACGGCATAGGTTATTAGACCAATCCAATCGTAAGATACTTTTTTAACTCTACGATTCTCTCTAGGAAACATAAAACGACCATAGATATAAACAATAATTCCAATTGGAATATTGATAATGAAAATCCAGTGCCAAGATAAAACACTTAGTACTAATCCGCCTAAACCAGGTCCTGAGATATTTCCTAATTGGGCAATGATACTGTTGATACCATAGGCCCGGCCACGCTGACTCATTGGAAAAATCATTGCGATAATACCAATATTAGTTGCCATACTCATACTGGCTCCAAGTCCTTGAACAATTCGCCCAAATAACAATATGTATAACGATGGACTCATCGCACATATTAATGAACCAATCGTGAAGAAAATAGTCCCCGTTTGAAAAATTTTAATGTATCCGATTTGATCAGCCATTCTTCCCCAGAACAACAATAGCATACAAATCATAATCAGATAGACTGACACAATCCATTCGGCCCGATTCATTGGTACATGCAAATCTTTAGTTAAACTAGGTATCGCTACATTAACGATACTGGCATCAAGCAATTGCATGAACGACATAAAACTGGTCGCAAACAGTGTCAAAATATTATGTTTGCTTTTCATAATTAAGCCTCTCTCACTAAAAATACACTATTAATAGTAGACTTTTTTTAATGTCGTTGGCAACCAAAGCATTAACGTTGACGTAATTGATTCAATTCCCGTGCCATCTTTTCATTTTGATATTTTCTATAAAAATAAAAGAATATTACATGAAGAAGTATCGTTACACATAGAATTACCAACCAATATGGCAACGTTAGATGAAAAAGAATTTTTGAATAAAGATATAAAACAAAATAACCCGTCAAAAAATTTATTACCGAAGACAGAATAATACTTATTGGCGCAATCCAAGTACTGTAATTCCAAATATACGGATAAATAACACCAAATATCAAACTCAAACTAACCGAAATAAGCAAAATGTTCCAAAAAAAAGTTACCTCCATTGTTTGCCTTGTAAATCCAGTTAGAAAAACAATCCAAATAATTGTCAGTAGAGTTCCTTGAATAAAGCGATTCTTATATTGTTTAATCATCTTAAATACTCCCGAATTTTTTTACTAAAGTGTCGACTGACAACAAAACTCTCTCCATTGTCAGTGTAAACTTCTAAGCGCGCGTACTTTCCATTTTTAAAACTAACAATTTTATCTAAATTGATCATAACTGAATTGCTTATTCTCAAAATTCCATATTTTGTTAAATATTCTAAATCCTTCAATCTACCTTTCAAATAAAAAACGTCTTTGTCAGTGGTATAAAGTTTGGACAAATTATCCATGGCCTCAATGATAAGAACATCTTCAATTCTCAATTTTGACTGTCGACTATTTTGGGGATCAATTACTTCTAAATGTTTCGTCTCTAAATTCTTTTCAATAGTTGAAATCAGTTCATGATTATTAGGATGCATGCGAATCCCAATTTCATCAGTGGCATAATCATCGATTAGCTGATAATTAATTTTCATAGGCTCCTCCTCTGTTTAAAAAAATACCATCCAAATCTAGATTCGTCAGCACTTTTTTAACTTGTTACACTAATTTAAATTTCGATACAAAAATAAGGCTATGTAATGACTCTTTCCATGAAAAGTTCATTACATAACCTTATTTAGATATCGGTAACCTTAATACCAGCCTGCTTCAAAATTTTGCTCTCAATTCCATGTTCGAGCTCCTTATCATGATGTATCGGCACTGGTAGCGTCACATTGGTATCGGGATTATACATTTTTAAGTGCGATCCATTCTGCGACTTTTTAACAAAACCATGTTGTCGTAGTATTTTCACGATTTTCTGGGGTTTCATTGCCATATTATTACCCCCTCTCATATATCATTGTACACAATATCAGTCCAGTTCAAAAATAATAGACTCGACAACGCAAAAAAACACAAAGCCATCAACTAGACTTTGTGTCTTTTATATTAACTATTTTTATTGATTCTCTCTTTTCTTAAATACTTTTTTGAACATAACTACAATCAATGCTAATAATGCACCTCCAATTGAAATAATACCTGCAGTTTTTTCACCAGCTTTCGGTAACATTCCAGTTTTATTAGATTTTTCAGCCACATTTTGACCATCAGCATTGTTAGATTTCACAATACTTCCGTTACCAATTACTTGACCACTGGATGATAGACCGTTTCTATTTGAAAGACTTTCATTTTGTAATCCTCCACTCGAATTAATACCACCAGATACAACTGAACTTTCAAACTCACTATTACCAGATTGTCCACTACTATTGTTACCAGCATTACCATCCGTGTTGCCGCCGTTATTGTTATTTCCGTCGCCACCACCTGTATTGCCGCCGTTATTGTTATTTCCGTCGCCGCCACCTGTATTGCCGCCGTTGTTGTTGTTTCCGTCACCGCCACCTGTATTGCCGCCGTTGTTGTTGTTTCCGTCGCCGCCACCTGTGTTGCCGCCAGTATCATTAGCACCAACGTTTATTTGAACAATATTACTATTCTTAGAGTACTGACCATTCTTAGCCACCACTTTAACTCTTACTTGATCATCTTTGTTTAATTTACCAGTTTCTACAGTAAATTTACCGTCTGAACCAATTGCACCGGTTCTCTCAGATCCATCAGACAAGATGACAACTACTTCAAAATCTGTTCCTTCCGGAACTGGTTGATTAAATTCAACCGAGCCTGTCACTTGTGTGTCACCATCAATAATCGAATCAACGGATGGTGCTCTAACTTCATAATCATTCAGAGGGTTATCGATTGATGGCAGTCCAGAATCAACGAGTACTGAAACTTTCTGACTAGATTTTTCAAAGTTTGTATTTCTCGCAATTATTTGTACGTCTACATATTCTCCGCTGTTCCATTTTTCAGTGTCAATTGAGAATCGTCCATTTTCATCAATACTTCCCGTATGTGGATTGCTATTCGAAAATGGTTGTACGTCTGCCAACATAAAGCTTCTTTGCATTCCATTAGACAAAGTTACAACTACTTCAAATATTGTTCCCTCTGGAATTGGTTGATTCAAGACAACTGAACCATTTACTTTCATATCACCATCTGTAATCTTATCAACCACTGGTGTTGCTACTTCATAGTCTTCTAATGGGTTGATTTCTTCTTTTTCACCTACGGTTACTGAGATTGATGCACTGTCCTTAAAATAGCCATCGTTTTGCGCCGTAATTCTAATTGAAATAATCTCCCCAGTATTAAGGGCAATCGTTTCAATACTAAAATCACCATTTTCATCAACCCGTCCTTTCACTTCTGTGCCATCAGCAAGAGTTGCCACAGCTTCAAAAGTTGTTCCCTCTGGAATTGGTTGGGTTAAATTCACTGAACCATTAATTGTGGTTGCACCTTCTAATACTTCATCAACTATTGGTGCATTAACAATATAATTTGCTAATGGATTAGTGTCAGGGATTTTTGATCCTACTGTCACTGAAATTGGGCTACTTTCTTTTTGGTCATTACCGTTATGAGCGACGACTTTAACCGAAACAGTATCTCCTTCTTTCAATTCACCAGTTTCAACAGTAAATTTACCATTCTCATCAATCTGTCCCTTCACTTCCGTACCATCTGGTAAAGTAACTATCACTTCAAAACTAGTTCCCTCTGGAATTGGCTTTGTCACTTCCACTGAACCACTAACAGAAGTATCTCCAGATACAATTGGATTAACTGTCGGTGAAGCTACATTATAGTTTTCCAATGGATTGGTTACTTCACTTGTAGGCTCGACAGTTACCGAAATTGAAGCTCCATCCTTTGTATATTCGCCATTCTCGGCTGTAATCTTAACTGATAGAATATCACCTTCGTTTAACGAACCTGTCTCTACAGTGAAACTTCCATTCGCGGAAACTACGCCTACCTTCTGGCTACCATCTGTTAGTGTCACTACTGCCTTGAATGAAGTTCCTTCTGGAATTGGTTGTACTAGTTCTACCGATCCATTGATAGAGGTAGAATCCGCCTTGACTGGAGTAACTACGGGCTGTGATACGTCATAGTCTGCCAATGGATTCCCCGCTTCAATTGCTGGACCAACGATTACTAATACTGGACTACTGTCCTTCTGATTATTGCCATTATGAGCAACAATTTTAACTGAAACAGTATCTCCTTCCTTCAATTCACCAGTACTAATATCAAAGTTACCAGTTTCATCAATTTGACCTTTTAGCTCACTACCATCTGGAAGTGTAACTATAGCTTCAAATGTTGTGCCTTCCGGAATTGGTTGTGACAAGTTTACTGATCCAGTAACCGATGTATCTCCCGATATAATTGGATTAACTACTGGTGAAACTACATTGTAATTTTCCAGAGGATTGGTTGCTTCTGATGGCCGCACGTTTACCGAAATAGAAGCACTATCTTTAGAGTAATCTCCGTTCTTAGCTGTCACTTTAACGGAAAGAATTTCATCCTTTTTCAAAGCACCAGTTTCAACTGTGAATTGACCATTTTCATCAACCGTACCCATCTTTTCAGTTCCATCAACCAACGTTACAACTGTCTCGAAACTCGTACCCTCCGGAATTGGCTGGACTAGATCAACTGATCCTTTAACCTGCATATCTCCTTCGGTAACTGTATCAACTGAAGGTACTGAAACTTCATAGTTGCTCAAAGGATTAGTCTCAGTAATTTCTGGTTGTACAGATATCATCACAGGTGAGCTTTCTTTTGTATTCTCACCATTAATTGCTACAACCTTAACTGAAATAACATCTCCTTCTTTTAGCTCCCCTGTTTCAACCGTGAAATTACCATCAACATCAACTATAGCTTTTTTCTCATTTCCATCTGGCATCGTTATAACGGTTTCAAACGTTGTACCTTCTGGAATTGGTCGTTCCAGTGTAACCGAACCACCAACTGACGTATCACCCGATGTAACAGGATTAACTACTGGCGAAATCACATTATAATTTTCTAATGGATTTGTTACCTTGGCTGGCTGCACCACTACTGAAACAGAAATACTATCTTTCACGTTATTGTCATTATGAGCTCTGATCTTTACAGATAGGATTGCATCTTTTTCCAAAATTCCGGTTTCAATTGTAAAATCACCATTTGCAGCAACAGAACCTGTTTTCTCAGTTCCATCAGCTAAAATTGCTACTGCTTCAAATGTTGTATTCTCCGGAACAGGTTGTACTAAATCAACTGATCCTTTAATCTGTTTATCTCCTTCAGTCAGAACATCGACATCCGGTTTCGAAACTTCATAATCATTTAATGGATTCGTCACTTCAATCCCTGGTTGAACAACTATTGATACTGGAGAACTTTCTTTCGTATTCTCACCATTAGTTGCTACCACCTTAACTGTAATAGCATCTCCTTCTTTTAACTCTCCTGTTTCAACCGTGAATTTTCCATCTGCATCAACTGCGGCTTTTTTCTCACTTCCATCCGGCATCGTTATAACAGCTTCAAAAATTGTACCTTCTGGAATTGGTTGTTCAAGTTCAACTGAACCTTCAACTGATGTATCACCATCCACAGCAGGGTTAATAGCTGGTGAAGACACATTATAGTTTTCCAACGGATTAGTAATTTCAAGTGGCTGAACTGTTACTGCCGTTGAAGCACTATCCTTAGAATAGACATCATTTTTAGCTCTAATCTTTACAGATAAATTATCCTTCTCCTTTAATTCACCGGTATTAATTACAAACTTGCCATCTTCTGCTACTATTCCTGTGGCTTCAGTTCCATCGGATTGAATAACCACAGCTTCAAAAGTTGTGCCCTCAGGGATTGGTTGATTTAAAGCTACTGTACCTTTTATAGAAGTATCTCCTGCATAGGCTGAATCAACCGTTGGTGTAGCGACGTCATAATCAGCTAACGGATTTTCAGTTCCTATTGTTGCTTGGACAGTTACCGATACTGATGAACTTTCTTTAGTGTATTCTCCATTCGTTGCCACTATTTTGACTGATAAAATATCACCTTCGTTCAACATTCCTGTATCTAAAGTAAAATTACCATTTTCATCAATCTCTCCACTTACTTCTGTACCATCTTTAAGAGTAGCAGTTGCATTAAATGTTGTACCATCTGGAATTGGTTGATTTAAGGTTACCGAACCTTTTATAGAAGTATCTCCTGCATAAGATAGCGATACTGTAGGAACACTTACCGAATAGTTTTCTAATGGATTCTCACTTGTCTGACCTGCTTGAACGGTTAAGGATGCAGCTTCACTATCTTTAGTATAAGCACCATTCGTAGCCTTAATTTTTACGCTAATGATCTGATCTTTTTGTAAGACTCCAGTTTCAATTACAAAACTTCCACTAGCATCAACATTACCGCTGATTTCAGTCCCATCGTCTAATGTTGCAATTGCAGCAAAAGTTGTTCCCTCCGGAATCGGTTCATTGAGCGCTACCGACCCGCTAATTGTTGTTTCTCCCTCAGTAGCCGGATCAAGACTTGGTAAAGCCACTTCATAATCAACTAATGGATCAACCGCATCGTTAGGGAAATTCAAAGTTACTGGTTGTCCTTCTTGATCTATCAGTGAAATGATATCGGCTGATAAAACAGCATTACTAATAACTGATGCCCTCACTGTTGTTGTAGCTGTATTAGGGTCACTAACTGTCGTTGTCAAAGTACCACTAGTTTGACCCAGAATATTTGCATTTAAAGCAGAACTTAAAATTGTTGAACTTCCATTGGCAATCTCATCAATTAAATCAAAGAGCGGTGTCGTACTACGTTTAAGCACTGTTAAGGCCGTATTAACAACTGGATTACTTGAACTAATACCATTGACCGCATCTTCTAAACCATTAAAAAGTGATGAGTATGCCTGATTAACATAATTACCTAATCCTTGTGTGAAATCGACTGAAATAGTTTTACCATCGGCTGAAACTATACCTGGCAAGGTATCATGATAGCTTCCTAATTCCTTTAATCCTTTTAAATCATCAATTGCATCTTGCAAACCACTAACATCCACGCCCAATAATTTAACTGCCCCGGCAAAAACATCAACAGCTGCCTCTACCGCTGCAAATAAAAGATCCACTCCAGGAACATCCGCAGGTACAATTGGCAATAACTGAGCATCAATTTGAACTGTCGCTCCTCCCACAACCTTTCCTTGTAATTCAGGTGGCAAAGAATAAACTAATACCTTTTTATCAGCCACTCCAACACTTGCTAACCCCATCCCTGAATATTTCAAGGATAGATCATAGTTTCCCTGTGAATTAGGTGTCATGGTATTTCCAGTTGTAGAAACCAAGCTGGCATTACCTAAAACTGAAATATCGGCTAAACCAGCCGTCGGCATGATAGTACTTTCTTGAGCTTGTTTATGATTGCTTTCTACTGCTGCACTCACCACTCCTGAGCTAGCGTTCATTAATAATAGAACTCCACTCGAAGTATATAGTGTTACATTCAATGCTTTTTGTTTTTTAATAGCCATACTCTCACCTCTAATATATTTGTGATTTATTTAACAATTACTAGGTTAGCATTTATAAACATCCCTGTAAACAAATATCATATTATTTTTATAATATTTTTCTTATATTTAAATCAAAACATCATTTAATTTAATGAACTTTTAAAGTCATATTTTGCCCACAAAACAATCTTTTGTTAATATTCATATTGAAGTTTCGGCCTACTAATCCCATCAAATTACCATAACCTGAAACTAATCATTCTTTTAATCTAATGGTCAATTTGCAACATTATTTCTCAATTTATTAGACTAATTTTTTGAGAGATCACTATACGACATAAAAATAAAAAGGCCATATTTTCATATGACCATCAAGAAATATTAGTTCTTTGGATAACAAATTAATTCATAATTAATGTATATTACATTTGGAGGATATTTTGAAAAGACTATATAATTTCAACAATCGAATTAATATTTTACTTAAGCTTAAAATTTTGAAATTTTTATTGATAAAAAACGAATCATTAATAATTTAGGATATTTCTTTTTCAAAATACTTTCCACAGTACTTCATAGAAAATGCTTGAATTCATAACGATGTTTTTAGTTTATCTATCCACCTGCATTGATACCAGACATTAAAAACATCAATGATGTTGTGAAAAAGTACCCTTGGATCAATCTAAGGATACTTTTTATTATCATTAATAATATCTTTTATATGCTTAATTAATTGTTCTATTAATGTAACTTATAATACTTTATATATATAAAATTAATTCTTTTTGTGTTTTTTAACATTATATGAAATATAATTATTAATAACTTAAGCGTTTTAATTTTGGAGGGAAATATTTATGAAATTGAATAAGTCACTAATAGCTACTATTGGTATTTCATTCTTTTCGACAATAGTACTTGGCAATTTAAATATTCAGCAGGTCAAAGCTGATGCAAACAATCCATCAATAACCAGTACTTCTAAGGATAACTCCTCTACAAGTTCTTCTAGTACTTCCAATCCTACCGATTTTGCTAGTTCTAACAGTCCCTCTAATTCAAAAAATAATTCCAATTCCACTGATTCTTCAACTCCCTCTACCCTCACTAGTTCCCCTGATCCTACAGCTAATTTAAATTCCATTGGATCAAATTCTGAAGATACTTCTAACACCGTCGACAACGTTAGTTCTAATAATGCTTCAGATTCCACATCTACTAACAGTAATGAGTTGCAACAATCCAACATTACCCTCACTGATTCAAATGGGAACAAAGTAATTAATAGTAAAAACCAGGAGTTTTCCCTTTCTGACAAATATAAAGTTGGAACCGATATTACCAGTTTATTACCAGACGATTTAAAAAAAGCCTATAAAATAGATGCTGGTCAAAACACAACTATTACCGCAGGAACTACTGATTATAATCTAAAAGTTACCGCTAACAAAACCAACCTGATTATGAAAGTCTATGGCAAGAATAGCGATGGAGCGGGTTCCGGTAATACAACTTACAATGTTCCATATGGAACCCCCGTTACTTTAGCGTATAGTAACGGTTTGGGTAGTGTAGACAAATATGTCTTCAAAGGCTATGCGTTTACAAAGTTGGTTGATAGAAATGGCAATGATCTTCCCACTGCTAATGGCAGCACAATAACTTTTACTTATGATATGCCTGCAATAAGTGATACTGACTCTTCAAATGTATATATTATTTATGCCATTTATGATATTCCAACTAACCAGTCTTTAAATGTCAACTATTTAGATGACCAGGGTAAACAACTATTTACTGACTCTTCAAAGAAATATAATGATGGAACCGATATTTTAACTGGTGATTCAATTAGTAATTTCTCTAATTTTTTAAACATCGATAATAAAAAATATACCTATTGGAAAATGGATCCTACTTTGCCTTATACCGTAACTGATAATAATTCGTTAACAGTTTATCTATTAGAAAATGATCTCAACTATACTACCGTTAACTATACAGACGAGAACGGTAATACAATTTATACCGACAAATTGCGTGGTGAAGTCGGTCAGACTGTAACTCCTAAAGATATTGCGACTATAAATCCTTCGTACCATATGGTAGATTCCATTAAAGATCATACGGTTACAGAAAAGAACACAACTCTAAACCTTCACGTTTCAGATGTACTTACTCTTCATCTTGTTCAAAAGGTCAATGGAGATATTGTCTTTGACTCTCAGACTACTAACAAAGCTTTTACGAAAATATTGCTTAAAAATGACGTTAAAGATATTGATTCAATCAGTTACGGTATAGACGATGCAGTCCAAGCCACATTCACTTCAGATCAGTTAACCGAATTTGACACAATAAGTACCCTTCTAAATATGTTTCCCTCTGCGGGTCTCAACTATGCTGTCATAAACTACAAAACAAGCGATGCCCCAACTGTTTCATACCAAGATGAAACTGGTAAAGAAGTATCCAATTTCACTCTAACTACTACTTCCAACGCTATCCAAAGTATTAAAGACAATGTTCCACCTTATTACTCTCTTCTTGATGAAGACAATCCCTATACTGTTAATAAAGATGGCAAAATAATATCCACAATTAAAAATAATTCTGCTTCAAGCATTTCAGGTAAAAATATTACATTATCTAACGGACAAAATTGGAATCCTGACGATACTATTTCTTCAGTTACCCTAGCTGATGGTACAAACATGACCGCCGAAGAGATAGCCGCTGCCATTAAGGACGGAAGTATTACAACAACTATTACTAACTCCGACGGCAACACTATTGATTCTCTAGATACCACTAAAACCGGTAAATATTCAGTCACCTATTCTTATAAAGATGTCACTGGAAAGACGGTTTCATCACAACCAATTACTCTAACTATTGAGGCTAAAGATTTTAGTGGTATCGTTGCTAAAGACTCAACCATTAAGAATGGTGCTTCTTGGCAACCTAGTGACAATATTTCTTCTGTAACTAAATCTGATGGTTCAGATATGACCGATGAGGAAATAGCCGCTGCTATCGAGAATAAAGACATCACTACAAGCATTGTTGATGCTGATGGCAGTACAATTGATTCATTAGATACTACCAAAGCTGGTAAATATACTGTTACTTATTCTTATAAAGATGATACCGGCTACACTGTTTCATCTCAACCGATCACTCTAACAATTAACGATAAAGATAAAGGTGCCATTACTACTAAAGATTCCACAATTGAAAATGGTGCTTCTTGGCAATCTAGTGACAACATTTCTACTGTAACTAAATCTGACGGTTCAGATATGACTGACAATGAAACAACTACTGCCATTAAAGATGGAACTATTACAACAACTATCACTGATTCAAGCGGTAATACAGTTGATTCTCTAGATACCACTAAGGCTGGAACTTATAAGATTACTTATAACTATAAAGATGAAGGCGAAAATACCATTAGTGCATCATCCACATTAACTATTAATGTTAGAGACCAAAGCAGTATCACTGCTAAAGATTCCACAATTAAAAATGGTGCCTCTTGGCAACCTAGTGACAATATTTCCTCTGTAACTAAATTTGATGGTTCAAATATGACTACCGATGAAATAGTCATTGCTATTAAAGATGGAACTATCACTACAGCTATTACTGATTCTGATGGTAATACGGTAAACTCTCCAGATACTACTAAAGCTGGTAAATATACAATTACCTATACTTACACAATTAATGGAAAAATTGTTTCGTCTCAACCAGTTATTCTAACCGTTAACGCTAAAGATCAAAGCAGTATTACAGCTAAAGATTCTACAATTAAGAATGGTGCCTCTTGGCAGCCTAGCGACAATATTTCTTTCGTAACTAAAACTGATGGTTCGGATATGACTACCAACGAAATCAACGATGCCATTAACAATGGTTCAATTAAGGTAACCATCACCGACCCAAGCGGAAATACCGTTACCTCAATCGATACGACTAATGTCGGAGATTACAAGGTTACTTATACTTATACGGATGATAAGGGTAATTCAACTACCATCAACCCACCAATCACCGTAACAGTAAGTAATCCTGTAGTTAATAACAGTGCTTTATCAACCAAAGATAGTACATTGAAAACCGGTAACACTTGGAATCCTGTAGATAATGTAAAGACTATAGTCGATTATTCTGGTAATAGTTTAACAGCTAGTCAGGCTTTAACTGATAAGACTCTTACCTATACCATCCAAGATAGTACAGGTTCTACAGTAGATTCAGTTGACACAACCAAGGTCGGATCTTATAAAATAACTTATTCATATACTGATACTACCGGAAAAGTTTTAACGTCCACAGCTACCATAACAGTTACTAAAGATCCGGCTGACAACAATGGCTCCAACAGTAGTGGTACAGGCAATTCCAATAACAATTCCACTGATCAACCCGACAGCAATAACTCTGACGATACTGAAATTTTTAATGGAACTATTACCATTTCAACAATAGATGCCAAAATATATGATGACAAAGGTAATTTTACAAACTGGACACTTACTTTGGACTCCAATTGGTTAACCGATAGAAAAATGAGTTTAAACGGTCAGACCTATTACCGTGTTGCCACTAACCAATGGGTTAAAGTTAGTGATACCTATGTTTATTATAATAATACAGGCTACATCAAAACTTACTCTGGCAACTATCCCTTAGTCGATTCACAGGGTAAAATTATCGCGAATGCAAGTCTAAATGCTAACAGCAATTGGCGCTTTGATAGATACGCTTATTTCAATAATCAGAAGTATTATCGTGTCGCTACGAATAAATGGATCAATGCTGAAAATGTTTTTGAATACCAACCAATCAGTAAAATTCTTAATACAAAAATTCATGTAAAAATATTTGATAGTGACGAAAATGTGGTAAGAACCATTTCATCATTGAGTCTTAAGACTGATCAAGCAGCAACAATCAATGGCACTAAGATGTATCGTGTTGCTACAAATGAATGGATCAAAGCTACTGATGTGAAAAATTTATATTAGTTCAAAAAAAATAATACCGACCGGATAGCATTTTAAGTGGCTATCAGGTCGGTATTTTTGATTAAATACAGCTATCATCTTTAAATATAGTTTTGTTGAGTTTTTTAAATGAATCAATTCTATTTTAATTTATTAATAGATATTTTGATTGGTTTGACATATTTGAATTCATATTTATCATCTGGAATATTTTCATTGGAATATTTTCTATTCTTTTTCATTTTCTTCCAGTATTTCCAATCAAAAATTTTACCTACCAATGCCAAATTTTTTTGCTCTATCCTCTTTAATTTAATTGATTTAACATCATGTTGTATTAGTGGAGTTGCACTAGCACTGTTGATAATATAATGTTTATTCATTTTCGGTTGAACAATACATAACCAGTGCGAGTTCGTAAAGTGAGTATGTTTTTCAATTATTTGTATTAAAATAAATTCATTATTTTTTAAATCATTAACATTTTTAACAAGATCATCATCCAAAATTTTCATATTTACACTATATTCAGATGCTAAAAGTGACTTTTCATTATTACTTTTAAGATAATAATCATCTAAAGCCTTTACGGCTACGTTACTATCGAAAAATTCACCGACATATGAACACTTCTTCTCTTTTGTAAAAAAGTTCAGCATATTTTTAGCTAACTGGGATAATTCTTTATTCTCATCTCTGCTACCTGACACGTATTTTAAACCATTAACGAATTCATAAATTAAACAGGTCGGTCCGTCTTGTTTTATTCGTCTAAAAATTTTATTATCTCCTTTATTCACCATTTATACAAAAAAACGCCCACACAGATTTACTCTGTATATAGGCGTTTTTTATTAAAAATAAACTAATCAAAAATTAGTTAAGCTTCTTCTTACTTACAACGTTCAACTTGTCATCCAAGTCATAAACAACTGGTTCACCAGTTGTCATTTCAACATCCATGATGTCAGCATCAGAGATATTTTCGATGTACTTAGTCAAAGCACGTAGTGAGTTACCATGGGCAGCGATGATTACGTTCTTGCCGTCTAATAGCTTAGGAGCAATTTCATCTTCCCAGAATGGAATTACACGTTCCAAAGTAACTTTAAGGTTTTCACCACCTGGAACAATTCTTGGGTCCAAGTTTGCGTAACGACGATCGTTAGCTGCTGAACCTTCGTCAGTAGCTTTCAATAGTGGAGGTAATGTATCGTATGAACGTCTCCAGATATGAACTTGTTCATCACCGTATTTTTCAGCTGTTTCAGCTTTGTTAAGACCTTGAAGTGCACCGTAGTGACGTTCGTTAAGTCTCCATGTCTTTGTTTCAGGAATCCATAATTGGTCACAGCCTTCAAGAGCGTAGTGCAATGTCTTGATAGCACGTGTCAATACTGATGTATAAGCTTGGTCAAATTGGATGCCAGATTCTTTAAGAAGTTTACCAGCGTTTTGAGCTTGCTTTACACCTTCTTCACTTAAGTCAACATCAACCCAACCAGTAAATTGGTTTGATAAATTCCATTCACTTTGTCCGTGACGAATGAAAACTAATTTTGCCATTTATATGATCCTCTTTTCATTTCTTTAACAATCTACATTTTACACGATATTGCCAATAAAAAAAAGAGAGTGACACCTAATTTAGCCTAAAAGACTAATTTTTGGCATCATTCTCATGAAAAAAATATTTTTAATGAAAATTTATTTTTGTTCTTTATAAATTGGTGTCTCGATTTCCTTTAAAGTTGTGATATCCATCTTGTTCTTGGCATTCTTATTCAAGTAAGTATTTACTTGATCAGTTCCAGCAATCACTGCAGAAACTTTATCTGTACCATCAATCAAACTGGAAATTCTATCAGCGTTTTCACTTTGTTTCATTACAATTGGAATCACTTCAATCCCATTATCACGTAGTGACAAGAGCTTCTTATAGAAGTCTGAACCAATCGAAACGAAGATAGTCGATGTACTTTGTTTCAAGGCCTGATTCTTAAGCCACCAGATAATTAAATCTTCATCACTGTCAAATGTACTCATCAAGACGTTACCTTCACTGAAGAGTTGAATATAAGGCTCGTCACCTGTATAACTCTTGATCAAGACAAGTGTTCCATCTTGGCGATAAAAGTTCTCGCGAACCACTTTGTTGGCATTACGATGATCGTAAAATTGTGTGGCAGAGATAACTCCGTTAACGTCAAAAATATCACGACTTAATACTTGTTCATCTTTATAGTGACGAATAATTTGTAGTTGATGATTGGAATCACGAGAAACTTCCATAACTAATTTATCGTTAGCATCCAAAATTTTATCAACTTTATCAGTCACATGTTGAACACGATAATCAGCATCAAATGGTATCTCAGCAGGCGTGATAGGTACATTCAAGTCACGACCTTGCAACTCATTGTACATATTCAATAAGTAAGCATTCCCATCAACGAAACCGGCATTTTGATAATTCATCCAAGTTGCGTCAATTTGGTCATTATAAGTAACAGAGATTGCATTAGCCAATAATCCCCGATCAGCTAAAGTCATTGTCATCTGTTGCCACATTGATGTGACATCACTATCTGGATTGGCAGGCAAATCATCAGTAAAGACAAAATAGCTTGTATTAGGATCCAAATAGATCTCATTAGCCATTTCATCAGTTCCAAACCATTCTTTCAATGAATCATTGATATCATTGATACGGTCAGTTGCCTGTCTTCTCTCATCAATTTGGTCACTACCAACCGTTCTCAAAAGATGATTGCAATAGCTACGGTCAGCTAATAATTGACTACGTAATTGTGACTTAAGGTCAGCACTTTGATCCAAAGTATTTTGTAAACTTTGTTCAGTGTATTCCCAATCCTCATTGCCAGGTTGTCCCGGTTGAACCGGTGCTTGTGCTTGAGGTTGAGGCTCTTGTGGCCCAAAGTAGTAATTATTGTTGCTACTATTAAAATCTTGATTGTTAGGTGTAAATTGAGTCCCCATCCCCATATTAGGGTCATTATTGAATTGGCCTTGACTAGGATCAAAATTATTTTGGTCTGGTTGTTGAGGTGTCTGATAAGAAGAATTATTCGGATCAGAATAATTATCATCGTTGTCTTTCTTTTTTCTATCAAAAAATGACATAACTTAATCTCCTATCTACGTCAGTTAGTTATCTCCATTATATATGACAAGTTTTCTTTAAAGTTAATTATAACATTTTCTTTAATTTTATTCTCTTCTTTTTGGAGTTCTTAGTAATCGAATGAACGCCTAATATATCAAGGAAGAAAACAAAGATTGGTATACCAATAATCAATCCCCATGTACCAAGCAATTCCTCTGATACGATCAATACAACAAATGTAAAGAAAATTGGCAAATGTGTCATGCTGGACATGAATTGTGGATTCAGGAAATACGTTTCAATCATATGAATAATCACGATCATGATAATGATATAAATAACGTATCTGATACCGCCAACCGTATAAGCAATGAAACTCAGTGGGATCATCGAAATAATAACTCCAGCTACCGGAATCAGTGACAAGATGAAGACCATCACTGCCAAAGCAATAATCCCTGGCATCTGCATGAACAACAAAGTAATTGTCGTCAAGGCTGTATTAACAACGGCAATCATCAATTGTGCTTCCAGAACAACACCGAAAGTATTGACAAACTTTTGTCCAAAATACTTTAAGTCAGAGAATACCCAACCATAATTGCTGTCCAAGAATTGTCTTCCGAAGGAATTCATTTGTTCTACCTGACTAGCATAGAAGAAACTCAATAAGAATGAGACAACAATATTGAATCCGACTGCACCAACACTGCTGATGTAGTTTACAACTTGCGTGATGGCTCCCTTAATTTGATTATCCAAATTAATTTGTTGCAAATAATTATAAATAACATTCAAATAAGGATTCGAACGTACTTCTTTACTTTCATAAAACTTCTGTAACGATGAGAACATTTTTGCTGTTTGCGTGATCAGTTGCGGCACATAGTTAGCAATGACAAAAACTAATAACGCAATAATTATCAAATAAACTGGTGCTATTACCCAAATCGGTTTAATTCTGGGAAACTTTCTTTGAATTACTCGAACTAATTGAACTGACAAGAAGGTAAAAGTAAAAGTTAGTAGAAATAGACTCATCATCCCTCGAAAAAGATAGATCAGCAATATGACTAAAGCTAATAACGTGAATCTTCTCAATCGTTTGTTATCAACGAACTTATCGTACAAACTCATATAAAACTCCTCACATACACATACTTAGTGAAAATACCAAATCCATTCCTAATAACGTCAACAATGAATAACGATGATACCAAACAATCGCCGTAAACTCACGAAACATTGCTGGCCACTTCAACATTCTAACAGTACAAGCGGCCGCAAATTGAACTTTTAAGCCCAATCTTTTGGCGTGCCATTTAGTTCTAGGAATATGATAATCACTCGTTACTATAATAACCCTTGGCCGTGTTTTTTTCTGCCATGCTTGATGAATTTCGATCGCCGAATACTCTAAATTCTGTACTGTATTGATCGATTCATCCTCTTTAATAATAACCGATTCCGAAATATTTCTATCTATTAAGTACTTGCGCATCATCTCAGCTTCGGTTCCATATGATGATTCTGAACTTTTAGCACCACTAACAATAATCTTCGGTTTATATTCAAAACGATTGTATAGTTGTATTGCCTTATCCAAACGTTCACTCAATATTGGTGGTACTCGTGATCCCATACATTTATTACCCAAAACAACTAAGAAATCTGGTTGTTTGGCGGCCGGTAACTCGCGCAAATCACGTTTCATTTGATACATATAAACCAACATGATCACTAACAAAATCAAATCCACCGTTGCAAAATTGAACGCATAGGCACGTAAATACTTATCTACTGAAACAATCGAAATGAAGTATAACGCCGCTATGGTTATGACAGCAACTCCTATGGCAAAAATCGGTAAGCGACTATAGGCATACCTTATTTTATAAATAATCATTACCTCAATCATTGATACAGCAAATATTAATAAATAAGTCATATTCCCCTCCATGGCTTAATCTAAACTGAATTTTAATTTTGGAACCTTCAATGGAAAGTCCTTAACTAAAGTCCAGGTTACTGTTGTTGAATCTTTATCTGGTTGTTTCAAAAGAAATAATCGATTGTCCAATGAACCATAAACTAAAAATTTACCCTTAGTAGTTGTAACAGCCGGTCCATTCTGTGAATAAGCTGAAGGTGATACTAAAAACATATATTGCATCAATGGTTGTTTACTACCGTTGACACTAATCCCTTGATAGTCAGTCGGTTGTAAATTAGTTCCATATTGACCACCAAAATTAACCCCTAAATTGCCAATTTTTTTATCATTATTATCCGAAATAGCTCCTGCCAATTGCATTAAATCAGCATTCGATGATAAAGGATTTTCTTTATATTTATCGTAGTAATCTTGAGTCTGTGAAATGGCTGCTTTCAAATCAGTTTGAGCAGTATCCGATTTAGTCAATAAATTACCATTCTTATTGCTCTGACCATCCTGAACTCGGACCGTGTAGTCACCTGAATACAAGTACAACTGATTAGAATCCGTTTCAATTCTAATGTTAGCTCGCTTGATTTGATTCCCCGTAGCTTTTGAATTAACCTTCAAATTAACACTCTTAGGCAAAAGTCGATCCGTGTTCTGTCCATGATAATAGTAATTAATCGTCAACAGGTTCTTCGGGGTTAAATAGTACTTACCATATAAACTCTGTACCTGACCACTTTCAATTAACGTTTCCATGACAACTTTGCTATCGGTATCATCATTTAACTTCTGGGCTGAATGTTCCGTTAAAGTCAGCTGATAAGTCCCATTCTGATTAATCGTTAGATTCCCATCAGTTCGACGATAGTCAATAATTGTTTTGAAGTTATAATTACCAATCATCACATTATTAGCCGTTAACGGTTTAGCATTACTGTTAACATCGATGATATGATCTGGCATTTGTTTAGAAGAAATACTTTGAGACAAATCTTTTTTCGTGTTATTAGCAGCAGTAGACGGTTTGTCTACTTTAGTAATATAGGCAAATTTATACGTGTCACCACCAGAAGACACCGAATAACCCTTCATATGTTTACCATAGACATTTTCATGATAAGTTTTTTCAATTTTTAAAACTAAATCTTTTTTAGCCGTCTTAAAGGTAATCGTTCTACCATCACGATTTAAAACGTATTTTGGATTGTTAAATTGATTATCAAATCGGTTAATGCCGACTTTACCATTAATAGTAGAAACATCTTTTATTTCTGCTCGTTGGTTCTTTAAAAACTTAATTGAAACAGTATCGTTTTCTCCCTGATCTTGATACAAATACCAAGTTTTGTTACTGGAAACTACCTCATCAGTTTCCTTTGGCTTGCATCCTAAGATTGTTAGGAATAAACAAAGAATTCCAAGAACCGCTAAGAATTTTTTAACCATATTGTTCACTCAATGCCTTTCTGAAGACAATTATACAACTTCAAGATTAACCCCTATTATGAAATAATGATAGCAAAAAAAGACCTGCTTTTCAGCGGGTCTTTTGTAATAATTTGTTATCAAAGAATATTTCATTCTATATTGAAATTATGCTAGTGGTTTAATAATTTGTCCAACTGAACTTTCTGGAACCCACTCATTAGTAGCAACACGATAATACTTAATACCATTAACTACTTTAACTTGATCCATTTGCCAATCAGTCCCTGTACCTAAAGCACGGTTTGTAATTCTAGACATAGTATCATTATTCAATGAGTATAGAGAAATATATTCTTTCGAACCATCTTTAACTCTAAGAATTCCAATGTTACTTGCCTGGTTACCATTATTAGTATTAGCATTTCCACCGTTGTTAGTGTTGCTGCCCTTTAATTGGTTATAATACTTACCAACTAAATCATAGAACTGATCCATGCTGTAACCCCATTGAGCAAAGTAGCCAACTGGATCAGTATGATTTGTTTCTTTGTACATTCTTGAAACATCGTTATGTGAAAGAACTGTCTTACCAGGTGTAAATGGTAATCCATATTGAACTAATCTAAAGGCTGCGTAGTAAGCTTGGTTAGCAACGGATCTAGCAAATTGATCTGTTGTATTTACACGACACAACTCAACTTGAATGTATTTGTTATTAGCAGTTTGACCTGCTCCCCAAACACCATAGTCAGCACTATGGATATTTATAATTTCTTTATCATCGACAAAAGCATGAACATAAGTGTATGTTGTTGGCCATGACCAATTAAAGTATGAAACTTCATTTTCGGCTGTAGCACCAGGTGTTGCAGTTTCGTGGATAACGACCCCTTCTGGCTTACCAACACCGTTCTCGTAACCGAACATCTTGTTAAATGTTCCTGCACGATATTGAATTGAAACTGGTTTAATGTTGTTATTATTAATGTAATCGTTGATTGCTGAAGTTGCAGCTTGTGTTGTTTGAACTTGTGAACCTAGTTGTGGAACCACTTGTCCAACAGTTGCAAAACCGACACTTGCAAGTGCAGCTGAAGTAGCTAAACTTGTAATAAATTTCTTCGAGACCATAATATATATTTCCTTCCCAATGTTAATTTCCTTAACCCATAAATTATAACAATTTTCAAAGCATTTTTGAGAAAAGTAACAAATATGTAAACAGATAGTAAAATTTACTTTTGATTCATTGCTCTTAATTTGGTTAAAAGCCTATTTCGCTGGTATCTAAGGTTACGGGGCGTCTGTTGATGATGTTGAGCAATTGTTGTGAGTGAAATCCCATTCATGAAATGTTCCTGCAATATTTCTTTTTCCAATTCAGATAATTTTTGCCAATCAACGAAATTAATTTGAGTAATTTCTGTCTCCGGTACTCTTTGAAAATCAAACTCTTCTAAACTATGAAAATCGAAGTATTGTTTCTCTTGTCGCAACATATCGGTTAACCGCCAAACCAATTTTTGAAACACATATGGTTTGAACTTAGTCATATTTTGATCTCTTTGACAGTATTTTAAATAAGTTTGTGCATAAATAATTACTGCTTCTTGAAAGTAATCTTCATAATCACAACGAGTCACATAAATATGAACTCGTTTCAAAGCTCCATGAATTAATTGTTGATTCTCTAATGCTTGCTGAAATCCTAATTCTAGATTCATTGTGAGCATCTCCTAGTTTTACTCACAAGCGCTTGTGGTAAAACTAGGATAACTAATTTAGACTAGAAAAATTAGTTGCCAAAACAGTCTAAGAATAAGGCTTTAATTCGATCGATTAAAAAAGAACACCCACAAACAGTGTTCTTTTTTGGTTTTGGCGATTAATATAATTTTTTAATTCTGGTTAAATTTTGATGGTAATACTTTTTCGTCTCGAGTTTACCTAATCCTTCAATACCTTGATTTATCAAAATAAACTCAATCAAATGCCAGTAAAATATCGGCAAACTGTTCAATAGGCAAATTTTTGAATGCAAATCACAACGACATCTATCATACGTAGAAAATAATTTATTACACTTATACTTTAAATGACAACTACCAACATTAACCATCATTTCAAATACGTTTAATGAACACTTCATTAAAAAGTAAATATCATGCAATCTTTTTTCCAAATCTCCCCTTGGAAAATCTAATTGAATCTTATGGCTGCTCTCGGTGACAAAATAGGCTTTCTTTTCAATTTGTTCATAGCATTCTAAGAAGTGAACAGCAATCCAATCGGCATTTCTTCGACTGGCCCCAGTCATTGGCATATAGGCAATATCTTCATGAATAAACGGCGTATAGTGAGTCATCCCATACAAATCAGCTAAAAACTTGGCCATGGCAAATCCTATTCCATTAATCAAATACATCTCATTCATAATCTTCCTGGTCGTTCTTGAGTCAATAAAGATTCCTTGTTCAGCATGAACAACAATCGTATTTCCCAAATTAGTGATATCTGAAATATCCAACAAGGCTTCAATTTTATAATCAACTTTAAAATTTTTACAAACATTGAGAGAACTAAAGATTCTTTTAGATATTACATCCTTAATGGATTTAAAATTTGATATCATCATTTATTTTCCCTAAAATATTTATTTACTCACTTTTCATGAGTATGTCAACAATATAACAAGAATATATGTTCTGAAGATACCAAAATATATAATTTATTCAAAATAATTTCACGTAATTTGTACAAAAAAAGAAGCCCCTAAGGACTTCCTAATCTGCATTGAAAATACAGTATTTTCCGTTGACCCAACCGGCATTTACTTTATACCAAGTTTGACCATCGACAATTTGTTTTGAGGTTACACGCCAAGTCGTACCATCGGCTAGACGAGTTCCTGTAAATTTATTATTGGCAGCAGGACTGTTATAAACGTTGACACCATATCCAGGAATATAGTTAATCTTTGCCATACCACTAACACTTGTTACATAGTTAGATCCTTTAACTTGAACATCGTTAGCACTGACCCATTGATTAGTAGCTACACGATACCAAATGGAACCATCTGAATGAGTAGACTTCTGATCAATCTTCCAATCAGTTCTGTTTGAAAGACTAACTGCCAAAAGATTATGTTTATCATCATAAACTTTGGCTCCTGGATTAGCAGTGATGTTAACGATATCGGGATAAGATACTACTTTATCCTTAGTATAGTCACCATGTGATTGTGTTGATTTCAAGGAAACATCAGTTGCCTTGATATAACAGTCGTTACCTACAAAGTAGAATTTATTACCAGAATTATCCAACACATACTTAGTTGTAATCCAAGAAGATTGATATGGCAAAACTCGATTCGTAGCCGTATTCAAATTAGGCAAACGATAAACTACGGAACCACTCTTATTAATAATAATTGCTGTATCAGCAATATTAACTGGTGGGTTAGTCTTTTCAGATTCCAATTGAACATCTGAAGCCTTTACGTATTCGTTTGTCGAGACTTGATAATAAGTCGTACCGTCAGATTTAACGACCTTAGATGTAACTTTCCATCTAGTTCCGTTAGCTAAAGTACGGTTAGCAGCTATTTTATCAGCGTTTATATAAACATGTGCTGAATTTTTATTAGTTATTGTTACAACATCGTTTAATTTTGTTTGTGTACCTTCAATTGCATTTTCATTACCAGTACCATTTGTACTGGCTTTTCCATCATATTGTGTCAAATTAGAGCTCTCAATTATATTATTTAATACAGCTGCATAGGTTGGTGAAGTGGCATAACGTCCTTGCAACCAAGCTGTAGCATCTTTATAAGAAGAGGTATTCTCTCTCCATGTACCTTTATAGAAAGCACTATTTCCTTGAATACCATTACGTAACTTATCGCCATTATCAGCAAAAGATGCGTAAACACTAGGGTACTTTCTAAAGTTAGCATAAATAGTGTAGTAGCCCTTATCGGCACTCCACTCTTGAGTTGGTAGTGAGACATATGAACCTTGATAGTCCCCTTTAATACCAAAGTAATTATTATACTGTGATGATAATACTGAAGTACCCCAACTACTTTCCAAAATAGATTGTGCCATCATTACTGAAGCATACAAATTGTATTTTGATGCAACCTGTTGTGCCTGTGGAGCAACCTTAGCCAAGTAGGCTTGTTGTTGAGCAGTTGATGCTCCCTTAGTTGTTCCAGCTTGTGTCAAAGCGGCAACCGCATTAGCTGGCAAAACACTACTTCTACCAGATTTTTGATTAGCTTCAATAGCGTCAGCTGCATCCTCATTGATTGGTGCACCACTCTTGTCCATTACACTAGCAACAGTAGTATCCTTAGTCTCAGATGTATTTTGATTTTGGTCGTCAGTTTGATTACCCTCGTCATCAGAAACAGCAGCCTTAACTGGAGAAGTATTAGAAGAAATACCAACAGCGGCTAAAAAACTTGCTAATGCCGTTGAGGCAACCCATTTTTTATTCATAATTTGTCTCCTCCCAAATTCTTGTATATCTAATGCTTAGACTACTATTTAATTTGGAATTCGACAATAAAACCTTAAGAAATTTGGATATTTTTAAACTTTTTTAATGATTTAAAATCACTAACCTTCAGTAGGAATGAATTCAACATATTCAGCTTCGATCCATTCACCATCTTCAGCGATACGATAGAATTCTTTTCCGTCTTCACCTGTACCCTTGGCATCAGTATACCAAGCAGTTTGACCTTTAACGTATTTGTCTTGAAGCATTTTACGGTTAACTTCATAATTATCAAATAAGAAAACAACGTAGCGATCGTCTTGAGTTACTTTAACGATTCCTTGTACTTTTTCAAGCATTGCAATACCACCTTTAAAGTTAATATTAGTTACATTATACATTAATAGATAAAGAAATGACCTGCAATGATGAGTAAAAATAATAGCACCTATTCAGATTCCTCATTTTCCCTAATTATTACGGAAATTGAAATTCTGAATAGATGCCATTTTAATTTTTCTAAGTGAACAATCTTTTTACAACTGGTATCTTGCTTAAAATCAAAATTACTAATAGTGATAAGACAGTTGCTAAAACGAATACGTATAAGAAGTTAGCATTCACATAATACTTCATCACAAACTGTATTGATAATCCGTGAACTAGATAAACTCCATAAGTCAATGGTGCTATCAATTCAATCACTCGTGCAAATCCTTTACCATAACTTGTTTCAAAGCGTTTGAAGAGCATGAAGACCAATGCTGCAATGATTGGCGTATTGATGTTAGCAATGGCATTCAAGAATTGTAGGTTTGGTTTCAAACTGATAAAACTGATTAGAATATTGATTGCCATTAACACGGCCGCTATCAGGATATTCATATTGAGTTTTAACGAATGTTTGTCAATCTTAGAAATTCGATAACCAATAAAGAAGTAACCAATATCTTTGGAAACAACCACTCGGCCTAAATCAAAGGAATTGAAGTAAACTCCAATATTCTTAGGTGTAGTAGTTGTTAACGTTGGCAATGCAATATCAATGATGACCCAAAGAATTAACAAATACATCAACATCTTATCGTCAATCTTATCAGCAATAGCTTTCAAAAATGGTGACAATAAATACAAAGCAATCAATGGATACATAAACCAATATGCTATTAATACTGGTTTATGATACATCATTAACAATGTATTGCTGAAATCCTTCATATCAACTGGACCTGACATGGCACGAGCCAAATAAGCTGACACAACTGACCAAAGTAAGAATGGTACAACGACTCTGACCAATCGATGCTTGAATAAGTACTTTAAATCATAAGTTTTTTTACTGTTTAAAACCATGGCACCACTGATCATGAAAAAAAGTGGCACTGCGATTTCTGTCACTATAACGATGGAATTTACGACACCCCATTTTAACGTTGGTTGATAGTTAGCCAAATCATCAGCACAAGAATGCGCCAAAACCACCAATAACATCGCAAAAACTCTAATCGTATCGACATAGATTAGTCTTTTGTTCTTCAAGATATTTCCCTCAAATCAATTAAATAATAAGAACATTTTACCATTATTATCTGAGCAAGAAAAAAAGTTCATCATCAGATGAACTTTTTTTGATTACTTAACTTGTCTAAGCTTCATATTGGCTTTTTTATAATTGATTTTACCTTTGTATAACTTTTGTTGCTTAGCATACTTGAAGGCTTTCTTAAAATCAGATTTCTTAACCTTATGCATTGTCTTAAACTTAACATTCATGTTGTTCAACTTAGCAACAGCTTTATCGCTAGTTCCATAGTTAGAGAATGTCTTGTTAAGCATGATGTACATGTTACCCTTATTGATTTTCTTAACTTCTTGCTTCATAACATTGCATAGAATATTAGTATTAGAAACATTCTTCTTAGCATAATCGTTATTAACAATCAAAACATTACCATTATCAGCACTAATCTTATCTCTATTTAGAACCTTAGCACCATTAACTTTAGCTTCAGTCATTGATGGATCTTGTAAGACAGCAGCATCAACGTCGCCACTCTTCAACTGACTGACACGATCTGCCTCAGAATCAACTTGCTTCAATTTAACGCTAGATAACTTTAATCTGCTCTTCTTCAAAGCTTTCTTTAGATAGAACATTGAGTAGTCAGTTTTATCAACTGCAATTGTCTTACCTTTTAATTTCTTAACACTCTTGTACTTCTTGTTAGCAACTAAACCGCTATAACCAGGCATAGTACCAGCAATCTTCCAATTTGAATGTTTCTTAGAAATAGCTGCATAATTTACTAAATCAGTCACAGCCGCATTAACCGTTCCATCGGCAATAGCACTATTCAATTCTTTAGTAGAATCATATGCTTTCAGATCAACATTTAAATTGTTGTTCGTATAAGCATTTAAATCCTTACCCATTTGGGCAACAGCGGAAGGAATATTTTTAGTTGTTCCAATCGTGTATTGTGCTTGATCTGTGTCAGCAGCTTGAACGTTCTTTATCCCGACAAATGAGAATGAACTAAGCACTAAAAGACAAGCTACTAAAAAGATACTTATTTTCTTTAAGCTCTTCAATGTAAAAACTCCCTTTTCATTATTCAAGTTTCATCATAACGTAAAGGGAGCTGTTTTTTCTACTATAACTGTACTTATTTTATGTTTTTTCTACCTCAAAATTATCAACACTAAAAAATATCCGTATTAACCAATATACATTGGCTCTACGGACATTTCTTTCGAATTAAAATTAATTTTTATGATGAAAAATAATAGACTAATTTATTCATCTCAAGCTAAACAATCAAAGTGAGATTCAGTCTGGAGCAAAATTTGGGAATGCGTTCAGCTATGAGATCATTGTTACCGGCTTTACCGGTTACAGTGAGGCCGACTTTGGAAATCCATTATTTTGCACAAAGTGTAAAATAATTAGTTTCAAATCGTACCCATAACGTTCCAACAGCATTCCCAATTTTTGTGGAAGACGG
>NZ_LNUA01000010.1 GCF_009764355.1 Companilactobacillus bobalius | reverse complement strand
TAAATCTTAACATGAGAACAGTGATGTTCTTTTTTTATTTTCTAGAGATTAAAAAACTGGTATTGATTATTCATCAATACCAGAAAGTATAGAACTAAACTAACTCGACGGCTGACCAAACAGCAGCACGCCAATCCCAACCAGTTGCCATTAGTGGTCCGATAATTGGAGGCATTGTCCAAGGTACCATTGCTACTGGCGCATTCATTAATCCTAAATGAATCAAAAGATAACTACCTGTAGCTAAGATCAATGGAATTACGATAAATGGAATCATCGTCAAAGGATTCATAACAATAGGAAATCCGAAAATAACTGGTTCATTGATTTCAAACAAAGCACCTGGGAATGCTACTCGTCCAAGATCACGATAAGTTTTACTCTTTGAGAATAACATCAAAACAACCAAAGTAATTGTGGCACCAGTACCACCAACGTTAACCATTAAACTAGAAAATCCAGCGGCTGTGGCATAAGGAAGTGGTTGATGATGTGCAAAGGCAGTTCCGTTAGCAGCTAAGAATTGTAAGAAAATTGGATCAGCAATTCCCTCTAAAGTCATATCACCATGAATACCACAAACCCAAAGCAAACTTACCAAGAATGTGTAAACCAAAATACCTGGCAAAGTATTCATTGCGAATAGTAATGGATGGAAAATTGATTGAATAACCAAATTAATATCAATATGTAGTGGCATACGGATAAACCAGAATAGAACTAAGATAACGAAACCTGGTAATAATGAAACAAATGAATTCGAGACAGCTGTTGGTACACCATCAGGTAATTTGATAATAATATTTTTCTTAATAAAGAAGTTAAAAATTGTAACTGATATCATAGCAGTAATAATTGCGGTAAATAATCCAGATGATGAAAAATTATTAGTATCTAATTTGAACTTATCATTAAACGAAACGATGACAAAAGCCATAGTTGAAAGTCCAGCACCGGAAATAGGATCAACTCCCAATTCCTTAGATAACTCATATCCAATCCCAATTGCAGCTAATAATGAAATAATTCCAAATGATCCATTAACGGCTACACCAATCATATTCATATATGGTTTGATGAAATTAGCCCATGCAGTAATTGGTATATTCCCAACAATTAGGAATACACTACCACTGATAATAGCTGGTAATGTCAAGACTAACCCATTACGTATGGAAACTAGATATTTATTGTTTCCGACTTTTGACATCGGTGGCATGATTTTATTTTGAAGCCAATCCATAAAGTTTTTCAAAAGCCTGTACCCCTCTTTCTGCCGTAAAATAGTTTTACAACAAGAAAAGTATATTCTTGTAAGCGCTATTATTCAATAGGTATATACCATTTTTACTAAATCATTGACATATTGTCAAAAAACTATTCATTTTTATTAATTTATTCGCCAATATATTAATATATTCATACAGACATTCAAGAATTTTTCTCATCTTCTCGAATTCTTCATACATATTTGGTTTAATAGAGTTTAAGGAGGATAAAACCTTGAAAAAGTTAAATATCATTTTATTAGGACTAGTTTCTCTAATCACAGTTGGGATTTTCTCAACTCAGACTGTCAAAGCGGACGATCTAAGTGATCAACCCGTAATGACTTTGGGAACTTCGTTAACATCAAGTCAGCGTCAAGGAACAATCGATGCCCTTTCTTCACAAGTTAGTGGAGATTACAAAACTATCACCGTTACTGGCGATACTTTAGTGAAATATCTCAACCCTAGTGGTAGTAATTTCACAAGTAACAGTGGTGTTTGGTCATCAGCCTTGATTCAAAAGACTTCATCCGGTTCTGGTATTAATGTCAAAATCGTTGATTATAATGGAAAGAACAATATTACTACCATTACAGCCGACCAATATCGTAATGCTGCCGTAACTGCCGGTATCAGCGATGCCAACATCTATGTAACATCAGCTACACCAATTGATGGTTCTGGTGCTTTAGCCGGAATCTACGCCGCTTATGCAAATAGTGGTGATACCTTGAATCAAAGCCAAGTTAACGCTGCGCAAAAGGAAATGAATGTCTTAAGTAATATTACCGATGCGAATAAAGGTACTGATGGATATTCTGATAAACAATTGAACAATGCCGTTGCCGGTATGAAATCTGATTTGGCAAACAAAGGTGACAATATTACTGTTAACCAAATCACAACAATCGTTAATAACAACTTACAAAAGAATAATCTTCAAAACATCATCAACGATACTCAAAAACAACAAATCATCAACTTGATGGTACAAATCAGAGATTCTGGTGCTTTGAAGAATTCAAACTTTAAACAACAAGCTCAAAAATTAAGTAGCGATATCATGAGTAAAGCTAAAAATATTTTCAATAACTTAAATACTCAAGAGAATCGTAACTTCTTACAAAGAATTTGGGACAGTATCGTTTCATTTTTCAGTGGTTTGTTTAAATAATCTGTAATACGCAAAGAACTCGTACGTAATTTGATAACGTACGAGTTCTTTTTATTTCTTCAAAATTCTAGCTTCATATGGTCCGAGGATTTCTCCATTTTTACCATCATAATTAGTTATAACTGTTTTAAAATCAACATATTTATTCAATGTCTCTACTTTTTGCGTCTCACTAGATAGATTAGCAATCACAAGCCATTGCTTATCGTCCAGTGTTCTAGTGTACATAAAAATATTTTTATCATCTGGCAATAGCAATTCAAAAGTACCATCTTTTAAAATTGGTTCTTCATGCCGTAATTTAATTAGTTCCTGATAATATTTGAATACCGATTTATCAGATCTTAAATCATTAGAAACATTCAGTTCCTTGTAGTTAGGATTTAACTTAAACCATGGTTTTCCTTTAGTAAACCCAGCATTCTTACTGTCATCCCATTGCATAGGAGTACGGGCATTATCACGACTAATCTTTCTAGCAGCTTTCAAAAAATCGACATCGTTAATAGTTTTTTCTTGTTTTACCAGTTTGTCGTAGTTAGTTTTTAACTCTATATCCTCATAATCTTCTAGTTCAAAATGAGGATTAGTCATCCCTATTTCTTCACCTTGATAAACAAAGGGTGTACCTTTCAATCCATGCAATACCGTTGCAAAAGCAGTCGCTGATTCATAACGATACTTAGTATCATTTCCCCATCTAGAAGGCGTCCTAGCACGGTCATGATTCTCAAAGTAAAGTGCATTCCAACCATGGCCGTCTAGCGTGTTCTGCCAGTTGGATAGAGTCTTTTTAAGTTGAACAATATCAACAGGTTGAATTGCCCATCTACCATTTACATCCCCCGGTTTACGATCCACATGCATATGTTCAAAGGTAAATACCATATTTAATTCTTCACGATCAGGTTCAACTAATAATCTAGCATCTTTACTCTTACTATCCGGGGCTTCACCAACACTCATCATGGAAAATGGTTTAAACACTTCTTGATTCATTTCATGAATGAATTCATGCATTCTTGGTCCGTTATTTTGATTGCCAACAACATATTGTAAATTATGTGGATTAGGATTATTGGGAAAATCCTGATTTTTAGAAATAGAAGTAATAACATCCATTCTCCATCCATCAACTCCATGAGCTTTCCAGTATCTCATAACGTCATAAATAGCTTGTCTAACTTTGGGATTTTCCCAATTAAGATCCGGTTGCTGCTTACCATAGTAATGAAGATAATATTGCTTACGATTACTATCATAAGTCCAAGCTGAACCACCAAAGTTAGATCCCCAATTGTTAGGTTCACTACCATCTTCTTTAGGATCTCTCCAAATATAAAAATCACTAAAGTAATTATCTTTTGATTTACGACTTTCTTCAAACCAAACTGATTTATCAGAAGTATGGTTGGCCACCATATCCATAATAATTTTAATATTCTTAGAGTGCGCATCCTGCATTAGTTTTTCCAAGTCAGAGTTATCTCCAAACATTGGATCAATCTTTCGGTAATCGGCTATGTCATAACCATTATCAATTTGTGGTGATAAATAGCATGGACTTATCCACAAAGCATCAACGCCTAATTCTTTTAGATAATCTAGTTTACTGTCAATTCCTTTCAAATCACCAATGCCATCATCATTAGTGTCAAAAAAACTCTTAGGATATACTTGATAAATTACCGCGTTCTTCCACCATTCTTTATTCATTAAACAACACCTACTAATGCTAATAAGATTGAAATAACAATTGTGCCAAGAATTAACCAATTAATTGAAACGTTCTTTTTCTTTAATAACCAGAAACATAATAGTGTAATTGCTAAAGGTAAAATACCTATGAAAATTTGATTCAACATTTGTTGTGACTTAAGAATAGTTTTGCCACCAACAACCATATTCCATTTCAAATCGAATTTAACCATGTTGCTAGTCATAGCACCAACCATCATCAAACCAACAATACTTGCGGCTTTTGTCAAAATATTGATTAGGCCCTTTTCATACAATTCACCGATATAATTTGATCCCAATGTATATCCAAGTTGACCACCATACCAACGAACTAGTTGTACAGGAATGTTGAATAATAGCAAGAAAATAATTGGCGCAGCAATATTACCATTCTTAGCCAAACTAATTGCAATACCTGCGGCAATTACTCTCAAAACACCCCAGAAAATAGAATCCCCAATTCCTGCCAAAGGTCCCATCAAACTGGTTTTAATGGCATTAATAGATTCAGCATTGAAATCATCACTTTCACTATTTTGCTTTTCCATGGAAGCTGTAACTCCCATGACGAAGGGAGCCATAGCTAGATTAGTATTGAAGTATGACATCTGACGAACCATAGCTTCTTTTTTATCTTGTTCTTTCTTGTAGAACTTATTAATGAATGGCAGCATTGAATATTCGAAACCTGAAGCTCCTTGCTTAGCAGGAGTAACGGCTGAATATAAGGTAAATGAGCGCCAATACATTTGTCTCATTAGTTTCTTTTCATCTTTTGACATATCTTTCGATAATTTACTCATAATATCCTTCTCCTAATCATTAACTAAAGAAATCATCATTTTCCTGTTCATCTTTTGTTTCAGTAGTAGTTGTATTTGTGGTAGCAGGTCTTGCTGCAACCTTTTCTACAAGTCCATGCAATTGATAGTCTCTTTGTGCAACTAAGATGGCAATAATAGCTCCCATAACAGCTACAGCAATAAGTGGCATCTTCAAATATGCAACGATTAAGAATCCTAAGAAATAAAAGGCTGAAATATTCTTATCCCAAAGAATCTTCATTAACATTGCCATACCAACGGCTGGTAATACATTACCGGCAACCGTCAATCCATGAACAATAATAGTAGGAATCATCTTTAAAACTCTTTGTGTAGCTTCTGAACCAAATAACATTGCAAAGAATGGAATCAATGAATAGAGGAACCATTGCAAAGCCCACAATCCAAAGTGCAACCTGACTATTCCTTTTTGATTTCCTTTTTCGGCCATACTATCGAACTTACTTGCAAATGGACCGACAACAGCAACATAAATCAAAGTTTTAATTTGTAATCCAATAATACCTAAAGGAATTGCAAGTGGTAGTGCAACTCCCAAACCACCATGCATCATAATGGCGAAAGCCACGGCTAAGGCACTAGCAAGTCCTGGTTCAGCGGCACTAGCACCACCAATATTAACGATACCCATAAAAATAGTTTCAAGAGATGCACCGATCATCAAACCAGTTTTTACATCTCCCAATAATAAACCGACCAATGGTCCAATAACGATTGGTCTTCCTAGCATTGAAAAACCTAATAATTCCTGACCACCTACGGTTAGAAAAACAACTATGGCAACTGCAAATGCTTCATACATGTCTATTTCTCCTCATCTGTGATAATTTTATAGATTCATTTTCTTGATAAAATCAGTAGCTTTTTCTTTTTTATCTGTTGGTAGATTCTGTAATGCTGTTTCAGGATAGATTTCAACTAACTTCTTCAAAGATTCGATTTCTGGTTTAGTTAACATTACAAATTGTGTCAAAGTTGTCTTAGGATCGGTTGATGCCTTACCAACGTTACCTAAATTGACATATTGAATATCGGAAACCTTTTCGGCCAATTTTTCAGCATCTCCGACAGTTCTAACTAAAACAAATAATTTCATATTTTGTGCACGTGGATCATTCAATAATTCAATAGCACTATCAACTGTTTTAATAATCACTTTAATACCTGATGGAACAGCCATCTTCAAAGCCATTTGTTGTGTCTCATCACCAGCTGTGGCATCGTTGGCAACAACAATCCCATCAATACTCATTTCCTTTGACCAAACCATTGCGATTTGTCCGTGAATTAATCTTTCATCAACTCTCATAATTTTAATCATTATTATTTCCTCCTAATTGAAAAAATCCTCATCATCATTTTTTGAATCATTATTATTTAATTCGACAGTTCCTAAGCTATTTCTGCCAACTTCTACAAGTTTCTTAATATATGTTGCGTTTACGTCCTCTTTGGATAAAATTGCTTCAATTACAACTGGTAAATTAAATCCATAAATAATAAAGACGTTCTTATTATTTTGTGCTTTGACAGTCAATCTTTGATTAACACTGCCACCCATTAAATCTGTAAAAATAATTACTTTATCATCATCTGCGAATGTATCGAATAATTTATCAATAGTTTCATTCAAATCATCATTCTTTTTTGTATATGCCGAAATGTAACTGACATTGTCATTATGTCCGGCGAAAAGTTCAATTGTGTTCTTCATGCCTTCGGCCATGCTGCCATGTGAGGCAACGACTATTTTTTTCATCTCATTACCCTCCTCACTTTTATATAAGCAAGTTACGTGCCAACTTTTATAAAAGCCGTTAAATAAAGCTTTTTAATTGTAAAAAAAATAAGTGCTTAATTTTGATTAAGCACTTACCCTGTTTAAATATAAAAATGTAATAGCTGATACATCAACGATATCTCATAATCGTTAACCTGAAAATTGTACTTTAATTCGATACCCTTAAATATCGTTTTAGAAACAGAATAAAATTCTTTTTCCTTATCTCCTTCAAATGAAACGCTTGGATTCTCCTGTTTACGAGAATTTACTAGCATTCGCTCAATCATCAATGACAAATGCATATACAGATTCAATTTGGTTTTACCATCCAAAGAAATATCATAATATTCTTGGTATCTCTGGGTAATAAGTTGAACCTCATCAATAACAACATCTGGATTAAGGAATTGTAATCGATCTTTTATGCCTTCAATTGTAAAGAATTTTAGCATCTTATTCATCAATGCTTCAATATTAGGCTTTTGTTCTCCCGAATTAATCAACAACTTTTCAAATCTAGCATAGCCATCTTTCTCCATAATGTCGTAAATATTAATGATATCAATGTCTAGATTCGTATCAATATCAGTTGTCGTCACAACAAATTTAGTTTTATCAAAGAATTTTTGTTCATGATTCTCTAAAGTCTGTTTCAAATCCTTATAGTCCATCGTTATAATTTCGAACTTATTGGACAAGCTTTCTAGCATCATCCGCTTGATTTCTTCTGACAGACCCACACCTGACATACAGGAAACTACAATATTAGAATTATCGGAAAGCCCTTCATAATATTGAGTACCACAAGCCTCACCAAATTTATTAGCTGCTCGAGTAATTTCTTTAAATCCGTCATTACGTTGAATTCTTATTCCAACATCAAGAGCTGTTGCCGTTGTAACATTATTAATAACCAGCAATTCGCAATTAGAGTACTTTTTAATTTCCGAGAACATCTGCGTCAAAGAACCCATATCAAACAGCACAAAAATCCCTTTATGATCTCGATCCTTTTGTTGTCTAATATACTTTTGCACGTAGTTATTAATCTCATGAATGGAAATATCGATTGGCATATCAAATGCCTCAAAAATATAATTACCACACAAGTTATTAACCACGCTTTGAATACTTGTAGCAGTGCTATCTCCATGTGCCAAAATAATTCCTGTATATTGGATACTCTCAATTTGATTAATTTTATCTTTAAATAATAAAACTAACCAAGGTATATTGAACTCTTCAAAATCCTTATCTTCACTAATTCCTTTTAACAATTGTTTATAAACATACATAGTCCGTGGATAGAGTTCTTCAAAATCACTATTAAGTTCGGTCATATTAACCTTTTCGTAATCTGTAAAGTAATACAATGACAAGCCAAAACTAATCTGCTTAATATCTGCATCTGATAACTGCAGTTTAAGTCCATATCGTTTATTTAATATCGATTCAATTCCTATCTTTAACTTATAACTAATGGACTGAATCAAGTTTGTATCCATTAAATAATCAAGCTTCTTTAAGAATTTCATCAACAATAAAATTTGATTAGAAATTGTATCCTTTTTAGACGTTGATTTCTTCAAGGCCAAGTGCAATTGATTAATCAAATCTATTTCATTATCAATTGATTCAGTACGATCATTAATGTCAGTGTCTTTATCAATAACTATGTAATTGTCCTTTTCCGAAGAAGAACCTATATGAATATCTTTACCCTGATAATTTTCTGTATATGCTGAAGCACACAACAATTTAACCTCATTTTGCATAGCTCCAACATTACCCGAAGCATCGTTTTTCGTTAACTCTTCAATTACCTTATTAGTTATATAAAAACGACGATCAATCCTCACGGCTTCTTCCTTGAAAGCATTCGTAATCAACGCTAATCTTTCAGTCAGTGGACGATCTTTAAATGCTGGTAAAGAAACATGCAATGGAACTCTTCGAACAAAGGTCTTCAAAAGAAAATTATCCAAATCCTCTGTTGTAGCAAATATAAAACGAACATTTACCTTATGAGCGTTCTCATTCTCACCTAAAGGATAAAACTTGCCTAAATCTAATAGGGAAAACAACTTCTCTTGGCTTTCCTTAGGTAGCCTATGTACCTCATCTAAGAAGAAATAACCATTATCAGCCTGATCAATTAATCCAAGCGTATCTTCATTTGCCCCAGTAAAAGCTCCCTTTTTATATCCAAATAGAACTGAGGAAAGTAATTCCGGATTGTTAGCATAATCTGCAGCATTTAATGTCACAAATTTAGCATCGTCGGAAATAACCTTCATTTTTTTAGCTTCATTATAAATATCTTTGGCTAAAAAGCTTTTACCGACACCACTAGGTCCAGTAATAATTAAAGGAAAACCATTGGGAGGATAAACTATTGATTCCTGACACTTTTTGACAATGTCCTTTAAACTTCCAGAATGACCAATCAAATTTTGAAAAGGAGCATCATCTTTAGCAATCTTCCATAATACTGGTCTACCACTCTTCTTAGTTAATTTTCCTTCCTTATAAAGTTGAGACAAATAGATACTAATGACATTTCTACTTAGTCCTGCCGCATCGGCAATGGTCTTAGTATCAGTCCATTCATCTCCATATTCCTCTTGAATCACCTTATATACTTTATCTACTGATTTTGTCATTGTTCACCTTTTAAGCACTATAAAAATAATTAAGCACTGTTTTCAATCATGCAAGTGCTTACTTTTAGTTTAATCTTTTATCTTTAATTAAGCACTTATATTTATCTCCGAATAATCTTTGATTTAATTGCCACTATATTTACAATTAAACTAATTATAATTTGGTAGAGGTAAATACGTATGGACATAAAAACATATTGGAACAACTTCAAAACAGAACATCCCGAAGTCACAACTAACGATTACGAGGCCTTCTCACTAGGTGGCGAAGATGACATTGAGGAACAAGACTCATTAGCTAATCTCATCAAAAACGGTATTAAAACCGCTACAACTTCAGCTTATGATCTCTACAAACAAGATGAAACTGACCCTTTACCGCAAGTAGGTGAATACGGAATTATTTTAGATGGACACAATCAACCAACTTGTATCACCAAAACAGTCGTTGTAGAAACTGTCCCTTTTAATCAAGTCTCAGCCGAACATGCCTATCACGAAGGCGAAGGTACTCGTGGTTTAGATGAATGGCGTAAAGATCATTGGAAATTCTTCAAACAAGAATATGCCGACGAACACCATCCTTTCAATGAAGAACTTCCCTGTGTCTGTGAAGTTTACAAAGTAGTTTATAAATGAAAAGAACAGCTTCCATTAAGTATTCAAAACATATGTTATGTATTTGAATATCTCTTAATAGACGCTGTTCTTATTTATTATTTAGATTTTACAATAGCTAATAGGCAAAGCAGGATTTAGTTCGGAACAACAATTTTTACATTTTATCCATTGTTTCATTTAACAAAGCATCAACACGGTTGTTCCCCACATTGGTTGCGTGTCCTTTAGTCCATTCAAAAGTCTTCTTAGGAATGGTTGGCAAAAGTTGATCCAACTCGTGCCACAACTCAACGTTCACCGGTGTACTACCATCGGCTTTTTTGAAGCCTCTTCTCTTCCAGCCATTGAGCCAATTTTGAGTAATAGCGTTGAGGACGTACTGAGAATCTAAGACAAATATCGCATTTTGTTGGTTGATTTTAAGCTCATTTAATCGTTTAATACTCTGAATTAGGGCCATTATCTCCATGCGATTATTTGTCGCTCCAAATTCTCCACCAGTTCCTTCATATATCTGGCCTTTGTTATTGATATGATAGGCCCAAGCGGCTTTATCAGAATCCTTAACATGACCACCTTTAAAGTTACCATGATTTCTGGAACCACCGTCGGTATAAATAACGATGTCAAAATCTTCAATATTAGAAACTTTGTTGGCAGATTTTTTAGTTGTCGTTTTTCTACTATTATATGAATCTTTTCCATCAATAAAAGCTTGTGCTTGCGCTTTATCAGGAAAACTTTTATATCTAGCTCCGGCAAAACCATCGACTTGAGCCTTACAGTCAGCCCAGGTTGAATAGATTCCAGGTTTCTTACCGCGTCGTACTGCATAATATTTTTGCAATGTCATACCTCATTTGGTTAATTTTTCTCAATAATAATTATATAATAATATCTTGTTGGGGTGAATTTATGAAAAAAGGGCAATGGCCGATTCTCTATATCCACGGTTTTCGTGGTGGAGACTATACGACCAAGAAAATGATCGAATCCGCTTTAAAGTGTAACGGTAAACAAAAAGACCAATTTCTCAAAGCAATCATTGATTGGAAGGGAAAAGTCACATATGAGGGAGTTTGGACTGAGGATGAACATCCCATTGTCCAAGTTGTTTTTCAAAATAAATGGGTTGGCAGTAACCAGATGGCATATTGGTTAACCAAGCTATTATTTAACTTACGCTTAGAACATGAATTCACAACTTATGATGCAATTGGTCATTCACTAGGTGCCGTTTCATTGGTACTGGTCAATTTGAAGGAAAAAATGCGTCCCTACATGCCTAGGTTGAAAAAATTAGTACTCATCGCTGCACCGTTCAACGGAATTATTGGTTTGGGAGATCTTCCCAACATCAACCGAATCAAGCCAAACGGACGTCCAGCTTTTATGAGTCCAACCTACTTTAGAATTTTTATGAATGAAAAAAGTATCTCAGACGATTTACGCGTTTTGAACATTTTTGGAAATGTCGGCGATCACTCTAATAGTGACAAATACATTTCCGTTACATCTGCCAAGTCTATTTCTTACATTCTCAAACCGCGAGTAAAAGAATACACCGAATATCTTATTAAGGGCTCTAATGCAGAACACTCAATGCTTCACGATGATTCAGAGATTCTAAAAATGGTCAACGGGTTTATTTATTATAATCCGCTGTCATAACGTTATATAATTATATTACTACTACAGTTTTAACAGAGATTTGGAGGGGATTTCTATCAAAGCTTGGGAATTATTTAAATTAGATTTAAAGAGGACATTAAAATCCAAGCCCGCAACTTTATTGATGCTGGCACTGGTTATTTTACCGTGTCTATACTGCTGGTTTAACGTTTGGGCCCTATGGGACCCTTATTCTAACACTAGTGGTCTAAAAGTTGCCGTTTATTCAGCCGATACGCCAGTTGAAGTACAGGGTCAAAAAATTGAAATTGGTGATCAATTAATCGACAACCTTAAAAAGAATCATAAACTAGGTTGGACTTTTGTCAACTCCAAAAAGGAATTAGACCAAGGTGTCAAAGATGGTTCTTACTACGCTGGAATTTATATTCCAAAAACTTTTTCTAAGGACATTATCAGCTTCTTATCTGGAACTATTAAGAAACCGAAGCTGGTCTTTAAGGTAAATCAGAAAATCAATGCGATAGCCCCGAAATTGACTCAAACCGGGGCAACAACCTTACAAAACACAATTTCTTCTGAATTCGTGGGAACCATCAGTAAAACTATTACACAAGCATTGAACAAGTCGGGAATGGATATCAAAGATAACCTTCCAATGTTAAGACGATTCGAATCCTTGCTAGTCACAACTGATGACAACATCCCTGAATTACAGGACATTATGGATAAAGTTCAAAAAGCTAATACCCTAGTACCTAACTTGAATCAAAAATTGAATCAAGTTAATGACATGTATGGATATTTGCCATTATTAAATGAGGATGCTAATAAATTAGTTAATGTTAATAATATTTTGCCATTAGCCGATGTTGGTGGAACTGCCGCTAAGCAACTAAATAATAAGATTCCTGAAATCCAAAACGCTGGTACTCAAATCAACGAAGTGGATACGGACTTTGGTAAAATTTCTAGCTTAATGAGCTCCAGTATCACTCAAGTCCAAAACGGACTAGAAGTTATCCAGAAAGTTCAAAACGTCATGCCTGAAGTTCAAAAATTAGGCGAAGATGCTAAGAACGCTACTGATAAGACAACTTCTGAATTGATTCCTAAGATTCAACAAGCCTTACCTGTTATCAAGACAACCATCGATACTGGTTTATCAATGGTTTACAACCTTGGTAAGCAAATCAGTACTTCTGCCGAGATGATCAATACTTTAATCGACAAGATCAAAGAAGATCCAACTAACCAGCAGTTGAAAGAACAATTGAAGACCGTTATTCAAAACATCGCTACCGACTCAACCCATTTGGCAAAAGTCAGTCGTCAAGTTGCTTCAGCTTTAACTGATCTCCAAAACTTCTTCAACCGCCTAGCTGAACAATTAGGTAAGGATAAGTTAACTCTACTCGACAGACCTATTCAACATCTAAACGATTTAGCTACGTTGAACGATACATTAGCTACAAAAGCTAATGATATTTTGAACAACTATGACAGCTTAGATACTTCTGAATTGCAAAGTAAGCTAACTAATTTACAAACACATGCAAACCAAGTAGCTGACGGCGTTAATACAATTAAGAACATCAACATTATGGATTCAGTTTCAACAATCGTTACTGATATCAATAGCTTCTTGAAGGAACTTAGTTCCACACTAGGATCTTTCAACACCGATATCATCCCATCAATACCAGGACTCTTGAACAATACTGAAGGTATTTTGAACACTGCTTTAAGTTACCTTCAAAAGTATCAAAAACAATTGCCTGCTGTTGGTAACGAAATTCATGACGCTAACCAATTATTGAATGGTAATATGAACAACATCGTTACCGGAATTGGTATGCTAAATGATTTCTATGACAACGATTATCCAACTTTGAAGAACAAACTAGCTAAGGCTACCTTCTTTGTTCAATATGAATTGCCATCAATTGAAAATGAGTTAACTACAACTTTGAATTTGGTTAACTCCAAGACACCAGAATTAGAACAAGCACTATCAACCGCTAACGACTTTGCCGAAAATGATTGGCCACAATTGAAGAAAGACATTCATCATTCCGCTACCCTATTGAAGAAGGGCAAGAAAGACGTTGACCTCGGAGCCATTATTAGATTAATGAAGTCCGACGCCAACAAAGAATCTGACTTCTTCTCTAACCCAGTCAAATTGAAGCAAGACAATCTCTATGACGTACCAAACTACGGATCAGCCAGTGCACCATTCTACTTAGCTCTCTGTATTTGGGTTGGAGCATTGTTACTATCCAGTGTCTTCACCGTTCACTTCAAGTTAGACGAGAAACAACAATATCTCTACACATTCAAGCAAAGATTCAATGGCCGTTACTTAACATTTGGTTTCTTAAACCAATTACAAGCAATCTCCGCAGCCTTAGGTAACCTATTCATCTTGCATGCTTATACCAAAGAGAAGATATGGTTAGTTGTCTTCTGTATGTTTGTAAGTTTCGTCTTCATCTCGATACTATATTCGTTAGTCCAAATGTTTGGAACCGTCGGAAAAGGACTCGGAATTATTATCCTAGTGCTATCAATTTCCGGAGCCGGAGGAAACTTCCCAGTAGTACTATCAGATGGATTCTTTAGAGTAATCAACCCATATCTACCATTTACATATGCGGTAAATCTAATAAGAGAATCAGTCGGTGGAATATATTGGCCTAATGCAACCAAAGATATTATTATATTGTTAGCATTTGGAATTGGGTTCTATCTATTAGGATTACTATGTACAGAACCATTGAAGCCATTTATGCATAAACTACATAAGAGTGCTAAGAAGAGCATGATCATCGAATAAGAGGGCGGAGCAAGGGCGGTTAGCCTCCGAGGATTTGCCTAAGTATTGGAATCGCACGCGGCACCATGTGGGCAATTTCAATACTGTAGCAAACCGGAAGAGGTTGCCCTTGTGGAGCTCGTTTCAAATAGAGAGCGGAACAGTTCCGAGCATTTGCAGGACTTTGCGAATTAGCCGCGAAGCAGGTAGTTCGTGAAGTCAGACAAAGCACAAGAATCTGGCCTGTGGAGCTCGTTTCCACTATTAAACATAGAACAATGGTTATTCCAAAAAAGAACCACAAACCACAATAAGAAAAAGGGAGGGATAAGTAATACGACCAACCACCGTATGAAATTTTTTAATGACAAACCAAAAAATGCGCGATTATCGACCTTTTATCACAAATAACTTCTGCTGGGACTTTCCCAGTCGCTTTAATCTAAAAGAAGTTAGTGAGTTTCTAGATGAGGATATCGACCCCACAACCGAATATATCTCTAATACCGCTAAAGTTATCATGAAGAACGATGGTATTTACTGGTTTATTCAAAAGAAGGATGCCAAGCAGATCTCAGCATTGATCAGTCTCAGTGACCTTGATTTGGAAAAACATTCAGCAGCATTGATGATAACTTTCAAAGGTCTAACTGATGATGAAAAGAAAGAAATCTCCGATCGACTACTCATCTTCTTGCGTGATCAAATCTTATTGACAGATATTGAAATTAACGACTTGGACCACCTAGTTCAAGAAAACTTCACAAATAATGGTTATACTATCTTTAACAAAAAGTTATTAAAGAGGAGTTAACAATATATGTATACATATGGTTTCTTTGGTCCCAGCTATCTCCTGATAATTATTGGTCTTGTTATCAGTTTATGGGCATCATGGTATGTAAATCATAATTTCAAAAAGTATGATGAAGTTCCTAGTCACCACGGAACTAGTGGTGCTGATGCTGCTAGATTTATTCTTGATAATGCTGGGCTTCAAAACGTTCAAATTCAAAGAGTTAGTGGTAAGTTAACTGATAACTACAACCCTACTAATAAAACGTTGAATCTTTCTGAATCTACCTACGATTCAACTTCTGTTGCGGCTATCGGTGTGGCAGCCCATGAGTGTGGACATGCCATTCAAGACCAAACAAGTTACGCCCCTATGAGATTGAGATCAGCTTTGGTCCCTGCTGTAAATCTTGGATCTAACTTCTCAATTCCAATCATCTTATTAGGTGTTATCTTGGGTGCAAATCAAACTCTGATTCAAATCGGAATTTGGTTATTCGCTTTAGTTGTTTTGTTTCAAGTTGTCACTCTACCAGTTGAGTTCAATGCTTCTGGTCGTGCCGTAAAGATCTTAAGTTCCAGTACACTTGTCGATAGTGACGAAGTGCCAATGGTTAAACAAGTTCTTTTCGCCGCTGCTTTAACTTATGTGGCCGCTGTTATCTCAACTGCCTTACAACTATTACGTTTGATACTAATTTTCGGTGATAACAGAAATTAAGTAAAAGTCGCGAAAGCGGCTTTTTTTATTACCAAATTATATTCAATAATTAGATTTTATTAGTATTTTGAAGTAAACTTTCTTTATAAATAAATAGAGGGGAATTTATTTTATGATTGATACTTGGATCATCTGGCTAATTCTCATAATTCTAACAGTCAATACTATATCCGCACTTATTACTGTTTTCCATAGACCTCGTAATATCGTTACTACTTGGGCTTGGATTTTAGTTCTTGTTCTACTACCAATTTTGGGGTTCCTTATCTATGCATTTCTGGGACGTGGGATTGCTCAAGAAAAGATATTTAATATCAGTAAACAAGAGCACTATAGTTTAAGCCAGCTGAAAAGAATGGCTATTGCCGCTCAAAAACGTCCGCAAAACGCCTCACGTTACGATGAGACACATTATGCGGACCACATAATAAGATTCTTCAATGAGACTGAAGAAGCACCGTTAACTCGTCATAACGAGATCAAACTTTATTTTGATGGACAAGAAAAGTTCAAGGGTATGTTTGAGGACATCCGTCAAGCTAAAGAAACCGTTCATGTCGAATACTATGCTTTTATTAAGAGTGACATTGGAGACAAATTTCTTGATCTCTTAACACAAAAAGCTAAAGAAGGATTAGAAGTCCGTATCCTATATGACCCATGGGGTTCTGGTGGAACTAAGCCAAGATATTTCAAGGAATTTCAAGCTGCTGGTGGTGAAGTCTTACCTTTTATCACTTCTAAAAATGTCATTGCTAAAACTCGTTTGAACTATCACTTGCACCGAAAGATCGTTGTTATTGATGGTACAACTGGTTGGATCGGTGGGTTTAACGTCGGTGACCAATATGTCAATACGACTGAAAAGTTTGGTTATTGGCGTGACACCCACTCCAGAATTTTTGGTGCCGCTACCCTCTTGTTACAGGAGAGATTTTTCCGTGATTGGAATGCTTCCCTAGACCGTAACGCTGAACCTTTAGCTTTCTTGGAAAAATACTTTCCATCCGATAAATTTAATTCTGATGCTAATCTGCCAATTCAGATTATTTCTGATGGACCCGATAGTCGTGAAGAAATTTTAAAAGACGGATTCATTGATATGATTGTCAGTGCTAAGAAGAGCGTTTGGATTCAATCGCCTTACTTGGTACCAGATGATGCTATGTTTACCGCTCTAACAATTGCTGCCCGTTCCGGAGTTGATGTCAGAATCATGATTCCATGTATGCCTGATCATCCCTTCATTTATCGTGCAACGCAATACTATGCCAATTTATTGACTACTTATGGTATCAAGATTTACAGCTACCAAAAGGGATTCTTGCACGCTAAGACTTCTGTCTTTGATGGCAAGATTTGTTCCGTTGGTTCAATGAACCACGATTTTAGAAGTTACTCGCTAAATTTTGAAGCTAATGCCTTTATCTACGATGCTAAAGTGGCTCATCAAATTGCTCGTTCATTTGAGAATGATATGAAAGATTCACTATTATTAACTCCAGAAATTATTAAAGAACAAGGAATGTGGCTTCATTTCAAACAACGCTTCTCTCGTTTGTTATCACCTATCCTTTAAATTCAACTTACGTAAAGACACAACCGATAATATCTTGGTTGCGTCTTTTTTTATTAGACTTTTTTTAATCATTCTAACTTTTATTAAATAATGCGTGCTAAAATAGGGAATAAATTTAATAATTAGGAGGAAACAGAATGGAATATTTAAAATTAATTGGAATCGTTATTATTATTCTTGGCTTTGCTTTCAAATTAGATACTATAGCTGTTGTTGTCGCTGCCGCTCTGGCAACTGGTTTAGTTTCTGGTATGTCCATAACTCACGTACTGACAATCCTTGGAAAAGGGTTTATGGATAATCGTATGGTTTCACTATTTTTCCTCACTCTACCAATGATTGGTGTCGTTGAAAGTCATGGTTTGAAGCAAGCTGCCGTCAACGGTATTAGCAAAATTAAAAATCTTTCTGCTGGAAAAATATTCAATCTTTATTTAGCAATTCGTGAAATTACCGATGCTATGGGTATCGCACTTTCTGGTCAAGTTCAATTCATCCGTCCTTTAATCAATCCAATGGCTCAAGCCGCTGCTAGTGTCAAAAAGCCTTTAACCGATAAACAAGTTGATTTGATCAAAGCTCGTGCCGCCGCAACTGACAACTTTGGTAACTTTTTCTCACAAAATCTATTCATCGCTTCAAGTGGTGTCCTCTTAATGTCTAGTACCATGAAATCACTCGGCTATACTGCCACACCAGCTAACATCGTACTTTACTCAATTCCAATGGCTGTCATCACGTTCTTAATTACCGCTTATTACAACAGACGTTTTGATAAACAATTTGAAGTCTAATAAGCGAGGTTAAATATATGAATGTTAATAATATTCTAGAAATCTTCTACGTTCTAATTGGTTTGATTATGGTCTTCGCCAGTATCGAATCATTCCGTGACAAAGATAATTCAGCTCGCATTGGTACCGGATTATTCTGGTTAATCATGGGCATTATCTTTGCTGTTGGAAAATACTTACCTAATCTTGTCATCGGTCTCTTGATTGTTTTTGTGGGTGTACTTTCCTTACTCAAGCAAATCAAAGTCGGTAAGCTAAAGGAAGTTAATAAAGAAATTGCTGAAAAATCAGCTAAGCGTTTAGGGGCTTGGTTATTCTTCCCTAGTGTTGTTCTTGCTATCTTCTCTATTCTAATCAGTCAGTTCACTAAATTAGGCGGTCAAGTCGGAATCGGTATTGCTTCAGTAATTGCCTTGATTATTGCTATGATCATATCTAAAACTGATGCTAAAACTACTTATCATGATAGTGAAAGAATGGTTCGTTCCGTCGGAACTGCCGGTGTATTGCCACAGTTGTTGGCTACACTAGGTGTTATTTTTACTGCTTCTGGTGTTGGCGATGTTACTTCCAAAGCCATTTCAGGTGTCTTCCCAGCAGGTAATCACCTCTTAGGAGTAGTCCTATATTGTGTCGCTATGGTAATTTTTACCATGGTAATGGGAAATGCTTTTGCTGCCTTTGCCGTTATTACAGCTGGGATCGGTATTCCCTTTGTTGTAGCTCAGGGCGGTAACCCTGCTGTAGTTGCTGCATTAGGTATGACATCTGGTTATTGTGGTACTTTAATGACACCAATGGCTGCTAATTTCAATTCTTTACCTGTAGCATTGCTAGAAATGAAAGATAATCTAGGCGTCATAAAACAACAATATCCAATTGCACTAACTCTATTAGTCGTTCAAATTATATTAATGTACTTTTTAGCATTTTAAGGAGGAAGTTTTATTATGAAAATTCTTGTAACTGGTTTTGATCCCTTTGGTTCTGACAAAATTAATCCGGCTATTGAAGCTGTAAAGAAATTACCCGATACAATTGCTGGAGCTGAAATTATTAAAGTAGAGATTCCAACTATCTTCAATAAATGTGCTGAAGTCGTTCATCAAGCTATTCTTGATAATAAACCCGATTACGTTTTGGACATTGGCCAAGCTGGTGGTCGTTACGCTTTAACACCTGAAAGAGTTGCCATCAATTTTGACGATGGTCGAATTAAAGATAATGCTGGTTACCAACCTCGTAATCAACCAATCCATGAAGATGGACAGACTGCTTATTTCACACAATTGCCCGTTAAAGCTATGGCACAGGCGATTATCGAAGCTGGAATTCCTAGTCAAGTTTCCACAACCGCCGGAACTTACGTCTGCAACCACATCATGTATCAAGTTCAATACATGATTGATAAAGAATTCCCTGACTTAAAGGCTGGTTTCATGCACATTCCCTTCTTGCCTAATCAAGTTTTGAATCGTCCTGAAACACCTTCTCTTTCACTAGCTGACGATGTTAAGGGAATTACTGCCGCCATTACAGCCATTGTTGAGCGCGATGGTAAAGGTGATATTGAAGTTATCGGTGGTAGTTTGAATTAAACGCTATCAAAAAAACAAAAAAAGTTCTAAACAAAGAATTTACTCTTTGCTTAGAACTTTTTTACTATAGATTACTTGATTCATAAACCTTGTGAACGACTCTTTGGTGATACAAGTCGTTTCCTTGTCCCCAGAAAATAAAACTTAGCGATACGTAGATGATCGCAAGTAGAATATTTGTAGCGTTGAATTGCATTAGGCTAGATAACATCAACCAGACGATAAATCCAATTGATAGTACCGGCACAATAGCTCCTAACCATACATGTGAATTATTTGCTAAAACATATTTCTCAAGAATCAAGGAGGCTATTGAACCAATCACAAAAATTGTCCCTAACATAATTACACCCCCTGTAATTAACTCAGCGATAAATATGATAACACTATTTATTTTCTGAAATAAAACCATATGTCTATGAAAACGTCTCCAAGAAGTAATTCCGGACAAATTTAGCCGGCAAGTGGATAATAACGTTTAGGGGGATATTCACTTTGTACAAACAAATTACGATTTATGACTTATTAGATATACTGCACCAAAAATTGGGCGAGCAAAACTGGTGGCCCGCTGAAAATACTGAAGAAATGTTAACTGGTATGATTTTGATTCAAAATACTAACTGGAAAAACGCCGATCGTTCGTTAGCTAATCTCAAGCAAGTAACCAACTTTGAAGTCGATAAAATGCTAGCTGTACCACAAGATCAATTGCAAGAATTGATTCAACCTAGTGGCTTCTTTCATAATAAAGCCATCTACTTACGTTCTCTACTGACGGCCTATCGAAATAATTTTGCTGATTGGGAGAAACTCCCTACCAACTTGTTGCGTAAACGATTAGTTGCTCTCAAAGGCGTTGGCAACGAAACAGCTGATGTCCTATTACTCTACTACTTTCATCGTCCTACCTTTGTCGCTGACAATTATTCCATGAAGTTATTCCGTCATTTGCATACTTTCATTGAAAAACCAACTTACATGCAATTGAAAAATGCCGTTGAACGAGATTTCAAATTAACATCCAAGCAAGCTGAAGAACTTCACGCCTTGATTGATGAATTCGGTAAGCTCAAAAGTGACTTCTTCGACGATTATCAATTACGTTTACCATATTTAACGCCCAATAATACTGTAAAAGAATAGATGAATAACGCCATTTTCATGAGTACTTAACTTGTGATACTCGGGCCTCTTTAGCAATTTCTGCTATAGAAGCCTTTTTGTTTCTGATATCCTCCAAAAAGATCGTCAAAATGATTTATTTCCAACTTTCCTTCTTATTGACATGCTTATTTTCTGGCTCTAATATACTCGATAAATAATGAACTATTCAGGAATATATATTTCATTTTTAGGGGTAATTATTATGGATAATGCAAAAATTCCTACTTTACATATTGAACATCTTCAAAAGAAATTTGGTAAATTTGAGGCCTTAAAAGATATTACTTTCGACATCTATCCGGGAGAAGTATTTGGCTTCATTGGTCCAAATGGAGCTGGCAAGTCGACTACCATTCGTACTTTATTAGGTATTCTACGCGCTAGTGGTGGCAAGGCTACTATTTTTGAACAGGATATGTATTCAAAGATGCCGTTGCCATTCACCGTCGACTTGCCTATGTTCCTGGCGATGTTTATCTTTGGCCTAATCTCAGTGGTGGTGAAATTATCGATCTTTTTTTAAAATTAAGCCACACTAAACATTCGGCAAAAACTGACCAATTGATTAAATCCTTCCAATTAGATCCAACTAAGAAAGCACGTACTTATTCTAAAGGGAATCGTCAAAAAGTAGCGTTAATTGCTGCATTCTCAACTGATGCTGATTTCTATATCTTCGATGAACCGACGAGTGGTCTTGATCCTTTAAACGAAGAAATCTTTCAAAAAGAGGTTCTCCAGTTAAAAACTAAGGGCAAAGCAGTTCTTTTATCCAGCCACATTCTCTCTGAAGTGGAGAAAATGTGTGATCGTATCGGTATCATCCGAGAAGGCAAAATTGTTGAGACCGGTACTTTGGAACAAATGAGACATCTAACTAGAACCATTATTAAAGTTCAAACCAAAGCAGCTATACCCGATATTCAAAACCTAACGGGAGTTCACAATGTGAATTTTGATAATAACGGCGTTACAACTTTGGCGGTTGATTCAGAAGAACTTGATAACATCATGAACTACTTAGCTCAAAAACAGATTCTTTCATTACAAGCAACTCCACCTACTCTTGAAGACTTATTCCTCCGTTATTATGACTCGAATGAGGTGTCAGATAATGCCAAATGATAAATTTCAAAAAACGCTTTTTCTTACTCGATTCAACTTAAAACGTGATTGGGTGAAACTTATACTTTGGGCCATCATCCTTATTGGATTGTTCGTTGGCGTAGCTAGTAAATTCACTAACCTCTATGGTAATAAGTCCTCAATTGATCAAATAATCAAGACTCTGAAATCACCCGCTATGATCTCACTCTTTGGTAAAATGCCAGCTGGTCCTTATACGACTGCCGATGTCTTTGCTTCAGAAATGACTGTCTTTATGGCTATCGTTACTGCCATCATGAACTACTACTTCGTTATTCGTAATACTCGTGGTGAAGAGGAAAACGGCATTCTAGAAATGATTCAGGCCCATTCCGTTGGTCGCTTGTCTAATCTTTCAGCAACTTTACTAGAAAGCTTTATTTTGAATTTTGGAATTGGTTTGGTTTATGCCTTGGGGCTGGAGTTTGCCAATCTGAATGGAACCGATACTAACGGTAATTTTCTTTTAGGACTAGGATTGGGTGCTTGTGGTTTTATGTTTACCAGTATTGCTGCTGTAATATCCCAATTGACGGATAATGCACGAACGGCAACCATCCTCTCCTATATAGTTTTTGGTCTCATGTACCTTCTACGAATGATCACGGATGTGACTAAGCCTAGTTACACTTGGTACGTTCCTATGGGTTGGGTAGAAAAATTCTCAACTTACAAAGATAATAATTGGCTCCCAGTTTTCTTAATGTTACTACTATCGATTTTTCTAATATTGATTGCCTTCACACTTAATGGGCATCGTGATATTGGTTCAGGATTAATTGCCACTAAACCTGAAAGAAAGGAAGCCAGTGTCTTATTGCGCGGACCGTTTTCCCTACTTTGGCGTTTAAATCGACTGAACATCTTAGTTTGGTTCTTTGGTGTGATGATCTTGGGTGCTAGCTATGGTTCAGTTTTCAACACTATCGGGGATATTGTCAAAACCAATCCCATGTTCAAACAATTACTTGATACTAAGGCTATCAATGCGGCCAATATCTTAATCATTAAGCAGTTCCTATCGATTCTAATGATTGTCTTCGCTGTTCTTGCTTTAATTCCGGGAATATCTTTGATCAACTATCTCAAGACTGGAGAGAACAAAGGATACTTAGAAATTATCCATTCAACATCAACCAGTCGTCTCAAACTCTATGCTTCAACCATCTTGCTTGCTACAATTACTAGTTTGCTGATCTTTCTAGCTGGAAACTACGGTCTCTATGCCAGTGGTAACGCCGTTATGAAGCAACACTTAGTCTGGTATATTTTCATGCGTGGATTCTGGGGTTACACTCCTCCAATTATGATTTTTCTCGGAATATCAACCTGCTTAGTCGGTTGGCTGCCAAAACTCATCACTTTAAATTACGGATATTTGATTGCGGCTTTCTTCGTTCAATACTTTGGAAAACTGCTCAAATTGCCCGACTGGTTAAATAAATTAACACCTTTTGGATATATCACTAAAGTTCCCGTTAAGAACTTTGATCCCACTACCTTTTGGTGGCAGTTATCAATAGCAGTTATTTTAATCATTATTGGTTACTTAGGTTATCGACGTCGTGATTTGATTATTAATTAAAAAACTCTCAACTTTTCGGCTGAGAGTTTTTTACTCATTCCAGTAATCGGTCAACGCATAAAGATTCTTAAATTCAATATTATCCTTTAGCTTTTTAAATTCAGGATTATTCAAAACAAATCGTTTCTTATCTTTAACCCACAAATTAGTTCTTGGATTCTTCAATAGATAGAATTGATCAAATTTGATTCCATACTTATTACCATAAATACTTTGACGAGTTGAATCATAAGCCTCACTAGTCATCTTGAAGGATTTAAAAGAACCAATTATCACACTTCCTATCTTAGGAACAGGAATATCTTTTCGAACCATTAATACTTTTTGGTCCGGATCGAATTTTTTATTCAAGTATTCACCTTCAATACTGCTAAAAGCATATTTGGCCTTTGTTATACCGCTTCTAAAGACAGTGTAAATACGCTTATTTTTGACTGACTGGTCGCCATGCCACACTTTTTTAACCAATATAGTTGCTTTCGTCTCAACCATTTCTGACATAGGCTCTAAATTTAATATCACTCCTTCAAAAATAGTTGGATTACCAGTGTAAAAATGATCTTTCAACGAAAACTTATCCTCATACTTTGAACTATGACCATCTTTAGGATTCTCATAATTCATCTGTATCTTTTCTAACAAGGACAAATTATCATGATAAGCAATCTGAGGAATATCTTTAGTTAACCTCTTCCATTGGACTTCGTTCTTAACCAACTCTTCAGAATTCTCACTTTTATTTGCTTCTTTGGTTCCATTAAACTTTGTAATATTTATAGCTAAAATAATTATCAATAAAAATATCAAAGAAATACTAATTTTTTTCAACCTTCTCCACCACCTCCTCAATCAAGTTATCAAAAAGATGTTTAAAGATTGTATAATCGAAATTTGCGTAAACGTTTCCAGTGACATATTATTGAGCTAATGAGTTTTTTTACGAAAGGATGATTCTATGTTTAAAGCTTCAGATAGTCGTTATCAAGGAAAACATATTCGTCATGCTGGTAAAACTGGTTTGATGTTGCCACCAATCTCACTTGGACTCTGGCATCACTTCAGTAGTGCTGATCCATTGAGCGAACGTAAACAAGTTATTTTGCATGCCTTTGACAAAGGTGTTTTCCATTTCGATGTTGCTAACCATTATGGCGACGGCACTAAAGATGGTTTAGGCAGTTCCGAGACATTGTTGGGACAAATCTTAAACAGTGACTTGAAACCATACCGTGACGAATTAGTTATCTCAACTAAGGCCGGTTATGAAATACACGATGGCCCTTATGGTGTTGGGACTTCAAGAAAATCATTGTTACAAGACATTGATGGTTCCCTAGAAAGACTTCAATTAGACTATGTTGATATTTTCTACGCTCACCGTTATGACGATACAACTCCAGTCGAAGAAACCGTCAGAGCCTTAGATGATATTGTCAAATCTGGTAAAGCTCTATATGTTGGAGTTTCCAATTTCGAAGTTCCTGAAATGAAACAAGCTATTAAGATGTTTAAAGAATTAGGCACACCATTTGTTTTGGATCAAATGAGTATGAATATCTTGAATCATCATGTTGAAGATAGTGGTCTAATCGATGTCCTTAAAGATGCTGGTGCCGGTGCTATCGCTTATGGACCTCTATCCGAAGGATTATTGTCAGATAGATATCTTAACGGTATTCCCGAAAGCTTCAAGATTCATCCTACTAACGAAGAACTCTTCGCAGATGGTAAAGATGCTCTAGTTAAAAAACTAAATAAGCTTAACGACATCGCTCAAAGTCGTAACCAAACGCTTAGTCAATTAGCACTAGCATGGTTATTAAGAGATCCTGTTGTTGCCAGTGTCATCATTGGAATAACCAACGTTGATCATTTAGATGACAACCTCAAAGCACTAGATAATCTTGATTTCAGTAGTGATGAAGTATCAGCTATCACAAACATTCTTTAATAAAAAAGAAAAATAATTTAGTCTAATAAGACGAAACGGCCTCAATTAAGAAATTCAAGTAGAAGATATATCTTGAATACTTAATTGAGGCCGTTCTTTTGATTTAATTTCTATATTCGTAGATTAAAAATACTAAAATATCCATAATACTAGAACTAAGGAACCAGTCGGTAGTAAAAAATTTGTGGGCCCTCAGTGGTGCAATTTTACTTAGCTTGCGTAGCAAGGTTAGTAAAAGACCGAGCTTCAAGATCCATGATTTCGCACAAAGTGCGGAATTATTAGCTTGAAGTCGTGTCCACCACGTTCCAGTGGCCCACAGATTTTTTGCGGACGACGGCATATTTCAACCATATTAGTTGGTATTTAGCTACAACCAAATTTAAGAAAGAACCGTAATTTGATTACCTGCTATTATTTGTTTTAAACACAAAAGATTTTTATCACTCAAATTGAATTATACGATCAAACATAGACTTCTCTTGTTCAGAAATTTTATGTGCAACTTCAATAACCGCAATTTGAGGATTTTTCAATATTGTATTGTGGATTGCCAATGATAATTCTGGATCCAAAGCACTAGTTGCTTCATCTGCCAACAGAATTGGTCGTTTAGAAAGTAATGCTCGTGCAATCTCAATTCTTTGAATCTGACCACCAGAAAGATTGGCTCCATTTTCACCAACTTGATAATCCCATCCTTTTTCCCCAACTAAACTAAATAATCCTGATTTTTCAACCACTTCTTCCATTTCAGAATCAGTTACTTTTCTCCCCAAAGAAATATTGAATTTCAACGTATCATCAAAAATGAATGGTTTCTGATTTACATAGCTGAAACTGTCATGAGCCTTTTGCCAATCACCTGTTACGTCCATTTTATCAATATAAATTTTTCCATCGTTAGGTTTGAGTTTACCCAGTATTAATCTCAAAAGAGTCGTTTTCCCCCAACCACTAGGTGCCATCAATAAAACTTTTTCATTCGGATGTACTGAAAGTCCCAAATCCGAGAATAAAGTCTTATCTTTAAGTTTATAAGTTAGATTATCAACATCCAATCCTGTAAACTTCGTATTATTAACTGATACAGGTTTTGCTTCATCAAATTTCAAAGCTTTCTCAACTTTATCCCACATGGGTTTAGTTGATTGAATTGAATTAATCTGTTGAAAAATATTGATAACTGGATTAACAAAATCATTGGAAAGCTGAACAATCATGACCAAAGTACCAGCACCGATATGACCTTGGAACATCAAAATGGCACCGACTAAGAAAGGAATAATAAAACTAAAAATCTCCGCTACGGCCATAATAATTTCACCCGCTACGGCTTGAGTATAATTCAAACTCTTAAGCGCATTTTCCATTCTCTTAGCACCATCAACGACTCTACCGACGATTGGGATTTGAACATCATACAGATCAGCAGTTGCGGCACCATTTAAACCATCGCTGACATTCTGGGTATAACTAGCATTAGCCTTTTCCCAAGCTTCTGATTTGGATTGAATCTTTTTGGTAAAGAATTTCTGAACAAAGCCTGGAATTACCGTTGTAACGATGAATAGTAATGTTAAAATCCAAGAATTAAGTAAACCAACTGTGACTGAGACTACAAAAGACATGAATTCAGTAATTATGGTTAATTCGTTCAATATTTTTAAAGTTTCAATTTGTTTAACGTCATTCGTCATCAGACTCAGACCATCTTTTTGCGAATCATCCTGTTGTTCAATCAGGTAGGCCATTGTCTTTGCTTTCAAATGTACATTGATGTCTTTGACAATATCAAATTTGAGGTAACGATAGGCAAAATTGAAAAACATAATTAGAATAATTGCTAAAGCACCACTTGCTGCGACTGTTATTAATTGTTTGACACTTCCTTGCCGATATTGTGCCATGTTCAACATGATCTTAGTAATATAAGCGATGACCACATTTCCAAAAGCATACACAATCGATAGTAGAAAGTACAAAATCATCTTCCCTTTAGAAGTGAAACGTAACGATAAATTTGCCATAGTTCCCCTTTTCCAAATATCATAACGAGAGATATTTTGCTTCACTTAGCAATCAAGTATTAAAAACATTTAATAATCAATACCCCACAAATACCAATATATAAACATCATCTTGATTTAATTATATATTCTACTACTGGATAATTAGAATTCAAGCAACCATATTAAATTATTTCTAATTACGAATTGTACAAAAAAAGCAAGCCTCAACAGGTTTGCTTTTTAATTTATTGAACCGAAAGTAATATTGGTTGAAATCAATCCATAACCCAGATTCAAATCACGCATTTCTTTTTCACTAGGGTTATGTAACTTATCCTTTATATATTGATACAGTGCTCGATTATTCCTAGGCAATCCCATAGGAACAATGTAATTGTCGTGGCAACTTTGGTAAATATCGGCACATACCTCAACTTCTTTTCCACCAGCTAACAACTTTTGAGCAGCTTTCAAAAGTGAATCCTTGTACTCTTTAGGTTGCTCAGAAAGATCCTCATTATATGCCGTATCGATTAGATCGAACAATTCTTGATTCTCCATACTCACATCCCCAATCTTTAACTTCTAACTATATTATAAATCATGCCAAATATTTCTCACGTTTATACGGCTTTTCCCAACGTTAATATCCTTTTAAATCAAAGGATTATTATTTCTACTATAATTAAACCTATCTTCCTTTTTATCAAAAAAGAACACGGGGTTAGCAATTAATATGAATAAAGTAAATTACAGAGTTTTTCCGATAATACTTATATATATGTTTGTCACAGAATTTCTTCTGAAGATATTAGAGCAATTTTTAAGTCAAACTACTTCAAGTTTGATATTCACAGCACTTCATATTCTTATATGCATATCTTTGATCTATCTATTAAGAAGTAATTTCAAAGATGATTTGAATCATCTATTTAGAAGTTTTAAAGCCATATACATTATTCCAATATTTGTGGTTCTAGATTTGGCCTATCAAATCATAATTCAAAATATCATTCCAGCAAATCCAAGTAATCAAAGCGGATTAGAGAAAGGCGTACATTCCAGTGGTTCTATTGGCGTCTTAATACTATTCATTCTTATCGCTATTACCGGCCCAATAGTAGAAGAGGTAATTTTTCAATATTTTATTCAACATACACTACTCAAAGGATTCCTCTCACGATTCAATTTAAATAGAAAAGCAATCGCCATTATTAGCATCGTAATCACAACAATTCTATTTATGATATTTCATATTAACAAATTGAGAGACATACAAAATATTTCTTTCCTACAATATTCTGATTTGATTTTCTTCGCTATCATATACGAATACTCAGATGATAATTTAATGTATCCAATACTCATGCATATTATTTTAAATATAATTGGATTCATTTCGATATTATAAATAATTACTATAGAAAGGATTCCATGCGTAAATCTCAAAAGATCAACGAAATAAAATCATTAAACAAATTACTCAAAGAACTAAATTCATCTCTACCTCCCAATGCGGACAATCTCAAGTCCACAATTCAAAAAGTATACCTTCAAATAAATAAGTCCGATAACGTCAGTAAAAATTATAACGAAATTCACGATGCCCTTATTACTTTAAATAACGCATTACAGCAGGCTGCTCTAAAGAAGACATACCACTTCAGTCCTGAGCAAAATAAGATTATACATGAGATTAACTCTGTAGAACACAAGTCATTTTGGCAACAAATTTCTACTGTAATAAATGGTCCAGCATTCTTCCACTCCTAAACTATTTAGCAACCCAGTAGCTAGAGTTATCACACAATTATTAAACAACTTAATTAGATTGGTAGTGAATTATGACAAACACAATAAGGTTCCCTAAAAAACAAATAATCTTTTTTGTACTATTAGTAATATTCGACAATTTTATATCCAGACCAATTTTTGATTATTTCAAAATAGATAATTGGCAACATATAATTGCATTTAAACTGGTTGAACTTATATTTGGACTAATTCTAAATAATTTGATATTTCGTCAGAAAATCTACTTTAAATTATCAGTTGGTAAGAATACTAAAATATTTTCAATAACGCTCATATTGATTTCAATATTGTCATCAATATCTAATACCAATCACCTTTTTATTTCGTTACTTATTGGATTATGTGCAGCAATCCCCGAAGAATGCTTATTCAGAGGCATAGTCCTAGGTAGTCTCTTAAATGATAACAATAAAAATATGGACAAAAGAAAGTTACTATTCTGTTTAATTATATCTAGTATCTTTTTTGCCCTTTATCATATCGGAAATATTCATTCACAGAATTTGACCATGACTATAATGCAAGTATTTGAAACATTTGGAATGGGTTGTCTATTTGGCGCCGTATATATACGTAAGGGAAGTATTTTGCTATCTTTCTTACTACATTTCTTCATAGATTTCACTGGAACTATTGGAAACGGACAGATAGTCAATAATTCTCCGTCCCAATATAAATATTCTATCGTTATCTCCCTTATATATATGCTTATCTTTTCCATCATTGCCTTCAATATCTTAAGCATTGATAACAAATCAAAGTGGGAACTGCCTATTAGAATCAGACTTTCAAACCAATAACAAAAAATACTCTTAAAGTCATCAGACACAGGTCTATTAACTTTAAGAGTATTTTTACTATCCATTAACGACGAGGCATTTTTTCAAACAAACCGTAAAATTGAGATTTATCATTAAAGTTTGCTCGATTTCTACCATTGAGTCCCGATCTCTTTGAGAGGTCGCCCAACTCAATCAAAAGATTATCTTCTTCCCTAGAAAAATGAACTCGACCGAAAGCTTCCATATATATGTAATTTACCAGTCTGCTTAACCAAGCTTCAGGATTATCAACTGTATCCAATTTCATATAAACCTGACTTAATACATCCGTGATATTCAATAAATATGGTGATTGATCTGGATGCTCATGTAAAGCGTCATATAACTCGTGAATAACTTTCTTCGTTGTTTTTATATCTAGCATAGACATCTCTCCCCGTGTGTAATTTAGTTAGCGAACCAAGTCAGTATCGACATAAATCCTTTATATTTGTTAGCATCATTTTGCAAAAATTTTGATAGTTCAACAATTGATTTAGGCGCTTTTAAACCATGCGTAAATGTATAAGTACTAATTGCATGTTCCAATTTAGTTGCCACTATATTTTCAGCATCGCCTTTACCTAACTTGAATTGTGCGTTACGTAAAATTTCAGTTAATTCTTCATTATTTTGTACAGCTTCATCGTTCAATGATGAAGTTATTAAATAGTTTAGTTGCGATTCCCGACTTTTTAACATTTATATCCCCCAATTCTTAACTTAAATAACTACTGTTAAAACCTATATATCCCAAGTTAGTTCCAATAGGTTTCATCTTGATCAAAATTGGATTTACTACATCATAAAAGTGAGAAGCATCAGGTGTTAATCCTTTATTCTTTAAGTCTAACTGTTGAAAACTTACAATTATTTGGTTGAGGACAGCTACAGTATATCTTCCCTTTTCCAAATCAGCTTTAGCCATGAGTCCAATCTTACGTTCGTCGTCAGAAATATTAGGATTCAAAACAAAATCATAAAGCTCACTCAATAAAATCTCTTCTTCTTTTTCATTTTTATCAGGCATAATTAATCCTTTCTTGGTCACTTCTTACAATAATTTTAATTCAGTTTTCAGATTTTTTGTGAAAAACATCCTCAAATACCGTTATCAACATCCTCAATGAAAAATTTGTTATTGGTCAACTTCTCTTTTCATTGTTACGATATAAATATACTTTTTTTCACTGGGGGGGAGTGATGAGCATTGATTACTGTGGATACTCGATTGTTTATTTTAAATATGTTTATATCATATCTCTTTTATTTTTTAGCATTTAATTCTGTTTATGACATGAAATTAATTCCACTTTACAAAAAGATACTCTTTCTTCCCGCCTTTTATTTTGCCGCCATTTTTATTGCCGTATTTGTCAACGACACCGTCTATTTAGTGCTTCTAGTAGTCATTTACTTCTCTTTAAGAAACAAAAATTCTAACAAATATTACCTGGTAAATTCCATATTGCTGGCACTTCTATTCGAATTCACTTCTTCAATAATTGCTTCCGTTATTATTACAAAAATCTATCTTGTTTATAAAATAAACGATTTATTATTAATAACTGGTACGCTCTTGATTCAGCTTATTATTTTGCTAATAATCATTTTTATCTTTAAAAAGCTTAAGTTGAATAGTATCATTCAAAATTTCAGTTCACCATCCCTAAGCATAGTTCTAACCTATTCTTCTATGGTCATACTTGCCTTTATGTATTTCATCCAAAAATTCAAAGCTTATTTAGACTTAACAACAGGTATTCTAATTTTTCTGATTGTCCAAGGAATCGCCATTGCCTTCATTTTCATTCATGAGAATGTCCGTCAAAAAGAGATTTACGAAAAGAAATTGATGTCTGAACAATTAGATAATTTAAGCGATTATACTAAACAACTCGATAGTGACCAAAAAGAAATGCATAAATTTCGGCATGATTACAAAAACATTCTTAATAGTTTAAACGAAATTGCTACCGTCAATGACAACAACGACTTGAAAAGCTCACTAAAAGAATTGGAGGGTTACTCGACTACATACTTCAGTAACATTTCTATGGATGACTTCAAAGATTTGGAATACATCTCCAATCCCTATATTAAGTCACTTATGATCAGTAAATTGAAAACCATCAAATCTAACAATATCGACTGCTATTTTGAATGCAAAAGTGATATCGACAATGTGCGTCTTAATATTTTTGATCTCATAAGACTAATGGGAGCTAGTATTGATAATGCCATTGAAGCTGTTAAAGAACAACCAAGTGGCAAGATCCAAATTATCCTGATTAACACTGATGGACAATTAGAAATCTCGATTAAGAACACTATTGTCAAACACATTTCCGTTTCTAAAATTGAACAATATGGCTTTTCTTCCAAGAAGAATCATGACGGGCTTGGTATGATTAACATCCAAGATATTAAAAAGAAGTATAAAAACCTTTTGGTTTCCTACAATACCCGCAATAATTGGTTCAGCATGCAATTTACCATTACAAAATCAGGAGGGAAAAAATGAGTTATCCTATTATTATTTGTGAAGATAATCCAATCGAGCTGAAACAACTCAATACTCTGATTGAAAACTATCTCCTCTTTCATAATAATTTCTTCGAAATTGAACGTACCGCTCAAAGCCCTCGAGATATTCTTCAGTACTTACGAACATCCCAACCTAACCGTGGAATTTACTTTTTGGATATCGACTTACAAGCAAAAATTGACGGTATCGATTTGGCAAAAAGAATTCGAGAATTTGATGTAGAAGCCAATATTATTTTTACTACTACGCATGAGGAGTTAGCACCAGAAACTCTCAAGCGAAAGGTTGGTGCCATTGGTTTTATCGAGAAACAACAAGACCTTGAAGCCTATCGTGACGAAATTTATGACGCACTTGCTTATGTGGAAAAATTAATAAAAAAATCATTAGAATATCATCAGCAAAACTTTGTCTTTGAAATTGGAACACAAATATTTAATTTTAATCAAAATGAAGTTTATTCAATCGAATCGTCCAAAATTCCTCACCAATTAATTTTTATATCCGATAATGGTCAATACGAATTCTATGGCAAACTCAATGATTTAGAAAAGAAATACACTTTCTTATTTAGAATTAGTCGTTCCTGTCTTATCAATCCAATCAACATCAGACAGATTGATTTTCCATCCCGTCAAATTCTATTAAAGAATGGCACCACTAAAAAATTTTCTATGGGGAAAGCTACTAAATTAAAAAAGAAACTGCAATCCATCACTAATATTTAAAGAAAAAAGGATTCGGGCAATCACGCTTGAGCCCTTTTATTTTTACCACTTTCAAGACATATAATCCCCCCATCCAAGACATTTTAATTCTAAATAATCACACAGTTGTTAAGATTATCAGTATAAAGAATCAATTATGATACGGGGTGAATATTATGAAAAACATATTTAGCACACTATTCATTATTATTGGTATCTGGCAGTTTTTCGCAACGATAAATTATTTCAAAACTCTCAAAACATCAGGTGGCAAATCCACATCAGCATTTTCACCGATGGCAATTTGGTTCTCATTTATACTCGCAATCATTTTTATCATCTTGGGACTTGGTTCACTCTTTAATTGGCTCTAAAATTTCTTAACAACACAGGGAGATATCATGCCGCAAAAAATAATCCAACTAATACTCCTTTTACTATTACCGATATTTATACAGCTAAATGCCTTAACCATGGTCTCAAAATCAGGCAATATCGTCTTTACACTAATTATGTTTGGAGCTATCTTATACGTGTTAATCCGCATTGCCAGAAAATACGATTTACCATACCAGCACCTTCCTCACAACTATCTTCGAAAAAACTAAGAATATTTACAGTAATATCCTTTCACATCAATTATTGAATATAATATCGACAACCCTATTTTTCTTATAAAGGAGGTGACAAAACAAATGGCTAAACTAACTTGGTTTGCTGGTGGCAAAGATCGTGGTGATGAAGCAATTGCTATCATCGATGACTTACTTAATAATTTAAATACCGATGCCAACAGACAACCTTTACAAGAGGTACTAATCGAATTCAAAGATGAACTAGAAAAAAGAGAATCAGCCGTTCCCTACATCTTAAGTAGGATGAACATATCAATTTCTAACGCACTTCATAAGAACAAAATCTCATTAACAGAAGAACAACAATCTAAATTACAAAAATTAACTCAATTATCAAATATAAGATACGGCTATTAAAATAAACGACGTCCATTCAGATTAATCAATCCACAAAATTAAAGTGAATTGAGATTCCTGAATAGACGTCGTTTTTTAATTCTAAATTTAGAAGCAGAATCCAGTCTGGAACAAAAAATCATTAGCTTCAAGTCGCGTCCGCTACGTTCCAGCGGCCCACAGATTTTTTGTGGAAGACGACATATTTACCAACTAAAAAAGACCTCAAACGAGGTCTCTTCCATTTCTATATTTGTCCAACTTCAACTGAAACTTCATTGGATAACTTTTTATCTAAGAATTTTTGAATCTCTTTATATGACGTATTAAAATTCATTTCCACTTGTTGTGGTCTCTTCGTGTTAAAAATAACTGCTACTTTTGGTTTACTACCTTGCAACTCGATTGGTATCAAAGTTACGTGAATGATCTGCGAGTAATCCAAAACGCCCGAATAGAATCCATTGATGACGATTTTCTTCGAACCAATTCCTCCAACACCATTCATAATGTTAAGTAACATGAATAAAGCAACCATGATGATGTAAGATAATTGATTTGTTGGTGAGAAAAGTAGCCATGCCCCAATGAAAGCCGCAAAAATCAGCGATGAAACCTTATAAATTGACTTGATTTCAATTTGGGACTGCCAATACACATTGAAGGCTGCACCAAGGAAAAAGATGATATCAACTATTATTAAAATTACATTCATTTGACTTTATCCCTTTTCTAAAAATTTAAAATATTGTTCCCTACCATTTCCATTACACTTATATTGTATCGTAACAATGTGATAAATACATGAAGTTGCGTATTAGAAACGTAAAATTATGCATTTACACATAAATATTTGTTTATTATTAATATAATTGGCACAAAATTATTATCCCATGTCACCATCTATCCCTAGAAAACACGGCTTTTAGTATTATTTTGTTAAGTTGTCCTAATTATTAAGTTTACTGGGTTTAAAAGACACCTCTAACATGATATTATATGTTGAGAATAAAAAGGGGGAGAACAGCTTGAGTGAAAAAAATAAAAAACACGAAAGCCTAATTCATTACGCTAACGGTCCTTCCTTGGAAGAAATTAATGATACCGTTGATGTTCCGACAGACGCAGGTTTCTTTAAAACCTTGTTAGCATATAGTGGACCAGGTGCTTTGGTCGCCGTGGGTTACATGGATCCCGGTAACTGGGTAACATCTATCGCCGGTGGTGCCCAATTTAAGTACAAATTACTATCCGTTATCTTGATTTCTAGTTTAATTGCGATGCTACTACAATACATGTCAGCTAAACTAGGTATCGTGACCGGAAGAGATTTGGCACAACTAACGAGAGATCGAACTAGTCGAGTCGGAGGATTCTGTTTATGGATCATCACCGAATTGGCTATCATGGCAACCGATATCGCCGAAATTATCGGTTCAGCGATTGCCTTGAAATTGCTATTTAATATACCGGTATTATGGGGTGTTATCATCACGGCTTTTGATGTTCTATTACTATTGGTCTTGATGAAACTAGGATTCAGAAAAATTGAAGCTATCGTAGCCACACTTATTATGGTTATTCTATTAGTCTTCTTGTACGAAGTTATTTTGGCTAAACCAGATGTTGGTCAAATGATGGTTGGATTCATCCCCGAACCTAAAATTTTACAAAATCAGAGTATGCTTTATCTATCATTAGGTATTGTTGGTGCAACAGTTATGCCTCATAATTTGTACTTGCACTCATCTATTTCACAAGCTAGAAAATATGACCGTGATGATCCAAAGAGTGTTCATCAAGCCGTTAGATTTTCAACTTGGGATTCAAATATCCAATTAACATTAGCCTTTGTCGTTAATACTTTACTATTACTACTTGGTGCCGCATTGTTCTATGGTACAAATAGTGATTTGGGACGTTTCGTTGATCTATTTAACGCCCTTCAAAATCCAAAGGTTGCTGGTGCAGTTGCTAGTCCCGTACTAAGTATTTTGTTTGCCGTTGCCCTATTGGCATCTGGTCAAAACTCAACTATCACTGGTACACTTTCCGGACAAATTGTTATGGAAGGTTTCATCCACATGAAGATGAAACTATGGGCAAGACGTGTTATTACTCGTCTTCTATCCATTATTCCAGTTATCTCGTTTGCCATTATTTTCCATGGTAACGAAGCTAAGATCGAATCACTTTTGACATTGTCACAAGTATTCTTGAGTGTCGCTTTACCATTTTCAATTTTTCCATTGATCAGATTCTCCAGTAACAAGAAACTTATGGGTGAATTTGCCAATAATAAATTTATTGAATATCTAGGTTACTTTGTTGCAGTGGTGCTAACTATTTTGAATATTTGGTTAATCTATACAACATTTGTACCAACCGCTTAAAAGTTAAAGAGCAGTTTCTTCGAAAATGAGGGAACTGCTTTTTTTATTTACTCCTTATATCAAAATGGAAGTATACTTCCATTTTCTTTTTCAAACCTTAATTGTAAATCGATCCTCTAATCTGGTATCATTTACCCAACAATACAAATAGAAAGCAAGGAATACTGATTGAATGCATTAATAAATATGTACGGTCCATTCTTTGATCTTCATAACTGGGCAACTGTTATTGAATCGGGGGAAGATTGGTTAGTTATCTTATCATTGGTAGTCATGGAGTGTATGTTGTCAGTCGACAACGCGGTAGTTTTGGCCGCTCAAACACAATCACTACCTAACAAAGTTGAACAGGAAAAGTCACTATTTTACGGACTATTCGGTGCTTACATCTTTAGATTCTTAGTTATCGGTGTCGGGGTCTACTTGATTAATTTCTGGTGGATCAAAGTCTTTGGTGCCGCCTACTTGTTCTATCTCTTCTTAAATCACTTTTTCTTCAGTAAGAATAAAAAAGTTGAGGTTCCAACTGAACCTAAAAAAGAGAATGCTCTAGAAAAGCATCTTCACATTTCCAGATTCTGGCAAGTCGTTATCTCAATTGAATTAATGGATATCGTCTTCTCAATTGATTCTGTTTTGGCCTCATTGGCTATTTCTAGTAATCCGGTTATCGTCTTAATTGGTGGTATGATCGGTATCTTAGCTATGAGAGGTATCGCTGAACTAATCATGGGCTTGATGAGTAAGATTCCTGAACTAAACGGTATGGCTTACTTCTTGATCATGTTCATTTCGGTAAAATTATTCTTGTCGATTCCAGCAATTGACATCGAAATACCTAATCTTGTCTTCGTAGGTGTTTTAGTTGGTGCCATCATCGTTACCCTAATTATTCATATAATCAACAACAATAAAGCTCCCAAGAGCAAGAAAAAATAGCCTCCGTCAGGAAGCTATTTTTTATTTTGCAATTTTGAATGTTTCAAACTGTAAGTGAAGTAAACGACGATTCCAATCAAGATCCAAATTCCAACACTGATTTTAGAAATAGCTGGCAACATCAATAAGAAGTATAAACTAGCTACTCCAGCAAAAATTGGTAGGAATGGATACCAAGGCATCTTGAAACCTGTATTAGGAATGTCTTTACGATGACGTAACGGAATAATACCGAAAGAAATAAAGACGAAGGCCAACAAGGTTCCGGCATTGATCAATGATGTTAATTCAGTCAATGGTACCAAGCCGGCAAAGAAAGCTTGAACTACTGTCGCTACTAAAATGGCATTCTTTGGAACTGAATATTTGAAGTCGACTTGTCCCATTTTCTTAGGCAACAATCCATCGCGGCCCAAAGCGTAAACTAGACGAGATCCACCAAAGAACATCGTCAACAATGATGTGAAGATACCAACTAAGGCGCCAATGGTGATCAGTTTATTCCAAGTATCGAGATGTACGACTTTCAACGCATAAGCGGCTGGATCATCAACGTTTAAGTCCTTATAATTGACGATTCCGGTTAAAACAAGTGAGAAGGAAACGTACAAGATTACTGCGACAATAACTGTTCCTAGAATTCCTTTAACCATATCCTTTTTCGGATTAATGGTCTCCGCTGAATTGGCTGCCAAAGCATCGAATCCAACGAAAGCAAAGAAGACTGTAGCACAAGCTGTCGAGATTCCACCTAAACCAAAGGGTTCAGTATGGAACTGTTTAGGATAGAATGGCACATAATTGCTAGTCTTAATATAGAAGAAACCGACCACAACGAAGAGGACGATAATCGCTACTTTGATAACAACCGCAACGTTTTCAACTTTCTTAGAAAGACTGGCACCGTGGGAAATGATGATAGCAATCAATAAGACGATCAATGTGGCTGAAATATTGATTCCACCACCTTCCAGAGGACCTGCCGATAAGAACTTAGGTAGATGTACTCCAAAAGCTCCCAAAATATTGTTGTTAAAATATGAAGCAAAACCAACTGCTTCCGCTGAAACGGTTAAGAAGTATTCCAAAATCAAAGCCCAACCTAGAATCCAGCCGACTATTTCACCGTAAATAATGGAACCAAATGAATAAGCCGAACCTGCGACAGGCATTGCCGAAGAAAATTCAGCATAAGCCATGCCGACTAAGCCAGAGACCAGTGCAGCAATCAAGAATGCTATTGCCACCGCTGGACCGGCATGTAACGCCGCTTCATGTCCTGGTAAGATAAAAATACCAGTTCCGATTACGGCTCCAATCCCAAGTGACAAGAGATCCCTTGCCCCTAAACTCTTTGTTAATCTCGAATCCGCCTTGATATAAGTGTCGACGGATTCCTTCTTAAAGACATTTTTCATAAATATCTCTCCTTAAATTACACAAAAACAAGTAATTTACATTAAGCCTAAATTTTACTACAATTTTTTTCATAAAAAAAGATAATTTGTGCATAAATCCTGTACACACGTCTAGTTATCGCTTACACATTGAAATAATTATCAGGGTAAACAAAAAATGCAGGAAGCATTAGTAAGAATGCCCCCTACATTTTTATTACTCTTTTCCATCAATACGATATTTCGTCGGTGCATAGCCAGTGTACTTTTTGAACGTCTGACTAAAGTAGCTCAATCTAGTAAAACCTAATGCATCCGAAATTTCATTAATACTGTTATCTGATTCCTTTAAGAGAATCATGGCTTTTTGAATTTTTCGGGCATTCAAATACACCGAAAAACTCAAACCTGTTTCCCTCTTAAACAGTTTACTGAAATAATAATCCGACAAATAAACTTTGCCCGATACTTGATCAAGTGTTAAACGCTTATCTAAATTATTATCAATAAACTCAATTGCAGAAATAATCGATTCATTTGAAGTCGACAGATGTCTGATTCTCTTCAATGCACCACTCTCATCATTTTCGAGATCATCGATAGCTTCGTCGACATCTAGTGAATATTTAATTATGAAATCATCAATTCCTCTCTCCTTGATGATCAGCTTTGATACACTCTCAAATAAATATCTTAAATATTCAACTTGTTGCTGTAATTTTTGAATTACTACAATATTACTCGGATCAGTATTTTTCAAAATATCCTGAGCAACACAAATTTTTCCTATTCGTTGATTGATTATAGAAATACGCAACGGTGCATCAGCATATTCCATATCATACTTACATTTGTTAATACTCAACTTAGATAAGTCTCTAGTTTTATTTACCCGTGTTAATTCAGTTTTCCTCGTTAGTTTACCAAAAATTCCAGCCTGTAAATGATCCTCATTGTTTAACACAAAAATAGCTATATCATTGGTCTGTGCATATGATTGCAACAGATGAATCAATAACTTATCACTACTAGATAATAAAGATTGCAAATCAAATTCTTCCATAATTGTTAGCCAACCAATCTACAATACTTAAATATTCGAATTTAGATATTCCATTAGCACTACAGCGTCATTATGTTCTTCATCTTTTGCACTATATAGTATCAGTACGTCTTGTGTTTGAAGAGCCTCTTTTAAGGACTTTAGAAATTCTTTGGTATATGGATTATTGTTAATCTCATCTAAATATTTGTTCTTAAATTCTAAATATTTTTCAGGATCATGTCCAAACCACTTACGCAATTCTGCTGATGGGGCTATCTCTTTTGCCCATAAGTCAAGGTCTGCACGTACTTTAGACATACCACGTGGCCAAAGCCGATCTACCAGCACACGATACCCTGCTGGTAAATCTTTGTCGTAAATACGTTTCATAACTAATTTAGTCATCTTAACATCCTCTTCTTTACTAAGTTAATTGTATCACATAATATACGGTTATTTTTTACTTACTTTTTGCTAAAATTAGCACTCGTTAATTAAGAGTGCTAAATTCTTGAACTTCCATAATTCAGGTTTTATACTGTATTTGTAATTAAGGGAAAGGAAGTAATAAAATATGGCAAATGAAATTATGGACCGTAACGATTTAATGAGAAACTGGTTTAATAGTGACTCTTGGATGAATAGTTTTCCATCTATATTTGACAATAATTTTCCCGAAGATTCAACATTAAAGACTGATATTAAAGAAAATAATCAAAATTATGAAGTACACGTTGATCTTCCCGCAGTTGATAAGAAGAACATTGATATTACGTATGATAATAATGTTTTAACTATTAGTGGTCACCGTGACAGTTTCACTGATCATAATGATAAAAATGGTGATGTAATTATGTCTGAACGTTCAAGTGGTCATTTCATGAGACAATACAGATTGCCACAAGTTGATCAAGATAATATCAAAGCTACATATAACAAAGGTGTTTTGGAAATCACTCTTCCAAAGATAAATAAGGAAGTAGATTCTGGACATCACATCGATATTGACTAACGCTTTAAGCTTATTTTTTTGGAGTTCCATTAGCACTCGTACTCGATGAGTGCTAAAAAACAAATTTATTCTTTTAAAAAGGAGTTAATTATTTATGGTAAATGAAATTATGAATCGTAACAATTTAATGAGAGACTTTTTCAATGGAGACAAATGGATGACTAGTTTTCCATCATTATTCGAAGATAGTGCTTTAGAAGGTTCTAATTTGAAGACTGACATTAAAGAAACAGATAAAGATTATGAAGTACATATTGATATGCCAGCTTTTGATAAGAAGAATATCGACATCAATTATCAAGATGATGTTTTGACCGTTAGTGGCCGTCGCGACAGCTTTAATGATCATAACGATAAGAACGGCGACATGATTATGTCCGAACGCACAAGTGGCCGCTTCATGAGACAATATCACTTACCAGCAGCCGACGTTGAGAACATCAAAGCTAACTATGACAATGGTGTCTTGAAGGTTATCCTCCCTAAGTTAGAAAAGAAAACTAGCTCAGAACACCATATCGATATTGACTAATATAGATGCAGTTCCTATTTAGGTTTTAAAACATCTAAGAAACAAAGCCGGATTTAGTCCGGAACAACAAGAAAATTGGCTCAGCCATGAGATTTATCTTAGCAATTTATTGCTTAGATAAAGGCCAAATTTGAAGATCCATTATTTTGCACGAAGTGTAAAATAATTAGCTCCAAGTCGGCCCATGGCGTTCCAGCCAAATTTTCTTGTTGTGGAGGACGGAATTTTTAACCACAACTAGGTAAGAAATTAGCTATTCTGAAGCTGTTTCCTCGTGATTCAGAAGGTTCTTCATATTTTTCAGTTTCTTAATCTCGATATTCCAAGTACTTACTAATACCAATACTGAACCGGTCCAAGCCAGTGGATTAGCCATGGCAGCACCGTAGAATCCGAAGATACGGATAAGAACGACACCAGCAAAGACTCTCATTAATAGTTCGGCAATACCTGCAATTGTTGGTGCTTTTTGATTGCCCAATCCTTGTAATGTATATCTGACAATGAAGAGAATTGACAAGATAAAGTAGGTCGAACCATTGAAGTAGTAGTAAATTTGAATCAAATTCAAAACTTTTGTTTCACTACCATTCATGAATAGATGAGAAATTGATTGACCAAAGAAAATCAAAAAGATTCCGATGACAAGACTAGAAATTACTGAGACTAAAATTCCATCTTTGACACCCTTCAAGATACGATCAAATTTCTTAGCACCCATATTTTGAGCAGTGAAGTTAACTAGAGCCAAACCAAAACTAAAGGCTGGTAAGGTGGCAATTTGTTCAACTCTTCCTGCAACCGTGTATGCAGCAACCGCATTGGCACCTAAGGTGTTGAGCATGAATTGTAGAATGATTGAACCAATAGCGATGATGGAAGATTGAAAGCCCATTGGCAAACTAATTTTTAACAATTCCTTGATTTCGTCCATATCAATTTTGAAATCATCACGGGTTAAAATTAAATATGGGATGTGTTTTCTAATGTAGAAATAAAGAATTACAAAAGTGATTGTTTGCGCAACAACAGTGGCTAAACCAGCACCAGCTACGCCCATCTTCAAATAGAGAATGAACACTAACTCTAAAAGAATGTTTAAAACTGTACTTACGATTAAAAAGAATAGAGGCACTCTTGAATCTCCAAGTGCTCGCATTGTGTTTCCCAAAAAATCAAAGCCTACAAAAGAAAAGATTCCTGCAAAGATAATCTCCAAAAAGATAAATGAGTCATGTAGCAACACTTTAGGTGTTTGCATGGCGACAAGCAGTGGATAAGCTACTAAAAGAGCAATCGTTGTAAAAACAACGATGATAAATAGAGAAATGATGATTCCTGAAGCAAAACTTTGTCTTACACCAGCCTCATCGTTGGCTCCATATTTTCTTGCGGTTAAAATAGTTAAACCACTGGTCATCCCTTGAGCAAATCCAATGACTAGTGCTGTTAATCCCCCTGTCGCACCAACGCTGGCTAAAGCATTGACACTGATAGTTTTACCAACAATTAAGGTATCAATAAAGCTATAGAATTGTTGGAAAAAGTTACCTAATAGCAAAGGTATGGTATACAGAAAAATAACTTTTATAGGTCTGCCGTTAGTCAGATCTATCATATGTCTAAACCCCTCCATAAAGATTATGAATATTCTATCATTTTATTTTTGATTGGTAAGGGGGTAGAACCGAAAGATTAAGTTATTTTTGAGTAACTTGTCACATCTGGGTGTAAGCGTATAAGTAAAACAAGCCATACTGACCGTAAAAGAACTCCAATTACAGTTGGTATAGCTTGTTTATTGTTATTTAGTAAGTCAATTGAATCTCTTGGTTAGCGGTTAATGGTAATTTTTGGTTAAGAAATTTGATTTCCGTATCCTTATCAGTCGTTACGATAAAAGTATTGTCAGTAACTCTGAATTTGAAATTGACATCCCTAAAAGTCATTTGAAAATCTACTTCTTCCCATTGCTTTGGCATGTGTGGATTAACTTCAAGCATCTTGCCGCGATAGTCTACACCAGCAAAGTAGGAGGTAACGACATTTAATGTTGCACCCATAACACCTAAATGGATACCTTCGGCAGTCGTACCACCTTGAATGTCATAGTAGTCGCTAGTAAGTGCTTCGTAGAATAGTTTCCAAGCTTGTTTGTCTTCACCGATTTTAAGCATCAACATTGAGTAAACGATTCGAGAAAGAGTGGAGCCATGGGTTGTTCTGGCAATATAGTATTTAATATTGTCATGAATAAATTTATTAGGGTTAACAATTGGATAATCTAAATCAAGCATAATTTTTAGAAAGGCACTCTCACGAATATTAAATAGGGCCATTAAAGTGTCAGCTTGTTTAGCAATTTGGTAATTATCAGGAGAATCATGATGGGCTTTGAGAATTCGGTCCATTCTAGAAATATTGCCATATTGTTGACGATACTTGTTAAAGTCGATTTCCTTGAGATCAAAGTAACCTTCAAATTGACCAAGAATGTCACCACTGAAGTCTAATTTGAGGTTGTGTCTGATATTATTCAGATCTTTGATGTTCTCTTGGGTGAAATTAGTTCTCTTGAGATTATCATCGATTACTTTAGCAGGTTCATCTTCAATTAATTTTGCAAGTTTCTTGAAGAACCAACTGACCATGATATTTGTATAAGCATTGTTCTTTAAGCCTTGGTTATCAGTATCACCAGGATAATTTTCGTGGAATTCATCTGGTCCCATGACATCGGAGATTGTGTACTTTCCAGTGTCAGGATCAAATTTGGACATACTAATCCAGAATTCAGCAATATCAAAAAGCATTTCCAATCCATATTGACTCATGAAAGCTTCATCTTGGGTAGCGTTGTAATAATTTAGAACATTATAGGCTACGGCTAAGGAAACGTGACGTTGTTTTCTAGAATTGTCAGGGTCCCAAGTGTTAGTCATGGGATTTAGGTGAACTTCTTGTGATTGTTCGTCACCATACATGCCACTTTGCCATGGGAACATAGCTCCTTTGTAATCGCTAGCTGCGGCATATTCTTCGGCGGCATCTAAACGGTTATAGCGATACATCATTAAGTTTTTAACCAATTCTGGATAGTGTAGGAGATAGAAGTTCATATCAAAGAGTTCATCCCAGAAAATATGTCCACGATAACCTTCACCAGTTAGGCCTCTGGAACCGACTGAAACATCTAAATGTTTGTTAGCAAGTTCTTGTGCAGCAATCGTCATACTGAAACAATTCAAATGTAATAACTTTTGTGCAGTAACGTCCCCAGAAACAATGATATTTTCTTTCTTCCAAACATCGTGCCAAGCCTCTTTTGATGCTTCTTGAGCACCTGCAAAGGTAGGGATGAATTTGTGATTTCTGGCGGTGTCAATCATGTCAGGGTTGGTTTCAAGTGAAGTGAAAATGCTGACGGCCTTTTCTAGAGTGTAAGTGTGGTTTGGTTTGACATTAAAAGCAATAAATTGGCTAGCTACCTCAGATTTATTCTCCATATAATATTGAGCATTGTCGATATCAGGATAGGAAATATTAGTCTTAATAGCTAAATCAATTTGAGATTGGTTAGTGTGAGCTAGCATTAGTATTTCTTTGTCGTTGTTTTCAATATTGTCGACGACTAAGTGTTTATTGGCCAAATTACGATATCTAGCGACATTGCTGTTCACAACTGAAGCGTCTGTTTGAGTCAATAAAGTTATTTTGCCATAGAAATTCAGGGGTGTGACAGAATATTGAAGGTAGTAATCGTGATAATTTTTCAGGTCGGCCAATTTTTTAGCAACTACTTTCAATTCTTTGCCATCATCCAACTTTATAATAGTAGAAATTGTTAAAATTCCATGTTTCATGTCTAGAGAACGTACGGATTCCTGAACCAAATCATCTTTGATTCTAAGATAGTCACCTTCATCTACTTTAAAGCTGATATATTGGGAATTTGGCAGGTTAACGAGGTCTTCATTGATAACTTCACGGCCATTGATTGGAGTAGATAATTGATTGAAGACGCCAGCAACATACGTGGCAGGATAATTGTCGTCATTAGCTTTGGCTTCTAAGTAAGTACCCCTTAAACCTAAAAAGCCATTACCGATTGTTTGCATGGATTCTTGACCGTATTGACGTTTGTCGTGATCCAAATGGTTGTAGTCCAAGTGCCAGCCGGAGTAACTAATCGCATTGTGAATGGCCAAAGCCAGACCATCTTTGCGGATGTCTTCCATATTGACTACTGGAACGTGGAAGATATTTTCCAAATCATTGCGACAATCGATCGTTTGGCCATTATAGGTAATTAAATTTTTATTTAGTAAACTTTCATGTGTATTTGTAAGTATCAAAGAATCGATTGGAGTCGAAAGATTTTTTGCAAAATCCTGAAAATTTTCTTTTAACTCTTGTCCAGGATTAAGCTTATAACTTTGTTGATCAGTTAGATCTTTATTGTCGGAATAAATAATTTCATCATCTGTAAACTTTAAATATAAGGGTTTCATGACTATTTCCTCCATAAATAAAAAGCTATATATTTGTTTAAACACATTATTACAATACGTATTATACACCCCGTCAATACGGTTTTAGTGCGAATTTTATAATAAAAAATGTTCTAACTTGATGTTTATACATGACAAGACGTATTATTATTATGAATGAAAGATGTAACCGGTTACTAAATTTAAGGAGGTGCTATTCTTATGAAGAGTACAGTTAAAATGCTTGCTCCCGTAAATGGTCAGGCTGTACCAATAACTGAAGTTCATGACCCAATGTTTTCTGAAAAAGATATGGGTGACGGATTTGGAGTTATTCCTACTGGAAATGAGATTTTGTCCCCAGTCTCTGGGAAAGTTATGTTAGTAGCTTCAACGAAACACGCAATTGGATTCAGTACTGATGATGGATTAGAAGTTTTGGTTCACATGGGTGTTGATACAGTTGAATTAAACGGTGCTCCTTTTGAACTATTTGTTAAAGAAGGAGATACAGTTACAGCTGGTCAAAAGATAGCTACAATGGACATTGATGCTGTCAAAAAGGCTGGTAAAGTAACAGATGTGATCGTTGCTCTTACCAATACTAATAAGATGGTTAAAGATGTTAACGTCACTAAAGGTGATGTTAAAGCTGGTAACAGTGTTGCTGAAGTTAGTTTGATGGCTCCTGGAGAATCTACTGCTAAACCATCAGGCAAGGTCGATTATGACCAGCTAGGTAAAGATATCGTTAAGAATGTTGGTGGAGTAAGTAACGTTGAAAATGTTATTCACTGTATCACACGTGTTCGTTTCTATTTGAAAGATGACAACAAAGCTAACGATGACACTATCAAATCCATGAAGGGTGTTCTAGATGTCGCTAAAGCTGGTGGACAATATCAAGTTGTTATTGGACCTGCAGTTGAAGATGTTTATGATGCTGTTGTTAAAGCTTTAGGACCTGGATTTGGTGGAGATTCTGAAGTTAAGAAAGAAAAGGTTGAAGCTCCAAGAGGTGTTTGGCCTAAGACAAAGTTTTATTTCAGTGCTTTAATTGGTGTAATCACAGCCAGCATGATGCCTATCATTGGATTGTTAGCTGCATCAGGTATTTTAAAGGGATTATTAGCTTTAATCGTTTCAGCTAAATGGTTATCTGCAACAAGTTCTACATATATGATTATTAGTGCAATGGGTGATTCAGTATTTTATTTCCTACCTATTCTAGTTGGTTTCACAGCTGCTAAGAGATTAGGTGCTAACCAGATCATCATGGGTGTTATCGGTGGTGTTTTGGCATATCCAACCTTGGTACAAGTAGCAACTAAAACAAGTAGTACCGCAATGAATTTCAACAGTAACTTCTTTGGTATTCCTATTCATATCGCAAACTATACTTATTCAATTTTCCCAATGATCGCTGCGGCATGGATTGCTTCAAAGATAGAACCATGGCTCAAGAAACACATTGTTATGTCACTACGTATGATCCTTAGTCCTCTACTAGAAGTATTTATTGTCAGTGCAATTATTATCGTTATCGTCGGACCAGTTATTACACTTCTAAGTTCTTACTTAGCAAATGGTATCGTTGCTCTATTGAAGTTCAGTCCTGCTATTTCTGGATTGTTGATCGGTGGATTCTATCAATGTTTGGTTATCTTCGGTTTACACTGGGCTGTTATTCCCGTTGTTGCTAGTCAAATTGCTACAACAGGACACAGTGCATTGAACGCTATTGTTTCTGCAACAATGGTTGCTCAAGGTGCTGCTGCAATGGCTGTCTTTGTTAAAACAAAGAAGAACATTGATATGAAACAAATTGCCGGTGCCGCTACACTTTCAGCTTTTGCTGGAGTTACAGAACCTGCAATGTATGGTATTAATTTGAAATATGGTCGTATCTTCTGGACAGCAAATATCGGTAGTGCCGTTGGTGGCTTGATTACCGGATTAATGCATGTTGATATGTGGGGCTTCGCCGGTTCATTAATCGGATTTGCTTCATTCATCAATCCAAAGGGTATTGACAGTAGCTTCACAGGATACTTAATCGCATCAGCTGTTACAATTGTTGTTTCATTTGTATGTACATACCTCTTCGGATTCAAAGAAGAAGACCTTGAAAGCAGTCATGCTGTTGAAAAGGTAAGATTAGGTAGCCGTGAACCTGCACAAGCTAACTAATAAAAAAATTAATATTGAACTAGAAAGAATTTGCCATATAATAATGACAAGTTCTTTTTATTTTGGAGATGATTGATTTGTCAAAAGTAGAATTACGCCAAGCACAGCCAGAAGATCTAGAAGAATTTTGGCAATTAGCTTTTAGTGATCCCAATGCGGGGTGGACAAAACTAAACGGTCCATACTTTCACGATGATTTACCTACTAAAGAAGAGTTCATTAATGAACTAGCACCAAAAGTTTGGTTAGGCGATAAGGAACATTATTGATTACAAACGATGGTAAAATCGTTGGTTCCGTTGGTGGACATTTTAAAGATGGAAAATTAGCAAAGTGGTACGACATGGGAATTACCATTTATGAGACAAATACTTGGGATAAACATATCGGAAGTCAAGCTCTAAAACTTTATATTACTTACTTATTCAATCTTTTTGACTTCCCACATTTAGGCTTAACAACATGGTCTGGAAACCCACGAATGATGCACGTAGCCGAAAAAATTGGAATGAAACAAGAAGCAAGAATTCGTCAAGTTCGTTTTTATGAAGGTAAGTATTACGATTCAGTTCAATACGGAATTTTACGTGATGAATGGAAGTAAAAAATAACAAAAAACATCTATTAAGGACACCATAAGTTTGTGTAGTGAAATTAATAGATGTTTTTTGTTTTTGTAAATTTGGTTCTTTTTTGACTATATAGAGTTAAAAAATTCAAAATGCTGCGGTTTTACTTGATAATATTGGAAACGAAAAACTAGTCGGTAGTAAAAAATCTGTGAGCCCTCAGTGGTGATATTTTACTTAGCTTGCGTAGCAAGGTTAGTAAAAGACCGAGCTTCGAGATCCATGATTTCGCACAAAGTGTGAAATCATGGATCTCGAAGTCGGTCTACCACGTTCCAGCGGCTCACAGATTTTTTGCGGACGACGGCAATAGAAGTACATTTTTTTCACGTGATTTCAAAATATCATACTACTACAGTTAAGATTTCTAAAAATTATTTGAAAAATATGCAATAATATTAATAGTCTAGAAAATCACGTGAGGAGTTTAGATATGGAATATATGATTGGCGTTGATATTGGAACGACCAGTACGAAGAGTGTCTTATACGACATGGAAGGAAAGGTCATTGCATACGCTAATAGTGGTTACCAATTATACCAAGATGTCCCTGATATGGCAGAGGAAGATCCAGATGATATTTTCGATGCTGTGGTAGAGGTTCTGGGACAAGTTATTCGTAAAGGTAAAATCAAACGGGGTGAATTGAAGGGAATTTCGTTCTCATCAGCAATGCACAGTTTGATTTTAATGGATAAAGATGATCAACCTTTGACTCGTGCTATTACTTGGGCAGATAATCGAGCTGCTAAATATAGTGAAGAGTTGAAAGAAAATGGATTGGGTGCTGAGATTTACGCTAAAACAGGAACACCAATTCATCCAATGGCTCCGTTATCAAAAATTCTTTGGATAAAGAATGAGAAACCAGAGTTGTTTGCTCAAACTAAGAAGTTTATTGATTTAAAAACTTACATTTTCTTCAGATTATTCGGTGTTTATAAGATGGAATACTCAATTGCTTCCGCAACTGGGATGTTTAATATCTTTAAATTAGCCTGGGAACCACAAGCCTTGGAACTCCTGGGTATTACTACTGATCAATTACCTGAATTGGTTGAACCTACTGATACAATTACTGGGCTTAATCCCAAATATGGTAAGTTGTTGGGTATCTCTAAAAATATTCCATTCGTTTTTGGTGCCAGTGATGGTGTTCTTTCAAACTTGGGTGTCGATGCAATTGATCCTGGGGTCGTGGCTGTCACAATCGGAACAAGTGGTGCCGTCCGTGTTGTCGTCGATAAACCAGTTGTTGATCCAGATGGACATTTATTCTGTTACGCTTTGACAAAAGATAAATGGGTTGTCGGTGGACCAGTTAATAATGGAGGAATTGTTTTCCGTTGGGTTAAAGATCAGTTGTTCGCTCCAGAAAAGATTACTGCTGAACAAATGCAAGTTTCTACCTATGATATTTTGACACAGATTGCTGAAAAGATTCCTGCTGGGTCTGATGGTTTGTTGTTCCATCCTTATTTAGGTGGAGAACGTGCCCCAATTTGGAATGCTTATGCGCGTGGATCATTCTTCGGTTTAACTAGAAAACATACACGTGCCCACATGGTTAGAGCTGCTTTGGAAGGAATCGTTTATAATCTCTACATTGTGATGCTGACGATTGAAAGAGTAACTGGTAAGCCTAAGAGTATTCAAGCTACTGGCGGCTTTGCTCGTTCAGCCCTTTGGAGACAAATGCTAGCTGATATTTTTGAGCAAGATGTTACTATTCCTGAAAGTTTCGAAAGTTCCTGTTTGGGAGCTGCCGTACTAGGCATGTATGCCCTAGGATATGTTGACGATTTATCTGCTGTTAAGGGTATGGTCGGTGTTACAGACGTTCACAAACCTAATGAAAAGAATTTTGAAGTTTATCGTGAACTCTTACCAATTTGGATTCGCTTGTCACAAGTTTTGGAACCTGAATATAAGAGTATTGCGGAATTTCAAAAGAAACATATGAAATAAATTAAAGTGCGCTAATAACGCATTTTTTTATGTCAAAAAATTTAAAGGGGATTACAAATGGCTTTCTTGGTATTGATTTTAGGTGTGGCATTACTGCTGTTCTTGATCATCAAATTAAAATTTAATACATTTCTTTCATTAATAATTACTTCTATAGTAGTGGGAATTGGTTTAGGAATTCCCTTAACCAAAATAGCAACCAGTATTCAAGATGGGATTGGTGGACAATTAGGTGAACTTTCAATTGTCTTTGGATTCGGTGCGATGCTTGGCCGTTTGGTTGCTGACGCTGGGGGTGCCTACCGAATTTCGCACACTTTGATTCAAAAGTTCGGTAAAAAGAAATTACAACTAGCAATTGTTTTAGCTTCATTCATTATCGGAATCGCTTTGTTCTTTGAAGTGGGGATGGTCTTGTTAATTCCTATTGTCTTCGCTATTGCTGTGGAAGCAGGGGTTTCAATTCTTTATTTAGGAATTCCAATGGCTGCGGCTTTGTCAGTTACTCATGGATTCTTACCACCACATCCAGCCCCAACAGCTATCAGTACAGTTTTGAGTGCTAATGCGGGTCAAGTGTTACTTTACGGAATTATTGTAGCTATTCCAGCAGTAATAGTAGCGGGTCCATTGTATACGAAATTGGCGCAAAGAATTGTTCCAGATGCTTTTAATCGTAAGGGAAATTTAACGGCCTTAGGACCTCAAAAGAATTTTAAACTGGAAGATACACCTAGTTTTGGTATTAGTGTTTTAACATCATTGTTCCCTGTAGTCTTGATGGCTATTACAACTATCTATCAATTAGTCATTGATGGAGGTTCAGTTCCTGACAATCCAACTAAATTAGATTCAATCATTGCTTTTATTGGAACGCCAGCTATTACAATGACGATTTCTTTACTACTAGCAATTTACACAATGGGTTGGGCAAGAAGATTCAAAACACCAGATATTATGAAGAGTTTGGAAGATGCTATCAAATCGATTGCCATGTTACTACTTGTAATTGGTGGTGGAGGGGCCTTCAAACAAGTCTTGATTGATGGTGGTGTCGGTAATGCGGTTATGAAATTATTTACTGGCGTTAATATTTCACCTTTACTTTTGGGATGGCTAATTGCTGTTGTATTACGTATTGCTTTAGGTTCTGCAACAGTGGCTTCATTAACAGCTGCTGGCTTGGTTTATCCTCTGATGACCTCAGCAGGTGTAAATCCAGCTTTAATGGTTTTAGCAATCGGTGCTGGATCATTAGCAGTTTCTCATGTAAATGATGCTGGATTCTGGATGTTTAAGGAATATTTCGATTTAACAGTTAAGGAAACATTAATGACTTGGACGGTGCTAGAGACCTTGATATCAGTCGTTGGCATCATTTGTGTAATGATATTGAGTGCTTTTGTTTAATGATTATTATAAGAATACTCTCATATTTTCAGAATAAGTTTTAATTATTTTCAAATTCATAAAAAGTAAAATCTTATTATACCAACGATAGTTAGACCTATTGTTTCAGAATTGTTACTAAAATTACAGAAAAGCCTGCTTTTGTAATTTGACAGACGTAATTGTGTAATAAACACCTGTTAGTATATGCAACATAGCAAATGAGGGCTAGACAATAATTTTAAATATAAGGATGTAATTAATTCATGAAAAAAGTTTTATCTATCGCTTTAGTAAGTACAACAGCTTTAACAGCACTTGCAGCAACATCACAAACTGCTCAAGCTGCAGTACAACTCGACAGTAACCATGTTCAAGTTGAAGCAGGAGACACATACAAGAGTATCGCTGCTAACTCAGGTGTAACAATCGCCGAACTAGAACAAGCAAACGGCCGTGAAGTTGGCGGATTTGACTTAATCTTCCCTGGTGAAACAGTTACATTGCCAGGTGCTACTACAACAACATCAACTACAGATGCTCAACAGACAGTAACACCACAAACTGATGTTCAACAAACAAGTAACCAAGAGACAACTACACAAACACAAAGTACTACACAAGAAAATACACAAACACAAGCAGTTACACAAAGTGCTTCTGAAACACAAACAACAAGCACAAATACAACTGGTACATCACAAGGTACATTCAAGATCAGTTTCTATGATCCAGCCGTATTAGGTTCAAACATGGGTTATAGCGGTGTTGCTGCTAACCTTTCAGTATTCCCTAAGGGTACAACACTTAAGATCACACTTTCTGACGGTACAGTATTGATCAGAACAGTTAATGATACAGGTACATTTGCATACAGTAACCCTAACCAATTAGACGTTGCTATGCCAAATAACCAAATTCCTTCATACGGTGTTACAACAGCATCAGTTGAAGTACTTTAAGAATAATTCTTAAATAAACAAATAAGTCGATGAATGAAAGTAATATTCCATTCACCGGCTTTTTTTGTTTATAACTATTTTGTTGGAGTTAATCCTTTAACGATAAACTCTGTGACGTGTTCTATTTCCAAAGGTTCGTCCCACTTCTTTTCGTCCACGATAATATAATGTTGGATCAAGTATCCTAAAATATTTGAGGCTAGGAATCGAAAAATCTCAAGATTGTCCCAATCAATCAATAAATTTTTTTGCTTTAACTCATCCAGAACCTGATTGAACTGTTTAAATGATTTTTTAGGAATACTTTCAATCAAACGGTCATGTATATCTTGATCGTAGATAAATTCGTTCAAGAATATCTTCATTATTTTATGGTTGTATTTAAAGAGTGAGATACGATCATTTATCATAGTTGTTAAAAAATATTTTAAATTAAGGCTGCCATTCTGATAAGTGGTTTGAGAAAATTGATCTAAATCCTGGGGTAGAATTTTATGGGTCAGGGGTGTCAGAATTGCCATCAATAATTCTTCTTTATTTTTAAACTTACGAAAAATGCTTCCTTCAGAAACTCCAGCATGCTCAGAAATTTCTTTAGTTGAAGTATTGGCATAGCCTTGCTTAGAAAATAAGTCGATAGCTGATTGGAAAATCAATTTTTGTTTTGGCGTTAGCTTTTCAGTTTTTTCTGCTTCACGATAAATATCAAATTGATTGTCCATATGTCATACCTCATTTTTTATTGATAGTTCCATTCTATCCTAAATGGAACACAAGAGGTAAAACTTCGAAATATTTTTAGGCATGTTTGATAGTAGTGCTGTTTCTGTAACCAAAGTAGAACTGAACAAGGGCAACGACAATATTTGCGTAATTCATAATATTGAACCAAGTATCGATACCACTAACTTTGGTGGCTCCGAAGTAAACCCAGAATCCAACGATAACGGCAACTACATTAATCCAAGCAAAAGTCTTTTGAAGTTTTTGATTATCAGTTACGAACCACATCCGAATTACATTGATAATGAACCAAATTGCTAGAATCCAAAACATTGTTGTAAACATAATATCCTCTCCTTTGTATGATAGTGAGTACTCACTATCAATTTACAAATTCGATTATAGTTCTTTCTTTTAAAAATGCAACAAAAAAATGTTTTAAAAAAAAGAATATAAAAATAACCCTGATTTATCAGGGTTATTTGGTATTTGGAATTGATTATTTGTTCAAACGAGTACCATTGATTGTCTCACGAATCTCTTTAAAGACATCAGTCGTTTGTTTGTCATCTTTCATAGCAGTCAAAACAAAGAGAGTATCAATCAAGGAGATTTGGGCAATAATAGCGTGCAAGGCCTCGTCTTGATAGTTTGTTTCTTCGGAAATCGATAGTAAGGTCAAATCAACAATTTTAGTCAAAGATGAATTGCCATAACTGGTGATTCCGATAGTTTTAATTTTCTTTTCGTGTAACTTTTGAGCTAATTTCAGGGCATCCTTATTCTCACCACTGTGTGAAATTATTACGGCACAGGTATCAGATCTCAAAGTAGTTGCCATCATTAATTGCATGTGAAAGTCATTAGCAAATAATGGAGTTTTATCTGATTTCAAGAATTTGTGGTAGCCATCTAAAGCAACGATAGCTGAAGCACCTAATCCGAAGAAAGCAATAGAGTTCTTACTGGCAATTATTTCGATAGCCAATTGTAATTGTTCTTGGGTCAGAGTATCAATCGTAGCATTTAAGGCTGACACATTAGATGTGAAAACTTTTTTCGCCATTTCTTTAAGGGTATCGTCAGAATTGATCTCTTGAAAGAGGTTATTAGATTCTTTCTTGTCTGTTGTTGATGTGAGCAGATTGATTTTTAATTCTTGGAAACTATTAAATCCTAATTTCTTTGCAAAACGAGAAATAGAAGAAATAGAAGAATTAGTCTTTTTAGCCAAATCGGTAATGGTTAGAGCCGAACTAGTTTGGGGATTTTCTAAAAGATAGTCAGCGATATCCTTTGAAGTCCCGGTTAAGTTGTCATAGTAGGATTTGATCAACATATTAAAATTATTTTGCATAGGCTTTACCTCACAATAATAAGATAGCACAATTTTATTTGTCTGAAAAGTTTTTTCTATAAAACTATTGATTTTTAAAAATAATTTTCATATACTATAGTCAATAAATGAAAGCGCTTTACAAAGGGAGACAATAAATATGAATTTAGCAATGATCGGTTTAGGAAAAATGGGAATCAATTTGTGTGAGAATTTAATCAGAAATGACAATCAAGTAGTTGCTTTTGATTTAAACGAAGTGGCTAGACAAAAAGCTAGTGATATGGGCGCTCAAAGTGTTGCTAGTTTGGAAGAGGCCGTTTTAGCTTTGAAGAAACCTCGTATTATGTGGGTCATGTTACCAGCTGGTAAGCCAACTAATGATACGATCGATAAATTAAGTCAACTTTTAGATAACGACGATATTGTGATTGATGGTGGTAATTCATTTTATGAAGATTCACTCAGACACAATCAAATTTTAAAGGCTAAAGGAATTAAATTCTTCGATTGTGGAACATCTGGTGGTAAAAGTGGTGCTAATCAAGATGGTAACTTCATGATTGGTGGCGATGACTATAAAACTTTCCAATATATTGAACCAATTTTCAAAGGTATTGCGATGAAAGATGGTTATCTCTACACAGGTAAAGCGGGTAGTGGACATTATCTCAAGATGGTTCACAACGGTATTGAATACGGAATGATGGAGGCTATCGCTGAAGGATTCGATGTGTTGGAACACAGTAAATTCGAATATGACAATGAAGCCGTCGCTAAAGTTTGGTCCAACGGATCAGTAATTCGTGGCTGGTTGATGGAATTAGCTCAAGATGCCTTTTCTAAAGATAATAATTTACAACATATCAAAGGCACAATGCATTCATCTGGTGAAGGTAAGTGGACTTTAGATGAAGCCTTGAAATTACAAGTACCAACACCTGTTATCGGAATGTCATTGATGATGAGATATCGTTCTATGGAAGATGATACTTTCACTGGCAAAGTTGTTTCAGCGTTACGAAATGAATTTGGTGGACATGCAATCGATAAGAATAAATAATTTTGAGTTTATGTAAGGAGTTTTAATTATGGAATACATGATTGGCGTTGATATTGGAACTACTAGTACAAAGAGTGTTCTCTATGATATGAAAGGAAAAGTCATTGCCCACGCTAACAGTGGTTATCAATTGTATCAAGATGTGCCCGATATGGCTGAAGAAGATCCAGAAGATATCTTTGATGCAGTAATTGAAGTATTGGGACAAGTTATTCGTAAAGGAAAAGTCCAAAAAGGTGAGCTAAAAGGGGTTTCCTTTTCATCAGCAATGCACAGCTTAATTCTTATGGATCAAGATGATCAACCATTGACTCGTGCGATTACTTGGGCCGACAACCGAGCAGCCAAATATAGTGAAGAATTGAAAGCAAACGGTATCGGAGCAGAGATTTACGCTAAAACTGGAACGCCAATTCATCCCATGGCACCATTATCAAAAATTTTATGGATCAAGAATGAAAAACCAGATTTATTTAAGAAAACTAAGAAATTCATTGACCTTAAAACATATATTTTCTTCAGATTATTTGGAACTTATAAAATGGAATATTCAATTGCTTCCGCGACTGGGATGTTCAATATTTTCAAATTGAAATGGGAACCACAAGCCTTGGATCTATTAGGCATTACTACAGATCAATTGCCAGAATTAGTTGAACCAACTGACACAATTACTGGTATTAACTCCAACTATGGTAAGGTTTTGGGAATTACGAAGGATGTACCATTCGTATTTGGTGCCAGTGATGGCGTATTATCAAATCTGGGTGTTAATGCGATTGATCCTGGAGTAGTAGCTGTGACAATTGGAACTAGTGGAGCAGTCAGAGTAGTGGTCGACAAACCAGTGGTTGATCCTAATGGGAGATTGTTCTGTTATGCCTTAACTAAAGACAAATGGGTCGTTGGTGGTCCGGTTAATAATGGTGGAATTGTTTTCCGCTGGGTCAAGGATCAACTCTTTGCGCCAGAAAAAATTACCGCTGAACAAATGCAAGTTTCAACTTATGATATTTTGACACAAATTGCTGAAAAGATTCCTGCTGGTTCTGATGGATTGTTGTTCCATCCTTATCTTGGTGGCGAGAGAGCTCCAATCTGGGATGCTTACGCTAGAGGATCATTCTTCGGTTTAACTAGAAAGCACACTAGAGCACATATGGTTAGAGCTGCTTTGGAAGGTATCGTTTATAATCTGTATATCGTTATGTTGACGATTGAAGGAGTTGCCGGAAAACCTAAGAGTATTCAAGCTACAGGTGGATTTGCCCGTTCAGCTCTATGGAGACAAATGTTGGCTGATATTTTTGAACAAGACGTTACAATTCCTGAAAGCTTTGAGAGTTCCTGTCTAGGTGCCGCAGTATTAGGAATGTATGCCTTAGGATATATTGATGATTTATCAGCTGTGAAAGATATGGTTGGTGTAACTGATGTTCACAAACCAAATGAAGAGAATTTCCAAGTTTATCGTGAATTGTTACCAATTTGGATCAGACTATCAAGAGTCTTGGAACCGGAGTACAAGAGTATTGCCGAATTTCAAAAGAAACATGTGAAATAAAAAAGTGCGTGTGAACGCGCTTTTCTTAATAGATTCACTGTAAGCGGTAACAAAGAGGAGGAGACTAATTATGGCTTTCTTAGTATTAATTTTAGGTGTAGCCCTATTACTATTTTTAATCATTAAATTAAAACTGAATACCTTTGTTTCATTGATCATTACTTCTATAGCTGTTGGGATTGGATTAGGAATTCCAATGACTAAAATTGCCACAAGTATTCAAGACGGAATTGGCGGACAATTGGGTGAATTGTCGATTGTTTTCGGTTTCGGTGCAATGCTAGGTCGACTGGTTGCTGACGCCGGTGGTGCCTATCGAATTTCGCATACTTTAATTGAAAAGTTTGGAAAAAAACGACTACAGTTAGCTATTGTTTTGGCATCATTCATCATCGGAATTGCCTTGTTCTTTGAAGTAGGGATGGTTCTTCTGATTCCAATCGTTTTCGCCATAGCTGTCGAAGCTGGAGTTTCCATTCTTTATTTAGGAATTCCGATGGCCGCCGCACTTTCTGTAACTCATGGTTTCCTACCACCACATCCAGCACCTACTGCAATTAGTGCTGTTTTGAATGCCAATGCTGGTCATGTTTTACTTTACGGAATAATTGTTGCCATACCAGCAGTTATTGTTGCCGGTCCAGTTTACACAAAATTTGCTAAAAAGATTGTACCTGATGCCTTTAACCGTAAAGGTAATTTAACTGCTTTGGGACCACAAAAGAAATTCAAGTTGGAAGATACTCCAGGATTTGGTATCAGTGTATTAACATCATTGTTCCCAGTCATTTTAATGGCAATTACCACAGTCTATCAATTGTTATTCAATGGCGGTTCCGTACCAAAGAATCCAACACTCTTAGATTCAATCATTGCTTTTATTGGAACACCAGCTATTACTATGACAATTTCATTATTAGTAGCGATGTACACTATGGGTTGGGCCAGAAGATTTAAGACCTCAGAAATTATGAAAAGTTTGGAAGATGCCGTTAAATCAATCGCCATGCTACTATTAGTAATCGGTGGTGGCGGTGCTTTCAAACAAGTTTTGATCGATGGTGGAGTCGGTGATGCCGTAATGAAACTGTTCACTGGAGTTAATATTTCTCCATTGATACTAGGTTGGCTGATAGCCGTTGTCTTGAGAGTAGCACTAGGGTCAGCAACCGTTGCTTCATTAACTGCTGCCGGATTAGTTTTACCATTGATGACTTCAGCCGGAGTAAATCCTGCTTTGATGGTGTTAGCTGTTGGAGCTGGTTCATTAGCCGCATCCCATGTTAATGATGCAGGTTTTTGGATGTTCAAAGAATACTTTGACTTAACAGTGAAGGAAACCTTGTTAACTTGGACTGTTTTGGAAAGCTTAATTTCCGTTGTTGGTATTGTTTGCGTTATGATTTTGAGTTTGTTTGTTTAAATGAAATACAAAAAAATCTGAGACTCGCGGTTGCATAGATTGAGTCCCAGATTTTTTCATTTGTGTTGGAATTTTTTATAAAGTACTCCCTCAGGAAGTGAAGTAACAATTAAAGTAAGTAAAACCGGATAAATAATGAAATAAAACATGTGAGGCAGAAGAGAATATACATTTTGCTGTATTATGACTGCCATGAAAATCGCTACTTCAAGTATGTAAATTCCTGGTGTTTTAAACTTTTTATGGATAGAACCTTCTTCGGGAACTGAAATAATAATCAGAATAATTAGGACTAAGCAAGTTACATAATAGGACATCGAGGATAGAATGGTATATTTACTTTGCTCTACAATAATGTCGATTAAAATCATGACTGCAAATAGGTACATTCCTTGTGATAGGTAATGCATTATCTTTTTCATCATACGGTGTTCTCCTTTCATCTCTTAAAGTGACTCCTGTACTCATCTTTTATTATGAAATCGTTTTCTTTATAATTAAAGAAAGGAGTTCTTTCGAAAGAGTTCCTTTCTAATCTTAGTTAGGGAAGGAAAAATTATGGGGATGTCTGAGAAATTGAAATATCAGAGAAAAAAGAATGGATTGTCACAAGGGGATGTTGCTAAGAAATTGAATATTACTAGACAAGCAATATCGCAATGGGAGAGGGGAGAAAGCCGTCCCGATTTAGAAAATTTGCATTTAATATCAGGTATTTATCATGTTGATTTATCTTATTTTTTTGATTAAGTATATAGAATAAAATTATGATTATTACAAAAGAAGGCACTTCTCATTTTGATTGGAGAAGGCCTTCTTTTTTGTTGTTCTTTCTAAATTGAGAGGGACTCATGTTAAATCTAATATAGAATTCTTTCCTAAATTGATGGTACGTAGAGAATCCACAATTATCGATGACCTGCATTATTTCTACATTAGTATTTTTTAGATAATCTTCGGCGTGTTTCATTCTTACATTGGTTAAATATGTATAAAATGTTAATCCAGTTTGTTTTTTGAAAAAATCGGAGAAATAGGCTGGAGATAAGTGAATATAATTTGATATTTCTCTTAATGTTATGGGTGTAGAGTAGTTACTTTCAATGTAACCTATGGCTTGCCCCATTCTTTTGTGATATTTAAAGTTTTTTGAAGCAGATTTAGAGGTCAGAGTTGTATAGAAGTTAGTAGTCAAAAGATAAAGCAGATCAAATAGGGATGATAATCCAGATAAATAAGCATTTGCTTTATGGTTTTTATTAAGAAAGAAATCCATTCTAACGATATCATCTTTTAATTGAGTTATTGCTGGATGTTGATTATTGATCATAAAGTGGTAAGTCGAAAAATTTGGAATGAAATTGATTAAAAAATCATAGGATATTTGTAATACATAATTTTGAATATGTGTTGAAGAACTCATTGTTGAATGAATATCATTGGAATTAATAATATAGACACTTCCTGGATTTAATTCGGTAACTGAATTATTATCAAATATTTTTACATTACCTTTTATTAGATAAATAATTTCAACGTCGTCGTGATAGTGAGGAACTATGTACGAATGATCGGTTGATTTGGGATGTTGATCACTCATGTATATCTTAAAAGGAATATTAGGTAAAAGATTAATTAGTTCATGTTGGACATTATCCCGATTTTCATTATTATTTTTTAGCATTTTACGATCTCCAAAATCAATTTAAAATCTTTAGTTAATTATAATTTTATAAAAATCGAAATATAAGTACAATATTTACCAAACTAATGGGCTAATTTATATTTGAATAGATGCTAGAATTATCAATTGTAAGCGATAACAATAACTTACAAAATCATTAGGCCTAATGATTAATTAGAAAAAGGGGCAAAAAGATGATAAAAAATAAACACAGTTTTTTATTTAAAGCCTCCATACTTGGGATATCTATTGATACAACGGCAGCGGGTGTTATTTCAGGAGCTATTCCCGTTATTAAAGATAGTTTTCCAGGAGTGGCTTCATCAGCTATTGAATCTATCACAACTTTACCTAGCTTGGCAATTTTAATATTTGTCGCCATTAGTCCTTTAGTAACAAAGAAAATTGGGTATAAGAATACAGCATCTTTAGGACTATTAATTTCATTTATTTCCGGAATTGCTCCGGCATTTATAAATAGTATCTATGGAATATTAGTTTGTCGGTTCTTATTTGGTGCCGGAATCGGATTATTAAACCCTCTATCATACAGTATAGTTTCTTACTTCTATGAGGGGGATGAACGTGCGCAGATGTTTGGTTTTATAGGTACTGTTTCAAATTTGGCAAGTACGTTGTTAACTATGTTAGCGGGAATATTACTTCAGATCAGTTGGAGATTTAGTTTCCTGACATATTTCATACTGTTAGTTGTCTTGCTACTAGTTATTGCTTTTCTACCTAAGATGAACATTCAACAAGAAAATAAAAAGATAAGTATAGTTAAAAGCTTAAAGAAATTAAACGGAAAAGTATTTGCATTTTGTGCAGCTATGTTTTTTATGCAGTTTATCTTTATGACATTAATGATTAAATTGTCATTGTTGATTACAGATGTCGGTTATGGAACAGCCACTTCAGCCAGTTTCATATTAAGTTTCACATCTTTAACTGGGATGTTTGTTGGGGTCTTATTTGGAAAAGTTCATCAGTTATTAGGTTCAAAAATGTTCCCGTTGTTCATCTTGATTCTTAGTGGAAGTAGTATTCTCATTACATTTTCGAAGAATCTATTATTCACAGGTGTTCTAGTAATTATTATGGCCGCATCATTCACATTTTTATCACCATATATGTTTTTAAGAATTTCAGAATTATGTCCTAAAGAGTTAACTAATTTTTCTAATTCGTTAGCTTTGGTATTCATCAATATCAGTGTTTTCTTGACACCTTATATTCAACAAATAATTGGTGATGTAATTGGAAATCAAACTCCAGCTGCTGCCATGATAACAAGTGGTGTTGTTGGATTAATAGTACTTATCGTTGTAATTTGGAATTCATTTGGTATGCAAAAGAATTCATTAAAAAATAAAGTAAATTAAAGGAGTAAATTAATTATGTATAATTCATTTCGTCCAGGACAAGTTTGGTTAGATACAGATGGTAACAGAATTCAAGCACATGGTGGTTCTGTTATGTATATAGATGGTACATATTATTGGTACGGTGAAAACAAAGAGAAGTCGGATGGTAAGAATGGAATTTGGCAATGGGGCGTTCGTTGTTACAGTTCTCAAGATTTATATAATTGGAAGAGTGAAGGAATTATTATTCCAGCTAATACTGATGATCCGGAATCACCATTCTATTACAAAAATCAAATGGATCGTCCACATATTATCTATAATAAGAAAACAAAGAAATATGTCTGCTGGGTCAAAGTAATGCATAAGGATGATACTCAAACAGAGACAGTTTTGACAGCTGATAGTATTCTTGGACCATATACAATTGTTAACGAAGATATTTCTCCATTAGGCATGAGTGCTGGTGACTTCGATTTGGCTGTCGCCCCAGATGGCAAAGGCTATTACTACTTTGAAAGAGTTCATTCAGAAACAATTTGTGCCGATTTGACCGATGATTACACTGATCTAACGGGTTATTACACAACTCACTTCCCACATCGTTTCCCACCATATGTACGTGAAGCTACAGCTCATTTCATTAGAAACTATAAACACTATTTATTGACTTCAGGTACTACCGGATACTTCCCAAGTCCTTCAGAAGTTGCTATTGCCGATACATGGCATGGTCCTTACACTGTTTTGGGTAATCCTAGTCCTCAAGACACAACAAAGACTTCATATTATTCTCAAGTAACTTCAGTCTTTAAGGTACAAGGAAAGAAAGATTTGTATATTGCTTGTCAAGATCGTTGGTTACCTAATGAAATGAATCGTAAATATGAAGATTATGCTAAAACATTTGAACAATTCTTCAATCCAGCAATGAAAGATACAAAACCTGATAATTTGGATGATGTAGTTGTTGCGAATACATCAATTGCAGATTATGTATGGTTACCAATTAGATTTGTTGGAGACAGACCATATATTGATTGGCATGATGAATGGTCTTTGGATGATTACGAATAAGCGATAAAAATATAGCAGTGATTTCACTATGGAATCACTGCCTTTTTTGGAGGTAGTTAAATGTCATTTAAGTTTCAGATTAATGAAAATATAAAATTTACACGTAATAAAGAATTTTTAGAAAAAGCGGAAGAGAGTAAATCAATTTTAAATTACGAAAAATATAAACCAGTTCGTTGTATTGAAGTGAATTCTTCTACAGAAATAAAAAACACTCAAATTAAAGATTTGCATAGTAAGCAATTTGGACGGGATGACAGTATTATTTTAGATTTTGGTGAACATCACGTTGGCAAATTTTCTATTGATATTAATAGAGTTGGATCAATGATGGATGCGCCTTTGACGATAAAGTTTCAATTTGCGGAAATTTCTAATGAACTTTTGAGTAATCCTGATGAATATGACGGCTGGTTATCTCGCTCATGGATACCAATAGAAACTTTGCATATTGATGAGTTACCTTGTAAGTTACATTTACCAAGAAGATATAGTTTCAGGTATGTAAAAATTACTGTAATAGATACTTCACCAAAATGGAAGATAGAATTAAATAATCCGATTGTTGAAGCACAGAGTGCAATTTTGAATAGAGAACTATCAAATATAGAATTGTCGGGAAGTACTCAATCATTACAAAATATTGAAAAAGTTAGTCTAAAAACCTTGGCAGAGTGTATGCAAGATGTATTTGAAGATGGACCTAAACGGGATCAAAGATTGTGGCTTGGAGATTTGCACTTGCAAGCATTAGTGAATTATTCAACTTTTAAGAAGAACTCATTGGTCAAAAGATGTTTGTACTTATTTGCAGGAATGACGACCGAAGATGGGAAAGTTAGTGCAAATATTTTTACTAGTAAGGATGAGGTGCCAGATGACACCTTTTTGCTAGATTATAGTTTGTTTTTTGTAAGTACGTTAAAGGATTACTTGGAAAATACTCAGGATCAAGAAACTGTCAGGGAACTTTATCCGACAGCTAAGAAACAAATTGATCTAGCACTCGCATGTGTTAATGGGGATGGAAAATTAATAATTCCAAATGAGTGGCCTTCATTTATTGATTGGGGAGATGGTTTTGACAAAATTACCGCCACTCAGGGTGTACTTATCTATGTGTTAAAAGATTTTCTGGAATTGAGTAAGGGTTTGATAATTGAAGTTGATGATGAATATAATAAAAAATTGCAACTCTTATCTGATTATTCACGAAAGAAATTGTATGACTCTTCTAGACAATTGTTTATTTCAGGTGAGAATGCAGAGTTAAATATTTATAGCCAAGTATGGATGATTCTAGCAGGAGTATTTCCTGAAAATATTGAAAAATCAATCATGCTTGCTACGTATAAAAGATTCTTTCCTATTAAAAATATTGAAACTCCGTATATGTATCATTATGTTGTAACGGCATTATTGAAGGTTAATATGAGAACAGAAGCCATTGATTTAATAAACAATTATTGGGGGTCTATGATCAGTAATGGTGCTGATACTTTTTGGGAGGCATACAAACCTGATGAGCCAAACTTTTCTCCGTATGGAAGTCCTTTAGTTAATAGTTATTGTCATGCTTGGTCTTGTACTCCGGTTTATTTAATTAATGAATATAATCTTTGAGTGAAAATTTAAACGTTTTCTTTAAAAAAATGAAAATTATAATTTTTCTAATAACCCCTCTAGATTAAACCAGACTTTAATTCTATACTGGTTTTATATAAGGGAGGGAACGAAATGAAAAATCCAAGTTCCGATTGTACTGAAATTCTAGTTGGTAAAGCCGCTAGTATGGATGGTTCCACTATAGTTGCCCGTAATGAGGACGGCTATGGCCCAATTAATCCGATCAAATTTGTCGCACATGCTGCTAAAGATCAAGAAGATGCATTTTATATTTCTAAAACGACAGGTGTAAAAGTTCCGCTACCTAATCATGCTTATCGCTACACAGCAACTCCACAAGCTGATCAAAGCGATGGTCAATATGAAGAAGCTGGTATCAATGAATTGAATGTTGGTATGAGTTCAACTGAAACAACTGCTACTAATGCCCGTGTTTTGGGCTATGATCCATTAGTTCATAATGGTGTCGATGAAGAAGCTATGTTAACTTTGGTATTGCCTTATGTAAAGACTGCTAAAGAAGGTGTTCTTCGTTTAGGTGAACTACTTGAAGAATATGGTACTGGAGAATCAAACAGTATTGCCTTTAATGATAAAAATGAAGTTTGGCTTTTAGAAACAGCCGGTGGACATCACTGGGCTGCTATGCGTTTGCCAGACGATGCTTATGCTATTGTTCCTAACCAAACTGTTATGGAAGAGGTTGACGTTAGCGACCCTGAGAATTATTTGATTGCGACTGATTTAATTGATTTTGTTGAAAAACATCATTTGAATCCAAATCCTGACCATTTTAATTTCCGTGAAATCTTTGGAACACAAAGTGAAGCTGATGCATACTACAACACTCCACGTACATGGTATGGTCAAAAATTATTCAATCCTGAAATTGAACAAGAACCTACATCTCAAAAGATGCCTATGGTTAGAAAACCAAGTAAGAAGATTGCAATTGAAGATGTAGAATATTTCCTATCATCACACTATAACGGTACTAAGTACGATCCATTTGGTACTTTTGCTTCTGGTACAGCAAATGAACAACGTCAGTTCCGTTCTATCGCGATGGATCGTAATCAAGCATCATCAATTCTTCAAATTAGAAATGATGTTGATGATAATCATGCTGCTATCCAATGGTTAGCATTAGGATTCTTCGCATATAGTCCATATGTTCCATTCTATACAAACATTACAGATACACCTGAGGACTATAAGAATACGACAAATGAAGTCTCAGTTGATAACATGTACTGGCTAGAAAAAACTTTGTCCGTTATGATCGAACCTCACTATCATGAATATTCAGATATGGTTCACGCATATTTGGATGCTTGTCAATCATATGCTCGTCAAAGAATTGAAGTTACTGATGAAGTGATTGATGGTTTCAACAATGACGTCTCACAATTCTTAACTTCAAGCAATATGAAGACTGCTGCTGAAGTTACAAAACGTACACATCAACTATTCAATGATTTAGTTAAAAAAGGTTTGATGCTATCCAAGACAACTTGGGAAAAAGGTCAAAACTTATAGTATTTATAGATTGATAAATTAAAACCGATCTCAATAGAGGTTGGTTTTTTTGTTGACTAAAATTGGATTTGATTTAAACTTTGATAATAAATCAAATTGGTGATATTCATGAAAAAAAGAAATTTATTAATAAGCCTGTGCATAATTATTTTTGGCCTTGTAACGGTGGAATCATATTCACAGCAAGAAGTTTTAGCTGTCACAAATAATCAAAGTCAAAAGCGGCAGGTGCCTACGCTATTTTTTCATGGCTTTGGAGGCACTGTTCATTCGATGGACTATTTAATCGATCAATCTCAAGCTGATGGTTATGCTACAAGAACCTTAACTATTTTTGTTTCTCCCAAAGGAAAGTTGAGCTTTGATGGAGGGTGGCCTAAATCGGCTAAGAATCCTGAAATTCAAGTTTTGTTTGGTAATAATCACGAATCTGATTATCATCAGACTGCTAAATGGATCGATTCAATTGTGAAAATGTTACATCATAAGTATGGCGTTACAAAATTCAATGCGGTAGCTCATTCTTGGGGTAATAACGCCGTTATGTATTATCTTGAAAAATACAGTGATGATAAGAATCAGCCTCAAATTGATTCACTCGTTAATATTGCAGCTCCAATGCAAGTCTTAAATCATAATATTTATCGTCGTAATGAGTGGCGTTATTCACCGCAACTAACGAAGGATTTTAGATCCTATACTGCTCCCGATTCGGTGATTCATAAATTACATATTCGTGAATTGAATATCATGGGGCAATTATCGATGAAAGATCACTTTGATAAGGCGGTCCCAGTGTCTTCAGCTAAGTCATTAAGAAGAGTCTTTAAAGGTCCGCATCAAACATATGAGGCACGTATTTTCACTGGTCGTAGAGCCGAACATAGCGCTTTAACGAGAAGAAATCCACGTGTACTGCATGATATTGAAAGTTTTCTTTGGGAAAGAAATAAGTAATCAAAATTACATAACAAATTCATTAATTCGTCACATTTCTTTTGTAAAGTTCTTGTTATCGAAACTTAATTAGAAATGATAGGTGACAGGATGAATTTCTTAATAATGGTAGTAATTTTTATAGCAGGGCTGTGTTTAATAATGTCGGGCAGTCATATGAAAAGTAATATTATCTCTAAACTGTTTTATTTCGTTGGCACATTTAGTGTTCTCTTAGCAATGTATATTGCCTGGCCAAAATAAAAAGCATGTTCGTAATTTGAACATGCTTTTTTGTCTTATTCAATTGAAATTAGTTGTACATTATTAACAAAATCAGATTGCTTCAGTTTATCAAGCAAGTCATCAATCGTACCATTTAAATGACCTATGTCTAAAGAAATCACGACAGTGGCAATATTATGGATAGGAATATTTTGGTTGATAGTTAGAATACTGGCATTAGATTCGGAAATGTCCACCAGTACTTTAGATAGAATTCCCTGTTCATGATGCAACATCATTGAAATGACGGCTTTACGATCGTTCATTTCTTCATCAGGTAGAAAGACTAGATCCTTATATTTATAGTAAGTACCACGACTGATACCGACTTCCTTTACGGCCTCACTGACATTGTGGACTTTTCTCGTTTCAAGCAGATTACGTGCTTTAATTACTCTATCGAAGGATTCAGGAAGAATAGAACTGTCGACAATATAGTATTTTTCCATTGCTAATCTCCTTAATTGTGCTTCTTATCTCTTAAATTATATCATTCAACGAAATTCATTTTAGCAAAATTTCAAAAATAAGTTGTTCAACTGTATAAGTCCGCTAATCTTTGCTATTCTAAAGTTGATTGGAGATGTTAATTTGAAAACGTTAATAATTGTTTCTCATCCGGAAATAAATAACTCGCAAACACAGCAATTCTTGATGCAAGGAGCAAAGTTATTTGATGTTACATGGCACCATGTTGAAGGATTGAAAAAAATTGATGTCGATAATGAACAGAAATTGTTAAGAGATGCCGACAGAATTATTTTTCAATTTCCGCTTTATTGGTATGCTGCCCCAGCTGGTTTAAAAGATTGGGAAGATAAGGTTTTGACTCGTAATTTTATTTACGGTGATGGTAATGACAATCTACGCGATAAGGAATTTGGAATCGTTGTTAGTACTGGTATGCCACTTAAAGAATTTAGACGGGGTGGAACGGAAAATATTACAATTGATCAAATTATGGCACCGTTACGTGCTATTGCTGATCGTGCTAAAATGCAAAATTTACCAGTTTTTGTTATTTCGCAATTTCAATATTTAAAAGAAGAACAACAAATGCAAATATTGATTGATTATCAACGATATCTAACTCAGAAGTATCCTGATACATTAGATAATCGTCAAGAATGGTTTGAACAGGAGTTTGCTGATCGATTGAAGACTTTCGATGAAACAAATTGTACTGAGTGTGAAACAATTTTGAATACATTTATTCAACAAAAAGAAGATTTAAGCCAATTAAAGAGCACCATTAGTCTGATCAAGCAAGGGGAGGACGAATAATCATGGCAGAAGATACCGGAATTTGGTTGAGTAAGGAACTTTCCAAATTAGTAGATAAACAGAAGGCCTATGAAAATCGCGCCTTTTTAGTAGCTATGAAAAAAGTTGTCAAAGAGCAAAATGATCGTATGAAATTATTACAGGGTGAAGTAGATGGTCGTCTATGGAATCATGAACAGTGGTAAAAACTAGCGTCTAATAGGATTTGTTATACATATTCACGTGTGTGACGAGTTTATTGGATGCTTTTTTAAACTTTATATTTGTTATCTTGTTATTTATATAGTAACATGTAGTAGAAAGTTGAAGGTGATAGAGATGAAATATATTATAACTGGTGCTACAGGTCATTTAGGTAATCATATTTTTAATGAATTAATCAAATTAGTTCCTAGTTCCTCAATAACAGCTGGAGTTCATACGGTTTCTAAAGCCAGCAAGCTAGCTCAAGCGGGTTCTGAAGTTGTCAGTATCGACTTCTTTAATGAAGATAGTTTGATTAAAGCCTTTCAAGATAAGGATGTTTTAATTTATGTTCCAAGTAAAAGTCACGATAGTTACAGTCGAATAACAGAATTGGAAAATGTTTTGCAAGCAGCTAAAAAGGCTTCAGTTGGTCATATTTTGGCAATGGGCTTTATTGCTGATCAAGTTAATAATCCATTTGATTTATCAGCATTCTATGGCTATTTGCCAAGAAGATTAGCTGAATCAGAAATTCCTTATACGATTATCAGAAACGGACTTTATGCAGATCCTTTAGTTCCATATTTACCAGAATTAATTGAACGCCATAACGTTATCTATCCTATGAAGGATCAAGCTTTGTCCTTTATTAGCCTAGATGACAGTTCTAAAGCCTTTGCTAAAGTGGCTGCTACAAAGTCGTTATTGAAAAATGGTCGTATTTATACTTTGACACAATCAAGAAATTATACGATGCCTCAATTAGCTGAAGTATTGTCTGAAGTTGCAGATAGTGAAATAGGTTATCAGCCAGTAAGTCTGGATGAATTTGGAGCTATGTATAATGAGGGCAACGAAGGTCATATGTTGTCTTCAATGTATAAAGCCGGTGGTATGGGTCTTCTTGATGAAATCAGTTCAGACTATCAAGAAATCATGGGACATCCTGCTACTGATTTGAAGAAATTTTTACAAGCAAATTATCAAAATGATTAAATAATATTCTTATTTTAAATAAAATTTTGTCACTTGGCATGGAATTGTTGTAACATAATCAACATACTGTGAGGAGTGATAGCATCAAAAATTCAATACAAACGAGGGTAATCGGACTAGTGAGTGGTCTGATCCTGAATGCTTTTGGTAATGGTTTGTGCATAACTGCTGATATGGGAAGTGGATTATGGACAGCCGCTGCTGTTAATTTAAATAAATGGTTTTCTTGGAATACCGGGTTAATTTTATTTGCTTTCGGTGTCATTAATGCGATAACTAATCAATTTTTAATTAAAAAATTCGATGGTAAGAGATTGGTTGGACAAATCTTATACGTTCTGTTTTTCAGTTATTTCGTTAATGTGTTTACCGATTTACTGACCTATGCAGGTGTTCCCAATTTACCGATTGTCGTCAGAACAATCTTATCTTGTTTAGGAGTCGTTTGTTTCTGTGTCGCCATTTCACTATATCAGAGAGCTAACATCGTAATGCATCCCAATGATGATACGACAAATATTCTCAGATTCTTCTATTTGAATGGCAATTCAACTAAGGCACAGATTATCGACTTTCTACCACCAATTATTATTATCTTAATTGCTGCGGTTGGTATTCATAATGTCTATTCAGTTAATATTGGGACATTGTTCTCATTTATCTTTAATGGGATTTTGATTGCCTCAGCTGATAAGCTTATCTGGCCACAATTGAAACATAATTTCAAAACACAAACTGATTAATATCTTAAAATTTTGGTTTTGACTGAAATTTTTTACTATAAGTCGTATAATAGAAATACAAGATATAGAAAACGCTTACACAAAGCGATATCTTGCGAGAGATTTTAATAATTAATTAGGTGGTGCGTATTGATGAAATTAAATGACAATACAGAGGCAAAGAGAATTCTATCGGAGCTATATACCGATATTAATAATAATAAAGAAATCGATAAAAACGACTATAGTAAAGATTTTGTTTTGAAAACATATAATTTGTTAGATAAGAATTATTCAGAAACATACTTATTTGGTCGTTTGCGAGATGATCGTCAGGTTCAAAGCGTTTTGAAACATATGGATAATGGTTCAGAATATCAAGAAAGTATTGATCAACTTTCTCGTAATTTAGGTTATGCGGTCAATTAGATACAAAAAATGGGCTCTTTGTCAAATCGTATTGATGAATAGTTTTTGTATAGAAGGCAACCTCATGTAGGTTGTCTTTTTTTATGCGCAAATGAGTCTTATTCTCTTAAGAAAATGGTCAAGATTTCTGAAGCCATAACTGATATGTTTGAGTTTTTTTATCTTTCCAATGGTCCCTTCAAGAGGACCATTGGAGTACGGCATTGTGCAACTATTCTTTACATAATTTAAATTCTTACGTAACGTTGAAATAGATGTATCCATAGCGGTATTATTCTTTTTATATCCATAGATGGTTTCTTTGAGTAATGATATATCGTGTTCATGTATCGCTTTCTGAATACCTTGATAAATATCATAAGTATTTTTAAAAACTGGTAGATTGTCAGTGGCTATATCAATAACGTTTCGCGTTGTAGTATATTCGTTGATTCCAAAAATATATTTTACTTTCTTGTCGTCTACATCTGCCTCAGGCAGATGATAGAGACGCCAATTAGACTTAAGTGCTTTATACAAACGGGAATGTTTATCATTTATTTTTTTAAGACAACTGATTCTAACTTGATCCAATGCCCGGCTACATAGCTGAACTATATGAAATCTATCAACTATTATTTGAGCATTGGGAAAAATTCTATGAATGACCGACTGATAATTAGCATTCAAATCAATAGAGACAGTCTTAACGGCTTGCCGTTCTGACAAGCTATAGTTATTTATAAAGTGTTCAATAACTGTTTTAGAGAGTCGATCATGAATCAGCTCAATTAGATGATGTGTTTGTGCATCAATAGCTATAAAAGTAAATATACCGTTAACTGAACGAAATTCATCAAAACACAGGTTTTTTGGAAGACAATCACATCTATTTGGTAATTTGGTATTGTCATATAAGACTCTGCTTACTGTATTTACTGATACTCCGATGATCTTAGCTATTGATGTTAAAGTAAAGGATTCCTTTGCCATAACGAATATTCTGTTTTGAACTTGTTTAGTCATAGTATGATTTTTGATTAATAAATCACTGTGGGCACCGCAGGTGCCACCACAGTTCTTACAAATATAACGTTGTTTATTGAGCATCAAATGATACTCAATACCGTTAAAACTGGCTAATCTAGCATTAGTTTTTCTTTTTCCATTTTTGACTAATGAATTTAAACCACATTGTGGACATCGATACAGTTTATAAGTTAAATCAGCGTTTACGATCTTTATATGCTTTATAACGCCACGATTTTTAATCGTAGCGTCCTTGACTGAAACATTACTTATATTATTGTCTTTTATATCGAGTGCACATAGTATAGAATTGTCTTGGGACATTATTGTTTTCTCCATGTTTGATTGGGTTTGGTCGCTTAAATCTTAACATGAGAACAGTGATGTTCTTTTTTTATTTTCTAGAGATTAAAAAACTGGTATTGATTATTCATCAATACCAGAAAGTATAGA
>NZ_LNUA01000009.1 GCF_009764355.1 Companilactobacillus bobalius | reverse complement strand
GGAAAGACTCATCTCTGAGCTTTTCATGGTATGTCAAGACCTGGTAAGGTTCTTCGCGTTGCTTCGAATTAAACCACATGCTCCACCGCTTGTGCGGGCCCCCGTCAATTCCTTTGAGTTTCAATCTTGCGATCGTACTCCCCAGGCGGAGTGCTTAATGCGTTAGCTGCAGCACTGAAGGGCGGAAACCCTCCAACACTTAGCACTCATCGTTTACGGCATGGACTACCAGGGTATCTAATCCTGTTTGCTACCCATGCTTTCGAATCTCAGCGTCAGTTACAGACCAGAAAGCCGCCTTCGCCACTGGTGTTCTTCCATATATCTACGCATTCCACCGCTACACATGGAGTTCCACTTTCCTCTTCTGCACTCAAGTTTACCAGTTTTCGAAGCACTTCCTCGGTTGAGCCGAGGGCTTTCACTTCAAACTTAATAAACCGCCTACATTCTCTTTACGCCCAATAAATCCGGACAACGCTTGCCACCTACGTATTACCGCGGCTGCTGGCACGTAGTTAGCCGTGGCTTTCTGGTTGAATACCGTCAGTACGTGAACAGTTACTCTCACATATGTTCTTCTTCAACAACAGAGTTTTACGATCCGAAAACCTTCTTCACTCACGCGGCATTGCTCCATCAGACTTTCGTCCATTGTGGAAGATTCCCTACTGCTGCCTCCCGTAGGAGTTTGGGCCGTGTCTCAGTCCCAATGTGGCCGATTACCCTCTCAGGTCGGCTACGTATCATCGCCTTGGTGAGCTATTACCTCACCAACTAGCTAATACGCCGCGGGTCCATCCAGAAGAGATAGCAAAACCATCTTTTAAACAAAGATCATGTGATCTAAGTTGTTATGCGGTATTAGCACTTGTTTCCAAATGTTATCCCCCACTTCTGGGCAGGTTACCCACGTGTTACTCACCCGTCCGCCACTCACCAAGATCTGAATCAAGAAGCAAGCTTCAATCAACAGTTTGGTTCGTTCGACTTGCATGTATTAGGCATGCCGCCAGCGTTCGTCCTGAGCCAGGATCAAACTCTCATATTAAAAGTTTGTGACTCATAAATAAAAATACTAGCGAATTGACTTCGTTGTAAATCCAACAAATAAATGTTGGCCTACACAATTTTAGTGTTAAAACTTTGTTCAGTTTTCAAAGGTCTACCAGTCAATTAAGCGCTTACGCTCATCGACAACTTAATTAGTTTATCAAGTTAATAACAATTTGTCAATAACTTTTTAAAATAATTATTTCAATTGAATTGATGAAATCATCAATCAATCTGTTGATACGTTTGTTCTCTTGCGACAACAAATAATATCTTACCGTTAATGGTAAACCAATGCAAGTATTTTTCATACTTTTTTGAAAATAACTAATTTTCTTTTATCTTTTCAATATCTAGAACCTTATTTATCCAATCACTACTATAGAAGTCTTCTTCATGGGTTACTAAGATCAATGATCCTTCATAGTTCTTCAAACCCTTACGTAGTGCAGCTTTACTCTCATCATCCAAATGGTTTGTAGGCTCATCCATGAATAGGAAGTTAGAAGTATTGAACATCAAATCACCTATCTTAACCTTAGTCTGCTCCCCACCAGAAAGAGAACGTAGCGGTGACATGATCTGTTGATTAGTCAATCCAGTTCTAGCCAGAACACGTCTAACCTCTTTACCACCTTGGTCTGGATGCTTGTCACTAATGTACTTAAATGGACTTTCGAGATTGTTCTCCCAGACAAGATCTTGTTTAAAGTAACCTATCTTAGCAACTTCAGAGAAATCATAGTTACCTTCAATAGGCTTAAGTATACCCAAAAGAGTCTTAATCAATGTAGACTTACCAATACCATTGAATCCTTTGATAACCATCTTTTCTCCACTGACGATTGAGAAATTGAGGGCCTTATCAAATAGAGGTTTACCATCATAACCTACTTTTAGATCATTAACTTCCAATAGCATTCTCGAACTTGGTACTTCTACATATGGGAATCCAAAGCTGGCAGCTGTCTTATTCCCTGGAGGTGTCAACACATCCATATGAGCTAATTGTTTCTCCCTACTCTTAGCACTCTTTGATCTAGAACCGGCTTTAAACTTTCTAATATAAGCCTTAGTCTTAGAGATTTTCTCTTGTTGCTTAACGTAAGCCTTCATATATGTTTCTTTGTTAGCAGCCTTTTGCTTTAGAGCTTGCTTGAGACTACCTGTATACTTAGTGATCTTACCGAATTCAAAATCAGCTACACAGTTTATAATGCGGTCTAAGAAGCCATAATCATGGGAAATTACGATAAATGCTCCTTGGAAATCATTCAAATAATCAGCTAACCAGTCAATATGATTAGTATCTAAGTAGTTAGTAGGCTCATCTAGCAAAATCATATCGGGTTTCTCCAATAGAATTTTAGCCAAGATAATCTTTGAACGTTGACCACCACTTAGTTTGGAAACGTCATGCTCATATCCAATAGCATCCAATCCTAAACCAGTTGCTACTTGTTCAATCTTAGTATCCAATTCGTAGAAATCGTTGGCATCTAAGATTTCTTGAAGTTTTCCAGCTCTTTCCAAATCTTCATCACTAGGATCATTCATGTAAATTTCGTTTAACTGGTCACTAGTTTCATATAATTTTGAAAATGCTGTTTGAAGATATTCATATATGGTCATCCCTGAGGCTAATTTGGCTTGTTGATCCAAATAACCAACGGTCATATGTTTCTTCCATGTAATCTTGCCCTCATCAGGTTCAATTTGACCAGTCAAAATCTTAATAAAGGTACTCTTACCAACACCATTTTGACCAATGATACCTAAATGATCCTCTTTATTTACTTGTAGATCTGCGGAATCGTACAATCTTTTATCCAAAAATTGTTGTGTTAATCCGTGTACTTCTAAAACACTCATATTTTTCTCCTTTATACAATAAGAAAAGACTGAAAACATTTGTCTCAGCCTTTATTCAAATGGGGTTACCCCCGCTTATTATTTAACTAATTAATTTAATAGCCGCCACCGAAGCCTCTGGAACCAGTTGACCCAGTAGAACTGTTAGAACTACTACCATAACCACCAGTAGAATGACTTGATTCTCCATAACTTGAACCATACGAACTCTCAGAACTAGTAGAACTACTTGTAGAAGTAATCTTAGTTGTGTAGTTCTGTTGTTGATTACCGGTGTAATTAAATGAAAAGCCTAACTTCTCATTATACGCGTTTAATCTGGTTTCTTTATTATTCAATTGTTCTTCAGCTAAGCCTAATTGCTTACGTAACTTATTAGATACTCGTCTTAATTCCTTAGTTGGTGCTATTTCATAAGATGAACCATCGATCATTGAACCATATCCTTGCAAATGGTCAGAGTCAATATTCTTGGCTGCTCCACTGTAATTCAAGAACATGGATTGCATATCACTGAAACTTAAGTTAGTTGTCATTGAACTAGAGATACTATCTAGAACCTTTTGATAACGTGTAAAGGTCTTTGCACTAGCTGCACTCTTGATAATAGCTGTTATAACTTGGCGTTGACGCAATTGACGTCCATAATCACCCTGTGGATCTTCATAACGCATTCTTGAGTAATCCAAGGCCTGTTTACCGTTTAAATGCATCTTACCTTTTTTGAAGTGTGACTTCTTTTCGCCTGTATCACCATACGAGAAACTGAACGGTACGTCAACATCTACACCTCCAACAGCATTAACAATTTCCTTTAAAGAATTGAAATCTACCTTAATGTAGTAGTCAATTGGAACGTTCAAAAACTTTTCAGTTGTAACCATGGCACTTTCTTCATTACCAATATTATATGCTGAGTTTATCTTTTGAATCTTCTTCGTGTTGTGATTAGCACTCTTCCAAATTTCTGTCATTGAATCACGTGGAACTGACATCATTGTTGTCTTATTAGTCTTAGGATTAACCGTTACGATAATCATCGTATCAGAATTACCACGATAATTTGTTTCTGTGTCACGAACACCGTTATCCGTTGTATCTACACCTAACAACAATATTGAAACGGGCTTCTTACTAACTATCTTAGCGGAAGCATTCTTTCCATCTATTGCTTTATATGTCTTGCCCAAAGAATTCTGAGCTTGAGCATAGATTCTAAAACCATATGCCCCCATTACAAAGAAAGTTACTAAAGCTACCAACCCGATTATCTTAAGGAGCGGATGTTTAATCTTTCCATTATTGCTGGACGCCAAGGCGCTATTACGCGTTCTTTTCCGACGTCCTCGTAAACCATTATTATTGTTGTTATTCATAATTAACTCCGTTTAATTTGCTATCTACAAATTCACTCTCATTATATAGTAGATAGAATACAATTATACAGTCTTAATTCCATGTATCAAAAAGAAATATGTAACGGCCGTATTCCTAAATTATAATTTTTTGACACCGTCTGTCAATTTTATTAAAAAAAAGTTACACAAATATAATACTAGGATATTTCGAAAAAAACATCTTATTATTCCTAGCCTTTTTACTTTAAGTTTCCTGTATAATCACTCTTGTAGGAGGATTTGATTATGTCAGATGCAAAGAATGCTAAGGCTTTCAGATGGTGGAATATCGCTCTACTTGGTTTCACTACCGTCTGGGGTCTTAATAACGTTATTAATAACTTTGCCAATCAAGGTTTAGCTGTTATAACGTCATGGATTTTAATTATGATTCTTTATTTTGTCCCATACACTTTAATGGTGGGTCAATTAGGATCAGCGTTTCAAGAAGCTGGTGGAGGAGTTAGTTCTTGGATCAGAACTCTATCTAACAACAAACTAGCTTACTTTGCCGCTTGGACTTATTGGGTTGTTCATGTTCCTTATTTAGCTCAAAAACCACAAATTATTATGGTCAGTCTAAGTTGGCTTTTCAAAGGTAATGGATCTTTTATCAAGGATTCTTCACCAATTGTTGTGCAAGGACTAAGTTTGATTATTTTCCTTGTTTTCGTCTGGATCGCCAGTAAGGGTGCTTCAACATTGAATAGTATCGGTAGCATCGCCGGGATTGCTATGTTTACTATGTCAATGTTGTTTATCATCCTTGGTGTCAGTGCACCTTTTATCACTCATGTTCAAATTGCTACACCTAACATGACTGATATTCACACTTATATACCGAAATTCGATTTACAGTACTTCACAACTATTTCGATGTTAGTCTTCGCCGTTGGTGGTGCTGAGAAGATTTCGCCTTATGTTAATAAGACTAAAAATGCTTCCAGGGAATTCCCACTAGGTATGATCATTTTAGCTGTTATGGTTGCCGTTTCAGCCGTTCTAGGTTCATTTGCAATCGGTATGATTGTTAATTCTAACCACATTCCTGCCGATCTTATGGCCAACGGTGCTTACCAAGCCTTCCAATTCTTAGGCAATAGTTTCCACGTTGGTAATTTGTTCGTTTGGGCATTTGCGATTACCAACACATTAGCCAGTGCAGCAGCTTTAGCCATTTCAATTGATGCTCCATTACGTATGCTTCTAGGAGATGCCGATAAGAAGTACATTCCAAAGGCTCTTTTGAAGAAAAATAAACGTGGTATTGCTATCAATGGTTACAAAATGACTGCTATTCTAGTTTCTATTCTTATCATCGTGCCTGCACTAGGTATCAATGGTATGAATGATCTATATAACTGGTTGTTGAACCTTAACTCAATTGTTATGCCTATGCGTTATCTATGGGTATTCTTAGCTTATATGATGCTAACTAAACAATTGGACAAATATAAATCTGATTATATGTTCGTTAAAAATAGATACGTCGGCTTCGGAGTTGGACTTTGGGCCTTCTTCCTAACAGCCTTCGCATGTATCATGGGTATGGTTCCTAAAATGAACATGGCCCAAGATCCATCATCATGGTGGTTCCAATTAGCATTGAACATCATCACTCCATTAGCATTAATTCTATTAGGATTGATCTTGCCAGCCATCGCTAAAAGAACAAATGTTGATTAGAGAGTGGAGCAGGCCCGCATAGATTCTGAGCATTTGCAGGACTTTGCGAATTGACTGCGACGCAGGCAGTTCGTGAAGTCCTGCAAAGCACAGGAATCTGGCCCGCGAAACTCGTTTCCACTATTCAGCATAGAACCATGGTTATAAAAAATAGAATTATAGCTATAAAAAAAGGGCGACTCCCAATTTAATATGGGGTCGCCCTTTTGATTTGAGTCCAATCATATTCTAATCAGAAGAACTAGAACTACTATTCGAAGAAGAATCACTATTAACATTAATTTTGACATCAGGAACATTACCACCGTAACTTCTGATTTCATTCATAATATCAATCAATTTTTGTTTTTGATCTTCCTTATCAGAATCATTGTTCTTATAAGCATCCTTAACTTTTTGCAACTGAGAATTGTATTGTGGCATCAACTTATCTACCATCGACTGACGCTTTTGTTCACGTTGTGTTTCGATGGCTTCCTTTTCAGATTGATACTTAGCAATCTTCCTATTATCCTTAGCAGCCTGGAACATTGCTTGACTCAAATTCAATTCCTTTTGCATCTGTAGAATCTGCTGATTAAAGTCATTCTTTGCTGATTGACGTTTAACATTAGCGTTCAGATAACGAATCTTTTGCAATTCACTCAACTTACTATCGTATTGAGATTCTTTAGTAATTGGATTGTCAGTATATTTATCGATAGCTGATTGAACCTTGTCTTCTCGCTTATACTCCTCTTTCTTAGATAGATGATAAATGATTCGATAATCGAGATTATAGAGTCGATCAGTATTCTTTTGTTCTTGAGCTGAAGTATATTTAGAAAAATCAGTATCAATAACATCTTGAATGGTTGGTTTCTCATTACTCTGATTGACTGACAAATTACTACCACTGACGGTAATTGTATTTGGTTTCTTAAAATTCTCTTCTTTTTCCTTCATTTGATCAACCAAATATTCACCTTCAGCTTTGAAAGCTTGCATCGACAATGTCTGTTCGTTGCTAGTCAATGAAGTAGATGGCACATCATTTCCGGTCCAATTAGCAATCGTAAAATCAGGTGTCATACCAACAAAATATGAATCCTTATTATTATCACTTGTACCAGTTTTACCTGCCGTGTACTTGTAATTATCTAGTGCAGCCGATTTACCTAGACCATCACTAATTACTGACTGCATGGTATTGATCATCATGTAACTGGCATTTTTAGTATAAATATCCTTCTTCATATGAGTATTTTGATAAATATAACGATTATTGTCATTATCATAAATACTTGTTAGATTACTTGGATGAATAAATTGACCGCCACGAGAAAATGAACTGTATGCTGAAGCCATTTCGGTTGTCGTCGTACTAAAAGTACCTAGTGCATCAATAGCATTCTTATCTTCTACTGGGCGCAAACGGGCAAATTCCATCTTCGTTAAGTCATCATAGAAAGAATAACTTGTATCCTGAAGTGCCAATTTATAAGCAACCGTATTAATAGAGTTCTCTAGCGCGTGCCGAACGGTGGTTTTACCAGTATAGCCACTGTACCAGTTATGTACATTAGCAACAGCTGAATCGACGACTGTACTTTGTGGCAAATATCCTCGTTCAAAAGCAGGTGCATAAGCTACTAATGGTTTAGCAGTTGATCCAGGTTGACTATAGCCATTTATCGCTCGATTCATCTGATCATCTTGAGTCGTTCTTCCACCAACTACCGCTATAACGTCACCCGTTTTATTATCTATAACGGTGCTTGAAACTTGTGGTGTTAGTTTACCGTTAGCGGATCTACCTGTATAGGATTGATACGTCTTATTAACTAAACTTTCAATCTTATTCTGGACATCCATATCAATAGTAGTATTGATTGTATAACCACCATCAAGTAACTTACCACGTGCACGTTCAAACTCTTGTCTATAACGAGCAAAGTAATCATTTCTAACCTGATTGTCTTTAAAAGCATATTCCATCGTGAAGCCAGAGGATTTCATCAATTCTTCAGTTGCGTTATAAACGGCATAATTCAAAGCATAATTATTTGAAACATCATTATCATACTTACGTTTATTGACCTTCAAACCGAGTGGTCGTTTACTTGCTGTCTCGTAGGTGTGTTTTGAAATCAACCCACGTTGATAGAAGACGTAAAGAATCGTATTACGGCGATTCAATGAACGTTTTGGTGCACTGACGGGATCATAATAAAGTGGACTATTCGGTATTCCTACTAGCAAGGCTAATTTATCAATTGATAAATCTTTTTGATTCTCAGAAAAATAATAATCTGCCGCAGCACTAAATCCGTATGAGCCATGTCCCATATAAACATTATTGATATAGAACTCTAGTATCTGTTGCTTACTAAATTTCTTTTCAAGTTGTTGGGCAATAACCATTTCTTTGAGCTTACGGTTTAAATTCTGCGATTGATCTTGCAGAATAACGTTCTTGACCAACTGTTGTGTTAGAGTCGATCCACCTTCTGTCCGTCGATGTAACAAAGTCGAGACAACAGATCTCATAATGGCATACATATCGACACCGTGATGAATGTAGAATCTTTGGTCTTCAACTGCGACTAGCCCCTTTTTGATATCAGGATTAATATCCTTGATTGGCGTGTAATTTGAGCTAGAACGAGATAGTTTCTTAATTTCTTTACCGTTACGATCATATATAACGGTAGAATTACTAGGATGAAAATCTGATACTTTCAATCCTTGACTATAAGAGTATCCATCCGCAATTGTATTTCTTATTTCATAACCATATTTCAGCCAAAAAGCCCCAACACTTAAAACTAGTAACAATAAAATTGTTAGTAAGACCCATGGCCATTTTCGTCTTTTTCTAGTTACTCTTTCTCGTAACCCAGTTTCTCTTTTACGCATAATTAGCCCCTAATTAACATAGAATGTTATTCCAGTTGAGATTTGTGACATCAAATTAGACAAGTCTGACGAACTAATTTGCATACCTTCGTTATAACTTGAACTGCCTGCATAAATAAAGCCTAATGTAGAACTATTGGTGAAGTAAATCGACTTATTCAAATCAGAATTATTCTTCAACCAGAAAACTGGTGTCGCTGAATTGAAATCAGCCGTCGTATTATCAGGATTAGTTATTCCCAAATCTTCCAAGTCACTGTCACTAGCATTGGTTACATACTGTCCATAATTACTATTTGTATTATCTGTAATTATTGCATCCGAGTTACCACTACTAATAAGCTTCTTGATCGTATACTTACCAGAACCAACTTGTGAACTTGTAACATTAATATAGCCATTTTCAGCCACATACTTACCATTAACTTTAGTCATCAAAGCTAACTTATTGGTACTAGTGTTATAGTACAAAGCCGTCTTTCCAGTTATTCCTGCTTGCGTTAAACTATCTGAGGCTCCGCTTGAGAAGTTCAAACTAGAAACGATATCAACATTAGCTGGTGTATACTTCTCTGTCAGAGGAGCACTTCTCAAAGCTTCTAGCTCTTGTTTAACTGCTTCAACACGGGAACTCTCACCTTGATGGTTAGAGAAATACTGATCCATCTTGTTGACAGCCTCATTCCAACGATTTTCAATTGTCTTATTCTTGATCAACTTGAAATACGTATTGACCATTGAGATTTTTTTAAAACTCAAACTAGAGTTATCATTGTTAAATTCCTGCCAAGTCTTATCCAGATACTTATCAGCATCTTCAGTTTGCTCAAACCAGATCTGAATCGTATCTAGTTTATTACGCTGTTTTTGATAAACATCCTGATTCTTTTCTTTTAAAAGTGCAGCGTCTAAATCATTAATTTTTTGACTAGTCACATCATCACGATAATCATTTTTACCATCATAAAGTGCAGCCACATCTTTAGTACGATTCTTTCTAGCTTGAATATAATCTTCAAGTTGTTGATACTTTTTAATATTGCTAGGTGTAATCACATGCCCATCACTAACCTTAATCACCCTGCCAATAAAGTTTAATGTAGAATAATCCAAGTTAGTTTTTAATACTTCCAATTCCTTATCCTGATATTGGCTAGATATCTTGGAAGTTACTACCGCATTGACTACTCCACGTGAAAGCATAATGAAAAAGATGGCAGCCGTAATCGCACCGACAATCCCAGCACTCACTAATAAATAATGTTCTGATTTCGTCTTACTTTTTAAATCTTTCTTATCTTTCATCATTTTCCCCAAATATCTAGTTCATCTTGTTATTATTATAGTAAATTATCATGCAAATAAAGGGTGTATATTTTGAAAAAATTAAACAAAAAATATATTAAATGGATAATTATTCTAGTGTTGATAGTAATGATTGTCGTAAGTTATGCCCTCAACCTTGGAAAAATCAAAGACAAGACAGTCGATGGCATCGCACAGATCACCATCCCATTTTCATTGATCGTTAATCCTAAAAATATTGATGAGGATATCGCTCCTAAGGCTATATCTTTAAATGACGGCGATATGACTAAGAATAAACAACAAGCTCTAAATATTCTCAGTACTATCAATGATGACTATCATAGTACAGATGAGTTATCGTTTTTGTCCAATGATCAAGAAAAAGCTTTGCTAAAAAGAATCAATAAGAAACCTCATCGCTATATAACTAATATGACTATTCTGAATTTTGGTAAAGATACCCATGGAAAATATGTAACCATCAGTTGTAATCGTTACGATGATACTAAAACCATTGTTAGTTATCGTTATCGAATTTATCACAAAGGCGATTCAATTACCTCTGCCAAATATCTAAATACCCAATCTAATAAATATCCACCACAATATCTTCTTGAAGACATTGATATGGGCAAAGCTGGTGTTGATCAGGCCAAAAGTTTCACACAACGTCTCAAAACAGCCATTATCAATTCCAATCTTACGGCCACTAACGCTAATGATCCTGGTAACTTCAATCAGATTTCTATCAACTTAGGCTTGAATCCTGATAAGAGCAATGCTGGACTATTCAAGCTAGCTCGTAATGCCAATTCTCGAGTTAGCAATTTTGCTATCGTCGGTTATCAAATTTCTGATATACCTCGATACACCCGTGTTTACTTAAAACAGTTAAGCAAAGATAACACCTATTATTATACGTTAACTTACAGTCGTAACAGCAGTCGCTTCATCAATTTTCAGAAAGGCATCATCTCAACTGATACACAGAACAAATAGTTTTCATGAAAAATATTTCAGACTAATCAAAAACGGCAACCATTTAGAAACGTAATTACATACGTTCATTCTAAATGGTTGCCGTTATTTATTATCTATATTTTATAATGATTATTTAGTTTGAATTAGACAGTTTCTTTTTTTCATTATTTTCTAAAATCCCGTCGATAATCTGTTGCAAACTTATTTGTGACATACTCTCTTCAGCATCAGCTTGTATACGATCATAGATTCCAGTTAAGGTCTCTTGAATATTCCCGCCAACAATACACTGAGGATTAGTTTTTTCATCAATGTGTAATAGTTTTTGATTATCTTCAATAGCTCGATAAACGTCTAGTAGACTAATTTCCGTAGCTGGACGGCCCAGCTTTGGTGCTACCTTCCCTGGCTGACTCATCAACAAGCCAGCTTTCTTTAAACGTGACATCATTCTTCTAACCAGGCTGGGATTAGATTCAATACTACTGGCAATAGCATTACTAGATAAATCACCATCTTGTAAAATGTCCACATAGGCTAGGATATGAACACCATCACTTAACTTACTTGAAAATTTCATAATATTCTCCTCCTAGTAAATACTCATTAGTATAGTATGACATTTCAAGAAGAGATGACAATTATTTTTGACTAACTATTTCCAATGCTTTTGCCAAAGGTGTCAATTCTCGACCTAGAACTTCTGGTAAATCATCACTATTTTCATCCAAATTACCCTGACGAATCAAATCTTGAATTGAAGTTACAACTTCAGCTGTTCCTTCATCCATCCCTGAATCTTGTAATGCCTTTTGGAAATCAGAAATACTTAAGGACTTTACATCGAAATCACCCTTGATAGCATCTGCTAAATCTTGATATGTCCGACTAGTTCCAGCAAATTCATAAACATCCTTTGTAGTACTTGAAGCTAAAACTTTAGCGGCAGCTTCAGAATATTCAGATTCTAAAGCCCAACCAGTTTTACCATCCCCAGCTGCGTAAACAAATGGTTGACCACTAACAGCTGCCTTAATAGTTGCTGCTTCATTCTCCAAATACCAATTGTTACGTAAGAATGAATGATCAATTCCGGCTTCCAAAATCAATTTCTCTGTAGCTTTATGATCACTAGCAAGTGGTGCTTCTGAAACGTCAGCGTGTGGGAAACTAGTATAAGCAACGTAACCCACACCAGCATTCTTAGCTGCTTTTACGATATTTTCATGTTGAGTCAATCTTGCCACTGGTCCACCTGGTTGTGATGAAATAAATAGTAGACGATCGATTTCCTTCAATGATTCTTCCAATTGTTTTTCATCTGTATAGTCGCCTGAGCGAACTTCTACACCTTCAGGAACAATTTGTTCTGCCTTTTGAGTATTTCTAGCTAAGGCGATGATATTGCCTGCTGGCACTAATTTTGCCAACTCCTTGATTGCGTTTTGTCCAAAATGTCCTGTTGATCCAGTTACTCCGTATGTTGTCATAAATATATCCTTCTTTCATATTTGTTACTTTATCATTAACTTGTTATATTTATAATAACACCTTTTAAGATGATTGCAAAAAATAAGCTCAAAAAAAACACTAAGGCTTTCACCTCAGTGTTTTTACGTTGAATTTAGTTAGTTTATATATTTTTAGTCTTTCCAAACATCATTTACTTCAATTGTTTGTTCTCTATCAGGACCAACTGAAACGGTGGCATATTCAACACCTAATTGGTCTTTGATAAAGTCAAGATAATCCAATGCTGCTTGAGGTAATTCCTTCAAGCTCTTAGCTTGAGTCATGTCCTCTGTCCAGCCTGGGAATGTCTTGTAAACTGGTTTGCACTTAGCTAGGACGTTCAAGTTAGCAGGATATTCATCAATGATCTTGCCATTCAAATCATAACCTGTACAAATCTTAATTTCTTTAAGTCCTGTTAAAACATCCAAACAGTTCAATGACAAATGAGTTACACCTGATACATTACATGAATGTTTTAGAACAACTAAGTCTAACCAACCGATACGTCTTGGACGATGTGTAACTGTTCCATATTCATGACCAGCTTCACGTAGGAAGTCGCCTTCTTCATTCAATTGTTCTGTTGGGAATGGACCAGCACCAACACGGGATGTGTAAGCTTTAACTACACCGATAACATTATCGATCAAAGGAGCACCGATACCGGCACCAGTAGTTACACCACCAGCTGGGTTTGATGAAGTTACATAAGGGTAAGTACCATGATCAATATCAAGCATGATTCCTTGTGCACCTTCGAATAGAACATTTTGACCGTTCTTTAATTCTTTATTTAAATAGGCAGATGTATCAATAACACGATTTTTAAGTTGTTGACCAATTTGATAATATTTTTCAAAAATATCGTCAAAATTCATTGGTTCAACACCATAAATTTTTGTGAATAGTTCATTCTTTTGCTTAAGATTTTCTGTCAATAATTCCTTAAACAAGTCTTTATCAAGAATATCAGCCATTCTAATACCAACACGTGAAGCTTTATCAGTATAAGCAGGTCCGATTCCACGGTTAGTTGTACCAACTTTAGAATCACCTTTAGCTTTTTCTTGTAACTTATCTAATTCAATATGATAAGGAAGAATCAACTGTGCACGGTTAGAAATCTTTAAATTAGTTGTATCTACACCTTGATCATGAAGACGACCTAACTCTTCTTGTAGTGATTCAAGATTCAAAACAACACCGTTTCCAATAACACTAGTCTTATCTGGATACAAAATTCCTGATGGGACAGATCTTAACTTGTAAACGTGATTATCGATATTCAAGGTATGTCCAGCATTATCTCCACCTTGGTAACGTGCAATAATGTTAGCTTCGCCACTAAAATAATCAGTAATCTTACCTTTACCTTCGTCGCCCCATTGGGTACCTACTACAACAACTGTCGTCATTTCTTCTACACCTACACTATTTAATTTTCTGGAATATTCGCTATTGATGAAAACTTATTATAAGACTTTACAAACAACAGCTTAGCGGTTCCTCGAGGACCTGAACGGTTCTTGCTGACAATTACTTCAACTTCACCTACATCTTGATCCTCAGGATCCTCTTGATTATCATTGTCATCCCCATCTTCATCACGATAATAATCATCACGATAAAGAAAGGCAACGATATCAGCATCCTGTTCAATTGAACCAGATTCACGGATATCTGACAACATTGGTCTTTTATCTTGACGCGCTTCCACACCACGGGAAAGCTGTGATAACGCGATTATTGGTACATGAAGTTCTTTTGCTAATTTTTTCATACCACGAGAAATAACAGAAACTTCTTGTTGTCTATTTTCTTGACCAGTACCTTCGATCAATTGCAAATAATCGACGATCACAAGATCCAATTTGCCGCTTTCTTTTAACAAACGACGACATTTAGATCTAATTTCGGCCATCTTAACACCAGGAGTGTCATCAATATAGACATTAGTCCGAGAAAGACTTCCCATGGCCACAACCAAACTGTTCCATTGATTCTCATCCAATTTACCAGTTCTTAGTGAATTAGCATCAATACTACCTTCAGAACAGAGCATACGGTTAACTAACTGTTCAGCACCCATTTCCAAAGAAAAGATGGCTACAGTAGCATTCGATTTAGTCGCTGCGTTTTGAGCTAGGTTCAAAGCAAAAGCTGTTTTACCAACACCCGGACGAGCAGCTAAGATGATCAATTCATCTTTATGTAGACCAGTCGTCATCGCATCAAGATCTTTATAGCCTGTTGAAAGTCCTGTAACATCACTATCTTGATCATATAACTTGTCAATTTCTTCGAAAGAAGACTTTACAACATCTGAAATTCTTCTGAATCCCTTATGATTTCTATTCTCAGAAACATCCATGATGTCTTTTTCAGACTGATCGATGATACTGTCAACATCTTCATCCCCCTCAAAACTACGGGAAACGATATTAGTCGCTGCATTGATCAAACGTCTCAAGACGGACTTGTTCTTAACGATCTTGGCGTAATAAGCCGTATTGGCAGCAGTAGGAACTGCATTAGCTAATTCAGCTAAGTAGCTCACCCCACCAATGTCCTCAATTTGATTTTGACGATCTAGTTCATTTTGAACCGTCACAACATCGACTGGTTCTTCTTCATCATTTAAATTCATCATGGCTTGAAATACTAATTGATTGGCATGTTGATAGAAATCATCTGCCTCAACGTATTCCATAGCTTCAATCAAAGCATCTTGGCTCAGAAAAACCGCTCCTAATACGGCTTGCTCAGCATCCTTATCATTGGGCGGTATTCTTGAAGTTATATCATTATTCATTTATATCCTACTTCTTTTCAGCAACATGAACTCTAATTGTGGCTTCGACACCTTCGAATAATTTAACAGGTACATTAATATATCCGAGTGACTTGATACCATCAGTTAGTTCCATCTTGTGTTTATCAACTTTAATATCATATTGTTTGTTAAGTTCGTCAGCAATCTTCTTAGTTGTTACTGAACCAAATAGTCGACCATCGGCACCTGATTTAGCAAGAACTTCAACAACAGTTTTGTCGTTTTCGATTTCACCTTTAAGAACTTTAGCTTCAGCTTTTTCAGCTTCGTAATCTTTGGCTTCACGATTTTGTTCAGCCTTCAATTTAGCTACGTTAGCCTTAGTAGCTTCGATAGCTTCATTATTTTTAATCAAAAAGTTTTGGGCGTAGCCTGTAGCAACGTTCTTTACTTCACCCTTCTTACCTTTACCTCTAACATCCTTTAGGAAAATAACTTTCATAATGACCCTCCTTATTTCTTGTCGGAACCTGTCAAAACATCAATCAATTGACGTTTAACATCATCTACTGTTGAATCCGGAATCTGAGTTGCGGCATCAGACAAGTGTCCACCACCGCCGAGTTTTTCCATAATGACTTGTACATTGACATTACCCAAACTACGAGCTGAGATACCAACCCGACCATCTGGACGTTTGCTAATTACAAATGAAGCCTCAACATTATCTAATGATAACAATGTATCAGCTGCCTGGGCAACAATAACTGGATCGTAAGGCTTATCCTCTTCGCCAAAACAAACCGCCATGTTCCCATTAACCATTGTTACCGTTTCGATTAGATGATTTCTCTGAATAAATGAATCAATATTTTCTTTTAGAACATTTTGAATAACTGTCTCGTCAGCACCAACTGAACGTAAGTAACTGGCCGCATCAAATGTTCTAGTACCAGTTCTAAGTGAGAATGACTTCGTATCAACGGTAATTCCAGCTAACAAGGCCGTTGCTTCGATTTTTTCGATTGCCTTCTTATTCTTTGGTTGATACTCAAGCATCTCAGTAATTAATTCACTGGTTGAAGAAGCGTAAGGTTCAATGTAAATCAACATTGGATTCTCAGGGAACTCTTCACTTCTTCTGTGGTGATCAATGACAACGATCTTTTCATTCTCACCTTTATACAAATCAGGATTGATAGAAATACTTTGTTTAGAATGATCCACCATTACGATCAAAGTCTTCGACGTTCTAATAGCAATTGATTCATCTGGTGTAATAATATCCTTCTTGATTTCAGGATCTTTATCGATCATTCCTAAAAGACGACTAACATCAGAATGCAAAGTATTTGGATTAATAACAACTTTACATGGTGTATTGTTCATCATAGCAATTCTTCTAATACCCAATGAAGACCCCAAAACATCCATATCAGGGTGTGAATGCCCCATAACAATAACTTGGTCGCTGTCTTTCAATAACTCCTGTAAGGCTTCGCTGATCATTCTGGCACGGACACGAGTTCTCTTCTCCATTGGATCGGTATTTCCACCATAGAAACGAGCTTTCTCACCGATTTCCTTAACTACGACCTGATCTCCACCTCGGCCAAGCGCCAAGTTAAGATTCTTTTGTGCTTCATCGTTAAGTTTGTGCAAATCATCTACACCGTAAGAGAAGCCCATACTTAAAGTAAGTGGAACGTTCTGTTGAGATGTAAACTCACGAATAGTATCGAGAATCTTAAAGCCATTTTTCTCCATATCAAAGATACGTCCTGTATAGGCCATGATGAAGAAATGATCGTCATCAATTCGCTTCAAAAACATTTGTTCCTTAGATGCCCAATTAGATAATTCATTAGTAATGTAATTATCCAAATTAGATACATCTCGATCACTCATCGATTGCGTTATTTCTGCATAATTATCCAAGTAAACTTGACCGATTACTGAACGATTATCCTCATAACGTTTTTCAATTTTAGAATAATGTGTGATTTCAAACAAATATATTACTTTCAATTCACTTTGGACTTGTACTAAGAAGTACTTATCGTCAATTTGAATTGTCTTACTATCGGCATGATTATCTTCATCGATCAATTTCGACAATTCCGCTGATATATCTTTAACACTCATACTATTTGACGGATTAAAGCCCGTCTTCTCTACAAAGTAGGGATTAACCCATTGAATCTGTTTATCAGTATCATACAAAAGTATTCCTAGTGGATACTCAACGAAACTGTTATCCGTTCCCCGATCAATTCGATACTGCAAGTTATTTGTGTACTTACCAGCTTTCTCGCCTAGTAATAAGAACAAGTAAACAAACAATACTAATGAGATGATGACCAAGATAGCTTGAATGTAGCCACTAATAGAACCGTGGAACAATCCAACCACCAAAATCGATAGCAACATCACGATCAAAGAGACTGCCGTAAGTTGAGTTGAATGGTCAACTCGCGAAAGGAAGAATTTCAGATTAGATTTTAGCTTTTTCATATTAGTCCCCTCTTAGATATACCCCTTAATTTTATCACAGCCGACCTTTTCTTTCTTCATATATAACACCCATCTTGTGGACAAAAACACCCACACTCCTTAGATAAATAAGGAAATGCCGGTGTTTTTCAATTATTTGTCATCTTTAACGACATGAATACTTCTTCGTTCTTTGAGATACATAAATATACTAAAAATCACAGTGAATATCAATGCGTCTGTAATTCGACGTGGATCAAACAAATTATTAAAAAAACTATTCCTATTTGTATTTAACGCTACACTTACTAACCAATAAATCAAAAACTCCATTGGTGCCATTTTGATCCAATAATTCTTGATGGTCTTCATTGTTTTCTTTTTCTTACCAGGACTGATTTCTTTATTACCCAATTTTTTCTTTGCTAGTGGGATAGAAATGAATCCAATGAGAATAGCGAAGGTCATAATTATTTGGATAAGCATAGTTACATATAACGTATTTTCATAATTTTTCACATCTGCATTTATTAAATAAATAGTCGACCCTAAAGCAAACAACATTTCAAATACAAAGAAAGCAAACGCTGCACGTATTGCGGCCATTCCTAATTCATTTTTAGTTCTTTCATCAATCACTGTTGTTGAACCTAAAAACCATTTAATTACGAATCTATCGAACTTATTCATATCTTCCCCCTCTGAGCTTGTAGAAACTTAGGTATAGTTTAACTTTCATCTTTTAGCAATCTAATCTTAGATATATCAATAATTATAAAGATAATCGTTAAGACTATTGATGGTTGCAAAGCCTGACGGATAGATGACCAACTCAATAAAGTATCCATAAAGTTTTGACCATTAAAATCAAGGGATGTTACTAACAACCAGATAAGAAGAAACATCATTGGCAGCTTTGTCAGGTATTTATTAAGAATCGATTTGATTGCATTTCTTTTCCCTGCCTTAGTTGTGACCTCTTGATTAAGAACTCCTCTGCGCTGCAATCTAAAACTGGTAAAGAATGTGATAATACCTATTACTAAAAATAAATGTAATGTCATTATGAATAAGAAGAATGATTCAAGATCTTTTATTGTACCGAAATATATGTAAGTACCAATCCCAATATTGAAAAGTACTTCAAAAATGAACACTGCTATCAATGCTTCTACGGAAAGCTTGCCAATTTCTGATTTCACTTGTTCATCTATTACACCTGATATTCCAAAGAACCATCTTAATACTCGGTCATTAACTTTTTTCATCTTCATCCCTCCAAAACAATGTATTCAAATCAGTATCCAAAACCCAAGCCAATTTTAAGCACAAATCTAAAGATGGATTATATTTACCATTCTCAATTAAATTAATCGTTTGACGCGCAACTCCAATTTCTTCCGCTAAGGCCATTTGCGATAATTTTTTAGCACGTCGATATTCACGAACCCGATTCATTGATTCACCCATTTTCCTAAAAGTCATATATATTTGACACTTTTAATATAAAGCACATTAATCTTTATGTCAACTATATATGACGTTTTTAGTAACCGCTATCATTTTATTCATAAAAAATAAAGAGAATTAGGCCCCTCTTTAGGCCTAATTCTCTTTATCATCTTTACCCCATATATCCATTTAATAACTTCTTTTAATAGAGGTACTGTATGAACGTATGTATTCTTTCGAATATATGCATAATATTCTCTTAGCGACATAGTCGCTAAGAGAGCATAAAAAAAAGACCACCTGAATGTGATCTTTAATTAATTGTGAAGAATTAGTCTTCAGCAACGAATGGTAATAGAGCCATGATTCTTGCTCTCTTGATAGCTACAGTAAGTTTACGTTGGTTCTTAGCACTTGTACCTGTAACACGTCTTGGCAAAATCTTACCACGTTCTGAGATAAATCTCTTAAGTAAGTCTGTATCTTTGTAATCGATGTATTCGATATGGTTAGCAGCGATGAAGTCAACTTTACGTCTTCTACGTCCGCCTCTTCTTTGTTGGGCCATTATAATTGCTCCCTTCTATATTAAAATGGTAAATCGTCATCTGATATGTCGATTGGTTTACTATTGTCAGCAAACGGATCGCTCATATTATTGTTTGAATTGTTAGATTGATTATTGTTGTTATTACTATTGTTGTTACTTTGGTTATTATTGTTTCCATATGGAGACTGATTTGATTGACTTGGTTGATTATAGCTAGGTGCTTGATTTGGATTAGCATTGTTAGAAGAACCATTGCCAGAGTTTCTCTTTTCAGATTCTGAACGAGATTCAAGTAATGAGAAATTATCAACGACAACTTCTGTTACATAAACTCTTTGACCTTGTTGGTTTTCATAGTTACGTGTTTGAAGACGTCCATCAATTCCAACAAGAGAACCTTTGTTAGTGAAATTAGCAAAATTCTCGGCAGCTTTTCTCCAAATAACACAATTAATAAAATCGGCTTCACGTTCACCTTGAGAATTAGTAAATTGTCTGTTTACAGCAACTGTAAAACTGGCAACCGCTGCCCCATTGGCAGTGTATCTTAATTCAGGATCACGTGTCAGGCGTCCAACTAGAACTACTCGATTAATCATTTATCTGCCTCCTTAAAATGTTTCACGTGAAACAAAACTAGTCTTCACGTCTAACGATCATGTGACGAAGAATGTTATCGTCGATCTTTGAAAGACGGTCGAATTCGTTAATTGCTTCATCATTTTCAGCATCTACATTAATAATATGATAGATACCTTCTTTGTAGTTAGCAATTTCATATGCTAAACGTTTCTTTTCCCAGTCTTTTGAGTCGATTACTTTTGAGCCGTTGTCAGCAATAATCTTATCGTAACGATCGATTAATGTTTTCTTTGCGTCTTCTTCAATATCAGGTTTAATGATATATGTAATTTCGTAATGTGCTTCAGCCATGGACTGTACACCTCCTTATGGTCTAATGGTTCTAATTAAAGAACAAGGAGCATAAATTAACTGCAATTTTATACTCACAAGTTATGAGTTTATCATAAATCCCTACCAATTACTAGAAAAATTTCTAATAAAAAAATCGTTTCTGCCTGACACGCATCCCGATTAGGATACATATCTAAATTACGCAGAAACGATTGAGTTTTAATTATTATCTGTTTCAGATGTTTCATCATTAGTTGGTGTCTCATTATCAGAAGATGAATCATCGTCTTCTTCATCTGAGTCATCAGCAATCTTAGCCATAGTTGAAACGATTGAATCGTCATCAACCTTGATTAATCTAACACCTAAAGTTGCACGTCCAGTTTGTGAGACACTATGAACGCCAAAGCGAATCATAACACCTTTGTCAGTAATCAACATGATATCTTCATCACCGTCAACTACTGTCAATCCAGCGATTGGACCATTCTTTTCAGTAACGTTGGCGGTCTTGATACCTTTACCGCCACGTCCCTTAATAGGATATTCACTGACGGAAGTTCTCTTACCATAACCTTTTTCGGAAATAGTTAGAATTTCTTGTCCTTCTTCAGCAATTGAAGAGCCGACAACATAATCTTCCTCACGAAGTTTAATACCACGAACACCAGCAGCAGTTCTTCCCATTGGACGAACATCGCTTTCTTTAAATGTTACGGCATAACCTTTATGAGTTCCGATGATAATGACCTTATCACCATCTGTTAAGAAGACATTAGTCAATTCATCTTCATCCCTAAGAGTGATTGCACGTAAACCAGAATGTCTGATATTAGCGAAATCAGTTACTGGAGTACGCTTAACTGTCCCATATTTAGTTACGAAGAACAAATATGAATTATCGACATCAACATCACGGTCAACATTGATAACAGTTTGAATCTTTTCACCCTTTTCGATATTCAATAGGTTAATTACTGGAATTCCCTTAGCCGTACGGCCATATTCGGGAACTTCATAACCCTTGATTCGATAAACTTTACCGGCATTAGTAAAGAACAAGAGACGGTCATGTGTTGATGTATAAATCATTTGTTCAATGAAATCATCATCATGAATTCCCATACCTTGAACTCCACGGCCACCACGATTTTGAACACGGAATTCATCCGCAGACAAACGTTTGATATAGCCATTGTGTGTCAATACAACTAGAATATTTTCTTCTTCGATTAGATCTTCATCTTCGATATTAGCAACTTCGCTAGCACGAATTTCAGTTCTTCTATCGTCACCGAATTTTTCTTGAATTTCCAACAATTCGTCATAAATAATTTTATCAACACGTTCTGGTTTAGCCAAAATATCTTCAAAGTCAGCAATCTTAACTAACAAATCTTGATACTCTGATTCAACTTTGTCACGTTCCAAACCTGTCAAACGAACCAAACGCATATCCAAGATAGCTTGTGATTGTTTGTCAGATAACTTGTACTTATCCATTAACGTTTGCTTAGCAATCGCTGAAGTTTGTGAACCACGGATGATACTGATGATTTCATCAATATGATCCAAAGCAATTCTCAATCCTTCAAGAATGTGAGCACGAGCTTTAGCACGTTTCAATTCAAATTCAGTTCTACGTCTGATAACAATTTCTTGATGCTTCAAGTATTCAACTAAGATGCCCTTCAATGAGAAGACTCTAGGAGTTTTACCCACGATAGCAACCATGTTGATACCATATGAAATTTGAAGTTGTGTTAATTTGTAAAGATTATTAAGTACTACGGAAGCACTCATATCACGACGAATATCAATAACAATACGCATACCTTCACGGTCTGACTCATCGTTTAAATCAGTAATTCCTTCTAGCTTCTTTTCACGAGCTAATTCAGCAATTCTTTCAACAAGACGAGCTTTATTAACCATATAAGGAAGTTCAGTAACAATAATCTGTTCTGCGCCACTCTTTTTAGTAACTACATCAACTTTAGCACGTAGAATAATTGTTCCTTTACCATTTTCATAGGCTTTTCTGATACCAGAACGACCCATGATAATTCCACCTGTTGGGAAATCAGGTCCAGGAATAACTTTCATCAAATCAGCGACAGTAGCATCCTTATTTCTCATCAAAATATGGAGTGCGTCAATAACTTCTTTTAAGTTATGTGATGGAATATTAGTTGTCATACCAACAGCGATACCAGTTGCACCATTAACCAAAAGGTTAGGGAATCGGGCTGGCAATACCATTGGTTCTTTTTCTTCACCATCGTAGTTAGGAACAAGGTCAACAGTATCTTTGTTGATATCACGCAACATTTCAACTGCCATCTTACTCATTCTTGCCTCGGTATAACGCATAGCAGCAGGTGGATCACCATCAATAGATCCAAAGTTTCCGTGTCCATCAACTAATGGATAACGATAACTAAAATCCTGCGCCATTCTAACCATTGATTCATAAATAGCCGAATCCCCATGAGGATGATATTTACCCATAATATCACCAACGAAACGGGCACTCTTCTTATATGGTTTGTCAGGTGTAACACCTAACTCATTCATACCATAAAGAATACGGCGATGAACTGGTTTTAGACCATCACGCACGTCAGGTAAAGCACGTGACACGATAACACTGGCAGCGTAGTCAACGAAGGAATTCTTCATGACTTCTGTCAAGTTAACATTTTCTATTCTATGATCTGCCATTAAATTGCCATCCTCCCTAATAATCTACTTCAGCATATCGTGCATTTTCTTCAATGAATTCTCTTCTAGGTTCAACTTTATCACCCATCAACATTGAGAAAATTTCATTAGCTTCGATAGCGTCATCGAGGTTAACACGGTCCAATCTTCTCTTCTCAGGGTCCATAGTTGTTTCCCAAAGTTGATCAGCATCCATTTCACCAAGACCCTTGTAACGTTGAATCTTTGGTTCTGGCTTTGGTGGTAATTGTTCAACGAAATCATCTTTTTCTTTATCAGTATCAAAGTACTGCATCATCTTACCTTGGCGTACTTGATACAAAGGTGGCTTGGCAATATAAACATATCCTGCATCAACAACCGGACGCATATATCTGTAAAGTAATGTCAAAAGCAAAGTTCTGATATGAGCACCATCGACATCGGCATCGGTCATGATAATGATCTTATGATATCTTGCTTTAGAAATATCGAAATCTTCTCCAAAACCTGTACCCATAGCTGTGAACAATGTTCTAATTTCTTCATTAGCCAAAATCTTGTCCATTGAAGCTTTTTCAACGTTCAAGATCTTACCTCTAATAGGTAGAATGGCTTGTGTTAAACGTGAACGACCAGTTTTTGCGGAACCACCAGCAGAATCACCCTCGACAATGAATAATTCAGAAATTGCAGGATCTTTACTAGCATTATCAGCTAACTTACCAGGTAAATTACTGATTTCCAATCCATTTTGCTTTCTAGTTACTTCACGAGCACGTTTAGCAGCTAGACGTGCCTTTGTTGCTAGAGAACCCTTTTCAACAATCTTTTTAGCGACGTCAGGGTTTTCCATCAAGAACTTGGAGAAGTGTTCACTAAATAAACGATCAGTGATTGTTCTGGCATCACTATTTCCAAGCTTAGTCTTAGTTTGACCTTCAAATTGTGGATCCGGATGCTTGATTGAAACAACCGCAGTCATTCCTTCACGAACATCTTCACCAGATAATTTTTCAGTATCTTTTAACATTTTATTTTTGTGAGCGTAATCGTTAATAACACGTGTCAAAGCTGTCTTGAATCCAACTTCGTGAGTTCCACCTTCATAGGTATGAATGTTATTAGCGAAAGTCATCAAATTAGTGTGATATTCATCAGTATATTGCAATGAAACTTCAACTGTAATACCGTCTTGAACACCTTCAAGATAAATTGGTTCATCAAAGAGAACTTCTTTATCCTTATCCATAAATTCAACGTAACTTCTAATTCCGCCTTCATAATGGAATACTAATTTTTCAGCTGTATCAGCTCTTTTATCTGTAAATGTAAGTTTGAGTCCTTTATTTAAGAAAGCTAGTTCACGAATTCTAGTCGTTAAAACTTTATCATCGTAAATTGTTGTTTCTGTAAAGATATCAGGATCTGGCACAAAGTGAACTCTCGTACCATGTTCAAATTCTTTAGCATCACCAATAATGTGCATGGCATTATTGACCTTGCCACGTTTAAAGTCGATACCGTAGCGTTTTCCACCACGAACAACTTCAACATCTAGCTCACTACTCAAGGCGTTAACAACTGAGGCACCAACACCGTGAAGTCCACCAGATACCTTGTATCCGCCACCGCCGAATTTTCCTCCGGCATGCAAAATTGTATAAACCGTTTCAAGAGCTGGTTTACCAGTTTTCTTTTGAATATCAACTGGAATACCACGTCCATCATCAGTAACAGTAATGGAGTTATCAGGTTCAACAGTAACTTCAATCTTTGTTGCGAAGCCAGCTAAAGCTTCATCAATACCATTATCAATAATTTCCCAAACAAGGTGGTGTAAACCTTGCTTACTAGTAGAGCCAATATACATACCGGGACGTTTACGAACAGCCTCTAGTCCTTCAAGAACTTGAATTTGACTAGCATCATATTCTTCGACTTGTTCTTCTCTTTTTTCTAGCTCAGCTTTTCTGTCTTCAGCCATTAAATCTCCTCCTGTTGAACTTTGCCATTATTAATATTTAAGATATTCGGATTCTTCACCAAATCAGGATCCACATCATCTATTGATGTTGTCGTGATAAACGTTTGAATTCCTTGTTTGATCGACGACAGTAAATGGGTTTGGCGTTTGTGATCAAGTTCCGATAACACGTCATCTAATAAAAGAATCGGATAATCACCAACTTGATCTTTCATCAATTCAACTTCAGCTAATTTCAAACTTAGTGCAACCGAACGCTGTTGACCTTGCGAACCAAAATCTTGAGCATTTTTTCCATTAACTAAAAACTTGATATCATCACGATGCGGTCCAGCTAAGGTCACACCACGTTGAATTTCACGTTGATAATTCTTTTTGAAAGTATCTTTGAAAATATCATAAATATTTTCAAGAGTTTTACCATCAGTATTGAAAAATGTGCTGTAAGTAATTTCTAATTTTTCATGATCTTCAGTTATGTTTGCATGAATCTTTTCAATATAGCCTTGAAGCTTTTGCAAAAATTGTAAGCGTGAAAAAACTACTTCAGCACAATAAGCCGCAAATTGATCGGATAAAACATCCAAATAGATCAAATCCTTTGCTTGATGATGCTGAAGTTTCTTCAAATACGCATTACGTTGTTTTAAAACCGAACGGAATTGACTCATTGTCTTCAAATACTGCGTCGACATTTGACCAAATTCCATATCAATGAATTTCCGCCTGATTCCTGGATTACCTTTAACGATTGAAAGATCTTCCGGTGAAAAAAGAACTACATTCAAATTACCAATGTACGTTGACAACTTACGTTGCTCTAAATTATTCAATTTAGCCTTTTTACCAGATTTACTAATCACCAAATCTAACTTCAAGCGACTAGAATTATCTTTTATCACGGTTCCAGAAATTCGAGCAAAATCACTGCCCCACTTAATTAAATCCTTGTCATTTGATGTTCGATGGCTTCTTGTTAAAGCTAAAAAGTACATAGCCTCTAATAAATTGGTCTTGCCTTGGGCATTCTCACCTAAAAACACATTAATGTTTGGTGAAAATTCGACCTGCAAGGATTCATAGTTACGGTAATTTTGAAGTTTTAGTTCTTTAACAAACATTTATTCAATTTCAAAAGTTTGATCACCGACAACTATTACATCGCCAGAACGTAACTTCTTACCGCGACGATCCTCAGGACTGCCATTAAGTAAGACTGAATTTTCTTTCAAAAACCATTTGGCTTGGCCACCAGTCCCGATGACACCTTCATCTTTTAAAAGTTGACCTAAAGTAATAAATTCAGTTTCAAGCTTAATTTTTTCAGACATAGTTAACACCCTATTTATTAGATTTATCCATTAATGACATACTAATATTATAGTTGTTTTCACAATAAAAAACAACTCAGAACGAAATATCAGCCGTTTTGAGCAATTTTTCCGATAATGAGTATCCACCCACTAAAATTGTTCAAAAAAAGTTCTTACGCAAAACTACGGCGTTTAAATATATAATGCAAAAAAAAATAGGCCGAACCGAAAAGTTCAGCCTATTTGGCTAATTTCACATTAAAATGTACGAACTGGAGTGATAAGTTGTACGAAATTATCACGATCTTCAACAGGTCTTAGTGTAAATGGATGCAATGGAGATGTGAAACTCATTTCGATTGTAGTATTGCTACCAAATGATCTCAAAGCATCTTTCAAATAATCAGGGTTGAATGAAATCTCTAAATCTTCCCCTTCAAGGTTGTCAAAATCCAAGACTTCCTCCACAGTACCAACTTCTGGAGAATTACCATAAAGAGTAGCTTTTTTATCCACAGCCTTGATTTCCAATTTAATAACGTTATTTCTACTTTCGTGTGAAAGCAAAGATGCACGTTCAACTGAGGCTAATAGTTTTGAAGAGTCGAATGTCAACTTAGTACTTGATTCTTCAGGAATCAAACGATCAGTTTCAGGATATCTACCATCCAATAGTCTTGAGTAGAACATGATGTTGTCAAAACTGAACAAAACTTGATTTTCTGAGATTGACATTGAAATTTCTTTAACACTGTCACTGATAGTTCTAACTAATTCAGTCAAACTCTTACCAGGAATGATCAAATTGTAGTCTTCATCACTAGTAATGTTGATTCTTCTTTGAGAAAGACGATGACTATCTGTAGCAACTGCTGTTAATCCTTCATTACTGATTAGGAAATTAACACCAGTTAGAACTGGACGGCTTTCTTGAGTCGAAACAGCAATAACAGTTTGATTAACAACTTCTTTAAAGACATCTGTTGGTAGAACTAACTGATTGTCAGTTTCTACTTCTGGAAGGTGTGGATAATTAACGGCATCTAATCCGTTGATAGTAAATTCAGAAACACCTGATTTAATTAAAGTTTGATTATTTTCCAAAACTTCAAGTTCAAAGTTGTCACCAGGAAGTTTCTTAATGATTTCATTGAAAAATCTAGCTGGTAAAACAATTGAGCCAGTATTTTCAATTTTTAAATCATTTTCAGAATTTTCTTTAGAAATGAATGAAGTAATTGAAATATCTGAATTACTTCCGGTAATAGTCAAACCACTTTCAGAAAGATCTAATTTCATTCCAGTCAAAATTGGAATAGTTGTCTTTGTTGAAATTGCTCTTTGAACGTTACTTGTTTGGTTGATGAATTTTGATCGGTCAATAGAAAATTTCATAGGTAACTCCCTTTTTTAATTAATTAATATAAATATAGAAGTAGTAGTAGGGCCTGTTAAAACTGTGGATAAGTCACTAAAACTTAATATTCATAAGATTTTCGAATGTTATTAACAGGTGTGGATAACTCTGGGAAAACTCAAAAGTTATGAACATGTTAATTTCTAAGGTCATCTTTTAATTCGTTGATGGAACGTTTTAAATCGTCATCTTTTAGAGCCAATTCGGATATTTTATCACAAGAATGCATAACAGTTGTATGATCTTTTCCGCCAAATTCCATACCAATTTGTGGAAGTGATCGATCTGTCAGCTCTCGAGCCAAGTACATCGCGATTTGTCGAGGCACAACAATTGATTTCACACGTTTCTTACCTTTTAAATCTTGTACGGAGACATGATAAAATTTCGCAACTTTGCTTTGAATTTTTGCGATGGATAAACCTTTTTTATCATTAGATAGTTTAAAGGCCTTCAAAGCATCAGCAGCAACAGATTTGGTTATATCAGTGTTTTTGGTCGTTGAATAAGCTTGAACACGTATCAAAGCACCTTCAAGTTCACGGACATTTGTGTCAATCTGCGCAGCAATGTAAGACAAAGTATCATTAGGAATCTCTAGATGTTCCGCTTTGGCTTTGTTTCTTAGAATAGCAATTCGAGTTTCGAGATCAGGAGCAGTGATATCAGCTGATAAACCACTAGTGAAACGGGAAACCAATCTGGCTTGTAATTTAGGGATTTCATTTGGCAAGCGGTCAGAAGTCATGACAATTTGCTTACCATTTTCGTACAATTCGTTAAAAGTATGGAAAAATTCCTCCTGAGTACCCTCTTTTTCGGCAAAAAATTGAATGTCATCTATTAATAGTAGATCGACGTTGCGATATTCTTGACGAAAATCATCCTGTGTCCTCATTTGGATGGAATTAATAAAGTCATTTGCGAAAGTTTCACTGGTAACGTATTTCACTTTGGCGGTTGGATCGAGTTTGATCATTTGATGTCCAATAGCTTGCATTAAATGAGTTTTTCCTAAACCAACGCCTCCATAAATAAATAATGGATTGTAGACACCACCTGGATCTTCAGCTGCAGCAAGAGCTGCGGCGTGAGCCATTTGGTTTCCACTACCGACAATAAATGATGAAAAAGTATATTTCGGATTCAAATGTGAATTATGAAATATATGTTTTGGTTGAGCAGTTTCAGTGGCTGGCTCAACTTGGGGAGCAATTTCTTGTTCCTCTTTTTTTGTGACTTCATCATCATTTTCAATAATTGGGTTAAGTTCAATTCCGTTTAATTCATATGAGTAAATAGCAATTTTTTCGGTGTAATTTCGTTCCCAATAGTCCTTATGCAGTTTTGTTGGGACTGAAATATAAATGTTATTTCCATCTATGTATAAGGGATTTGCACTTTCAACCCAAGTTGAATAACTGACAGATGTTAATTGAGATCTAAGTTTGTTTGTAAAATAATCCCAAAATTCTGTTAGTTTTGGATCAGTTGAGTTATTTATATTTTGCAATTATTTCCCCCCAATCTTAAGTTGTGGATAATTTTTTCCCTAAAATGACAGTCTATAGTTTATCATTCTATTAAGAAGTTTTCCACAGAACACTTGTTTAAATTATGAAGAAATAACAACAGGTAATTTATTAATCCACAGCTTTGTGGAAAATGGAAACTGATTTCAGTTGTTAACATAGTTATCCACAATTATAAGACTGGGAAAGTCTTGATTTGCAGGTGTTACAAACAAAAAACAAGAATTCCACAAATTCTGTGGAAAACTAAAACACAACAAAGTTAACAGTTGGAAAACCCTGTTTAAGGAGCTGTGGAAAAAATAAGTTATCAAATCTTTAAATAAATTATCCACAGTCAAAAATGCGAAAAACTTTTTGATAAAGAATTACATTAATAGGAAATTAGCTGTTTAAATTCAAGCTAGAACATGATATTATAGTTAAGCAATTGTCTGAAGAAGTGTTATTTAAAAAATTTTTAATATAAGAGTCAGGAGGTTTACTGATGACTACAAAGAGAACATATCAACCAAAGAAGCGTCACCGTGAACGCGTCCATGGTTTCATGAAGAGAATGAGTACAAGTAATGGTCGCAAAGTTCTAGCAAGACGCCGTAAAAAGGGTCGCAAAGTATTATCAGCTTAGTTTTGAAGGATCACTAAACAATTTGGTGGTCTTTTTTTATTACAAAACGAGAGTAGTCTGGTGACATATGAGAAAAAGCTATCGAATAAAAAAAGAAAATGAGTTTCAATATGTCTATTCAAATGGATATTCAGTCGCTAATCGCAACTTTGTACTATATAAGATTGCGAAAAAGGACCAAAAACATTTTCGTGTTGGATTATCTGTAGGAAAAAAGGTTTCACATACTGCGGTTGGTCGTAATCGTATTAAAAGATACGTTCGTCAATCACTTTTGGAATTGAAACCAGAACTTCCTGCAGAATTAGATTTCTTGATTATTGCAAGAAAACCAGCTATAGATTTGGACATGTTTGAAACAAAAAAGAATATTGTGCATTTATTAAAATTGGGTAAAATATTACAGTAGGATATTAAATTTTAATAAATAAAAAATAATGGGTGTAAAAGTGAATAAAAAAAGCTTAAAGAAGTACATAGGTATTGCACTATTACTTAGTGTTGTATTGGTTTTGGCTGGTTGTTCTAACCTAAATGAACCAATCACAAGCCATAGTACTGGATTCTGGGATCACTATATCTTGTATAGTTTCTCGCAATTCATTCTTTGGTTAGCATCAATCGTTGGTAATAGTTATGGTTGGGCTATCGTTCTTTTCACAGTTATTGTGCGTGTTATTCTATTGCCACTTAACTGGCTTCAAATCAGAAGTATGAATAAGCAAATGAAGATTCAGCCTCAAATGAAGGCTCTTCAGGATAAATATTCATCAAAAGACGTTGAGACTCAACAAAAATTGAGGGAAGAAACACAAAAGCTATATAGTGAAGCAGGAGTTAATCCTGTGGCTGGTTGTTTGCCATTGGTAATTCAATTGCCAGTTATGTTCGCCTTGTATCAAGCTATTTACAAGACAACACAATTACGTGATGGTACTTTCTTATGGATGCAACTTGGAAAAGCTGATCCATATTACATCATGGCTATCTTAGCTGGTGTATTTACTTTCTTAAGTACATACATTTCCAGCTATTCACAACCACAACAAAATGCGACAACGAAGATTATGACTTACGTCATGCCAATCTTTATCTTCGTTCCCGCATTAACATTCCCATCAGCTATTACAATTTATTGGGTTGTAACTAATGCGTTCCAAGTTCTTCAGACATTGGCTTTCCAAAATCCGTTCAAGTATCGTCGTGAACAAAAACAGGCTGAGGAAGCAGAACGTGATAAACAACGTCGTCTTAGAAAAGCTAAGAAACGTGTATATAAGAATCGTAAATAATTGACAATCTCTGAAAATGTCGTTAAGATGTTTTAGAAATTTCAATATCGAATATAGAAAAGTAGTCAAGGTGCTTTTCCGTCAGAACAGGCGGATTATGCACTTTTTTTATGCTCAAAAATAGAGAAGGGAGCTATTTTATGCCAAGTGCAGTAACTGAATACGACACAATCGCAGCCATTTCAACACCTCCTGGGGAAGGTGCCATCTCCATCGTTCGTTTGTCAGGAGATCAGGCTATTTCAGTCGCTAAGAAATTATTTAAGGGACGTGATCTTGCTAAAGTTGCAAGTCATACCATTAATTATGGTCATATTATTGATCCAGCCGATGGTTCATTGGTTGACGAAGTAATGGTCTCTGTTATGCGTGCCCCTAAGACTTTTACATGTGAAGATGTAGTAGAAATAAATACCCATGGGGGTATAGTTGCTACAAATAAAGTACTTCAACTTTTAATTGGTTCCGGTGCCAGAATGGCCGAACCTGGTGAATTTACAAAACGAGCCTTTTTAAATGGCCGAATTGATTTGACACAAGCCGAATCCGTGATGGATTTAATTCGTGCGAAAACTGACAAAGCTATGCAAGTAGCTGTCAATCAGTTGGATGGAAATTTACATCACTTGATCGCTAACTTACGTCAAGAAATTTTGGATTCTTTAGCTCAAGTTGAAGTTAATATCGATTATCCAGAGTACGATACGGATCAAATGACAACTAAATTGTTGTTGGAAAAAGCTCGTACTGTAAGTTCAAGTATTGATCAACTGTTAAAGACAGCTGATAGTGGTGAAATTTTACAACATGGTTTAGCTACCGCTATTGTCGGAAAACCTAATGTTGGTAAATCTAGTCTTTTGAATCGTCTTTTGGACGAAGATAAGGCTATCGTAACTGATGTTGCTGGAACGACACGTGATGTGGTTGAACAATATGTCAATATTGACGGCGTACCGCTTAAATTGATCGATACAGCCGGAATTCGTGATACTGAAGACAAAGTTGAGAAGATCGGTGTTGAACGTTCTAAGAGTGCTTTAAAGAGTGCTGACTTGGTAATCTTAGTTTTGGATTCTAGTCGAGAACTAGAAGAAGACGATATTGAACTGTTAAATGCTACAACGGACAAGAAACGAATCGTTATTTTTAACAAGAATGATTTGATGCCCGTTATAACGCCTAATTCAGTAGTTCAGTTGAAGGATGATGATATTATTCTACAAACTTCAGCTATTAAAAATGATGGTATTGAAACAATTAAACAAACCATCGGTAAAATCTTTAATTCAGGAATTGAAGATAATAGTAGTAATGTCATTATTACTAGTGCTAGACAAGCAGGATTGCTTCGTAAGGCTAAAAACAGTCTTAATGACGTTATTTCAGGGATTGAGGCTGGAATGCCTATTGACCTTGTACAAATCGATATGACGGCTTGCTGGAACACTCTCGGCGAAATTACCGGTGAAAGTTATCCAGATGAGTTAATTACACAATTGTTCTCACAATTCTGTTTAGGAAAATAGTTAATTTAAGTTAATAGGTGGAAAAATGGAAGTTAAAGAATTTGATTCAGAAACTTATGACGTTATCGTTGTAGGTGCCGGCCATGCGGGTTCAGAAGCTGCTTTGGCTGCCGCTCGAATGGGCGAAAAGACATTATTAATTACAATCAATTTGGATATGGTAGCCTTCATGCCATGTAACCCCTCAGTTGGTGGACCAGCTAAGGGAATCGTTGTCCGTGAAATTGATGCTTTAGGTGGCGAAATGGGCCGCAACATCGATAAGACTTATATCCAAATGAGAATGCTTAACACTGGTAAGGGACCCGCTGTTAGAGCACTCCGTGCCCAAGCCGATAAGAATATGTATCATCGTGAAATGAAGAATACTTTGGAAAAGGAACCTAATTTAACACTCCGCCAAGGTATTGCTGAAAAATTGATCGTTGAAGATGGTGTCTGCAAAGGTATCGTTACAGCTACTGGAGCTAAATATCACGCTAAATCTGTTGTCTTAACAGCAGGTACATCATCCAGAGGTAAGATCATCATTGGTGAATTGACATATTCATCTGGTCCTAATAACAGTATTCCTTCAATCAAGTTATCTGAAGATCTTGAGAAGCATGGCTTCAAGCTAACAAGATTTAAGACAGGTACACCTCCTCGTGTTAATAAGGACACAATTGATTTTGACCAAACCATCGAACAACCAGGTGATAAAGAACCTAATCACTTCTCATTTGAAACACCTGATTCAAGTTATCTTCAACACCAAATTTCATGTTGGATGACTTATACTAACGCTGATACACATAAGATTATTCGTGAGAACCTTAACCGTGCACCAATGTTCTCTGGTGTTATCAAGGGTGTTGGTCCTAGATATTGCCCATCAATCGAAGATAAGATTGTTCGTTTCGCTGATAAGCCAAGACACCAGATCTTCCTAGAGCCAGAAGGTAAGGATACTCAAGAGTATTATGTTGGAGATTTCTCAACTTCTATGCCTGAGGAAATTCAATTGAAGATGCTTCATTCAGTCGCTGGACTTCAAAATGCTAAGTTGATGCGTCCTGGATATGCCATTGAATACGATGTTATCGAACCATGGCAATTGAAGTTAAATCTTGAAACAAAAGTTGTAAAGAACCTCTTTACTGCCGGACAGATGAATGGAACATCAGGTTATGAAGAGGCTGCTGGACAAGGAATTATGGCTGGTATCAATGCTGCTCTACGTGCCCAAGGTAAAGATCCATTTATCTTACATCGTAACGAAGCTTATATCGGTGTTTTGATTGATGACCTTGTAACTAAGGGAACTAATGAACCATATCGTCTATTAACTAGCCGTGCAGAATATCGTTTGATTTTACGTCACGATAATGCTGATCTTCGTTTAACTGACAAAGGCTATGCCCTTGGATTGATTAACGATGACCGTTATAACGCCTTCAAAGAGAAACGTCAGACCATTAAGATGGAGTTAGATCGTCTTTCACGTAAGATGATTACCCCTAAGCAAGCTTTACCATTCTTAAAAGCACATGACTTAAAGCCTTTGAAAGATGGTGTGTTAGCTGATCATTTCTTGAGAAGACCAGAAGTTCACTATCAAGATATTATTGATATGGTCGGTGCAGCTGATTTTCCAGTTGATAATCGGGTTGCTGAACAAGTTGAAATTGCTACGAAGTATGCTGGTTATATTAAGAAGGAACAACTTCAAATTGATCGTTTGAAAAAGATGGAATCAAAGAAAATTCCTGCTCGTATTGATTATACAAAGGTTGATAGTTTAGCTACTGAAGCCGTTCAAAAATTAAGTAAGATCAATCCTGAAACAATTGCTCAAGCAAGTCGTATCAGTGGTGTAAATCCGGCTGATATTGGTATTTTGAGTGTCTATATTGAACAGGGTAAAATTGCTAAGTTGCCCGAGGTAAACTAGCCAATCGTTATAACGCTACTTTTTTAAAATATAATGTATGAAAAATCGGAAGGACCATGTCGCAAGCGACATGGTCCTTCTTTGTTTAGAATAGAAAGAAAATACGACATTCCGCCGCCGTTTATCATTTGATAAACAGGTGTCAGAATTTAACTTCATCGTTATGTTAAGAAATAACAAACGGCAATGTTATAATCTACCTGTTAATTAGAGGGAGAAAGTTATGACAATTAGACATAAAAATTATATTCCAGATAATATTGAGGTCATTGGTGCCAACGCCAATAATCTTAAGAATATCGATGTAGATATTCCCTTGAATTCTTTTGTGGCGATTACCGGAGTCTCGGGTTCAGGAAAATCTTCTTTAGCTATGGATACGATTTATGCAGAAGGAGCTAGAAAGTATCTAAATGCTTTGTCGACTTACACAAGAAGAAGAATCACACAAATGGGCCGTTCTGACGTTAAGAACATCAAGAATTTACCTTCAACGATTGCTTTAAGACAACGTCCTGTTGTACCTAGTGTTCGTTCAACCGTTGGAACAATGACTGAGAGTTTGAATATTTTAAGATTGATGTTCTCAAGACTAGCTTCAGTAGTTTGCCCTAATGGTCATCGGTTAGATCCAACTTTGAAAATTTCAGAAGCTATGGATCTACCAACTAGTGATGAAGCTATGGGGATGATGACTTGCCCTGTTTGTCAGGCTAAATTTATGGCTTTTAGTGCTGAGGACTTTGCCTTCAATTCTGATGGTGCTTGTCCTACTTGCCAGGGTACAGGTTTCTTAAAGGAAATTGAATTAGACAAGATTATTCCGGATCAATCCCTAAGTATTGATGAAGGTGCTGTAAGGTCTTGGAATTTGCCTGGAAGAACTTTACAAAAAGATATTATTAAAGAATTAGGCGTTAGAACCGATGTCCCATTCAAAGACTTATCAGCAAAGGAAAAGGATATCGTTATTAATGGTAAGGAACAAAAGAAAGAGATTTTGGTTCCTACTAAGACAGGACGTTCATTTAGACTGAATGCCCTCTATGAGAATGCGATAACTGCCGTTAAGAATAGTTTGAAGAGTACTAAGAACGAGAATACTTTGACACGTTTGGAAAGATTTTATACTGAAAAAACTTGCCCAGATTGTCATGGTAGTCGTTTTAATCCTAAGTTATTCACCAATGAATTAGTCGACAAGAATATCGCTGAAGTTTCCCAATTTACGATTTCCCAACTTCAAGATTTTTGTCAAAAAATTATGGACTGGTTGCCTGATGATATGAAATCCTTAGGCAAAAATTTGACTAATGAATTATTAGATTTGCTATCACCCATCGTCGATTTGGGCCTTAACTATTTATCCATTTCTCGTGCTGGTAATACTTTGTCAACTGGTGAACTTCAGAGAATTCAATTAGCTCGGACAATCAGAAATCAGATGACTGGAGTTTTGTATGTTTTAGATGAACCTAGTGTCGGATTACATGCTGCTAACGTGGATGGTTTGATTAAAATCTTACGTGAATTAGTCAGATTAGGGAATTCTTTGATTGTCGTAGATCATGACACGAGTATTATTGCGGCTGCCGATTATGTAATTGAAATTGGTCCTGATTCTGGTGCAGATGGTGGTCGTGTCATTACACAAGGGACAGTCGAGGAAATTGAGCATCATCCTGATTCTGTGATCCAACCTTATTTAACAGGTAAAGCCGATATTATCAAACATCAACCAACAGAGGCCTTTAAAAAGGGAACTATCAGTATTCAAATTGGAGACCGTTATAACATTCACGATATGACAGCTAAATTTAGCAAAGAATCACTTAATATCGTTTCAGGGATGTCAGGTTCTGGTAAAACGACCTTAATTTTTGAAAGTCTATTACCAGCATTACAAGCCAAGATTGATAGTGAAAAACTACCTAAATTTGTCAAATCAGTTGATAACGCTGATATTAAAAATATTGTTAAAGTCGATTCAGTTCCAATTGGTAAAAATGTTCGTTCGACGGTTGGAACTTACACTAAAATTTTGGATCATTTAAGAAAAATCTTTGCACAAACACCAGAGGCTAAAGCCAAGAAATTTACGCCAACTTATTTCTCATACAACAATAAGCAAGGTGCTTGTCCAAATTGTGGTGGTACTGGTGTAATTACTTTGGATATTCAGTACTTACCTGATATGGTCCAAACTTGTCCTGTCTGCCACGGAAATCGTTATAAAAAAGAGATTCTTGATATTATGTGGCACGGTAAGAATATTGCTGAGATCTTAGATATGTCAGTTAAACAGGCTGATGAATTTTTTCAAGATGTTCCTCAAATCAAAAATACACTAGATGTTTTGATCAATATTGGATTAAGCTATCTTAAATTAGGTGAGAGTACACCAACTTTGTCCGGTGGGGAAGCTCAAAGAATGAAGTTAGTTACTTATATGAAGCGTAGTCAAAAGAATCAACTCTTTATCTTCGATGAACCTAGTGTTGGCTTGCATCCTAAGGATGTTGGAGTATTGTTAGATGTCTTTAATAAACTGTTGAAACGTCACGCCACAATCATCGTAATTGAACACGATTTGGATATTATATCCAATGCTGATTACATCAATGATTTAGGTCCCGAAGGTGGAGTCAATGGTGGTAAGATTGTAGCAACAGGTACACCGAAAACGGTTGCAAATAATTCGGCTAGTTTAACTGGAAAGTACCTCAAAGAACATTTGAAATTGTTCAATCAAAATTAAGAGGTTAGATATATGGAAAAAATTGGTGTTATTGGACTGGGTAATATTGCGCAAAAAGCTTATTTACCAGTTATGGCGACTTTGCAAAATAAATACGAATGGCATTTAACAACTAGAAATGAAGCTAAAGGAGAGATGTTGGAACAGAAGTATGGTTTCAAACACTTTCATCAAACTTTGGATCAATTGATAGCTGAGAAACCATTAGCAGTCTTTGTTCATACGCCCACACAAACTCATTATCAGATCATTAAACAACTATTGACGGCTGGTATTAACGTTTATGTCGATAAACCAGTTTCAGAGAATTTAGCAGAAGTAGAAGAACTTTATCAACTAGCCGTAGAGAAGAAACTATTGTTAACTTGTGGTTTTAATCGTCGATTTGCACCATTTGATCAGCAGTTAAAACAAATCGCTGATAAACGAACAATCGTCTCAGAAAAGATTCGTGAGAATGCGTTACAACCAACAGCATTTGCTATTTTTGATCTGATGATTCATTCAGTCGATACAGCAGTTTATTTAATGGATGAGCCTATTCAAAAAGTAGATAACTTTTTAGTTACGGATGATGATAATTTGGAGCAAGGTTATATCACTTTGACTGGGGCAAAGAGTCACGTTCAAGTTATTACGAATATGGTTGGCGGCAGTAATTTAGAAATGACCACCGTTCAAGGTTCAAAAACACGTCAGGTGGTTACTAACTTAAATCTCTTACAAACATATCAAACTGGAGCAGTGACACAAACCTCACGCCCTGATTGGGAGAATACTTTGGTGACAAGAGGATTTGATCCAATTACTAGAGCATTTCTCAATGCAGTTACTAATGATGGAGAAAATCCAGTTAGTCCAGAGTCAGCTATTCTTAGTCATAAACTCTGTTATGATTTGGTCAAGACTATTGAAAAATAATGAATTAAATTGACCACAATATATAGTGGCGAACATATGTCTTTATACAATATGTTCCATGTGAAACAATAAATGAAAAACGGCTGAAATCATTGTGATTTCAGCCGTTTTTTTGAGAACAAAATATATTTGTAGATAATATTCTTATCATTTGGAAGACCAATTTATGGGAGAATAAATATTACCGGAATTCTTAAGTATTTGGTTTATATCAAATCCCAAACAAGCAAAAATTATTATACAAAGTACTATTCCTAAAAATGTAATAGCTAAACCCAATAACATAAGTTTTTTATTGAAGTTAAATATATTCATGATCAAGTCTCTCTTTCGTAAAACTATGAAACATTATCTTAACTAGGCTATAAGTTTTTTGAAAACTGAATAAAAATAATTGCCAGAATACTATACCTAATCCCCCAAAAATAAAAGCGGTTCCTAATTGAAATAGAAAATTTAAAATACCAGTTTTGAATAGAACCACTAGACTTCCTAATAACAGCCAGATTCCAGAAAGAGAAAGGGCTATACCACAAATCATTACTGCGAATGCTAGTGCTAATAGAATAATATATCCTGCAACTATAATAGGTCCCCATACGGGAATTCCCAATAATAATAGTGCACTTTTAACTTTACTTTTGGCTTGGGGAATTTGAACGTTTTCGTCTGAAAGAATTGATAGAATAACCTTATTTGGGGAGCCGATTTTGTTGATTGCTTCTTTTTCACTGTAACCATCTTCCATTAGATCATCTAAAAATTCAGAGTAGTAACTAATATACTGGTCACTATTAGCGATTCCATACTTCTTCAATCGGATTTTTAGTTCAATTAAAAACTCTTCTTTAGTCATTGATATTTCCTCCCCGAATGTAATCGACAATTATTTCTACATTCTGCCAGTCATTAAGAAATTTAGTTATTTCATCTTCACCGATGGCTGTTATTTTATAATATTTTCTAATTCGATTATTATGTATTCGTTTTGTTACGGTAATAGCGTCTTTTGCTAATAAACGTTTAAGTATTGGGTACAAGGTAGATTCGGATATTTCAATCATTGGCTCTAGATCACGGATAATAGCATAACCATAAGATTCGGAATTACGGAGTTTAGCAAGAACGCAGACATCTAATAATCCCTTTTTTAGTTGTGGGTTCATGTAATACCTCCTTTAACATCATATTATGTATAGCGAGGTATTAATTGTCAAGTATACTTTAAAATAACTTTCGTTACGATTTAGATTGACGGGGATGTTTGAACGTGCGATACTACATCTTGGTGCCAAACCGAGGTAAGGGTACGTGGTTGGCGCGCAAGCGTTTGGAAAATCACCGCACCTTACCACATAAAGGGTCCTGCAGACATGCAGGACTCTTTTTTTTTATCCAAATTTCAATGCTATAATTTTCTTAATTTACGAGAGTAGGTGGTGGCTATCAAAAAAGTTTTATTCGTCAGTTATGGATTATTATTGAGTGCTATTATTGGCCTTATTGCAGCAGCCTTTTTAGTTATTGAAGGCTTTTTAACTAAAGTTGTTTGGCTTAGTAATAGTCATATTTTTCAAACAGTTTTAATCGTTGCCGGCAGTTTTATACTGTACTTTTTGTTAAAACGTTGGCCAAATCTTCCCAAGACTTCGAAGGATTCGTTGAAGGAGTTGAAACAAAATCAGACGATTGATTATCAAGATGTTTTTTTGAATTTGTTGGTAACTCTAGTCATTTTAAGTTTTGGAAGTGGCGTCGGCCCTGAAGCAGCATTGTTGAGTGCTATTATTTCACTGTCAATTTGGCAAGCCGATAATTTACGTTATTTTTATTTTCAATATGATGAGCTAAAACGATTATCTTTGGGAACATCAATAAAACGTCTCTTAAATCCTTTCAAATATCGTCAGAAATATGATGAGAAGATTGCTCCCAAGACGCCAAAACTTCTGAAATGGAAAAAATTACTCTATATAGTTTTCTCCATTAACGGTTTGTTGGCATTCGTTCTATTGATTAAACAAACTGATCAGCCTTCTTTTATTATGAAATTAGGTCGTTCACATTGGCAGTTAAGCGAATTGTGGATTGTGCCGCTTCTGATGATAGTAGGAATCATTGTCGGAATGATTTTGAAGAAATTAAATCATTTATTTGAAAAGACTATTCAACAGTTAAACTTGAATTTAGCCGTGAGGATTGCTTTAGGAGCGTTAGGAATCATCGCTATTTCATATTTAGAGCCCAACCTATTATTCTCTGGTCAACATAGTTTGCATTTGTTGATTGGAGCTTGGAGTAATCAATCGGCGACCTATCTATTTTTGATGGCACTATTAAAATTAATTTTCTTAGTTTGGTGTTTAACATTTAATTGGCGTGGAGGAGATATTTTTCCAATCACCTTTGCCACGATGACAGCTGGTTTTGCAGCTGCAACACTCTTGTCAAACTTTGATACTTTACTAGTAGTAGCTGTTTTAGCAACGACTCTTATGAGTGAATTGTTGTCACCAATTGTTGCGGGAATTTTTATCATGCTATTTTTCCCAATTACACTTACCCCTATTATTATTTTGGTAGCAGGAGTATTATTCTTGAAAAATAAGTATTTGTTAAAAGTCAGGGGGAACGTTTAATGATTAAACCACAAGCATTGAAAAAGGGAGATCACGTCGCAGTCGTTAGTCTTTCTGCAGGCGTATTAGGTGAGAAATTTGCCAAACATGAATTGAATCAGGGCAAGAAACGGATTGAAGAATTAGGCTTGATTCCAGAATTCATGCCTAACAGTTTGAAGGGAATAGAATTTATAAAAAATCATCCCGAAAAGCGTGCCGAAGACTTGAAACAGGCCTTTGCTGCTGATCAAATTAAGGGTATTTTCTGTGCTATTGGTGGAGAAGATACCTATCGTTTAGCACCTTATTTACTGGATGATCCAGAGTTCGTTAAAAACGTACAACAACATCCTAAATTATTTACCGGTTTTTCAGATACGACGGTGGATCATTTGATGTTGTATCAATTAGGATTAACAACTTTTTACGGTCCCAATGTTATCAATGATTTAGCTGAGTTAGATACTGAATTACTTCCATATACGAAAAAGACTTTGGAGCATTATTTTCAAAATCCAACTACTACAGAAATTTCAAGTAGTCCTGTCTGGTATGAAGAACGAACTGACTTTTCAGAAGCAGCCTTAAATACACCTCGTGTTAGTCATTCTGAAACTAAAGGATATCAAGTTCAACGTGGATCAGGAATTGTCGAAGGAAAGTTACTAGGTGGCTGTATAGATAGTCTCAATAGCCTACTTACTGATAAACGTTATAACGATGAACCGAAAATTAATGAAAAATATCATTTGATTCCTGATGCCAAAGAGTTTGAGGGTAAAATTTTATTCTTGGAAACTAGTGAAGAAAAACCGACACCAGAAGAATATCGTAAGATGTTGAAGAATTTGAAGGCCAAGGGAATCTTGCAAGTAGTTGCCGCTATTATCACTGGTAAACCTCAGAATGAAGTTCACTATGAAGAATACTGCCAAGTTCTAAAAGAGGAGACAGCGGATACTAAGACACCGTTGATGACGAATTTTAACTTTGGACATGCTTATCCCAGAACAGCTTTGCCATATGGGTTAAAAGCTAAATTAGATTTGGATAATAAGAAACTAGAAATTATTGAACCTTACTTTGCTGAATAAAAAATGCTATAAAACACATCAACGTGTTTTATAGCATTTTTTAGTCGTTCTTTTTATAACCGTAAGCGAAGTAAATTCCTACACCGATTAAGATCCAGAAGATGAAAGTGATCCAAGAATTGATACTAACTTGAGTCATTAAGATAACACATGAGATAGCAGAAATTATTGGTAACCAAGGATATAGAGGAACTTTGAATTCACTCTTTGGTACATCACTGCGGTGTCTCAATTTAATAATTCCTAAGGCTACGAAGACAAAGGAAATCAGTGTTCCAATATTTACCAAGCTAGTTAGCTCTTTTAAGGAAACGAAACCACCGAGAAGAATGGCTAGGAGTGAAATGGCATTGAGTGAAAGCATTGGCATCTTAGCTTTGGGATGAATTTTTCCAAATGCTTCAGGGATCATACCATCACGTCCGAGGGCGTAAATTAGACGCGAACCACCGTAAACGGTGTTGAGCATCATAGTAAACATTCCGGCTAAGGCACCGATACTGATCAAAAAGGTTACTTTGTTCAAGCCTACTTTTTGTAGAGCAAAGACAACGGGATCAGAAACATTTAAATCTTTATAACTGACCATTCCAGTTAAAACGGCGGATAAAATAACGTAAAGAATTGCACAGACAGCTAACGAACTCATGATACTTATAGGAATATTTTTTTGAGGATTTTTAACTTCTGGTGCCGAGGACGGAATAACGTCAAAACCTAGATAAGCAAAGAAGACTAAAGCCGCCCCTTTGACGACACCCATACCACCCATTGGGAAGTAGGGATGATAATTAGCTGGTTTGATATAGAATAGGCCGATAATAATGAAAGCTAGGACAACTGAAATTTTTACAAAAACCATTACGGTATTCATTCTAGCTGAGGCCAAAACGCCACGACGAAGTAATAAGTAAATTAAGACCAAAACGATAACAGCAGGTAGATTAATGAAAGTTCCGTTAGAAGGTTCAAATGGACCTGTAACTGCTTTTGGTAGAGCCATGCCTAATCCTTTGAAGAGACTGACGAAGTAAGCTGAAAAGCCTGAAGATACGGCTGACACACCTAAAACGTATTCCAAGCATAGAGCCCAGCCAATTAACCAACCGGGAAACTGTCCAAAAATGATACTTCCGTATGAATATGTACTACCAGCAACCGGAAAAGTTGAAGATAATTCCGCAAAACACATTGCCGTCATAACACAGACAATAGCTGACAGAATAAAGGAAATTGTGATACCAGGGCCAGCTGTTTCAGAAGCGACGATTCCTGGTAGGATGAAAATACCTGTACCGATGATAGCGCCAATTCCCATTGAGATAAGATTGCCACGAGTTAGAACCTTTTCAAAATGGGCATCACCAGCCACAAATTTTTTATAATCTGCTTTTTTAAATAATTTTTCTTTCATATTAACCACCTATTAAAAATACAACCTCATTAGGTTACTGGTTTTTTTAATCCTTTGTCAACAAAAATTCGTGATGGGGATTAATCATTTTAAAAATAAATAAATTTTTTTGACAAATGTTCTTGACCTAAAGGTTACTTTAAGTCGTAGTATGAAAACATCGATAAAAAAATTGAGGAAAGTAGGAAACAAATATATGGAAACATCAATTTTAAATACAATTGATCAACCAGCTGATTTGAAGAAATTGGATTTGGCTCAATTAACACAATTAGCAACTGAAATCCGCCAAGTATTGCTTAATAAAGTTAGTCAAACTGGAGGTCACGTTGGTCCAAACTTGGGTGCCGTTGAATTGACGATTGCTTTTCACACAATATTTAACTCACCAACTGATAAAGTTGTTTGGGATGTTTCGCACCAATCTTACACCCATAAGATTTTAACAGGGCGTAAACAAGCTTGGCTTGATCCAAAACATTTTGAAGATGTTAGTGGTTATACTGCTCCAGAAGAAAGTCCTCATGACTACTTCAATATTGGACACACTTCAACTTCAATTGCTTTGGCAACTGGTATGGCTTCGGCTCGTGATTTGCAAGGTAAGTCTGGTAATGTGATGGCTGTTATTGGGGATGGTTCACTTTCAGGTGGTCTAGCTTTAGAAGGTTTGAACATTGCCGCTACTTTGAAGTCTAACTTGATTATTCTAGTTAATGACAATGGTATGGCCATCGCTGAAGATCACGGTGGTATGTACGAAGGTCTTAAAGAACTACGTGAAACTAACGGTCAAAGTTCTCATAACTTATTTAAGGCTATGGGCTTAGATTACCGTTACGTAGCTGATGGAAATGATATGCAATCAATGTTGGATGCTTTCAAAGCTGTTAAAGATATTGATCATCCAATCGTGTTACATGTCCAAACAGAAAAGGGTCATGGTTATCAACCAGCAATTGACCACAAAGAGGCTTTCCACTGGCATGTACCTTTTGATTTAAAGACTGGTAAGACTTTGCACCCTGTTACAGGTGAAACTTATAACGACGTTATACATGCTGAATTAGAAAAAGAAATCACTGAAGATAAGACACCAATCACAGCAATTACGGCTGCTATTCCAGGTTCTTATGATTTGAAGAGATTTGGACGTAAACATCCTGACCGTTACTTTGATGTCGGTATTGCTGAACAAGAGTCAATTACTTTTGCGGCTGGACAAGCTCAACAAGGCATGAAACCAATCGTTTTCCATTCAGGAACATTTTTGCAAAGAGCATATGATCAATTATCTCATGATTTGGGTATTAACAAACTACCTGTAACAATCATGGTTTCTGGTGGTAGTATCAGTGCGGGAGATCCAACTCATCAAGGAATCTTTGATATTGCAATGTTGAGTAATATTCCTGGATTAACTTACTTAGCTCCAACTACTAAGGAAGAATTAACCGCTATGATGCACTGGGCTCTTCATCAAAATGTAGGTCCAGTTGCTATCAGAGTACCAAGCAATGGTGTTCATTCTGCTGCTTTGAATAATTTCGATGCACACAAGATGAATGTTTTGAATTCTGGTAAGAAGGTTGCGGTTCTAGGACTTGGTAGTTTGTTACCATTAGCTGAAGAAGTGCAACAACAATTGAGTAAAGAAGATCTTGATGTAACTGTCATTGATCCTCGTGATATTTCTGAACTTGATGGTGAAACTTTGAGTAATTTGGAAAAGGATCATCAATTGGTTGTTACGTTGGAAGAAGCTAGTTTAAGTGGTGGCTTTGGTGAAAAGGTCAGTCGTTTCTATGGTGATACGGACATGCATGTTCTTAGCTTTGGAGCTGCTAAACGTTTCAATGACCGTGAAACTACTGCCGAATTATGGCATGAGTTTAAATTAACTCCAGAACAAATTGTAGCTGAAATTAAGGCTGCTTTATAAACTTAAAAATTCCGTCTTCCACAAAAATCAAAAATGCTGGTGGAACGCTGTGGGCGCGGCTTGAAGCTAATTATTCCGCACTTCGTGCAAAATAATGGATCTTCAAGACCGGCCTCATTGTAACCGGCGGAGCCGCTAACAATGATTTCACAGCTGACCGCATTTTTAATTTTTGCTCCAGACTGGTAAACGATTCTACTTATTAATCTCTTTTAAAATAAAAATAAACGGCATCTATTTAGAACAAGCGTATTACATTACTTTTCTAAATGGATGTCGTTTTAAGTTACTGGATTAATGAGGAACCAATATTTTTCATAAAAAAATAGTCCTAAAATTAATTAGGACTATCGGTTAAATTAATCAATTATTTTAACTTTGATGCAGCAGCTTCATCAATGATAAGTGTTACATCTGGGTGGTTTTGTAGAGCACTTGCTGGGCAGTCTTCTGTAACAGGACCGTCAACGGTAGCGGCAATAGCATCAGCCTTAGCTTCGCCATAAGCTAGAAGAATGATCTTCTTAGCTTTCATGATTGAGCCAATACCCATTGAGTAGGCAAAGCGTGGAACGTCTTTTTCATCTTCGAAGAAACGTGTGTTAGCTTCGATTGTTGATTCTGTCAAACCAACTTTTCTAGTTGTACCGTCTAATGGTGAACCTGGTTCGTTAAAACCAATGTGACCATTTCTACCAATACCTAAGATTTGAAGATCGATAGGATTTTCTTCGATGATCTTGTCGTAAGCTTTTGTAGCAGCTTCGGCATCAGGATTTGAACCATCAGGAACGTATGAGTTCTTGAAAGGTTTCTTGTTAAATAGATGTTCTTTCATGAAATAGTGGTAACTTTGTTCATTATCGGGTTTCAAACCAACGTATTCATCCAAGTTAACTGAAGTCATGTTAGAAAAATCAAGGTCGCTGCTTGTCATTTCATTGTAAAGTGTAATTGGGCTACTACCAGTTGCCAAACCAAGAACCTTAGCACCGTTTTCGATATCGGCCTTCATAAGTTTAAAAGCTTCTTTGCCACCCATTTCTGTATCTTTAACTTTAATTATATTCATCTTCAAAAATCTCCCATCTCTATTTATCTGGTCTAGTCCAATCTAATGCATTTTCTGTAAATTGTCAATAAAATAAGTTAATTAAATAAAAATAAGTTAAAATCCCGATAATCAATGCAAAATCTTCACATTTTAGGTATATTTTTTACTATAGAGATAAAACTAAAGAGGCAGAATAATTTGGAAAAAATATTATCTACATCCGAAGGCAGTGTAAATACAAATTTGATTGGATCAATCCACAGTGACAAGATTATTATCTTGGTTCCTGGAATTGATGGTTCAATCGATTATTTCAATGAAATGATTCCTTACTTGAAAGACAAATATACCGTTGTTGCGTTGGATTTGCTTGGCCAAGGCAAGTCTAGCAAGGTTAAAAGTGATAACTATACAATTGATTCTGAAGCTTGGAACATGTTGGAAGCAATTGCCCGTTTAAAGATCGTTAAACAGTTGATTATATTCGGTTACGGTGTTGGTGGATTGATTGCTGTTAATATGGCAGAACTTCGTGGTTTTACTATATCAAAATTAATCCTGTTGAATACCCCTGCAACCGATAAATATTCCGATATGGACGCATCGTCTTCTGTAGCGGCTATTCCATTGCTCGGAAAATTGGCTAAGTCACCAGTTAAAGCTGGCCTTTACTTTGATAAAAATTTTGACCGTAAGAGTTTGTCCAATCCAAAGATTGTTGACGAAGCTGCCAATATGGTTGATCACAAAGTAGCTAAGAAGCTACAAAAGATGTCAGTTGATTACTTGAGTGAGAAATTCTTAAACAAGCGTCTACGTACGATCAAGATTCCAACTTTAGCTATGTATGCCGATGGCGACCAGATTTTGGGTGAAAAGGGTATTAAAGATGCCAAAGCCACAATTGGTCGAGTACCTGGTTTACAATTAGTCGATATTAAAGGTGCCGGACATTTGGCAATGTTGGAAAAGCCTAAGGAAATCGTTGATAAGATTATCGCTTTTGACGAAGAAAAAGTTGAAAGACAACAAGTTGATATTGAAGAATAAAGTACTCCTTTAAGGGGTGCTTTTTTAGTCTTTACTAGTTGACAAAAAGTGCTAAATTCTGGTTATAGGGGGCTGGAGTATGAAGTACTTACGTGCTTTTCTGTGTGCTTTAGGGATGATATTAGCAATTAGTATAACTTCTTCAAATGCCCACGCAGACGTTGAAGATGGGCCTAATACGGGTGATTACGTTTATCAGTACAAAGCAATCATTACTAAAGACCAGTATGCAAAATTAAATCAGATCAATCGACAGATCAATATTGGTGTTCATCCACAACGACTAAATCTAATAATTGTTAAAAATACAGATGAACTTGGTGACAATATAAATATAGAAGGTCCAGATGAGTTTAATTTCATGTCGAAGAATCGAGCGCTGGATTTGAATGATACTAGTGAAGTTGATAATCCAGATATTTCGAAGAATTGGGCTAAAAATAGTAGCTATCTAATTTTGAATCTTCAAACAAATTTACTTTATTTCTATCCGACTTATCGAAGTGGCGGCTACATTTCTGATATTAAATATTGGCAATATCGGATGGGGCTGAATGGGAGAATTAAATATGTGAGTCCACAAGGGAAAATTGATGCCGCCTTGGTAGTAGCGCAAAGAATGGTGCCACGAATGCAAAAAATTGCTACTAGTACCAGTAAAAAACGACTTTATTCGACAAGTTTTAATGATTTAGTCGGATTGGGTAATACATTATCGATGGTAGCTTTCGTCTTACAATTTGTAGTTTTTTTCATTTATATCAAATTCCGTAAAAAAGGCGACTATCATGGACCAAGTGAATCAATCGATAGTCCTTACGATCAAGGTTTTGATGAAGGATATTTTATGGGTCGTAGTGAAAATCAAGATGATCACTATGATGAAGATTAGGGGGAAAAATGTCAGTCATTTACTATTATTCTTTCTTTGCAATATTAATTTTTTGCATGGCAGTTTGGCACTATATAGCTGGAATCCTTTTTCCAATTAGACGAAAGCCTACCGCTGAAGATATTCGTTTTGTTAAAATTTGCATTACGTTGGAACGTTGGTTAGGATATTTTATTTTGATATATTGGTTTTATTACATTGCAGACTAAAAAAGAGATATAAGCTGTTCATTCGAACAGGTTGTATCTCTTTTTATTTGGAAACTTTAACAGGTTTGATCAAATTACGATGTTTTTGCGAACTAGCGACGGGAACATAGCTTTTGTTATCTTTGTAGACGAATTGAATAACGTCATCGTTGTTGTGTAGCTTTTTAGCCTCATCGGAAATAATTTTTTGGATTGAAGCGATATAGAGTTGTTGGTTACGAGAAGATTTATCATTCTGAACAGCCTCATAAGTTGTCTTGAGGTACTTTTGAGTTTGCTTATCCGTCAAAATTACTAGAATGACTGTATGAGGATTCTTACTGTTTTTATCGTTGATATTGTCTTCTTGCTTGATAGAAGCGATTTTACCATTACCGTTGAATTTTTGATCCAAATCTTTTTTGACCTTAGTGTATTCAACTTTAGGTTTATTGGCAGTAGTCGTGTTAGAAGTTCTGAGTGTGAAAAAGGAAAGTGCAGCAGCAAAAATCACGACACCAATAAGAGCGATAATGAGGTATTTGATCTTGATGGGTTCACGATAATTTTTATGCATATTAAGACCCCTAATTCTTAGATTAGGGAAATTATAACATATGCATCGGTTTCTGATTTTATACGTTTAAGCGAATAAATTGACTTCACAAGGAAGATTTTGAATAATCGCAATGTAAGTAAATAACAAGAAGAAAGTAGGAGAATACTATGTCTTCACACCAAGCTTTATTAGTTATTGATTATACGAACGATTTTGTCGCTGACAAAGGTGCTTTAACTTGCGGCAAGCCGGGGCAAGAAATTGAACCTAGAATCTTTGATTTGGCTGAAAAAATGTATCAAGAGGGTGATTGGATTTGGTTTCCAACTGATGTTCATAAGCCTAATGATACGTACCATCCAGAAACCAAATTATTTCCAATTCATAATGTGCGCGGAACTTGGGGTCGTGAATTGTATGGTGGAATTAAGGATTGGTACGATGAACATAACGATGGTGAGAGGGTAAAACTTTTCGATAAGACTCGTTATAGTGCCTTTGCGGGAACCGATTTGGATCTTCGTTTACGAGAGAGAAAGATTGATACTTTGCATTTAGTTGGTGTCTGTACAGATATTTGTGTCTTGCATACTGCGGTTGATGCTTATAATTTAAACTATAAAATTGTGGTACACGAACAAGGTGTAGCATCATTCAACCAAGCAGGTCACGATTGGGCTTTAAATCATTTCAAGAATTGCCTAGGTGCGGAAGTTATTAAATAAAAATAAAGACAAGTAATCATACTTTGATTACCTGTCTTTATTTGTTTTGAGGTTTAACATCATTTTTAAGTTCCTTTTCAGTTAGATATTCATCAGTTTGGCTGCCAAGGAATAGTGGAACCTTCTCTTCAACTACGTCACTGAATTCCAAACCGAACCAGAGTGATGGCGAAATGGTAATGTTTTGTAGCAATAGTCTTCCACCAATCAAAAGACGATCGAGACTGTTCATTTGCTCCTGGGCGCCTAAATCTTGGAACTGTTGATTTTGGATAATGAATTTGAAAGAACCCACATGACGGTTAGTAACCATTGAATAGTTTGGCGTTTGATCATCAATAATATGCTTTCTGATTAAAGCGTTGATGATCTGACGGATGTAAATATTAACGTGTTGAGATTTTTTGAAACCGAGATTTAATTGAACATTAACCACATTACGAGTATGCATCATGTCAACGGTATAGTTGCATTCATATGGGGCATTAGTTTGGTTAACGGTGATGAACCAGTAAACTCGAGCCCGTTTAGGCGTTTGATCCAAAATTGAGTAAATAACGGACCGTTTGATGGTGTAATCTTCACCCATTTTGATCATGTAAACCAAGTTGGTAGCGTAAGTTGGAATCGAGGAATCTTGACTTAATTTTTCTAGTTGAGGGAGATAGTCGAGTAAACTGACGTTTTCACTTTCAGCTAGATAGGCGTCACGGCGTTTATTACCAAAGTACCAGATAACCATAATTGCTAAAATGGCACAGGTAATAATGACCGTTACATAACCGCCATGAACGAATTTAATCAAGCTGGAAAGTAGGAATAGTCCCTCTAGAGCGATAAAGAAAATCATGAAGATATTGGCAAAATGACGATGCTTTTTCATGATTAAAAATTGGTGCAATAGAACAGTGGTCATTAGCATTGTCAAAGTAATTGCCAATCCATAGGCTGATTCCATGTGTTCTGAAGAACCGAATCCCCAAACAATACCTATCGTTATAGCGCATAACATCCAGTTGATAGTACCAATATAAAGCTGACTTTCGAACTTTCCAGGAAACTTTACCTTTAAACGAGGAAGAATCTTTAAACCAATGGCTTCCTGAACTAGTGTGAATGAGCCTGTGATCAGAGCTTGGGAGGCAATGATGGCAGCCATTGTAGCAATTACAATTGCGAAAACTTTAAAGTCTTCTGGTAACATTTCGTAAAATGGATTAATACCAGAAATGTGGTTATAAGCTTTGTTTTGATAGTTAGTTATAACCCAAGCGGCTTGTCCAAAGTAATTTAGCATTAACATTAAATATACGTAGGGCCAAGTAGCGTAGACGTTGTGTTTACCGACTTGTCCCATATCAGCATATAACGCTTCTGCACCGGTAGTTGCCAAGAAAACACTACCGAGAATGAAGATGCCAACCTTATTGACAGGACTGAAGAGGACTTCAATTGCATAAACTGGTAAGAGTGCTTTTAAAACCGAAGGGTCATTAGTTAAATTTAAAAAGCCGGCAACACCGATAAAACTAAACCAAATAAACATAATGGGACCGAATGAACGACCGATTCGATCCGTTCCGGATTTCTGAATAATGAAAATGGTTAATAAAATTACTGTAACAATAATCAAAACGGATGATTGCTTACTGGAGAATACGATATTACCAAACTGTTGACCTTTGATACCTTCAATCGCTGAAGTTACGGTAACAGCTGGTGTTAAGGTTCCATCTGCTAAAAGAGCGGAGCCACCAATTAGAGCTGGTATGATCAGCCATTTGCCTTTAGTACGAACTAAAGCGTAAAGAGCGAAGATGCCACCTTCTTCGTTGTTATCAGCTTTCATAGCAATTAAAACGTACTTGATAGTGGTAATGAGCATAAGTGTCCAAAAAATTAGTGAGACACTGCCTAAAATATATTCAGGTTTAGCGTCTGCCATAGTACCAGCATCGTTTATGATTGAGTTCATAACATAAAGAGGTGAGGTTCCAATATCGCCGTAGACGATACCAAGGGTAATCAACATACCTAATAAGGAAAATGATGACTTTCTCTTTTCCATGGCTATCGCTCCTTTGTTTTAAATGAATATTATTATATTTGAAAATTATTCATTCACTAATACGCCCCTATTATAATTGTTCAAATAATAATTAAAAATTTTAACGCTTATTAATAAATGTAAATTGGTATACATGAAATAAAAATCGTAATATAATACTTGAAAAATAGAGAAGAAATTACTAAATACAAAGAATGTGATAATTATGACACTTGATTTCATGGTTTTAGCCATCATGTTAGTTTGGATAATGGTTCCCGGAATCGCAGTCTTTTACAGCGGTTTTGTACCAGAAAAGGACGTCAATCGGATCCTTTTCAATAGCTTTTTGATGTTTGGTATAGCTGGATTGTTGTGGGTGGCAATTGGTTTCTCAGCCTCCTTTGAGGGCAACTTCCTAGGCATAATTGGTAACTTTAAACATCTCTTTTTGTCAGGACTAGACTTATCGTCTACTTTCGGAACTACAGGCCTACCAACTTCAGTTTATTTACTCTTTCAAATGATGTTTGCAATTCTCACACCAGCCCTTTTTCTTGGTGCTGTAGCAAGTAGGGCACGAATTAAATTCATTGCCTTATTCGTTATCTGTTGGTCGCTATTGATTTACTATCCACTAGCTCATATTGTTTGGTCACCTAATGGTTTTCTAGCTCAATTAGGGGTTTTGGATTTTGCCGGGGGAACAGTCATTCATATTGATGCCGGAATTACAGCGATGATTCTAGCCATTATGTTGCGTGAACCCTATAAATACGATAATGAGCATGCAAAAGGAAATACAATGTGGATCCTGATGGGGACAGTTCTACTATGGATCGGTTGGTACGGATTCAATGCAGGCAGTGCCTTACAATTGAATAATCAAGCTCTAAATGCCTTCTTTACAACAACAGTAGCTGCCTGTTCAGCCTTAGTAATGTGGGTTATTTTGGAAGATAAGTACAAATCTCATGTGACTGTTAATGGTATTTGTACCGGAAGTATTTGTGGACTAGTTGGTGTTACTCCAGGAACTGGCTATGTAACTATTTGGGGAGCATTTATCATTGGAATTATTTCTGCCGTTGGTAGTTTTTACTTTATGAATTATCTCAAATATAAATTACATTTAAACGATTATTTGGATATATTTGGATGTCACGGTGTTAGTGGAATTATTGGTTCTATTGCAGTAGGCTTGTTTGCTACTAAATCAGTCAACCATAACGTTATAACTAATGGACTATTTTATGGTGGTGGTATCAAGTTATTGAGTATTCAAATTCTGGGTGCTATCTTTACTATTATTTTCGTATCGGTTATGGCCACAATTATCATAGTAGTTTTGAAGAAATTGTTTAAAAATAATATTGGAATTAAAAGGACTATTAATAACTAAAAAATACGTGTTGAAGAGAACTCAAAGATTCGATTCAACACGTATTTTCACTTGTGAGAATGTCTAGTAGAGCGGTTTTCCTGTGCTTGTTTTTCGGCTTTTAGAGATTGAATTTCATTTTCAATTTCGCTTAAGACTTCAATTTGCATTTTTTGAATATCCAAGATATGAGGCCATTGGACTTCGTTAAGTTGATCCATCTTTTCGTGAAGGACTCGAATTTCCATTTCTGACTTGGTATTAGTACGATAATCATTCTCGGAATCAAAGCGATCACGATCAGCTTGTCTGTTTTGGCTCATCATGATGATAGGGGCTTGTAAGGCGGCCACACAGCTCAAAAATAAGTTCAGGAGTATAAATGGATAGGGATCAAAACTAATACCAAAGAGGTGCAATACGTTGATTGTCATCCAAAGGATAATAATGATTGAGAAGGTAATAATGAATTGCCAACTACCACCGAATTTAGCGACTGCATCAGCCATTTTTTGACCACGAGTCCTTTTTCCATAAACAGTATCGTTGATATTTTTGATAACGTAGGTATCTTTTTCGAGTTCTTTTTGTAGTTGGTCAGACATTTGATGATCAATTTTTAAATCTTGGTCGATAGTTTTTTGCATTCTATCAATGCGTAATTTTTGCAGATCTTTGAGGCAAATGAAGGAGGATTCCTTCGCATATTTATTAGTTTGTATTACTTGTTCTTTTAAAAGATCACTTAAATCTCTTAAAAATAATCCTTCTGTGATTGTGAAACGATTGCCGCAGATGACGCATATTTGATTCTTTTTAATTGTCATAATCTACACATCCCTTGGAGTTATTCAAGGCCAGTATATTATTCGCTTGTGGGTAAAGCAAAAAATAAGCTGAATTCCTCAAAAAAGGAATTCAGCTTATTTTGATAACTGTTGTTTTTATTGAGAATAGCCAAAGCTTTTGGCGATATAGTGGAAACGAGTTCTACAAGCCAGATTCCTGTGCTTTGCCTGACTTCGCAAACTGCCTACTACGCAGTCAATTTACAAAGTCCTGCAAATGCTCGGAATCTAACCAGGCTTGTTCCACTCTCTAATGAAACGAGTTACACAGGGGCACCTCATTGCGGTTTGCTATAGAACTGAAATCATCCGCAAATTCCCAGGCCTACTGCACTCTCTTTCTAAATAGTTCCTTTTCTAATTGCGGTCTTTAATCCGGCGATTTCCATGATTCCTCTATCTGCTGATAAATGTTTCAATAATGATGCGATTGAACCTTTGAATTTGAAGTTCTTGCCTGTAATTTCGGCAATACCATGGTTTTGGCCTAATGAGGCTACAGTACCCATTGACTTGTAAACGAATGGTTTCAAATCTTTGCCATTCAAAGCTGCAGCAATGTTGAAGGCTGCTCCGGCTCCTTCGGCTGTGGCTAATTGTCCTGTTGTTGGATATGGACGTTTTTCACCCTTAGGAATAATAGCTGAATCATCACCAATAAAGTATGCTTCTGGATGTGCTTCTAGGTTGAGAAATTCGGTTGTCATAACACGATTTCTTCTAGCTTCAATGCCTGAATTTGTGATAACGTCACTACCACTAACTCCGACTGTCCAAAGGATTGTACTTCCTTCAACACTCTTTTCTGTATCACCATCCATATAAACAACGGCTTGTTTTTCAATCTTCTTGATCTTTGCGCCAGTCAAGAGTTTGATGCCATTCTTGTCTAGATATTCAACGGCATAGCTAGCAAGGTTCTCATCGAACATTGGTAGAATTCTTGTTGCCATTTCTAGACAGGTTACTTTGATTTCTGGTACATCATATTTTGCTTTAAGAATCTTAACTGTATCAACTAATTCACCAAGAATTTCTACTCCAGTAAATCCGGCACCACAAACAATAATGCTGAGGTCTTTAGGATCTTGTGATTCTTTATAATTAGCGATGTTCTTATTAATTGTCTTATAGATATTTTGTGCTGATTCCAAATCTTGAAGGATCAAGGCATTTTCACTAGCACCTTCAAGTCCGAAGTCTTCTGAACGGAAGCCTAGGGAAACTACAATATAGTCATAAGTAATGTCCTCGTGGTCTGAGAACTCAACTGTCTTGTTGTCTAAATCAAGCTTAGAAACAGTTGCCTTGATGAAGTTAACATTTGAAGGTAGAACCGAACGGATATCAAAACTAATTGCATCAGCGCGATTGGTGCCGGCTGCAATAGTATGCAAAGCAGTTTTTTCTACATGCTTGTCATTTTTATCGATTAAATCAATTTGTGTTCCTGCTGGAGTGCTTTTGGCTAGATCACGTGCAGCTCTTAAGCCACCGTAGCCAGCTCCTAGTACTAAAATGTGTGCCATAATTAACCTTCTCCTTCTATTTCGAAATTAAATGTTTACGGTATCATTATATCTCGTACATTGATTTAGTGGTAACTATAAGGCTAGAGAGGATTCTTGCTGATAGAGTGCTTCAGGAAAAATGGTGAGATGATCGTAATCAAGATAACACTAATGATTACAGCGGAGTAGTATTCTTCAGATAACAAGTGGGCGCTAAATCCTATTTGACCAATGATCAAAGCCATTTCACCACGAGAAATCATTCCCGAACCAATGACATAAGAATCTTTCAAATCGAATCCTGATAATTTGGCTCCAAAACCGGCACCAAATAATTTTCCAACGACTCCTGTAATAGTGAAGAATACGATTAACCAGAAATCCTTAAGGAAACTACTAAATTCAAGGTTGAGACCAATACTAATAAAGAAAACGGGAATAAAAATACTATAACCGATAGCTTCAATATTGCTTCCAATTTTTTCCTTGTAGTACTTTGAATTAGAAACTGCAATTCCAGCAACAAAAGCACCTAAAACAGCATCCAATTCAACTTTGTCAGCAATATAAGCCATCACGAAGCAAATTACTAGAGCAAAAATAGTTGGTGCCTGGGTAGCCTCAATGTAATCCGCTAAGTGAATTATTTGAGGTATGACCCATTTGTGTAAAACAACGATCAAAACGCCAAAGAGAATCCAAAGTCCCAGCAGCATTAAGATTTTTTTCATTGAAAAAGCGCCAGTTAAAGTTCCTGACATAACACTTAAAATAGAAATAGCTAAGATATCATCGACCACCGCGGCACCTAAAATAACGGTTCCTGAAGCGCTGGATAGGTAGTTGAGACTCTTGAGTACTTCAACTGAGATTGAAACTGAAGTTGCCGCAAAGACAACGGAAATAAAGATGCTTTCTTTAAAATTAATACCGAAAATTAGTGAAGTCATTAACGTTAAAGCTACTGGCAAGATAACACCAAAAATGGCTACGGTAACACTTGGTACGAGATGCTTTCGTAGTAATTTTAGGTTGCTCTCTAAACCAGCTAAAAACATTAATAAAATGACACCAATTTCGGCAAATAAATTAACATTGTTATCAGCTTTAACAATGTTCAAAACACCCTTACCCAAAATAACGCCCAAAATTAATTGCCCAATAACAGCAGGTAAATTCAGACGATTGAAAATGTGGCTAACAACTAATGTGAGAAATAACATCAATGCGAGCAGAGTTATGAATTCCATATCGACCTCTATTCTTTTTTGATGCCATTGATAAAAATATTGATAACGGTATTCAAGTTAGCAATATTACGCTTCCTTTTGGCATCGTTATATTCAATGTAAGGCAGTAACATTGTTAGAAAAGTTCCGACTTGAACGGGAATGGCTAAATCAGAACGTAGCTCACTTTTATGTGATTGGAAAATGTTGAATAACACCTTATAATAGCCACCATCCCAGTTATTATTGATGTTTGTTCGTTCCTCAACGGTAAAGAAATTTTCAATATCATTTCGCATAACGAAATAATTAATTCTAAAATTCTCTATCATATATTTTGACATATGAAGCAGTAGTTCTTCAAATGGCAAGTCTTTTTGTTGACTATATTCCTCAAGTAAATTCTTACTAAAACTGTTGACCGAGTACTCAATAGCCTTGATATAAAGCACCTTTTTATTCTTATAGTAGTGATACATATTTGGTTGAGTAATATTTAACTCCTGAGCAATCTTACGCGTAGATGTAGCTTGATATCCTTGTGAAAGAAACATTTTGGCAGCGACTTGTAAAATAGCGTTCTTAGTATTCTCAGCTTGTTGATCCCGTACATTCATTTTTATTAACCCATCCCTTGATCTATTCGTCTAACATTATATCTTAATATTTGTCGCTTATCATGTGATAACGGTTGAACTATTTTTAGTAATAAAAAATGCCAGAACCACACAAGATTCTGACATTGAGTTATTATTTTTTATCTTTAACAATATAGATAGGGCGCTTTTTAACTTCGAGAAAAATTTTACCGATGTATTCACCAAGAATACCGATACTTAGCAGTTGTATACCACCGATAAGAAGAACGATGGAAACAATTGAGGCCCAGCCATTTACGCTGCTAAGAGGATTAACGATTTTTCGAATAATAATAGCAATGATAGCTAAAATTGAAGTAATTGAGAAGATAGTTCCCATCCAAGTAGCAAACATCAAAGGACCCTCTGAGAAGTCGACAATTCCAGTAATAGCGTACTTGAAGAGTTTCCAGAAATTCCAAGAAGTATTACCAGCCACACGTTCGCGGTTCTTGTAAGGTAAGTACTTAGTCTTGAAACCAACCCAACTAAAAATACCCTTGGAGAAACGATTATACTCGGTCATTGACTTGATGGCTTCAACCATTTGACGTGTCATCAACCGATAATCTCTAGCACCAGGAATGATTTTAGTTTGAGACATTTTATTGATGAGTTTGTAAAAGCCGTTGGAGAAGAAGGAGATAATCTTGTTTTCACCTTCACGATCCATTCTAGCAGTACCGACACAATCATATTCTTTCTCTTCAAGGAGATCGAACATCTCTGGTAACATTTCAGGTGGATCCTGTAAGTCAACATCCATAACGGCGACATAGTCACCGGTTACTTCGTTAAGACCGGCATAAAGCGCAGCTTCTTTACCAAAATTTCTAGAGAAGGAAATGAAGTGAACCTCATCGCTATGATCTTGTTGTAAGTCTTTTAAAATGGAGTAGGTCTTATCTTTGGATCCATCATCAACAAACCAATATTCGAATTTGAATTTATTGGTTTGATTTTTAATCTTTGTCATTGCGTCATAGTAAATATTGATAGATTCCTGTTCATTAAAACACGGAACAATAATAGATATAGTTTTCATAATTGTTTTTTCCACTTTCGCCAAATTGTAAAAGGTATGTGATCATAACAAAAAGATCAAATCCATTTAGTATGAATTTGGTCTTTTCACAATTAAATGGAGAGATTGTGTCTATATCACACATTCATACTGTAGTTACAGTCCCCCAAAAATATTAAACTTTTAATGATTCTGGTAGTGATAAAGTACCGTTACTTGCGGTGTTGATCACACTAACACTGATATCACGGTTTGTCTTACTTTCGATAGCATGTAAGTCATCCTCAGTCTGAACGAATAATTCGGTGATATCTTTTTGTTCATCTAGCAACTTGATTACATCGTCGATCCTCTTGGCGACATTTTGAAGAAGTAGAATAGTATTCTTACTATCAATTTCGTTAACACTAATGACTAATTGATATAAGAGATCAGAATGATTGCCGACAAAGACAGCATTTTCTGTATTTGGTTCAACACTCTTCAACCACCAAGTGATTAATTCTGACTTTTCGTTGAAGTCATGTTCTAGTAAACCATTTTTATCAAATAGTTGGTAACTAACGGGTTTGTTCTTTTCAAAGATAACGGTAAGAACGATTGAACCATCAGTGCGGTAGAAGTTTTGTTCTGATAATTCTTTGTTCTTATTGAAATTCTGCATTGAAGATAATTGACCTTGGCTATTGTAAATATTAGTTTTTACAACTTGGTCATTCTTGTAGTAGTTAATACGATCAATGATTGTCTTGTCGAAGTATTCAGCAGTCATCAATAGGTTTTGTTTTTTATCATAGATGAAAGTATCTTGTGTTTCGACGTCAGTTCTAGTTACCCAATCACTACTATCAGGAATTGCTACTCGTTTGCCATCAGGCTTATCACTCTTTTGCAATTGATCAAATAAGTTTATAACGTTTGGAATGGCAATATGTTGATCCTTAGCCTTCTTATCAATAATTTCATGAACATGATTATCATAGAAAGTTGATACGACAGTAACGGGCTTTTGCAATTTAGATTCGAGGTAATTTACCATACCGAATAAATCATTTTTTGCGGTATCGGAATCAAAATCGTTAGCTGTTACGTAATATTCTTTGTCTTTATCTAAATAGACATCACGCACTAAGTAAGCTGAATGGAAAACATCTTTGATATATTTACTCAAGTAGTCGATATTTCCATTAACATCAGCTAATTCATCATCGATCTTCTTGTGTTCTTCATCAAGGCTTTGAATGTGACGCTCTAAGCCGGCAATAGTTTCGATACGGTAATTGTGATCGTTCTTCATTTGATCATCAATGTTACGAGCCTTTTGTTGTAAGTTAACGATTTGCTTATTAACGTCACCAATTTGATTGTTCAAGTCAGCGGCCTTGCTGTTTAAATTGGCAACATCTTCTTGAGCGGAATTGATCTGTTCCTTGAGTTCCTTACGTTCAGCGTAAAGAGTATCGATTGATTCTTTTTGTTTCTCCATTAAGGCCATCATCTTTTGAAGATCTTTTTCTTCTTTGATGGAAGTAGACATGTCAGTTTCAGATTGTTCATTTTTTGCAAGATTTGTTTGAAGCGTTTCCAAACTTGCTGTCTTTGTGTTAATCTCGGTGTTAAGGTCATTTAACTGTTCTTGTAATTCACTGAGTTTTTGTTCTTGTTCTTTACGATCAGCGTTCACAACGGCTAAATGTTCTTTAGCGGCATCATCATTTTGAGCTTTAGTATCAGCCAATTTTTCGGTTGATTCTTTTTCATCACGCTTTAAAGTTTTAAGATAATTGTCTAGGGTTTCCTTCTTAGCTTCAAAATCATCTTTTTCAGAGAAAAGGTTCGTCTTTAAATCGTTTCTTAATTGAGCATATTGATGTGACAAATCATTCATTTGCTCTTCGATGTTTACGCGCTTGTCATGAACTGACATAGGAAGTTGTTCCTCTTTTTGTTCATTTTCCTTAGCAACCTCAGTTGACTGATTGTCAGTAGATGTTTGAGATTGAGCAGAATTTTGGTCGCTTTTAGGAGAATCTGGAAGCGATTTATCTGCCTCTGGTTTCTCATCAATCTTGCGTAGCATGTCTAAAAATTTCACGAATCAATTCCCCCATAAAAAGACTTATAATAGTTACTAAAGAGTAGCATTTTTTTATATCGGTGTAAAGTTTGATATAAAGCTATTTGTAGAGAATACCTAGACCAAAAAAAGGAGAGTTTTTGTATGAAGATTATGGCTATAAACGCAGGTAGTTCAACTTTGAAATGGAAACTTTTTGAAATGCCTGAGAAAAAAACAATTGCTTCAGGAATGATTGATCGTTTGGGAACACCTAAGTCAATTTTTAAATTAAAATATAATGGTCAAAAAATTCAACGTGAAGAAGCTATTAAATCCAATGATATTGCGGTTCTATCGATTCTGGACGCCTTAAAAGATATGAAAATTATTGAAAAATTTGGTGATATTGTAGCTTTTGGTCATCGTGTTGTTGCCGGTGGAGAGTACTTCAAGAAATCAGAAATTATTACCGATGCCAATTTGAAAAAGATTCAAGAGTTGGCTGAATATGCTCCATTACATAATAAAGTTGAAGCCTATTATATCGATGTCTTCAAAAAGTTGGTTCCTAAAGCTATTCAAGTGGCTGTTTTTGATACATCATTCTTCGTCGATATTCCCGAAACAAATTATTTGTACAGTGTAGATTTAGAAGATTATAAAAAATACCATGTACGCCGTTATGGCGCACATGGTACAAGTCACCGTTATATCGCTCAACGTTTGAATGAAATCGTTGATGGTGGTATCGATGATAAGAATGTTATTGTTCTACATTTAGGTAGTGGTGCTTCAATTAGTGCCATCAAACATGGTAAAGCTTTTGATATTTCAATGGGATTCACTCCATTAGCTGGTATCATGATGAGTTCTAGAAGTGGGGATATTGATTTCTCAATTATTCCGTTCTTGATGAAGAAATTAGGAATTAAAGATATTTCCGAAATGATCGATATTTTAAACCACAAGTCTGGTCTACTAGGAATTTCAGGTGTTTCACCAGATATGCGTGATATTGAAGCCGTAGAGGACACTAATACACGTGCCAAGTTAGCCTTAGAAATGTATCGTAATCGTATTCTTAAATTCATTGGTTCTTACACAGCTGAAATGGGTGGCGTTGACGTTATTGCCTTTACAGCCGGAGTTGGTGAAAACTCAACTGAAGTCCGTGAAGATATTATGAATGGGCTTGGGTATATGGGACTTAAGATCGATGAAGAAAAGAACAAGCAAAATGGTTCCGAAAATAAAATCACAACTGATGATTCTAAAGTTACAGCCTACACAATTCCAACTAACGAGGAATTGATGATTGCTCAAGATACTTATAAATTTGCTAAATTACTTGATTAGAAATTAAAGATCACACCAAAAATAAATGTAACGGTCTCTGCCAAAGTAATCAGTAACAGATTCTTAATGATTAAGGGGAAGGTTTTCTTCTTAATAGGATTCTGACTGAATGCTTTGGCATTTTTGTAAACTATGGGTGTTATTAGGAAAGTTAGTAACATTAATTTGGGCAATAATCCCAAGATAACGGAACAAACTAGAGCTAAATAACCAAGTACGTAAAGTGATTTGAGAATGAAAATCGAATTAGCTTTGCCTAGGTAATAAACTAATGTTTTACGTCCTAAATTGATATCTTCTTGTTCGTCAGCAATATTATTGGCTAACAGTAAGTTAGAGATAGCGAAAACAGTTAGTAATGATGAAAGTAAGGCATCACCGTAAAATTTGAAATTCAAAATGACGTCAGGATTGTGCACCACATTTATGTAAATGGCGATTAAATAAATAACATATCCCATGGTAAAACCAGAGAAGAATTCACCTAATGGTCCACGATTAATAGGCCAAGGACCACCGGCATAACAGAAACCAACGGCAAAGGAGAACAGACCTAGATATAATAATGGCAAACCTGTTCGATAGACGATGAAAAGTCCAATGATGGCAGCAATTGCACTGAATGAAAAGTCCAACCAACCAATTAGATGGATATTGAGATGGTTAACACCGATAACATTAGTTTTACGACGAAAACTTTCATCACCAGTGGCATTTTTATAGTCCCAATAATTATCATTGATATCGACGGCCATATTGAAAAGAAACATAGCGATAAAAAATAGAATCAAATCAAGAGCGTTAATAGAATGCCAGTGATAATATGAATACAAAGTTCCCATCAAAAAGGGGAAGACACTAGCGGTTTTGGCTTTTATTTCGACAAGCTCGAAAAATACTGAAGGTTTCATAGAAATCATTCCTTTGGATTTGATAGGTTCTATTATAGAATTATTTTGGAATACAACAAAGCGATACAGGGGTAATAAATATTTTATGGCGAACTCAATTTGGAAAAGCTATCCTCAACTAGGGGAGAAATTGGACTTAACGACAGATTACATTCATCAAATGGTGAAGATAAATAATCTCGATATCAGTTCAATGATTATAGATTTAACTTCAGGTGGCAAAATGTTGCGTCCGGCCTTTTTCTTATTATTCAGCGAGTTTGGTAATGAGAAAAAATCAACAAAGGATTTGATTCCATTAGCGGCATCGTTAGAAATTTTACATGTTGCTACTTTGATTCATGATGATGTAATTGACGATTCGCCAATGCGCAGATCACAGCCCACGATCCACACTAAATATGGTCGTAGAAATGCTATTTATGCTGGCGACTATTTATTTACGATATACTTCGAATTAGTATCTCAGAACTTAGTTAAAAATACTGATATACTGCGCAATGCATTGAGTATGAAACGCATTTTGATTGGTGAATTAGATCAAATGTGTATTAATTTCAATGTCAAGGCAACTACCGATATGTACTTAAAAGAAATTTCCGGTAAAACCGCGGAGTTATTCAGTTTAAGCGCTACTATGGGGGCTATTGTTAGTGGTGGAAGTCAGGAATTAGTTGAACGTTGTAAAGAAATCGGTCATGATATCGGAATGGCCTTTCAAATAATTGACGATATCCTTGATTTCAGTAGCTCTGCAGAGACTGGGAAGCCAGTTCACGAGGACTTACGTAATGGTGTCTATTCATTGCCATATATTTTAGGATTAGAGTCCGGTAACAAAGATTTGATTGCAATCCTATCAAAAGAAGAGTTAACTGATTCCGATGACGAGAAGGCTACTAACATAGTAATTGATGATGGTTATTTGAATCGTGCTAAAGAAATTGCTCAACAATTTACACAGCACGCATTGGAAGAAATCGAAAAATTACCTAAAAACACTAGTCGTCATGTTTTGATGGAAGTAGTTAAAAGATTAGTTAATCGAATCAAATAGTATCGGGGTAAAATATAATGAATCAAGATAAGAAGTTAGCTTTAATTGAACAAGTAAACCGATTTTTAGGGGATTTGAATAAAACAGTTGAAACCAATAATGAGGTAAAAACTCTTATTCAAACGGCTTATAACAGTATTAATAAGTCGGAAAAGACAACACAAAAGTATAATGAAATTTCTGATGCTATTAGAGAAATGAATGGTACTTTTCAAGAATTGGCTTTACAAAAGAAATATCAATTTAGTACAGAACAGAATGATATTATCAACAAATTAAGGGCTCTATCACGTGAGCCAATGTCTCAAAAAGGTATTGGAACTATTAATGGTGCTGTGTGGTAAGACCCGTCCTCCGCAACAAGAAAATTTGGCTGGAACGCCATGGGCCGACTTAGAGCTAATTATTTCACACTTCGTGCAAAATAATGGATCTCTAAGCTCGACCTTTCCCTAAGCAATAAATTGCTAAGGGAATCTCATGGCTGAGCCAATTTTCTTGTTGCTCCGGACTAAATTCTGCTTTGCTAGGTAGTGTCATTGTAAAATTTGAATAATAAATAAGAACAGCCTCTATTAGGAAATACTCAAGTATATAGAACATATATCTTGAATATTTAATAGGGCTGTTCTTTTGATTTGAAATTTTTATTTAAATTATGTAGATCTAAAAATCTCGAAACATTGCAATTTTACTTGATAATATTAGAACTAGGGAACTAGTCGGTAGTAAAAAATCTGTGGACCCTCAGTCGTGTCCACCACGTTCCAGTGGCCCACAGATTTTTTGCGGACGACGGCATTTTACACAAAAAAAGAATAAGGGCGTAGAAATCAAAATTAACTTCTACACCCTTATTCTTTTTTGATACGTGATAAACTGTTTGCAATAGACTGATTACGTACCGAAAGTAATATTATAACATTATATTAATATCTGTTTAATAGGTCAACATAAGCATCAACAATACTTTGTAAGAATCCGACAGTTCCCTCAGCAACATTGCCGTTTTCATCAAGAATATTTGTCACATTGCCAATGTATGCTTCCGGTTGTTGAAGAACTGGCATGTTCAAGAATACTAGTGATTGACGTAGATGGTGGTTGGCACCAAACCCACTGATAGCACCGGGTGAGACGCTGACAATAGCAGCTGGCTTCATGTCCCAAGCACTTTGTCCATAAGGTCTTGAACCAACATCAAGAGCATTCTTCAATGCAGCTGGAACAGAACGATTGTATTCTGGTGTTACAAATAAAACACCTTTAACATTTTTAATTTTATTTCTGAATTCTGTATATTCTGCTGGAACTGATTCAGGTGTATCAATATCCTCATTATATAGTGGTAAATTACCAATTTCGATAAATTCTGGTTCGTATTGGCTAGGGAAAAGCTTAGCAAGATTCTTAGCGATTTGCTTTGAATATGATCCTTTACGTAAACTTCCCACTAAAACAGCGATTTTTTCTGACATATGAAATTCCTCCGTAACCTTTGATGTTTTTAAATTATCATAAAAAAGAATAATCAACAAATATTTGTTCTCGCAAACAAAAATAAATTTATTCTGTAAGAAAACGATTGCAAAAGAATTACATGTGTGTTCACGATTTATCGACAGTTGTATAAGTATGCAGAATGTAACATTTTAATTGCAATAATATGACCTTAATTACAGGAGTGTTACAAAAACAACTTCAAACTGAATTTTTTTATTCTGTTCGTAATATGATTGAAATATTTATCTTGTATAGTTTCCTCTGGTAAATGAAAAACCGGGGAGAGATTAGTTGTTAAAGCAAATTAAATTAGAAGCACTACTTATCATTAGTTTGATCGTTACTGGGGATATGGGATATACAGTTGCTTATGCCGCAGATTCATCAGCAGACCAAACAAGTAATGCAACGGATTTTAGAAAAACACTGACTAATTTGGAAACAAACCAAAGAGTCGATGAAAATGCCGATAAACTAAATAAAAAAATTGTGTTATCAGGTAATAAGGAATTTATGCCTGGAATCGAAAATAGTGAAAAAGATCCAAATGTGAACATGGACGAGATTGCATCACAAGTTCAAACAGAACAAAAACAACAAGATGTTGATCACGCGCCAGTTCAAGAATCACAGCCAGAACAAGTTGAAGAGTCACAACAAGCAATTACACAAGCTGCTTCAGAACCACCTGTAGAAATGCAAACAGCTGGTAAGAGTGTTGGTACTTTTAAAATTAGTTTTTATGATCCTGCAGTTTTAGGATCAGATATGGGCTATTCAGGGGTTGCTACTAATTTAAGTGTTATTCCACGTGGATCAAGCTTGAAGATTACTACAGCTCAAGGGGATGTCTTCTATCGAACAGTTAACGATACAGGAACATTTGCCTATGACAATCCTTATCAAATTGATATGGCAATGCCAAATAGTATGATTCCTTCATATGGAATTACTAGTGCTACTGTTGAAATCATTGGTTAATTGAATTAGTTCTGAAAAACAGCCAGTAACTCACAAATTGAGTTGCTGGCTGTTTGTTTTCTATTATCATGAGGGGGTCAAAAATTTAATTAACTATCTTCTTATTGTAAAATATAATTATTAAAAAGAAGGTTAGATAAATGAAAGCATTTGGAGTAACTAATAATAGACAAGATAGTTTTGTAGAATTCGATAAAGCAGAAGAATTGCCTACAGGTAAAGATTTGTTAGTTAAAATCGAAGGTATCTCAGTTAACCCAGTTGATATTGCTACACGTAAAGGTATCAATACTGAATTAAAAGAGCCTAAGATTTTAGGTTATGACGGTTACGGTGTCGTTGAAAAAATTGGCGAAGCCGTTAAGAATTTTCAAGTAGGTGACAAAGTATTTTTTGCCGGTGATTACACTCGTGATGGCTCATATCAAGAATATGAATTGATTGATGAAAGAATCGTGGCTCATGCACCTGCACAAACTTCGATTGAAAAAAGTGTCGCTATGCCATTGGTAGCTTTGACAGCTAGTGAATTGTTATTTGAAAAACTAAATATCAACCCAGTTATCGATAATCGTGAAAAAACAATTTTAATCATCAATGGAGCCGGTGGTGTCGGTTCTATTGCTACTCAATTGGCTCATTTGGCTGGTCTAAAAGTTATTGCTACAGCTTCAACTCCGGAAAAGGTAAAGTGGGTCAAGGACTTGGGTGCCGATTTAGTGGTTAACCATCATCAAGATCTAATTAAGCAAGTGCACGATTTGGGAATTGAAAATATTGATTATATTGTTGGATTAAGTAACAACGATCCACACTGGCAAGAAATTGTTGAATTGATCAAACCATTTGGTACTTTTGCAACTATTACTAATTTACGTGAATCACAAATAGGTGATTTAAAACAAAAATCAGTTAGCTTTGCTTGGGAATGGATGTTCACCAAGGCTAAGTTCAAGTTAGACTCAATGTCTGATCAAGGGGCTTATTTAGAGAAACTCGCTGATGGTTTAGACAGTGGCATGATTAAGTCAACGGTTACTAAAGTTTTCCATGGATTTAACGTTGAAAATATTAAAGCAGCCACAGAATTAGTTGAAGAAGGACACATGATGGGAAAAGTCGTTGTTTTAGCTAAATAGTAAAAAAGCAGGTAATCGTGTTTTGATTACCTGCTTTTGTTTAATTTAAGCGCAAAAAGTTATTGAGTATTAGATTAAATTGTAGTGTTTTAGACCATTAACGATACCACCGTTAACGTTTTCAGTGGTAACATAAGAAGCAATGGCTTTGACCGAGTCTAAACCGTTACCCATGGCAACACTGTAATCAGCAAATTCAAGCATTGGCAAGTCATTATTACCATCGCCAAAGGCATAAGTTGGTTTGTCTTCAAGGTCTAGTTCCTTTAATAGATGTTTGATACCACTCATCTTAGAAACACCCTTATTGACAGTATCAACTGATCTAGGACCTGTCTTATAAAAAGTAAGATCATCGAAGACTTCTTGATAATTGGAGCCATCACCTTCAGTAACGATAACAATCATAGGAACTTTGTTAGATTTGTAGAAATCAGGATCAATTTCAGGTAGTTCTAAATGAACACTTTTGTAAAAATCTTCAACAAAAGGGTTAACTTCGTTAAGATATGATTGATCAGCTGAATGAACACTAACAGTGTCACCGAATTTTTTAGCTTGTTTAAGAAGCTTTTCGATTAAGTCTGGTTTAATATTGTTTTCGTAAACTACTTTGCCTTGAGATTGGACATAAGCTCCATCCAAGGTAATATATGTATCAATATCAGTTGAGTTAAGCACTGGGTCAATTTCAATTGGAGCACGTCCAGTGTTAACGACTGGTAAATAGCCATTTTCTTTGAGTTCACGTGTAGCTTGTGCAACGTCTGCATCAATTTCTGAATGGGCGTTTAGAAGTGTACCGTCGAGGTCGAAGAAAACAGTTCCCTTATAATTTGTTTGCAAAAGATCACCAACCTAAATAAATTTTGTATACTTATAACATATTACCAAGTTTTAAAGAAAAGATGGAGTGATATTAATGAAAATTTTAATGATTGAAGATAACAAGTCCGTCTCCGAAATGATGGGAATGTTCTTCCAAAAGGAAAAGTGGGATGCCAGTTTTGCATATGATGGTAACGAAGCCGTCGATATGTTCAATGCTAGTCCTAACGATTGGGATATGATCACCCTAGATTTGAACCTTCCAGGAAAAGACGGAATGGAAGTTGCTAAAGAGATCCGTAAAGTATCTAAAACTGTACCAATTATTATGTTAACTGCCCGTGATACCGAAAGTGATCAAGTATTAGGTCTAGAATTTGGTGCTGACGATTATGTCACAAAACCATTCAGTCCTATCACTTTAATTGCTCGTATGAAGGCTATTCACAGACGTGATGAAAATATGGCTGAAAAATTAGCTGAGAGCAAGAGCGTTAATGCAACGGTGGAAGAAGCAGATGATGGGTTCGACATCAATACTGGTTTCTTTAAGCTCAACTCAAGCACGCGTGAAGCTTATTTAAATGATAAAGAAATTCCTGATTTGACACCAAAGGAATTTGATTTATTGAAGACTCTAGCTAGCAAGCCTAAGCAAGTCTTTTCACGTGAACAATTACTAGAATTAGTTTGGGATTACGACTATTTTGGAGAAGAAAGAACAGTCGATGCCCATATCAAGAAATTGCGTCAAAAGATTGAAAAAGTAGGTCCACAAGTTATTGAAACTGTTTGGGGCGTGGGCTACAAATTTGACGATACAACTGCAAGGGCTGAGGCATAATGAAATTAATTTACCAAAATATGCTAAGCTTTTTGATTGTTATCTTAACGACCTTGGGGATCATTTTATATTCAGTTACGAGTGCCTCAACTAGCTGGGAATATAATCGGACTTACAAGAGTTTGGAAAGCTATGCTGGTAATCTGGAAAAGATTGCTTTGAAGACTGATCCTAAAACAGGACAGATTCATAATATTACTGGTGACAATATTCGAACGGTTGAACAAGTCTTGTCAGAAAGAAACGTGCAATTCGCTATTTTTGACTACAACAACGACCAAGTGTACCCAACGCCACCAACTAATGTAAAACTACATTTGAAAGATTCTTATTGGAAGAAACTTAAGCAAGGCAAGACAATCCGTAATGTGCAGAAGTTGCAAGACACTGATGGAAATCCGCGATTGCGAAAGGATGATAACCGAAGTTATGTTTATGTCCTAACGCCGTGGTTCCAAAATGGAAAGTTAATTGCGGCCGTTTGGGCTGGATCAGATGTTTCCGAGTTGCAGACTAATATTGGTGAGATTAATAGTCGTCTGTATTTTGCACTCTTGATTTCGCTATTAGCGGCAATTATTTTGAGTTTCTTACTTTCGAGATATCAGGTTAATCGAATTAATCGATTACGTAGTGCGACGAAGAAAGTTGCTAATAATGACTTCTCGGTTCATATCGAGAGTAAAGGTCGCGATGAACTAGATGATTTGGCAGAGGACTTTAATCAAATGGTTAAGTCTCTAGAAGCCTCAGATACTGAAATTAAGCGTCAGGAACAACGACGGAAGGAATTCATGGCAGATGCATCACATGAAATGAGAACGCCGCTAACGACTATTAATGGACTATTAGAGGGATTGGCTTATGATGCTATCCCTGAAGAGTCTAAAGGTCAAAGTATCCAGTTGATGAGGAATGAAACAAAACGTTTGATTAGATTAGTTAATGAGAATTTGGATTATGAGAAGATTCGGACTAACCAAATAACAATGGCTAAGCGAGTCTTTGACGCCAATAAGCCTTTAACCGATATTACTTCACAATTGGAGAAGAAGGCTGCTGGATCTGGCGATGAATTGATTTTGAAGAAGTATGATGGTGAATTAAAGACCTTCGCTGATTACGATCGTTTTGTTCAAGTTATGTTCAATATTATTCAAAATGCAATTCAGTTTACTAATGATGGCAAAATTTTTGTCAGTGGAACTCGTGAAGAAAATCGTCACGCCTCTGTCTTTACCATTTCTGATACCGGAATAGGGATGTCGGAAGACCAAGTTAAGAACATTTGGGATCGTTACTACAAAGCTGATCCTTCACGTAAGAACCGTAAGTATGGAGAATCTGGTTTAGGACTATCAATCGTTCATCAATTGATTGAAAATCATGGTGGTGAAATTGAAGTTAAGAGTAAGGAAAATGAAGGGACGACCTTTACCGTAACGCTCTTTGACGACGGTTATGAACATAAACCAAATGAAAATAAAGAAGGCAGTAATCGTTAAGTCTAAAAGATTTTGCCTAGATTTAAAATAAAAGAGTGCTCACAGCAAACTGAAATATATCAGATTTGATGTGAGCACTCTTTTTAATCCCTTTCAAATTTTTTTAAAATGTGAATACGCTTAAATTTCCAATTCTTACTCCAGACTAAATAACATTTCAATTATTTTTCTTGAGGTAAGTATGTTTAATACGTGATTTTGTAAAATAATTTAGTCCAGTAAGATGAAAACAGCCTCTATTAAAGGATTCAAGCAAAGTCTTGAATATTTAATGGAGGCTGTTCTTTTAATTTAAAATTTCTATATTTTTAGGTTTAAAAATACTAGAACCAACTAACTAGTCGGTAGTAAAAAATCTGTAGGCCCTCAGTGGTGTGATTTTACTTAGCTTGCGTAGCAAGATTAGTAAAAGACCGAGCTTCGAGATCCATGATTCCGTACGAAGTGCGGAATTATTAGCTTGAAGTCGTGTCCACCACGTTCCAGCGGCCTACGGATTTTTTGCGGACGACGGCATATTTCAACCACATTAGTTGGTGTGATTATTTCTCTTTTTTACCTAAGTATGACCAACTGTCGATTGGTGAACGGTCATCTTGTAATTGCAAAGCATCGGTATTATACAAATTAGTAGTTGATTTGTTGCCATTACGAGAATAAATGCTAGTAGATTTAACGCCTAGTTCATCACGACGTTTGACCAATTGTTGAACTTGATTCTGATAAGAGTAATTAGTTGGATTAACAGGGATGAATCCTGTTGGTGTATAGAATCTCAAGAGATTTTTGTTATTAACGTTGTCAGAAACTTTTAATTTTAGACTGACATCTTCCAACCATTTGTCGGCCTGCATAGCTAATCTTGGATTATCCTTCAAAGGAATTTCTTGACCGGTTTTGTTTTCATAAACGGTTGGACTACCAGAATCATTAGGGTAGACCGTATACTTCGGTGTAATCAAACTCTTATTTCGGAAGGCTACAACGGAACTATGTTGTTTCGATAGTAGATCTGTTCCTAATTGAACGTATTGACTAGTGTTAACTCCGGCCAAATGTAGAACTGTTGGTAAGACGTCAATTTCGCCACCGTAAGTATGTTTGATTCCGCCTTTAAGACCATTCATGTGAATCATAAAAGGTACACGTTGATACTGTGTTTCGTTGAATTTGCTCCAAGTGTCAGGATCTTGACCAAAGAGACCAGTAGCTAATTCTTTGTGCTGACTATCGCCTTTACTGTTCTTGTCAAGACCATAGTGATCACCATAAAGTACAATCATACTATTTTTTGACAGTCCAGTATCATTCAAATAATTGAAAAACTCTTCGACAGATTTATCTAAATAATGAGCGGTCTTAAAATATTGATTAATTTCGTCATCGTCAAGATCGGTAGATTTGAAATTATCATTATCTTCGTCAGCAAATTGATAACGAACGTGATTAGTAACGGTTAAAAATTTAGTATAGAAAGGTTGTTGCATCTGTTCAAGATACTTAGCACTTTCAGACAGCAACAATTTATCCTTAATACCATAAGTGTTAAGTGAGGCGGTATCAGGATTTTTAGTGTCGTAATAACTTTTATCGAAGAAGTAATTGTAGCCCATATTCTTATAAACAGAATTACGATCCCAGAAACTACCAACATTTCCGTGGAAAACAGCACTGGTATAACCCTTCTTTTGTGCAAGGATGGCGGGTGCTGCTTGGAAGGTATTTGAAGTTCCCAATTTGGTAAAGACAGAAGTACCCGCAGGAAGGCCAAATAGTCCAGATTCTAGCATTGTTTCGGCATCACTAGTTCGACCGCTACCAACTTCGTTGAAAAAGTTATCGTAAGCAATAGTATTTTTGTCATGATAAAGCTTATTCAAGAACGGTGTAACTTCTTGACCATTAACTTTCAAACCGATAAGGAATTGTTCAAAGCTTTCCAGATGGATGATGATGATATTTTTGCCATTAGCTTTACCGAAATAAGTTGGGTTGGGCGCTGCATAGTTTTGATGGACATAATCAAGGACTTTATCCATCTCTGATTCAGTAGCAGTTGAGCGCACTTGGTCATTTTGAGCCGATCTAATCGAATCATATGGTAGGAATGCGTTTATTCCTAAATATTTAACGATATAAGAGTGGTCAAAGGTTCTTCCTAATAATTGGGGACGATTAGCTTCAGAACCCGCCAAATCGGCTGAAAATAGCATTAAGCCCAAACAAGTTGTGGCTACGGCATTCAATTTTCTAAAAGGACGACGATCAACCTTGATGAAGTGGAAAATAAACAGAAGTGCAATAATGACAATATCAATTAGATAGATGGCATCACGTGCTTGGACAACACCTAAAGTTGTAGTACCAAGACCTTTGGCGACTTTACCGACACCAGTAATGGAATTGAAGGAAATAAAATCAGAAAATGATCGGAAGTATAAGACATTGCTGTAAATAAAAATTGAATCAGCAATATAAATAATCCCCATGGCAATGTAAGATAAAATTCCTCTATTGAAATAGAGCGCGACACTCATCAATAAAACCAGCGTAGCGAATGGATTAACAATTAATAAAAAGTGCTGTAAAAAGTTTTCGATACCTAAAGAAAAATCGAGATAGTAAGTAACGATGGTTTTTAACCATAGACAAAGAATTAAAAAGGTCATAAATCCTAATCTAGTATTTAGTACGGATTTAATTTTTTTCATAAAAGTTCCTCATAACATAATTAGTTCACTACGTAATAATACTTTATCTGGACCAATAAAAAAAGCCAGCTCTAAGCTGACTTTACTTGTTGGAGGTAGAATTGTTGCTCTTATTTTCAGAATCTTCTTTTAAGATGCTAGACCAACTATCAATATAAGTACGATCACCGTTTAATTCAGGTGCATCGGTGGTATATAGACTAGTTGTCGACTTATTATTATTTTGCGAATAGACGCTGGTTGATTTTAGACCTAAGTCATTACGCGTTTGAACAAGTTTTTGAATTTCGTTTTGATAATCATAATTCTTAGGGTTAACCGGTGTGAATCCACTTGGCGTGTAGAATCTCAAAAGATTCTTATTGTTAATAGTATCTGAAAGTTTAAGTTTGACGTTGACATATTCTTGCCATTTTTTAACCTTTTGCTTGAGAATCGGATTCTGACTGAGGTCGACTAATTCACCAGTTTTATTCCGATAAACCTCAGGCTGATCACTATTGCCTTTTAAGACAGTGTAGTGCGGGGTGACAAAATTCTTGTTTCGGAAAATTACGATAGGATTATGTTGTTTTGAAAGTAGGTCAGTTCCTAATTGAACATACTGTTTTGTATTGATTCCGGCTAAATGAAGTAGTGTAGGCAAGACATCAATTTCACCACCATAAGTGTGGTTAATACCACCCTTGAGTCCCTTCATATGAATCATGAAAGGCACCTTTTGCATTTGTGAATCATTGAAGTCGGTCCAATCTTTCGAATCAATTCCTAAAACAGGTGCTAGATCAGTATTTTGACTATCAGATAATCCATAGTGGTCACCGTAAAGTACAATCATTGAATTATCGTAAATTCCACTGCTCTTTAAATAGTTGAAGAATTCTTTCAAGGCATTGTCCAAATAGTGAGCTGTTTCAAAGTAACCATTAACAGTACTGTTGTCAGTATCCGGTGGAGTAAAATCGTCTTTATCTTCATCAGTTAATTGGAACGGATAATGATTGGTTACAGTAATAAATTTAGCGTAAAACGGTTGTTGCAATTGCTCAAGATATTTCACACTTTCTGAAAGCATTAATTTATCTTTCATACCGAATCCCAACATTGAATCATCACTCTTATTAAAGTAACTGGAATCAAAGAAATAATTATAACCCATATTTTTGTAAACGGAATTACGGTTCCAAAAACTTCCAACATTACCATGGAAGACAGCACTAGTGTAGCCTTCTTTTTGTCCCAAAATAGCCGGGGCAGCTTGGAAAGTATTGTCACTTCCTAGTTTGGTGAAGAGTGATCCTTCTGGTAAACCAAAGAGACCAGTTTCTAGCATATTCTCGGCATCACTAGTCCGTCCTTGTCCTACTTCGTGATAGAAGTTATCAAATGACATTGTGTTTTTATCGTCATAAAGACTGTTTAAGAACGGCGTTACCTCCTGACCGTTAACTTTGTCGTTAATCAGGAATTGTTGGAAACTTTCCAAGTGAATAATGATAATGTTTTTACCCTTAGCTTTACCAAAATAAGTTTTATTCGGTTTAGCGTAATTCTTTTGAACATCAGCTAAAACATCATCCATATCGGTACCAACGGCTTCGGAACGGACTTGATTATTTTGAACTGTCTTGATTGAGTCATAGGCTAAAAAAGTATTTAAGCCTAAATACTTAACAATATAAGAACGATCGAAAGTTCTTCCTAATAGTTGAGGACGATTGCTTTCCGCAACGGTTAAATTGAATGAGAATAAGAAAATACCCAACATAGTCGTCGCTACAGCAGTCAATTTTTTCATGGGACGAGGATCAATTTTAATAAAGTGAGTAAATAACAAAATAGCAATAATAATAAAATCTAAACCATAAAGGATATCGTGAGCTTGGATTAGACTGGTGGCACTGCCACCAAGGCCTTTAGAAACCTTTGAAGCACTGGTGATAGTGTTGAAAGATAAGAAGTCACTTAATTCGCGGTAATAAAGCACGTTTCCATACAGAAGAACTGATTCAAGAACGTATATCACTCCCATAACGATATAAGAGATTCTTGGGCGAGTGACATACAACGATATACTGAGTAAGATAACGGAGGTAGCGATAGGATTAAAAATCAAAATCGCATGTTGTAACGGGTCCGTTGCGCCTAGAGAAAAATCAGTATAATAAGCTATAATAGTTTTGAGCCAGAGAGTAAAGACTAAAAGGGTTAGAAAACCTAATCGTTTACTCAAGAAATTTTTTAATCTATTCATTGATAATTCCTTATTTGTAAAAATTCTTTAATAAAATCTATTTAAGTACTAAATAAATTGTTTAATTGTTAGTATAATACGTTATAGGTAAAAAGTGGGGAAGAATAAGAAAAATGATATTTTTAGGACCGTTGTATACATACATTTTTGAAAAGTATGCGTCAAGATTCAATCATTTTCCATTGATTAGGCTTTCTTTTTATGCTGTGGATAAAGCAATATTATATACCTTATTTTTCGTTATCCTTAGGTATATATGGGTAAAAGTTAAAAAGAAAAATACAACCTTTGGCCGTGAATTTGGCCTAACTGTATTTGTCTTCTATGTTCTCCTACTTTTTGCTTTAACAGTCTTTCGAGATGGCTATTTCATTTGGCAATTCAAGTTTTATTGGCATCGGCCGTTATCCCAAATTAATATAATTCCACTAGTAGAAACGATAAAATTATTAAATGGTCAATCATTAGTCGACTTTTTTTATAATTTATATGGTAATATTGTGTGGTTCGTACCAATGGGAATATTTATACCTGCGCTTACAGAAAGACACTTTGGATTTCTAAAAGTTGTCCTAATTGGCGCTTTGATCTCGACTTCGATTGAAACGCTTCAGTTTATTTTGAACACTGGTGTAACGGATATTGATGACGTTATCTTTAATACTCTCGGCGCTGCGGTAGGATATTTTTTATATTTTGTAGGAAAATGGATAAAAAAGCTAATAAAAATTTGAAATTTTCTTCAAAAATGATTAATCTAGTTTTGACGATATATATGGAGGAGAGAAAATGACACAAATTAAATTTGATGATTCAAAATTGAACAAATTCGTTCATGAGAATGAAGTTGGCGAAATGCAAGCTCTTGTTACAGCTGCTGACGATGAATTACGTAAGGGTACTGGTGCTGGTGCTGACTTCCGTGGTTTCATCGATTTGCCTGTTGACTATGACAAGGATGAATTTGCCCGTATTAAGAAAGCTGCTAAGAAGATCCAATCAGACTCAGAAGTCTTTGTTGGAATCGGTATTGGTGGTTCATATTTAGGTGCACGTGCTGCAATTGATTTCTTAAGTTCATCATTCTATAACGTTAAGAATGAAAAAGATGTTCCAGAAGTTTACTTCTGTGGTAACTCAATTTCTCCAAATTACCTAGCTGATCTTCTTGATGTTATCGGTGACCGTGATTTCAGTATTAACGTTATTTCAAAATCTGGTACAACAACAGAACCTTCAATCGCTTTCCGTATTTTGAAAGCTAAGTTGATTGAAAAGTATGGTGTTGAAGGTGCTAAGGGCCGTATCTACGCTACAACAGATCGTGCTAAGGGTGCTTTGAAGACAGAATCTGATGCTGAAGGCTACGAAGAATTCGTTGTTCCTGATGATATCGGTGGTCGTTTCTCAGTTCTTACAGCCGTTGGTCTATTGCCAATCGCCGTTGCTGGTATTGACATCGATAAGTTGATGGAAGGTGCTGCACAATCACGTGAAGACTACTCATCAGCTGATCTAACAAAGAACGATGCTTACAAGTACGCTGCTTTGAGAAATATCTTGTACCGTAAAGGTTACACAACAGAATTGCTAGAAAACTACGAACCAAACGTTCAATACTTTGGTGAATGGTGGAAGCAATTGATGGGTGAATCTGAAGGTAAAGATCAAAAGGGTATCTACCCATCATCAGCTAACTTCTCAACTGACTTGCATTCATTAGGTCAATATATCCAAGAAGGTCGTCGTAACCTTATGGAAACAGTTGTTTTGATTGACCAACCAAGACATGATGTTAAGATTCCTGCTGAAAAAGATAACCTTGATGGTTTGAAGTACTTGGAAAACAAGTCAATGGACTTTGTTAACAAGAAGGCTTACGAAGGTGTTGTTCTTGCACATACTGACGGTGGCGTTCCAGTTATGACAGTTCACATTGAAAAACAAGATGCTTATAACTTAGGTTACTTGATGTACTTCTTTGAAATTGCTGTTGGTATTTCTGGTTACTTGAACGGTATTAACCCATTCAACCAACCAGGTGTTGAAGCATACAAGAAGAACATGTTTGGTCTACTTGGCCGTCCTGGTTATGAAGAACTTGGCGAAGAATTAAACAAGAGACTATAATTTTATAAGTTAAATTAATTAAACCTCACGTCGAAAGATGTGAGGTTTTTTGTCGACCAATAATTCTTAGTAAAATTTTAGCTATCTTTTGTCTATTTGATACTAAAATTGCTACACGAATATTTCATCTCGGTATAATTCCTCTTTGCAAACACTTTTGGCTTGATTGTAAACTTGGTTCTGGTTTAAGCCTCAGTAAACTTGTAAAATACAATTACTATAAATGGAAGGGGAGATTGCGACGATGGATGATTTGGTTTATACGCGATATTTAGGTCATCTTAAATCGTATGTTCACCAGAGACCTGAAAAGAAAGCGATTATATTGTTGGGATATATTCAAAGGGATTTTCTTCGATATTATCGTCGAGGTGACTTAATAGATGGATTTAAATTTATAAAAGAAAATTTTGAAAGAAATACTGACTTAATGAAGTATTTGACCATAACTCAAATAACTGCTCAAATGCATAGTTTTGTCGATGATTTAGCACATGAAGGTATTCAGAATCATGTTGAAATTTATCCATTTTTAGAATTGCAACAGAAGTATCATAGTTTATTGCAAAATAAGCCTGTGAAGGACTATTTGGAGTGGGTTCAGAGAATAATATATGACTTTAGTTTATTGATGAGAGTGGATAATCTATCTTTCTCAAGCCGCTTGGAACCAACTTTGGATATTATTTATTATATTAATACTAATATTTATCATAAAGTTACTGTAAAAGATGTTTTGATTCATGCTAATCAATATTGTAATCCAGCCAGAGCCCAGAGAGATTTCAAAGCTGAAATGAACATGTCAATAAGTGAATTCATTAGTACTAAAAAGATCAGTGTTGCTCAAAAGTTATTGCGCGATACGGATGATTCAATTCAAACAATTGCTGAAAAATTGAAATTCTATGATTTGAATGACTTTTCCAAACAATTTAAAAAGAAAGTTGGAATATCGCCATTGATGTATCGTAAAAATAATTATCAAAAAGAAAGCAGATGAGATAATTAATATGTTATTGAATATAGGTATTGGAATATTTGCTATAGGTTTCATTTTTGCGGGTATTGCCACGATTAGTTTTAAAATTCGGGCAATTGCTAATAAACCAGCTTGGGGTGGAATAACAATTCCATTTGGAATTATTGGATTCATTGCTCTTGTACTAGGAACAATTATGGTAGCCGGGACCAGGATGTAATAAAAGGAATCACTATGAAATTTAAACGTCATAGTGATTCCTTTTATTTTGTAAAGATTATTTCATCCAAATTTCCATAAGCAGTATGTTCAACCAATTTTTCTTCAGTAGATTCGAATCCAAACATTTCATAAAAAGCTTGAGCAATCAGGTTATCTTTTAGAACAATCAGATAAAATTTATTGAAGTCCTTTTGTAAGATATTTAGGGCAGATTGGAAGAGCTTTTGACCAATGCCTTGATGTTGAAATTCAGGTAAGACGTAAATTGAATAGATTTCCCCATAACCGACATAATTTTTCCGACGTGCAGGTCCATAACTACAGACACCGACTATTTTTCCATTGACGATAGCAATTAAGGTATTGTTGACACGTTTTTCAGGATGCCAGATATCGGTTGTTAAGTGATCTAAAAACGATTGTGGAACGATACCGATATATGCGTAATTCCAAGTCTGATAATAAACTTCCTTGATGGCTTTAAAATCAGTTTGTTGATTGGTTTTGACTATTTCAAAATTCATTTTAATCTCGACTTTCAACGGTATTGTTGATGCTTGCTAAGTTACCCAATTTTCCGACAACTAATCCTAATACGAATCCAGCCAATGTCAATGTGACCCAGCCCAATCCTAAATTTGCCAATGGAATGTATTGATGATAATATCTCAAAGCCAATTTGACAAAAGTTAGGTTAGTGACAGCTGCAGGTGAGGCATTCAACATATCGAAGATAGCAGGTAGAATAGTGAATGCAATGGTCATTTTGTATACTACACCAGCATATGGTTTAGCGTGGACAGTTAAGGAAGCTAAAATTAGAGCCAATGATAAAGGATACAGAAGCATCAGTACTGGTAATGACCAAGCAATGATGTTATCAAGTCCGGCATTAGCGACGATAAATGATAGGAAAGTTGTAACTCGTAACCAAGCTAAATAACTGACTTTAGGGAATAACTTGTGGAAATCTTGTGAGAATGAAGCAACTAATCCCATAGCCGTGGTGAAAACTCCCAAAGTAACTAAAACACCGAGAAAGGCTGTACCGAAGCTACCAAAATAATAATTAACAATACCTGAGAGGGCATCTCCACCGTTAGCTGATAAGTTCATTTTATTTAAACTAAAGGCACCTAGTAGTACTAATCCGAAATAAACTAAAATTTCTAAACTGATACTTAAAGAACCAGCTTTAGCAGTTAAACGAGACATCTCTTTATCCTTGTATCCTAAACCTCTAACGGCATGAACAAAGGTAACACTTAAAGCTAACAGAGCAACAGCATCGATGGTGTTGTAACCCTCAAGTAAACCATTGACGGAAGGATTAGTTTGATAAGCTGAGGTTGGCATATGGTTCAAGCCACCCATAGGTTTTAGAAAAGCCACGATGAAAATAATTGCTAATAAAACTAGGAAAATCGTATTGAGATATTTTCCAACATATTTTAATAATTGACTCTGATGTACCGTTAAAATGTAAGCTAATCCGAAGAAAAGGGCTGTGAATAAGAACATACCAATAGTATTGAATTTTGCGGGTAAGAACGGCTTAGCCGCCATTTCATAGGCCATAGCAGCAGTTCTTGGTGTTCCGAAGAATGGTCCGATTGTTAAATGAACAAGAACTAAAAAAATAGCAGCATAATATTTACCAACTGGTCGAGCCAAATCATAGAGGCCGTCACTCTTAGTAACAACGACCGCCAAGATGGCTAGTAGTGGGAATAAAGACCCAGAAACAGCAAATCCCAAAGCTGCCGGGAACCAGTTATTACCAGAAAGTTGTCCTAAATGAATTGGAAAAATTAAATTACCTGATCCAAAGAACATTCCAAAGATCAATGAACTGACAATCAATAGATGCCAAACTTTATGTTTGGGTTTAGTTTCCCCTGAAAAATTATAATTAAAATCGTCTTGCATGTGATACACGCCCCTTTTTGAATAATATAGATGTCTGGAATGAAGATTTTCTTTCTACGTTATGGGTTGCCTTTAAATGCTTGAAATCAAAAGGCGTGGAATACGGATATCTAAAGATATCCCCATAATAGTCTCTAGAGTGGCAAAGCCACTAAAAGATTATAAAAGGAATACGGGCATCTTTGGATGCCCCCATAATAGTCTCTAAAGTGGCAAAGCCACTAAGAGACTATAAAAAAAGAGCCCTTCTCCAACTAAGGAAAAGGGCTCAAGTAGAACGGTACCACCTTTTTTGAGTATTCAAAAAATACTCACTCACTTAACGGACAGTCATCCGCTAGCCAGATAATGGTGGCAACCACGAAAACCTACATTTCGGCCTCGAACTCGGAAATGATTTTCGAAATTCCTGTTACGGTCACTTTGCACTTAACGTGACTCACTTAGCGAATTCAGGATTTCTACTTTTTTCTTCAACGTTTAATGACTGTATTATAGGCATTCATAATTTGAATATCAAGTATTTTTCTAATTTTATTATAAGAATTATAATTTATTAGGCGTGCGATTAAGGAAATGTTTAGCGCCATCTATAACGTGGAAGTAGGTTGCTAACTTGAACATATCAGTGTTTATGCTCTTTAAGAAAGGCCATTCGCGTAACGAACCTCGGATGACGGAATTATTTTGTTCAATAAATTCTTGACCAACCTTTTGGGGCTGATCTTTAAAAGCACCAGACTGATAAAGATAATTAGAATAGTCGAAAAAGTATTTAGCCGTCTGCGGATCGTTAATATTGTTGCGTAGAATTTTAGTACGTAAACGGATAAAACTGACACTATTTCTTAAAACTTGGCGACTTGTTTTTGAACTGGATAGGTAGGCAAATAACTGTTCAAAGAAATTCTGATAGGCATGAACTTCACCACTGTTTAGGTATGCCCGAGGATGATTTTTGAATGGATATTTCCAATTGCTTAAATTGTATTCCCATTTTTGACCAATCCAGATAGTGAAAGGTAATTCGTAAAAGACTTGTGTCATGTCTTGTTCGAAAACTTCATTGATAATCTGTGAATAGTCATGTGGCAAGAGGCGATTGATCTGTTGGCATAATTCAGGTGTGATAAATTTGACATTATCATCATCATTTGTCAGCGCAAATATTTTTTTCCAAACATCATCAGAGAAAAGTGTTGGTTTCACATGCTGAATCAATTTTAAATTGACAGGAGCTGAATTAAGCGTGTAGCCGCCATCGAAACAGTAATCCATCAATTGTAAAGTTTGCACGAAATGTCCGCCTAAAGAGTGACCTAGTCCATAAATCAAAGTTTGTGAGGCAACATTATCCTCAACATAACGCATGAAATCACGAGCAACATTTAGTTGACTGAGATTCTTGTCGCTACCAACTAGAATGGCATTAACATTATAATCCCAATCCTTATAGGTTTCTAAAATGGCTTTTTCAAAACGCTTGCTACGAGAACTGACAGTATAATCAACATTAACTTCGGTTCCCTTGAATGTAACGTAGCATTCCTTTAATCCATCAATGGAAATCTCATAAGCAATTCCGGAGAAACCACATTCAGTCGCCTCGGGAATAATGTCACGCGCATCGTAAGATTTTACATAATCCAGCATACGGCGTACCCGCGTGTAAATAAGAAAACGTAGGTAATTTTCAGGTTTAAATTCCTGATAAAGATAACGGTCATAATCAAATTGAAGCAATTTTGTTCGAAAATCGTTATTATGCAACAATTCGCCAGCCTGGTAAGGTTGCTTACGTAGTTCAATCGGTAAGAGATGGTGAATTAAGAGGATGACATAAATTTGATTTAAATAGCCATGGCAGAGATTGAGATTTTCATCTTCAATCTTGTCGATCAATTGTTTGAGTTTATTGACCTTTCTGTTTCGAGAAGGTTGTTTCAATTTTTGCTTAGTGTGATTTTCATCAATATTTTTGAGTTTTAAAGCTTTATCGATCAGCTGAGGATGAATCGTTTTATTTAAAGAGAATTCAGGAACACGTAAATCAATCACTTGATTCAGAAGAAGGTTGGTCAGACGTGTTTTTTCTTTATTTAAGTAAGAATAACTGAATTGAAGACGTTTGTTCTTAGGTAAAAGTTGTTTGCTGTCGGCCTTGTTGAAAGTCAAAGGCAGATCCTTGTGGGCACGGAAATTAAGTAAATCAAGTTGTTCATAAACATGATTTAATCGGCTTAGAGTGCTTAATAGTTCTTTCATTAAATCACCTCTCATTAACCTCATTCTAACAAATTGTTGATATATAAGGAATTGAGAACCGTTTGGTCAGGAATAAAAAAATATTGAAAATATGTTACATTTGTGGTACTTCACACTTGTGCTATATCACAAACGTGCTATAATGTAGTTGTGGAGGTTGAGGATATGCAAATAGATATAAAATCATACTTAGAAGATAATCATTTAACAATTTATGTAATTTCAAAGAAAAGTGGGTATGGTTACACGACTTTGCATAAATCCTTTAATAAGAAACAATCTTCCGCCACACCGCTCAATTTGCGCGATATAGAGGCAATTGCCAAGGCGCAGGATACGGAAATGTGGAAAGTTCTGCGTGAATTGGAGTTGCATTATCTGAAGTGAGGAGGCTTTATATATGGCAAGATCATTTTGGGACGACGATCCATTTAACGATAATATGGACGAAATATTTAATAGATTGATGAATCAACAAAACGGTAATTCGCAGGCTAAGTATTATGTGAATGGTCATGAGTTGACTCCAGAAGAATTAGCAAAATATCAAGAGGCAAGAACTATAGGACAAAATATTCCAATTAGTGATAATAGTAAAAATAAAAAAGGTACCATTTTAGAGAAGCTCGGTCGTAATTTGACTAAAGAAGCTCAACAAGGACTTCTTGATCCAGTTATTGGTCGTGATAAAGAGATTCAAGAAACAGCAGAAGTTTTAAGTCGTAGAACTAAGAACAATCCAATTTTAGTTGGTGATGCGGGTGTTGGTAAGACTGCGGTAGTTGAAGGTTTAGCACAGGCCATTGTAAAAGGTGACGTACCTGAAGCAATCAAGGATAAGCAGATTATTTCAATTGATCTATCATCTCTTGAAGCTGGAACACAGTATCGTGGATCATTCGAAGAAAATATTCAAAATTTGCTGAAAGAAGTTAAAAAGGCAGGCAATGTAGTATTATTCTTCGATGAAATTCATCAAATTATCGGTGCCGGATCTTCAGGCTCTGATTCCGGTAGTAAGGGTTTGGCTGATATTATTAAACCAGCCTTGAGCCGTGGTGAAATTTCCATTATTGGTGCAACTACTCAAGATGAGTATCGTAATACAATCATGAAAGATGCTGCTCTAGCAAGAAGATTCAACGATGTAACAATCAATGAACCAAGTAAAGAAGCAACATTGGCTATCTTGAAGGGACTACGTAAAGCCTACGAAAATCATCATCATGTTAAATTATCAGATGAAGTTTTAAAGGCTGCTGTAGATTATTCAGTTCAATATATTCCTCAAAGATCTTTACCTGACAAGGCAATTGATTTGATTGATATGACCGCTGCTCACTTGGCAGCTAGAAATCCGGTTACTGACAAAGTAAGTTTGGAAAAGTCATTGAAACAAGCTGAGAAGGATAAGGAAGAAGCTGCTAAGAAAGAAGATTATGAAAAGGCCGCTAGTTTGAAGAAACAAATTGAAGATCTTCAGGCTAAACTCAATAAGGGTGACGAAAATTCTGATGAGCCAGTAGCAAAAGTTAACGATATTGCAGAGTCAGTTCAAAGATTGACTGGTGTCCCTGTTTCTCAAATGGGTGCTAATGATATTGAGCATTTAAAGGGAATGGGTAAGAGATTAAAAGACAAAGTCATTGGACAAAACGAAGCCGTAGATATGGTTGTACGTGCCATTCGTCGTAACCGTGCTGGTTTTGATGATGGCAATCGTCCAATTGGTAGTTTCTTATTTGTCGGACCTACCGGTGTTGGTAAAACTGAATTAGTAAAACAGTTGGCCAAAGATATGTTTGGTAATAAGAATGCTATCGTTCGTTTGGATATGAGTGAGTATTCTGATTTAACCGCTGTATCTAAATTGATCGGTACATCTGCTGGCTATGTAGGTTATGAAGATAACGGCAATACTTTGACTGAAAAAGTACGTCGTAATCCATATTCCATCGTATTATTAGATGAAATTGAAAAAGCTAACCCACAAGTTTTAACATTGCTTCTACAAGTAATGGACGATGGTCGTTTAACTGACGGTCAAGGTAACGTGGTCGATTTCAAGAATACAATCATTATCGCAACTTCCAATGCTGGATTCAGTGATAATACTGATAAAGATAAGAAGTTGATGGATAAGTTGGCACCATACTTCAAACCTGAATTCTTGAATAGATTCAATGGTATCGTTGAATTTACTCATCTATCCAAAGACGACTTGAATCAAATCGTTGATCTAATGATTGATGATGTGAATACCAACTTGGCTAAGAAGAATATCACTTTGAAGATTACTCCTGAAGCTAAGGAATGGTTGATTGATGAAGGTTACGATGAAGCCATGGGAGCAAGACCATTACGTCGAGTTATCGAACAACAGATTAGAGATAAAGTTGCTGAATACTATCTCGATCATCTTGATGTAAAGAATTTACAAGCTGATTTAGTTGATGGGACTATTAAAATTTCTGAAGCTAAATAATGAAAAAGTACCGTTACGAACGTTGTAACGGTACTTTTTTTGTCTAACTTGTTCTAGTAAGTTGATTTGTTCAAATATATCAATCAAACTGTAACGGTTCAAGGGATAATTGTTTAGAAGAATCCTACCGATAAAGTTAGTATGACTAAGTGGCAGATTGATTAGGGTAGATTTTCCACTGCCACTTTTACCAACTAGTAAATAATGTTTAGTGGAATCAAAATTTATAGAAATGTTTTTCAGAATATTCTTTTGTTGATCACTGAAGGAGACGTTATCGTAATTGAGTGATTTCAATTTTGGAAGTGTCAGGAATTTATTTTTCTCAGGTGAAACATTTACTTTTGAATTGATTTTTTGAGCGGCTTCTTTGCCTCCTAAAACGTCACCGATTAAACCGGATGCGGATTGAATTGGTTCGGAAATGAAGATCATCAGTTGAGAAAAGGCAACTAATTGTCCTAAAGTGATCGACTTTTGGAGGACGAAGTAGATACCTACAACCCAAGTTCCTAGGTACAAGAAGTTATCTAGAAGTTGACTGATACCGCCAATCTGTTTACGGGTCAACTGATCTTTGTTTTGACTTTTTAATAGTTCGGAGTTTTGATTTTGAAAGATATGAGTAAGAATTTTTTGGAGATTGAATAACTGAATGGTTCGCAAACCATTGGTGATATCTTGTAAACGTCCAGTATATTTTTCAGAGATATTAATCAATTGATGTTTATTCTTTTTCAGACTTTTTTGTCGAAAGAAAGGTAAGAAGAGTCCGGGGATGCAGAGCAGGATAATGACGAAACTCAAAGCTGGTTTGATCATTAGTGATAAGACTATCGCAATAACAAATTGACAAATTTCTTTATAACAGTTGATACTGCCTTGAAGATAGTCAGAACGAAGAATGTCAGTGGTGGAAGTAAAATCGTTGTAGTAGTCGGTAGTTACTTTTTTAACATCGTGACCAACACCGGTATTTTGTCGAAACATGGCTGAGAGTAATTTATTCTTGATAGCGCTGATAATGTCGTTTAAGGTCGTTTGCTCAAGATATGATGAAGCAAAATAGACTAAGGCATCAACAATAATATAAATAATGACGACGGAAACTAGGTTGATATAGGATAAAAATCCTTTACCGGTAGCGGTATCGGTAATTAATTGAAGTAGATATGAAACGGAAATCTCAATGGCCGATGCAATTGGAATCAGAATTAGTAAAAAGAGGGATTTAGATTTGGCCAGCTTAAAGTATTTTGATAATAACATTAGTATTTCCTTTATAATTATAATTATTTTAATTTAATTATAGACTTAATAATTAATTTTAAAAGAAAAATAAAAAACGTCTCCCAATTAAGGAGACGTTTTGTAACTTCAATCATCTCAATTCAATTATTTAAAAAGATTAATTGCAAAGTAAGGTTCGTAAGCAGATGAGTTAGCTAGTTCTTCTTGTAAGACATTGTCAGTAAAAATTGAGCTACCTAGTGGAATCCATTCGTTGTTTGAAACTTTAGCAAAGAAGTAACCAGCACTATTTTCAACAGTAGCGTTGACTTTCCATGATGATCCAGCTGGAAGTGTTCTAGTCATTGAATTGCTTGAAGTATCGTAAAGTTGAACTGGTTTAGCCAAAGTAACTGTAGCAGTACCTTTACTGAATACAGAAGTATTCTTATCTTCAGTAGCTAGGACCCATTCGTTAGTGGCAACTTGATAGTATTGATGTCCATTAATGGTCTTTTCTTGAGCAACTTTCCATGAAGAACCCTTTGGTAGAGTTGTTCCTAGACTAACACCATTACCATTATATAGAGTAGCGTTTGTACGTAATGTAATTGGTTGATGTGCTGTTGGTGTAGTTGTAACAGTCTGACTATCATTGTTTACTGAAGATGCAACATTAAAGTCTAGTGCTTTGACCCATTCGTTAGTTGCGACACGGTAGTATGGATAACTATTAAAGTATCTAACTTGATCAACTTTCCAAGCTGATCCTGCGGGTAGAGTTACGCCTGTGGCAGCACCATTATTATTAACAATAGTAGCAGCTTTACTACCAACGGTTTCAACACGGTTGATGTAGGAAATTTGATTATTGATTGGATTGAGTAACTTTCCATTTTGTGTGATATCCATAGAGCTGGCATCAACATATTCGTTGGTTGCCACTTCATAGTAAGGATTACCCCCGATAGTAATTCTTTGACCAAGTTTCCATGAAGTAAAGTTACCAAAGGCAGCACCATTGATAAAGTGACCGTTACCATCAACGGCAACAGCACCTCCACGTCTGATGGTACCGATCAATTGAGTGTCAGCATGAACGATTTGTGTAGTTGGTAATGTATTTAAGGCAGCAGGAGCAAGTAAAATAGCAAGAGTAGAAGCTAAAACAATTTTTTTCTTATTCATAATTAATCTCCCTATAATTAATGTATTATCCAATTACAAATTACCACTACCATATTTTTTTAACTTAATAAATAGACCATGTTAATAAAAACTTAATCGTTCGGTAAAATACGTATTAGATATTCATATATCCATGATATAGTTCATGAAATGAATATTTTGAATTTAACTGATAATATTAAGAAAAATGGTCCTTAGTATGTTTATTAATAGTATAAATAAATAAAATTATTACTGAATACGAACAATATTAGTGAAAAACTATATAAAAGTTTTTATTTAGCTTGAAAAAGTACTTAAAGTCTGTAATACTATATGAGTTCTCAAAAGTTTATTATTTTACAAGGGGCGAATTATATTGAATTCATTAGATAATAGGGGAAACTTGAGCTTACTTGAGCGCTTGTTTCACTTGGAAGAAGCCAAAACGAACGTTAGACGAGAGATTTTAGCTGGTTTAACTACTTTTGTTTCAATGGCTTACATTTTGTTTGTTAATCCTCAAGTTTTGGGAGACTCAGGGATGGACAAAGGATCACTTTTCACAGCTACCGCATTAACTGCCGTAGTTGGTTCAGTTTTAATGGGAATTTTGGCTAATTATCCGATTGCCATTGCCCCAGGTTTAGGTGATAATGCCTTCTTTAGTTATTCAGTTGTTATTGCGATGGGAATCCCTTGGCAAACAGCTATGGCCGGAGTATTTGTTGCCAGTTTGATTTTCTTAGTACTTTCATTGATGAAGATTCGTGAAGTAGTTATCAACGCAATTCCTAAGGATTTGAAGTTGGCGGTTGCATCTGGATTAGGTATCTTCATTGCCTTCGTTGGTTTACAAGGTGGGGGATTGATTACAGCAAGTAAAGATTCACTTGTTGCGATTGGATCATTTACTAACCCAACCACATTGTTAACAATTGCCGGATTATTAGTTACAGCAATCTTAATGGCACGTAAGGTTCCAGGATCAATTTTTATCGGAATGGTCTTCACAACAGTTGCCGGTTTGGTAACAAAATTAATTCCAGCACCAGCACATATTATTTCAGGAATACCTAGTTTGAAACCAACCTTTGGTGTTGGTGTGGCACATATTGTTGATATCAAGGAACCTCAATTGTGGGCCGTAGTTATCATTTTCCTATTAGTAGCTTTCTTTGATACTGCTGGTACTTTGATCGGATTAGCTGAACAAGTTGATGTCATGCAAGACAAAGATGGTAAAATGCCAAGAATTGGTCATGCTTTGATGGCTGATTCTATCTCAATGGTCAGTGGTGCCGTCTTTGGAACAACTCCTCCAACAGCATACGTTGAATCATCAGCTGGTATTGCTGTCGGTGGTAGAACTGGGTTAACATCAATCACTGTCGGAGTATTGTTCGCATTATCAATGTTCTTCTCACCATTGTTGTCAGTCGTAACAAGTAATGTTACAGCACCAGTACTAATCATCGTTGGTACTTTGATGGCACAATCAATGCGTGGAATTCAATGGGATAGATTCGAAATTGCATTACCAGCATTTTTAACAATCGTTGGTATGCCACTAACATATAACATTTCATACGGAATTGCTTTCGGATTCCTAGTTTATCCAATTACAATGTTAGCCGCAGGTAAGAGAAAAGAAATTAATCCAATTATGTACGGATTGTTCGTTGTCTTCGTTATCTTGCTATACATTATTAATATTTTGCCAAAAGCTAGTTTGGCTTAATCAAAAAGTCCAATTGTTTCTATTACTGTATAGAAGCAATTGGACTTTTTTATCTTTCAATTAAATCCGGATGTTCACGAGAAAAATCAACTAACCTTCTTCTTGATATATCACAAGATGAACCATCTTTGAAGTAAATCTTACGTTCTTGTTTATTTATGGACTGAATATTGTCAGGATTGATTAATAAACTTTTGTGGGCCCGGTAGAAATAAGGAACTTTGTTTGAAATAGCCTTTAATGTGTCGGGAAATTCGATATTTTGATTAATTGCATGTAGGAATACGTTGGTTGTATTTTCTAGAGATTCAAAATAATTAATTTTATCAATATCGAAATTATACTGTTTTGAACCAATTCGGAAATTAAATTCTTTTAATCGCTTATTCTGTGGTCTGACTAATCGCTCAACAGTGATATCTAAATCAGTGTATATTTTTCTTTTAATATTATTAATTCCTTTTTCCTTAGTAATATAATCCAGAGGTTCTACTTTTCGTTCAAAAATCATTGGCATCAGTTCTTCATGTGTCGTAATGAAGACAATTTTAGCGTTCAAATCATTTTTTCTAATTTTAGTGGCTAAATCTATACCTCTTATTTTTGAATTAGGAAATTCAATATCCAGTAAAAAGAATTTCATCTCTTTTGGATTGTTGTCTAAATAAATATTTACATCATTAGGATTTCCAGTAGATAACATAATTTTCATATCAATGTCCGGATGAGATTTAATGTAATCCTTGATTATTAATTGATAGTACATTCTAAGGGTTCTGTCGTCTTCGCAAATTATTATATTAAGTAGCATTATTTATCTTCCAATACAGTTAGGATTGTTGAAAAGTAACCGTCTTTAACTTTGTTTTGTAAGAGTAGATTACTATTTGAATGAATGATTTTATTAACAGTCGATAGTCCCAAACCATTATGATCTTTTTTAGATGTATAACCAGTTTGGTAAATTTGATCCAAATTGATTTTTTCAGATGAGGCAATATTGTTTTTTATAATGAATTCTAGATAACCATCAAATACAACAAGAGCAAAACTTATTTCAGGATTGTTAGTTAATAGGGATGCTTCAATAGCATTATCAAAAAGAATTCCCAGAATACGAGTTATTTCAACCGATAAAGCTTTAGGAATGAGGATACTTTGATCTACTTCAAAGTTGGTTTCAATATGCTTATTTTTTGCAGCTACTAATTTTGTAATAATAATTCCCTTAACTAGATCGTCATTAAGATGATATAAATTAGCATTTTCAACGGTTGAAGTCATATCAACATTACTATCTGCATAATCAAGAAGCCGTTGAATAGAATCGTTATTAGAATTGTTAGATCTTAATGAAACCGATAATGATGTAAGGAGATTTTTGTAATCGTGTTTGAATCTTCTCAATTCAGTATTCTTTCGTTCAAGTTCCTCAATGTATAAATTTCTTTCCTTCAGATGTCTAATTTCATATTTGGATCTCACTTCTTTCATGTATCCCATTACCAACATGATGCTTCCTATTACTATAAATATAGTAGACATTAAACTGACTAATAATGTTGTTTTTAAATAGGTTAATTGATTAAATTCATGTCTAGACATTAATATTAATGATGCATAAGAGACGGTTATTACGATAGTTGATAAAAGAGCCATTTTAGTTACTGTCTTGTTATGAATAATATTTTGAATAGTGTCTAAATGCAATATAAATTTTAGAATGATAATAATTAGTAATGTTAAAGTATAGTTTATTAATGTTAGTAGAATTGTTCCTAATAAAGTTGTAAATGAATAAACACTAAATCCCAAGTTAAAAACTTTTATTACAAAGTAACTAGCTATTCCTTGGGTGAGGGAAGTTAATAAAAAAGATACCAAGAATAAAATGATTTGAATTGGTAAATTTATATTCAATTTTGAGTGTTTTAAAAATAAGAGGTATGTAAAGAAAGTAAGCAATAACGAAGCATTAGGAAAATAAAAATCAATAAAAGTAAACAGTAAACTCAAAGAAAAAGATAATATTACATTTCTTTTTGAGTATAAGTTAGGAATTAATAGAAATATTGATATATACATTAATAAAGTATTTGAAAAATCAAGAACTAACCAAGACGGTATTATAAATTGTTCCAATTTTAATTCTCCTTACTTTATATTTAATGGTGACTCATATCTCTGAGTAAATCGAAATTTGCTAAAATTTGTAAAGAGTCAAACATATTTTTTTCCTTTCTTATAAAAATCTCAAACAACGTAGTATATCATATAAAAATTCTTTATTAAGAAATTACGTTAAAAGGTAAAATATAATTCCAAATGGTACAATTATACTAACTTGTAATAATGATTAGTGAGGTAGAGACGTGTTCTTAGGATCAGTAATTTATGATAAACGACGTAGTTTGAATCTAACTCAAAGCGACTTGGCTAGTGGTTTGTGTAATCAAAATACTATTAGCAAAATGGAAAAGCATAATATGACACCTCAAATGGATGTCTTGATAAAAATTTGTCAGCGTTTGGATCTTTCTCTGAATGATATTTTTAGTGAATTCTCCAGTGATTCCAAACCTGAACAAACTTTTATTTTGGATGATATCGAAAAAGATGTTCTTTTAGGTAATTTAGATTCGATTGAAGACAAAATTGCTTTGATTCAAGATAAAATTAAAGCTAAAGATAGAGCACAGTGTGACTTTATTCTTGGCGTTGTTAAATTCAAAGCTGGTAATTTTGAATTGAGTTCTTTCCATTTTGATAAAGTTTTGCGAGAAACTAAGACGGATGAAGATAATATTTATACTTTGATGTCATATTTATTCAAAGGTAAGATATATTATCGTCAAGAACATTTCGGTGAAGCTGATTATTATCTCAGCTTGATCAGTAATTCTTTGAAAGAGAATCTTAATGTTAATAATGCCAGTGGTTTAGAGGTGATTTTTCTTGCCAAAATGGTGGGTAAGGCTTACTTACAAATAAAGCAATTTGATTCGGCAAAAAGTATTTTGGAGCGTGGTCTGAAATTTGCCAATGATAATTATTTATCCTATTTTATAGATGAGTTGAATTACAATCTTTATCTAGTCTATCAAGCGGATGATGATAAAGCTAAACAACAGTTATATAAGAATCGAGCTTTTTATTGTGCAGATGTATTAAACAATCATGAGCTCCAAGAGAAAATTGAACATAAATAAAGACAGCCAAACGGCTGCCTTATTTTTTTGCGATTATTATTTGAAAAGACTGATAGCAAAACTTGGTTCGTAAGTAGCTGAGTTGGCTAACTCTTGTTGAAGTAGTCCATCACTGAAGATTGATCCGCCTAATGGAATCCATTCGTTGTTAGATACTTGTGCAAAGTAGTAACCGGCACTATTTTCTACAACGCTAGAAATCTTCCAAGAAGTTCCAGCTGAAAGTGATCTAGTCATGGAGTTTGAAGCGGTGTTATATAATTGAACGTTTTTAGTTAAAGTACCAGTAGCTGCACCGTTACTGAAGATAGAAGTGTTCTTATCTTCGGTAGCTAGAATCCATTCATTTGTAGCTACTTGGTAATATTGATGACCGTTGATAGTTTTTTCTTGAGCTACTTTCCAGGAACTGTTAGTTGGTAAAGTTCTACCCATGTTTTGACCTAAGCCATTGTAGATGACTGAATTAGTGCGAAGAGTAATGGTCTTTTGAGCAGTAGTATTGGCAACAGTATTGTTAGTGTTACTTGTACCGTTGTTGTCAGAAGTGAAGTTCAAAGCTTTGACCCATTCGTTAGTAGCGACACGGTAGTATGGGTAACCGTTGATAACTTTGTATTGGTCGACTTTCCATGAAGTTCCATTAGGAAGGGTAACTCCTAAGCTGTAACCATTATCGTTAACTACAGTAGCATTATTGTCAGTGATAGATTTAACAGCATTAACATAGGAAACTTCTTTTTGAACAGGATTGATTACTTGAGTACCATTGCTGATATTCATGGCTGTGGCATCAACGTATTGGTTAGTTGCGACTTCATAATAAGGATTGCCACCGATAGTGATTCTTTGACCTAATCTCCATGAAGTGAAATTCCCTAAGTAACCACCACGAACGTAATTACCATTGGCATTAACCGTGGCGGCACCACCACGTCTGACAGTTCCAATTAGCTGAGTATTGGCAGCATGAACAGTTTGATTTGTAGGTAAATTATTAAGAATAGATGGGGCTAATAAAACAGCAAGTGTTGAGGCTAAAACAATTTTCTTTTTATTCATAATTAATCCCTCCGAATATATTATTCAAGTATAAAATAGCACTATTTAATATAATGAAAGAGAATTATTATCTTTATTAAGAAAACTTAACTTAATAAATTGCTTATTTCCACAAAAAAATATGAGATGAAGATATTAAATTTATCCTCATCTCATATTTCAATTTAATCATTAACCGTTATATTTTGATAATTTGAAAACAACTTTGTCTTTGTTGTGCAATTTCTTTTTGTCAGCTGAAACGTTAACTTGTTTGACATTAACAGTGAATGTCCAGTAAATTTTCTTCTTGTTATTTTGTTTGTGACCGTCGATAGCTGAGATAAAGCCGCCTTTGTCGTTAACTTTCCAGCCCTTTTTAAGACCATCAGTAACAGTGGCATTCTTTTTCAATGTGATAGTTTTCTTGGCAATCTTCTTTTTGTTCTTCTTCAAAGTGTAAGTAACTTTGATATTCTTGGAAGCCTTAGCTTGAACGGTTGTTGCAGTTGCTGGAGCGAATACCCCTAGTAACATTAATAATGACAATAAAAATGCTGTAATCTTTTTCATTATTTTCCTCCTCGATTTGTACAACGATTTTTATTATAACAAAGAAAAATCCAAATGAATCAAATAGATTTTTTTCGTGAATAAGTTAAAATAGGAATATTGAAAAAGGGGTGCGATGATGAATAAGCTGATTTTAAACTTTCAAAAAAGAACCAATAGTGTGACAATTTTTGTCTACTTGCTGGGAATTATTCTAATAGCACTCCTCTTTAATAATCCAATTATTTCTCTTATCAATTTAATAGCTTTAATCTTTATGGCTATTCTGGTTAACCGTGAGAAAATAAAAACATATTTTAAATTTTCTTGCGTAATTTTTATTGTGACCTTTGCGTTTAATCTAATTTTGAATCAACGTGGAGAAGATGTACTTTGGAAGTTTTATTCGTTTCAGCTCACACAAGAATCACTGCTTAATGGGTTCATTTTGGGTATATCTTTTGTAAATTTGTTGTGGGCTTTTTATATTTATAATGCTCTGATTCGAGTAAAAACAGTCTTTGAGTTGTTGTCTAGTTTGTTGAAAAATGTAGCATTGATCTTTATTTTGACGATTCAATTCATTCCACGGATCATTCAAATTTATAATGAAACGAAGTCGATTAGAAAGTTTCGAATTCAAAATGAGGTACAACAATCTAAATTAAAGTCGACGATGGATCTAATGGAGATTATTTTGAATAAAGCTGTCGCTAGTTTTATGAACGTCTCAGATACATTAATTTTGCGTGGTTTCAATAATCATCAAAAAAGTATTGGTAAGCTGGAATACAGAGGTGCCGATTTTCTGTTATCAATTTTGATGGTGTCGGGTTTGGTTGTTGATATTGTGATGGTTATTGGTAAAGTTGGAGTCATTAATTTGGGCTCAATCGATGTTCAACTGATTTTTACTAATTCAGAACTTATTTTACTTTTGATCAACATGATTTTAATTTTATTACCAGTTATATTTGGAGGGGTAAATTACTTATGGTGGAAATTTTACATTTCAAAGATTACAGCTTCAAATACAACAACAGTCAAAAAGTATCGTTAAAAAATATTGATTTCTCCGTTCAAACGGGGGATTTTGTCGTATTAATTGGTGAAACTGGTAGTGGCAAAAGTACTTTATTGAAACAAATGTTAGCTGATTTAGCGGTGGGAAAAGTTCTATCAGGTGAATTGGTGACTGACTTGTCATTGAACAATAATAATTTTGCCTATGTTTCACAATTTGTTGACAATCAGATGGTCATGGAAACCCCGCGGGATGAATTGAAGTTTGTCTTAGATAATCAAGGCTGCAGTCAAAATGAGATTCAGTTACGAATTACGGAAATTGCCAGTTATTTAGGAATTATTGATTTGTTGGATATCAATGAAAAACGTCTCTCTGGTGGTCAAAAGCAATTAGTCAACTTGGCTAGTGCCTTAATTTTGAAGCCGAAGGTCTTGTTATTGGATGAGCCGACTTCACAATTAGACCCCATTGCAGCTGAAAAGCTATTACAGGTGGTACATAAAATTAATGAAGAGTTGAATGTCACGGTATTACTGGTTGAGCATGAGATTGATCGTGCAATTCGCTATGCCAACAGATTACTAGTCATGGAAGAGGGCAGCTTGATTGAGGATGCACCGGTGGATAAAGGGTTGCGTGATATCTATCAAAATCCTCATCTCAAAAATTATTTGACTCAAGTTGATCGTTTGATTTTGGAGCTGAATCTTCCTACAGACCAACAACTGCCTTTGAGCAATAAAGAGGTTGGGCTCCTAATAAATCAGCACAGGACATCATTAAAGAGTGTTCCTCGCAAAATTTTGGTCGACACTACCGCTGAAAATATTTTGGAGATCAAACGTTTGAATTTTCGCTTTGACTTCAATGGTCCACAGATTATCAACAATGTTAGTTTTGAGCTGAAAAGAGGTCAATCCTATTGTGTCATTGGGCCTAATGGGATGGGGAAGACGACGCTGTTAAAGACGATGACGCAACAATTGAAGCCTCAATCGGGCAAGATTTTGTTTGCTGGTCATAAGGTTCAAAATGATTTCTATCAGAAAGTTTTCGTCTTACCACAGAATCCGGCTATCCTGTTTATGGAGGATACGGTAGCTGAGGAAATCAAATATCAACTACAATTGAGTAGGCGTGACACTACTTTTGAAGCAGTGTTAGAAAAGTTTTCTCTAAAAGGTTTGGAGAAGACGAGTCCTTATGACTTGAGCGGTGGTCAGCAAGAATTCTTAGCTTTGGCTCTAGGTTTCATCAAGAACCCTCAAATATTGTTCTTGGACGAACCCACTAAAGGATTAGATCCTAATAAGAAATTAGAATTGGGTCAAATGTTGAATCAGTTTCAAAAGACTGGCGGGACAGTATTCGTGAATAGTCATGATTTATTATTTGCGGCAAGATTCTTCGATCAAATAGCGATGATGTTTGATGGTAAGATCAGTCAATTCACAACGCCAACGGTCTTTTTCAAGGATAAGTTTTTCTATACAACAGAAATTAACAAGGCATTAAGGGAAACTTTTCCATTAGCCTTATCGTGGGAGGATATTAAACGAAGTGAATCGTAAATCAATTTCATTGCTAGGTTTAGCAATTTTAGTATTAGCCTTAATGGCTGTATTTTCGAGTAAAAACTATTTACTCTTTTCTTTTGGATTTTTAATCTTAACTTTGGGTATTTACTTCTGGAAGTTTGAGAAGTCACCTCATACTTCACGGGAAATTGTTTTTATAGCAATTATCTGTGCTTTAGCGGTAGTGGGAAGAATTATCTTTGCGGCTATCCCAGCAGTTAAACCAGAACTATTTATTTTAATTTTGGGAGCTATTGTCAGTGGACCAGAAACGGGCTTTTTGATGGGAACAATCATCGCTTTAACATCGAATATGTATTTCGGCCAAGGCGCATGGACTCCATGGCAAATGTTTGCCTTAGGTTTGATTGGTTTGATATCAGGATTGATGTTGAAAAAAGATATTTCTACTTGGAAGTTAGTCCTCTGGGGCTTTTTATCAGGCTTTATTATGGGCTGGATTATGGATATTTACTATATTATTGGTTTTGTGAACCCAATTAGTTGGCAGAGCATTTTGGCTTCTCTGGCAGCAAGTTTTTATTTCGATGTTGTTCATGCTATCTTTACTGCCGTTCTACTATTATTAGTCGGTAAGCGTTGGATTAAGCTGTTTGGTAATTACCAACAAAAGTATGATTTATTTAAGAATAATAACTAATAATTAAAGGTACGAATATACTTAAATTTCCGTCTTCCGCAAGAATTGGAAATGCGTTGGAACACTATGGGCGTGACTTGAAGCTAATAATTTTACCTTTGGCAAAATTATGGATCTCTAAGATCAGCCTTATTGTAAGCGGCAAAGCCGCTAACAATAATGTCATAGCTGAACACATTTCCAATTCTTACTCCAGACTAAATGGTATTTTGATTATTTTACTTGAGGTAAATACGTAATTTTGTAAGGTGATTTGTTCTAGTAAAATAAAAACAGCCTCTATTAAAGTATTCAAGCAAAGTCTTGAATACTTAATGGAGGCTGTTTTTTTGATTTAAAATTTCTATATTTGTAATGTTAAAAATACCAGAACTAAGGAATCAATAGATATGCTAAAGCACCGATAGCTCCACCAGCTAGTGGTCCGAGAATTGGTACCCAACTGTAGCTCCAATCAGAGTCACCTTTGTTAGCGATTGGTAGAATTTGATGTGCTATTCTTGGTCCTAAGTCTCTGGCCGGGTTAATAGCATAACCAGTAGTTCCACCAAGTGAGAATCCAACAGCAGTGATTAAAAGTCCTACAACGATTGGATTTAATCCTTGAGTGAATTTACCTCTAGTAAAGGCTAATAGGGCAAAGACTAAGACAAATGTCCCAATAAATTCACTGATGAAGTTCATTGGATAGTTTCTGATAGCTGGACCTGTGGCGAAAACGCCTAAAATAGCTTTAGAATCTTTAGTTTCTTGCCAATGTGGGTAATAATTGATCCAGACGATCACGGCTCCAACGATTGCTCCTAAGATTTGGGCAATCATGTAAGGAACTACGTAACTCCAATTGAAGACGCCTGCGATAGCCATTCCTAAAGTTACAGCGGGATTCAAATGTGCTGGACTTAGAAAGGCTGAGCAATAAATACCTAAGGTTACGGCTAATCCCCAACCAAGAGAAATGGCAATCCAACCGGAACCCTCAGCTTTAGATTTTTTCAAACTAACTGCGGCAACAACGCCATCACCTAGTAGAACTAATACTAGTGTTCCAATGAATTCCCCGAGTAATTGTAATGTTAAACTGTCATGCATAAAACTTACCTCCCATCCATATTGATATCGGTTGCATAAATTGATTATATCTAGATAAAGTTGAGAATGCTAAGAATAGTCATCTTTTAAACATTATTTCTTGGTATAGTTGTTAAGAAGAATAATTATTAAGCGAGGACTATCAAATATGAAAATTTATACACGTACTGGAGATAAAGGTAAAACTAGAATTATTGGTAATGATGTTTTATATAAATCAGCCCAAAGAATTGAATCGTACGGAACAATTGACGAATTGAATTCCTTAGTTGGTGTAGTGATTGCTAATTTGTCTGAGAAAAATTTAGTTTTAAAAGATGAATTACAGGAAATCCAACAATTGTTGTTCGACTGTGGAACTGATTTGGCAATTTCAGCTACTGATAAAAAGCATGAATTTATTTTTACAGAGGATAACAAAGCGGTTGACTGGTTAGAAAAGAAAATTGATGATTATTCTGCTAAAGTTCCTGCCATTCAAAAATTTATCTTACCTGGTGGTTCGAAAACAGCCTCTAATTTACACTTATCAAGAACTGTAACTAGAAGAGCCGAACGAGAGATTGTTGCCTTGATGCAAGAGGAACCAATCAATGATTATGTGCTTAAATTTGTTAACCGTTTGTCTGACTACTTCTTTGCCGCAGCTAGATATAGCAACGTTTTGGATGGAGTAGACGATATTCAATATCGTAATAGTAAACCTGTTTTTAGATAGCATAAGAATTGTACCTATTTGCTTTTGTAAATGGGTATTTTTTTGACAAAAAATTGTTATTCTTGATGTATGAATTTTTAAGGATAGAGGAATATGACGATGAGATCACAAAAAGAAAAAATGTTAGCTGGCGACTTATATATTGCACATGATCCAGAACTTAAAAAGGATTTTTTAAAAGCTAAGAAACTATTAAAGGAATTCAACCAATCTGATGAAGAACAGGTTCCACGTAGAACCGAAATTTTACAAGATTTATTCAAAGAAGTTGGCGAAAAGCCTTATATAACACCACCGTTCTATACAGACTATGGTTGCAATACGACTATTGGAAAGAATTTCTATGCTAATTACGACCTAATCCTTTTAGATATTGCACCAGTAAAGATTGGTGACAATGTCATGTTTGGTCCTCGTGTTGGAGTTTATACAGCTGGTCATCCAATTGATCCTGTGATTCGAACAGAAGGGTACGAATATGGTAAACCAATTGAGATTGGTAATAACGTTTGGATTGGTGGTAATGTGGTGATTAATCCAAACGTTAAAATCGGTAATAATGTCGTTATCGGTTCAGGCTCAATAGTAACTAAGGATATTCCTGATAATGTGGTAGCAGTTGGTAATCCTTGCAAAGTATTAAGAAAAATCAATGACGAGGATAAAAAGTATTGGGAATTAGAGAAACAACGTTACTTTGAAAATTAAACCAAGCAAAAAGCTCAAAACCGTCAGCAAGCGATTTTGAGCTTTTTGTTTGAACTGAATCCGTAAGAAACAGTTTTTTAGTTGTTAAGGATTATACATTATCTATAGGGGAAGGATAACCAAATATTTTCTTATTTGATTATGCTTATACTTTACCGCCGAGATATGAATTAATTATTGAAAAAAATCGATGTTTGTTCTAATTAAATGTGAAGAAAAATCGATTTTACAATTCAAAGACAGATTCGAGATGTTCGAGAACACCTTGTTGATTATTATTAGTTGTTTGATATGGAGCTGTTTCTAAGACAATATCACTAGCATTTTCCATAGCAACACCATGACCGACATAACGTAACATTTCAAGATCGTTGCCACCATCCCCGAAAGCACACATTTCTTCTGGTTTGATATTTAATTTTTGTGATAAATATTCTAAACCTGTAGCTTTATTAGCTTGTGCCTGGATGATATCGATATCGCCGTGACCACTGGAAACAACGGAAACATCTTTGCCAATACCGTTAGCTAAATGTTCCATATAAGCTTCAGTTTCAGTGAGTGGGCAGTTGACTGAGAACTTGAGGATTTCGTCGTCAATATCTTCAAAACTGTCGACACTTGTAATACGTGGAAAGTAGAATTTACTAATATTGTAAAATTCCTCAGTTGCACTGTTGAGAATATAGGCCGATTTGCGACCACAGGCAATATATTGAATATGATCAGTGTTCTCCAAAACTTGAATAACTTTCTTAGTTACGGCAGCTGGAAAATGCCAAGTTTTAAAAATCTCTTGATGATTACCGACTAAAGCACCGTTTTCTGCGACAAAAAGTGTTTCAGGATAATCTTTAAAAAAATTCTTCAATTGATAATATTGATTACCACTAGCAGAAACAAAATAGATATTGTGATCAGTCATGTATTGATAAATCTTGTCGAATCTCTTAGTGTCAAAATGTTTACTGTCATCTAAGAAGGTAGCATCCATGTCAGTAGCAACTAATTTAATTGTCATAGTTAAATCCTTTCCAGTTCAGCAAAATTTTTACGGTATTGATAGGGAGTCGTGTGCTTCCAATTCTTAAAGTTTCTGATAAATGATTTGGTGCTGTTAAAGCCACTATCAATGGCAATATAGTCGATGTTTTGGTTAGTGTTGAGTAATTTCTTTTGAGTCGCTAGCAGACGTACAGTCGTGATATATTTATTGATCGACATTTGAACGGTCTGGTGAAATTGTTGATTCAAAGTTGTGACTGAGGTATTTAATTCATGAGCCAAAACCGTCCCATTCAAATCTTCAGTGTAATTACTATTGATTATTCCTAAAGCCTGGTCGATCAAACTTTCGTTGACCGAAATGTTGGAAGTGACTTTGTGGGAAAAATTATTGATTAAATTAGCCATCAAAATATAGATCCGTCCAGTCAGATTGAGATTGAAAGTGCCATCCCGAGGCTCCTGCAAAAGTTGAATCATCATTCGCAGTTGCCTTTCCAATTCTTGGTAGTTAATTAATTGTTTTAGACAAGCCGGTTTACCTTTCAGGTCAAAATGAATTTGGTCGATATCAGGATAGATTTTTTTGAGGAAGTCATAGTCAATCAAAAGGCAGAAGACGAAGACTGATTTTCTATTAACAAAAGTAGTCTCGTGAATATCTCGTGAATTGATGACCCAAATGTCACCTTGATGATATTCGTCTTCTTGATTATCATCTTTGACTAGTATGGTGTTCTTAGAAACCATGAAACCTAATTCAATATTACGGTGCCAATGTGGGGTAACACGTTTAGGTGAATTTTCATCATGAAAATAATATTTAAAAGGTACTTTTGGTGTTGGTTGAACTATTTCGTGCGTAATTTTCATTAAAGGACATACTTCTTTAGTGCTTTGGCGATACCGTCGTTGTCGTTAGTATCAGTCACATATCTAGCGTGTTCCTTAGCAATATCTGAACCATTGCCCATTGCCACGGCAGAACCAACGAAATCAAACATTGGTAAGTCGTTCTTTTCATCACCAAAAGCCATTATTTCATCGCTATTTAAACCTAAAATTTCAGCCAAAGTAGTTAAACCTTCACCTTTGTTAACCTCGGGATGCATGATTTCGATGAAGTTAGCACCGGCACGTACAACATAGTATTCATCAGAAAATTCATCTTTTACCGCTTGTTCATATTGATCTAAAGTTTCTTTTTCACCAACGATGGCAGCCTTAGCAATTTCGAAATCGGAGGCTAATTCATTCGGTTCACGAACAAAGATACCAGCACTGTTTTCCCAAGCTTGAATAACGGCAAAACGGTTAATATCGTGATTAGAAGTATAGACATTACTATTGTCATCAAGCACATAATATTGCATTTTGTGTGCTTCAACAAATTTAACGATTCTGCGGTAATCTTTATTATCGATTGTCTTACGAGAGAGAACCTTGCCAGCAGCTGTTTCTACGAGTGCACCGTTATAAGTAATAACGTATTGATTGTCGCCTTGCACGCCCAATTCATCTAGGTAATGGCTAACACCAGCTAATGGTCGACCAGAACAAAGAACAACTTTGATACCTTTAGATAAAGCTTCTTTTAAAGCCAACTTGGTAGATTCAGCAATCTTTTGGTTGGAAGTTAGTAATGTATCATCAACATCTAAAGCAATTAATTTTATACTCATGTGCTTGCCCCTTTTTAAACTTAGTTAATTAAGATAGGGATATTGTACCAAAAAAGTTAAGCGGTTTCAATTGCCACTTAACTTTTTAAAAATAATATTTCGACCAATAGTAGCCAAACCAAGCAAATAATCTTCTTGGAAATTGCGATTAAAATCTAATTTATAGTTTTGATGCAGCGGTAAATGTCGGTGGAGAGTCTGAACAATCTGGTTGATCTCTAAATCGGTTAGATTCAGCTCATCAATATAGGCAATGAGTAAATTAGGATTGATCAGACTGATAATATTTTGTAGGTGATCAATAATCTGACTTTTAGGGGATTCGTGTTGGTTGACGGTACCGTATTGAACTTCACCTGCTAATCCGTCTGCACCTGTAATAAGCTGATCATTAATAACGATTCCAACTCCAGGACCATAAAATTTAGGAAAGTAAATTCCAGCGGCAATGTTCTGACTTTCGTGTAGTGAAGAAGCTGCTCCAAAAATACAGGCATTAATATCGTTGACGATGATAGTGTCAATATTAGTTGAGACCTCAATGGCTTTAGATAATTTAATACCGCGCAGTTCTTTGACATCAATCAGTTGCAAGTATCCGTTCAATTCATCACCAGGAATACCAACAATTATCTTTTGCGGTTTGTTTTGGGCTGTCTGCTGTTTGATAAATTCTAGAAGTTGTTCGACTGAAGTTATTTTTTCATCATACTGAGTTTGAAAAATAATTTTCCCTGACAGATCAATGAGGGAATAATTTGCTTTGATATGATCATGAATTTCATTGAGTTGCAACGCCCCAAGGGTGAAGGCTTGATAATTTATTTGATAAGTTTTAGCTCGACGACCTCTGGTATCGGTAAAATCGACTGTGAGAATATTTTTTAATTCCAATAGTTCGATTAATTTATTGATGCTGACAACACTTAAACCGGTGAAGGTTGAGAGTTGTTTAGCAGAGAGGGACTTGTGGATATCCAGTAAGTGTAGGATTGATTGTAGATTATGTTCCCGGGCTGAAATTTTGCTGTTAGATGTCACTGTATTTCCTCCTAATAAGGTGTTTGGGATTAATCAATATTAATAAAAAGTTTTGTTATAATTTAGTGGAAAATATGTTTAAACAGGACGTATACTATTTGTAGTATAGATAATACGAATTGACCTAAATAAAAAATAAAGGATGGCTTTTATTATGATGAATAGCGATTATAACGTTGAGTTGAGCCGATTGAATCAGATTGAGTCAGTCGATATTCCTCATCTAGAAAATGTCAAAATGATTGTTAAAGATAGGGTGGATGCCCATTCTTATGAGCCAATGATTTGGGATCACTTGAAAACCTTGAGTGATGATCCACAACTACCTGATGATCTGACACAATTACGTGCTGGGAATCAAAAAGCCGATGTAATTACTTCTGATTCGACAGTTAGAATCGATGTAGAAATGAGTAATAAGTTAGATCGAGAAGTTAGATATCTGAAAATTTATCGCAACGACAGAAATTTATCAACTGAAAAAGCCTTAATTTATGTTCATGGTGGGGCCTATTATGGTGGGTCCGCTGAAGATACTTTACCATTTCTACGTTTATTAGCTGCTAAATTTAATGGAGTAATCTATAGTGTAGATTACAGTATCGCTCCAGAAAAACCTTATCCAACCGCTATTCAAGACTGTCTTTCGGTTCTGATGAATGTATGTGATAAACACCAACAAATTTCTCTAGCAGGTGATTCAGCTGGGGCTTCAATTGCTTTAGGTGTAAGTCAATTGAGTAGTAATATGGGTGTTTGTGAAATCTATAAGCACATTTTATTCTACCCAACAATTGTTCAAGGTTCAGATTATAATGGTCCACTTTGGAATGATCATTTGATTCCGATTAATCCAGAACAAAGACAAACACTTCATAATAACTATACACAATTTAAACGTCTAGATAAGATTATGACGAAATATTATTTGAATGGTGCTAATTATAACCTTTCAGCACCACTTATTTCACCAATGTACGCTGATCCATTGATTTTTAAAAAAGTTTTGGTAATGACAGGTGAGTTTGATCCGTTTAGATTACAAGATGAAGCCTTCGTTCAAAAAATTGGTATGGCAGGATGCGAAGCTGAATATATCCGTTACGGTGGTTTAGCACATGCCTTTTTGAATTATGTAGGTAAAATACCAGCAGTAGAAGATGCTTTAATCGAATGTGCTGAAGCTTTAAACAGTTAAAAATAGCTCCTATTTAGAATGTACATATTATCTAAATAGGAGCTATTTATTTTGTGAAAGTCTAGTAAAATGTGAACGTCATAACGCCGGCGATACCAATGAATAAAGCAATAACATCGGTAGTCCAGAGGGCATATGCGATAAAGGGTGAAGGATTGGTTATCTCGCCCTTTTTTAATTTTTTAAATGTCTTTGCTACAGAACGAAAAGTTTGAAGAGAAAGTAAAATTAGAATTACACCTATGACAATAGCCCAGATTCCCATAATAACATCTCCCTAAATATCTATTTACGAGTATCGTATCATTTCTATATAATCGGATAAAAAAACATCCTGAATGTAGTCAATTTATATCATGAGTGATGATTAAAGACAATAAAAGAATATCTTAGTAATCATAAAGATAGACAGATATATGTATCCTATGTGGTTGAAATATGCCGTCGTCCGCAAAAAATCTGTGAGCCGCTGGAACGTGGTGGACACGACTTCAAGCTAATAATTTCGTACTTTGTGCGAAATCATGGATCTCGAAGATCGGTCTTTTACTAACCTTGCTACGTAAGCTAAGTAAAATATCACCACTGAGGGCTCACAAATTTTTTACTATCGACCGATTCTTTGGATCTAATTATGCAACATCTAATTTTAAATAATGGGATGTATGGGGTGTTATTTAGTTTACTTTAATTTTTAAATCATCTGATATTTACATATATCTGAATATGAAAAAAAGGAAACCTTATAATATTAGGTTTCCCTTGATTAACGGTAGAAAACGACTCCTATTGAGTATTCGAAATATATCCTTTATTTAAAATTCTTATATAGAAGTCATTCTCGTTTATTATTTATTAAAGCAGGATTTAGTCCGGAGCAACAAGAAAATTGGCTCAGCCATGAGATTTATCTTAGCAATTTATTGCTTAGATAAAGGCCAAATTTGAAGATCCATTATTTTGCACGAAGTGTAAAA
>NZ_LNUA01000008.1 GCF_009764355.1 Companilactobacillus bobalius | reverse complement strand
CCATTTACTGGATCAGTTGTTGCACTAGTCTTTCCACCTAGAATATCTGCTAAAGCCGCAGCCTCATCGGTATTATCAGCTGGGTAATAACTTCCAAATGTGACACTATCCACGATTGAATTATTCTTAACAATCGTATTAGTTTCTCCACCTTGTTCTGAGAAAATGTCTTCACCAGAAGTAACTGTTACATCTCCATTTAGAGTTGGAGTAAATTCGGCAGCTTCTACCGTAACCTTTTGAAGATAAGTTACCGTATTAGCATCCTTATCAATTTGAGCATCTGTAGCACCTTTGATTGTATAAGAATTCAAGGCACCTTCCGTCAAATGAAGAATAATTGTACGATAGTAAATTCCAGCTTTACCATAAACTGCTCCATTTACTGGATCAGTTGTTGCACTGATCTTTCCATCTAGAATATCAGTCAATGCCACAGTTTCATCAGTATTATCGGCTGGGTAATAATCTCCGAATGTAACCTTATCTACGAGTGAAGTGCCATTAACACCGGTAATCGTATTAGTTTCTCCACCTTGTTCTGAGGAAATGTCTTCACCAGAAGTAACTGTTACGTCTTCTTTAAGTGTTGGAGTAACCTCGGCGGCTCCCACGGTAACTGGTTGAGCAAATGTGACTGTCCCATCGCCATTATCAATGTAATCTGTTCCGCTTATTCCGTTGATTGCATAATCACTCAACAATTTACCATTGGCTAATGTTAGTGTTACTCGACGATAATATGGTTTATCTGATGTAGTTACTGTTGTGAATGCACCCGTTGTTCCATCGATATTGTTCAAAGCATTAGTTGCACTGGTGAAGTATTGATCTCCATAGGCAGTTTTATCAATGATTGAACCTGTTCCATCATTTAACGTTATATCTGTTGTCCCATTATCTGATACATTATCTGCAGTTTCGCCAACCTTAGCAGTAGCTCCTGTTATTTTAGATGTTACTTTTGGGACTGTTACAGTGACCTTTTGGAGATAAGTTACTGTATTATCATTCTTATTAATTTGGGCATCTGTAGCACCATTGATTGTATAAGAATCTAGGGCACCTTTCTTCAAGTGAAGAACAACTGTACGATAGTAATCTCCAGCTTTACCATAAACTGTTCCATTTACTGGATCAGTTGTCGTATTAGTATTATTACCACTTAAGATGTCTGCCAAAACTACAGCTTCATCGTCATTATCGGCTCGGTAATAATCTCCGAATGTAACCTTATCGACGAGTGAAGTACCATCAACTCCGGTAATCGTATTAGTTTCGTTACCTTGCTCTGAAGAAATATCTTCACCAGAAGTAACTGTTACATCTCCTTTAAGTGTTGGAGTAACTTCAGCAGTACCTACAGTAACTGGTTGAGCAAATGTGACCGTGCCATCACCATTATCAATGTAATCTGTACCGCTTGTTCCATTTATCTCATAATCACTCAATTTGCCGCTAGCTAATGTAAGTGTTACGCGACGATAATATGGATCAGTGGTAGATGCAGTTGTAAATGGCCCTTCTGTACCATCAGTTTTGCTCAAAGCATCAGCCTCACTAGTGAAGTATTGATTTCCATAACTAGTTTTTGTCGCATCAATGATTGAACTTGTTTGAGTCGTTCCATCATCTAATGTTGTTTCTGTCGTTATATCCGTTGTCCCATTATCTGATACATTATCTGCAGTTTCGCCAACACTAGCAGTGGCTGTAGTTATATTAGATGTTACATCTGGAGCTGTTACATTGACTTTTTGAAAATAAGTAACTGTATTATTTTTTTTATCAACACTAACAAAATTTTTATCAGTACTATAATCAAAACCGTTAACCCAACCGTCTAACAGCGGAATGGTTACTTTACGATAGAAGGATCCTGTTTTAGCAAAAACACCATTGATTACCACTCCAGAGTCCACGTTTTCATGATTAATATCATCATAAAAAATATTTGAGTACTCAACAGATCTAGCATTCTCATCGTCGCTATTATTATTGTAAGGTTTCGTTCCAGCGAAACCATATGGATGGATATAGATAGATACTCCTGAATCTTCTATAGGAGGAGTTGACATCTCAATATCCGTAAGCTTCGAGCCAAAATTAACATTCTCTTCATCGATGTTTACTTCTGGCGTAACAGAAGTGAAGGTGCCCTTTTGAGCATAGGTAATTGTGTCACCATTAATAGTATAGTCTTCACCTTCCACTAGACCACTCGGTTCAAAATTAATTTCATCCTTTATACTAGTTCCATCAATTAAGGTAATAGTAACAGTATGATAAATTACATCACCATCTAATCCAAATAAGCGCTTAACAGATTTATAAGCGTGGGAAGAGTCAGCAGCAGCAACATTTTTCAAAGCCTCTTCCTTACTGTCAGTCCAATTAGTTCCGTACACAATACCATTAACAAGGTTCTTTCCTGCACTGTCTGTTACGGTTGGTTGGTCAATTGGCAGGTTTGCTGATGTTTTATCTGGTGACCAGTTCTTACCCATAAGTGTTCTACCCGAACTAACTGTTGTAGCTGGAAGTGTGACAGTTGCACTAGTTGCTATGTGAACCTTTTGAATGTAAGTTACAGTGTTATTAGTTGTATCCTTACTATATGTTTGACCACTGGCTTCAAAATTATTGGTATCAATTGTACCCTTGACTAAGTAGAAGGTAATCGTACGTAGATAATCACCATCTTTAGCAAATTTATTGTTGGCATCAACAACTCCAGGTTTAGCAGTTGCCTTACCATTTAGAATGTCACTATAAGTGCTGTCCCCGTTATCAACATAATAATCAGTTCCAAAACTGATTCCGTTATTACCTTGAGAATGATCAATTAATGCCTCATCAGTTCCGTTGCTTAATGTATCACCTGAAACGTCACTGGTAGTATCTGATACTGGATTACCGACCGCCGAACTTGGACTGTCAATATTAGCTGAAACACCATTTTGAACTGTAACCGGCTGTGAAAATGTAACAGTGGTATCAGTAGTACCAACGTAATTATTACCTGAGAATTTAAGAGAATTTGTACTTCCATTGGCTAGGGTAAAGGTTACTCTACGATAGTATGTTCCGGTCTTTGCAAATTTCCCATTATCAACTACATCCGTTGCCACATCTGCATCTGATGTTTTGATATCTTTATAATAAGTTGTACCAAACTCAATTCCACTAGTAGCAAATTCATTTCCAGATTCATCCTTTAATTTATCATCAGATGTATCTGACAAAATAGAATTATCTGTCGGAGAAGCTGAAGAACCTACAGTAACTTGGGGGGTAGTTAAATCAGAACCAATAGTACCCTCAACAACAACTGGTCGAACGATAGTCAACATTCCGATAACTTTATCGCTTGAATTCTTTTCCCTGTTGAAGACATAATCACCATTCTTACCATCTGTAGCCTGAGTATCACTGCCATTGATATATGTTTCATATGGTTGAATTACAGTACCTGTTAAATCATCATCTGCACCACTTAACATATATTCAATGGCTTTATCTTTTCCATTATCCAACTTAAAAGAAACAGTTTGATAATATGGTCCACCCGTAACAGCTTTGCCATCTTTATCTACAGTGCCCTCTACTTTGCTCGTAGAATCATTTGGATCAAAGGTATTACTTTGAGCATACCCTAAAGCAGCACTAGCTGAATTAAAGAGATGTTTTCCGTAAATAGCTTTTCTGCCCATATCTTCAGAATCACTAGTTAAATTAGAAAAATTATCAGTTACAGAAAGTGAATCATTTCCACTCTGTAATGGACTATTCTGATCCGAAATAGATGTACCATGCGATACCGACACTTGATTAGTATCTTTAGTTATATCAAATCTACTTGAGTATACTTTGAAAGAAAAATCTGTTAAATCACTACTTACACCATACAAAGAACCTTGTGGATAAGTTGTCCCATAACCATCTTTAGAATCTTTACTCTGAACTAAGTGAACCCCAACAGTTATAGGCAACTTAATATTTTTATTTTTAATTTCATATGCCAATTGTGCAAGACTATCAGGATCATTGGAATCATTAGAATTCGTACCAAGATGAGTAAGTGTTTCTGGGGAGTTTTTACCATCGACAGTAATTGATAAATAGCCCTTAATATCACGATAATAATAGTCTGTTAAATCCCAACTATCAGATGTCCCAAAATATCCAGGTGACGTGCCTAATTCCGTAACTTTATCTCGATCTTTTAATCCACTTATACCTTTATTATTTTGGATATCATAAAGATACTGTGGATTTTGGGGATTAAAGTAAAAGAAACTAGTTCCCTTATCTGTGTTTATCATATTTTGTAAAGCAGCTACCAAACTATCTGTACTTGAAATATATCTATCATCGAATTGGTTCCTAAAATTTGTCAACATATCCTTTGCCGATGCAGGTGCTTTATCTGGAGGAAGAATTTCTCCAGCCGCCTTAACGACAATTGTTGGAATTACTTGATTAATAATAATTGGAGAACCGGCGGCAAGCAGTGCGACTGCAACAGCGCTACCTATATATTTAATATTCTTTTTTTTCATCATAAAATCCCCTCCGATTTTCGACGAGCAATTAATTAGCTTAATACCTTAAATTTTAGCACTATCAAAAAAAATATAACCAATATTTCGATAAACTTATACATTTAAAATGATTTAATTCTATAAAGCAAATAATGTTTTGAATTAATTTGGGGTTGAATGCACCATTTTTTTGAAATCATTTTATTTTTTTATGCTTTTTCTTCATTATCGATTGAAATATAAACAAAAGTTATTATTTTTAAACCACTATAATTGTGATTCCAATATAGAAAAATAGTGATTTTGATTATTAACTATTTTTAAGATATGTGAAAATTAACTGTACTAGAAAAAATATCAAAAAAAGTGCCTCATAATTATTAGATTTCTCTTCTAACAATCATTAGGCACTTTACTTCTTATATACATGAGTTAATATAAACGTTTTTTATACCTTATAGTTTCCCACCAAAGACTGGGAATACACTAGCATCACCATATTCCATTTGGTCAAGTTTTGCCAAAGTCTCCATGTCTTCATCAGAAATTTCAAAGTCGATATCAGCGTTTGACTTCATGTGATCTGGGTTAGCTGTCTTAGGTAAAACAACTACGTTTAATTGCCAATCGTAACGAATGCACAATTGTGGCACGCTGACGTTGTATTTAGCAGCCATCTTCTTGATAAGATCATTATTCATTGCGGCACCGTGAGCAATTGGTGAGAATGCTTCAACAACAATCCCGTTATCCTGTGAATACTTGATAATATCAGTTGGTGTATCACCAATATGGATTTGAACTTGGTTGACGGCAGGTTTAGTATCACTATTCTTAATCAAATTATTCAAGTCTTCTTTTTGGAAACTTGAAACACCAATTGTCTTTAACTTACCGGCTTTAACAGCGTCTTCCATTGCACGCCATGTTTCCAAATTGCCCTCAAAGTGACGGTCGTTGCCTTGGTTAACTTCTTTCCAAGGTTGTGGATTATGAATAATCATCATATCCAAGTAATCTAAGCCCATCTTATTCAAAGTTTCATCGATTGATTGTTTAGCTTCATCGTAATTCTTGATTTCAGCCGCAACTTTTGAATTAACGAAAAGTTGATCACGAGGTATTCCAGCATTACGAACACCTTCACCGACACCACGTTCATTACCATATGCTTGAGCAGTATCAATATGTCTGTAGCCAATCTTAACCGCATTCTTTACAGCATCAGCTGTTTGATCGTCAGGAATTTCCCAAACACCTAAGGCTAATTTAGGAATCTTCACACCATTATTCATCGTAAATGTTTCATCAAAAACTGTCATAAAATCCTCCTTGTTTGTAACCGTTTCTATTATAAGTTTGTTTATACCTCTTGTCCTGTAGGACGAATTACCATTTCATTTACGGCCATATTAGCTGGGGTATCAATTACAAAAGCAACCGCTTGGGCGATTTCTTCTGGTCGAAGAGCCATTATTTCTGAACCAGGTTGCTTCATAGCTTCTTTCAAACCATTACGTACTTCGTCATTGTTGATCGAATCGAAAAGTTCAGTCTTAACAGAACCTGGGGCAATAATTGTTGTCTTGATATTATTCTGATGTTCCTCTTGGCGGAGTCCTTCCATAATTGCACGAACGGCATACTTAGTACCTGAATAAGCTGCATAGCCGGGTAAAACTTCATAGCCTAAAACTGATGAAGTGGTGATCACATGACCACTCTTTTGCTTTTTCATAATTGGTAGAGCTGCTGCAATACCATTTAGAACGCCTTTAACATTGATGTCCATCATATTTTGCCATTCATCACGAGCAATTTGGTCCAAGTTATTAACTGGCATGATTCCTGCATTATTGAACAAAGCATCAACACGACCATATTCAGCTACAGTTTTATCAATAACATTTTGAACCTCATCAGCTTTAGTAACATCAGCTTCTACTGCTAAAATATCACCATCAGGATTATCTTTTTTAATTTCTTCCAAACGATTCATTCTTCTGGCGGCGATGGTTACTTTAGCACCCTCACTAGCCAAAAGTTTTGCAGTAGCGGCACCGATACCACTAGAAGCTCCCATAATTACAACAACTTTATCTTTTAAACTCATTAATTTTCTACCTCAATTCTTCTAATAATTTTAGCTGGTACTCCAGCCACAATCGTATTAGCGGGAACATCTTTCGTTACCACAGCCCCAGCACCTACAATTGCATTTTCACCAATAACTGTTCCCGGCGTGACAGTGACATTCGCGCCCAACCAAGCGTTATCGTGAATATAAACTGGTTTTAAATCTAAATGTCGTCTTTGACTAGGATCAATCTGATGATTAACTGAAACAATCGTCACATTAGGTCCAATCAAAACTCTATTTCCAATATAAATTCCACCTAAATCAGTGAAAGTTACACCGGCATTAATGAAGACGTTCTTACCTAAGTGCAAGTTACGTCCATAATCAGTGTAAAAAGGTAAACGGATTTCAGTCGATGGATCAACCTTCTCATCAATGATTTGACTGACTACTTTGCGAACTTCATCAATATCATGCGCACCAGTATTCAATTCTTGAACTAATTTTTGATTTACATCGATATTTTTCTGAATCTCATCATATGCTGGCGTATCTAAGTTTAATTTTGATTCCAAACGACTACCTCATTTCCTAACTCATTGATTGATTTCATTATACGGATTGACTATTATAATGTTAAATACTTATTAATAATGGATTACTATAGCTTTTAGTAATACTTAAAAGAAATGGAGAAGAATATGGATTTTACAGATGTCGTTACTAAGCGTCACTCGGTTCGAGATTTCAAAGATCAACCAGTCACTCAAAAAGACTTAACAGAGCTTATTAAACTAGCCCAACGTGCCCCTTCTTGGGTTAATTCCCAGCCTTGGAAAGTTTACGTTGCTACAGGTAAAACTCTCCAAAATATTAAGGATACTTACGTCCAAAGAAATTCCGAAAAAGGTAATCCTGACTTCCCAGTCATGCACCGTGATGACTGGAGTTCTGAGACTCAAATCAATATGAAACAGTGGCGTCATGAAATCGTCCACCACTTTGAAAACTTTGATGAAGCTCACGAAAAAATGAGTGGTGCCAGCACTAATCTTTATCATTCACCTGCAATAATTTTTCTTACGATTCCTAAAGGTTCCTCACTATGGTCCGTCTTCGATGCTGGTTCATTTGCCCAGACTTTGATGTTAGCATCTAAAGATAAGGGACTAGATACAATTCCAACGTACACCAGCGTGCGTTTTCCAGACGTTATCCGCCAGGCAATGGAAATTCCTGACGACGAAACTTTGGTTATTGGTATTTCTATTGATTATCCTAAAGATGCCACAATCAACACTTACCAATCAAAACGTGAACCCGTTGAGAATATCTTAAAATTTAAAGACTAAAAAACTCAGTGTATTAACCATATTGATGGCCTACACTGAGTTTTTTTGTACTTATAAATTGTTTTATAGTGGAAACGAGCTACACAAGCCAGATTCCTGTGCCGGCGCTTCGCTACCGACTGAGAAAGTGGTCTTAATCCTCGGGAGCTAACCGCCCTTGTTCCGCTCTCTCTAGAAAGAATCTCGTCGTTATATTCAAGGCTTCTTGACGAGAATTTCCAATGGAAAATCCATGATCGGCATCATCTAATAAATGTAACTGATCATTTTGATAAACGTCATCGTATCTAGTTGAAGCAATCTTATCAACCACGGTATCTTTCAAACCGTGCAACAAACAAACTGGACCTTGATACTCTTTAGCAACGTCATAAATCGGTAAAGTTTGGGCCGTTCGAAGATAAAAACCACCTAATGTTAAACCTTTTTTGATTGGCAAAGTATCTGGAATATTTTGCGGATCATACGTATAACCTTGTGTGTTGCCTTTCAAAGCATCATCTCTTAAAGTTGCAGCTGGTGCTAGAAGCGCCAATTTATCGATTTTGTCATGATAGTAACCGGCAATCATACTAGCAACTACTCCACCTTGAGAATGTCCCAAAAGATATAACTTCTTAACACCCTTAATACTGCAAGCGTAATCCAAAATGGCTTTACCATCACTGATTTCATTCAAAACAGTCATATCTTGAAAACGACCATCGCTTTGGCCGTGACCATTAAAGTCAAAACGCAAGGTAGCCATACCCTCAGATTCAAAACGTTGTGCCAATTGATAAAGTAGTTGATCTGGATCGACGCCACGATTGGAAGTAAAACCATGCATCAAAACTACTAAATTGAATTCCTCAGTTTGTGGTTTGACTAGTGTCCCTCGTAAAGTTAGACCATCACGTTTTATTTCAACATCCATTTTCTGATTCTCCTTTTTGATTATTCTAGTCCTACCTCACTACTTCTGCCAAAGAAATTTCGTAGACGGCTACCATATTAATTGTCATGATATACGAAATGTTTTAAATTGGAGGTATAAAATAATTTTTGGAGGGATACTTTAATGTCAAAAAAATTCGATTATGATGTGCTCTATATTGGTGCTGGTCACGCAACTTTCGATGGTGGCGCTCCTTTAGCAAAGACCGGGGTTTCTGTTGGTGTTATTGAAAGCGGACTTGTCGGTGGAACTTGCCCTAACCGTGGCTGTAACGCCAAAATCACAATTGACGAACCTGTCAAAATGACCCGTGAAGCTCAACGGATGAATGGTATCCTCAAAGGTGATTTAAAGATTGATTGGACTAAAAACATTGAACATAAACAAGAAATTATCGATGTGTTACCTCAAGGATTAACCGACCGTTTGGAAAGTGCTGGCGCTACAATTATTCACGGCCACGCTCAATTCAAAGATAATCATACTGTAATTGTTGATGGAAAAACTGAAGTTACAGCTGAAAAAATCGTTATCGCAACTGGCCTCAGACCGCATCGTCTAGATATTCCCGGCACTGAATTAGCTCACGACAGCGAAGACTTTTTAAACCTCAAGACTTTACCTGAGAAAATTACAATTGTGGGGTCTGGCTATATCGGGATGGAGTTCGCTACCATCGCCAACGAAGCTGGTGCTGACATTACCGTTATGCTCCATTCAGATAAAGTATTAAGAAAATTCTATCAACCTTACGTTGAAAAAGTGGTTAACGACTTAAAAGAACGTGGTGTTAAATTCATCGAAAATTCCAACGTTCAAGCCTTCACCAAAACCGACAAAGGTTATCAAGTAACTTATGGTGATAATCAAACCCTCGATACTGATTGGATCTTAGACGCAACTGGCCGTATTCCTAACTTAGATGAATTAGGGCTCGACAAAATTGGCGTTGAATTCGATAAAACCGGAGTCTTCGTAAACGACCATCTGCAAACAAATGTAGATAACATTTATGCTGCCGGAGACGTTGTTTCCAATGACCTACCAAAAGTCACACCAGCCGCCTACTTCGAATCCAAATATCTAATGAAACTATTTTCCGGACAAACAACCGATGCCATCAAGTATCCCGTTATCCCATCAGTTGTCTTCACATCACCACGCATTGCTCAAGCCGGAATTTCAGTTGATGAAGCCCAAAAGAAAGGTTACGAAATCAGTACAAACGACCTAGCCAACTACTGGTACTACCAAGTTGACAAAGAACCAATCGCTGAAAGTAAGCAAATCCATGATAAAGACGGTCATTTGATTGGAGTAACCGAAGTAAGTGACCAAGCTCAAGATGCAGTCAACGCGTTATTACCAGCCATCGAATTCAAATTCGACCGCGAACAAATCAACCGATTAATAGGAATCTTCCCAACAATCGGCTACGCCGCTTGGCACCGAGCATAAAATCAGAGAGCGAAACAAGGGCGGTCAGCTCCCGAGGATTAAAACTACTTTCTCAGTCGGTAGCGAAGCGCCGGCAGAGAAAGTTGACTTAACCGGAAGGAGTTGCCCTTGTGTAGCTCGTCTCCACTATATTGCATAGAACCATGGTTATTAAAAAAACAAAAAACCAGTGCAGCATCCATCAAAAAAGATGGAAACTACACTGATTTTTTTACTCTATCATTTCAGTCATAAGATGATCTTCCAAATAATTGTAGCCACCATAACCACTGTAAATGAAGACATACTTCAAACCTTGATACATAAAACTCATCTGATTCCAACTCTGATACTTACCTGACGAAATATCACTAATTTCAGATACGAGAATCTTAATATCATGCTCACGCAGATTCCCCTTCAAAACTGAAACGGACAACACGTTCTTTGAAAAAGAAAGATCAACATAACCATACGAAACATTATTCTTACCATTAAAAATTTGTACATATGCAAACATCTTTGTCACTTTCCTTTCTGAATTCATCTATAATGTAGACCCTCGAACGCGTTTTATAGCAAGTACTTTGTTATCTTTCTCTTAGATAAACACCATAATTCTATAAAAAAATGGAACCAACAGATTAAATCTGATGATTCCATTCTTTTATTTTAATACCAAGCGTAATTATTGAAGTGAACACCCTTTTCAGCCTTGATCCACTCATTGTCGCCAACATGATAATAAGTATCACCGTTGACATCTTGAGCTTTATAATCAGTCTTCCAAGATGTTTCTTCACCTAGAGAATAGTCTTCTATAATTTCATTTTCTCTAGAATAGAGATCATAGAAAATATTCGTTCTATCTAGATTAATGATTCCACTAACTTTACGTCCATCCCTGAAAATACCAGTATCAATTGCATCTTCATAGACAACATCGTTAGCATCGACCCATTCACCCGTTGCGACACGATATTGTTTGACTCCTTCTCGGTTAGTCCGATATTGATCGGTCTTCCAAGATGAATCTTTAACCAATTCACGACCAGCAATGGCGGAATTATTTTGGTTGTTCAATTGGTAATTTGCTTGACTAGACTTAGTTGTGACGATTCCACTAATTGAAGTGTAAATCCAACCTTCGTCATCTTTATTATTATTTATAAAATCAACATCGCCAGCATCAATCCATTCGCCAGTTGCAACTCGATATTGTTTAACACCTGCTTCATTTGTACGGTAGAGATCCGTCTTCCATGAAGAGTCTTCTTTCAAATCACGATGAGCAATAGCTTTGTTTTCTTGATCATTCAATTGATATTCAGTTTGACCATCTTTTGTCTTAACAACACCACTTACAGATGTGTATGTCCAAAAGTCTTCTTTGTCTTGATTGAAGTTAACGTCATCAGCATCGATCCATTCACCGGTTGCGACACGATATTGTTTTACGCCCTCTTTGTTAGTCCGATAAAGATCAGTCTTCCATGAAGAGTCTTCCTTCAAATCACGATTTGCAATAGTCTCATTTTCATGATTATTCAATTGATATTTCTTTTGATCAGTCTTAGTTGTTACTACACCTTGAACCGGAGTATAAGTCCAATCGCCATCTTCAGAGCTATTTTGGTTAAGCACTACATCGTCGGCGTAAATCCATTCGCCAGTTGCAACACGGTATTGTGTAACTCCAGCTTTATTGACACGAATTTGATCAGTCTTCCAAGATGAATCCTTACCTAATACACGATTAGGAATCTTGTCATTATCTTGATTGTTCAGTGTGTAGAATGGATGATTAGTCTTAGTTGTTACTACACCTTGGATTGGTGAGTAATTCCAATCATCATCTTCATCAGATTCACCACCAGTTGAAGAACCACTGTTACCACCAGTACTGCCACCTGTGTTGCCACCAGTAGAACTTGCAGCCTTAACAGTTACTGTACGGACATAAGATACCGTGTTATTGGTTGGATCAACCTTATAACCTTCACCAAAGGTATAAGCACTGACATCATTTGCCAACTTAACCGTGATTACTTGGCTATAAGTACCAGCAGTCTTCAAATTAGTTACTGGTCTACCTTGATCATCATAAAGAGTCGTACCAAAACTAATACCGCCGTCAGCAACAATTGAGTCGCCATTCTTATCAACAATGTAGACATCATCAGTATTCTGTAAGACTTTATCAGTCATTGAAGTACCGTTATCTACCGTCACATTATTGATTTTGGCAATAGCTGGGTTAGCCGAAGCCTTAACCATTTGAACAAATGTTACACTTTTATCATTTGCATCATAAGTTCCACCAATACTCTCGAATTGATTGGCATCAGTAGCGCCATTAGTTAGATAGAACTTCACAGTACGGTAATAAGTTCCGGCCTTAGAAATTCTAGCACCACTAGCATCAGCAGTCTTTTGAGTCAAACTACTGTCAGTATAGAAGACTTGACCAAGCTCCACGCCGTATGTGCCTTTAGTCTTATCAACTAAGGAATTACCAGCAGCATCTTTCAAGAAGTATTCCTTAGTATTGATCAAAGCCGGATTATCTTTTTCAGCATTAACGCTTAGATCCAACTCGCTAACTGAAGAATTGATATTAGCTTCATTCTTCGTGACCGTAACAGCTTGAACAAAGGATACAGTGTTGCCAGAAATATGGGCTTCACTACCGAAATCATTTTGTGCAATAGCTTCAGGACTAACCTTGAAGTTGATTACACGATAGTATGTACCAGTCTTAGTAAAGGCACCATTAGCAATATCCTTCGTCTTGGCAGCATTTGGTATAAAGACATCATCATAATTATCGTAATAGTCCGTTCCATATGAAACAGTTGCATCAAGTTTATTACCAGATGCATCCATCAAAGCATCGCCAGTTGAAGTTACAGCAGTAACTGAATCACCTACGTTAGCTTTAGCATCTTCAATGGTATGTTTTGAAACAACACTATCTTTAACATTGATTTGTTGAGCATAGATTACCCAACCATCAGAATCAACTTTAACATTTGAATTAGTCAATTGGAACTTATCAGCAAAATCAGAGCCAGCTCTAAATACAACTCGACGATAATATGTACCTTTATTAAAGGCACCATTAGTCGTTGCGGATGCATCAACTTCATCACCATTTGACTTATCCAAAGCACCCTTTACAGACTTGTAATATGTCTCGCCTAAAGTTGGATCAGTATAATTACCATCTGCGTCAGTTAAGACATAGCCATCGGTACTTGTAACTGACGAATCATTCGTTCTTGTGCCGGTCTTAATGTTCAATGGTCCAACCGTAATAGTTGCTGTATCTTCACCAACTACCACTGTTTGAACGTAAGAAACTGTATCACCAGAAATATGGGCATCAGTACCAAAATCATAATTCTTAACATCTGCCGCATTATTTAGTTTGAAACTAATCTCACGATAATATGTTCCCGATTTTGTAAATTGACCGTTAGCATTAACACCTTCTGTCGCCTCTCCAGTAGTTGAGAAAACGTCATCAGCATTGTCATAATATGTGGTTCCGGCCGTCACAGTTGCAGCAATCACATTATTTGAGTTATCACGCAATTCACCTGTTGGTTTAGTCATGTTATTTATTGAATCACCAACATTGGCATTGACGACACCGAACTTGTACTTAACCACACCACTAGCGATTACATCAATTCTTTGAGCATAAATAACTGAACCATCAGCATTTACTTTGACATTTGGATTATTCAAGGTGTAATTCTTGGCAAAATCAGAAGCCGTCTTAAATGTTACCAAACGATAGTAAGTTCCCTTGTTGAAAAGATCATTAGTTGTTGCATTAGTATCTACATTACTACCATCCAAAGCATCCTTAGCATTATCATAGAATCTACTATTATCCAAAGTGGCTGTTCCAAGAGAATTATTAGCCTTGTCAGTCAAAGTATCTGTATTCTTAATCGAATCAACTGGTGTTCCAACATTAACTGATATTGGATTTACATTGATTTGAGCTGTACCTGCTGATACACCTATAGTTTGAACAAATGAAACTGTACTATTATCACCGTTCTTAACGATATGTGCATCGTCACTAAAGTTATTAGCATCAATATCCTTTTCAGTTACCTTAAATGTAATCTCACGATAATATGTGCCAGCCTTTGTAAAGTTACCATTACCGTCAATATTAGCAGTTGTCTTAGCTCCGTTGGTAAAGACATCCCTAGAACTGTCATAATAATCTGTACCATATGAAACTGATTGACTAATTGATTTACCATTACTATCAAGTAATTGACTAGTACCTGACTGAATCGCACTAATATTATCGCCAACTCTTGCTGTTCCAAGTGCAATACTATCTTGTGAAATTTCAGTAGCAGATGTAACAGTCACTGGTTGAGCATAAACCACGATATCATCATCAAGTGCTTTCAAATTGTCATCCGCTATTGAATAATCTTTAGCAAATTCAGGACCAACTTTGAAGTATACCAAACGATAATAGTCACCTTGATTAAAGTAACTGCCACTTGTAGCATTCGTTGCTATATCACTTGAATCTTGAGCCAGAGCGCCCTTCAAAGAGTTGTAATAATCCGTTCCAACTTTTTCGAAAGTAGCTCCTGTCAATGTATAGCCCTTATCTGCAGTAACATCGGAATCTGTCGTCAAAGTCTTTTCTTTAATCTTCAATGGATCAACTGAAGCTTTTACCGTAACGGAACCAACAATAATTGGTTGAACCAAAGTTACGGTCTTACCATCAATCTTGTAATCTACCCCATTCTTCCCCTTGAAGGTGTAAGAATCAGCATTATTTTCTAATGTAAAGGTAATTGCACGATAATAAGTACCACTATTATTCAAGGTTGTTCCTAAAGCGTTCGTTCCATTAACCGCATCAGATTTATTACCATAATACTCTTTGCCAATTTTCACATCATTAGTCATTATCGAGTCCTTACCATTATTTATAGTTAAGTCGTACGTACCTGAACTAACGGAAGATAAGTTGTCGCCAACTTTTGCTGTCACAGTTTCAATATTTTGATCAACTGCATTGGTTGTAACAGTAACCTTTTGAATATAGGTCACAGATTTATCCCCTAAGATTGGATCTTCACCATTAATCATATCTGTGAAATCATGATTTGCGACGTCATCTTTTAAATTAATAGTTACTCTACGGTAGTAATCCCCTTGCTCCGTAAACTTATCTTTAATAGAAGCTAAATCATTTTTATCCTCACTCATTGCTCCGGACGCACTCTTATAGTAAATACTATCATTTTTAACAGTATCAACCAATGACTCTTTAGTACCGTTATCTATTACAGTATCTCCAGTATTGTCATCTTCAATAGATGAAACAAGCGAACCAAAACCAACTGTAATGTCTGGAATGGTTACTGTAGTTGGGTTAGCCGAAGCAGTAACTGACTGAATAAAGCTAATAGACTTCTTATCTTTACTGATTACGTAATTTACACCATCTGTACCGGCAAAATTATATTGATCAACTGGATTTAATAACGTAAAGGTGATTATACGATAGTAAGTTCCTGGTTTATTGAAATTGCCACCTTTGTTAACAACTGCAGTAGCAGTACCATTTACGGAAGCAATTGCATCAGCTTCACTACCATAATATTCGGAGCCTCTATTGATTCCATCTTGTGCAACAATTGATTTACCACTTTGATCTAATAGTTGATCACTAATCGTTTCTTCAATTTTTAAAGTTGAAATACCAACTTGAATAGATTTCAAAGGTGAAATACTTGTTGTCACAGTACTCTTATTAACCGTAACTGCTTGAACAAATGTTATTTCATTACCATTCTTAACATGACCAACGCCATTTACTAAATCAGTAAACGTATAATTAGCCGCATCATCATTCAACTTAAACGTAATCCGGCGGTAGTAAGTTTGTCCTGCAGTTGTGAAATTAGAACCTACATCTGCAATCTTTTCCTTATCTGCAGATGCATCTAATGCTGCTTGAGCGTCAGTATAATAGACGTTACCAAATGTAATACCATCGTTATTTGAATTATCAACCAATGAATTATTAGCACTATCGACTAAACCATCATCAGCAGTTTCATTAATTGTTGTTGACGAACCGACATTCACATTTAAGTGTTTTACATTAACTGTTGTAGTGCTTGGTACAACATAAACCTCTTGAATATAGCTAACCGTCGGATCATCTTTGTCTTTACCAATATTAAATACATCGGAACCTTTGAAACTATTGGCATCCACAGCACCTGATTTCAAGTGGAATATAATTTCACGATAATATTTACCAGATTTAATAAACTTACCATCTTGAGTTATATCTACAGGATCACCTGATAGATCACTACTTGAATAATAACTTGAACCAAAGGTTATCTTGTTAAAGACATCAGTATCTACACTATTAACCTTTGCCGTTAACTTATTATTTCCGGAAGTTTCAGAATCAGCAACTAAACCATTGAGTTTTCCTTGAGCCGTAAAAATCTTAGCTGTAGCTGGATTGTCTTCAACAATAAATCTCTGGGCTAAAGTAATCTTATTGCCAGATATAGTATATGAATCCTTTGGTAGATTACTAAAGTCATAATTACTTGCATCACTCTTTAATGTGAAGGTTACTGCACGATAGAGTGTATCATCATCCTTTAAGAATTTATGATTGGTTGAATCGACATTAGTTGAAACTGTTGATGAATTTGATACGGCGGACTTAACATCATCATAATAATTTCCAAATTCAATAGCACTAACGATTGAATTACCTGCACTAGTCAAATCATATCCAGTCTTGTCATCAAATTCTGTAGTTAACGCACCAGTATTCGTAATGATATTAGGTATATTGACCATAGTTGAGTTAGCTAAAACACGAACTTCTTGAACATATTGAACACTCTTACCATCACTAGACAACTTACCATCGCCAAAGGCATAACTATTAGCATCAACATTTTGATTTAAAGCAAATGTAATTACTCGATAGTAATCGCCCGACTTAGTGAAGTTTGTTCCATCTGTAACCCCAGAAGCAGCCTTACCTTGTCCATTTAGAATATCTGCAGGTTTATTATCGGCAACACTATAATAGTCAGTTCCATATGAGACACCATTAGTTGCCACAATAGAAGATCCATTTACAGTTAAATCATTACTTGCCTTTTCTGAATCACTAATTAAGCTTCCATTTTGAACTGACTCTGTAGAAAGCTTTGGCACTGCCGTTGCAGTATTTATAAGAATAGGTTGTGCGAAGGTTATCTTATTACCATCAATCTTATAATCAGTTCCCTCTGTTCCATCAAATGAGTAATAACTGGCTGGATTCTTTAAAGTAAAGGTAATTGTACGATATACTTTTCCGCTACTCTTAAATGATGTACCTTGGGAGTTCTCACCCTTTACAGCATCTTCGGCACGAGTAAAGTATTCATTACCAACGGATGTTTGAGTTGTATCAACAATTGAAACCTTATTTGAGGTTAAATCATTATCACCTAAAACAGCCGAACTAACACTGCTACCAATACTAGAAGAAACTGTATCAATTTTTTCTACTACTGTGGCAACATTAACTGAAACGGGTTGAATGAAAGTTACACTATTTGAAGTTTTATCATAAGGGGTTTTGTCAAAAGAAAGTTCACTCGTATCTCGATTGAGATAGAACGTTATCTTACGATAATATGTCCCACTACCTGTAGACAATCCATTCGTAGCCTTATTTTTTAGACCCATGTCAGTATAATAATCTGTACCGAAACTAATTCCATTTTTTCCTTGAGCGGTATCTATTAATGAAGTAGCAGCATCATCTGTAGTTTTTAGAGTATCCGTAGTCGTGTCATTTAGTGCGTTAATATCACTTGTACTTGTTGCACCAATGCTTACAGATGGAACATTAAAGTTTACTGCCGTTTCAATTGGTTCAACATTAATGGTCTGAATAAACGTGACACTATTGTCACTAGAATCCGTAGTTCCTGTTGTTCCATTGAAATTGATTGAATCGACATCTTTATTTACATAAAATTTGATTGTACGATAATAAGTTCCAGCTTCACTAAAGTTAGTCACTGGATCACTTAACTTACCATTACTTAATGTTTTGAAATACTGTTGACCAAAATCAATTCCGTTTTTATTACTACCTTTAGTAGTATCAATCAAATTAGTTTTATCTGTACCAAATGTTAAAGTATCGCCGTCGATACTTGCTAATGCTGGATCGTCCGTAGTTGCACCAGCCATCAACTCTACGGAACCATAGTTAACATTCACTGAACTAAGTGGACTAACATGTACTTTTTGAACATAAGTTATCGTATCGTTTCCTTTAGAATCCGTACCTAACTTATATTTAGAATTAGTAGTATCAAATGTATTCGTATCAACAGAGTTAGCAACAAGAGTATAAGTAATGGTTCTCAAATAATCCCCTGATTTAGCAAATTTTCCAGTACTATCTACTACACCATCAGTGGCCGATAAATCACTACTATCATTTAAAACATCATCTTGTAATGCGCTAGCCTGTCCGCCATATTCATAGTAATTGTTACCAAAACTTATTCCATTTGTTTGTACCAGATTACTACTCCCATTTGTTAATGTATCATTTGCAATTCCAGATGTACTTGCATCTCCAACGTTTGCATTCAGTGGATTATCATACTTTGTAGTAGCAGAATCTTTTACATCAACCTCTTGAACGTAAGTTACAGTATTAGCTGTTGTATCATATCCCACATTATCGGGAATACTACTATAATCACCAATATTACTATTTTTCAATGTAAAAATTATTTTACGATAATATTTTCCAGGCTTAACAAAGTTAGTTGATGATATTTGATCACTTGTAGCCTTCGTTTTTAATAATCGATCAGTGTAATAATCGTCTCCAAATTCAACATTGCTTACATCAACATTGGACACTCCATCACTTAACGTATTATTAGTTGCCAATTTAGAATCACTTATTAAAGAATTGATCTTCACTTGTGGAGTTTCCAAATTAGCTTTAATTGAAGCTCCGACTGAAATCTTCCTGATTACTGTGATAGTCCCTACATCATGATTAAATACATAATCCGTTCCAGCAGTAGCTTCCGTATCACTCCCATTAATAAAAGTCTGATAAGGGCTAATATGAGATCCGGTTAATGGATCAACCGTATCAGAGCTAGAAAGCATATTATTTATAGGAGTATCAGCACCTTTTAAATTATATGAAACGGTTTGATAGTATTGTCCCGGTAACTTAATTTTTCCATCACTGAATTGTTCCGTTGAAGCGTTACCTCTATTAGTAACACTCGGATTAAAATCTGATTCTCCCGCGTACTTTCTCGCACTATCTAAATCCCTAAATAAGCTTTGACCAAGTATTGGTTTCTCAGCAGCAGCTAAACTATTTGCATATTTAGAATCACCAGTATAATTATCGGTAATTGCTAGTTTATTGTTCCCTGATTGTAAAGACGTTAAAAAAGTTCCAACATTAGTTGTAATTAGATTTGTATCCGTAGTTATATCAAATTTACTTAACTTAATAGCAAAGCTAAAATCTAATAATGTTGGATCTGTTACTGTAGCTATTGACGTCAATGGGGCGTCACTATCATTTTTACTTTCTCTTACATGAATCGTGGCCGTTAAAGGAAATTGGGAATCTTTCAAGCTTAGGGCTTTGAGTTTATCTCCAGTAGAAATATCTATATTATTGCCATCCTTATCGGCTACCGTCATAGCTACCAACATATCACGATACAAGTAAGTTCCATTATAAAAATAACTGGCTGGCAATTGCTTATTTGCATCCATAAGACTTCTAATTTGATCATTATTTTCAAAATCATGAATATGATAAGGATTGTTTATATCAAAATAATGATATCCATTAGCATAGTCGTTTGCTAACGAGTTTAGCGGTTTCGAAACACTATTCGCACTTGAAAAATAACGATCATCAAATTGATTCTTAAAAGCAGCTAACATATCACTAGGCGTTAAATTATTTGTCGTTGCAGCCTTGATGATAGAAGTTGGAATTAAAGTAGGAACAATTATTGGAGCCCCAGCAACCATTAATGCCGCAGCTACAGCACTACCTACATATTTAATCTTCTTATCCATAATTGCCCTCCCTATATACATACTTCTGGTTTTAGCACTTTCAAAAAATTTATTTTATACTTTTTTAGATAATTTAATAATCAAAAAATAACATTGTTTTGATAAGATATAAAAAAATAGAGATACCGCTTAACAACGGTATCTCTATTTTTTATAACATTCTTTTAACTTCTAGTGAGAATATTCAACGTACACAATCTCATTCACTTTTTTTGCAGATTCCAAACTCAATTCCTTAGGAATAACTCGGTCGGAGAATAGTGGAATTCCCTTACCCAAAATAATAGGCACAATGCCTATATGATAGATATCAATTAGATCAGCATTCACTAGTGGTGCTATCACATTGCTACCACCGATAATCCAAATATCACCTTTTGACGATTTAGCTTTTAAATCGCTGACTAATTTGGCTACCTCACCGTTAACAAAGTGAATATTATCCTCATCTGGCAATGGATGTGTCGTCATCACATAATTTTCATAGCCGGCATATGGATAATCATTGGGTGACATGCCATTTACGATTTGGTTATATGTATGTCGACCCATGATAACAGTATTAACCCGTTTGGATAATTTTTCATACTCACGGTCTACAACACTACCTGTTGAAAATTTATCATTCCATAAGAAGTCAATCTTGCCATCAGAATTGGCAATATAGCCATCTAATGTTTGTGTAATGAATAGAATAACTTTGCGTGCCATATTTCTGACCCCCGACTTATTTTCTACAATTATATATCTATCGGAAAAAATTAGTTAATAAATATGTAATAGAATACGAAAAGTCTTAATAAGCCTGAATGAAAAAGTAAATTGCTTGAATAAAAGCTAGTATGGCAACAATCCAACGAACCATTTTGACCGAGACATGTCGTAAGATTTTAGGTCCCAAGAGACCACCAATTAACATGCCGGCAGCTAGAAAAATTCCTTGTTGCCAATAGATTTTGGATCTGAAAATAAACATAATGAAGGCACTGACATTGGCTACACCACAGATAACATTCTTTATTGCATTATTCACTAAGAAATCTTCATTGGTGAGATACTGCAAAACAGCCAGAACAATCACACCATTAGCACCACCAAAATAGCCTGTGTAACACCCCATTAAGGCCATAATGATGATAACCCAGATATTTGCAAGATTCTTCTTAGTACCACGATTCTGTTTTTTTCCTAGTAAAAACATCGTTCCAGAAATCACTAAAAAGATGGGCACTACCTTTTCAAAAACGCTTGAAGGAAAGGCTAATAATAGGTAGGTTCCGAATATGGCACCGACGGTTGCGGATATTGCGTAGAACAATGCCTGTTTCCAATGTCCCTTTAATTCTTGTGCTGACGAGGCAACTGCTCCTAAATAATCAAAGATCAGGGCTCCATGATTGGTAATATTAGCAAAGATTGGTGGAACGCCACTGATCAACAGCACCGGATATGAAACAATCGATGCTCCTCCGGCAACTGACGAGATGATTCCGCCCACGATACCGCCGAAGAAGACTAAAACTAATGTAAAATTGAGCATAATAATTTCCTTTCTACTCAATATCGTATCTGAATTGACTGCTCTATAATGATAATAAAGTGGCAAAAAGTATCATAATATCGTCAAAAAGGTGTCATTATGAGTAAAAGAATAATCAATTCCATCAATTTAAATCAAAAGAGTAATTTCCCCTATCTTGTTTTGAATGTAAAAAATGCACAGAGTTTTCCACTTAATCCTGGTTTCAAAGTTATGCATTGGCATGAGGATCTACAGTTTGTGTATATCTCCTCCGGTGAAATAACCTTTTCCACCTTGGGGGAAACTAATTTAACTTTGCATGCTGGTGAAGGTCTCTTTATCAGCAAAGACTTAGCACACCTAATTACTCCCGAAACACATTCGCATTACCATAGCTTCATTTTCCCCGATTATTTCCTCAAATTTTACTTCAACAGTCCCGCCCAAGCTGCGGTTAGTTCTTTGATCAATAATGAAAACTTCCATTTTTACGTACTTAAACCTACAGTTGGATGGGAAAGAGATATCCTTCGGTTGTTACAAAAATTGATTGGTTTCGAAAATAACAAAGATACCCTCTATTCTTACCAAGTTTTGGTTACCTTAGTTACTATTTGGCTGGCAATGATTCAAAATATTCGCCCCGCTCAACATCAAAGAGCTGACAAGATTATCACCCAGAGAATGCATACTTTTTTAAATTATATTCAAAATCATTTTTCTGAAAAAATCACTTTAGAAGGTTTAGCTATAAGTGCAAATGTTAGTAAGTCCGAGTGTTTACGCTGCTTTAAGACTACTTTACAGATGACTCCTTACGAATATTTGATTGAATATCGTCTGAATCAGGCCGCCAAGATGTTGCAAGAAACTGATTTGCCAATTAACGTTATCGCTACTAAATCAGGCTTTCCACAGGCCAGTCACTTTACTGAAGTTTTCAAAAATAAAACCGGACAAACTCCACGTAAATATCGAAACAATTGAAAACAACTATGTTTTTTACGAAAATTCTGTTATACTCAATTTGATACAGCATTTATAGATAACTATTCTCGGTTATCTTGTATCCAAAGAGGCGTTGGGTGTGGTCACCTAGCGCTTTTTTTGTACCCTCATTAGCTAAAAAATAATCACCATTCTAGTTATAAATATTATCAACAAATGGAATAATTCAAATATACATTCGTAAAACTTCTATACTGTCAAAACGGTATGGAAGTTTTTTTTCATATAAAATTTCAATCTCTAGAGGTATACCAATCTCAATTAGAAAGAGATTCGAATGAGTCTTGACATCTTGATACAATTGGAGTATGAGGACTTTTTTGTTGAATTTATTTCAAAAACCGGTTTACATTTGAAACCGTTTGCACTAGTATAATGAATGTAACTTTTTGAAGGAGGGATTTTTATGTCAAGTGAGAGTACAGGTTCTTTTAAGGACCGAATGATTAACCTTGCTGGTAAATTTGCGGCTACTAGGTTTGTTAGAGCCATCATGGATGCCGGTTACAGTGTTATTCCATTCACCATTATTGGTTCTATTTTCCTTATTTTGAATGTTCTACCCCAAGCCTTTCCAATTCCTGGATTTGCAGCTGTATATGCAAACAGTTTGGGCCGTTTTTCGAACTTATTCCAAGCTGGCTATAATGCCACAATGGGTATTTTGGCTTTGATCTTCGCGGGTCAATTCACATTCTCTTATACAAAAATTTATGAAAAAGAAGAGAATTTGAATCTAGTTCCACTAAATGCTTTATTCATGTTTTTAATGGCATTCTTTATTACCGTTCCCCAATTAATTTGGAAAAACGGTGTTATTCAATTTCAACAATCTCTAAAACCAGATAACATTATCGGTGGTGGCTACGCCGTATCTACTGGTGGTATCACAAGAATTGCTGCTGTAGGTATTTTTACAGGTTTAGTTGTTGGTTGGATCACAGTTCAAGTTTATCGTTTCACTGTTAAACACAACTGGCAAATCAAGATGCCAGAATCAGTTCCAGCTGGTGTTTCTAACTCATTCAGTTCATTGATTCCTGGTGCCTGTGTTGCTATCGTTGTCAGTGTTCTTAACTTAGCTCTAGTTCTTGCCGGAACAGATATTTTCAAGGTATTATACATTCCATTTTCATTTATCAGTGACATTACAAATACATGGTGGGGATTCTTGATTATCATCTTCCTTATCCACTTCCTATGGTGGTTCGGTATTCACGGTGCTACAATCATGAGTTCATTCTACACACCAATTATTTTGGCTAACATGGCTGCTAACGCTAAAGGTGCCGACAATTTCTTTGCCGGTGATCCATTGAACGCCTTTGTTATCATCGGTGGTTCTGGTGCTACTTTAGGTGTTGCCATTTGGTTAGCATTCTTCTCTAGATCAGCTCAACTAAAGGAAATTGGTAAAGTTGAACTTGTTCCAGCTATCTTCAATATCAATGAACCTTTACTATTCGGTTTACCTATCGTTTATAACGTTGATCTATTTATCCCATTCTTGGGTGCTCCATTAGTTTCAGGACTTGTCAGTTACTTCGCATTCACATCAAAACTAGTTCCTAAGATCATTACACAACAACCATGGCCTACACCAGTTGGTTTGAGTGGATTTATCGGTACTGCTAGTTGGAGAGGTGCTGTCCTTTCAATCGTCTGTGCCCTTGTTGCATTCCTAGTTTGGTTCCCATTTATCAAACGTTACGACAACAGACTACTAAAACAAGAACAAGAAGCAGAAGCAGCTGCATAGAGAGCGTAGCAGGGGTGGTCAGCCTCTGAGGATTTGCCTAAGTATTGAAATTGCACGTGTACTTTACGGGCGATTCCAATACTGTAGCAAACCACAGGAGGTTACCCCTGCGCAGCTCGTTTCAATTAGAGAGTGGGACAGGCCCGTTTAGATTCTGAGCATTTGCAGGACTTTGCGAATTGACTGCGTAGCAGGCAGTTTGTGAAATCAGGCAAAGCACAGGAATCTGGCCTGTGGAGCTCGTTTCCACTATTCAGTAAAGTACAATGTTTATCTTGTCTTGCAATTAAAAAGACTTTCGATGAAATCATCGAAAGCCTTTTTTAGTACCTAAATTTCTAATCTAAAGTAAAGTGAACCGTCGCTTCAATCCCCAACTTATCGGCTAAGTTCTCTGCATACTTCTTAACTTCATCCTGTTTTGATTCACTATCTTTATTCAATTTAATCAGAATAATTGATTCTTTAATCTTTGTTTTACTTGCCAATTGTCCGACATAAACTTTTGAAATATCATCTGGATACTTCTTGGTTAATTGTTGCTTCAGTTTCAACAAGTTCTTATCACTGTTATCAGTTGTTGTACTCTGCGTACTGTCATTCTTTTCTTGATCAACATACTTTTTAAAGGCATTCACACTTAAGTAATTCCCTTTAGATAGCTGTTGAAATTGTAATTTATAACTCCCTAACTGATAGTCGCCCAACTTATCATCCAAGCTATTTATCTCGGCGTGACTCAAATGGCTGCCAATAACGACTAATTTAATTTTTCCATTAGCGATTTGCTTATTCACAACATACAATCCTGGCAATTCATTATCGACAAAACTGGTCAATTGGGTCTCATTGTAAGTTTGTTTGACCAAAGTTGAAGCTGAAATCAAACTGGGAATAGTAATGATAATCGCTGCCGCAATGATTAAGATTTGATTCTTCAGAGGTATACCAGTTGCCCGTTTGGTTCTAAGATTGAAAATTAACGTACAAATCATCGTTGCCAAAGCAATGAAAAAGGTATTGATCAAAAATAGATATCCGGCACTCAAAACTATGGACCATTTGAATTGACTCAATCCATATCCCACTGTTGATAGTGGTGGAATCAAAGCTGTCGCAATCGCTACTCCAGGTAAAATATTTCCCGGATCTTTCTTGGCGGAACCAATAATACCAGCGACACCTCCGAAGAAAGCCACTAGAACATCCCAAATAGCTGGTTGTGTCCGAGCAATAATTTGGTCACTGGCATCTTTAATTGGTGACAGTGAAAAATAAATTGTGGCCGCCAACAGTGCAACTACCAACTCAATAAGGTAGAGTGTCGCTGCTTTTCGTATTAATTTCGTATCACGAATACCGAAGCCGTAACCCATTCCGATGATTGGGTCCATAATTGGTGAAATCAACATAGCACCAATGACTACAGCTGTCGAATTCATATTCAAACCCACACAAGCTATGATCGTGGCACAAAATAAAACTGCAAAGTTAAGCCAACTGAGTCCTAGCCCTTGCCGTACATGTTGATCAATAATATCTGATTTTAAAAGTTCCTCATTATCCATCATTTCTTCCCCACTTCACAATTTTCAGGTCTATTTTACCAAAGATTCCACTATTATGCTTTACATATTAGTTATCACCGAGTAGTATGTATTACATATTAGTGAGGTCATAAGCATGAACAATTCTCAATTACTTAAAGGCATTCTAGAAGGTTGCGTTTTATTCGTCATTTCTGACGGTGAAATTTACGGATACGAGTTAGTCCAAAAATTAAATAAATTAGGTTTTACCGATTTAATCGGTGGCACTGTTTATCCACTACTTCAAAAGTTAGAAAAACGTGGCGACTTAAGTAGTCAACGCAAGCCTTCTTCAGAGGGTCCTTCACGGAAATATTATTCTCTAACTACACAAGGTAGAAAACAGATGACCGAATTTGCCGACCAATGGCAGTCACTAGAGTTAGTAGTTAACCAAATCATTTCAAGAAAAGGTGAACAAGATGACTAAATCTGACGAAGTACAGGAACTGATTTCTAGTAACAATGATTTACGTAAAAAACTCAATCCTGCTAACGAAAAGTATTACAGCAATCTACTAATTTACGTTCGTACCGCGGGTTTATTCTATGACGACTACGAAGTTGAAAGTAAGTTGTTAGAGATTCTTCAAGATATTATCGACGCTCAAAACGATGGATCTACCGCTGAAGACTACTTCGGACAGGCTCCCACTGACACTGCCAACCAACTGACCGCTAGTTTCACCAAAACTAGTCTCCGTGAACGTCTGAAATTTTTCGGAGGCCTTTTTGGTATTACAGCGATTTGGACGTTAGTCATTCAGATGAATGGTCAAGAACAACAATTGAATCTTGTGCCTTTTGTCTTAAACGGAATTTTCATGATGGTTCTCATCTTTGCAGCCTTCTGGCTCATTCATCAAACTATTTACTCCAAGATTTTCGAACACAAGGCTATCAGTTTTGCGAGTGCTTGGATAGTCAGTCTTCTAACTGTTGTAATTTTTACCGCTATTCAATTTACTAAACCGGCTATGTTCAACATTCCTATTACGAATAATCTAATTATTATTATGAACAGTCTTATTCTCATCGGTTCGATTGTTGCCCTATTTTTGATTAAAGCCAAGTGGCGTCCAGTTATGATTGCTGCTGAACCGATGATTTGGGTTATTGCACTGTCGAATATTTTTAAAGTTTATGCACCTACAAGTATGAGCAAAACCATCCTGGTTATAACTGCTATTTTGAGCGTGATCAGTATTATTTGGTTCTTTAGTTATTTCCAGTGGAATAATCGTAAACATCAATGATTACATAAAAAAACTAGACGTTTTTAAGCGTCTAGTTTTTTTATTACAGTAACGCAGTTAATTGTTTTATAAACTCATCATACGTTTTTGATTTAACCAGCAAAGCAATATTCTTAGGATCAACGGCAATCTGTGACAAATCATCAAAGATATTTCGATATGCTTGTTTATTACTTTCATTTATTGCCAACAAAAACATTAAATTAACGTGATTATTATCCTTGTCCCAATTTATTCCCTTAGGATCAATTACCACATATCCTTGAGTTTTCAAAGCAACCATCTGTAAAGAATGAGGTATCGCCACTCTTCCAAAAGCGGTGCTAGACATTTTTTCTCTAGCTTCCAATCTATTCCTAAAATCGGTTGTTACAACACTCTTCTGTTCTAACTCATCGCAGACCATTTTAAATAAAGCATCTCGATTAGTTTCACTATTAATTATTTTGAAATTTTCTTTTGGGAAAAATTTTTCTAAATTATTAGTAAAATTTATTTTCTCCTGTTTATGTTTCAAACCAGTTATCAATTGGTTAACTTCCTTATAGTCAATCTGCGTTAAAAACTGTGAAATATTGGCATGTCTAATTCCAGATAATGAATATTCCGAATTAACTTGTATAACAAAGTCTATTTTTCTTGGATAATCGACTTCATCTATCATATCCGGATTATGAATCACTCTACCAATCACAATATCTTGACTAAAAAGCCGTTCAAGTCTACTCATGAATTCATCATTATCACTTTGATAATCAGGCATTAACACCACTACGTACAACTTATGCAAGTCATTGATATATTCAGATACAGCATTTCCAATATGCATTGCTATATAAGCAATTTCATCATCTTCCAAAGTAATATCTTCAATTTCTTCCATTCGATTGGAAATAAGCACTGCACATTCATAAATTATTGGCGACGACTTTCTTATCTTAGCTGTCATCGGATTCCGTTCTACATACCCGTGTGATGAACGTTCCAATAATCTTTGGATATGAATCGCAAATTGTTCCCTAAAGTTCAGTACCCTCAAATCAATATTGAGCATTGAATTAACGTATTTTATAAGATTATCTACTAAAACTATTGTGCTGTGTTTAACGTTGTCTTCCAAATCCCTATGTTTTCTGGTTATAGAGAACTGAATAATTAAAATTAAACTCTGTCTTTCAGATTCAGAAAAATGAATATGTTCTGCATTTTCTACAAAATCGATTAATTTATTACCAAAACTTTGTTCCTGATTATTTTCTCTATTATCATTTTGAATAACAGTTTTTTCGTCGTTATCCTTTTCTGAATTTTGGGATTGATAACCATTTTTGATCCGATGAGTAGCTATCGCAATATGCAACAGAATATTATTGAAATCAAAAGTGTTCAAATAAATATTCTCTATCATTGTTAATTTTTTTATAGCTTCTGAAATTTGGATTACATTTATATCAGGAAAACTATCTTGAATAGTATCATTGCCGATAAATGTCTGCTTAGACTCTCTGTATAAAATGTCACTGATCAGCTTTCGCTTATCCATTTCACTACCTAACAGTGACCAGTTATCGCCATTTTGTCTTAATTCCAAATCAAACGGTTTTACATAAAGCTGTATCTCCCTTAATAATTTCAATATTGTCGACTCACTTAAATAGAATTGATCAGCAAGATCATAAAGATTTAAATTTTCCTGTTGGGTAAATTCATTAATTAAAACTCTCTTTATACTTTCATAATCTGAATTTCTTTTAGTAGTACTATTTACCTTTTTTTGGTTAGCTTTATAACCTTCACTACTTACAAAAATAGCTGCAGTATCGATTAAATCCTTTGCGTAGCGTTTAATACTACGTTGAGATACACCAATTACTACAGCTAGTTCACTAGAAGTATGCCATCCAGGGTTATTTTGTAAATAGTCCCATAGTTCTTTCTTATGGTCTTTACGCAAATAACTCATCTCCGTATACGTCTTTTTTATTTATATTTCTTTACCATTGGATGAAATAACATCCCTGTACCAATAATAACTATCCTTTAATAATCGTTTACCACTTCCATTGCCTTCATCATCCTTGTCTACATAGATGAATCCGTATCTCTTAGACATTTGTTGTGATGAACAACTTACGATATCGATTGGGCCCCAAGCACAGTATGCAATTACTTTGGCTCCATCATGAATTGCTCTACCAACTTGCTCAATATGTGCACTTATATATTCTGAACGGTAAGGATCATGAATCTTTCCATCTTCAACCTTGTCATACATTCCAATACCATTTTCAGCGATGATAATAGGTTTCTGATATCTGTCCCAATATTGACTTAACGTATTATACAAACCTTGAGGATCAACAGCCCATCCCCATGGACTTTCCTTTAAATAAGGATTTTTAGTAGTATCTGATGGACGATATTCATTCTTAGTCGAATCAACAACTTTGGAGTAATAATATGAAATAGCTAAGAAATCCATATGGTTATTAGCTAACAATTCCATATCGTCATCTTTGATATCTAATTTATCTCCACGTTCAGCAAAATAATTTTTAGCATATTCAGGATAATAACCACGGAATTGAACATCAGTGAAGAAGTACTGTAAACGATTTTGACGCATTGTTAAAATCACATCGTCTGGTTTACAACTAGCAGGATAAGCTGTTCCATCAGCAACCATCGTCCCAATATGAATATCTGGATTATTTAATGATTTAGCATATTGTTTAATCCATGCAGCTGCGACCATTTGATTATGAACAGCTTGATAAAGTGCCTCTTCTTCGTTTTCATACTGATCTGAACAAACACCGACTGACAAGAATGGTTCGATTTGAACCATATTAATCTGATTGACAACAATCCAATATTTGACCTTTTTACCAAACCAATCCAATAAGGTCTTACCAAACTTTTCGAACATAGGAATTACTTTTCTATTAGGCCAACCACCATATTCAATAGTTATGTTAATTGGAGTTTCATAGTGATTCATAGTAATAATCGGTTCTATTCCATAACTCAGCATACAATCGATCATTTTGTCATAGTGTTCTAGTGCTGACTTATTAGGTTCTGCCTCATCACCATTTGGAAAAATTCTTGACCAATCTAATGATGTTCTAAATGTTTTGAATCCCATATCGGCTAACAATTTAATATCTTCTGGATAAGTATGATAAAAATCAATTCCAAAACGCTTTGGGAAATAATCAGTTGTATCTTTAACATTTTCCTTCACTTGTGCCAGAGTCATACCTTCTGTTTCAAGTTCTTGAATTTTATCATTAGATAATCCCTTCAAATATGGTTGAACATCTGACGAATTCAATCCTTTGCCATCTTCTTTATAGGCACCATCAGCCTGACTAGCAGCTTGAGCACCACCCCATAGGAAATTATCTGGAAAATATGGATATTTATTGTCTTTCATAATTTATCTCCTCATTTAGACTTTTGGTCACGTTTTTCAAATACGGTAATTAGATGCTTTGCCAAATTATATTCACTCATAATAGTCATTAAAGTATCTTGAGCGTGTGTGAATAGAACTGAATATTGAACCTTATCCCCTTCAGCTTCTTCTTGAAGTTTTTTAGTTTGTAAACGGTGTGCCACAACTAATTTGGCATCCGCCTTTTTTATATTTTCTTTTGCTTCTTCATAATTAAAATCGCCAACGTCATCCAATGCTTCGGCAATAAATGCTCGAGCATCACCGGCGTTGATAATAATGTCCATTGTGTCTTTGACTGACTTATTATCAAATTCTTCTTCTGACATGTGTCTCTTCTCCTAAACCTTTTAAATTAATTTTTTGCCTCTTCTTTAACTACTTGGCCATCATAAACTTTGAAGAATGGGAACCAAATGACCCAAGCTACAACAAAGATAACTGCCATTAAAATAATTGCTCCAACAGAAGGACTAACAATCCATGTTGAAATTGGGAATGGAATGTACCACATTTGCATTAAAGCCTTTGGAATAGCAGCCAATCCCATCTTTAAACCTAACCATGTAATAATTGGAATTACAATACCGTTAATCCATAGCGGAATCATCAAGTATGGATTCCAAACGACAGTACCGAAAACAAGTGGTTCATTAATATTGAATAGTGATGGAACAATACATGCTTTTCCTAAAGCCTTTAAACGTTGAGACTTTGCCATTAACAGCATCATCAAAGCCAATGGCATCGTACATCCAACACCACCGATCCATGCCCAACCACTGTAGATAACTTCACTAGTAAAGACATGTGTTGCGGGATTTCCAGCAGCTACTGCAGCTACATTGGCGGCAATACCGCCCAACATTAAAGGTTGGGTAATTGGTGATAGAACCCAACCTGAAATACCCATTGAGTAAATAAAACAATCTAGGAACAAAATAAATGTGAATCCATAAATCGTATCGGCACCTGTTGCTAATGGTGCAAATATTGATTGAATTGCGTTATACATATTGAAATGAGCTATATCAACTAATAACCATCCAATGATAATGATGATTCCAATCGGTAACATTGAATCAAACCATGATGTTACAAAATCAGGAATTACTGTATCTTCACTAAAGAAGGAAAATGTTCCGAATCCCTCCATAATCAAACTGACAAAAATAGCTACAATGATAGCAACAAACATACCACCAGCACCAAATTCACTAAAACTAAATGAAGCAGTAGCTCCAGAATTAGTAAATTTAGGATTAATCAACATTAAGAACAAAGCTACTGATGTTAATCCGGCAATAATTCTTTGTTTCTTTAGTTTTTTGAATTCCATATAATTAAACGGAACTAGAAATGCTACAAAAATAGACAATAATCCAAAGGTAAAATTACTTACTGGTGAAAAATCAGGCCACCATTTCCAAAAATTACCCGGAATATTTAATAGACTGACTACTGAACCAACTAAAATGAAAGGCAATACTTCAAGTACGGAATTCTTTAATGTTACGATCCATTGATTATTCCCAACAACTTGAGCTTTAGGCGCAAATTTATTATTGAGAAAATCCATAAATTTATTCATCTTGGCACACTCCCCAATTTACTTTTTCCGTTACTAATCTCCTAATTCTTCTTTTAAATGTGCAATAGCACCTTTACCGTCAAGAATTGAATAATAGTCGGAGTGCATTAAAACTACTGTCACATTTTCGGGAACGCGTGCTTTGATAGCATCGAATTCAGCTTTTAAATGTGGTCCAACCATTAAGGCATCAATGTCATCCATGTAATCACCTAATTCTGATTCACTACGAGCCTTAATTTTGTAATCAAGTCCTTCTTTCTTAGCAGCTTTTCTCATATTAGCTGCCATAAACCCTGATGATGCTCCTGAACCACAAATTAATAGAATACTTTTACTCATAATACTTACCTCCGTAATATTTTTTAATTTATATGCTTTGTTATCCGTTTCTCTTTACGGTTATATAGTAAGTTATTCCTGAATACGGTTACATTTAGTTTTGTCACCCTCCTAGTGACAAAACTTTCTAGACAAAAAAAGCCGAGGATAACCTCGACTCTTTTACTAACTATTTATTTTCCCAATACAGTTCTAACATCTGCTAGAGCTTGAGAAATATCTCCTTTAATAGCTTGACCCTTATCTTCAATTTCCTCTGGCAAAAATTGATGATCACGGTTGATCATGACATCATATGAACCTTCAAGGCTTCCTGTTAGGGCCCAGAACGGTTCTTGAATAAACATTGGTGTCATACGACCAACTCCTAATTCGATCATGAGAAGATGATTGTCATGTAGATGTGTCAAAACATCATCTGAAACCTTTTTATATTCCTGATGATATCTAGTACCTTCCAAGAAGTTTCCATAACCTCTGACCCAAGGAAAAGCTTCCGCTCCGCAATTGGGACAACGAGGTATTAGTTCTGTTGGCACTTTAGTGTCATCCCCCATAGCTTGGACCATTTCCTCAACTGGTTTGACCGCATCCCACACTTCATCACTACATTGTGCAGAACACTGAAAGAAACGATGATCCCCTTGAATCTGAGCAACTTTGTCCTCTGGAAAAGCTTTTATTGCTTGAGTATCTTGATTCGTGGTCAAAATAAAGTAGTCTTTATCTTGCAAAATAGCTTGCAAATCTTTATATGGTTTTCTTATTTCCGCATGTTGCGTCGTATGAAGAAAAGTTGCCAAATAGCCCCAATACTCTTCACGGCTTGGCCAACGATATTGCATTCCAGAGAAGGCCCCTTTTATACCATATTTCTCGGCAAATTTTCCGAAATATTTTCTAAAAGATTCGTTATCTTCATAATAGAAGTCACCACCACCTGCAGCGGATAATCCTGAAGCTCCACCTACCAAAATATGATCCGCTTCATTAATTTTTTCGGCTAAAATATTGATCTGTTCCTCATATGGCAAAGGTGCTCTACTAGTCAATTTAACCGGCGTTTTGCCACTGGCGTATACATTAAAAAATTGTGAATAGTTGGTTTGTGTCTTCATTACTAATTGTTCATAAAAAGATAAGCTCATTTAATTTTCCTCCAATAATTCTTTAAAAGTAGTATCAATATTTCCTGGCAAGGCTACAGATTGATGCTCAATTTTAGGATCAATATAAATTTCTTGCGGCATATTCAAAGTTAGATAATTCCAAGCTGGATGATCTGCCACCATATCCATTAATGGAGCCTTAATCATTTTATTTTTAGAACCTATACCTAACTCCAGTTGTAAAATTTTCTTATTTTTATTCTTTTGAGCAAACTCAACGAACCTATTTCGTTGTTCATTCCAAGCTTCAGAATTCATATTCAATCCATCAAAGTTACCTTCAATTTCCCAAATGTTTTCATCGGAAAAACCGTTTAATTGAAAATGTTTATCGGCGTTTGATGTCAGAATGAAATAATCTTTTGGTTTAAGTATTTTATTGAGACTTTGAAATGTTTCTGTCGGCTTATAATCCTCAATTAAATATTGATGAACTTTTCTCATGAATTCTTGATGATCTGGCGCCGGCAATTGTGCAAAAACACCTTGAATCAAACTGCTAATGCCGTAAACAATCTTGAAATGATTAAAGTAATTTTCAAAATTTTCGTCATCAGCGAATATGTTGTATCCTTCTGAAATAGACAGGCCATTGCTTGCACTAACAAGAATCGCATCACTTTCATCAATCAATTTGCGAGCTTGTTCTATCTGTTTTTCTATTTTATCTCCTTTAACAAATTAATTAACATAATGTATAATTATGTACATACTGTATTGAATATATTTAAAATACATGAAAACAAATTCAAATTTAAGCACACATTTCGAATTTAATTCATGTTGTAAACAGTTTTTAAATTGTGTTAAGGAGTTTATATGCAAAAAAATCGTAAGCCAGACCGTCGAACTATTTATACTATTAATATTATTAAGGATTCTTTTTTAGAATTGATTAAACACGAGCCATACAATCAACTCAATGTGGCCAAATTATGTCGTGAAGCGGAAATCACCCGTTCTACTTTCTACTTACACTTCGATAATCTGACTGACGTTTTAAATTCTGTTTTGGACGACGCCTTATTATTCAAGGATGAAACGAATCCTAGTGATAACATTGACCCTTCTAATCTCAGCATTGACTTATTACGAGAAAATGAATCAATGTTACCGGCTTGTCAAAGAATAGCTGATTCTTCTAAATATCGTAAACTCTTAATGGATTCAAATCTTAGTGACTATATTATTGGTCGTATCGTTGCCCACGAAAAATCACGCATGGTGCCATCTATTCAAAAAAGAACTGGTCTTAGTGAATCAGATGCTGAACTACTATTTATCTATTCAATTCACGGATCATTTGCCATTAATAAACGACACCACTTTGTAAAAAACGATTCTTGGTACCATGAACTCCAACTGTTAAATAAATTTACTGGTGCTGGTTATAATTCTTTAAAAAATTAATAGTACAAAAAAAGCCGAGGATACCCTCGACTTTTTTAATTAAGAATAATTTTCAATTTTAGTTCCAGCGTCAGATCCATAAACAATCTTCTGCACGTTCTTAGTGATTTCCGCAATTCTTGAAAAACCGCTCAATCCACTTTGATTATGTCCATTGGTCATGACGACCAAAATATATCTTTGTCCATTTGGCAACGTCACAATACCAGCATCATTATTCGTATCATTTAGAAAACCAACTTTATCTTGGACAGTTGTTCCGCTATCAGCAGCGGATGCTCCAGCAGGGATTCCCGTTCGGTAAATTTGTTGGTCCATTAAATTCAAAATTTTTGCCTGATCAGATTTATTTTCAAAAGCACCTTTGCCATTGGCCAAATCTTCTAGCAACAGCTGCAAACTGTAACTGGTTGTTTTGGCAGCTTGTCCATCTTGGAAAACTGATGGATACCAACCTTGCTTTTTAATGAAGGCACTGATTGTACTGGCACCATACTTGTTAAGCTGTGCTTCCGCAAAATCATTCTCACTATTAACAATCATCTTGTTAAAATTATCAGTATTCTCAGTCGTCCAACTGAAATTACCATTCGATTTCTGATTCATCAAGTAAGCTGTTAAATACAATTTATACGTACTAGCCGCCGTCTTAACTGCATGAGCATTCGCTTCAGTTTCCAAACTACCGGCTTGATAAAGTTTGGCATACTTACTATTAGCCGCCGCACTGCCACTCTCTGCACCTAAATTGTAAAAACTAACACTAGCAGTACCGTCCTTGGTGACTGTATTCAGATAATTAGTCAGATTCGTCTGAATAATTTTTTGTTTCTTTTTAATTGCCTGTTCAGTTTTAAAGTTGTCGATAATGGTTGATGCATATGAATTATTGAAGAAATAACTCAAACTACCAACGATTATTATTGTTGCAATCAAAAGAACTCTCAAATATTTTTTGAACTTTCTTCTTTTGACTCGTATAAGATTACCTCATCCCATTAATTGTAAAATTTAATAAAGTCAATTATACGAGCTATTTGTGAATTTTCTTTATACATTTTCATTACAACTCTTTTAACAATTTGTAAATTTTGTTACATCGCTGAAATAAAAATCAAAAACCAATTTGCTTAAATTTCCGTCTTCCGCAAGAATTGGGAATGTGTTGGAACGCTATGGGCATGACTTGAAGCTAATAATTTCACCTTCGGCAAAATTATGGATCTCCAAGATCAGCCTTATTGTAAGCGGCAAAGCCGCCAACAATAATTTCATAGCTGAACACATTTCCAATTCTTACTACAGACTAGATAGTATTTTGTTTATTCTTCTGAGATAAGTATATTTAATTCATAATCTTATAAAATAAGTCTAATCTAAAAAAATAAGAACGACCTCTATTAAGAGATTCAAGTAAAGAATATATCTTGAATACTTAATAGAGGTCGTTCTTTTGATTTAAATTTCTTCAAAAATTTCAAATCATCGATAATATTAGAATCAGGGAAACTAGTCGGTAGTATGTCTATCCTCCAAAGATTCCCAGTGAAATTCGAGCATAACGACTCATCCTGGAAATATCCCAAGTTGGATACCAAACTAACTCAACTTCACACTCACTGATTCCCTCAACTGTTTCGGCGGCCTCTACAATCGAATCATGTAACATATCGCTCAAAGGACATCCCATTGTAGTCAAGGTCATCGTCACCACGGCTTTATTCTCATGTTCAATACTTACTCCGTAGATCAAACCCAAGTTCACGATATCGATTCCTAATTCCGGATCGATCACATCCTCTAAGGCCTCCATAACTAGATCCTTTTTTTCTGTCATAATCTTATCCTTTAACCAATTGAACCTTCCATCTCAAAACTGATCAAACGGTTTAATTCGACGGCATATTCCATTGGGAGTTTTTTTGTAAATGGCTCCACGAATCCCATAACAATCATTTCAGTAGCCTTTTCCTCAGAAATTCCACGGCTCATTAAATAATAAAGTTGTTCTTCTGAAATTTTGGAAACTCGAGCCTCATGTTCCATTGAAACGTTAGCATTATCAATTTCATTATAAGGTATTGTATCAGATGAAGACTGATCATCCATAATAATCGTGTCACACTCAACGTGAGCTTTTGATCCATCAGAGTGTTTACCAAATCGTACAGTTCCTCGATAATCAACTGAACCACCAGTTTTGGCAATTGATTTAGAAACAATTGAACTAGAAGTATTCTTGGCGTTATGAATCATTCTGGCACCAGAATCTTGATGAATTCCATTACTTGCCACCGCAATCGAAAGCATTGTGCCGCGGGCATTTTCACCATTTAAGTAAACACTTGGATACTTCATCGTAACTTTAGAGCCTAAGTTGCCATCGACCCATTCCATCGTAGCGTTCTCCTCGGCAGCGGCACGTTTAGTTTCCAAACTATAAACATTGTCTGACCAATTCTGAATCGTAGTATAACGACAATAAGCATCCTTTTGAACGTTAACCTCTACTACTGCCGCATGTAAACTGTCGGATGAATAATTTGGTGCGGTGCAGCCTTCAACGTAATCAACTTTGGCACCTTCATCGACAATGATAAGCGTTCTTTCAAACTGTCCTGAATTTTCAGAATTCAAACGGAAATACGACTGAATTGGAATATCAGTTCTGACACCTTTTGGTACATAGATGAATGATCCACCAGACCAAACGGCTCCATTCAAAGCCGCAAATTTGTTATCAGTCGGTTTTACTAATTTACCAAACCATTTTTTGAATAATTCCGGATATTCCTTTAAAGCTGTATCCGAATCAGTAAAGATGATTCCCAATTTTGCAAACTCTTCACGCATATTGTGGTAAACCACTTCAGATTCATATTGTGCTGACGATCCACCTAAGTATTTTCTTTCGGCTTCTGGAACACCCAAGCGGTCAAAAGTTTCCTTCATTTTATCAGGAACATCTTCCCAATCACGATACTTTTTATCAGTCATTTTTTGATAATAAAGCATATTCTTCAGATCAAGTTTCGATAGATCCGGACCATATGTAGGCATTGGCAATTTTTTGTAAGCCTCATAGGATTTCAGACGATAATCTAACATCCACTGTGGTTCATTTTTTTCAGCCGAAATTTGTCTGACCGTCTCTTCAGTCAAGCCACGACCTGTCGAATATTTGGGTTCAATATTATCATGGAAGCCATATTCGTAATCTGAATCATTTAAATCAATCATCGTCTTCATCTCCTAACGACTTTCTCAATGCCCACCAACACAAGGTAGCGCATTTAATTCTAGCGGGAAACTGCATAATACTAGATAAAATTGCAGCATCGCCTAATTTATCTAAATCAGCTTGAGAGTGTTCTTTACCCATGACCATATCTGAAAAAATATGAGCCATTTCTAAACTCTCAGTTATTGTTTTATTGAGAACTGCATCGGTCATCATACTAGCGGAAGATTGACTGATCGTACAACCTTCGCCTGTAAAACCGATATCGTTTATCTTATCGCCATCCAGTTTAATTTCTAAATTGATCACGTCACCACAAGTTGGATTTTTCAAAGTAATCTTGTTCGTCGCTTCCGACAAGCTTTGCTTATGATGTGGATGTTCAGAATGATCCAAGATAACTTCACGGTACAGACTGTTCAAACCATTTAAACTCATACTTTGAAAAACTCCTTTGTGTCACAGATTGCCTGAATCAATCCATCAGCGTCCTGCTTATTGTTGTAAATGTAAAAACTAGCTCGAGCCGTGGCTACTAAATCCAAATATTTCATCAATGGTTGAGCACAGTGATGTCCAGCTCGAATCGCCACTCCATCCATATCCAAAGCAGTTGCCACATCATGTGGATGTAACCCTTTAAGATTAAATGAGATAACTCCACTGTGATGATCAGCATCCTGTGGCCCGTAAACCGTTAATCCATCGATCTCAAGTAATTTTGGTAAGACATACGATACTAATTCTTTCTCATAATTTTCAACATTTTCCATGCCGATACTACTCAAGTAATCAATCGCTTTACCTAAGCCGACAGCACCAGATACATTTTGTGTTCCGGCTTCAAATTTCCAAGGAATATCGGTCCAGGTACTTTGATATTTCTCAACAAAATCAATCATTTCACCACCGTATTGATAAGGCGGCATGGATTTTAACAAATCGGCTTTACCATATAAAACACCGATTCCCATTGGAGCCAACATTTTGTGTCCGGAAAAGGCATAGAAATCAACATCTAAGTCCTGAACATCAACTGGCATATGAGGAACTGCCTGTGCACCATCGGCTACCATAATAGCGTTATGTGCGTGAGTAATTTTAGCCAACTGTTTAATATCATTAGTGACACCAAGAACGTTGCTAGCATGAGCGATAGAAACAATTCTTGTTTTATCAGTGATTTGCTTTTTAGCATCAATCATATCTAATTGACCATCAGCTGTTAAACCAATATATTTCAAAACAGCTTTTTTACGATTAGCCAATTGTTGCCACGGAATCAAATTACTGTGATGTTCCATAACGGAAATGACGATTTCGTCACCAGCTTCGATATTGTCCTCACCATAAGTACTTGCAACTAAATTCAAACTGTCAGTCGCACCTTTTGTAAAAATAATTTCTCGGCTCTCTTTGGCATTAATAAACTGTTGTACTTTTTGACGAGCAGCTTCAAACTCTTCAGTAGCTCTCTCACCTAAGGTATGTACACCTCGACGAGTATTGGCGTTATCATTTTGATAATAACGAACGATTTCATCAATAACTTGATTAGGTTTCTGACTAGTAGCGGCATTATCCAAATATACTAGTGGTTCATCATTTACTTTTTGATTAAGGATTGGAAAGTCCTTACGAATTTGTTGCAACTGTTTGTCCATCGGCCAATTTCCTCTCAATCGTTTGAACTAATTCCTCACGAATAGGTTTGGAAGGAATCGAAACCAGTACGTCACCCAAGAATCCTCGAATAACCATCCGTTGAGCTGTTTTACGATCAATTCCCCGACTCATCAAATAGTAGAGTTGTCTCTGATCAACTTGACCAACACTAGCTGCATGTCCAGCCAAAACATCATTTTCATCAATCAAAAGAATTGGATTAGCATCACCGTGGGCTTCATTTGACATCATCATAACTCGGTTCTGTTGTTCAGCATTGGCACCTGAAGCGCCTTTGATAATGTGTCCAATACCATTAAAAATCAGACGTGAACGATCCATGATGACCCCACGTTGATTAATATTACCGATTGAATGTTTACCATAATTAGTAACTCGAGTATTAACGCCTTCTTGTTGTTGTCCTGAAGTGATATCGACAACTTTAATTTCTGAATGAGCACCTTCGCCAAACAAATCAGTGTCAAAATCAGCTACCGTATTACCAGAATTCATCAACCCAATTGACCAATCAACATAAGCATTTTGATCAACGTAAGCCCGACGACTTAAATAAGAAGTGACATTCTCTCCCATTTCATCAACGGCTGCATATCTCACTTCACTATTAGGCATTGCCATTACTTCAACTACGCAGTTAGCAACACTTTTGGCATCGCCCTCTGTTCTAGTTCTTTGGATAAAGGAAAACTTCGAGTTCTCACCTGCCACAATTAAGATATGTGAGATAAAAGGTTGCTGGGAATCTTGTTTTAATTCAATTTCAATTGGCTTCTGAACTACTGTATTTTCAGGTACATACAGAAAAATACCTTGATTCAGGAATGCTGTATGGTAAGCTGTCATTTTATTTTCGTCAGATTTTATAACTTTATTCATGAAGTACTTTTGAATCATTTCTGGGTACGCTGTCATAGCATCAAAAATATCCATTAAAACATAATCGTCATACGTTGTTGGCACATCAGTCTTAATAATCGTTTTAGTTGATGGCATCAATTGCCAATTACTGAAGTTAAAACGTTGCATCTTAGGCAAAGGCAACTTATCAATCAACTCAAAAGATGCCTGTCTTTTTTGAGTGAACCAAGTTGGCTCATCTGTTGTCATCGCAAATTTTTCTAGTGTCATAATATCCCCTTAGTCGTCAATCAGATTCACATCAAGTCCTAATTCATCACGCAAGCCAGCATAACCCTCATCTTCAAGTTTTTGAGCCAACTGTGCATCACCAGTTTTCACAATTCTTCCGTCCATCATAATATGAACAACATCCGGTTTGATATAATTCAACAGTCTTTGATAATGAGTGATGATCAAAGCTCCAAAATTATCGCCACGCATTGAGTTGACACCTTTTGAAACAACCTTAAGTGCATCGATATCAAGTCCAGAATCAATTTCGTCTAACAGTGCAAAACTTGGTTTGATCATCAATAGTTGCAAGATCTCATTACGTTTCTTTTCACCACCGGAAAAGCCTTCATTCAAGTAACGCTCTGTCATAGCTTCACTCATATCTAACAATTCCAAATTCTTGTCTAATTCCTTAATAAAGTCCATAACTGAGATTTTGTCATTTTCTGGTCGTCTAGCATTGATCGCAGCACGTAAAAATTCAGCATTCGTAACACCTTGAATTTCAGCTGGATACTGCATTGCCAAGAACAAACCTTTACGAGCACGTTCATCGACTGGCATATCCAAAATACTTTGCCCATTTAACAGAATGTCACCATGAGTTACATGATAATTTTTTTGACCCATAATAGTTTGCGACAAAGTCGATTTACCTGTTCCATTAGGTCCCATGATGGCATGGATCTCACCAGTCTTCATCTCTAAATTAACGCCTTTGAGAATTTCTTTGCTAGTCTTCTTTTCCTCATCTACAACTTCAACATGAAGTTCTTTTATTAACAATTCCGCCATATTTATTCTCCTGTTTCAATAGTAATCAATTCATAGATTTTAAAAACAACTCTTACAATTAAGCACAATTATTATTTTAGAGTCGATAAAGATGGTTTCGTCCTCAATATGTCTGATCATTTCTGATGCAATCCGGCTTTAGTATTTAGAGCCATTATTTAAAAAATCAGAGATCATTTTTTACTTCACATATTTGTTTAAATAGGTTTCATACCATCTCTTATTTAACATTCTACAGCAACGTCAAACAAAGAAGAACAGGCAATATAGACTAATATTATATTTTTTATATGCCAAAAATCATGATTGTTTTTTGGAATAAAATTAGTCAATATTCATCACATATTCAATCTAAATATAAATCGGCTCAAAATATTGTAAGCGTTTACAACTATACTGTTATATAATACACTTATGAACGGTATTTATCATGGAGGTTAATAATGGTTGACTCAAAAAATTTGCATACCATAGGTGAAACAGCCAAAATATGCAAAGTCTCTCGCAAAACTTTAATTTTCTACGAAGAATTAGGTATCCTCAAACCAGACTACATTTGTCCATCCAACGGGTATCGATACTACAGTGACTCCACTATTCAATTAATGCCAATCCTTAAATATTATAAACAGATGGGTTTTAAGTTGCAGGACATGAATGGCGTTGGTGACAATAACAGTTGTTTGTTCCATGAAAGAAATTTTTTAAATCAAATATCATTCTTAGAAGACGAAGAAAAAAGAATTCAAAATTCTCGCCAAGCCTTGATGGATTGGTTGGAACTGATTCATGAAGGTATGAATGTGACCAGTAATAAATTTGAATCTATCAATATCAAATATATTCAGCCAACTCAATATTTCTTTTTAGACCAAGATTTTGATTATGATTATAAAGAATCGGTAATCAATGTTCCTTGGATCAGGTACTTGGAGGAAAATAACGCTGAAATTACTGGTCCAGTGATTCTAGCCTTTGATGATTGTCAAAAGAAATCCTTAGAATTAGCCAACCGTGTTACCATCATGCAAAAGCCAGTTCGAAATAATGACAGTAACTTACCTTTAGAAAATATTGGTGGTAAAACTTTTATTTCCTCTTATTACATCGGTGACCACGCTCAAATGTATAAAAAATACGCTGATATGGAAAATTGGGCTAAAGAAAATGGCTACAATTGCGGTCCCAACGTGTATGAAAGATTCGTCGTCGATTATTGGACTACTACCGATATCAATATGTTTGTCACTGAAATCTTGATACCCATCGTTAAAAACTAATCTACTTCATATTCTAATGCAATACAGGGTGTAAATTTAAATTAAAACAAAAGCCAGTAACTCTGATTTGAAAGAGTTGCCGGCTTTTTATTTAAGAGTTGAATGTGCTAGTTCAGCTCTAATTTTTCGGAGTGTGAATATGGAGTTGTAACTTGAGAAAAAATTGACTACCTATAATATTCTTATTCAGCTGTAGTTGTTGTTGTCTTTGGTAGAATATTTTCAACTTCTGCGTGTGGACGAGGAATTACGTGAACTGATAACAATTCACCAATTCTTTGAGCGGCTGCGGCGCCAGCATCTGTAGCTGCTTTAACAGCCCCAACATCGCCTCTAACCATAACTGTGACAATTCCGCCACCAACGAATTCTTTTCCTACTAAAGTAACATTAGCTGCCTTTACCATAGCATCGGCTGCTTCAATTGAACCTACTAGTCCTTTTGTTTCGATCATTCCTAATGCATCAGATTTCATTATAATTTCCTCCAAATTTTCGTTTATTTAATACGAATCCTAGTTTTAGAATTCATTCCTAAAGCATTTGCTTCTTCAGTATCAATATGACACTCTAACCCAGATTTATCGTTAGCTCTAATGGCTACATTGTTGAGTTCTCCACCACGATCACCTTCGATAACAATCGTAACGATATCGCCATTTTTAACACCAAATCTTTCAGCATCGCTTGGCAACATATGAATATGACGTTGGGCTACGATAACACCTTCATCTAATTCAACTGACCCTTTAGGACCAACAACAGTAACCTGTCCTGAATTAAGTAAGTCACCTGAAATTCTAAGTGGTGCTTTAATACCTAATTTAAAGGTATCGCCTCTTAGAACTTCTACTTGGGTTCTAGCTCTGACTGGTCCAAGGATTCTCACCTTACTGATTGAACCTTTAGGTCCACAGATAATAACTGTTTCTTTACTAGCATATTGTCCAGGTTGTGATAAATCCTTTAAAGGAGTCAATTGATAGCCCTTGCCAAACAACTTATCCAAATCAGTTTGTGATAAATGGATATGACGGTTAGATACTCCAACCGGAATTGTTTTTTCATCTGTTGTAGCTTTTTTAGCAATTTCCGCAATCACGTCTTCGGAAACATTTGGTCCAGATAATTTCTCGACCAATTTACCTAATAATTCTTCATAGTCTTCCATGTCGACACCTACGCATTCATTTCAGATAATGTTTTTCTAACTAATTCAGTTAGTACTTTTAGTTCTTTATCCGACATATCTTTTGTTACATGTTCTAATGAACTGTCACATTGAGTTTTGTTTACACATTTCTTAACAACATCTTTGAGTTCTGGATGATTGAAGCTCTTGTCATCTTCAGCCAAAGTTGTTACATCTTTCAAACCAAAGGCTACTTTCTTGATGTTAAGTAAATGTTTAGGACTTACATTCTCTGAAACTGAACTTCCACCACATGTTCCACAACCTAACGTGAAGGAAATTGGTAAGCCAGTACTGATACCTGTTCCACCTTGGCTACCACCAGTATTTACAAGGATTCTTGAGGCTGGTTTGGCTGCAAATTTTAAGACGATATCTTCGCGATTAGTGTGAAGATTCATTGTATGTCCAATTCCGTTTTGAAGAAGTTCAATACTTAATTGACAAGCTTCTTTCCAATCTTCTACAACGTAGAATGCTAATACTGTAGTTAGTTTTTCGTATGAAAGCGGATTGCCTTCACCAACACCAGATTGTTTACCAATCAAAATCTTTGTATCAGCAGGGACTTCGAAACCAGCTGCTTTAGAAATTACTTGTGGTGATCTACCAACGAATTTAGCGTCCATTGCGTGTCCACCATTCTTGAATAACAAGTTGCAGACAGCTTCTGTTTCAGCATCGTCCATGAAGTATCCACCTTGTTTTTCTAACTCACTGACGACTTCATCTTTATTACATTTTTCGCAAATAATGGATTGTTCTGATGCACAGATTGTTCCGTAATCAAATGATTTACTTGCGATGATTTGTGAAACTGACTCTTTTACATCGGCACTGCGTTCAATATAGGAAGGAGAATTACCAGCTCCAACCCCAATAGCAGGTTTACCTGAACTGTAGGCTGCTTTAACCATTCCTGGGCCACCTGTAGCAATAATCAGCTTAACTTCTTTAGCATGCATCAACTCATTAGTTGATCCCATTGTTGAATTTGAAACACAAGTGATAATGTTATCCGGAGCTCCGGCAGATTTAGCGGCTTCATTCATAATCTCTGCAGCTCTGAATGTACATTTAGCAGCGGCTGGATGTGGAGCAAAAACAATGGCATTTCTTGCTTTCAAAGCAATCATTGATTTGAAAATAACAGTTGATGTTGGATTAGTTGATGGCACGATTCCCATTACCAAACCAACTGGTTCTGCAACATCCATAGTCTTCAATTCAGTATCTTTACTGATAATACCGACTGTTTTTTCATCTTTGATTTGCTCATATAGCAAAGTTGCTGCAGCGTGATTCTTATATGTCTTGTCAGCAACATTTCCGAATCCAGTATCTTCAACTGCCAATTGAGCTAACTCAACAGCATGTTTCTCTCCAGCAATGCTCATTGCTTTTAAAATGGCATCGATTTGTTCTTGACTAAAAGTTGAAATATCAACTGCGGCTTGATGGCCCGCTCTGGCAAGGTCTCTGGCTTCTTGAATTGATCTTAAATCTTTATCAAAATTCTCCATGTTCGCTCTCCTATATAATTACTAACCTTCCTTATCAGAATTCAATATTTCAGTGATAATCTGCTTCTTACTCATCTTTTGTAAATCGGCATCTGATATGTTCAAGTTCGTTTTAGTTTTTACTATTTTTCTTAGTTCGGCAATTCGTTTTGGTTCCAGCTCTTCAGGTTTAAAACCGACTGGTTTTTTCTTCGGTGTTTCTTCGACATTTTCAACTGGATCTGCTTCAACTATCTCTTCGGCAACTTCTTCTGGAACCTTTTTCGTTTTTGGACCATCTAAAAGTGGTTCAATTTCTGAATCAGGTCTGGCAATGACGTGTTTTGAAACTAGGAAACTATCTCCCAATTGTTCGACTGCACTAGCTCCGGCATCAACGGCCGTTTTTACAGCCCCAACATCCCCAACAACTGATACTGTTACTAATCCGCCACCGACGAATTCTTTTGACACTAGGTCAACTTCAGCTGTTTTTAACATGACATCACTGGATTCAATAGCGGCGATTAGTCCATTGGTTTCTATTAACCCTAATGCTTGCATAATTACCTCCATCAATTTATATGAATTATTCAGTTAAAGAATAAACAAGTTCGACATCTTTAAGGGCTTTAACAGTGACATTAGCTCTCTTAGGAATGAAAATGATGTCGCCTTCTTTTGATACACACGAATTCTCATTAATGGAGATATCTAATGCTCCTTTAGATATGTATAGATAAGTGTCATTTCCAATGGTTTTAGTTAGTTCGGTATGATTTAGTCTGACTAAGCCAAACTTTGATTTATTAGAATTTCCGAAAAAAATACTGCAATATTGACCGGACCCACCATTTGTACAGTTAGGAATATCAGTAAATTGTATACTGCTCCCATCGACAACTTTTAATCCATTAGAATCGAGTTTCATTACATATCGATTATTCAAAGAATCTTTCAATATCTTTTTAATTATTGATACGATCAATTCTTCAGAAATATTTTTAGAACTCGCATCTTTCTTCTTTTTTGGTTCAATGATTTTTACATTTAAACCATATTCTTCAATTAAATCTTTGGCCAAAGGTGTGATAATGGTATCTTGATCAACTTCAATATTCGTTTGACCATTTGAGTAAACGCTTTCAACAGTGCTTGCACATAGTGCCTTTTTCATTTACCAACACCCCCTCAGACTGGTTTACAGCTATCATCGATGATTCCAATCACAGCTGAATCTATTGGTATGGTATTGTCCCCTAACGCCTGTCTGGCTGCAGTGCCACTAGCTATGATGACTCTATCGCCAATACCGGCACCAATTACATCACAAACTACGATTTGTTCTCCGTTCTTTCTACCGCCTGTGATCTCTGCCAACATTAATTTCAAGCCGTTCATATTATCAGCTTTTCTGGTTGCCCAGACATTATCTATTAATTTAGCTATTACCATTGTTCCGTTTCCCACGTTTTCTTGATCTCTTCGATTGCTGAAGTGACGGAGGCAGTATCGCCAAAGATGGCGAGCATAATCATGTTCTGAGGACAGCTACCCCTGATATCTTCCGTGGTAACACCGACAGCTTTTTCAGCAATATCCGAGGCTACAACCATTTCGATCAATCTTCCTTGAACTAAACCGACGGCATCTATGTTGTCGATTTTGTCTCTAATTCCAGAACCTTTACGACGATTTAATATCGCCATGGTTCCTTCGCTAGGTGACTTGATAATTCTACAGTCCATATCTACTGCCTCCTAATCTATGACTTCATTTGTACAACTTTTAGCAATCCCTAAAGGAGTAACAAACATGGGATTTACTGGCTTATGTGTTGTTATCCCCGTTTTCTTTTCAATAATCTTCTCAATCCCACCTAAGCAAGCAGTTCCACCAACCAAATACAAATCCTTCACATCATACCCAGCAACTTGTGTTGTTATGATAGTTGAAATTTTTTCAATAACTGGTTTCAAAATTGGTAAGAGTTCTTTGTGATTGTCTGTATTTCTCTTATACAATTCAGCATCTTCAAATGAAGTACTCATTGCTCCAGCTATTGTTAAGGTTAAGTGAGTTCCACCAGTTGCTTCATCGGATACTTTGACTACCTTTCCATTATTTAAAATGGAAATCCCGGTTGTCCCACCACCAATATCCACGATGGCACCATTCTTAATGTTCAAAACATTATTAGCGGCAGTTGGTTCATCTAAGATAGATGTAATTTCAAAGCCTGCACTTTGAATTACGTTTTTAATTGCTCCGCCATCCAGGGACTCAGTGTCCGGTGGAATGGCTGTGGAAGAATAAACAAGTTCTGTATCAAGCAGATCTTCTAATTTCTTTTTCAGTTTTTTTACTAAGGTAATAGCTCCAAAATAATCAACGATCATTCCATCTTTTACCACATCTGAATATTCATATGCACCCGCAACTGGTTCATATTCAGAATTCATAACTACTAGAACCACACAAGCAGTTCCTAGATCAACACCTGTGTAATATATTTTGCTTTTATCAATTACTGGATTGGCAACAACGGCTTCAAATTTTGAAACTAAATCATTACAAGCCTGCATACTTTCACCCATAATTAATCCTCCATTAGTTTACGAATCTGATCGACCAGCTCTATCTTTACTAAATTCAATTGATCTTTTGAATCTAATTGAACTTCACATATTCTTGATAAACACTTTTTAAGTAAAATAATCACTTTATACTTAGGGTTTCTTAACGTTTCTTTTGTTATAGGTTTACTAAGTACTTCATTTGCATCACATGAATATATCTGTAAATTTGGTGGCATTTCTTGATCAAGCAACTCATACACTTCATAAATACTGTTGCCTAATTTGATATCTATTTCATAAGCTTCAACGATGGCGGCCTGTAGATCTAACTTTAAAAGTTCTTTAGTAATATCTTGGCCGTCTGTGATTTCTGTCTTATGGACATCCTTCGAATGATCTTTTTCGATTATTTTTATTCCTTTACCTGTTAAAAAACTTTTGGCTTCAGGTGTTAACCTGTCGTTCTTGGAAATCATATATTCTGAAAATTCTGCTTTATGGTAGAGACCCTGTAATTCTCTTTCCGTAATAAACATATCTTTAGCTTCCTTTAACTAACTTAAGATATATATTTTCTAAATCTTCTTGTGTAGGAACAACAGGATTAGTTACCGTACATCTATCTTTTAATGCTGCTTTAGCCATATCCGGAACTGCTGATTTATACTCATTTTCATCAATTCCTAATTGAGCAATTGTTTTAGGAATTGAAAGCTGATCAGTTAGTCTCTTCAAGTTACCAATCAATAAATTAACAGTCGATCTATCTGTATATGATGAAATATTTAAAACTCGAGCAATTTGTGCATATCGGTGTAATGCTTCAGTTTCTTCAGATCCATCAATTCCAGAATTATATTGAATGACATAAGGTAATAACATTGCGTTCAGTCTTCCGTGTGCTTTATGGAAACGACCACCTAAGGCATGAGCCAGACTGTGACAAATTCCTAATGAAGCTTCACTGAAGGCCATCCCCGCCATACAAGATGCATCGTGCATGACTTTTCGTGCTTCTACATCGTTACCGTTTTTAACAACCTTAGGCAATTCATTCCAAACAATTCGAATGGATTTTTCAGCCAAAGCATCGGTAAAACTACTACTATTCAGTGATACATAGGCCTCCAAGTCATGTGTGATTACATCCATTCCAGTGTCAGCTGTAATTGTTGCTGGAACACTCATGGTTAAACTTGGATCTAATATAGCAATATCTGGAATCATATCTTCATCTACCAAAGCATATTTACCATTGGCGCTTGGATCTGAAATAACTGCAAATGAAGTAACTTCACTACCAGTACCACTAGTACTAGGTATACAAATTAATTTAATCTCGATATTATCCATGAGATGCTTGATTACTTTAGCAGTGTCCATCGCTGAACCACCGCCTAAAGCAATGATCGTATCAGGCTTCAGTGATATTCCTTTGAATAATCCACCTGAAACTACATCTATTGAAGGATCAGGAACTACTTCGGAGAAAATATCATATTTAACGTCTAATTTATCAAGTGCATCTGTGACTGCCGAAACCTTACCTGACTTGACCATGAATGGATCACAGACAACTAAAGCATTTTTGATCGGCATGTTGGAAAGCTCACTTATTGAATTATTTCCACTGATTATTTCTGTTTTCATACTGAATTTATTCATATGATTCCCTCCTTTCATCTAGTATTAATGTCTTATAACCTTTACAGGAAAATCGTATTCTTTAATCCAACCTTCGATACGGTCCAAATCTTCGTCGGATAAACTTGGATCTTCTTTGACTGGATAATCAATTCCTAGTTGTCCGTACTTGTTAACTCCGAGCTTATGATATGGCAATAAATTAATACCTTGGAAGTTAGGGTAATCACGATATGGCATTAGGAAATCAATGATTTGATGAATTTCTTTTTCACTGTCATTAACACCCTTGAGCATTGGCATTCTGATTTTAACTTGGTATCCACGTTCGAAAAGTTCTTTCAAATTAGCTAAGATTCTCTCATTGCTAATTCCTGTTAACTCGTTATGTCTTACTGGGTCCATGTGTTTCATATCATATAGGAACAAATCAATGTAATCGGCCATTTCCATCAATTTATCCATACGACTGTGTCCACATGTTTCAATAGCTGTATTGATTCCATCAGCTTTGCAGGCTTTTAATAAAGCCAATGCGGCATCTGGTTGTGAAGTACATTCTCCACCGCTCAAAGTTACACCGCCGCCTGATTGTTGATAGAAAGCATCATCTTCATGAATAACTTTCATTAATTCAGGTATGGTTTTAATGGCTCCGGTAATGTGGATTGCATTCATTGGACAAACTTCTTCACATTTATGACAACCAATACAAGAAATATCACGTCTAACACGATGTTGACCATTCTCATCTATGTAGTGAATACCGCGAGGACAGGCTTCAACACATGCCATACAATCGCTACATAAACTTTCCTTGAACATAACTTCGTATTTTCGGTTCATACCCTCAGGATTAGCACACCATCTGCATCTTAATGGGCAACCTTTCATGAATACAATGGTTCTTATCCCTGGCCCATCATACAAACTATATTTCTGAACATTGAATATCATGGCCTGACGTTCGATGCCACCATCCACATTTGTATCCATTGTTTTCATCTCCTGATTGTTAATTAAAAGTGAGTAAGCACCGTACGACTAATGATTTCGTCTTGAACGTCTTTACATAATTCAACGAAGAAGGCACTGTATCCAGCAACACGGACAATCAAATCACGATATTGTTCGGGATGTTTTTGAGCATCTAACAAAGTCTTATTATCTAAGTAGTTAAATTGCATTTGTCCATTGCCTAAAGCACAAGCTGTTCTCAACAACATGATCAAACTTTCTTCACCTTCGGAGGTATCTAGTAAGCTAGACATGATCTTGAAGTTATGAACCATTCCGATATTCATTGAATCGTTAGACATCTTAGATACAGACTTAATAATAGCTGTAGGTCCTTTATAATCGGCACCTTGTGTAGGACTAATACCATCTGATAATGGAGTCCAAGCTTTTCTACCGTTGGCTGAAGCACCTGTCATTTGACCAAATGGTGTGTTATTGGAAATTGATAATGTTCCATGACTCAAGTTTGAGAACAATGTCTTGTACTTCTTATGTTCTTCTTCTGTGTAGGCAATGATGTCAGCAGCAATTAAATCAGCGTAGTCATCATCATTTCCATACTTAGGAGCAGCTAAACAATCTTTACGAGCCTGATCGTTGTCTTCAAAGTCGGAAACAAGAACCTTGTTTAATTCTTCAAGTGTGTATTTCTTGTCATCAAAGACTAACTTCTTGATAGCAGCCATTGAATCTGTGTATGTTGCTAATCCTGACCAAACAACACCTGGTCCGTAGTTGTACATTGCTCCACCGGCTGATACGTCTTTACCATGTTCCATACAACCTTCATACATAATTGACATTAATGGTTTAGGTGCTAGGCTTCTGTGAACTCTTTGTGAGATAACAGTTGCAACATCAGTCCATTTAGTAATGTACTTAATTTCTTCCTTAACGGCAGCATCGAATTCTTCGTATGTCTTGAACTTCGATAGATCACCCATATCTGGACAAACCTTCTTGCCGTACCATAGGTCAACACCATGGTTTAGAACAAGTTCGATACAGATAGGCCATTGTGTATAAGCTGTTGATGTCCATTGATATAGTCGACCAGATTTCTGTGGTTCAACACATCCCATCAAACAGTAGTCACGAGCATCTTCAAGTGAGACTCCTTTGGCAAGCATGATCTTAATGTGTGTGTCATCAAAGTGACATGCTGGGAATCCCATTCCAGCTCTAACAACATCAACAATCTTCTTTAGGTATGCACGAGGTGATTTACTGTGAATACGGCAGGCTAGTGAAGGTTGGTAAACCTTAACGTGACGAACGGCATCCATTAATAAGTAAGTCAAATCATTAGTTGCATCTAGACCTTGACGTGTCACACCACCGACACACATGTTAACGAATGGTTGGTAACCAGCGAAGAACTTAGATCCACCTTCACTTGTGATCCACATCATTTCTGACATCTTAATCAACATACATCCAGCAAGTTCAAACGCTTGATAGTTAGTTATGTTACCGCTTTCAATATCGTGCTTAAACATTGGGTACATATATTGATCAACACGACCAATTGACATACCCGTTTGATTCTCTTCAACAACAAGTAGCGATTCAACTGTCCAAACAGCTTGGATAGCCTCCCAGAAAGTATCTGGTTTGTGTGCAGGTACCTTAGCGTTAATTTCAGAAATCTTTAACAATTCGGCTTTTCTCTTAGGGTTAGTTTCCTTATCAGCCATTTGTTTTGCATAATCTGACATTCTCTTGGCATAAGTCATTACACCGTCAGTTGTATCAATAACTGACTTGTAGAAATAAATCTTGTCGATATCATCTGGATTTTCATAATCCAATTCTTCAAGATGAGCCTTGGCTTCATTTTGAATATCGATCATACCTTTTTTCATCAAGATAACGTCGTAACCAGGATTAGAATCTCCACCACCATTTAGTTGGTGGTATGAACAATCAGATACAAATGATTCACCTGATAATTCCCAGACACCGGCTTCACGATATTGATCCTCACAATATTCATCTACTGACTTACCTTTCCAATATGGGAAAAGTTCTTCACGCATGATTTTCTTGTCTTCATCAGAAATGTAGAAAGGATCTTGAGGTCTTGTACCAATCGTGTCAATTTCGTCCTCCATCCATCTCCAAGCAATATCAGGAGAGAAAGCACCAGCTCTAGGAGCACCATTTGGAGCACCAACGATTAATTCGTTATCTTGAATAACTAAGGGTGCTGTTTCACAACAATACTTGAAACATTTAGCACGTAACATGATCTTTGGCATACCAGGATTTTCTTTGGCAATCTTAGTAATGGCACGTGCACGATAAGTTGTGATTGAAGGAACTTGCTTCAAATAGTTGTCTTTTAGAGCCTTCAATCTACTTGTAATTCCGTCTGGAATTTCAGTTTCTTCATCTTCAACAACAACTTTACTAGGCGTTGTTTCAGCATCTTTAGATACTTCGTTTGAAACTGAACTAAACATTTTCACTAATGCTTGGCGTTCTTCATCGCTTAAATCTTTAGTAGCTTCAGATAACTTTTCTGAAAAATCTTTAATATTCATATCATTCCCTCACTTCTCGTGGAATTAATTTTCTAAAATCTTATTAAGGAACTTCTTTAGAACATCTTCTTCAAAATTTTTGTCGTAGGATAAAATAGTTTCATCATCGTTGTAATAAATCATTCTTTGGTAAGTTAAATCTTCAGCTACGATGTTCTTAGCAGTACAACCTCTACCAGTCGTTTGACCACCTAAAAACATTGAAAGTGGAAAATTCGAACCTATTCCTACACCAGCTAGATAAGCTGAATCATTAACGATCATTCGACCAACTGGTTTTTGAATAGCATATTCTTTGATGATTTTGTCATCTTTGGAATGAATAACTAAGGTATGTCCGTTACGTTTTTCTTTCAAAAGATGGATACATTTTTCGCAAGCGTGACGCCAATCTGGTTCTTTATAAAAAGCCATAATTGGACATTTCAACTTCACAGCGAATGGATCATCTTCAAAAATATAAGGTTGTTCGGATACCAGTACCAGAGCATCATCAGGAATGGAAAAGCCCGATCGATTAGCAATCCATTTGGCTGTCTTACCGATACATTCTTCACTGACCCCTACTCCATTACGGAATAATGATTGTCTCAACTTAGCCTCTTCTTCTTTATTCATGAAGTAAGCCCCGTCATTAATCAATTGTGTTCTGACATGTTCAGAAATGGAGCTTTCGGCAACAACGAATTGTTCTGAGGCCGGGGCCAATCCATTATCAAAAGCTCTACTTTTAATAATCTGCGAACTTGCTTTAGCAATGTTGGCTGTCTTTTGAATAAAAACTGGTGTTGAACCTGTCTCTGCATAAAATACCGGTTTGCTTGGAATATTGATTTGATCATAATATTCAGCACAACCAACATTGATTACAGCAGCTATTTCTGAACTGGCGGTTAATTCTTTAACACCATTGAAAGTCACATTGTTCATATATCCGAGGAATCCTTGAGGTAATCCTGCGTTAGTACAGATCAGTTGAATCTGTGGATATATTTTTGAAGAAATTGATGACACCTTTGGATATGGAACTAATACTAAAGTATTCCCTGATTTAATCGCTATTAATAATGCGTAAACACTATATAAAACGGTATTTTCAATTGGTAAGAGCGTAACAATTGGACCTAGGGGCATGCCCATCTTTTCAATCTGATCTTTATCATTGAATAAAAGTGGTCCAATAATTTTTTCATTATCAATATTTTTCTTATATAGTTCAATGAACTGATTATATAGATCCAACTTATCTTCACATGATCCGATGGACTTATTGGCATACTCAAGCTTTAACAAGTCTGGCAAAACTTTGGTCAAATCATCGATTACTTTTTTAAGGGTAAGATTCAGTTCATCTTGACTGTATCCTTTTAACATTCCAAACGAATCCCTAGCTGTCTCCGAGACGATTCTTGCTTCCTGTAATGATTTCAAATCATTGTCTATTAATTGCATAATTATTGCTCCCTTATTATTCAGGCAATAGTTTATTCAATGCATATCGATCAATTATTTTTGTTAGGTCGCGATGAGGACTAGGAATGACTACTGAGCTATATACTTCAGCATTCATATTTTCTACAGCTTTGATTCCTGCGGCTACTGCACTTTCACAGGCTGAAACATCACCTTGAACAATTACAGAAATATATCCTGAAGCAACATTTTCATATCCGACAATATCGACATCTGCTGCTTTACACATAGCATCCGCAGCCTGTAGAACAAACACCAAACCAAATGTTTCAATTGATCCTATTGCTTTATAATTCTCCATATCTGTTTACTCCTAAGTTATTGATCAATATCATGAACTGAAACAATGTCGCCAACACCTGGTATTGGACGTGGCATAACATTGCTAGCCGTAAGTTTACCGATCTCTGATGCTGCTTTGGCACCAGCTTCAACGGCTGACTTAACTGCCGCAACATCGCCTTTTACAATAACCGTAACTAGTGTGGATCCTATGTTTTCATATGAAATCAATTCAACTTCTGCAGCTTTTAACATTTCATCGGCTGCTTTCAATGCAGGGACCAAACCAACTGTCTCTATGAGTCCCAATGCTTCATCACCTTTATATCTCATAAATTCAACCTCTTAGTTTAGTTGCTATACTTTTTATCAACATATTTTGCAACAGCATCACGACCATCAGCGTTGATTCGATAATTCATAATTAGGTTGTCGTCTTTGTCTAGTTCATAACTATCTAATTCGACCAGCCCATTGGCCTCTAAAGCCATAAAATGTTCCATATATAATTCTTCGTTAAACTGTTTTTCATTTCCATAAAGTGGTTTTAAGGCTGCCATAACTGCCTTAACATCAACTGCTTCGTGACTATTCATATAATTCAAAACGGCCATTCTACTTGGTAAACTCATTGTTCAACGCCTCCTTTTTTAAATAGATCTAAAGGATTCATCGTTACGATGATGGCACCTAGAACAATAACGATTGAACCAATGACGATTGTTGGAGTCAAAGTTTGACCTAAGAATAGGACACAGAATAGAACTCCCCAGAAAGCATAAGTAACATTGAGTGACATTCCAATTGCACATCCAACAGTTGCATTAGCTTTATACCAAGTAACGAATGAGATGGCTGCACTTAGTCCAGCTACAGCTAACCAAGCAAGTGGGATTCCGGCTGAAATTGTTCCGCCAAGTAATTTAAGAGCTCCTACAGCTGGAACCATAAGAACTAGAACTACTAGACCTGAAATTAATTCTCTCAAATTAACAGCAACGTCAGTATCGATCATTGCACCACCAAAGCTGGAGAAAACACCTTCAAGTCCCCAACTAACAGCGGCAATCAAAGCACAGATAATTCCAAGAGTGAAGTTAGGTGCTCCTTCAGGTTTTACAAAATTAATAATAATTGCGCCAAATACACAAAGCACCATACCCAAGACAACACGTTTGGTTGGCTTTTGCTTCAAAAACATCCAAGCAAACAAAGCACCGAACAAACTACATGTGGCAGAAATTGGAATTGCATAGGCACCGGCCATTGCTAAACCAACTAAGTAAGCACCATTAGCAATTGGTCCTCCAAGAAGGAATCCAATAACCAACATCTTGCCTGGCTTAGTCTTAAGAGTTCTGCCTAACTCCTTCAAGCGACCTTTTTTAGCGTTGTAGATCAACAACCACAATCCGGCAATAAAATCATTTAGTCCTGAACAGACAAACGGTGCTGCCAAAAATCCAGCGGCACTGACTAATGGATCATACCCACTAGCAACCATTACCAGAGTTGAATAAATACCATACGTTAATCCAGAAATTGCACCATTAATTAATCCTGTAGTGTGGAATTTTTTAGTTAATGCATTTTTCTTACTATCCGCAAGATTAATGCGACCATTGATAGATTCCTTATTAATATCCATTGTCACTTACTCCTTATTTTGTGTTTGGAGTTGGTAAAATATTCTCAACTTCTGCATGTGGACGAGGAATTACGTGAACTGATAATAGTTCGCCAATTCTTTGGGCAGCAGCGGCACCGGCATCAGTAGCGGCCTTAACAGCACCAACATCACCACGAACCATGACAGTAACTAGTCCTCCACCAACTAATTCTTTACCAATAAGAGATACGTTAGCTGCTTTCACCATTGCGTCGGCCGCTTCAATAGAACCTACTAAACCTTTAGTTTCAATCATTCCAAGTGCGTCATATTTCATGATAATCTCTCCTTTGTGAGCGTTTGCATTTTTGTTATGGTGCCATTATATTTATGCCCCCTACGGTTCAAGTCAACACTCCATTTCAAATTGTGTTCTAAAACACAAAATAACTGCCACTAAAGGCCGTAGAATAGGCTTTTTGATTAAAATTTTATTTTTTTAGACATAATCATGACAATCAAGTCTTTTTATTTGACATGTAGAAAATTTCACAATTTTTTAAAAAAGGCATTTTTGAAGAATATTTTTTGAGTTAAATTTTAAAAATACCGATTTAACAACGTTTCAAAATTCAAAATAAGACCCTGACCCTAGGGACAGGTTTACGTGAAGAAAGCCTGTCAGACTACACTTGTCGTTTTCTAAACAAATTTACTTGAAAAAATTTCTTCTACTAAAAAAAGCATTTTTAGAAGATCGTTTAATCTTCCAAAAACACCTTCAATTTAATGTTTATATGTGAAATTATTCGCACATTTTTTTGGTTTTCTACTGAGCATATTACTTGTCTTTTAAAAATTTATCTTTCTTTCTATTCAAAAATATAATATATTTAGTTAAACGTTTGCATTGACATTATAATTTCCGATGATCTAACAGAAGGAGACCAATTATGAGTAATTATTTACTGCATTCAATCGTACCCAGGGAAATTAAAAAACTACGTTTATCCGAAAGATTAAACGTAGTTCGAGCCGGTGTTTTAGGAGCTAACGATGGTATCATTTCCGTAGCTGGAATTGTGACTGGAGTGGCTGGTGCACAACAAAGTCAGATGACATTATTCATTTCTGGATTAGCTGGTATGTTTGCTGGAGCCCTATCAATGGGTGGAGGTGAATATGTCTCCGTTAGTACTCAAAGAGATACTCAAAGAAATATGGTTAAATTGCAAGAGGAAATGATTGCTGCAAATCCTAATCGTGAAGAAAATGCTCTAGCCAGTTATTATGAAAGTAAAGGTTTAGGCTTGGATTTATCAAGACAAGTTTCTTCTAGTTTAATGGAACAAGATCCCCTAGCTGCCACATTAAAATCCAAATTCAATATTGAATTCAAAGATTACTTCAGCCCTTGGCAGGCAGCTTTCTCTTCATTTTTCTCATTTATCATTGGTTCATTATTACCGCTGATGGCAATTACCTTTATTCCTTATCCATATAAAGTTTCAGGAACCATGTTTTCAGTAATCATTGCTTTAACTTTCACAGGATATATCAGTAGTAGACTGGGCAAATCCAATGTCATCAAAGGTATTTTGCGAAATCTACTTGTTGGGTTGGGAACGATGATCGTAACCTACTTCATAGGTACACTTTTAACTTAATTATTCTAAATACTAAAAGAGCATCCCTGACTTCAATCAGAGATGCTCTTATTTTTTACTTAACGTATTCAAGATAGGCAATACCGTTAACTTTTTTAGCTGATACCATTGTTAATTCTTTAAATTTTGTTTTATCTGAAAATAAAGGAATACCCTTTCCCAAAATAATTGGGACGATTCCTATTTGATAAACGTCAATTAAATCACTGTTAACCAATGGAGCAATGATACTACTGCCACCGATGATCCAAATATCTTTATTTGATGACCTATTCTTCAACCCCTTAACCAAATCAACAATATCACCGTCTACAAAATGCAAATTACCGACATCATCAATTGGCTGACGAGTCATTATATAATTATCAAAATCATCATAAGGATAACTATCTGGCGACAATTTATTAGCCACCTGATCATAAGTTTTGCGCCCCATGACTACTGAATCCACATGTTTAACTAATTTCTCATATTCACGATCATTGTCTTCACCAGATGTAAAATCATTATCAATCAAATAGTCAATGTTGCCATTTTCTTCTGCAATATATCCATCTAAAGTTTCCGCGATGAATAGAATAACTTTACGTGTCATATGTCTATCCTCCGGTTCTTCTGGTTAAACATATTGTATATTCTTGCAGTTGAAGTTACTAATAAAAGGCTATTTATTTTAATTCATAATCGTTTTAAACAAATCTTGATAGAATTGCTCAATAAGTGTTTGGCATTGTTCTAACAAAGATTACTGCTGCATAGTCATCTAATGAATTATTAATATATTTCAATTTATCCAATAAGGTATTCCACTTGAACCCAAGACCTATTTTTACAATTCTTACTTAACGGATATATATACTTCAACCGTTCCATCAGGATAATATTTTTCAAAATCATAATCATATTTTCTAATAATTTTTTTATTATCCTCGTCTAACCATACTTGTTTCCACAATTTGGGAACATCATTTGAATCGTCAGTATAAGTAATGTACTTATTAGAATCAGGTATTAAAATCCCAGACATATCATTTTTATCTTCAATTGCTGTAGTTAAGGAATAGTCGCCCCTATAATCAGATTGATAGTTATGATAAATACCATACCTAATTTTATTTTCTGGTATATTAACCACCGACTTAGACCACAGATCTGTAACTTTTGAAAACATTTCTGGATCATTGAAATTATTTGTGCGAATACTCTTAATTTTATGTAAAATCATGTTTTTCTCCTGCACGAACATATGTTCTATTAAAAGAATAACATACTTTATATATTTTTTAACCAAAAAATCCAAATTTACTTCTAATTAAGGAGGATCTAGAACTACAAGTCAGACATTATAGTTATTATTTCTGTTCACTTTATTAAATTATCTTGTTGCTGTTTTTTTAAAAATTCCATTTTTTCATTTAAATATTTGATACTAACCTCAATGTCAGACTGTTTTTCATGTAAGGACTCAACTTTTTCCCTCATCAATCTCAAACGTGTTGGTATGGTTTCTGGCCCTTGACCACGATAGTTGGTATAAGTATGAATTTCATCCAAAGTAAAACCAGCCGCTTTTAGTCTTAGCAACAATGCCACATGATCCACGTGGGCATCAGTATATTGTCGCAACTGTCTGGGACCATGTTCAGGATGGATAAGATCTTTCTTTTCATAAAATCTAATTGTATCTGGGCTCAACCCAGTTATTTTGGAAAACGTTCCAATTGAATATAATTTTTTATTTGACATGGACTTAACTCCATTATGTAAGATAGAATCTGTTGTTTTCAGAAAAACGGAGGCTCTTATATTGAATAATCATGAATCACTCTTTAGCCGTGACTTTTGGCTGCTTGCATTAACCAATCTTTTCGTTATGACTGGATACTATAGTTTAATGGTAACTGTTGGTCTATATTCAGTTAAAAAATTTCAAGCTCCTACTAGTATCTCAGGACTAATTGTCGGTATCACCGTCATAGGAATTCTTATTTCCCGTTTCTCCAGTGGTTACTTGACACATATCTTTAGTAACAAACAATTGATGGTCGCTGGTACCATTCTTCTAATTCCAGCAACTTTATTATATCAAATGGCTAATTCAATTCTCTTTCTAATAGTTGTTCGTTTGATTCAGGGTATAGCCATCGGTTTGGTCAGCACCGTAACTAATACTGCTGTCGTTTTACTATTTCCCAAAGCAAGAACTGGTGAAGGAATCGGTTATTTTAGTCTTAGTACAATTTTAGCAACTGCCGTTGGACCTTTTGCTGGATTATTAGTAGAACAACATTTTAATTTTAACGTAATGTTTATGATGGAAACTATTCTAGCAATTCTCGCTTTGATTTTTTGTCTCTTTGTTAATGGCAGTAAAATTGCTTTTCATTTCACAAATAAGCATCCTAAGATTACTATTCATGATTTTATTGAACCTAAAGCTTTACCAATCGCTAGTACAATTTTTATCGTTGGTTTAGGCTACGCAGCTATTCAAGCTTATTTAAGTTTTTATACAACAGAATTAAACTTAGCTAGTTACTCATCCGTCTTCTTCTTGATTTACGCCGCCGCAATTTTAATTTCTCGTCCATTCACCGGCAGAATTATTGATCATTTCGGTGAAAATGCGGTTATCATTCCTTCAGCAATTATTAATATGTTAGGAATGATGCTTTTAGCCGTAGCCAGTTCTGGTTGGATGATCTTGGTATCTGCCTTTCTAATTGGTTTAGGATTTGGTAATTTTCAATCCACCTGTCAAACCGTCGCTGCAAAAAGTGTTCCTATCGAAAGACTCTCCCAAGCAACAGCCACCTACTTCATTCTCTTTGATTTAAGTCTGGGAGTTGGCCCTTATGCTTTAGGTATAATTGAACCACTGACTGGTTATCGAGGATTATTCTGCCTAATGGGTATTACAATCATTATCGGTTTGATTTGGTACTTATTAGTTCATGCCCGCAAAAATAAAAATTTTGTTAAAGATATTGTTCCTAGTAGTTCTGATAATAAGTTAGATTAAATTGAATTTTTATGTAGTTATAATATTTCAAATCTTTTATTTTAAATTCTTTAGAATAAAAATATGGATATAACTCTCGGTTCTAAATAAAAATACGACCCAGAAATCAAATGATTTTTGGGTCGTATTTTTTCAACTTAGACTTATGTCCTAGTCCCACTTATCCATATTCATGATAAACGATATCAAGTTCAATTCTTTAAATTTTGTTTTATCTGAGAATAAAGAAGACAATTTTTCCTAATATAGATTATTAATTCCACTTAAATATCTTAGGTTCAGTATAATGACTGCGACCAACGTTATCATTATCGCAATGAATAAAAGTAATTATTCCTTTTTTGTATTGATCCATTGTGAACTTTTCAGCTTCTCCTACGAAAAGAACAGCCTTATTCTGTGCCATTAATGCTACTTTTGACTTTTCATTGTCCGTGAAATCCTTGAAACCACTGTTTACATAGACGTCGACATGTTTGTTTTCATTATATTCAATTCTTTTTATAACTACGGACCAAGCGAATGCCAAATTGGGAGTTCCATTTTCTGTTGGCTGACCATTTTCATCTAATTCTCCAAGGGCAAATCCCTTAGATTCATCTAGACTTTTCCTAATTTCATCATTAATTTTCTTTCTCTGATCAGATATACTATTTGTTTTTTTCTTTGAAGTATCCTCTTTCTTCTTTTCAACAAGTTTACTGGCTAATTTCTTTTTAGATACCTTTTCTGCACTTTTCTTATTATCCTTTAACGCTACCTTGTGGGACTTGTCTTTATTATCACTACTATGACCATTTGTGAAACCATTTACTGCCATAAAAAGAGCAATTATTCCAGCACCTATCCAATATCTTTTCCTCTTAGGCTTTTTCCTACTTCTTCTAAAATCACTTCTTTTCATAATCTTTCCCCTTTTAAAATTAATGTCAGTTAATTATATATGGGAAGTTCTGACCGATTCCATCCTACTTTGATATAGTTCCTTATCGATAAAAAGTTATATCTGGCAGCTAAATTTATTAATGCTTTTCAAAATTATTTAATATTAAAATGAATTCTATCTCTAGTGCTTCTAAAACAAAATTCATTTTTGGTAATACTCTTTTAAACAAATCTTGATAGAATTGCTCGATAATCATTACCATCATGATTTGACTTAGATCCAAATATACAAAAAATGCATAGCATAACTAATTGGCACCCTTTTGTATATTTAGATTCTTTTATAAATTATTCGTATATCTATGATTATAAATACATTTCAGACTCATATTCAGAATAACAATCAAACATCGAAGAACATCCACTTAGAAGATTTGATATTGCCCTTACACATGTCAAAATATGTATTGGATCTATTTTTTTTGAAATGTAATGAACTTGATGATTATACTCAGCTGGATATCTAAAAAAGCTACCTTCCTTATCAATCAATTGTAACTGTTCAATAAATGAACCTATATCATCTAGAATAACGGTTGATTCACCCGTTTGATTTGTTTTTTCAATTACGGGACGTAATTTTTTCCAGAAATCAGAATAAATTTTATGACTTCCCATTCGAAAATTTAGTGATTTAATCTCACTATAATCGGAACTTGAAAGTTGCTTTAATTCAAGTTCAATAAGATGTCTAAGTGAAAAAAGAGCGGGATAAACATACTTGTGGTCATTTGTTAAAAGGAATTCACTTACGGCCAGGTACCCATTAACCACTGTATAATACTTACTACTGTCGGAAAAGAAAGAATCAGAATACACCATCCCACCTAAATAACAATTCTCCATACCATCGTTTGCCTCAGTAAAAAACTCTGGGTGTGGCAATTCATTTGGAATGCCACCTTTAAATTGTCCACTTTCTTTAAAAGTACTTCTTATTAGTGAATAAGTTATATCCATTTTTACTGTAGTTCGATAAATATCAACAAATTTAGGTGGATTCTTTTCCATAAATTTAGGAGAAAAAGGATACCTGAATACTGATGAATTCCTATCCCATTGTTCCATATCATTCAAATAATCCTCGATCCATATTAATTCATAATTTGTAAGATTATCATTTTCAAAATTTTTAACTAGCTTAAATAGGCCACTAACATTATGTTTTAAATCATGAAATATTTTTTGAACCTCTTGTTTTTTTGAATAATACATGTATACCTTAGCTTTTAAAATTAATTCAATAGATTGCCTAAACATGAAAATATCTGATAAAAACCACCTATCATTTTTCTCATTGCTATGTTCAGATTGAAGAATTTCATTAGCAATTGAACATGCCGCCTGATAATATTCATCTGCTAATTTTAAATAATTATTAACATAATCCTTATCCCAACTTACTGATATTGGATCATTATTAATTTTCCAGAATTCATGAAATTCATCAGGCCATGCCTCATCATAAAACTTGTTTCTATCCCATCTTCCTATTTTCAATATATAATTTCCTCATTTTTATAATTATGAAAGAATATAAGACTGAAAGAACATCTCTGAATCTTATCAGAGATGCTCTTTATTCTTAACTATACCTCTTTAAAATTAACACAATCTAAGTAATATTTGATATAACGTGAAATCGTCCTAACAAAACATTCTTATTGAATATAAAACTCTTGCCGATGATACAATTGATCTCACTTTAATTACAATTTTAATAATGATACTTAGAATTAAATTAATTTCCTGTGTCTAAAAATTTCCTATTTGCCAAATCTCGAACTGAAAAACTGGAACTCTGCATCAATATTTTTTTAATTATTTCTAAATCTGGATTAGTTTCATTTTTAATTTCAAAGATTTCTTCCACCACCTGTCTTTTTACGGTGTCATTAGTATCCGTTACTAAAAGTTTTAATTGCCCTATGGCAAACTCACCATAACTCTTATCGTCTGATATAGATAAGAAACACTTAGATATATTAATTAATATCTGGTTATCACTATTTCTATTATTGTACGTTATAAGAAATTGTAAAACTTGCGGAATCATTTCTATTTTTGATTCGTCTTTAATCGATAATTTAATAAAATCAACTAAAATATCAGTTAAACACTCCACATATGCTGGAGAATTACTATTTGAAAGAATATATATTAAATCTTTATTTTCCTTTAAAGATAAAGATATTCCCATAATTCCACGAATTAGATCAATTAAATTAGTTGGTACTGCAGATTCAAAGAAACTAGTGCTTTCCGCAACCATCGCATCCAATTTTATGTTTTTCACAAAATATTCTTTCAATTTATATTTAATATCATCATAAGTTAATAACATTAATGCTACTTTGGTCACAGATCTTTTAATTTCAAAGGTTTGAAAAGAATTATTTAATGTATCAACCATTTCTTTAAATAACTTATTCAATATTTCATCATCCATAAATCTATTTTTATCAAACCTTGAATATATATTCATGAAAGGATCAATCCCAAACAGAGAAACTCTTTGTCCATTTTGTTGTTCGTTTTGACGTCTCATTTCCTCAAATTGATTATTTAAAAATAATTGGTAATCGTTTTGATAAGATATGTATAATTTGATATTATTATTAAAATATTTTTCATTATTTTTAACAATATATTTCAATAGTTTCTCAGATTCAGATGGCCACTTTGTAAATACAACTATAAGAGCATTGGTAATCTTAAGAAACATTATTATAGTGAAAATTAATAAATTTAGAACGATATACGGTAACTATTTCTGATAAAAAATCATCCATAATTTCTTCTACAAAATTACTAGAATCTTTTATATTAATATAAGTCTTTTCATTCTGAGATATCAATTTATGCTTAATAGCGGCATTCTTTTGATCATCTTTACTAGGAATAATATAAAATATTCTTGTTTTTTCTGCGACACGGGCTTCAGCAATTTCAATTGAAACTCCTTCTGAAATTGGATAATCCGCATCTATTAAAAATAATATAACATCGCAACTATGCAAATATGTCAAATATTCCTGTTCTAAAGGCAATGACGAAGAGTTATCTTCTTCAAGAAGAAACTTTTTTATAAATTTATACTTGTCTAACTCTTCAGATAAACCTTTTCTAATATCCAAAATTCTTTTTCTCTCTGGATAAACATCATTACGCATGACCGAACTAATAAATACATTTAATGGAAAATCAATTTTATCTGACATTAATACTCCTCAACAATCTATTAAAGTAACTATATCATAATGACATCAATGCATAAGTGTCTATTTGTATAGTTATTTATTCGCCTAATACAAAAGAGCATCACTGACAATAGTCAGAGATGCTCTTTTATTTTCTATGGAATCCTATTCCCACTCTATTGTTGCGGGCGGCTTAGAAGTAATATCATAAACTACACGGTTGACATGATCTACTTCGTTTACGATTCTAACTGAGATCTTTTGAAGTACATCCCAAGGAATCTTAGCAAAGTCAGCTGTCATACCATCGATAGATGTAACGGCACGAATTCCGATTGTGTAATCGTATGTTCTACCATCACCCATGACACCAACACTTCTGATACCTGGCAAGACTGTGAAGTATTGCCAAATTTTTTCATCTAGGCCATTCTTTGCGATTTCGTCACGAAGAACCCAGTCACTATCACGAACAATTTGTAACTTCTCTTCGGTAACTTCACCGATAACACGAATTCCAAGACCTGGGCCTGGGAATGGTTGACGCCATACTAATTCGTGTGGCATACCTAGTTTTTCACCTAATTCACGGGTTTCATCCTTGAACAATGTACGTAGAGGTTCGATCAACTTGAAGTGCATGTCTTCTGGAAGTCCACCAACGTTATGGTGAGATTTGATTGTTTGAGCAGTACTTGTACCACTTTCGATAACATCAGTATAAAGTGTACCTTGTGCTAAGAAGTCAATACCATCAAGCTTTTGAGCTTCATCGTTAAACACTTGGATAAACTCGTTACCAATAATCTTACGTTTCTTTTCTGGATCAGTTACACCAGCTAGTTTGTCTAAGAAGCGCTTTTGAGCATCAACTTTGATGATGTTCAAACTAAACTTGCCTTTCAAACTATCCATAACTTGATCGGCTTCATTCTTACGAAGAAGACCATGATCAACGAAGATACTTGTCAATTGTGTACCGATAGCTTTGTGTAGTAAAACACCAACAACAGAAGAATCAACACCACCGGATAAACCAAGAAGAACTTTCTTGTCACCAACAGTTTCACGAATCTTTTGAATTTGTTGATCAATGAAATCATCCATTGACCAGTTAGCTTTTGCTTCACAAACGTCGAATGCAAAATGCTTCAAGATTTCTGAACCGAATTCAGTATTTCTAACTTCGGTATGGAATTGCACACCGTACATCTTACGTTCATCATCAGCGATTGATGAAATAGGTGCATTCTTACTTGTAGCAACTACTTTGAAGCCTTTTGGAGCTTCTTTAACAAGGTCACCATGACTCATCCAAACGTATTGTTTTTCAGGTAAGTCTTTGAATAATACAGCATCTTTATCAGTAACTGTAATATCAGCGTGACCATATTCACGGTTGCTTGCTGATTCGACTTTACCGCCAAGGTTATAAGACATCAATTGCATACCGTAACAAATACCAAGGATAGGAATACCTAACTTGTAAATGTCTTGGTCGATTGTAAAGGCGCCTTCGTCGTAGACACTATCAGGTCCACCAGAAAGGATAATACCTTTAGGATTGATTTCTTTAACTTCTGCAGCAGTAATAGTATTTGGTAGTAATTCAGAGTATATGCCAATATCTCTGATTCTACGAGTAATCAATTGATTGTATTGACTACCGTAGTCTAGAACAATGATGCTATCAGCATCTGGCCATTGCTTGCTCAAATCAATTTCCCCCACTTTTTTTATTTATTCTATTGTATACGAAAATTAGTTCCATGTCATATATTGTTAACGCTTAATATTTTCTGAGATAAATTTTATCGATTTGATGATCTTCAGACTTATGCAAAATAAGGTCAGCTCGGTTCATAGTTGGCTTGATATAATCACGTAAATTAGGGTAATTAATCGTATTCCACACATTTCTCGCCATTTTCATCGCTTCAGTTTCAGGAATCTGAGTGAATTGATAGTAATAACTGTTAGGATCATTTCTCGCTAAATCTAAAAGCGTCTCAAAACGATTTAAGAACCATTCCTCAATATCATCGACCTCTGCATCAATATAAATTGAAAAATCAAAGAAATCACTGACATAGATCTGTTCGTTCTGAGGCAATTGTAATACATTTATCCCTTCAACGATCAAAATATCTGGATTATCTAACTCTTCGTATTTTCCAGGAATAATATCATAAATGTTATGTGAATATAAAGGATATCGTATTTTGCCACCACGAGTTTTGACTTCACCTAAGAAATCTAACAGTTTGGACATATCATATGTTTCAGGAAATCCTTTTTTATCCATTAAATGGCGTTCTTTTAAAATTTTACTGGGATACAAAAAACCATCCGTTGTCATCTGTGCCACTTTATATTGTGGATAAGAACGCTCTAACATAATTTTCAACAATCGAGCGGTCGTACTCTTACCTACAGCGACTGAACCGGAGACACCGATCACAAATGGGACTTTACGAACTTTATTATTTAAAAACTCATTCTTTAACTTGGTTAATTTGCGATAGTTTTTTAAATAAATATGTAGTAAATGGCGAATCGGAGCATACACTGAACGGACGTCATCAATTGAAATTTCATCATCTAAAGACTTGATCTTCCGCAATTCTCCATCAGTAATGGCTTGTTTCTTGTATTCACCATGAAAGTTTTCCCACTCTTTTCTTGAGAACTCATCATAGTTAGCTAAACTTTGCATATTGTTAAACCTACCTAATATAGTAATTAACTTTTATTTATTTTCTGGTATTCTAGTATAGTATAGAACTTTTTTAAAAAAGGAAATAATATATGAAGAGAATAGTATTATTTGGGGACTCAACCCTGATGGGTCTACGCGATGGCAAGGCTACTGATACGTTAGCTAAACGCATCCGCAAAGACTTTCAAGGTTACGAGGTTATTAATATGTCGATTGCCGACTACAAAACCAATAATGCTATGACACGAGTTGATCGCGTAAAAAAATTAGATCCTAGAATTGTTATTTTGGGATTTGGTATCAACGATATTTCGGTAGATGATGAAATTAAGCCTGGCAAATTTGCTGCCAACTTAATGAGTATGATTGATACATTAGGTAGTCAAAAAGTTATTCTACTTTCTCCACCATTTGCAGATTGGCGTAAGGATCCCAAACGGCCTTGGACTCGCCAGCTTCAATTTGAATTGGTGACGGAACATTTGAGTAAACAACTAGACGTATCGTATATCGATTTGCTTCACGATATGGCAAATAGCGCTAATCTGGACGATTTGCTACAGACTGACGGTTTGCACTTTACCAAACAAGGTTATAATCTTTTAGAAGACGAATTAATACCAGAAATTAAAGCCACACTGGCCAAACAAAATGAGTTAGTGTCGAATTGAAGGAGCACTTTATGGAGTTAAATATTCCTCAAAAATATTTTATTTTATCGTGTAATGAAAAAGGTAGTATCCGAATCTTTAAGAATACCAGACGTCGTGCCTATCTAGCTGAAAGCTCATTTTTTGACTTAGCTTTAAACGATATCATCGATCTAACTGACAACAGTGTCATCATTAACAAAGTTTTGCCTGACGACAAGAAGTACCTCAACGAGTTCTTCCAGATCATCAACAAGAATCAAGGTAAAAGTGTCACTCATGTTTTGAGAGCCATGGCTACAAATGAAAAAATCACACGAATCATTTACAACGAAATTGGTGACTCACTCGTCAACAAAGTCGATGTAACTAAAGCAGTTACTGGATTAGTTTTCAAAACGAATAACTACTTGCCTAACCGTAGCGTGAAACGTGAATTGGTAGCTGATCTTCGAAAGGAAATCCTAACGGCAGATAAAATTTCTCCTGAAGCCTTTGCTTTATTAGCTACCCTCTATGGTAACCACGACTTGAAATTCTACTTCTCACAATTCGAACAGAAACAATTGAAAGATAAGATTGCTCTTTATCAAAAAGATCCAACTTATGACAAATTGTTTGAACTGTCGAAACGTTTGAATCGTGTCACTCTAACCTTATTAAGTTAAACAAAAAGCGAAGTCACATGACTTCGCTTTTTTAGTATTCATTTTTTTCAGTCTCTTTAATACCAGTGATTACAAACCCCTCCGAAAATAATTAATACAAACTTTATTTCTCCTTGTTTTTGTAAGGAAAAGTTAAAAATATTAGTACAAGTACAATTAATTGAATTAATATTTTTACTACAATCGGGAGTGATTGAACAATAATCATGAATTTATACCCAAATAATTCGGGAAGGAATGTATTAATGAAACTGCCAATTAAACTAAAAGATACAGTTAACCAAAATATATATTTTTTCATGGAATTCATATATCGAGTTTTCCCTCTCAACAATTTATCGTCAGAATAACATTGCAGTAAGTTTTGTAGCAACGAATTTTATCAAAAAGATTCAATTTATGATAAATTGTTTGAACTGTCGAAACGTTTGAATCGTGTCACCATAACCTTATTAAGTTAAACAAAACTGCATATTTAATTAAATATGCAGCATAAACGCGGAACATAACATAACTTTTTCCGCTTAAAACAAATAGGACCAGGTAATCAAAATACGATTACCTGGTCCTATTTCCTTTAATGCTCGAAAGCTGAACATGTTATGTCCCGCTCTAGTATCCATTATCCTCAATTTTATCAATAACTTTACGGGCATCATCAGTTGTCTTAGTTTGCATCAAATCATTTCTGATTTCAGCAGCATGTTTCATTCCACGAACATAAATCTTGAAGAAACGTTGTAATGGTGCAAAATGACCTGGAATTCCCTTAGCTACAAATTCATCGTACAAATCGAGTTGGTAACGCAACAAACTCAAAAGTTCAGTACTTGAATGTTGTTGTGGTTCTTTTTCAAAGGCAAATGGATCAGAGAAAATTCCTCGTCCAATCATAATTCCATCCACACCAGGATGTTCTTGCGCTAATTTGATTCCTTCTTGATAATTCATAATGTCACCATTAATTTGCAACAACGTATCTGGTGCAATTTCATCACGCATCTTAACTAAGTCATCGATTAATTCGTAGTGAGCTGGAACTTTACTCATTTCCTCTTTAGTTCTGACATGAACTGTTAAAACGGGAACTTGTTGTTCCAATAAGAAAGGAATCCATTCTTTATATTCAGAAATCTCACTGAAGCCTAAACGAGTTTTGACACTGACTGGTAATCCAGCCTCACGAGCGCCCTCGATAACTTCTTTAGCAGTATCAAAATGACGAATTAAGTCACTTCCACTATGATTTTTGATTACGGCAATATCAGGACAACCAGTATTGATGTCAATTGCCTCATAGCCTTGCTTTTTCACTTCTACAGCTGCTTTGGCAAAGTCTTCACCAGAGTTACCCCATAGCTGAACAATTGGTTTAGGATCCTCTTTAGGGTCAATATACAATCTTCCCTTAGTTGCTTCTTTAGCCAAAGGATGATTAATAGCTAAAGCATTAGTAAATTCAGTATAAAATACATCCGGAGCAGCGGCTTTTTGAACTACTCTTCTAAAGACTGATCCGGTTACAGCCTCCATTGGTGCCAAGCTGAAGAAAGGACGATTTTCCTTCTTAGCTTTTTCGGCAATGCGATTCCAGTAAGTTGACTGGGTCACTCTCTCACTTCCAATCAAAATTTTCAATTACAATACTCTCAACTATACCTATTTCGAAAGGTTGAGTGCAAGTTTTTAATCCTTTAAACATTTTATAAAATATACATAAAAAGCCCTAAAATGTTATAATGTAAGCGTTAACAATTAAACTATTTATTTATATTTGAGGGGGAAAAAGCCATGGAAAATAAAGAAACAAATTCAGAAAGAATCACAAGACTAGCGATTACTTACATTTTTGTTTTCGTGGCAGTATTCCTAGGATTATTTGCACTTTACTTCCACTTCACAACTAACATGTCAGTCACATGGTTAGTTCAGTTATTGTTTGTGGATTTATTGTTATTAATCTTAGCTATTTTAAAGCCATTATTCGATATTACGGTTGATTTCTTTAAGGATATTATTAAGAACAACTAGTGATTTTAGGCGGTGTAGTTACTGTTATTGTTATTAAGTATGCCGCCCTCCGCAACAAGAAAATTTGGCTGGAACGCCATGGGCCGACTGGAAGCTAATGAATTTTCACTTTGTGCAAATTCATGGATCTTCAAGTTCAGCCTTTATCTAAGCAATAAATTGCTAAGATAAACTTCATGGCTGAGCCAATTTTCTTGTTGCTCCGGTCTAAATGTTAGTTCTATTGAAATTTAATATTCTAAATTTTTAATCCAAAATAATAGCATCTATTCCTAATTTCAATTTTTACCAAAGGTAACGATTGATTTTCTAGAATAGATGCTATTTTGATTTCTGAATTAATTGAGATAGAAGATAAAACTCGTTATTCAGTCCGGAGTGGAAATTGGGAATGCGTTCAGCTATGAAATTATTGTTACCGGCTTTGCCGGTTACAATAAGGCCGACTTTGGAAACTAATTATTTTGCACGAAGTGTAAAATAATTAGTTTCAAATCGTGCCCATAGCGTTCCAATGCATTCTCAATTTCCGCGGAGGACGGCACCTTCCACCCCAACAAACTATAGAAAGTTACTTCATCAATTGATAATACTCTTCTGGTACACGTTGAAGTAATTGTGAAAACTCGCCAATTGATGTGATTGTCAACTTGTGCATTGCACGTGAAGCAATTGTGTAAACTAACTGTTGCTCATCTTCAGAGAACTTGTCCTTTGAAGCATCCCACATAATAACCGCATCAAACTCCAAACCTTTAGCCAAGAATGATGGTAAGACAATCGTTCCAGCGGCCAAACGTTGATTTTCCGAACGAATCAAAGTAGATTTAACCCCATTTTCTTTGAGTTGATCGTGCAAATGTTCAGCGTCTTCCAAAGTTTTGGCAATAATAGCTGTTGTAAAATTGTGTTCATCATTTTCAGCCAATTGTGTTTTAACCTGTTGCAACGATTCCTGTTCATCTTTCGCACAATACATGTTAGGCAAGTCCCCATCACGATTGAATGGTTCAATTTTTTGACCATTTGTCAAAATTGCCTTCGTAAAGTCCGTAATTTGTTTTGTCGAACGATATGAGTGAACCAACTGAACAACTCGAGTTTCGTCAGCATCAAATAATTTTTGAGCTTCAGAAAGCAGAGTCTGACTATTCTTCTTAGTAAAGATCGACTGATTCAAATCCCCTAACATGGTATAGCGAGCACGTGGGAATTTGAATTTCATATAAGCCAACTGGAATGGTGTGTAATCTTGAATCTCATCCATAAAGACAAACTTCATTTCCAATTCACCATGACGACCAGTTACCAAATCATACAAGTACAAATATGGACTCAAGTTATTCATTGAAATTTGCTTATCAGTAAATGATTTAACGAAGTTATCAACGTAATTCTTCCATTGTTCTTCGGTAATACCCCACTTACTTAAATCAGTAATTTGTGGAACAGCTTTTAAGAAATTCAAGTAGTTAGCTGCCACATTCAAGAATCTCAAACGTTTGATATTCTTGTAGACACCCTGCAACATAGCTGTGACAATCTTACGAGCCAAGAATCTATTTTCTTCATCACCATTTTTGAACTCTTGATCAGCTGTACTATAAAGTGCTTGTAATTGTTCCTTACTTAAATTTTCAATTCTTTCAGCAACCCACTTAGAGCGCATTTCTGCACCAATCTTACGGTGAAGTAATTTGATCAAACGGTCAACGGTTGCATCTAGTCGATTACCCAAATTATATTGGGGACCGTAACTGTAATAGATTTCTTGAATCTTTTCTTTAGAAATAAAGACTTTTCCTTGGAATTTGATATCCTTGAATGCCATCCCACTTTGGTCCAACAACTTGCTATAGTTCGTCATAATATTGAAGAATTCAACATCTGAAACAAATTTTCCAATATTCTTATTGTCAGCATCAACAACTGTTTCAAATTGTTGAGCCAAACTTTCAACGGTTAAATTAGGCAAACGACGTGCTAAGAATTGTTTGTAAGTCATTTGCACCATGTTTTGTTCACCCATTTCAGGCAAAACATCTTTTATATAGTCATTGAAAAGTGAATTTGGTGAGAACATAACAACCTGACTAGAAGTTAACGTTCCACGATATCTATATAATAGGAACGCGATTCTTTGCAAAATAGCTGAAGTCTTACCAGAGCCGGCGGCACCTTGAACAAACAAGAGTTTCGACTTAGTATCACGAATAATCTTGTTTTGTTCCTTTTGAATAGTTTTAACGATACCCTTCATATGCGTAGAAGATTTACCGTCCAAAACTTCCAACAACATTTGGTCACCGATAGTTTCTTGGGTATCGAAATAAGCTCTGATTTTGCCGTTTTCAACTAAAAATTGACGCTTCAAAAAGAGATCAACTTCTTGTTCTCCATCAGGAGTCATGTAAGTGACCTGACCTAATTTTCCATCGTAATAGATAGAAGAAATCGGAGCACGCCAATCATAAACTAGAAAATGATCATTTTTATCAGTAAAAGAACTTAAGCCGATATAAACAGTTTCCTTCTTAGGTTCTCCCTTTTCCTGAAAGTCTAAGCGGGCGAAGAATGGATTCTTTTCCAACTTCTTCAAAATACCCAAACGTTGTTTAGATTGTTGCCAACTATTGTTTCTTTCGTCCAACATCTGTTGTTGCTGATGAATGGAAAGTGCGGCATCCATAGAGATTGAGTCCCCATCCATGCCTAAGTGAATGTCATCAAAAGCATTATTGATAACTTTTAAATCTTCTTCAGCAACTTCCATGTGTTCACGGAGTTGGCCCTCAGACTTTTTAATCTTTTCAACCACATCTTCTAAATGTGCTTGTTCAAGCTTTTTTTCGTCTAGTTCATTAATCATAGATTTATCTGTCATAATAACCTCTTAAATTAAAGTTATATAATGTTACCACTATTTTTTTGGTAATTCAAAAATATTAAATCATCATATACGGTCCCGCCCAAATTCACATTCTATGGAGCAAATGTTTGTATAAAATGAGTAAATTGATTAACGTAACAGTGTAAATTATTTAGTAATAGGAGGATTTTTAATGGATAAGATTAATGCTACTAACGCAGGTACTTTCAAATTTGATGATGACTTTATCGTCAATCGTTTAGGTTACGGTACCATGCAATTAACTGGTAAAGGCGTTTGGGGACCATACAAAGATCCTGCTCAAGCCGTTGAATTGATCAAAAGTGCCTTTGATTTAGGTGTTAACTTCATAGATACCGCAGATTCTTACGGACCTTGGAATGCCGATTCATATTTGGCAAAAGCACTAAAAGAATATTCTGATTCAGATAAGATTTTTATTTCAGACAAAGTTGGTCAAGTTAGAACTGGTGAAAACGAATGGGTTCCTGTTGGGACTCCAGCCTTCCTTCGCCAAGAAGTAGAACTTTCATTACGTATGTTTAACCGTGATCACGAAGATTTGTTATTCTTGCACAGAATTGACTCACATATCCCAATCGAGGATCAAATTGGTGAATTAAAGAAGATGCAAGATGAGGGTAAAATTAAGCACATCGGTATCAGTCAAGTTTCACTCGATGAATTAAAAGCTGCTCAAAAAATAGCTAAGATTGATGCTGTAGAAAACATGTACAACGTTGGTCATCATAAGGATGACGATGCCATTGTCGATTACGCTGAAAAGAACCATATGGCTTTCCTACCTTGGTTCCCTCTTGATACTGGTAATCTAGTTCAAGCTAATAGTCCATTAAACGATATTGCTAAGAAATATAATGCCAGTCCCGCACAAATTGCTTTAGCTTGGCTATTGAAACGTTCTGACAATATTATTCCTATTCCCGGAACCAGTTCAGTAGACCACTTAAAAGACAATTTAAGTGCTGCTAATGTAAAATTAAGCGATGAAGATTTTGAAAAGTTATCTGACTTGCAAAAATAATAGAAGCAAAAAACCTCGTGCCCTAAAATGGACCGAGGTTTTTTGCTACTCATCTAAAACATTTCTAAAACTAATCTATGAAAAATCTAAAAACATACTCGGAAGCTAATCTGTTCTTATTTAACTTTCTTATAACTGAGGTAGTAGAATCCAGCGACAAAAACTAATCCGCCAATGATATTACCTAAGTAAACTGGAACAAAATTTTGTAAAAATAGTCCCCATGTACTTCCACCTTCAAAAATTGCTGCAGGAATAATGAAACAATTAGCAATACTATGTTGAAAACCAACTGCCACAAAAATCATGATTGGGAACCAGATACCAAGAATCTTACCGGCTCCATCTTTAGCCCCAAACGAGAGCCAAACAGCTAAACCAACTAGCCAGTTACAGCCAATTCCTGAAATGAATGCTGACCAAAATCCGGCACTGGTTTTACTAGCAGCCACAGCAATCACAGCTTGTCTAAATGGTTCAGCATGAGTCAATCCGACAACGTGACCAAAGAAATAGGCGACAAAAATTGCCCCGATAAAATTGAATAACGTAATTATTAGTAGATTTTTTACATAATCTAGTATTGAAGCTTTCTTCGATAAAAACGACGCTCCAACTGCCATCATATTCCCCGTAGCCAATTCTCCACCAGCTAATAAGATAATGATCAAACCGATAGGAAAAACTGTTCCGCCGACTAATGATTTAACACTAGCCAAGTCTTTCGGAATTGAAGCAGTAACTCTAACGTAGGCCAAGAATCCAATGGAGATCATAGCCCCACCGATAAAACCAAGTATCATTTTGGCAATCAGTGCTTTTTTCAACTTTCCGACACCAGCATTAATGCTCTTCTCTAAGATCTCCTCAGGGGTAAACATAGATAAATTTCCTACCTTTTTTAATTTATTGCATTAAAGATAGCATCCATTCACGAACTATGTCAATTGAATTTCCGTTATTGTTCGTGTTATAAAAATGTATAAAAATAACACAGATTTTTTATAACCTGTGTTATTTTTTGTCTTATGTATTTTTACTGTCTATTTGGGATTAACCGTTGTTCTTTGCAATATAGTGGAAACGCGTTTCACAAGGGCAACCTCCTGCGGTTTGCTACAGTACTGGAATTGCACGCATAATTCGCATGCGATTTCAGTACTTAGGCAAATCCTCAGAGGCTGGGCGCCCTTGTTCCACGCTCTAATCGATCATCATTAATCGATCTGCATCTAAAATCTTAAACTTATTATTACTAATCTTTTCAATCATACCTTGTTTAGTCAAAGAACTTAACTTTCGACTAATTGTTTCAGGGGTTGTTCCAAGATAAGTAGCGATATCTTTTTTCTTAAGTGGCAAGGTAAAAACATCTTCATCTAACCCAGCACTGGTTTCTAACAGATAATTAGCCAAGCGACTCTCTACACTAGCTGTAGTAGCTTCAGCAGTCTGTTGTTCCAATTGAACGATTCTACGCCCTAGTGCATTGACCATATTAACAGCCAAAGCAGGAGCTTTTTGCATTAACTTTTGAAAGTCTGGACGAGATATTTGGCACACGTCTGTATCCATCAAGGCTTCAGAAAAGTTATTGTGCTCAGCATCGGAGAAAAGTGTTGCTTCTCCATCAAAATCACCTGTCTGCAAAACTCGTAACATTTGCTCTTTACCACTCGTGGACATTTGAAATACTTTGGCTTGTCCGTGAGCCACAATAATCAATGAATCAGCAACATCCCCAGCAGAAAAGATATATTCCCCACTCTTGTAGTGGTGATGGGTAACTAAAGTAGCCACCGTTTCAATATCTTCTTGTGACAAGGTGTTAAATATTGGAACTAACTGAACACAGTCTTCCGCTGTATGATCATGCGCTAATTTTGCCATTAATTATCTCTCCTTAATCGAAGTCTTCATCGTCTTCTTCTTCAAAGCCTTCTTTAGCTGAATTGCCAAGAAGTGCTTGATAGATTCTGATTTGGTGATTGTTAAAGCCAAGTAATTGAACTAGAACTTGAGCCATGAATGGACGATCTTCATTTTCAGCTAACTTGATTGCACGTGTAACAAACATGTTATCTGTAGCAAAGTCATTAACGACCGTTTGGATCATATCCTCAGCCTTCATGTACTTATTCTTACCGTCTTCTTCAAGCATTGAATATTCAGTATATTCTTTCATTGTTGAGGGTGGTAATTCACCTTCATCAAGCAATTCATCGGCTATCTTATCATACCAAGCATTATTTTCATCAATAGTTTGTTTTAAAACGGCCTTGTAGTTTTCAGCATTGGCACCCTTAATGAACCACTCGATTTGGTGCAACTTGATATTTAGCAAGAAATGATTAGAAACAATATGTCCTGTCATTGCCCCTGCGGTTGGTTTGTGGTGATCTGCATCAGCCTGTTTTTGTTCTGCTGCAAACTTTTCGTCAATTGTTAGTTCTGCCATTATTTGTTCTCCTTAACTTTAACCTTTTTAACTTCATATCCTAAGTCTGTAATTACATTGGAAATTTGGTCTGCGGAAGTCCTATCTTCATCAAAATCTGCCCTAACTTTACCAGCGTTGAAGAGAACCTTGACATTTGAAACGCCATCTTGGTTTTCAACACCCTTTTGAATCTTTGTTAAACATGATGGGCATGTTAATTCACCTAATTGTAAAATTGCTTTTGCCATAATTGATTCCTCCATATTTCTTAAATCTTTCACCAGCATCATCGTTGAGTACTTGCTCAACTAACTTACAAATACTATCTTACTTAGTTTGCTGTTTTGAGAACTTGATTTGAATCAAGTTTCGAAGGTTTATTTTGAATTAATCTCATTGCGTTGAAAATAACTACTAAGATACTTAGTTCGTGGACAAACATTCCGCTACCCATATGAATTACACCGACAACTAAACCGAGCAATAATAAGGCAACTGTTCCAACTGCAATAATGATATTTTCTTTTGTATTAGCGACGGTCTTCTTAGATAACTTGTAAGCATGTGCCAAAGCATCAAAGCTGGACTTAACCAAAATGATATCTGAGGTTTCGATAGCGACATCTGTCCCAGTACCCATACCAATTCCGATATCAGCTGTAGCAAGTGAAGGACTATCGTTAATACCATCACCAACAAAGGCTACGGTATTACCCTGTTCTTTAAACTTCTTAACAAACTCAACTTTGTCCTCAGGTAATAATTCGGCATGTACTTCATCAATTGGCAATCTTTCGGCAACACGTTGAGCAGCGACCTTATTATCACCAGTTAACATTACGATTCGTTTTAAACCAGCATCTTTTAATGCTTGAAGTCCTTCTCTAGCATCTGGTCTCAATTGATCATTCACACCAACGACTAAACGTAATTCTTGATCAAGAGCCATCAATACGACAGAATCTCCATCGTTCATACGAGCATTAATAGCTTTTCTCTGTTCTTTAGTAATTTGAACGTTATTGGCTTTCATCAAACGTTCGTTACCAACTAAAATCTTGAATTCATCACTTTGACTGACTAACCCTTGACCCTTAACGGTATCTAATTCAGGTAGTTTAACATCATCTGTGACACCTAAATCATGAGCGTACTTCACGATAGCTTGACCCAAAGGATGGTCTGAAGTATTTTCAACAGCTGAAAGTAAAGCCATCATTTCATTCTTATCTTTACCAAAATTGACTACATCAGTAACTGACATTTTCCCGGTTGTCAAAGTACCAGTCTTATCGAGTACCAAAGTATCAACGTGTGAGAAGGTATTTACGGCATTGCCACCCTTCATCAAAATACCATTCTTAGCACCATTACCAATTCCGGCAACGTTTGAAACGGGAGCACCGATAACCAAGGCACCAGGGCATCCTAGAACTAGAACGGTAATAGCCAATGGAAAGTTTTGTGTGATTGCCCAAACTAAGATACCGATGATCAATACAGCTGGTGTGTAATAAGTCGCAAATTTATCAATAAAACGAGCGGCAGGTGACTGACTATCTTGTGCTTCCTCAACTAATTCGATGATCTTACCGAAGGTAGTATCTTCACCCACGGATGTCGTCTCGATAGTTATTGTTCCGTTATCAGTGATCGAACCAGCGAAAACATTGTCACCAATACTCTTCTCAACTGGAGTTGATTCACCAGTAATTGAGGCTTCATTCATATAACCTGTACCATCGATAATTTTTCCATCGACAGGAATTTGACCACCAGGCTTAACAACAACGTGATCACCTTCATCCAAATCATCAACATCAACCTCTTCAGTTGTGCCATCTTCGTTGACCAATTCGGCTGTAGTTGGTGCCATCTTCGTTAAACTTTTAACGGAAGAACGAGTCTTCTCCAAAGTCTTTTGTTCCAAGAAATTACCAAAAAGAAATAAGAATGTAACTACAGCTGATTCTTCATATTCTCCAATGATAAAGGCTCCGACAACTGCAATTGTTACTAGTAATTCAATACTGATAACTTTGTTCTGTAATGCGGATATTGCATGTAGAGCCACTGGAATGGCTCCGATAATACTGGCAATAATCATTGCAACTGTACTAAGCGTTGGTAGTTTCAATAAAAACTTAGCAATCAAACTTACTACAATTAAAATGGCGATTGAAGCTGTTAATTTATTTTGATGTTTCTGTATCCATATATTTAGCTTATTCATTTTAATTTTCCCTTCTCGTATTTATCTAATCTTCCTGAACAATTCTCAAGAGCTGGACATCTTTGCTTCGCTCTCTCATTAAACGATCTACGCAAAGATAACTCTCTGCGGTTTACCTAATATTCGGCCTCGCCCACCTTGTGTGCAATTCCAAATATCATGTAAATCCTCAAGAGCTGGACATCTTTGCTTCGCTCTCTCAACTTACAAGACATATTCTACTGAGAATGAACATTAAAAAACTTGATGTCTATCAAGTTTGATCATATTTTTGAATCATTTTTTATTTATAATTTCCATTAGTTATTTGTGGACAAGTTCACAAGTAATTCTTTAAGATGAACTTATAAATAAAAGGAAATAGTAATTTTCTTGAAAGAAAGGGATGGTTAAAATGCTACATACTATATGGGTTATTATAGTTGGCGCCGTTATAGGGGCTATTGCTAGTATGATTATCAATCGCGATATGCCTTGGGGCTGGGTTGGTAATATTATTGGAGGTTTAGTTGGAGCTTGGCTTGGTGAAACACTTCTCGGAGCTTGGGGTCCAAACGTTGCAGGTATGGCAATCGTACCAGCTATTGTTGGAGCTATAGTCGTTGTATTATTAACCACTTGGCTTTTCAGCAGTATGAGAAGAAGTTAGTAAGGGGAAATTTATGAAAAAAATATCGAAAGGTATTCTAATAGTTGCTTCCATACTAGGATTACTACAAGTACTTTGGTTCATTGCCTTAGCTTATCCACTTAAACCAGTAGTAGAAGTAATTAAAGGTTTTCAACTTCCACGAGACTTTCTACTCTACACTTCACTGGTTTTCGCCGGTATCTCCACTCTGATTTTCTTGGTTCTACTGATGTATGGAATTTTCGTACCTGTTAAACACCAAGAAGTTCGTTTCGACTCTGCTAATGGTAAATTACGAATTTCTAAGGCCTCCATTGAAAAAATAATCAAAAATAAAATCAAAGAAATTCCTAACCTTACCGATGTCGATGTTGATCTCAAAATTTTAGGCAAGAATCGCCAAGCTAAAATGTTCATTTCAGCGCTTAGTACTGAAGAACAGAATTTACACCGCCAAGGTGAAAATATTAAACGTATCGCTAATGAACAATTGGCCAAACATTTAAGTATTCCTATTAAGAAAACAACTGTTGATTTAAAACCTAATTTAAATCGTGGCAAAGTAAAAGTTGTGTGAGGATAAGAATATGAAAAGAGGCATAATTGGCTCCATTGTTGGAAGTGTTCTGGTCGCAATCTGGATAGTTCTAGGCTTTGGAAATTTATTATTAATAGTTCTGGCCGGAATGGTTGGCTACTTGATTGCTACCATAACTGGATCTGCCGAAGACAAATCTTCATTAAGATCTAAAATTACCAAAATTTTACAAATAAAGGAGTAATAACATGGCAGTACAACCGCTAAACGCCGATTTAATAAAGAATAGTAAATTGAAATTTAATGAAGACGTAATCGCTAAAATTGCTGGGATGGCAATCCGTGATATCGACGGTATTCTCTCCATGAATGGTAACGTCTTCGACAATATTGCTGACAAAATTCGTAGTAAAGAAGATATCACTAAAGGTATCGATGTTGATGTCGGCGAAAAACAAACTGCTTTAGACTTAGAAATCATCTTGGAATATGGCAAAGACGCACATCAAGTTTTTGAAAATATTCTCCATGAAGTTAGTTCAGCCATCGAAAGTATGACTGGACTTAAAGTAATCGAAACTAACGTTTATATCAGCGATGTCATGACTAAAAAAGAATGGCAACAACAGAATAAAAATAACGACAATAACCGTGTAAATTAGAAAAGAGGAAAAAATATGACTAACACTCAAACAAACAATCATCAGGAAAATTCAATTCAAAAGGAATTAAACTTTTCAGATAAAGTTTTAGAAAAAATTGCTAGCCAAACAGCTCATTCAATTGATGGTGTACTCTCTCTAAATGGCGGTGCCATTAGTAACCTAACTGACCGTTTTATTGATAATCCTACCAAGGGTGTGAACGTTGATAATGATGATGACAAGTTATCGTTCGAACTGAAAGCCATATTGGAATATGGCAAACCAGCACCTCAAATTTTTGATAGAATCGTGAATAGTATTGCTCGTTCAGTCAAAGAAATGACCGGTAAAGAAGTAGATAAAATCACTTTAAACGTTGATGATTTGATGACTAATGCTGAATGGAAGAAACAACAATCTGGCAACAGTAAGAACGAAGAAGCCAAAGAAACTGAATAATAAATTTTCCCCCTTCAGGAAAATAAAAACCGCTGACACAATATCAGCGGTTTTTTTGTTCTAAATGTTTTTTTAAAGGTGGATAGATTTTATTAGAAATGGCTTCGGCAATAATGAATCCAATTGCTAAAGACAATCCAACTGTTAAAGCTTTAATCAATCCGTGTGCAGCTAAATTATCATACCCTAAAGTAAAATTTTTCATACTGTCATAAATAATTGCTCCTGGAACTAGTGAGACTAAACAAGGGACATAAAAAATATTTACTGGTGCTCTAACCAAAATGGCGGCTAAATTACCTAATAGTCCAATAACAACTGCTGACAAAAGGTTCGGCATGATTACTCCATGGTCATACCAACCAGCAACGATATAAATGACCCAAGCAATTGCTCCGATCCAACCTGCCGGCATCAAAGTTCTTCTAGGATTATTGGTCACAATACCAAAACCAACACTAGATAAAAAGCCAAAAATAAATCCTAATAGTATTTGCATTTTTACCCTCCCAAGACAGCCTTAATCAAGATTTGACCAATAACCACACCACTACCAATCGAGATTCCCGCCATAATGGCGTCAGTTGCTCTGACTAAACCGGAAATAGTGTTTTTTTCAATAATCTCTCGTAATGAATTGGTCATTGGAACTCCTGGTACCAAAGGCATTAAGGCACTAATAATAATATTGTTAGCACTTGAAGCAATTCCCACATCTAGCAAAATATGAGCCAAGACACTAATGCTCAAACCACCCATAGCTACAGCAATATAAGGAATTTTAGAATGCTGTCCAACAACTCTTGCCACTAGATATCCCAAGATACCGACAAAAAATGACAGGAACAAATCAAACCAAGTTGCCTTAAACAACAACATCGGTGCGACTGAGACTAAACCTGCCCCCAAACATTTCTCAAATAAATTAAAATCTGATGTGTCGAACTCAACATCAGTCACAGCTTCTTTTAATTCTTTGAAGGTCATTTTATGCTGGGAAAATTCACGTGACAGCGTATTGATTCGATCAACTTTTTGAAGGTTGAAATCACCCACACGAACTTTAAAAATTCTCGTTGTAGCACTTTTTTCCGAGTTCACAAAAACAGCCGTCATCGTTGCATGACAAACTATCGGTAAATTTACTGCCCGACCGATATACTCCACAGTATTTTCTACCCGTGAAGTTTCGGCTCCATTTTCTAGAAGCACTGCTCCCACTTGACCACATAGGGCCACAACATCTTTTTCATCTAAACTATCCATCGCGGTACCCTCAAATTGATTTTTTCTTAATCATACAATGTTATTGGAGCATGACTACTTTATTGACTTAAAAATCTAAAATAGCACCCATTTAGGATAAGTGTGCACAGTACGTCCTAAACAGATGCCGTCATTTTATTTAAAAGATTTGGAAAGAAATCACCCACTAATCTGGAGCAAAAATTTTAACCAAATCCAAGATTATTTCTTCAAATATGTTGTTTTCAACAAAACAATCCAAAGTATCAAAAGCAAACCACCAATAATACCCAAAGCTGCATTCGTTTCCTCACCTGTTTGAGGTAACGTGCCGAGTGCCTTATTGTCATTAGTAGTTTTGTCAGTCTTGATATTCTTAGAATTGCTTAAACTGCTCAAATCTGATAACAATCCGGATACGTCAGAGCTACTTACAATTCCTGAAATATCTGAAGGATTAAAACCATCAAAGTTCAAATCAAAATTCAAATCTTTGTCGAGATTAAAATCAGGCAAATTCAAAGTTGCATTACCAGGAATCACTTTGCCTAAATCACTTAAATTATTAATTGGAAAATCAAATTTGAGATAATTACTGTCCCCTGAACTGGTAAAACTCAAATTAGTTGGTTTTTCATTATTAATATAATTCAATTGAATTGCATTGTTACCAAACTTTTTAGGATACTTGATCGTCATCTCTACATAATAAGTACCGTCAGGATTTTGCATCACCTTAGCTGTATTTGTAAAGTATGGTGAAATCATCGCCCCGTCGCCATCATCTTTAGCAACTTTATAAGTTAATTCTTTAATAACCGTTTTATCATTATCTGTTTGATTATTATTAGTTGTACTTGCTGTTTGTGAATTGGTAGTTTTAGGTGCCGTAATAATGTCGTTATCATTATCAGTACTCAAATCATTTTTAATACTATTAGCGGTATCTTTAGCATCAGCCAAAACTGACTTTGTTTCATCTTCCGCATCAGTGATTGATTTCAGACTATTCAAGAATGTATTAGATTTTTGACCATCTAAACTACTGGAATCAAATTTAAAATTAACTGTCGCCTTATCAACATTAAGATCTAACAATTTCGTCTGTACAGTTCCTGAAATTGGTTTGTCCAACTCACTCAAACTTTTAATATTAAAACTGATATCAAGATACTTTTTAGCATTCTTAGTGTATGTGCTTGAAACACTTGGTTGTTGATTATCAATTGTCGTTACTTTTAGACTAGTTAAATTGGAAACTTCTGCCGTCAATGTAACCTTATAGCTACCATCATCATTGGATGTTATATCTGCACTCTTGGTGAAGAATGCATCCATTGGTGAGAGTAAACTAGAATTTCCCCGATAAACTACATAATTAATTGTTCGTTCATTATTACTACTAGTATCTGCTTGAACTGTTTCTTCAACTGTATTTGGTGAATCTGAATCACTGATTCCTGACATGCCAAATATTCCTAAAAGCATCCCCACAGACAATAGACTAATAACCCACTTTTTCATCATATCGCCCCTTTATAAATGTATACCAATTTTATCATATATGTTATATCCATTTAAAATATTTACATCATAATTTCTCATAATAAAAATAAGATTTTCGTTAGAATTATTAAAATTATATTATAGAATATTTGAAATAACCTTAGATATAGATATATACTTATAACTATCATTTGCAGGAAGGTGACTTATCTTATGAAACAAGGAACAACAATTTTAACATTAGACAATGGCTATCATCTTTGGACTAACACTCAAGGTCATGGTGACATCAAATTGCTATGCCTCCACGGTGGACCCGGTGGAAACCACGAATACTGGGAAAACTTCGGTGAAAAATTAGCCGACTTAGGCGTTCAAGTAACCATGTACGATCAACTAGGATCATGGTATTCAGATCAACCCGACTATAGCGACCCCGAAATCGCTAAAAAATATCTGACATACGATTACTTCCTAGAAGAAGTTGAAGAAGTTAGACAAAAGCTAGGTTTAGATAACTTTTATCTAATCGGACAATCATGGGGTGGCGCATTAGTTCAAATGTACGCTGCTAAATATGGACAACACCTTAAAGGTGCCATCATCTCAAGTATGGTCGACGAAATTGATGAATACGTTAAGAGCGTTAACCAATGCCGTCTAGACACATTGGGACCTGACAAAGTTAAATATATGCAAGATATCGAAGCCAAAAACGACTTATCAGATCCTACATATCAAAGCTATGTTGATATTTTAAATGCTGAATATGTTGATCGTAAACAACCAACAGCCATCAGACATTTAGTCGACACAACAGCCACAGCCGTTTACAACACATTCCAAGGTGACAACGAATTCGTTATCACAGGTAAGTTAAAAGACTGGCACTTCAGAAAACACCTTAAAGAAATTACAGTGCCAACATTGTTGACATTTGGTGAACATGAAACAATGCCAATCGCAACAGCTAAGATCATGCAAAAAGAAATTCCACATGCACGCCTAGTAACAACACCAAATGGAGGACATCATCATATGATCGATAATGCTCCAGTTTACTTCGACCATTTGGAACAATTCATTAAAGACGTCGAAAGCGGCAATTTCAAAGATTAGAGAGCGTAGCAGGGGTGGTCAACCCATGAGGATTTGCCTAAGAATTGGAATTAGCCGCTGAACTTGCGGATGATTTCAGTTCTGTAGCAAACCACAATGGGTTACCCCTGCGCAGCTCGTTTCAAAAGAGCGTGGAACAAGGGCGCTCAGTCTCCGAGGATTTGCCTAGATATCGGAATTACACGCGCACTTGGCGTGTGATTCCGGTATCGTAGCAAACCACAGGAGGTTGCCCTTGTGGAACGCGTTTCCGCTATATTGCATAGAAGTTTGGTTATTATTGTTATCAAACAAAAAAATCCAAACTTAGCAATAACTAAGAAAACATGTTAAACTTAGTCTTTCAAATCTAACAAAAATAGCCACCCAGAAATGGGTGGTTATTTTTATACAATCAATTAAAAAATTTAACTATTTTCTAAATAAATCACTATGTGTACCAATCGCAACTAAATAAACTTCCTCGCCTATTTCGCTATACACTAAAAGATGGTCACCATTATGACCATCAAAATGTAATTCTAAAACCTGAATATTAATACCATGAATCCCAGCTCTATTCTTTAAAGACTGTACTTGAGAATTAGACAGAGTAATCGGGTGTACATAATAATATTTAGGAATTTTAACCGCGTTAATCAAACTATTGAATTTACACCTTATTTAAAAAGGCAAAAAAATAGAATTCACGACGAATTCTATATAAATCCCCAAATTTAATTTGTTTTAATGTACTTTCTCCACTTCAAGCGGCTTAGCCAAGTCTGTTGTGCAGAAATTCCATTGTCTTTCTCTTCTTTGACATAATCGCCATCGGAATCTAACCAATAAGAATTCTCTGTATCCTTCAAGAAGGTATTGATAATCTTATTTAATTTCAATTTTGATTTTTCCTCAACGATTGGAACAGCCAATTCAACACGACGATCAAGATTTCTAGTCATCATATCAGCTGACGAAATCCAAACATCCGTATGGTCACTACCATATTGGAATTTGAAGATTCGACTGTGTTCCAACAACTGCCCCACGATACTCTTTACACGAATATCCTCTTTTGGTCCACAGATACCAATCTTCAATGAACATGGACCTCTAACAATCATTCTAAATGGCAAACCTTGTCGAGCAGCTTTATAAATAGCATTAATAACCTCAACATCAGTTAAACCATTAACTTTCATGAAGACTCCACCTTGACCATCACGCAAATATGCTTCAGTAGCCAAACGGATATTTTCAATTATCATTTTCTTGATGCCATCTGGTGATGTCACTAGTAGATTATATTCAACTTTAGTTTCATTAACTAAGTGGTCAAAGAATCTCACAGCATCATCGATGTACATCTGATTACTTGTAAAATAGCTCAAATCGGAGAAACCATTAGCTGTGATTGCATTGTAGTTTCCAGTACCAATTTGAACATACCCTCTATTGTCGCCATGTAATACCAAACAGATTTTCGAATGGACTTTATTAACTTTGTCACCGAATAAGACTTGAACGCCTGCTTCACGTAGGAATTTCGTTACTTCGATATTATGGACTTCATCAAATCTAGCCTTCAGTTCAACAATAGCGGTAACCTCGATACCTTTTTCCGCAGCTTCTTTCAAAAGCCTCAACAAATCGGAATCTTTTTCAGTACGGTAAATTGTAATGAAAATCTTAGTCGTCTTTGGATCATGAACAGCCGCTTCTAAGTAATTAATGAAAACACTGTAAGAATCATAAGGATACTGAACTAATAATGACGAATGTTTCAAATAATCCAAAATATTCTTGGATGGATTCCACTTCAATGCCTTAAAAGCTGGGAAAATCAATTCCTTATGATCACGATAACGCTTGAAAAGTGTATTCAAAAACTTAATATCAACAGGACCAGGTATTTTGTAAACACTCTTCTTGCTGACATCAAATAGCTTAGCAAAATACTCACGACTATGGCTTTCACCGTTGCAAGCAAATTCCACACGCATAATATTACGCAATTCTCTAGTATCAACGTAATTGATCATCTTATTCAAATATTCATCGTCAGTCATATCTTTACTTAAAAAGTCGTATGGCTTGTTCTGATCATAAGTAACACGGAAAACATAAGTCTTCTTGATCTTATATTTTCTAATTAAATCAGTTGCGACATTACGAATAACATCTTCAATCAAAATATAGTGATTCTCGATACCAGTTTCCACTAGACGATCTAGATCTTCTGGAATTGGACTAGTGTAAATATGATGTGGCGTCTCCATCAACAAATTCAAATTGCGACGATACTTGTAAGTCTTAGAAAATCTCTGCATATCAAGCCGTGGCAAGATTTTTTTATTAAAATACTTTTTGACAGTCTTCTTTTCAGAATCTTTCAATTCATCGTACTTTAATATATAGAATAATTTTCTATCACGTGCGTCTTGCATTGATGCTTCATATTTTTTGTACTGCTTAGCAATATTTCTAGAGTTAAATTCATAAACCAAATTAAGAACTTCGTCACCAGTTAGATCAGTTCTCTTTTCAGTTTTATTATTAATAACCATACTATCAATATTGTGCATTCTTACTCGGAAGAATTCATCTAAGTTATTTGAAGCAATGGACAAAAAACGTAGTCTTTCTAAAAGTGGTACATCACTATCATAGGCTTGATCAATTACTCGGTTATCAAATAGTATCCAGCTTAAATCGCGATTATAAAATTTCCGTTTCATTTAATGACTACCCTTCATCTTTTAAATCCTTCTGAAATGATTCAAAGTCGTACTCCACTTGTTGAGCGTAACTGTTGGTAAAATTCATTAATGAGTTAGCTATGTCAGCATATTCTTCACCAAATCCAATAATTAAAGGATAGTTTGGTGAATGTGAATGCGCTCTGGCAAGGAGAATAACACAAACCTTTGTATAATCCTTGAAAGATTCAAAATCTAGTTTATCTAAATTAATAGATGATTTCATATCCTTAAATTGACGCATATAAAAACTATATTGCTCAGTATCAAAGGCTCCCAAGAATGGATCGGAAGCACTTTGCAGGATCAATTGACTGTTTACAATATTCTGACCCTGACTAACCTTGCTATCAAAATACAACTCGTCATTGTTATAGATAGGTAAAGCTTGCTTAGCTTGTAAAACTAAGTAGTTACTATCCAAATCTCTCAACAAAATTAAATAGCAAAGTGTACCTACACTGCCGACGCCGACACTATGGCGGACAATATCAATAATTTTAAAGTCTTCTAAGAACAGTCTAACATCGCTGCGTTGGTTTTTCTTATACTTTTCGTATCCATGGGCAACACTCTTATAATCTTTTTTGCTTATGTGTTGTGTGACTGGTTTATTCTCAACAAAACGACGTTGACCATCATTTACTTCAGTATATTTTTCAATAACCAATTTGGAGTTACTCTTTTGAGCCTTCTTGATACTTTTAGCAATCATATTGTTAAAAGATTCTTGGAAATACTCTTCATTATCTTTAAGCTTACCGAATATTTCCGTAATATTTTGAAGTGTATTAGGCAAAATAAAACGTTTCATTTCTGAAATTTTTGTCATGTGTTTCAACGTATCAAAATAAGTATCAACGACCGTTAAAAGGTACTCTTGAACGTCATTTTCATCAAAGCCATGTGAACGAGCAACTAAAAGCGCACTTACTAATAGACGTTTTAAGTCGTATTCCCAATGACCTAAATGGGCTTCATCAAAGTCGTTCATATCAAATAACAACTGTCCCTCAGATGAGCCATAGAAACCAAAGTTTCCTAAATGAGCATCCCCTCCGACCAAAACACGAATCCCACTATTCTCATTTCGTGAAAGATCGTAATGCATCACATCAACAGTTCCACGGAAGAATGCGAAGACAGATTTTGACATTCTTTGACGTTTAACTTCCAATAGTTCGGGAACTAACAACTTATTTTTGATATTTAATATTTTATGAATATTTCTTTTTTTAGGTTTAAATGTATTAAACGAATCAGAAACTGCCGTCGCAAAGAAACGACCTTTAATAATTAAGCGTTCGGTACTCTTAAACGCATCAGTATCCTGAAAAGTATATGGTGTATTAATCATGCCTTTATCACCTCAGTTTGTATTATACAATAGCTGACGCTGATAACTATTGTCTTTAAACACTTTTTTCTAAAAATATTATATTAGCCAAATATATTTTTTAAGTATAGTTTAACTTTTGTACAAATTTAATTTCTCCATAACGTACATTATTAAACTTTTAACTCGAAAAGGTGTCATCATAAGGTCGCATCAAGAAAGGTGTGATCATATGTTCAAAATTTCTGAAGCTAGTAAAAAAGTTAACCTACCTGTTGCCACAATTCGTTACTATGCGGAACTGAATATGATTCCCTCTCTAAAGAGAAATATTGAAAATCAACGTGTATTTGATGATGAGTCAATAACTTGGCTTGAAGGCATTAAATTTTTTCGTGAACTAGGCATGCCTATTGCTGAAATTAAAGAATATATCGAACTGAGTCAAAAAAATGGCAAAGGCGCTTTGATTAAGAGACATAAATTACTTATTAAACAGGAACAAAAGGCTCAAGATAACGTCACCCAGGCTCAAAATAACTTAGATGAGTTGAAACGTCGAATTACCTTAGAAGATGAAATCATTAAAGGTCACAAACAAGACAGTTTGAATCCAGCTCGTAGATTCAATCAATAAAAAAATCGGTCTTGATTAGACCGATTTTTTATTTTTAACCAACTTTGCTCGTTCCATCTGCGTAATTTATAGTAACGCCTGATTGAACATTGAATATATAAACGTTGAAATGAACTGCATTGTCACCAATGGATTGAGCTTCCATCTGAACACCACGAGCCAACAATTCATCTCCTCTAAAGATTGGTGTGACACGATATCTAATATAGTGAGAACTACTTTGTTTTAAATAATAAGCAATATCCATTTCATGGGCCAACATCTCTGGACTATTTAATGAACGTGTTCCTGTCATCAGATTCTTAGGATTATTATTCTGACCTGTTAATTGGTAACCAATCAAATGACTACGATTGTACAACCAACCACCGCTAATCCGTTTATTATGCCACCCAGTTGGATTCCAATGTAATGCTTCTCTCTTAGCTGATGGCATTTTTGATACGTTCAACAAAGCATTAGCAGCTGTTACCCGATTCAAATTATCCAAGTCACCATATTGATCCCAAGCACCTTTAGCTGTGCTCAAATCTTCCTGTGAAAAATTGGGCTTATTGTCATTGACGATAATTTCTTGAGTTCCATTATAATCTAGATTAGCTAAATCAGATGTATTAGATGTACTTTGAGTTGTCTTATTGTTATGCTTATCGATAAATTTTTGATCATCTGAAATCTTATCTTGCAACGACTCAATTGACTTCTTAAGCTTCTTATTCTTAGCTACTAATTTCTTAGTTTTCTTTTGATAAGAATAGTTCTTTACTATTTCTACTTTACTATGACTGTTTTCCGCAGCCTGACTTTCATTAGCACAAGCCGTTACAGAAGGAACTAACGCCAACAAAACTAATAATTTAGTAATTTTTTTCATTAGACTTTAGACCTCCTATAACCAGCATTGATAGCATCTTGCTCTGTATTGAAACGGACAGCATTAGACGAATTCATATTGTATCCTCGCTGACCAGGCACGTGATAAATGTGACTTCTTGAATTACCAATAATTGTTCCCGAACTGGCTGTGTTCATATCCCCTTGTTGAGAACTAGATTGTTGCGATTGTTCTTGTTGTGGCTGCTGAGTTTGTTGCTGTTGTTGTGCTTCTTGAGCCTGTTTTTGTTGTTGCTTTTGAGCGGCCTCTTGTTGTTTCTGAGCTTCCTTGGCCTGCTTTTCTTCTTGCTTCTTAGCAGCGGCTTGTTCCTCTTCAGCTTTTTGCTTAGCCTCGGCCTCTTTAGTCTCTATATCATCCCGTTGATTCTGTAGTTTATCTTCTTGCTTAGACAATTTCTTCTCTTTAGCAATCAAAGCCACATTCTCTTTTTTCGCAATATTGTATTTGTCTTTGCCTACATATTCGGTTTTCTTAGACACCTTCTCCGTCTTAGCGGAACTATCGGAACTAGAACTCTTTTCCGTACTCTCTCCTGTAACTCCAACTGCGATAAAAGAAATAACCATAATAGCAACACTAATCAATAATTTCTTTTGATCACGTTGTCTGACTTTAGTATTTTGTCTATGTTTAAACCATTTAAAAGCATAAACAAAAATAGCAACTAAAGATGCCATCAAAATTAATACCATGATGGTTTCCATCCCCTTAACCCCCTTTTTACTTGTATATCTACATGATATAGGAGTAAAAAAGCCTAAACAAGACAAAAAAATAGGGCATTTTGATATGTCCTATTATTAATTATTTTGTATTATCCAAAATACCACCAAATACTATTGATACTTAATTAATTCTTTTAACGAATCATTCATTACATCAAATATATTTCCTAGTTTTGTTGATTCCGGCTCAACTACTAACCAATCAGTACCACTACATTCGGCAGCTTTTTTAATGTCAGACCATTTATTTTCATCCTTAATTGATCCTAAAGGCACATCATATCGTAACAACTTGGAATATGGTTTACAGTGTACAAATTGAACTCGATTTTTTAGTTTATTTATATATACCACAGGTGATTGGCCACCTTCAATACAATTTCCTGTATCAACTTCAATTCCCACACTATCATCTATATACTTTAATAAAATTTCCAAGGATGGAACCGTATTTTCTATTGGTTCACCATAATCGTATGCATGCGTATGATATGTTAGATCCATACCACAATCAATCAGTTCCTTATTGATTTCATTAATTCTTTTAGTATGCTTTTTCCACATTTCAACAGTATTTTCCGTAACTTTGTGACCTGATTCCCATGGACCACCTAAAGCATCAATAATTAAATGTTTATTACCAAGTCTCTGTTGATAATTAATCGTAGAGGTTAAAGTTGACGCCTGCATCTCTCTCCATGGTAATTGATATCCTGTTAATACTAAGCCACTTTGATCGATTATTTGTTTTAATTCATCAGCTGAAAATTTTGACACACCAAACATTTCAATTCCTCTATAACCCATATCCTTTAATTTAGATAATGTACCTAGGGAATCATTATTATATTCAGATAATACTGGAAAAAGTTCAGCTGCATATTCCATTTCAATTAGTCTCTTTTCTTAATTTAATTACTTACTTGCTGCAACAAGTTTTTTAGCAGTTTCCAAGACATTCTCACCATTCATCATTCCGTAATCCATAGTATTGATCATTTCAACGGGTACATCTAATTTTTCTTTCAATTCAGGAACTACATATCTTACTTGAGGTCCAATCAATACTACATCCGGATGTTTCTTATCCATTTCACTAGGAATTGTTTTAACTGCTCCCGCAAATACTACTGCATCTAATCCTTGTTTATCAGCGGCATCTTGCATTCTTTTAGCAAGTAAACTTGTTGACATACCGTTTCCACAAGCTAACATTATTGTTAATTTTTCCATAATTCAACATCTCCATAGATTCTATAATTTATCTTCATTACTCAAATTAAAATTACTCCAAGGTTTTAGATAATCAAGCAAGAATAATTCCTTTTCAGTTATATGCCCCACCACATTTGCACGTCCATCGTTAGGCATCGATTGCAAAGCAATCTCTACTTCCGCTTTATATTGTCCATAATCATTGTTATCAATCAAAATATCTCCGCGCTTGATATCACTAGTATTATGTGCTGGAATATCCTCTTTAGCATATTTCATACGCATTTCAGAACTTCTTATAATGTACTCACTACGATCTCCACGATATGTATGTTGATTATCAAATACTATTGCACGTTCCAACGGAGTTATATCAGAAATGGGAGAAACTTTTATAACTGGATAAAGCGAATTAAAGGCTTCACTCATTTCTTTTAATTCATCTTCACTTGCATAAGCATTTCCAATAATAATGTCATTAATAGAACCCATAAGTACCAAATGTTTAACTTGGGTTGCAATTTCTAATCCACGATGATTTTCTATTGTTGGTAATCCATCTTGTGTTGGCCATGGGCCAAATGTGGCATTTTGAGAATTAACAAAGACTGCCGTGTTAATTCCATACTTGTTAAATGACTCTGTCGTTTGCTTAAAAAAATCTACTCCTAAACCTGAAAAACGATGTGGATAGAAGTTATGGCATCCTAAAAGATTATCTTTATCAGGTGAAAATGACATGATATTATCAATTTGTTTAGTACCTTGAGACATATTAATTTCAATTTTTAGTCCATATGGATTATGCGTCATTTGAGCTTCTGCCAAACCATTGAAACCTACATCCAATCTAATACCCCAGGCTCCCAAATCATGAAAAAAAGATAAATTGTCATAACTGATTCCTAATTGTTTGAAAAGGCCTGGATTTATATCAATAATTACTTGCATACCCAAGGAATTGGCATGATTTACTACCTTCCTGAACTCTGATAGAACTTCATCCTTATTACCTTTTATTTCTAGTAATGAAGTAAAGACCCTTTTAAAGCCATACTTTGCAGCCAAATCTAGATATGCCATATCTTTCTCATAAGTTGATCTTTCAGGATAAACAGATACCCCTAATTTTCCCATTTTTATCTTCCTCTCCATTTACTAGAGCTTAATTTTCTATGCTTCTTTAGATAAATCTATGCCTTCGGCTGCAGCTTCTTGAATCTTTTGTTGCTTATTTTGTGCCATTAAGAATGGTAGATAAATTAGAATATCAATAACAAGATTAAAGGCCTGAAGTGCTGATCCCATAAAACTGTTTGTTGCAAGGAATCCGGAAATAATTGGAGGCATTGTCCAAGGAACAACCGCTCCGATACATAATGGAACTATTCCCATGGCCATTGCAAAATAAGTTGTACATGCATTGAACATTGGTGCAATTAGGAAAGGAATTATCAAACTCGTATTCAAAACAATAGGCATACCAAACATGGTTGGCTCATTAATATTGAAAATACCTGGAGTTACAGTAATTGGTGCTAAAACTTGTAGTTGTTTACTTGCCTTTTTCATACTTACTAAAATTGCAATACCCAATACTAATCCAAGAGTGGCACCACCACCACCCATGTAAACAAAGTTATCAATAAATGGAGCGGCAATAATTTTTCCACCATGAGCTAAAGTTAATTTACCAGCTTTAAAAAGAACACGGTTAGCATCAGTATTCATTAACCAAATTGGTGACATAATACTATTAACAATACTTGAACCATGAATACCGATGAACCAGAAAGCACTGTTTAGGAATACAGCTATCAATGTTCCGCCTAGAGTTCCACCTAAAAATCCTAATGGTTTAGATAATACATGGAGTAATAAATCATGAACGTTTCCTAAACCTAACCATCCAAAGATTGCATAAATTAAACCAAACAATGAAATGATTACAGCTCCGGGAATCAATGCACTAAAACTTTTTGATACAGCTGAAGGCACTGTTTCTGGCATTTTAATTTGAATATCATGATTAATAAACCATTGGAAAATACCACCAGTAATTAAACCAATAATGATGGCAATGAATAATCCCTTCGAACCAAGGTAATCATAAGGCATTCCTTCTGAAATCACTTTACCACTAGTAAAAATACTAGGTGTAATGGCGAAATATGAAGCAATGGCGATAATACCAGCTGATTGACCATCAGTTTCATGATATGCTGCATAGCTAGATGCAATACCATAACAACTGATAACTCCCAATAGGCCAAATGAAGCATTAACAATCTTATTAAATAAATCTGCTATTGCAATACCACGAATCGACGTAGCTGCAATCCATGTAGTCCAAGCATCAATAGGAAAGCTCCCTGCAATTAAGAAGATTGATCCAACAATGATTAATGGCATACTCATAGCAATACCATCACGGATAGCCTTCAAGGGTTTAAACTGACTTAATATTTCAGCAATAGGCAACAAATGTTTTGAAATAAATTCATCAAAACTAGCCCCATTTTTTTACTCATGATAAAACTCCTCTTATTTTTTCCTCATTTAGTTCTGAGAATTATACTTATTTCGAAACTTTAAGGTTTATTCTCAATAACATAATTTGTTATCCTCTTATACAATTTGGAACCTTCACTCCGTATAACCAATTTTTAGATTCAAAATTAAATAATTTCATTATTAATTGGTAACGTTACCAATTAATTTTAAAAAAATATATTCATTACTAAAATAAAATTCTGTCGTAAAAATATAATTTTGTAAATTAACCCTTAGAGCTTGAAACCTTAGTAATATTAAAGTAAAAATTTTTCCTAATGTGCTAATTATTCAATCTCACAATTTATAATATCAATAAGTCTTTTTGAACCTTAAATTTTATATAGTAACGTTTCCAAATTGTTTAATAGTCGAAATAAGCGCTTTCATTCAACAAATTCATTGTATCACCTTACTATTCAGTGTCAATATATATTTGGTAACATTACCAAATAAAATTATTGTCATGATATTATATAAGGTCTAGAATTATTCTTATAGATTGGAGTGACTCACATGGCCCACATAACAATAAAGGAAATCGCCAAACTTTCTGGTACCTCAGTATCTACTGTATCTAGAGTTCTAAATAATAGTCCTTCTGTATCTCCTGCTAAACGTGCAAAAATCAAGAATATCATTGAACAAACACACTTCCAACCAAGTATGCTGGCTCGTGGTATGGTTTCCAGAAAAACAAATACCTTAGCAGTAGTAATTTCAGACATTAACAATCCTTATTTCACTGATTTACTTTCCCAAATCGGTGAGATCGCTCATAGATCTGGATACACACTTCTATTAATTAACACCATGACTGCTGGTAATAATTCCAAAAATAGTGTGCAAATTGAAATTGACGCTTTTCAAAGTATTGAGGAACGTAAGGTTGACGGCGTTCTTATTTTGGGTGGGGAAATTGATAAAGAAGAAATTAATAAAAATTATATCGAAGCCTTAAATATCTTGAACGAACACATTCCTGTCGTTATTATTGGTCAAAAGGTTAACGGTTGTAATGCAACGTTCGTGGAACGAAATCAATCTCAGAGTGTTTCTATTATTACTAGACACTTATTAGCTTTGGGGCATAAAAATTTAGCATTCATCGGAGGCCAGCCCGGCATTAGGGTCACTAGTCAAAGGGTTAACGAGTTTAAAAAAGTTCTAAATATCTATTCTCCATCTAAAAATCAGCAAGTTATCTTAACGGATTTTTATACTCAGTCGGGATATGACGCTATAACTGAGTTGCTTAATTCCAGAAAGCCTCTTCCAGAAGCCATAGTGGCCATTAACGATCAAGTGGCTTTTGGAGCTATCCGTTGCTTACAAGATCATCAAATAGAAGTGCCTACTGATATTGCCCTTGGTAGCTGTGATGAATTTCCAGGTAGTGAGTTTATGATTCCCAGAATTACAACTGTTAATCAGCATAATGAAAAACTTGGAAAAATTGCACTGTTTTACTTGTTTAATTTAATTGAAAACAAGGACTTCGAAACAATTGAAACAAACGATTTGCCTGAACTAATAATACGTGAATCATGTGGAGCTCATTTACTAAATAAATAAAAAATTGGAAATCTATTTAAGATTTCCAATTTTTTACTTTAAAAGTTCCGAAACGGTGGATAGCCATTTCGTAGCCGAAACTATCCAAACTTCTTTATACGTTGCATTATTGAATTGTGGCCAATATGGTACGTCTTTATTACCCTTTGTTTCAATTCCTACAGGTAATTCTCCTATCATATCATCTGATGAAGTGGAGTACTCTTGTTGATAATTATGACCCTCGCCAAACATCAATGACTGATCAAACGGATTATTCCCTATAATCCAGCGTAATTGTCCATTGGCTAAATTTAGCAAGTCATTATTTTTAAGAACTCTTCCCATAATTGCCGCTGAATTCCCCATTGATAAAAGTACAGCATTATTACCCCTAAAAGAGAACCAGACCGGAAATCTTTTAACATAAAGTCCTTTAGAAATTTGTACTCCTTGTTTCAATTGTTCTTTGTAATCTTGATACGCAGTGTTATCAATTAAGAGATGCTGTTTGTTGAAACTTTCTTTATCCAAATTTTCCGTCTCAAAATAAACGCCACTTGCAATCATTGGATAAGGATAAGTGAATTTCTTTAGGAATAATAAATAACTGCCATAATCTCTTGCACGTTCACACCAAATATCATGTAAAACATCCGATACAGGGAGCTTCAAGGATATCTCAAAAGCTTGGACAAACAAGGCCTCACGAGCCTGATGATTAAAATGTTGAAATACTTTATGTTTAGCATCGCGGTAAAACATTCCTTTTAGGATAGTCTTATCAGTTAAAGTAATTCCATCAGATTCCTGACAATTTATCATACGATTCATAAATTCAATCAGTACACTCAAATATCGTCCATCGTTCGTTATTTGATAACAGTGACCTGCCGCAATAACGATAGTTGCATCATAAATTGATTTAGAAGTACTGTAGGTATGTTCCCACATGACCGGTTCTTCTTCATATGGACTTCGTTTAAATTTATTCAACGCCACTTCAAAATATGAAACTGCCAAATCGGCCAAGCGTTTTTGCATCTCAAAATCCAAATTATTCTGTTGAACAATATCAGCTAAAATGCTGCTCAACAGAAAATTTTCATAAGGATTATCATGGACACGTGCAGTAGCATCATCCATCGTTCCAATCTTATTGTCAGTCCACCTAGATACTCCAGCACTAGTAGCATGAAATCCTTTTCCAAAGTCCGTTTTGAGAATAAAATCTATTCCCCAGCATCCCTCTTCAACTAACCTTTTTGATAATTTTGTATTTTTAACATTCTCAGCCATCTTAAATAAGGCTTGAGTTGCTTCTGCTGTATGAATTAGTTGTTGTGATAAATCACCCGCATCATGCCAACCTCCATTATAACTAATAGTTTTATTATCTTTTTGAGCCACTACATCTTCATGACAGGTCCCATGAATTCCCGGTATCGGAAAACCACAACGTTCTCCATATATAAAATTCAAGACCTTAGGAACAGTATTCTCCCAGATATTTCTATATGAACCAATCCTAAATGATCTTGTTGCTAGACTTCCGCATACGATTTGGTAATCTCCAGATTTTTTTACTTCAGAAAAATCCAGCACCTTAAAAATTCCCATATCATTTTGAATTTGTCTTATTTTTCCGTTATAAATATTCTTTTTAGAATTAGCATCAATAATAGAAAATTCATTACTATCATTTCGATCATTTATTACCGCAATCTTGCTTTCACCATTTTCGTAACCATCATGAGAGTAACTAATACCATCTGGTGTCCAGCCTTGCGTAGTTACATAATCATCAATTTTCTGTAACTCAATTTCTTTAATTTTGACATTATATTTACCCGAAATGTTCATATAAGAACCGTTAGCTTCCCAATTAAAATCAATTTCGGTAATCTCATCTCTTGGTAAATCTGATATATTCAAAAAGTACGTCTTTTTTAAATGATTACTCAAGTTGATAACATGATAACCTTCTCGATTGTATTGATCAGGTATTCTTTGTTTACCTTGATTATGAATTTCAAAAATTACATTAGGATTAATGACATTGGTGCATTCAGAATCAATCACAAATGATATGCGATTATAGTTTTCCCAGTTTTCATGGTCGATCATTAACGTTGCTTTAGTATTTCCATAGCCAACATAATCTCCATCAGTAGGATCTCCTGGAGCCCATGTATCAAATCTTGTGGGAGATTCTAAAATAAAACCACCGTCTGATTCTTTCTCCAAACTACCTCTACCCACGTGCTTCCATTCGTTTTCTTTAGATGGACCAATTACTTTTTTTCTAGAAATTTTTTTAACCATTTCTTTTGAATCAATACCTTCAGGAATTTTTATTAATTGGTGAAGCAAGTTAGTTTGTTCTAATAGTTTATCGACTGTTGACATATTCTTTGCTCCTTACTATTTAGCTTTTCGATAGCAAATAATGCGCATCCCTTTAAAGTTATTAAGTTAGGATTTAATTTTGAATTCTTAACACCATATTTAACAAATCGCATTGTTTGTGGTTCCAAGAATTTTTGTAAATGTTCTAAATACCATCCACCAGTAGTTACTCCACCACCAAATCGAATTGCCTGAGGATTCATAATTCTCACAAGATTCATAACCATATTGCTAGTGGCTTGGAGCGATTGATTGACAACTACTAAAGCTAGAGGGTCTTTCAGATCATAAGCATCAAATAAATCTTTAGCCGATACTCGTTCATTTGGTAATACTTTTAGGTTGGTTTTATAATCCTCTAATAATTCATGAGCTCTGTTAGACATGCCCAGACCTGAAGCCAATGGCTCTACACATCCCTTACGACCGCAAATACATTTGACATTGCTTTCCGAATCCACGACCATATGACCAAATTCACCAGCATCATAATCCTTGCCAAAAATAATTTTTCCATCAGTAACAGCTCTACCCGCAATACCAGTTCCGATACTTAAATAGATAAAATTTTTGGTAGCGTTACCAATTCCAAGCAAATTTTCAGCTACTGTCGCTGCCACCAAATCATTTAATACATAACATGGAAGTTGAAATCTACTTTGAATTATTTCAGAAATGTTAATTTTCTCTTTGTTAGTGGGATCTATTTCATACCAAATACCATCATAGCTGTTAACCCGTCCTACTGTATCAATAGATATTGCTTTGATATTACCAACAACATAATTATCCATGTATTCATCAATAATATCAATTAATTGTTCAATGGCAGCTCTTTGAGAAGAAATATTAGATGGCTGTTTAATTCTATTTAAAATTTCACCATTCAAATCAGTTTCACCAATTAGAATTTTGTTTCCTCCTATATCAATGGCCAATATTGTGTCTTTATTCATATGCTTTTCCTTTTTTGGAAACGTTCCTATTTTTGTTTAAGCGCTTTCAAATACAATTAAATCTTAATTCTATGCAATAATTATGTCAACCATGTTTTTGGAAACCTTACCAAATTTATCTTGTCTATTGTTTTCGTTTGTTTTACACTTTATTTAATTCAACGAGGTTATAATTATGAAAAATAATATTACTATTAAAGAAATAGCCAAAATGGCTGATACATCAGTCTCTACGGTCTCCCGTGTATTAAATAACAGTCCTTCCGTCTCCAAAGAAAAACGTGAAAGAATCAAAAAAGTAATAGCCAATAATAATTTCCAGCCTAACATGTTAGCTCGTGGTATGGTTTCCAACAAAACTCAAACTTTGGCCGTGGTAGTATCAGACATCAACAATCCTTACTTCACTGATTTAATATCTCAAATCGAAGTCATCAGTCGTAAAAATAATTATACGCTTCTCTTAATCAACACTATGACCGCCAGTAAAAACGCTCCAGAAGTCAATGTCCAATTGGAGATTGAAGCCTTTAAAAACATTTCTGAACGACATGTTGATGGAGTTTTACTATTAGGTGGTGAAATTGACCGTGATCTTGTCGATAAGACCTACTTAAATTCATTAAATGAATTAAATGAGCAAATACCAATCGTTATTATTGGTCAAAAAGTAAAAGGGTGCAAAGCTCTATTTGTAGAAAGAGATCAATTCCTCAGCGCTGAATTAATCACCCAACACTTATTAGCACTTGGACATAAAAGGATAGCCTTTATTGGCGGTGAGCCTGGAATTAAGGTTACTACCCAGAGATTGACAGCATTTAAAAAAATCATGAATATTTATTCTCAGATTGATGATAAATTGATTATTCTTAATGACTATTATTCACAATCTGGATATGACGGTATGAATCATTTATTCGATTCGATTGAAGTCTTACCTGATGCAGTAGTAGCCATAAACGATCGTGTCGCTTGGGGTATTTTTAGATCTTTACAGGATCATAATTTAAAATCCCCTGATGATATTGCAGTCGGTAGTTGTGATTCTTTTCCTAATGGTGAATTCATGGTACCTAGAATAACAACCGTCAACCAACATAACGAATCTCTGGGAAAAATAGCACTTCATTATTTATTTCAATTAATGAATCATGATGTGCTTGAAAATACAGAAGAAACCCATTTTCCAGAACTAATAATTCGTGAATCGTGTGGCGCCAAAAAAACAGAATAATTTATATATAAGGGAGAAAAAACAATGAATAACCCAACAATGTTAACCTACATAAATCAAGAAGCCTCAGTAATGACTAAAATCTTGGATACCTATCCTCAACAAATTGATGCTGTAATTGACAGCAAATTGTTAACTAGCCAATCTTGGTTGTTATTAGGAATTGGCTCTAGCTATAACGCCGCTTTAAGCGCTAAATATTACATCGAGAAAAAGGCCAATGTGCTTGTTGATTTGCAACAACCCTATAACTACAGCAATTACGACATGGTTGACCCTAATTTAGAGGTTGCTGTTGGTATTTCGCAAAGTGGTCAAAGTACTTCAACCATTGATGCTATCAAGAAATTATCTGAAGAAAACATCTATACTATCGGTGTAACTAGTCAACCAGGAAAAGAGTTATCAGATGCTTGTCAAAGAACACTTGATATACTTACTGGCCGTGAACAAGTTGGTTATGTCTCACTAGGATTTACTGCTACTGTTTTGAGTCTGATGCTTTTGGGATTGAGAGTTGGTGTCAAAAAAGGTCTAATCTCTACAGATCAAGAAAGTACAGAACTAGAGGAATTCAGGAATATCGTCGCTCATTTTGATGAAACAATTACTAAAACAACTGATTTCTTCAAGGAAAATGAATCCGACTTTCAAAACGCTTATCAATTTTCTGGCATCGCCTATGGTCCTAGCGTGGGATCAATTAAAGAATTGGAAACTAAATTCACAGAAACTGTTCGTGTTCCAGCAGATGGCAATGAACTGGAAGCCTTCATGCATGGTCCTTATCTATCAATCAACCCTGAACACCGACTATTCTTCATTACAACTAATGCTAAACCAAACGTTAAAAGTAAAGCTGATTCGTTGATCAGATATGAGAGTCAATATACTAAACACATTTTTGAAATCAATTATACTGACCAACCAAACAATTCAGAAAAAGTTTTGAATCTGATGAACATTGCTGATGAAACCAAAGTTCCATTCTTGGGTGGACTTCCTATTCAAGTCCTATCCTGGTACATCACAAAGAGCCGTGGAATTGATTTATCAAAACAGATCTTTACTGATTTCTCCGAGAAAGTTCACAACAAAACTGAATTTCAAAATTACGTATAAAAAAGAAGGCGAGATAATCAATCCTGATTATCTCGCCTATTATTTCGTTATTTTAAGCTTTTTAAAACATAATCTGCTAATTGATCAACTCGTTTGAAATCATCCTCATCAGGATCTTGATCAATCTTCACGGAATCGGCAACTTGTTCACCATTACTAGAGTTAAGTTGCATAGTGAAATAATCGACTGCACGTCCAAAATGAATGTGCTGTTTTGAACTAGAACCTAAGACAGCAAACTTCGTATGATTCAAATCAACATCCTTTAGATCATCATAGAAATCTTGTGCTTCATCGGGAACTTCTCCATCGTTATAAGTATATGTTTCAACTATAACGGCGTCATAGCTGTCCAAAGCAAAAGCATCGGTCTCAATCATTTGTTCTAAAGTTACATCAGCGTCATGCTTTTCCAAATAATCAACTAAATGTTTTGCAATTTTCTCATTACGTCCTGTCATACTGGTATAAGTTACAAGGATATTCATCTTTTTACCTACCATCTAACGCTAATGCGTTCTTTTTGATGTTTTGCATTAATAATTTCATCAACCATAGCAATTGCAAAATCTGCATAACTAATTTCACATTTACCATCTTTGTCAAAAGTCAATTCTTCACCGGCTAAAACGTACTTACCTGTACGTTCGCCTTTAGCATCAAAAGATGCCGCTGGACTAATGAAAGTCCAATTGATTGAGCTCTGGCGTAGTTCATCTAATGACTTACCCATTTCCTCACTCAAAGGTTTAACAGCTTCAGGAAAATCATCTTGTTGATAAAGTTGTTTGGTATGGTTTGAATCAAGATAGAGCGATCCTGCCCCACCAACGACCAATAATCTTGTTGCACTACCATTCAAAATTTCAATTAAATGCTTTGTGGCTGGTACATATTCTTTAACATTAGGACCAAAGAAACCTAAAGCATCAACTAATACGTCAAAATCTTTAACATCCTCGGCTTGCAAACTATAAACATCCCTAACTAAATACTTATCAGTTGGCGACTTCTTACTATTGCGAACGATAGAAGTAACATCCAATCCTCGTTCCTTTGCCTCTTTAACGATTAAGGAACCTTCCTTACCATTTGCTCCAATTACAGCTATTTTCATATGATTACCTCCAAATCCACTCATAAGTTTACTTTACACAATCACAAGCAAAATTACTAAAGATGAGCTTCGTTTATAGTAGAATTGTTGTGCTAGGAGGCATGTATAATGGCATATCAAATTTATTTAGTTAGACATGGAAGAACTTGGTACAACGAATATCAGAAGATGCAGGGTTGGTCCGATACACCCTTAACTAATGATGGTGTTGAAGTCGCACAAAAAGCAGCTGAATCACTGAAGAATGTTGATTTTGCAGCTGCACTGACTTCGGATATGAAACGAGCCGTTGACACTTGTCGTATTATTACCAGAAGAAACCGAAATAATTTAGTACCTCAGGAACTGTCAGAATTTAGAGAACAATTTTATGGCTTCTATGAAGGTCGTGGAATTGATGAATCATGGTTCGTTATAGGTAAACCACATCATGCCAAAAGCTTTGCTCAAATCGTTCAAAATTATGGCTTTGATGCCACAATGGATTTCGTTAAAGAAGCTGATCCATTACACGATGCTGAAGATGCCACTGAATATTGGAATCGAATCGAACGTGGATTTAAAAAAATTGATCAAATTGCCAAAGATGGTGACAAAATTCTATTAGTGACTCACAGTATTACTATTTTAGGATTAGCATATCGCTACAAAGCCGGTGATTTTGAATTAAATGACGTACCGGCAAATGCCAGTCTAACAATGCTAGAACGTGATAATGGTGTTAACCGAGTTACAAAATACAATCAATCTCTTCTCTAGTGTAGTAAAATTAACTTACAAACTTTGAGGAGGGCACTAATGGCTAAATACCAAATTTACATGATTCGCCATGGTAAAACTTGGTTTAATAAATACAATAAAATGCAAGGTTGGTCTGATACTCCCCTTGCACCTGAGGGTCTAGAAGTTGCTAAGAAAGCTGCTAAAGCTTTAAAAGATGTTGACTTTAATGCTGCTTTTTCATCAGACGCACGTCGAGCAATTGACACTTGCAAGTTGATCGTTGATGACAATAAGAACCGTGAACAACTTAATCCCACTAAATTAATGGAATTCAGAGAACAATTCTACGGCTACTTCGAAGGTATGAATTCTTCTGAAGCTTGGTTCATCGTTGGTCAACCACATGGTGAAAGAACTTTTGGTGATATCCTTTCTAAATATGGACTTGATGCTACAAGAGACTTCATGAAAGACGCTGATCCGTTCCACGATGCTGAAAACGCTGAGGAATACTGGACTAGAGTTGATCGTGGTTTTGAAAAGATTGATCAAGTTGCTAAAGATGGTGACAAGATTCTATTGGTTACACATGGAACAACTATCCGTTCTATTACAGAGCGTTATGGTCATGGTAAATTCGACTTAACACAAAGTCCTAAGAACTCAAGCTTAACAATGCTTGAACGTGATAATGGTGTTAATACCGTTACAAGTTACAGCCAAATCTTAGGTGAATAAACAATTTTAAAATTTAAAGCAGCGTCCTATTGTTTTCTAAATGGATGCTGCTTTTTTTATTATAAAAATAATAAATAGAACCGTTTACTAGTCTGGAACAAAAGTTGAAAATGCGGTCAGCTGTGAGGTCATTGTTAGCGGCTTTGCCGGTTACAATGAGGCTGATCTTGAAGATCCAAAATGCCCACAGCGTTCCACCAGCATTTTCAATTTTTGTGGAAGACGGAATTTTTGATAGCATTACATATCTTCTAATAAAATAACTTTTTTCTTCGAATAAAATATTTTTCTATATATTTTTCCTTATGTATCAGTCACAAGCTACATTTTTTATTAAATTGATTTTAATTTTGTACTACCAGTTTACAGAATATTAATATAAACTGTTACCTAAGTTCACGAATTGAAAGGAGAACCTAGTATGTCAGAATTATCATCCAAGGCCGTTGAATCTAACGCCTTTTACATAAATCCAGACCGTTCAGTCGCTGTGATTAATTACAATGAAGAATACATTCAAGATGTTTTTCAACTAATTAATAGTCAGGGATTTTACAATCTTGTTCATTTATATTTAGACGAAAGCCAATTAGCTGTTACCAATAAGGTCGAAGGTCTAGATGCCAAGACTTATATCAATATTTTGAAAGCCATTTTGATTGACGATAAAGATAACTATGAAAAATATGGTAACGAACAAATTCTGAAAAGTATCGAAGATTTTTATTCATACTACCGTTCCTACTTCAGAGTCTCTTTGATCAATAAACATGATAGCGCCATTGCCAAAAGTGACTTCATGAATATTGATAATCACTTTAACGAAGTCGTTATTCATCTTTACCGTGCAATTGAAGAAAAACTTCAAGGCTTTACCAACCGCACTTATCGTCAAGTAAATGCTGGAACTAACGCTTGTGTCCTTACCCAAACTATTAAATGGAATACCCCTCAAAAATATCAATCACTCGAAAGCATCAGATTCCTAGATACCCTAATGCTTCGTCCGCCAATGATGATGCATACTAAGAGTAATAAACGTGAGGGTACTTTCAGCGAAGTACTCGACAATCCTCTTGAAAAATTCGATGGTACTCAACAAGATTGGTATTGCTTCCCTGCCAAAATTGGTGAGAGTCTAACTTTCATTTACTTCCATCGTGACTATTTCGTCAGTGGCATTGCTTTAGCCAACTTATTCGAAGTCGCTGATAGAGAAAGTATTGCAGGCCAAAAGCCAGACGAAATTTTACTATTTGGTTTAAGTGAAACTGAAGGTGGCGTCAGTCATTATTATCATGATGAAGCTAACGATATCTGGGTCGGCGAAGTTCCTTATAACGATAAAACAACTTATTTCGGTTACATGAAGAAGATGTGTTTAACTCTTCATAATCTCCATATGATTTACGAAGATCGACTACCAATTCACGGTTCAATGGTTAAAATTAGTTTTTCAAATGGTAAAACTAAATCTGTTGTCTTCTTCGGAGATTCTGGTGCCGGCAAGTCTGAATCCATCGAGGCTCTACAAGAAGTTGCTGATGATGAAATCATTAACATCGAGACAATTTTTGACGACATGGGTAGTTTTGCCTTTGATGAAAAAGGTAATGTTTATGCCCAAGGTACTGAAACGGGTGCATTCGTCCGTCTTGATGATCTAAGCAGTTCCGTAGCTTTCAATAATATGGATCGAGGTATCTACTTGAATCCAGAATTGAAAAACGCTCGTGTTATTTTACCTGCTAATACCTACAAACATGTGGTTGAACATCATTCCATCGACATGTGGGTTTACGCTAATAATTACGATGCCGAAATTGGATTGCATCAATTCCCTGATGAAGAAAAAGCTAAAGCTACTTTCATTTCTGGAAAACGTAAGGCTTTGGGAACAACAGATGAAGTTGGAATGAGTACTACTTTCTTCGCCAATCCATTTGGACCAGTACAGGAAGAAGAACGTACACGTCCAATTATCGACAAAGTCTTCAATAAACTCTATCAAGATAAAGTTTACGTTGGAGAAATTTACACTCATCTAGGCTACGACAAATCTAAAGACAGCCTTCACGAATCAGCTAAAGAGTTACTAAATGAATTAATGAATAACTAAACAAAGAGCATCAGTAATCTATGATTACCGGTGCTCTTTTGGTTTCTCGTCATTAAATTTTTTGTTAATTTCTTTGGTCAATTGCTGTAAAGATTCTGCCAAATAATCACCATTAACGGTTTTCTTACGTAATGTCGGATTATTTAAACGATACTCTTTGGCATTAGGTTCTTTTACCCAGAAATTATACTGTGGTGTATTGATAGCAAAGGAATTCTTACTAGTAAAACCACTTCGTTTTAAATCATTGTTCAATTCAATCGGCTCATCCAAGTTGTTTGGAATCAAACCTGTGATAATTTTGGATCCAATTGCAGGCAAAGGAAATTCATCATTCTTAACTAGCATATTGTGACCATACGCTTTATGCTTACTTTCACTATACCAATCGTCAAATGAAACTAAACCACCATCTAAAGCTAAATAGACGATCTTATTTTTCAAAGACTTGTCGCCACTAATAACTTTATCAATATGAACTGAAGCCTTGGTGTAAGCCATACTTTTAGGGCTCCGCATCTTTTCCAAATTATAAATAGTCCCTTTGATAACAGCTTTATTGTAATTTTTTAGATTATCCAAAGAAATTCCAACAGGAACTTTCTCCCTACTATTACCTTCACTGTGAACAATATCAGCTTTAGCAGTTTGCTTTTTCCATTTACGCTGGTTTTCTTTTATTGTAATGTAACTATCTTTAGAATTATGATAGAAAGAATTTTTAATTGTATTAACACTGTATGCGGAAAGCGGTAATACGAATACTAACAAGGTCAAAATCATTAGTGTTTTTCTCATCGCAATTTCTCCTCGCACCAATTATCGCACGGAAGAAAGCGTTATTGTACCGCTTTTTGTTTATATAAAATACAGAATTATTTGTTAGAAATTCATAAGGAAAAAGTTTTATTTATTAAATTTTTCGTTGAGTTGATCGGTCAATTTTTGGAACTGTGCGGCACGATATTCTTCAGAAATTTCTTGTTGATTTTCGTATAAACTATTAGCCAAGACAAACTCTTTAGCACTCGGATTTTTGATCCAATAATTGAACCGTTCCAACATTGGTTGATATGACTTTTGAGTACTAAAATGTGCTTTCTCTAAATAATTGTTAAATGAATTCTTCTCACTAAAATCCACTTTCGTTAATCTAATAATTACTTGCGCACCAATTTTGGGCAATGGTGCTAATTTCTCTTGTACTAGCAAGTTTTGCTTAGTTTTATTAGTAGTGGCATCAAGATAATAATCATCCGTGGAAATTATTCCACCCTTTAATGGAACTTGAATAACTTTTCTATTGAGAGATTTTTTCCCACTGATGACTTTGTCGACATAGATGGTCGTTTTAGTCAGTGACACCCCTTTGGGACCCTTCATCGATTCTAAATTACAAATAGTCCCCTCAACAACAGCATAATTTTTATCATTGGAGGCCTGATTCAGCAATTCTTTCATGTTAAAAGCTACACCAATATAATCTCCCGAATAACCATCTTTATAGACCGACTTGAGTCCTGAAGTTTTCTTCTGCCAAGCAACTCTATTTTGACTAATCGTTTTTTTATTTAAACCAGTCTCTTTTACTGAGGTATCCGCTTTGTCAGCATTAGATGGTTTTGAATTATTACACGCAGACAATGGAAAAATTAGCATTGCTAAAGCTAAAAACAAAAGTACCTTTTTCATCATCTCACCCCTTTACCGGCATTATCGCATGGACTGTAGCAAAAAAGCCAAGACAATCTGCCCTGACTTTTTACAATTCAACTATTTGATAAGAAAATCCAATACTCTTCAAAAATTTAAATAGATCTTCTGGTTTTAACAACATTGTTTTCGTATTGTCATTCGGGTGAAAGGTCAATGGCAATCCACTCACAACTGATTTTTCAAAATAAACTTGTACATCTTTAGTCTCATTATTCAACAAACTAAAAATAGAAACGGAACCTGATTTAATTCTCAATTTTTCTAATAAAGATTGATCCGATGCAAACTTGAGATGCTTTTTGTCTACTATCTGCGCAAATTTTTTCATATCCAATCGTTGATCATCTCTTACAAAAACTAAGTAATAAGATGTCTTTTTCTTATCAGTTAAAAATAATGACTTAGTTCTCATACAAGGAATATTGGCAACATATTTATCAGCTTCTTCAGCCGTAAAAACAGCTGGATGTTCGATTAATTGAAATTGAATATTTAAACGATCTAACTCTGTTTTAATTTGCGAATAATCATTCATTTATCTCACCTTTTAAAATAATGACAGAACAAACACGATTGCTGTTAAAACTGTGATTTTGATTTTATCAGACTGTGGTACTTCTAAAGTCTTCCAGTTAAGAAGTGCTAATCCACCTAAACTAATAAACCCAACAATCCCGTTGACCCAAATATTACTTTTACCAGCAATAAGATAAACTATTGCTGACAACAATCCATCTAGAGCCAAGCATAGCGCCATGTTAACTAATAAAGCTGGTTTGTAATTATTATTATTCTTTAACAATAGGACAAACAAACCATAGATAATTGCAAAAATTATCAATGCTCCTAAAGCAAAGAGAACTAATTTCAAATACTTACCCATTGCTGGCATCTGGCTCAAATTAGAATCAGTCACTAGCATACTAGCAACTGTCATAAAGAAGTATATCAGGAATATCCCGAAGCGTGACACCTTATCTAATTCATATAATCTTTTCATATTTTCCCCTATTCTTCTTTCAAGAGTCCTACTAATTCTGATTTAGCAGCTTTATTTGATGGAATGAATCCGAAGATCAAACCAACTGCAGTCGATACTGATAAGGAGAGAATTAATGCATAGGCCGTTATAACGGCTTTGAATGGTAAGAATGCATTAATTATCGCTACTAATAAGTATCCGAAAATAATTCCGATAACTCCCCCAATTACACATAAAACGACACTCTCAATCAAAAATTGATTTCTAATATCATTCGAAGTAGCACCGAAAGCTCGACGTATTCCAATTTCTTTACGACGTTCTGACACCGTTATATACATCACATTCATAACTCCAATACCAGCAATCAATAATGATATTCCAGCAATGAAGGCAATGAAGTAAGTAATATCATTTAAAATCTTCGTAAATTGCTTACTTACTTGGTCAGGGTTAGAAACTTCATAGGTACCAATATTCTTTTGTTCACCCATCTTTTTCATTTGTTTAACTGCTCTTTTGCCAATCCATTTCTTATTAGCTTTAGGTGCAACTGACAAACGAGCTTCATCTTTGGAAATTTGGTTAGCAAACAGTTGTTTAAAGATTGTCTTAGAAACATAAGCATCTGGACGATAATTCATATCACTGATGTGATAAATTCCTTGAACAACAAAAACTGTGCCATCAATTGAAATCAAACGGTTTAGCACATTCTTTTTGAACAATTTGTGGGCCAAATCTTCTGAAATATAAACTCCGTTTGAAGCTCCACTCATTTGAAAATAATCACCTTTTGCTAATTTCAAATGTTTGGGTTGTTTATTCAAACTCATTGTTACATTCTTAGTCTTATATTGAGCTTTAGCACCCGCTTCAACGACACTACTAGCTAATTTAACCTGTTCAACTCCAGGTATTTTCTCCAAAACGGCTTCATCATTATTAGTGAATCCTCCATCAGTATTATCATCTGTGGTTGGTTGGTACATAATAACGACTTTGTTACGAGTATTGTGATTACCCATACCTTTAGTCACAGTATGTGCAAAGCCATCCCCAATTGCCAAAATACAAATAACGCTGGCAATTCCAATAATGATTCCTAACATGGTTAGAAAATTACGATTCTTATTCTTCCCAATGGATTTAAAAGCGATCAAAATTTTATCTGTCATGATTTTTTCACGCTCTTTTCATCGTTATATAGACGACCATCACGAATATATACAGTTCTCATAGCGTATTCAGCTACTTCACTATCATGAGTTACCATGATAATCGTTGTGCCATCTTGATTAAGTTTAGTAAAAATATCCATGATTTCCTTACTGGTCTTTGAATCTAAGGCACCTGTTGGTTCATCAGCAATTACCAAATTAGGATGATTGACAATAGCCCTGGCAATCGCAACCCTTTGTTGTTGACCACCGGATAATTCAGAAGGAAGATTCTTTTCTTTCCCCTTCAAACCAACTTTTTCTATCACATCTTCAATTAATTCACGCTTATTATTTTGTTCTTTCTTACTATAAATAAGCGGTACTTCAATATTTTCGTAAACATTATAAGTCGTCAACAATTTAAAGTTCTGAAAGACGAATCCTAATTGGTCGCCTCGAATACGTGACAGAAAGTTATCACTGACCGTTTTATAATTTTTATTTTTCAGCAAATATTCACCAGTATAACTTTGATCCAATAATCCTAAGATATTGATCAAAGTTGATTTACCTGATCCAGAAGGACCCATGATAGCTAGAAACTCTCCATCAGCCACTTCCAGATTGATATTCTCCAGAGCGGTGAATTTGCCATAAGTCTTACCTATATTAGTAACTTTTAGCATTACTCCACCGTCCTATTTCAAAACTAATTTGTCGCCAGTTTTAATTCCGTCCATTACATAGTAATAGTGACCCTTTTTCGTCATAGCAAGTGTACGTTTATGTTTTTTATTATTCTTCAAAAGATAAACTGTATCTCCAGACCAAACGGCACTTTCTGGAATTTTGTAACCGTCTGATTCAGTCTTCAATTGAACGTGCATCCCGTATGGCAACTTCTCTTCTGTTGAAACGCGGAAATGATAGTAAGAAACATTATGTGTACTGTAAGGAATACTATCCTTTTGTTCATAATTACCCGAAATCTTAGTTCCGTCGTTCTCAACTACTGTTACGTCATCGCCAACCTTGATCTTATCCAAACTATACTCGTTGACGTTACCTTGAATAACTGGAGCACCATAAATGAATTCACGCCCCGTATCATCCTTATAGTAAGTACCATCGATTGGTGCTGTTACTTGACGGTTCTGTGCTTGATTAAGTTTAGCCAGCTTAGCTTGAGCTTCCGATAACATCTCTTGATTCTTGCTCAATTCAATCTGATCATCTGTCTTTTTATCTGATGAATTGTACTCTTGAATGGCCAATTGTGCCTGATGAATCTCAGCGTTAACACTGTTGATGTCACTACTCATGTCTTTGTAAAAGCTGAATAGTACCTGACCCTTAGTAACGCGTTGACCGTTCGTAACATGTGTTGCGACTAAAGTCTCGTCTTGTGATTTGGGTTCATCGCTAACTACTTTTTTGTCAGTTTCTTGGACAATACCATTGAAATAATTAGTATTATCTCGTTGAACAGTATAAGTGCTGTAATCATTTTTATTGTCATTATTCTTGAAGCCGTTTCCCAAAACTAGAAAAAGAATAACTGCAATTAAAACAACGTTAATTCCCCAAATAGCTATTTTAATTTTCTTCATAATAATCTCCCTAAATTTGCTTGTCTTTCTAAGCTTAACAGTCTTAAGCTTACGATTAATTGGCATTCTGTCAAATCTAAAAACAAAAAAATAGAGCATTTCTGCTCTATTTTTTAGATTAATTAAGCTGTAACTACTTTGTCACTGCTCGCCTTATCAGTTTCAGGAAGCTTTCTTAAACCAATTCCTGTGAATCCACTAATAATAGAAAGAATTGGTGAAAGTAAACTGAAGAAACAGAATGGTAAGAATGATAATGTTGGTACTCCTAAGGTATTGGCCGCAAAGGCTCCGGCAACGCCCCATGGAATTAGGTAGTTGATTACTGTACCACCATCTTCTAGTACACGGCTTAATGCTAAATTATCTAAACCACGTTTATTGAAGGTTGTTTTGAAGGCTTTACCAGGTAAAATAACTGATAAGTATTGTTCACCAACAAAGATGTTAACGCCAATTCCAGAAAGAATTGTCGCCGTTACGACTGATCCCGGTGTCTTAAGACGTTCTGCCAATGGTGCCATGGCTGTTTGGATAACGTCAAACTTCATTAATAGTCCACCTAAAGACAATGTTAGAAAAATCAATGAGACTGTACCCATCATGGAAGTAATTCCTCCACGAGTTAATAAAGCATCAACACTGGCATTTCCTGTTTTAGATACGAATCCATTTTCAATGAAACCGGCAATATCCTTAACTGGTGTATTTGGTTTTTCAATAAAGATCATACCTACAGTTACAGTAACGTTCAAAATCAAAGTTGCAATAGCAGGAATTTTCATAATGGCACAAATGAATAACAATGCGATTGGTAGAATGGCCCACCATGAAATTACGAAATTACTATTTAAAACATTCAATGTTGTATTAATTTTGCCCATACCGGCATTAGTACCACTGTTACCAATTATTGCGTAAAGTACTAAAGAAATGATAAAAGCAGGAATTGTTGTCCACATTAGATTCTTGATGTGAGCAAATAAATCATCTTCCGCAATGGCAGCGGCCAAGTTAGTTGAATCTGAAAGTGGTGAAGTCTTGTCACCAAAGATGGCTCCAGAAATGATGGCTCCAGCTACTAAAGCAGGATTCATGCCTAAAGTTTGTCCCATACCGAAAAGTGCAATCCCGATTGTTGAAATAATTGTAAAGGCACTACCGATTGAAGTTCCAATCAAAGCACAAACTAGAAATACTGATGGAATAAACCAACGAACGGAAATCATATGGAAACCAGCTACCATCATTGATGGAATAATTCCGGCTGCAATCCAAGTTCCAATCAAAGTACCAATCAGAATAAAGATAAAGATTGGAATGATACCATTTTTAACTCCACTGACAATTCCGTCAGAAATATCATCCCAACTGCTGCCGCGAAGCTTAGCCCATAAAACTAATAATCCGATTACTACTAGAACAGGAGTCTGTGGTGAAAGTCCAAATTTGATAACCCCTACTCCCAAAATAACTAACATTACTGCCAACATGATGATGGCTTCTTTAAAATTTATACTCTTCTTATTCATAATTAATTCCTCCAAATTTTGTTTTAATTTTCTTGAAGAATTAATATCGAGGATTGCCCCCGCATGTATTTATCATCATTTTACTTACCCCTTGGTATAAAAAAAGTCCCTGCTGCAACTATGCAACAGGGACGATTTACCGTGGTACCACCCAGCTTGAGAAGTATTCAAAAAACACCTCTCCACTCTTGAGAATAACGGATCTCTTTTTCCGCTTGGAAAACCAAGTCATGCCTGGTATTTCATAAATGCATCCTGACCGGTTCGCATCAACCACCGGCTTTCTTACGCCCAGATACATCACTACTTGATTCAGACACTTATATTTGTTTATTTGATTGACACTCACTATAAACGGCTTTTTTTATTCTGTCAACTAATAATTTAAATTAAGCCATTTTATGATCAATATACTTGGACAATAAAGACAAGGCGTAGCAGACCACGAAGTACATTAGAGCCATCATGACAAAGACAGGAATAATGTAATTTGGATTTTGTCCGTAAACTACTTGTCCATGTTGCATTAATTCTGGTACCACAATGATTGTGGCCAAAGAAGTATCCTTGATCAAAGAAATAAATTGACTAACCATTGCTGGAATCATTTTCTTATAGGCTTGTGGTAAAACAACGTGCCACATTGCTTGAATATAAGTCATTCCCATTGATCGAGAGGCTTCCATTTGACCAATATCAACCGCCATAATTCCTGATCTAATAATTTCAGCAATCATCATTGATTCAAAGACGGTCATCGCTAAAATTGCGGCTGGAATCGTATCTGGCTTAAACCCAAAGGCTGGTAAACCGAAGTAAACAAAGAAGATAATCAGTAGCAATGGTAAATTACGGATTACATCAATGATTACTCCGACAATTTTGGAAACGTAGCGAATTTTCGAATAACGAATGATTCCCAAAACCGAGCCGATAATAAAACTCAGTAACACCGATATAACGGAGATCAAAATCGTGACTTCCAAACCTTGGAGAAGAAATCTGATGTTGACCCATGAATAAGCATTCATCCAATTTTGCATAATGTTCTCCTCCTAAGCTAATTTTCTTTCGAGATATTGCATGTAGTAACTGATTGGTAAAGTTATGATCAAGTAAAACAATCCGACAATCAAATAAGTATTAACTGTGTCGAAAGTTTGCGATGCAATCGCATTTCCTTGATACATCAAATCGAACCCGGCTACGAAGGCTAGAACTGAAGAGTTCTTAACCAAATTAACAAATTGATTACCCAATGGTGGAATTACTAACTTGAAGGCTTGTGGTAAAACGATATAACGCATAGCTTGCCAAAAAGTCATCCCTTGCGAACGAGCAGCTTCCATCTGACCGATATCAACCGAATTGATACCAGCTCTAACTGTTTCAGCGATGAAGGCTGATGTATAAATCGTTAAACCTATTGTTCCCGCTGTGAAGCCGTTAATTTTGACTACGTAAAGCGGAATAACTAGATAGAAAAACATTGTAATAACTAACAGTGGAATATTACGGAAAATCTCCACATAAATTTTTCCAATGATTCTTAAAAACTTATTCGGAAGTACCTCAAGGATGGCTACTAACGAACCAATAATTAAACTGAAGAACAGAGCCAACACACTGGATAAAACAGTCCAACCGAATCCAGTGATAAAGGAGTTCCAATTATGAGTTAAAAGATTAATCATGACGTAGCACCTCCTTGTAATTGAATCCAGGTACATTACCAAACCACTTCATGATTAATTTGTTGTAAGTACCATCTTTTTCTACTTCACTTAAGGCTTTATCGATAGCCTCTCTAAAATCTTTTTGACCTTTATTAATCCCGATACCATATGGTTCTGTAGTAAAGGCCTTACCTCTTAAGACATAACCGGGATTGTTTACGGCCATACCAGCTAAGATAACGTTATCGGTTGTTAAAGCATCGCCTTGACCTGACTTCAAAGCTGTTAGAGCTTGGGCATAATCAGGTAACTGTAATACTCGAGCTTTTGGGGCAAACTTCTTAACATTTTCAACTGAGTTAGAACCAACTACACCGATAATAGTTTTATCATTCAAATCCTCAACTTTTTTAATTGGTGAATTCTCTTTGACTAGGATTGACTGTCCAGCATCAAAATATGAGTTAGAGAAATCAATCGTTTTTTGTCTTTCCGGCGTTATGGTCATTGTAGCGATGATGGCATCGATATTACCATTCTTCAATAGCGGAATTCTGGATTGAGAAGTAACTGTAACAAACTTTGCCTTAGCATCCTTGCCTAACATTTTCTTAGTGATAGCCTTGGCTAAATCAATTTCGAATCCCTTTTCCTTGCCATCTTTTACATCGACCAAACCGATCAATCTTGTATCAGCTTTAACACCCCAAGTAATAGTTTTACTTTCTTTAGCGTTAGTTAGAACATTTTGATCTGACAGTGGTTTTGAACCACAGCCACTTAGAACCAACACTAGGAGCAATGAAGTGATAATTAGAGTTAGATATTTTAGACGTTTCATCATTAATTCCCCCTTAATGTTGGATAATTTTACTTAGGAATTGCTTTGCACGATCATTAGTTGGTTGCTTGAAGAAAACATCTGTTGGATCATCTTCAAGAATCTGGCCGTTGTCCATGAAAATAACACGGTTCGCAACTTCTTGAGCAAAGCCCATTTCATGAGTAACGATCAATGATGTCATATCACTTTGACTAGTAACATATTTGATAACACCTAATACATCGTCAATCATTTCTGGATCTAGGGCACTTGTTGGTTCGTCGAATAGCATGCAACGAGGTTTCATAGCCAGTGATCTAGCAATCGCAACACGTTGTTTTTGACCACCAGAGATTTGTGAAGGCATGTTATGAGCTTTGTCAGCCAAGCCAACTTGGTCTAATAAAGCCATCGCTGTTTTCTTATTCTCTTCTTCGTTAAGCTTTAAAACAGTTCTTGGAGCCAACATCACATTTTCTAGTACATCCTTGTTAGCATAGAGATTGAAATGTTGGAAAACCATCCCTACATCTTTTCTAATTCGGTTAATATCAGTCTTCTTGTCGGAAATATCACGGCCATTGACGATCAATTGTCCTTCTTGAATTGTTTCTAGACCATTGACTGTACGAGCCAGTGTACTTTTACCTGATCCAGAGGGACCAACTAATACAACGGTTTCCCCCTTATCAATTTTTAAATTGATATCTTTCAATGCGTGGAAATTTCCATAATATTTTTGCACGTCGCGGAATTCAATCATTGACATAATTTAGTTCCCCTTTCCTTATTGTTAAATTTTCTTTTTGTTTATTAAGAAAATTTTAATCTGTATTTTCTATTTTGGCAACTAATATTTCTTTTGTGAAATTACTATTGGACATTGTGTTTCTTAAAATATAGTTTCAAAATACCATTAGATTAATGTTATCATATCCATAAATAATATAAAGAGATTAGAATATTTTTTTTTCGAGCAAGACGTTTTTGGACAAAATTCGCAAAAAAATAGCAAAATCACCATCGTGACTTTGCTATTTTTGAATTGTAGATTTGAGGATTTGTTGAGTGATCCCTACTCTACTTTATTAAGGGTGTTAGAAATGTCTAACGATTGAAATTATTTATTGGGGGGAAGTGCTTTCCGTTTCCGGAAAGCTGCGATCGATAGGTGTATACCCGTCGATCGCAGTTCCCCGGAAGGAACTGAAACTGCTATTTAAGAACAATTTTCTTATAAAGATATCTTGTTAGGAAGTAGTAGCCTAAATATAGAACTAAGAAAATTGCGAATGGTATCTCAATATTCGTATAAGGTTTATACAAAAGTTTAACAAATAGCTGTAAACCAATTAATACATGGATAATACCTAAGATGGCTGGAACTGAGAACAACACACCAATTTCTTTATTGATCGTACTACGTAAGACTTTTTGTCTTGTACCAATCTTATAAAGCATGTTGTAACGTTTAACGTCACCATTAGCTCCAGAAAGAATCTTAAACATCAAACAACTAGCTAACATTGCTAAGAAAGCAATTCCTAAGAAGAAGCCCATAAACTCTAGTCCAGAGAAGAAGCCATTAACTAGTGTATAAGCAGAATACTTATCGCCACCAGCATTTTTAAGTTCTGGGAAACGTTTAATTTCGTCTTTTGAAATTTGTTTGATTGTTGGTAAATTATTCTTGAACGAAGTAGTTTTAATCAATACGGTTGTTGATTCTTGGCCTTTGATGGCAGCGTACTGAGCATCACTAACAAACTTAGCTTCCATAGTTCTATATTTTGGAAGACGTGTATTCATTAATTCATATCTAGCATTAGAGTTATTAGCAGGATTAGATGATTTCTTCAATTTGAAAATCATCGTATCAACATTCATGTTGGCATAACCAATTGGTTGACTCTTGAATTGACTGCTACGATAGTAAACATCTTTACCATCAGATTTAAAGTTATAAGTATCCTTCTTTTGAATACTCAATTGCTTAATATTTTTCTCTTGTGTAGCATTAGGATTTGTTACTTGCACATCATAATAATTTTGACCATTTACGACGTTATCAATTTGGTTATTGAAGCCTAAACCAACAGTAATAGCACCTAAAGCTAAAGCAAACATGATTGAAACCATTGAAAGGATCTTAGTGTAATCATTAATACGGAAACTTAATTGTGAAAGAGTAAAATTATTCAAACCTTTTTGTGAGTACTTGATGTTTCTCTTTAGCATCACAATAATAGCTGTTACGAAAGCATTGATTGTAAAGTAAGTACCAGCAACAATTGTTACCAAGGCAATTGGAATACCCAGATAGATAAAGCCAGGATTATGACCAGAAAAGTACATGGTGAAGTAACCAACTGCAAGCAAGATTAAACCAAGTAAAGCTTGGACTGCTTTCATAACGCCGTTACGTTTGATTTTGACAGGTTGGCTGTCACGATTTAATAAAGTTAGAACCTTAGTACGACGTAGAGATACTGAATTTCTAATAGCGGAAAACATAAAGATTATGATAAAGAACAACAAAGTCCAAAGTAAAGCTGGTAAATAAAAACTACTAAAATGCTTAACTTTCATATCTAGTAAATTAATCAACCAACGACCAACAAAGCCTGTAGCTAAAACACCAATAGCTGAACCGATCAAGGTTGAAATGGCACCGATGGCGAATGTTTCAACGAAAATCATACGTGAGATCTTACTACTCTTGGCACCAAGCATCATAAACATCCCGTACTCTTTTTGACGCATACTCAACAAGAAAGTATTAGCGTAATTAACATAAACAATCGTGATAATTGCTAGTAGAACAATTCCGAAACCGAAGATAAAGCTAGTAGCAGCGGCTGGAGAATTAGAACTTAGAAAGGCTTGATTAGTTGCTAGAGACATAAACATATAGAAGATGGCTGATGCAATCATCAAACCTGAAAATAAAACGGTGTAGTCACGGAGACGATGCTTAATTCCGCTCAAAGCTAATTTATTTAACATATTTTCCTCCCCTATTCTGCAAATGTTCCTAGTGAATCTAGGATTTCTTGATAAAATTCAGCACGTGAATTCTCTTCCTTCTTTAGTTCTTGACCAATTTCACCATCTTTGATGAATAAAATACGATCACAGAAACTGGCTGAAAATGGGTCATGTGTTACTAAAAGAATTGAAACGTCATCTTCACGGTTGATCTTAGTTAGAGTATCTAGTAAAGCTCTAGCACTCTTAGAATCCAAAGCACCGGTAGGTTCGTCACCAAAGACGATTGATGGTTCATGAACCAAAGCACGAGCGGCGGCAACTCTTTGTTTTTGACCACCTGATAATTCAGTTGGATAATGATTTAAAATATCAGTTAAACCTAATTTTTCAGCAATACTTTGAACAGCTGGTTTAATTTTTTTAACAGCAGTATTTTGTAAAGCTAATGGTAAGGCAATATTTTCATAGGCTGTTAAATTTTCTAGCAAGTTAAAATCTTGGAAAATGAAACCAATTTTATTGGCACGAAAATCAGCCATTTGATTGTTATTTAATTTAGTAATATCTTCACCAGCAATCTCAACTTGACCACTTGTTGGTGTATCTAATGTAGATAGGATATTTAAAAGAGTTGTTTTACCTGAACCTGAAGCACCCATAATTCCAACGAATTCGCCAGGCTTAACTTCAAAATTAACATCGGACAAAGCTTTGAATTGTTTTTCCCCAGCTTTTCCATAAATCTTTTCAACGTTTTGTACATCGACAATTTTTTGCATTTGTTCTTCCCTCCATTTGATATATCTATCATAACTGCTCGGGTAATTTGGGTCGTGCGATTCTTCTTACATTTCCTTACATTTTTGTAAGTCGTCGTTAGACTAAGTGATATAGTATCCTTTAGGATATTCTTTTATTTAGAGTTTTTTATTGACTTATCTAACGTTCAAAGGTTAATTTTAGGTAAGTTTGATTCATAATTAATTTAATAATCGTTGGGGTGTAGTCTTATGATCAATGACATTTTAAAAAAGGTTGAACAGTATAATACAATTATTATCCTTAGACATCGTAATCCAGATCCAGATGCGATTGGCTCACAAACTGGCTTAGCTGCCATTCTTCAAGAAGTCTTCCCTCAAAAAGATATTTATGTCACTGGAATTGATTTACCAGTTCTAAATTGGATTGGTCAAATGCAGGATATTCCTGACTCTACTTTTAAAGATGCCTTGGTTATCACGGTCGACACTGCCAATGCTCGAAGAATCGACAATGATGGTGCTTATAAACAGGCCGCTGAAATCATTAAAATTGATCATCATCCCAATGTTGATCCCTTCGGTGATATGAATTGGGTCGACGACACTTTCTCTAGTTGTGCTGAAATGATTTTTTCCTTTACTGAAGAGATTGCTGAATTCGATCTCACTAAAGAAATTGCGGCCAAGCTATATTCAGGAATTATCGGTGATACTGTTCGCTTCTTAAATGGTGAGACAAGTTATCGTACATTGATTACTTCTGCTAAATTAGCTAAAACGGGGATCAATATTTCTAAAATCAGTTTGCAAGAAGATCAGATGTCTCTGCAAGTGGCTAGATTGGAAGCCTACATTCTAGACAACTTGCAGATAACCGATTCCGGTTTTGGTTACATTGTGATTCGTAAAGATACTTTGGATCAATTCCATTTAGACGATGGCGAACTTGATCACGCAGTTCCATTAATTGGTCGAATTGATAAAGTTAAAACTTGGATCGTTGTCAGCGAAAAAGATTTGAATCGTTTCCGCGTCAATTTACGTTCTAAGTCAATTTCAATTAACGGCATGGCTGAAAAATACGGCGGTGGCGGACATCCACTAGCTAGTGGCGTTTACGTTGGCAGTATTGAAAAAGTTAATAAGCTGATCAACGATATGGATAATTTCAATAAGAAAGAACTAAAAATATAAATTAAAAGAACGACTTCTATTAGATATGTTTGGAATATCTTAATAGAAGTCGTTCTTATTTTTTTAATTATTTATTTGTCCAAGCGGCTATATTCATAGTAGAAACTCCACTCTTGTACTATCAATATTGCTGTTCCTAAAATGCCAAAGGCATTGATATTAAAGATACTTTCGTCAATCAATTTATAGCTTGTCAGAATCAATGAGATTCCAATTGCTAAAACAATGAAACCAGCCGTAAATCTTTGACTAAAGAAACTAGCTGTTAAAGCATTCTTGGCTTCACGTTCATCATCATGTTTTAACCCTTGAGGAAAACCATCTCGGGCAATTTTAAAGATATTCGTGCTGCCACCTTTATCTAACCGCTTTTGTTGATAAATAAAAAGAACGGTTATCAATATAAAGAAAATTGGTGATAGATCCTGTTTCAAAGTCACTTTGGACAATAACCATAGTAAAAAGAATACTGCTAAAAGAGTTACTAAAATAGCTCTCTTGAAGAAATATTTTTTAGTATTGGTCATCACGCTCATCTCCAAATCTGAATAATTCGTCGACTCGAATATGTAAAATAGCGGCTAACTGAAAAGCTAGGCTTAAAGAAGGATCATACTTATCATTTTCAATGGCATTAACAGTTTGCCTAGTCACACCTGCTAGTTTACTCAACTCATCTTGTGATAGTTTCAATTCTTTTCGCTTTTGTTTAATTATATTTTTCATTGTATTCTCCGTAAAAATGTCAAACTCTTTTTACATTTTTAGTATAACATGTTTTACATTTTAAACAATGTACAAAACGAATTCACTTTTTAAACGATATAGTTTGCTTAAAAAAATTTCTGGATGCTTAATAGCGGTGAAAATGAAGAATTATCTCAAGAGGGCGATCCTCATGCGTAAAATTATCGAAGTTAGTCCAACTTTTATTCTGTTTATCATATTAATCTTTAGCTTTATTCAAAGATCCGATGGAAACTCATGGATTGATCCTTTTGCTTTTAGTTTATTAGGACTATGTATTTATCCAACCGTAGCCTTAATAGTAGAAACTATTCGAGCGAAAAAATATAAATTATTTTCGCGTTCCGAATTACGTCTCATTTGGTATTTAGCCATAATCTCTATCTTATTTCTGTCCTTAACCACCTATTTAATGGTCGTGTGAATCGATGTATAGAACAAATTGATTTTTCGTTCAAAATTGGTTGCTAAAAATATCTATTGAGAGCCTAATAAGGATAAACGATATTATGGGGGAAAACGATTATGCGTAAAACAATTGAAGTAGCTCCAACGATTATTTTAATGGGTACACTTTCACTCAGCCTTGTTCAAAAGAATGCCGGTCACGCTTGGGTCAACATGTTTGCTTTTAGTTTAACTGCCCTTTGTGTCTATTCGCCTGTCGCCTTAATGATTGAGGGAGTTCGTACGGGCATGAGAACTCATCATAAATTCCCTAGATCTGAGGTAATTCTTATCTGGTATTTAGAGATTATCTCTACTTTCTTCGTCGTTTTAGCAATTTATTTGATGGGACATAACTAAATATTATCAAGCTGGGAGACCGAAAATGAATGTTAGAGAAGCAAATATTAATGATGCCAAAGCAATTCACCGTATCAATAGCGATAGTCTAGAATATGATTTTCCATTAGACGAAACTATCAACCAAGTCGCCAAAATTCTATCTTTACCTAATAGCAAATTATTCGTGGCTTGCAAGGATGAACTAGTAGTCGGATATATTCAGATGAGTGATTATGAAAACACCTATCATCAAAGTCTCAAGAACGTTATTACTTTAGCCGTTGATAACCAATATCAACATATCGGAATTGGTTCAGCCTTATTAGAAACCGCTGAAAAATGGGCCAAATCCGAAGGCAGCTTGGGAATCCGTTTAGTCTCCGGTTTTGAAAGAGAATCTGCTCATCAATTTTATGAAAAACATGGCTACCAGATTCGAAAAAAAGAAATTAATTATATCAAATGGTGGTAACCAAAAAGAACGCTAAAATTAGCGTTCTTTTTTAATTTTCATCTCGTTGTTCATAGAGTTCTTGAGTCAAACTGCCATCACCATCTCGTAAAAGATCAGCAATTCCTTGTTTATCAATGAATTCAAAATGCTTTCGCTTGAGAAAAGTAACAATCGTACCCAACATCTTTCGTTCCTTACTGTCTTTCCAATAATACTGATTGAGATTCAAATTAACTTTTTTACCATCCAATAAAGTTATTCTCAACTCGAACTGTTCCACCATGGAACTTGCCGAAATACCAGCACCACCCATTAACGTCAGTTCCTTACTAGGGTTATATCCATACAGTTTTAGGTATATTTCCATACTCTTAATTTGTTTATACGATATGAATTTAGTTGAACGTATATTCAAAAGCCCTATCAATGGCATAAGGAAATCTTTTCCAAAAGAAATATCGTCTTCACTATCTACCGCGTAAGTGATTCCACTTTTTTGTAAAGTCCAATAATTACAATATCTCTTAAAATCATAAAAACTCATTCTTGTCACAAAAGTATACGAAATTAAAATCCCAAAAATAATATCAAATATTTTTATTAAAGGAGTTCTACCAAAAAGTGTAGTTAAACTTGCCGTAAAAATAACCATTACTATCACTAAAATAATCTGTGGCCAATGATTTTTGGGTTTACCATAGTTGAATGGAAAATGGAGATACGGTTCCCCAGTTATCAACTCATCCAAAGAAATATCCAACAATCCACTTAAAGAAATCAGGTTATCAATACTGGGTAAATTTTCACCCGTTTCCCACTTGGAAATCGACTGCCTAGAAATATTTAAAGCTCCAGCCAACTGTTCTTGCGACATTTTATTTCTATTACGATATTTAACGATATTCTTGGCTAAATTCACTTCTCCCACACCCTTTTCATTAATTAAATTATAACCATTAAGGACACGAGAATGATCTTCAATTTATCCTTTAAATCAATTTAACCTTATGATTGGTTTGATCAATAACCTTGATCTTAGCCACTGACATTTGATCAAATGTTTCCTCTAACTTTTCAATAGCTTTATCTTTTCCATAAGCCAAGTCACGTGCAGCACTAACAGTAACTACAGTTCCATCGGTCAATATAAAAGTTATATCGACTGGATTATGGATAATTGAAAGAACTGCCGTAATAACGGCCAGATAGCCACTATATGGAATTGCCATTGGCATTTCTTCTGATTCAGATAAATTGCCTTGAATAGTTACCGACTTAATAGAATTAAAATCAATCGTCTTCGCGTGAATTGAAAATGGTAGTAACAAAGCCTTAAAACGTTCTGAATTACTGTTTAGGTCGATATACTGAACATATCCATTTCCAACTTCCCAATAATTGAAAAGAACCGGCAGAATTCTAAAGTAATAGCCGATAAATGATATAAGGAAGATAGCGACACCCAATATCAAACCACCAACTTTATTTAACGTCATTGAAACTATGAATCCCGGCAACAAGCTTAAAACCAAACTAATCATTAAGGGTCTATAATTTACTCTTTTACCAAATTTGATCATAGAAATTACCTTCTTTCAAAATTTAATTCCAATTCTTTCCTGATCACACCCAGATTATATTGTCGAATCAGGTTTTTTTGCACGCACTTATCGGTTGTCAAAGCATAAAAAAAACGTGACGAATCATTCTAGATTCATCACGCTGATGATTGAAAATCTCTACTTACTTTATCGCAGTAAGGATCCGCCAATCATTAAGAATATAACGCCGATAATTAGACAAACCGTCACTCCAAAAAAGATACTCAGTTTAGGTTGTTTAACTGTTCTTCTGATATCTTGATACATTTTTTGAGCGATGGCTATTTGCCAAATTCCAATTAAAATTGCTAAAATACCAATAATTTTTCCATTCATGGAATCAGCTTCTTTCATTAATTCCATTTTACTGCATTCATCATCGTTATGCAGTCGTTATGAAAAATATCTAGAGAAATTAAAAACTGATCCGATCATTGATGTAGCCCCTATAACAATAATTATTAAGTAAAAGATCCCCTGAACTGAACAGACATTACTCCATGGAAAACCCGCAGTGAAAGAAATTCCAACCAATCCTAGCCAAAAATATTTACTCTTATAAAAATCATTATTGAACTTCACATATATTTCTTCCTTTCTCTTAGATTGATTCCATATTACCTTATTCCCCATCAGAAAATAAAATAATTACCTCAATATAGGGTTTCTTAATCATGAACGAATATTATTTTATAGAACTATACTTTTTCAATATCATTATATTAAGAACAGTAAGGACAACTATTCCAATTAAATCAAAACCCACTGTCCTACCAAAAATATGATTTTTCACTTCAATATACCAATCAACTCGCATGGTATCTAAATTCCATATATTAATGTAACCAATATAAAAGACCATCGCGGCGACCAACAAATAAAAAATGACTGTAGTTAATTTCTGATTTTGTAATGGTAACAATTGTGACACCAAATGAACAAAGGTACTTAAGGTCCAAATTAATATGATTGCTAGTAAGGACATAGTAATAGCTTTAATTATTAAATCAATTTGTCCCATCTTTACAATACTTTGCAAATGAAAAATCAAACTATCATTATCAATAATCCAAAAAGCTGTTAAAAAAATACTCGTTTCTAAAATCCAAAAATATAAATAAGCTAAAAAGGTTGTAATCAAATTGCTAAAATAGATTTTTATCTCTGTGACAGGAATCAAACTGTACTTGCTATTAAGAAAGACCTGTTCATTCTCCCTTATTAGGAATAACGCCCCTAACAAATAAACTATCAGTGAACTAAAAATCACTTTACCTAAGGGATAACTTTGTAAAAACATCGATCCCCAATCCAAGGGCACTAATAGAACCAACTCAATGATATTAACTAACAAAATAAAACTCATTAACTTAAATTTATTCCATATTAAATGTTTGCTTACACCTAAAGCACTATTCATCACTGGCCTCCTAATAATCCGTCTCAATATGTTTCTTTAACAAATAGATATTTATTAAAGTCAAAACTACGATCCAACCGATAAATATAAAGATACTAGTCAGCAACATACTGTTTATTTTTTCTAAAACGTTGAAACCATCACCATACATTAAAACGAAGACACCTGACACTGTGGAATTGAAAATCATAAGACAGATGTAGGTAATCAAAAAATATAAAACATATTTAATAACCCTCTTCTTTTTCAAAGCAAATTTGTCAGAAATTAGACTGATTAAAAAATGTACTAATGTAACAATGCTCCAAACCAAAGTAATCGAAAGAAAACCTATAATAAAGGATCTGACAGTCATATCTACATTAGGTAGCTTATAATATGCTTTCGTGTATAAAATACTAGTTAAAGCATTACCAACTAAAAAATGATTTGCTTGAATGGAACCAAAAATAGTATTAACTATGCCTTCTAAAAACCAGAAGTAAATCAATGCTAAAAGGGAACTTAACATATTACTGAGATATAATTTCCATTCCGTGATTGGAATCATCCGATATTTACTACTAAAAAGTACTTGCTCGTTATCCTTCGCCAATAATACCCAAGTGACAAGGTAAGCAACGAAAGTAAGCAACATATAATACATATACCATTTATCAAACATAACTAATTTGAAAGTCATCTTGTTAGATACCACATCTATTAACATAACGATACCAAAGGCCATCAAATTAATTAGGAACACTAGATTAATCATCTTCCAACGATTGAAGAATAATTGGTTATTCAAGGTTCGCATTCTTGTCATTGTATTTCCCCTAGATAAACTTTTTCATAATATGCTTCAATTCCCAAATGATAGTCAGATTGAATTTGCTCAACCGGAATTAAATCTCTAATTTTTTGATTTTTAATAATTACTACTTCATCTAATAAACTGGCGATAGCTGTAACATAGTGATCACTAATAATAATGGTCGAATCATCGTCTTTCCAGCGAATAATACTGCTAATGATTTTTTTACGTGAAATACTATCAATACCGCTTAGAGGCTCATCCAACAAATACAATTTAGCTGATCTAGCCAATGTCAAAGCAATAACCAGTTTTCCTCTGGTACCTGTAGACAGTGCCGCTAACTTCTTAGTCATGTCTAATCCTAAGAAATTAGCAATATCTTCATACTTTGTAATTGAGAAATCTTGATAAACTGCATTATAAAAATGTACTATTTCACTGATTTTGTTAGTAGCTTTAAACCCATCAAGATGATCACTCAAACTAACATTTTCTTTAATGAGAATTTTTTTAGTATTTCCATTTACCGTTATAACGCCTTCTGAAACAGAATTAACACCGGCAATTATTCGCATCAAAGTAGTTTTACCAGCACCATTCTCACCCAAGAGACCAATAATTTTGCCACTATCTAATTTTAAATTGACATCCTCAAGAATCTTTTTGCCACCTTTTTTATAATTGAGCTCTTCAATTTTCAATACATTACTCAAAATTTTTCTCCTTTTGCTTCACGTAATTTGAAAAACTATTGGTTATTTCCTGATTGTTCATTTTTAATAAATGTAGCTTGTCGTACGTTGAATCGAAGGTCTCACTAACAATTTGATTCTTCAATTCTTCAACTATTGCCGCATTCTCAGTTACAAAATTGCCTTTACCACGTAATGTAATAATGACGCCCTCCTCGATCATTACTTTGAGAGCCTTCTGAACCGTATTAGAATTCACTGCCAATTCCAAGGCCAATTGCCTAACTGAAGGCATTTGTTCCCCCAGTGAATAACTCTCTGTAATAATCTTTTCCTCCAAGTAGTCTTTAATTTGTAAATAGATTGGTATGTTTTCGATATATTCCATCAGATACACGTCCTCACTGTACTAGTACACTAACACAGTATCGAAATATACCCCGCTATGCAACTATTTAAGCAAGATTCTCTAACGAATTTCTTATACAGAATGTCCTTTATATTTATGAAACCTAAACCAAATAATTATGGTAAATTAGGGGCAAATTGGGTATGGATATGGTTTAGAAAGAACTGATCTCTTATGCTGAAATTTGGAAAAAGACTAAATTATCGGCCTTTATTGATGAGTCTATTTTGGGCCTTATTGTGTGGCAGCCTGTTTGGATTTAATATTTCTAAAACTCTAGGTATCAGAATTGCTATTGTCGTTTTTGGAATAGTTTTTATCGGTCACTACCTAATTGTTTTGCCAACTATCTTTAATTACTGGGACTCTAGTGACAGATTTATCCGTTATAACGATAAAAGCAATCCATTCAAACGTCTTCTACTCATGCTGATCCCTAAATTGAACACCTATAAAGTAATTGATAAAAAACTAATTAAATCGATTCAAATCACTGGATTGCCCATGACCAATGATTTACTTTCATCAGCACTATTTGTTGCTACTGAAGGTGGATTTCTATACAACCTCATGGTCATGATGCACTATCCAGTAGAAGTGAAACTACTCCTAAATAATGGTCAAATTATTAATTTGAATCTATCACGCGATTACGTTGATCATCCCGCTGAAACAATTGGTAAATTAAAAATCTTTTTAAATGATTTTCCACCTGAAAAATTAGATCTATCGCCTAAAACAAAACAGCTTATTTACTGATATTGTCTCGATTAAATTCTTTTGTTAGTTGAAAAATAGCTAAATCACGCTTAACTTTTTTAAAAGCCGGGTTATTCAATTCATACTGCCCATTTCTTTTTACCCAAAAAGTATGTTCGACATCTGACAGATAGAGTTGATCCAGCTGCGAATTAGTATGATGTTCATCACTTAATAATCCGCAAATAACCTTGGAACCAATCTCCGGTATCGGTGCATTAGGAATCTGATAAAATATCTCATTATTTGGTTTGGTCGGTTGGGCGTAAATATCACGTTCGCGACCAAAACCACCAGGAAAGTTTAAATAAACTCTCTTCCCTTTCAATCCTTTATTACCACTAATTACCTGATCGATTTTTAAAGTTAATTTAGTTTCCGGCTGTGGTGATAACCATTTGATTTTTTGTAAATTTAAAACTTTTCCTTTAACCACATAACGATTTTGACGTTTGAATTGGTCCAAAGTAATACCTTTATAATTATCGGTAATTTCAGAATATTGCCGTTTAACTGTCCGAACTTGACTAATTTGACGTCGCCAGTCGTATCGTTTTTGCTCGAGACCAGTTTTAAAATTAGTTTCTAAATTGATTTTTTCAGGCAAATCATTACCAGTTACTTGCTCACTACAGCCAGTTATCAAGACTATTAAACTTAACGCCAACAATCGAAAGCCTCTTCGCATGAGATTCATCCTTTTTCTTTTTATGCTATCAAAAGACCATTTTTCGAGATACAAAAATACGCAACAAAACAACTTGAAATTGTTTTGTTGCGTATTACTTTTTAGACGTAACTATCTCATAGATAAAATTGACATCCCCATACCTATAATCAATATTCCAACGACGAAACTAGACCACACCGCATATCCTACAAAATGAGAAGTGGTCTTACTACCGTCTTTTTGAATCTCATGAACATACTTACGTGAATTAAGAAGTTGATAAATACCAAGTAATATTACCACAATACCCACTATATATTTGCCTATCGTAAAGCTCATGATATTACTTCCTCTCATTTAATTGACCAGAATATAGCACTACTTTAAAGATAAGTGTGAACAATATCCTGAATTGGGGAGTTTTGATTCATGAATGAATTTCGTGCGTTTCGCGACAAAAAAATTGTTCCTTTAAATATTATGCAATAATTAATATATCGATATAAAGGGGTGTATTACAGGTGGGGACAATAATCTACACTATAGGAAAATTATTGGCATGGCTTATTTTTTATAGTGTTTTCTATTCACTATTTCATTTTAAAAAATATTATTTACTGGCATTCATTTTAGTGTCATTTTTGTCAGAAATGCTTTTGAAAGATTATTCATATCTAATCACGTTTTTCTTTGTCTATCTAGTTCTCTGGCATCATAAAAAATGGAATTTAACTCTAATAAATCCCCTTCTATTATCATCCCTAATACGTTTAATTTATGAAACCTTAGCCGATACAATAATTGCAGATAAGATCTCCACTCATGCAATTTCAGGCATACTGCTCTTTGTAGTCGCCAGCTTTTCAATCAAATTTATTACCGCAGTAGTATTCATCTTTCTTTATAAACGTTTTGATATTGAAGAAAAATGGCAGATTGATCATTCATCGCTTCTCAGTTTTTTATTAATTTATCTATTTATAGCAATTTACGTATTTATAGCAATTTACGTATTTATGCATTTTATTCAAGAAAATAAGGCCTATTCCGATTTAACTATCGGTGTTTTCGCATTCATTATTATTCAATGTGTTTTTATCGCGCTTCTCTTTGGTAAAGCTAGTCAAACGCAACAACTGGCGTACAAAAGAGAATTAACGAAGGAACAACTAAAAAATTTAAAAATGTATACCGACCAACTTGAAAAAGATCATCTTCATCTTCGTGAATTCGAACACAGTTACAAAGATGGTATCGCAACACTTCGATCTGTTGCCAGTGATGGTGATTATACCGCAATGAAACAAGCTTTAGAAAAACTAGAAGTGTACTCTGACGGTTACTTCGACAATCTTTCAATGCAATTATTCAAGGATCTAAACAACGTGCAAAATCCCTATTTGAAGAGTCTTTTTATCAGTAAATTAACCCTGATTCATCAGGATAATATCAAATGTCACTTTGAATGTCGCAATACCATTGAGGAGGTTGATATTAATATTTTTGACCTCGTTCGACTTTTAGGTATTTCAATCGATAACGCCATCGAGGCTACTAAAGGACAAACCGGTGCTCAGATTCAAATCGCTATCGTTAAAGAAAAACAACAGTTATCCTTCTTAATCAACAACACGATTCACTCCGAAACTAAAATTCAAACTATGATGCAAGAGGGTTTCACCACCAAAAAGAACCACTCCGGTCTAGGAATGGTCAACGTTCAAGATATTAAAAAGAAGTATCCCAATCTGTTCGTTCAATATCGGAAAAATAATGACTGGTTCAATCTCAACATCACACTACTTGATTTAGGAGGTGATGCACATGTCAATTATTAGTCCACGAATTTTCACCATCTTCTCCAACTGGTTTCTTTTCTTCTTTCTTTTCAGTAATCTCTATCAAAATCGCCTTTCTAATAAGAAAAAGTTAATTCTCTATCCTAGTTTCATTATCGGTTTCACAATTATAGAAAGTTTGCTTCCCTTTGCTAAGCCGCCACTGGATATATTCACTTACTTCTACCTTCGCAAATCTAAAGATATTGACTATTACTTGCTCAATGTCTTCATTATCACCGCAGCAGTTAAAGTCATAGCTATTTTTGTAGCTGGGACTATCTTCGCCATTCTGGTTACTGTTGATAATTTAGATGCCAATTCTTTTCCTCAATTAACTATCATTTATCTATCAATCATCGTCATTTCAATTATTTTTATTCTAATTTACAATTTATTCAATATAAATAAGCGTTTAGATAAGAAGACACCACTTACAACCATCATTTTAGGGTACGTTTATCTAATCTTTTTTACTATTTTAATTCTCGTTCAAAGTTTTAAAAACTACCCTTATTTCATTTTAGGAACTCTATTATTCATCATTATCCAATCCATTTTCGTCATCATGATTTTCCTTTATCGAAGACTACGAAATCGCAAGGCCTACCAGGATAAATTTGCTGAAGAACAAGTTAAAAATCTCAAAATTTATACTGACCGACTGGAAAGTGACCAATTAAAATTACGTCATTTTAAACACGATTATAAAAATTTGCTATTCAGCTTAAAAACTGTTGTTGATGAACAAGATAACATAGCGATGAATCAAGCTTTAGACAAATTGGAAAATTACTCTGATGGTTATTTGGATAATCTGTCGATGGATCTATTTCAAGATATTAAAAATGTTCACAATTCCTATTTGAAGAGTCTCTTGATCAGTAAAATCAACACTATCAATCAAAAAAATATTGCCTGCCACTTTACTTGCAATCAAGACCTAGACGACTTACCTATCAACATCTTTGATTTTATCAATCTACTCGACACCGCTATTGATAATGCTATCTACTTCACACAAAAACAAGATAACGGTGAGATCTACCTCAGTATTAACCAAGAAGGCCAACAATTGGCTTTTCTAATTTATAATTCCATTGCCAATCAGCCTAATACAGCAACAGAAGAGAAAAAGCACTTTGATAGATTACACATCAGGACACTTCGAAAAAAATATTCTAATTTATTCATCCAATCTAACCAAAGCCAAAAATGGTTCCGTTTCAATATTATTTTAATCACCAAGGAGGATTAACTTATGTATCCAATAATTGTTTGTGAAGACGATGCTGCTCAACTTGAACAACTTCATACTTTGATTAAAAACTATATCCTTTTTCACAGTGACTTATTCAAAATCGAATTAACCGCCAACAATCCCAACGATGTTCTCACTTATCTTGAGAAAGAAGAACCTCAAAGTGGTATCTATTTCTTAGATATCGACTTACAGAATAAAATTGATGGTATCCAATTGGCTGAAGAGATTCGCAAAGTTGATGTTCAAGCAAAAATTATTTTTGTCACCACCCACGATGAACTGGCACCTTTAACTTTAAAACGAAAAGTTGCCGCAATAGACTTCATCGAAAAGGATCAGCCACTGGAGAATTTTCGTCAGGAAATCTACGACACTTTAACTTATGCCCAACAGTTAATTGATGAAACTAGAACTGTCCAAAAACGAGGTTTCTCTTTTGAAGTCGGCACACAAGTCTACAATTTAGACAAATCCGAAGTTATTTTTGTAGAGGCTTCTGACATTCCTCATCGACTCAATATTTTTTCAACTAATGGTAAATTTGAATTTTATGGAAAATTAGCTGACCTAGAGAACAAGTATGATTTTCTCTTTAAAATCAGTCGTTCTTGTCTCATTAATCCTGAAAACATTCACCACATCAACTTTGCTAATAGAGAAATTGGTTTTTCTAATGGTGAAACCAGAAAATTTTCGATTTGAAAATCTCGCAAACTCAAGAGCCTCATCAAAGAAACCCTTTAAATTTTTAATTTAATATTTTTTATTCAAGAATAAATTAACGGTTGTTCATGATATTTTTTTATTTGTATTATAATAAAGATGTATATTTAAGCTATCAAAAGTACCAAAGTTTTAGTCATATATTCAGGCCATTTAAAGTATTTTGAAGGGAATGTTTATTATGTTGAAATTCGGGAAAAAAGTTAGTTTCAGACCTCTTATTGTAAGTCTTATAATGGGTTTAGTAATAGGATTCATGTTTAGTGATATCTTTTCATCAGGTAGTATCGGTTTTATTTTTGGAACAGCATTCTTTCTATTAGTGTTCTTGGGACACTATTGGAGAGCTTCATCAGTATTATTCAACTATTGGCAAGTTAACGACGGAACCATTAAATACAACGATGTTAATAATCCTGACAATGTTCTCTTAATGATGCTATTGCCTCTATCAAGCCCTTTAAAATCATTTTCCGTTAAGGACATTCAATCAATCACTGTTAATGGCGATTTAAAACAGGCCACTACACCAATGGCAGTTCCTTTTTCTGGAGCTCTAGGACTATTCTCTAGTTCTATCGCCATTGCTAAAAGCCAAAACAGCTTAGATGTAGTTTTGAAAAATGGTCAAAAAATCAACCTCGATTATTCAAGAGACTTTGTCTACAATCCAAAAGAAACCATCGAAAAATTGAATAAATTTCTCGACAGTCTCAATTCAGTAAAAATTGTTAATAAAGCTAATCACAACGTTAGTTTAGGTTATTAGAATTAATCAAAAAAAGATGTCTTCTTTAAATTAAAAGAAGGCATCTTTATTTTTTCCTAGAATATCAATAATTGAATAAGCGTTAGAGAAACTAGTTGTCTTTTGTGACAATTGAGATATCTCCTTCCAAAGTTTTTCAGTATAGTAATTGAATACTAGATGCTCATTATCTCTGGCATCATTAACCTCTTCAATCATTTGTTTGAATTCTTTATCAAAAATAGTCCCACGATATTGTTTTTCAACAAATTCCTGAACGGTATCCTTGATATAATGTTCCATTTTTTGGTTAATCGCTGACTCATTGATCTGTTTAGAAAAAGAATTACTAAATTCAACCAACAATGAAAGCAATAATCTTTGTTTTGAATGATCCATTTATTTACTCACCCACCAATTAATATAACCGATTTTTACTTCAATAGATACCAAAATTTACTATTACCCGATGGTGTATAATTTAAAGTATACCTTAATTACGGTTCAGGAGAATATTTAATGAATAAACAATTTTACAAAACGATGAATTTTTGGTACGGCGTTATCCTATTAGTTGTCGGAATTATTTTTATTGATCACTCCACCAAACAAATCTGGGGCCTCATTGATGCTATTTTTATTATTTCAGCTATTATATGTTTCCTAATGGGATTCTTCCGTAAACCCAAGCCTAAGAAAAAAAACGATTTACGACTATAGAATTTCAGGCTCTTTCTCAATTATAGTTAGTGTAAAATTCCGTCGTCCACTCGGCTTTGTGGATGCTGGAACATGCTGGGCATGGCTTGAAGCCAATTGAAAATCACAATTGTCTCCAAGTCCAGCCTTTTTCTAAACGATAAATCGTTAAGAAAAATCTCAGCATTGAGCATCCACAAAGCTGTCGCTCCCGACTAGATAGTATCTTTTATTACTTATTTCAAATAATTCAGAAATTAAAAACAGTATCCATTTAGAAACGCAAGACATGCGCTTATTCTAAACAGGTACTGTTATTTTTATTTCAAATATTTAGTTAAGAACAAAATAATGAATAGCGCAGTTTACCAGTCTGGAGCAAAAGTTGAAAATGCGGTCAGCTGTGAAATCATTGTTAGTGGCTCTGCCACTTACAATGAGGCCGGACTTGGAGATCCATTATTTTGCACGAAGTGTAAAATAATTAGCTTCAAGCCGAGCCCACAGCGTTCCACCAGCATTTTCAACTTTTGCGGAAGACGGCAATTTTAAGCACATCCCACTTCAAAACCACTAACCCAAATTAGTTGGATTAACATGACCCCAACGATCAGCGATAGGTTTTTGTAACTTTTGTCCCAATTCAACAACTGACTTAGGTGCTTTGTATTGATGTGTTAATAAATAACGATTAACTTGACTACTCAACTTGCCACTGACACTTACAATATTCTTGTCCTCACTCAAATCTTTATAAGCTTTAACCATTGCAGCATAAAGATCTTCGTCCGCCTTAACAACATCTTCCTGAGCAGCTGCATCAACTAACTTCATTAATTCCTCAGTCTTATCGTTCATAATTAATCTCCCCTATACAAATATATTTGTAATTATACTCTAAGTAGTCAATTTCTAATTCATATTTTAATTAAGTAATCGTTTTCTACCTATTATATAGCGTGAAATGGACTTACATGTTATTATTTAGACAGTTTATTGAAAGGATGTATTGAAATCATGCGCTTAAGAACAGATATCATTTCACACAAATAATAAAAAGGCATTATTATCCCTGGGGTAAATAGTGCCACCAGGAGGATTTATGACTGAATCTAAATTAACATACGAAAAAACACGCGTTATTGTGGCGGGAGTTAGTCACCTACAGCCTGACTTCGAGTACACAATGCAAGAACTTGCTTCATTAGTTGAAGCTAACAACATGGAAGTCGCTGATACGATTACTCAAAAATCTGACTCTGTCAGCGGTGCAACTTACTTTGGTTCTGGCAAGGTTACTGAGATCAAAGAAATTGCCAATGCGGATGATGTTCAAATTATCGTTTTAAATGACGAATTAACCCCTTCACAAATCAGAAACTTGGAAAAAGAAACTAAATTGAGTTTCATGGATCGAACTGAATTGATTCTTCAAGTCTTCTCTAATCGTGCTCAAACTAAACAGGCCAAACTTCAAGTTGAGATTGCCAAATTACAATATCAACTCCCTAGAATTCATCCATCAGGTAATCCATTGGATCAACAATCCGCTTCTGGTGGTTTAGCCAACCGTGGTGCTGGTGAATCAAAGCTAGAACTTGATCGTCGAGTTATTCGTAAACGAATCACGGCTTTGCGTAACGAATTGAAGACAGTTGATAAGACTGTTAACGTTCAAAGCAGACGTCGTACTAATACATCCTTACCTTTAGTTTCTCTAGTTGGTTACACCAATGCTGGTAAGTCGACTACTATGAATGGCCTATTGAATTTTAACAAGGAAGATTCTGACGACCGTAAGGTTTTTGAAAAGAATATGCTCTTCGCAACACTTGATACTAGTGTTCGCCGAATCGATTTAGCTGATAACACTAGTTTCTTGTTATCCGACACTGTTGGCTTTGTCAGCAAGTTACCACATAACTTGGTTGAATCATTCAAGACAACCCTAAAAGAAGCTCAGGATGCTGATATCTTGATCCAGGTCATCGATATTAGTGATGCACATTGGAAGAACATGCTTGAGGTTACCGAAAAGACTTTGAAAGAAGTTGGTGTGGTCGATAAACCAATGATTTATGCATTCAACAAAGCTGATCTTAAACCTGACCAACAATTTCCTTCTATTGAGGGCGACAATATTTATTATTCCGCTCTCGATAGCAAGTCAATTGAAACTCTAATTCAATTGATCAAACAAAAGATTTTCGCTAATTACAAAGAAGCAACTCTTCTAATTCCTTATGACAAACAAAAAGTTACTGAAGAAATTTTAAGAAATTCTCAAGTAACTAAAAAAGAGTTTACCAACGCCGGATCTTTAATTACCGCCAATCTAAGCCCTGAAGAATTAGAAAGATTTAATAATTACATCGAAATGGAGTCATCTAACAAATAGATGGCTCTATTTTTTTTTGCATTTTTATACATAATGTATTATTATTTTATAAAACATTAGAATTTTTCTAATTAAGGGCGATTTGTTTTTAATGTTCATTAGTACATTCTAAGAATAATAATTTTGGGGAGGTCAAACAATGAAATCTAAGAAGTATTTACTTGCATTGTTACCGATATTTCTATTCGTATTAGTTCTAAGCGGTTGTGGTTCCGCTACTGAAAAAGACAGTAAAAATACACTTGCAATTAACTCCGGAGATGTTATTGCAACTATGGATTCATCTATGAACACTGATGCTATTGGTGCTCAACACTTAACAAACACAATGGAAGGTCTTTATCGATACGATGGTAAAGATTTGAAACCAGCCATTGCCAAGAAAGTTGTTAAACCAACTAATGGTGGTAAGACTTATACTTTCGATTTAAGACATACACAATGGTCAAACGGCAAACCTGTTACAGCTAATGACTTTGTCTATGCTTGGAGAAGAACCGTTGATCCAAAAACTGCTTCACAATACGCTTATATTTATTCCGGTATCAAAAATGCTGACAAGATCAATGCCGGTAAGAAGCCTGTAAATACTTTAGGTATTAAAGCTTTGGGTAAATATAAACTTGAAGTAACTTTGGAAAATGCTATTCCATACTTTAATACTTTGATGGCTAGTTCAACCTTCTACCCTCAATACAAACCTGCAGTTGAAAAAGCTGGCAAACAATATGGTTTGAGCAGTACTGGAATGGTCTTCAATGGACCTTTCAAATTAGTTAACTGGAATGTTTCTAAAAACAGTTGGACTGAAGTTAAGAACAACAAGTACTGGAACGCTAAGTCTGTTAAATTAAAGACTTTGAAGTATTACGTTGTTAAGGATGCCAATACTGGTTTAAACCTTTACGATGCTAACAGAATCAACCGTTACGAAAAACTTGGTGGAGATACAGCTCGTCAAGTATCCAGTTACAAGACTTTCTCAATGGATAAACAAACAGCTAACTTCTATCTTGAATTGAACCAAAAGAAATACAAATTCTTCAGAAATGCCAAGATCAGACAAGCTATCTCAATGTCAATCAACCGTGAACAATTAACTAACAACGTTCTTGGTAAGACTGGTGGTATCGAACATACTATTGTTCCTGTCGGCATGTCATACAATCCAACAACTAAAGTTGATTTCACTAAAGAAAAAATGCTTCAATCATCAAATCAATACACAGAATACAATCCTAAAGAAGCTACAAAGCTTTGGAAGGAAGGAATCAAAGAAACTGGTCAAAAGAATCTTAGCTTCACTCTCCTAGGTGACGATACAGATAATTCCAAGAAACAAAACGAATACCTTCAAGGAGAAATGGAAAAGAATTTGCCAGGTATCAAGATTACTTTATCAAACGTACCATTTAAGTCTCGTCTAGATAAATCAACATCTGGTAACTTCGATATTGTTGTTACTGGTTGGAACGCCGATTACCCAGATCCTGTTACATTCCTAGATATCTTTACAACTGGTAACGTTCAAAACAACGGTAAGTACTCAAATGCTCAATATGATGCTTTGATTAATAAATCTAAGACTACCGATGCTACAAATGAAGAAGCTAGATGGCAAGATCTCTTACAAGCAACTAAGATCTTAACTGATGAACAAGGCGCTATTCCTTTGTACCAATCATATCAAGCTAACTTAACTAGAAGTAACGTTAAGGGTTACCAAATCACACCAAATGGTAGTTATAATCTAGTTACAGCCTACAAAAAATAATTATGTTGAGGGAGATTAAATAATGGCTAAATATATTCTCAAAAGAATTCTTTATTTATTCTTGACCCTTTTCATTATTGCGACGATAACTTTCTTCATGATGAAGATGCTTCCTGGTACTCCGTTTTCCAACCAAAACCGTATGTCTGCGGAGCAACTGAAGATCGTTAAAGCCCAATATGGATTGGATCAATCAGTATTTGTTCAATATATTCGTTACATTGGGGGATTATTACAAGGTAATCTTGGTACTTCTTTCCAATTCAATAACGAACCTGTTACAGCATTAATCGGCCAAAGACTTGCTCCATCAATGCAAATTGGTGCTCAAGCTATGGTCGTTGGTACTATCGGTGGTATCCTTCTAGGTGCCCTCGCTGCTATTCGTAAAAACACATGGGTTGATACACTTGCAACATTCATTTCAATCCTTGGTCTATCAATTCCATCTTTCGTTTTAGCTGTTTTACTTCAGTTCTACCTAGCCTACAAATGGAAGATCTACCCAGTTGCTCTTTGGGATAACTTCCAATCAAGTATCCTACCAACACTTGCTCTATCGGCCTTACCATTAGGTACTGTTGCTCGATTTATGAGAACCGAAATGGTGGATGTTATGAGTAGTGATTACATTGAATTGGCTAAGTCAAAAGGTAATTCAAGTTGGGGTGTTGTTGCTAAGCATGCGCTTCGTAACTCATTGATCCCAGTTGTTACTATTATTGGACCTATGGCCGTTTCAGTTATGACTGGTTCCATGGTTGTTGAGAATATCTTCTCAATTCCTGGTATCGGTGAACAATTCGTTAAATCAATTACTACAAATGACTACCCTACAATCATGGGGCTTACAATCTTCTATTCATTCTTGTTAATCATAGTTTACTTAATCGTTGATATCCTTTACGGTCTCATCGATCCAAGAATCAGACTAGGAAACGGAGGTAAAGAATAATGGAACAGATTCCTCAAATTCCTAAGGAAAAATTCAGATTAATTCACGACGAAAATAATAAAGACCAAGAAAAAATTGGTACTCCTTCACTTACATACATGCAGGATGTTCGTCGTCGTTTGTTCAAAGATAAAGTAGCCGTTGTTTGTTTAGCGCTGATCTCAATCATCGTCGTTATTTCAATCTTGGCTCCAATCATTGCCCCACATAATCCAAATGCACAACAAGTTACAATGTCTAACTTGCCTCCTAAGTTGGGTAACCTAAATATCCCTGGTATGAATGGTTATCAAAATATGGGTGGACACATGGTTGATGCTTATAAACAAGCTGATGCTCCTAAAGGTACCTTCTACATTCTAGGTACTGATTACCTTGGACGTGACCTTCTATCAAGAATTATCTATGGTACAAGACTTTCATTAGTCGTTGCTGTACTTGCTACTCTAGTTGACCTTCTAATCGGTGTACCTTACGGTATCGTTTCTGGTTGGAAAGGTGGCAAAACTGATACATTCATGCAACGTATCGTTGAAATTGTTTCATCTATTCCTAACTTGATTGTTGTTATCTTAATGATGATCATCCTAAAACCAGGTTTGACATCAATCGTTATTGCGATTGCCATTACTGGATGGGTCACGATGGCTCGTCTGGTCCGGGCGCAAACCTTCCAATTGAAAGAACAAGAATATATTTTAGCTGCTAGAACTTTAGGCGAACCTTCAATGAAGATTGCTACAAAGCATCTAATTCCTAATCTTTCATCAACAATTATTATTCAAACAATGTTCACTATTCCAAATGCCATCTTCTTCGAAGCTTTCCTAAGTTTCATTGGTATTGGTATTCCTGCTCCAAACGCTTCATTAGGTACCCTTCTATCAGATGGTCAAAAAGCCTTTAGATTCTTACCATATCAAATGTGGGCTCCAGCTATTATCTTGAGTGTTATCATGATTGCCACAAACCTTCTAGGTGATGGTCTACGTGATGCCTTTGACCCACAATCATCAGAAAACTAACTAAGGAGAAATCACAATGGATAAAATTTTAGAAGTAAAAGATTTGCATGTTGATTTCGATACCTATAATGGTGTCGTTCATGCTATCCGTGGTGTTAGCTTCCATTTAAACGCCGGTGAAACCTTAGCAATCGTTGGTGAATCTGGTTCTGGTAAGTCCATCACAGTTCGTTCAATTCTACAATTACTAGCTAAGAACGGAACAATCTCAAAGGGAGAAGTGCTCTATCATGGAGACGATCTCTTACAAAAAACTGATAAGGAAATGGATAAACTTCGTGGAAATAAGATTTCCATGATCTTCCAAGACCCTATGACATCGCTTGACCCCACTATGACAATCGGTAAGCAAGTTGCGGAACCATTATTGATTCACAATAACGTTTCTAAGAAAGACGCTCTCAAGCGTGCTGAAGAAGTTCTACGTTTAGTAGGTATTCCTAATCCTAAAGCTAGAATGAATGACTACCCTCACCAATTTTCAGGTGGTCAAAGACAACGTATCGTTATCGCTATTGCCATCGTTGATTACCCAGAAATTCTAATCGCCGATGAACCAACAACAGCCCTTGACGTTACTGTTCAAGCTCAAATCATTGATTTATTAAAAGAATTACAACAAAAGATTGGTACTTCAATCATCTTTATCACCCATGACTTAGGTGTTGTGGCTGGTATCGCTGATCGTGTAGCAGTTATGTATGCCGGACGTTTGGTTGAATTTGGTTCAGTCAACGACATCTTCTACAACCCTCAACATCCTTATACTTGGGGTCTACTAGATTCAATGCCAACACTAGATACCAACGAATCAGATCGTTTGAACTCTATTCCTGGTACACCACCAAACCTTTTGAACCCACCAAAGGGTGACGCCTTTGCACCTCGTAATGCTTACGCTATGGAAATTGATGAAGAGCAACAACCACCATTCTTCAAAGTTTCTAAGCACCATTACGCCGCAACATGGCTACTTCATCCAAATGCTCCAAAGGTAACACCACCAGCAAGTATCCTTAATCGTTTTGAAAAATTTAAGAAGTTAGGAGGCAATGTGAAATAATGGCTGACGAAAGACAAGTAATTGTATCCGTAAAAAATTTAAAACAGTATTTTAACATTGGTAAACCTAACATGGTTAAGGCCGTTGATGATGTTTCCTTTGACATTTATAAAGGTGAAACCTTCGGTTTAGTTGGTGAATCTGGTTCTGGTAAGAGTACTACTGGTCGTAGTATCATCAGACTTTATAATCCAACTGATGGTCATATTTATTTCAATGGCCAAGACATTAGTAAAATTAAGAGTCATGGTTCTAAGATGAAGGAATTCCGTCGTGAAATGCAGATGATTTTCCAAGATCCTTATGCTTCATTGAATCCTAGAATGAAAGTTAAAGATATCATCGCTGAAGGACTTGATGTTCACCACTTAGTTAAAAATGACGACGAACGTGACAAACGTGTCCGTGAATTACTCGACATGGTTAACTTGAACCCTGAACATATGACTCGTTACCCTTACGAATTCTCTGGTGGACAAAGACAACGTATCGGTATTGCTAGAGCCTTAGCTGTTGACCCTCAATTCATCATCGCTGATGAACCCATTTCAGCCCTTGATGTGTCTATCCAAGCTCAAGTTGTTAACTTGATGCAAGATATTCAAAAGAAACAAGGTTTAACTTACCTATTCATCGCCCATGATCTTTCAATGGTTAAATACATTTCCGACCGTATCGCCGTTATGTATCGTGGTAAGATCGTTGAATTAGCTAACTCAGATGAAATTTACAACAATCCACTTCATCCTTATACACAGAGTTTGCTTTCAGCTATCCCCGTTCCTGATCCTGAAATTGAAACTAAGAGAACTAGAATCGATTTCGATCACAAACGTCCATTTGAAGACGATCAAAGACTACAAGAAGTACTTCCCGGACACTTCTTATACTGCAACGATGAAAAAGCTGCTAGTTTCAAAAGTAATAAATAACATCTGACAAATCAGATCCTACAAATCCAATTCATGTTATTTACACAAAGAAAAGAGCTTGCCATAAGGCGAGCTCTTTTTGTATTTGTCTTTTTCATAACAATTTCTTCTTTCTGTTTAAGTTTGTAAAATTCTATATCTTTGGGGAGGAGATATATCTATTTTTAGGGGAGATTAGAGTTTAAAAAGATTATTTATTTTATAGTTTAATTTTTCATTTAAGTAATTTAGTATTTCGTGGAGAAGTTTTTATAATCATCGATCACCTCTTTGCTTTTGACTATGCTTAAATAATAACGGGAATTTATGAATATATGATTAGTAAATTACGAAATAAATGATAAGTAATTGTGAAGAAAATTTGACGAACCGTCTTTTTTAGACAAAAGTGATAGTAAAATATATAATAAGTTCTTTTTGAGAGGAGATTTATCATATGAAACATATCGTAACTGGAATCGTGGCACACGTTGATGCCGGCAAGACTACCCTTTCCGAGGCTTTACTTTATAAGACTGGCCAATTACGTAAATTAGGTCGTGTTGACAACGGCGATGCTTTTTTGGATTCCGACGACTTAGAAAAGAAACGCGGCATCACTATCTTCTCCCATCAAGCCAATTTACAATACGAAAATTTGAAGTTGACCCTCTTGGATACTCCCGGACACGTCGACTTTGCATCCCAAACTGAACAAGTTTTGAGTGTTTTAGATTATGCTATTTTGGTAGTTTCCGCTACAGACGGCGTCCAAGGCTACACCAAAACACTTTGGAACTTGTTGCAAAACTACCATATCCCAACCTTTATTTTTATTAATAAAATTGATGCTGCCGGAGTTGATCAAGCTCAAGTACTTGAAGACTTACAAAACAAGCTTTCTCCCGGTTGCATTGCCTTTTCTAACGAACTATCAGACGATACTATTCGTCAAATGATTCAAAAACGTCAAATTTTTCCTTGTTACTTCGGATCGGCTTTGAAGATTTCCGGAATTGATGAACTTCTTCAAGGCTTTGAAACCTGGACTACTGAGGCTAAATATGATACTGATTTTGGAGCCAAGGTCTTTAAAATCTCACATGATGAAAATGATGAACGTTTAACTTGGATCAAAGTGACCGGCGGAGTTTTACATAACAAAGATATTTTGTTTGAAGATCAAAAATCTAATCAAGTCCGCATCTACAACGGAGCCAAGTTTGAATTACAACAAGAAGTTCCTGCCGGTGAAATTTGTGCAGTGACTGGTTTAACAAATACTTATCCTGGTCAAGGTTTGGACAAAGAAAAAAATGCTAGTGATCCTACAATTCAACCTGTCTTAACCTATACCGTCGATCCTAAAGACAACGATTTACATACTTGTCTAACTGCTTTAAGACAACTAGAAGATGAAGATCCACAATTGCATGTCACTTGGTCTAACCAACTAGAGGAAATCCGTGTACAAATAATGGGTGAAGTCCAATTAGAAGTGCTTCAACAATTACTTTTACAAAGATTTAATTTAAACGTCGCATTTAGTGAAGGCAGTATCCTTTACAGAGAAACCATTACCAAAAAAGTTGAAGGTATCGGCCACTTTGAGCCGCTTCGTCATTATGCCGAAGTCCATCTATTAATGGAGCCAGCTAAACCTGGCAGTGGTTTAACTTTCGATTCACAATGTAACCTCGATACTTTAGGACGTAATTGGCAACATCAAGTTTTATCCAACCTAGGAGCCAAAGAACATCTCGGCGTTTTAATTGGTGCCCCAATTACCGATATGAAAATTACCCTCATCAGTGGCCGTGCTAGCAATGTCCATTCCGTTGGTGGCGATTTCCGTGAAGCAACTTGGAGAGCTGTCCGACAAGGATTGATGATGCTCAAACAGTATGACGGCTGTCAGTTATTAGAACCATGGTATCAATTTCGACTAGAAGTCGAACAAGATCAAGTCGGTCGTGCCATGAATGACATACAAAAAATGAACGGAACCTTTGACACTCCAGAAGTAACCAACAATCAAACCAATGTTTTAACAGGAATTGCTCCAGTATCCCAAATGCAAGGTTATAGCAAACAAGTTCGAGCATACACACATGGTCAGGGACAATTAGAGTGTATCGTACTCGGTTACCGCCCTTGTCACAATGCTGATGAAATTATAAAAGAAGCACAATATCAACCAGTCTCCGATTTGGAAAACACACCCGATTCAGTCTTTTGTGCTCACGGAGCAGGTTATCCAGTCGCTTGGGATCAAGTACCACAAACCGCTCACCTACCCTATACCTATCCTTTAGCAAACTTGGAAAAGGATGAATAAATTATTCTTCACAACCGATCTAATGGTTCTTTTGAAAGTTTGATTAAAAATTCCATCTTCCACAAAAGTTGAAAATACTAGTGGAACGCTGTAGGCATGGCTTGGAGACCGCATTTTCAACTTTTACTCCAGATTAATAAACGGATCTATTGGTTACCTTTTTTCTAAATTTTTAAAATAGTAGTTCTGTCTTATAATTCTTATCTAATTTAGCTGTAATTAAATACTATCAACCACGCTATTTGAGATTTTCTAACTCTACATAATCCAATTAATAACTAATTAACAAAGTAGGATTTAGTCCGGAGCAACAATAAAATTGGCTCAGCCATGAGATTCCCTTAGCAATTTATTGCTTAGGGAAAGGTCGAGCTTGAAGATCCATTATTTTGCACGAAGTGTGAAATAATTAGCTTCAAGTCGACCCATGGCGTTCCAGCCAAATTTTATTGTTGCGGAGGACGGCAATCTAAGCACATCCCCACCTCCAAAAACAAATTTTAAGAACATCAAAAAAGTCTGCCAATATAGCAGACTTTTTATTTACGATATTTATATGTAGGATAAATATCTTATTTTCAACTTTTTATCTTAAGGGGGGAGATAAATAAAGTTTTTCATTTGTGTTTATAAGGGGATTAAACTTTTAAAAAAATAGGGTTTAATTAATATATAAGGGGATTATTCTATTTGTTAAGTGAGTAATCTAAAATTCATCATCTAATTAATACAGCTCTCAGCTTCCAATTTCATCCGGTCACTTCTTTCAAATTTTTATCTTGAGATATATCTTTTAGGGGGGGAAGATATATTACTTGAGTTTATAAGGGTTTTAATTTTGTATATAAGTTTTAAGGGGTTTATTTCTATTCATTTTATGTTTTCAATAAGTATATTTAAAAAAGGATTAATTCTAAAAGGATTGTTTGTTCATCCGGTCACCTCTTTGTTATTTGACTATGCTTAAATAATAACGGG
>NZ_LNUA01000007.1 GCF_009764355.1 Companilactobacillus bobalius | reverse complement strand
CGTTCGGATTAATTTTACAATCTACCGTTTTGATAGGTTTGATTTGCGATGCTGGTCAGCGTTTTATCAAGGTAACTGCCCAGATTGTATGCAGGAATTGAAATGGTTACTAACGGTTTGTCTGTCATGATCCTTCCCCTCGATTCACTTTTGGAGTCAGTTTAGTCTCGAACGATTGGGTGGTCAATCAAAGTGGCTTGAAGGCGGACCGAACAAGAAATAGCCCGCTATTCCACCTTAACCTGCCCCATCATCCCATTCTCCTCGTGTTCCAAATTATGACAGTGATAAACAAAGATGCCACGATCATGGAAGCTCATTAGAACGCGGACTTTCTTACCAGGCTTCAAGTTAACAACGTCCATTAATCCAGATTCTGCTGCTGAGGGACGTTTACCGTTGACGGACAGAATTCGAAATTGGGCACCGTGAATATGAAACGGATGATCCATGCCGCCCATCATCGAATCGTTATTGGTGAGGTTCCAAATCTGATTGGTGTGCGGCTTGGCGGTCAGGTCAATTCGATCGGGATTGTAAACCCGACCATTAATCCGAACCATCCGCCCCATGCCGCTAAAACTAATTGTCTGGTGTTTCAAGCCAAATTGGTTCAGCTGCTTGGTGGGCGTCAGGTGATTCAATTTAACTGGCAATGTTCGGCTCCCGGTTCGCTTGGAATGTAGTCGCAGTTGCAGAACCCGCTGCCCGTTGGTCCGTAGAGCCACGTTCTTCGAAGTTGCGTTAGCGGTATTGACAACCACTTCTGCCCGCTGACCCGGTGCCAGATCAATCTGATTCATCTTCACCGGCTGGTTGAGGAATCCACCATCGGTCGCGATTTGGCGTATCGTGGCGCCATGATTTAAGGTGAAATGATAGGTGCGGGCATTTGAACCATTGAGCAGTCGCAGCCGCACCTGATTGGTGGTTACGTTAATGTATGGGTTGAGCGTCCCGTTGACCAGAAGCGTATTGCCTTCGGTGCCATCAGCGTTGTAGTCGGCTTGATAGTCGAACTGACCCGCCTTACTAAAGGTTCGATCCTGAACGACCAATGGAAAGTCATCAACACCGTACTTTTTAGGGAGATTCAACTTCTGGCTGTTCTGGTCGTCCACCAACATGAAACCCGCCAAGCCGTGATATACCTGACTGGCGGTGGTACCCATGGCGTGGGGGTGATACCACAAGGTGGCTGCCTGCTGGTCAACCTTAAACGTGGTTTGCTTGGTCTTTCCCGCAGCAATTGGTTCGAACGGCCCACCATCCGCCTTTCCAGGAACCAGGGCACCGTGCCAGTGCAGCGAAGTCCGTTGGTTCAATTGATTAACCACCTTAGTGTGGACAGTTTGCCCCCGACGGACACGAATTGTCGGTCCGAGGTACGATCCATCATAGCCCATCGTCTTCGTTTTAACGCCTGGTTTAAAGGTTGTGGTGCCGGCCTCGGCCTTCAATGTGTAGTAAACCGAATCACCCGATTTTTTGGTCGGCTTTAAGATTGGCGGTACCGCCAATCTTTTCGCTGCAGTGGTCGCCGTTTTGAGTGGGACATCCGTATCCGAATTTCGCTGGGCGCGACCGGATGAGTTACCACCCATCATCGAATGACCGGAAGATCCACTCCAGCTGCCCATCATTCCGCTACGATTTGAGCTGGAAGACTGTGAATGCTGTTGGGTATGGACAAACCAACCGACATTTCCCACCACGATAATCGCCACAATCACGCCAATGATGATCCACGCTGTTTTCTTCTTCAATATCCCCATCTCCTAATTGTGTCAGCAAGTTTACATATGTAGACGTCAATGCTAGTTTATACCAAACGTCTTCATCGTTCAAGACTGTTTTTTTGGGGGGAGCCAGGCAAATCTTCAGTGATCAAAATGTCAACAACTGCATAAAGCGTCGAATTAAGTCCCTTTACTTTTAAATCTTTCATCCAATATAATCTTAAATGAAGTAAGACCCAAGGGTACTTTATGGAGGGCTTTAATTATGATAAATAAGACAATTACCAAAAGGTTTTCCGTGAAAGGCCAATTTGTTCTACCGTCAGAATTTCGTAAAAAGCTCAATATTAGTTCAGGCGATGAAGTCATTGTTTCACTTAATGATAATCAAGAAATTGTTATCGCAAAAGTGCCAACTAAAGTAGATTGGCATCATTTACTTAAGGATGTGCCAGCTGAAACAGTTGATGTTGCTAAGGATGGCCATTACGATAAAACGAAAGCCCCAAATTTTGCTAAGTGGATGGAAGAAGGCTAGTACATGTCACCAAGGGACACACTATTTTGTCTTTGTCTTTTTTGATGATAGTACTGGCAAAAGTAATCGTGATGAGGTTAACTTATTCAAATTTATCAAAAACAATCAATCAAACCAAAAATGAAGAGCGCTATGCTGGGCTTCTCGCTTCTTAGGAAAATATGAATTCTACAATATAAAGCATGCCACACGCCCTTAGAAGCTGTTTAGTATCTTTGATTTTGACCCAATAATTTGATAAACTACTGTCAAAAAAGTTGGTGATCATATGCAACATTTTAGTCATCATTACCAAAGCGATATTTCTCGGCAACAATTCGATTTGATCCGCCAGGATCTGGAAGCTTCAAGAAAACGAACTCATCCAAAACACATTGATCCTTATGATATCTTCTGTGCCATGCTCTATGTCCTTAAAAATGGTTGTACTTGGCGTGATTTGCCGGCTGATTTTCCAAAGTGGTCCACTGTTTACTACTATTGGATGAATTGGTCGAAAGCCCCCACCCCTGATAAACCAGCTTTATTAACTCAGGTTTTAAAAAAATTGTCGCTGATCGACGATTAAGGCAAGGGCGATCAGCCCGAACTTCGTTCGTCATTTTAGATGCCCAAAGTATCAAGAACACCGCTACCGCTGAAAATAAGGGTTACGATGGTGGCAAGAAGATCTCGGGAATTAAACGGCATTTAGCCGTCGACATCAATGGCTTCCCGCAAGCGATCCATATTACCCGGGCTAACATCACTGATCGTGACGGGGCGATTGCACTCGTTACCCTTAATTTAGAGCAGTTTAAATTGGTTCGAACCATGATGGTTGATAGTGGTTATACCGGCCAAAATTTTGCTAATGAGATTAGCAGTTTAACGTCAGCCAAGGTAATCGTCGTTAAAAGAAATGAGTTACACCAATTTTCGGTTATCCCCCAACGGTGGCTCATTGAACGTTCATTTAGTTGGTTGGGAAATTATCACCGTTTATGGCGTAACTGTGAGCGTAAGCTCAACACTAGTCTCATGATGGTTTCGTTAGCTTTTATCAGGCTACTTCTTAAAAGATACTAAACAGCTTCTAAGTGGGAACTAAATAAAAGTTATCCCGATATCGATAAATTAATACTACTCAGTAAAATATTTGATATCAGTATTGACGAGCTCTTAGGTCAAGATAAACTTTTGAGAAAAGATATTATTATGAAAAGCACTCTTTACAGAAAAAGTATCAGCATTTTAAAGTATTTAGGCCTATTGTTGGCAACTATTTTATTGTTTTTAGGACTAAACTTTTGGAGCAATCAGCTTGATGACTTGCATATTCAAGATGTCAAAATCTACAATACATTTTTCGCCATGGAAAATGGAAAACCTACTTTTTACCTATATGGCAAATTAAAGCCCACCTTTGCCAGTTATAGCGGCGGTGCTTTCACTCAGTACAACAACAGCAATGGAAGTGCCTACGGTTATAATATTAATAAAGACAATGTCCAGATTAATGGCCAACAAACCCATAGTCCATTTGGCTCAAAAGAAGTCGTATTTCGTATTAAAAGCGATCCTAAACATGGATTAACATTGATCAATCAAAATATATACCTTACTGATCAACAACATCACAAAATAAAATTATATGATGCCCACACTAGAACCCAGTCACACAGTCTAGAGCAAAAAGATACTCAAAAGGGTTCTGGTGCAAAATTTAAAACAAATGCACATTAACTAACTTTTCTTGGATATTGACAGCTTACGCTATCAATAATTGCTTCAATTCAGCGGTTACTGAAAACCCGAAGAAACTACCATTTCTTCGGGTTTCTTTTCGAATCGCATAGACAACTTCAACCCCGGCTAAAGTTTTAGCGGCAGTTCGGATGGTTTGAAAACCAGCTGAGCGAACCCGATGTCTTTTAATGAATCGATGGTCTTGCTCAATTAGATTATTGCGATATTTGGAACATTCGTGATTTGCTTTCTCCAATAAGCCGTCTTTAATCACTTGCTTAATGGCTTTTAAAGTTCCACCATATTGGTCAGTTACCAAACAATGGGGACGACCATCGGTCGTAAATAATCGTTTCAAGAAATGGTAAGCGGACTGATAATCACGATGTTTACGTAACTCAAAGTCTAGCGTTAATCCCTGATTGTCAATGGCGCGATACAAATAGCACCATTGACCTTTAACCTTGATGTAAGTCTCATCCACTCGCCAACTTTGAGAAGCTGAATGTTTATGCCGACGCCACAACACCTGAAAGATTGGTCCGTAGTGATGAACCCAGCGCATAATCGTTGTATGATGAACAGTAATTCCACGATCACGTAAAATCTCAACGACATCACGATAACTCAAATTAAATCTGAAGTAGTAGCCAACGGCTACTAAGATGATGTCCTTTTGAAAGTGGCGTCCCTTAAAGTGATTCATGCGCGCAATCCCTCGTTTCTTGGTACCAAGTATACTAAAATCAAGTCAGCGAGGAAAATTTGCACCAGAACCCTTATTAGTTGGTTTGTTGTTCGTCCGCCGATGTGCGTCCTAACGTGCCAACACGTGTGTACGCCGATTTCAGTATATTCAAGCATTAAAATGTGGTGTCGCAGCCAGCTGGAGTGCAAGTTGGGTTGCACGTTCGAGCGAATCGTTTGTTTGTTGTTCCCAGCGGGCCGCGAGTGTGTTGGCCGGGTCGTGCAGACTAGTTAAGATATGTTGGGCGACTTGCAACGCGTGTGGTTGATGTAAACTGGTAGCCATAGTTTGTAGCGCGTCAGCTAGTTGTTCGCCTTCAGTTAGCTGTCGAGTCACTTGCATGGGGGTTTCGATGGCAACTTGTTCGTTGGCGCGCTGACCCGCCTGAATCCAATTATCCGTACTAGCTGGCACTGGTAACCAGAGCATCAGTAAAACGAACCACGTTAAGCAGGTCAGTTGGGACAGATCAACGCCCGCACCGGCCCATGGGTTCAGGTCTAAGTTACGTAATTCCAAGTATTGAATCCCATTCTGACATAGTTGTGAATGACCACCGGCATGACGCAATCGAACCTGACCGTAAAATTCCTTGGTCGCACTTAATTTTCCATTATCAACGGCCGCTTGCAGTGTTTGACAATAGTCATTTAACGACGCGTACGAGACCGTAACACCCGGCCGATTGGTATACCCGCTAGAACTGTTGCGTAAGCTTCGAACGGGCTGGGCTGGTGGCGTAAGACCAGACTGTGGCCAGCAGCGTGGTGAGCAGCCATAAAGATACGTCAGTAGCCAGCGATAGTGCAAATAATTCTGCGCAATGTGCAGGTAACAGCGATTTTGAAAGGTAGTGAAATCACGACTATCTGTCTGGGCCTGATACAATCCCATCATCAGACTAGCCGCTAAGCTCACATTACAGTGAACACCTGACAACATTTGACGTCGTCGGCCATAGCGGTGAGCAAGTCCTTGTCGATAGGCGACAGCGGCCGCATCCAACTTAGCAATTGGAATATCCCGGTCTTCTCGTGGAAGTGTGGGCAGCATGCTTAGCGGCCAAATCAGTTCAGGCAGAAGCCTTTGCCGGACTTGTTGTGTGAGCATCGTTAAGGCGTGCAACGCAGCAACCGCACTTGCTTGCGGTTGGGTGACTAACTCCAACTGTGTCTCCGCAAAGTCCCGTTGCAGGCCGGACAACTCGATGATAAGTGTTGGTGATAATGCCGTATCCGCCAAATGACCGGTCACCGTTACCCGCTGGCCTTCCCGTTCCAGCCCAATCTGAACAATCTGTGCATTGATCAACGCCGTATTTTCCATTAATAATTGTTGCCACTCCATCCACTCACCTCGCTGATTCAATCTAAATTTATCGTAGCATAGTCCCGACCTTGGTTCACTGATTATGACCTATTATTTAGCTGACTTACCATTACGAAATGAGTTTCCGCGCGTCCCTGCTTGATCATCCAAAGGATCAAAAAAACGAGTACCCAGTATTACCGGGTACTCGTTTTTAGGGTAATAATATCGGGTCTAGAATTTTTGGTGTTGGAAAGTATTTCCATTCCAAAAGTACTAGGCCCTAATTTAAAAGTAAGCAGTAAATAACCGACCGTATTTCCTGTGGCCGCCATATGGATTATGATTACCTCATCAAATAAATTGGTGAGGTGTTTTTGATGGATGAACAACCAGAAATCGTGCAAGTGAAAGTCGGTCGGACAACAGAAGCCCCAGCTTCTGGACCCGTCAAAGCGCTACAAATCAAAGTTGATGGCAATAAATCAGTTATTGTTTACAACCATGTCAACGGGTATATCCTCGATGCCGTCATGAAGGCGGTGTTCCCACATGATCATTGATACCAGCAAAATCGAACAAATCTACCTAGTTTGTGGTAAGACTGATTTGCGAAAAGGTATCGATGGACTCGCGGGTATCGTCCAGGAGCAGTACGATTTGGATCCATACTCGCAAGCACTGTATCTCTTTTGTGGTACACGCAAAGACCGCTTCAAAGCCCTCTATTGGGATGGCGACGGCTTCTTACTATTATATAAACGGTTAGAAAATGGCCATCTACAATGGCCGACCAATCAGCTTGCAATTCGCAGATTGGACCCGCGTCAGCTTGTTCGCTTATTGAGTGGTTGGGCGTTAGATTCGACGGTTCATAAAGTCTGCCCTCCAGGACATTGAAAGTGCTTTCTAGTTTGGAAAATGAGTGGTAAACTCAATGATAATAATCTTACATCAAGGAGGTGACACCCATGGCAGAATCAGAAAAGGATCAAATCATTCGCAAGCTCAAAGCAGAAAATAAGGGGCTTCAGGAACAGATTGCCTATCTTAGGCGAAAACTATTTGATCATAAATCCGAAGTATTAAATCCTAATCAAACGTCACTATTTGAGAAAGAAAATAGTGTTTTTAACGAACCAGAGCAAACTGGAGACCAAAGCAGCTCCGCGTCAAATCAAGTACGGCCAAAGAAATCAAAGAAAAAGACGCGGCGAGAAAAAGTAGATTCAAAGGTCCCAGTACGCGTAACCATCATTAAAACAGCTGATGGTAAATGTCCAGCAGGACATTCAGGCATCAAGCCGATTGGGACAAGATACGTCCGAGAAGAATTTCATTTCATTCCTGCCCGTGCATATCTGGAGAAAATCTACGAGCAAACTTATAAGTGTGAACAATGTGCTCATGATACGGCAACATCTGGTTTGTTCAAGCCATTGGTGCCACCGGCCTTGTTCCCACATAGTTTGGCTTCGGTCTCCCTAGTGGCAGAAATTATACATGATAAATTTGTCTTGGGGGTACCGCTATATCGGCAACTATCTGGGATTCGTCGTTTAGGTTATCAGACATCAGAAGCTACCTTGGCTAATTGGGTTAACAAATCTGCTCAACAGCTATTACCCCTCTATGAGGAAATTCATTGGCACTTGTGCTCGGCTCATCACCTGCAAGGTGATGAAACTCCAATCGAAGTTCTGAGAGAACCTGGTAAAGCCGCGACATCAAGGTCTTACATGTGGGTGGCGCGAACACCAATCAAACAACCAAATCCCATTGTCTATTATGCTTATGGTACCACACGTTCTGGTGTCTTTGCCCAATCCTTGTATGAAGGATATCTAGGCGTTTTACAATGTGATGGGTATAGTGGGTACAACCTACTTGGAAATAGCGTTCACCGCACAGGTTGTTGGGCTCATGTTCGGCGTAAGTTCTATGATGCATCTCAGTCACATATCAAGGGAGCTGACAATCTGCTTCACTTGATTGACGAGATGTTCGCCCTAGAACGGGAATGGCAAGCCTATTCACCACGAGTACGTCGTCGGCGACGTCGTAGTCGCTTGAGAAAAGTTCTCAAACGCTTTTGGCGTCTGATTGATCGTACCGAGGTCTTACCACAGTCTCGTCTAGGCAAGGCCATCGTCTATGCTCAAAAGCAGCGGCCGTATCTCGACCGGATTATCAATGATGGTGCCATTGATTGGAGCAATAATGCGGCTGAGCGTAACATGAAGAGTCTGGTGATTGGGCGAAAAAACTGGTTGTTCAGCACAAGTACGCAAGGCGCTGAAGCAACCGCTATTTGGATGACGTTTATTGAAAGCGCCAAGGCCAATCATATAGATCCGCGTCAATATTTGACGGATTTATTAAAAGCTTCAACGATTCTGCCAGCATTTCCAAAATCGGAAGAGTTGGAGGCTTATTTGCCATGGAATTATCGAAGACAGCAAAATATGGGCCAACGGAAAGACAATAATGAGGCCCAGGCGACGACGTTCGCCGCATAAACTGAAAAAGGAAAAGAGTGTTCTAAACTTCTCAAAAATCGAGAAGTTTAGAACACTCTTTTTGTATTGGAAATAATCTGTAAAACATAAATCAACACGGTCTGTTATTTACTGCTTACGTACTTAAAAAGCTAAGAAACTATTTGCCACCATATTTTCATATGAATATCTAAAATTTGAAAGTTTAATATTGCATACTTAAAAGGACAGCAGGTTTCCCCCTGCTGTCCTTTTAAGTACGCCGACAAAAATATTTTTCTTGGCTTCCCACACTGTTAACTACTTAATCGGTAAAAGCGGCTATTCCTGACCATCACTAATTTTAATATTCGTGGTAATAATATCAGCATCATCAGCAATGACCTTCTGAATATGGTTAGCATGAATGTATCCACTGATTGGATTCTTCACACTTTCAATCGTTGAATTTACTTCGGCATTGATATTCGTGCAGTATTCAAACGCTAGATTAGTATTTACTAATACACAATTTTCAAGCGTAATGTTATCCATATAACAGAATCCTTGATCACTTTCAATTGTGCAATTAACTAGTTTAATGTTTGAAGAATTCCAGCCAAAATATTCTCCCACAATTTTTGAATCATAAATCGTGACATTCTCACAATTCCAGAAAGCATCCTTGGTAATCAAAGTTGAATCATGGATCTCAACATTTTTAGCCCCGTCAAAGCCATAATTACCAACCAAACTAAGCTTATCAACTATAATATTATGACTATTCATACAAAAATAGTTACCAGCGGCCTCCACTGTGGACATGTAAATGTCACTACAATTCCAAAGTGTTTCATCTGCATTAGAAAAATGCACATGTTTTAATCTAATCTGGTTGGATTTTCTAAACGATTTTGGTGCCTGAAAAGTACTGTTCATAATTTGAATATCACTGGTGTACCAAATACCCGAACGGGCCATTTCTTCAAAAATGGTGTCATTAACCAACACTTTCTCACTATACCACAATGGATATTTCCACTTAAAAATGGCTTGTACTAGTTCAATATTAGTACTCTCTTTAAGGGGCGACTCACCGTCTCCAAACGTCGAATTTTCAATTCTTAAATCATGTGCTTTGAACAAAGCGCGTTCACCAGTTAATAATTGTTGTTTTACATCTTTCATAAATATCATCACTTTTAAAATTTGTTTTTTTGCTTCAAGTCGTCTAAACTTCTGGCCAACTCTGCATTTTGTTGTTTTAAATTTTCAATTTCAGATTGAGTATGGTCATGTTCAGCCTTACCTTCTTTTTTTCCCTGACCATGCATGCCTTTCATCATAAAAAGCATCATCAGCGGGCATAACAGAACCAGGGCATAATAGGCTAATGTCGAAATTAGTTGTAACATTTTATTTAACTCCTCGGTGTTTTAAGTTATCCAATTCTTGTTTCATTTTTGCATTCTCTAGTCTGAGATTTTCGTATGCGTCCTTACCTGAATCTTGGTTCGCATCACTATGGTCCATCTCGCATCCCATGGAACCAGATTCGCCATCAGTGTTTTTATGACCACGCATCATCCCCAAGTGCATTACACCCATTAGAACGAGCGCTATTATTACGCCATAACTTTGAATAAATTGAATCATTTAAATCGCTCCTCACTATAAGATTAATTTTCATGCAATGCTGCCCCATTGTATAAATCGATTTTTCTCACGCCAAAACGTCGATAAAGAATGAAGATCAGGCCCGTTATGAACAGTCCTAAAGAAAGTAGTTGCGAGATTCGAACTGATCCGACCATCAAGCTGTCGGTCCGCATTCCTTCAATTACGAAGCGTAATAATCCATACCAGACTAAGTAGAACCCGAAAATTTCTCCTCGCAGAAGACCTTTAATGCGGTGCCTGAGTAGTATCACAATAATGAAGCCTAATAAAGTTCCCATACTTTCAAAAAGGAAGGTTGGTTGTCGATAAGACCCAGATATAAACATTTGTTTCCGGAACACTTCTGGCAACCAGTTCAAATTAGTTGTTATTGCACCGTAAGCTTCTTGATTAACGAAGTTTCCCCATCTACCAATAGATTGGCCTAGTAAAACTCCCGGGATAGCAACATCCAATAAATCTAAAGGGTTGATCTTTTTTCTGTAACTAAAGATTAAAAGCACAATCGTTCCGGCAATTAAGCCACCATAAATCGCACCGCCGCCTTCCCAAAGCGCAATTATTTCATTTGGATGTTGCTTGTAATACCCCCATTCAAAAAGAACGTAGTAGGTTCGCACACCAATCAAACTAAATGGCACTGCCCATATCATAAAATCAGTTATATCATCAGTAGTTAGATGTCTTCGTGGCGCCTCTTTAGAAGCTAACCAGATTCCAATCAGCATCCCCGCTACGATGATAAGGGCATACCAGCGAATTCTCAGCGGCCCTAGCCTTAACGCCACTGTATCAATACTTGATAGAGCCAAATCCATAACACCTCTCCTTTCTTAGTAAATCCATTGTAAAAAAACAATGTGCAGAACTTGTGCAGATTTAAAATTTAATCTACACCGTTCTGCACATTTATAATTAGTCATAGGGCAGCTCAATTGTAAAAGTCGTGCCTCCATGTTGCTTACTTTTAACCGAGATATTTCCATCATGGAGCTTAATAATATCCTGAACGATCGTTAAACCTAGCCCAACTCCACCAGTCTTTCTAGTCCGTGATTTATCAACGCGATAAAAATGTTCAAATATATATGGTAAGTCGGCTGCATCGATGCCCTCACCCTCGTCAGAAATTTGAATGCTAAAAGATTTTGGAGATTGTTCGATATCAATACTGATGGTTGAGTTATCAGGCGAATATTTATAAGCATTAATAACTAGGTTGATTAATACTTGTTGCATTCTAGCATAATCCAATTTTGCTTCAAATTGTTGTGAACCGATAATATTCAAATGAATGTTTTTTTGATTCAAGATTCCCGCTACTTTTTTCATTAAGTCGTCCATTAAATTGGCGATAAGGACCGAAGATTTTTTTATTGAAAAATTATGTGCTTCAAATTGAACTAACGTCATCATGTCGTCCATCAAATGAGTCAACCGTGCACTTTCATCACGAATAATACTCAGGTATTTTACCCGTTCACCTTCTGATACTGATTCCCGACTGGCGATGTCCGTATAGCCTTTTATAAAGGTTAACGGCGTTCTCAATTCATGGGTAACGGCCGCAAAAAACTCATTCCGTTCCTTTTTCGTGTGTCGGAGTTTATTAGCCATGTCTTCGATTGAATTAGCTAAGTCCCCCAATTCATCCTGACTATCTATCGATAATGCTACGGACAAGTTTCCCTGGGCAATCTTTTTCGTTTCAGACGTTATTGCTCTGATGGGTAAGGTTAAATTTTTTGCGATAGATGCGGTTGCAAAAATAGTTATCAAAAACGTTAATATAACCAAAACTATGAACACGCTAGAAAAATCAAAGACCATTTTCTGAATCTGCTTAGTAGATAAGAACATATAAACATTACCAAGCAATTTGCCCTTTTTGATGATCGGTGATTTTGATACGAGATAACTTTTTTTCATCCAGTCAGAGTGTAAAACCTCAGATTTACCCTGACTAGCACTCGTGAATTTTGCAAGATGCTTTTTCATTTTAGAATTCACCACTTGTGAAGCCATCAAAGTTTGACCATCTGGACTTTGGACAATAATTGCCATATCAGTATCCCCTTTTTCAGTCAAAACAACATGTTTTATTGTTTGAGCAGTGAAATCGTTGGTCAAAACATGGGCATGGTTCTCCCCACGCTTGACTAAACTACTGGCCTGTTCATTGATCCAAGTGTTAACAACTAAAAGAAATAAGCTTATAAATATTCCCATTTCAATAGCAATCGCCATCAATAAAAATGACAGTCCTATTTTGACCGAAATCTTATGGCTAACCCTTTGTTTCATAATATTAATAGCTGCTTTTATCCTAACCATTTGTAACCAACTCCATATACGGTAATCAGCATCGAATCCACAGCAAAACCATTGTTTCTTAACTTTTCTCGTAAATTTCGGATATGTGAGTCGACGGTTCTATCATCAACCTCAGCGTTGTATCCCCAAATACGCTCAATTAAATGATTGCGACTAAAAATGTCATTTTTATTGTTCAAAAACAGCGTTAAAATATTGAATTCAATTGGCGTAATTTCGAGTTCTGCCCGATCGATACGCAGTTGATGAGTCCGCTGATCTAATGTTAAATTATTTGATTTTATTATGTCCATCTTCTCAGTACGCCGAACTAGTGCTTCAATTCTTGCCATTAACACATGCTCATCAAACGGTTTAGTAATATAATCATCAGCACCATTTTTCAAGCCAAAGATCATATCGTTATTTTGATTTAGGGCGGTCAACATAATGATTGGCGTATTATCAAATTCCCTGATTTTTTTACAAACTTCCCAGCCATCCATAACGGGCATCATGACATCTAATAGAACTAGATCAAACTTTTCATGTCTCAATCGCTCAATTGCTTTTACACCATCATTTGCCTTCTCGCAATGATAGCTATCACCCTCCAGATATAGCTGTAATAGATCTAACATTCGCGGTTCATCATCTATCAGTAATATATTTTTCACGCTTTCCCCCTGCTTTTCGTCTAAATAAAAAAGGCTCGCCGATCACGGCGGACCTCTCTTTGAAAATGACTTGTGTTATTTTTCCACTACCGTATAAAGACGGACATCATAACCTGCATTAGCTACCGCATCGCTTATTTCAGCTATCTGTAACTTATGTTTATCAAATTCAATGACGACTTCATCTTTTTCCAAGGTTACATTGGCATACTGCACGCCATTAGTTGCTTCGAGCGCATCCTCCACAATATGCTGACAATGTTCACAATGCATGTCATCAATTTTGGCAATTACTTTTTCCATGGGATCGCGATCCTCCTTAATTTGACGCTAGCTTATTTTCTTTTGGTAACCTGACATAATTAAGTAACAGCGAACTGATAACAACCGTAATGGAACTAAGCGCCATCGCGAGACCGGCTAGTTCCGGTGAAAGGATAAACCCGAGCGCATAGAAAATACCAGCAGCAATTGGAATCCCAACCACGTTATAAATAAAGGCCCAGAATAAGTTCAACAAGATGCGGCTATACGTTTTACGCGCCATAACCAGCGCAGTGACCACGTCCATTAAATCATTTTTTACGAGAACAATATCACCAGATTCAATTGCGATATCACTACCCGAACCCATGGCAATCCCAACGGTTGCAGTTGATAACGCCGGCGCGTCATTAATACCATCACCCACAAAAGCAACCGGCGCTTTTTCTTCTAACTCCTTAATATGTTGCGCTTTATCTCCAGGCATAACATCGGCAATAACTTCATCAATGCCAATTTCCTCAGCAATCGCCGTTGCCACCAGTTTGTTATCACCCGTTAACATAACTGTCCGAAAACCGGCTTTCTGCATTGCCTTGATTGCGGCCTTCGAAGTTGGTTTAGGTGCATCTTGAATCCCAATTAAAGCAATAATTTGCCCATCGTAGCCTACCAAGACCACCGTTTTTGCTTGCGCTTGAAGTTTGGTCATTTTATTTTTCAGATCAGTTGTCATATTAAAATCATCTGCTAATTTGTCATTGCCGATAAAGGCTTGCTTTCCATCAATAACGGCCTGGACGCCTTTACCACTGATAGCTTCAAAGTTTTCAGCTTGTAAGGGCACGACACTTTTGGCTTTTGCTTCATTTAAAACGGCTAAGGCTAGTGGATGTTCTGAAGCACCTTCAAGCCCGGAAGCAATGCTAAGAATCTCGGCTTCTTCAAATTTACCAGTTGAAACGATATCCGTTACTTGTGGTTTACCAACAGTAACGGTCCCAGTTTTATCCATAACAACCGTTTTAATCGTGTGAGTAGCCTCTAAGACTTCACCATTTTTAATTAGAATACCAAGCTTGGCGGAACGTCCCGTCCCAACCATCAATGCAGTCGGAGTAGCAATCCCCAGAGCACATGGACAAGCAATAATCATAACTGACACGGCGAAGATCAAGGCGGTAACCGGAGTAGCCCCTAAAAATGCATACCAAACAACGTACGTCAAAATAGCAATCATCAAAACAACCGGAACAAAAATGTTTGAAATGGTATCAACGGTCTTTTGAATTGGTGCCCGCGAGTTCTGTGCTTGACGAACCATTTCAGCAATATTCGACAACATTGTTTCAGAACCAACTTTGGTTACTTTAAAAGTAAATGATCCCGTATTATTGAGGGTTGCACCGATAACCGCGTCACCAGGTCCCTTTTCGACGGGCATTGATTCTCCCGTAACCATTGATTCATCAAGTGTAGATTGCCCTTCAACAATCTCACCATCAACAGCCACTTTTTCACCCGGCTTAACACGAACAACATCACCTTCGACAACCTGATCAATGGGAAGTTTTACAAATTCGCCATCGCGAAGGACTTCCGCTTCTTTGGCTTGCAGATCCATCAGCTTATCAACCGCCGATGAAGCTGACGACTTCATTTTTTCTTCAAAAACGGAGCCTAATAGTATTAAAGTAATCACAACCGCCACAGCTTCAAAATACGTACCAGCGGGTCTAGTAAACATGGCATAAATACTATAAATGTACGCAATCGTAGTACCTAATCCAACTAGGGTATCCATGTTGGCGTGATGGTTTTTAAATGAAACGATGGCAGTATGCAAAAATGGCAAGCCCGCAAACCAATAAACTAATGAACCAAACGCGAACAAAATCCACACACCATATTTTTCTCCGCCCAACATGGAGCCGCCAAAGCTCATAAACATATTTATGAGTAACGGTACTGAGCCAATCACACCAATGATGAATCTTTTCATAACTGACATAAGCTTTCCTCCTCAAATATCGAGCGTTATTATTTAACGCGATAGTTGCCCTTAACCATGTTCATACCACACGTCCATTCATAATTTCCTTTTTGAGGTGTAAACCTAACCGTTACCTGCTGATTGAGTGGTAGATCATATAATTCGCCGTTGAACTTGACTTGTTGCGTGCAGCCCTTATCAGCGACTCTCGTAAACGTAACCTCCGCTGGCTTACCAGCTTTTAATTTGAAATTATTTGGCGAATAGCCGCCATCAACCGTGATATTGATTTTATTATTATTTAATCCAAGCATAAACCTAGCTCCTTTGTTATTTGATAACGATCTTGCCATGAAACATGTGCATTCCACATGAATACTCGAACTCACCCGCTTTAGATGTGTCGATTGGAATCGCTACGTCTTGATTCATTGGCAACTCGGCGTCCACTCCGAAGTCTGGAAAAACGACTTTCTCAAGACAGGTCGTTGAATCTTTCCGATTAAAGACTAATTTTACAGGGGTATCTTTTTTTATTTTTAAAACAGCTGGATTAAAGCCGCCGTTGACGACCACTTTAGCTGTTTGACCATCTTTCGTTGTAACTGCAGTTGCTTGACTCTCACTATGTTTGCCAAAAAACCACCAACCAATAAAAACGATCAATATTACTCCAACTACTACTGTAAGTATTTGTGCCATATCATTTCCTCCTCTTAGGTAATAACGGTTATGTTTCTTTTCAATAATTTAAGATTACATCTGTAAACGTAGAAAATCAACACTAAATTTACATTTGTAAACATAAATTGAAAATTTTTTGAGAAATAAAAGGTAGATTGTAAAATTAATCCGAAC
>NZ_LNUA01000006.1 GCF_009764355.1 Companilactobacillus bobalius | reverse complement strand
CATGCTCCACCGCTTGTGCGGGCCCCCGTCAATTCCTTTGAGTTTCAATCTTGCGATCGTACTCCCCAGGCGGAGTGCTTAATGCGTTAGCTGCAGCACTGAAGGGCGGAAACCCTCCAACACTTAGCACTCATCGTTTACGGCATGGACTACCAGGGTATCTAATCCTGTTTGCTACCCATGCTTTCGAATCTCAGCGTCAGTTACAGACCAGAAAGCCGCCTTCGCCACTGGTGTTCTTCCATATATCTACGCATTCCACCGCTACACATGGAGTTCCACTTTCCTCTTCTGCACTCAAGTTTACCAGTTTTCGAAGCACTTCCTCGGTTGAGCCGAGGGCTTTCACTTCAAACTTAATAAACCGCCTACATTCTCTTTACGCCCAATAAATCCGGACAACGCTTGCCACCTACGTATTACCGCGGCTGCTGGCACGTAGTTAGCCGTGGCTTTCTGGTTGAATACCGTCAGTACGTGAACAGTTACTCTCACATATGTTCTTCTTCAACAACAGAGTTTTACGATCCGAAAACCTTCTTCACTCACGCGGCATTGCTCCATCAGACTTTCGTCCATTGTGGAAGATTCCCTACTGCTGCCTCCCGTAGGAGTTTGGGCCGTGTCTCAGTCCCAATGTGGCCGATTACCCTCTCAGGTCGGCTACGTATCATCGCCTTGGTGAGCTATTACCTCACCAACTAGCTAATACGCCGCGGGTCCATCCAGAAGAGATAGCAAAACCATCTTTTAAACAAAGATCATGTGATCTAAGTTGTTATGCGGTATTAGCACTTGTTTCCAAATGTTATCCCCCACTTCTGGGCAGGTTACCCACGTGTTACTCACCCGTCCGCCACTCACCAAGATCTGAATCAAGAAGCAAGCTTCAATCAACAGTTTGGTTCGTTCGACTTGCATGTATTAGGCATGCCGCCAGCGTTCGTCCTGAGCCAGGATCAAACTCTCATATTAAAAGTTTGTGACTCATAAATAAAAATACTAGCGAATTGACTTCGTTGTAAATCCAACAAATAAATGTTGGCCTACACAATTTTAGTGTTAAAACTTTGTTCAGTTTTCAAAGGTCTACCAGTTGTTAATTAACTTAACAGCTTAATTATCATATCATCTAAATGATATGATGTCAACAAGAAAATTGATTTAACAATGTTTCTTGTTGATAAGTCATCTTCAAGCGACAACTTAGTAATAATACCATTTTATCATTATCTCTGTCAACAACTAATTTCAATCGTTTGAATTGGTCTAGTTGGTAACTTACGAGACAACGTATATTAGAATACCAATCTCAGAACGATACGTCAACAAAAATATGCAAATAATTTGTAGGTTTTTTTAAAGACAAATATTAATATATTCTGGAACTTCAATGTTACCCGACGGCCGTGTGTTCCCTATAAATCAATCACATATTATTCGGATTATTTTACAGGTGACGTAATCAAATTCTGAGTAATCCATTTAAATATATAATTAAGATTCAGACTTTTAACTATTATGAATTCCATTCTTCTAACAAATGTATCATATTGACCTTCATAAAACATATTGGTAACTCGAATATCTTCATATTAAATCGAAAGCAACTCCATTTCTATCTATAATATCCAAATACATACATATAGAAAGCCTTATTGGATTCAATATACATAACTGTACGTAAAGAACGCTATTCGAAAAAGGCATTTCCCTATATTATTGATTATTCTACTGTAATTAGTAATACAAATCTCAATTACTAGCAACGGCCATTATAAACACTTTTAATATACGATTGAATACACAGCACTTTATAGTAATCCAAGGTTTACAAAGTTAAGATAGTTTTTCATCATCTGTTCAAGTAAATATCCGGAACCTCTGTATCTTCAACTAATCGATTTAAATCCTCAAGGTACTGAATCGTGTTATCAAAAATAATGGGATCATCATTCACAGAAACCTTATATTCATAATACTGTCTCCAGTCGGAGTAATTACAACAGAATTTCATTATACGCAACATCTCCGGCAACAATCAATCATCTGAAATTCAACAGCTAGTTATATTGTGAGTATCGGTAAAACTGTTTTTAATAATTTCAATCAAATAACTTTTCTAAATCAAAATTATCGTTAACTCCGCCATCGCCTTAGTAACTTATCTGCATGCAGAATTTCTATCACTGCGGGTATTCCATCCACTGTAGTTTTCATAATAATGATCTTTACACCTGAAAAAAATTCTTTAATCACATTAACCTAAAGAGGTGGTCCATACATGAGTTATATAAATATATTCAAGATTGATCTTATACCTCTTGATCCAAACAACTCTTGATTAATATCTTCAGTCATAGATATATCGACCAATACAATCCCCCTTTACCACCATAAATAAGAATGAACTATTCGTAATCATTCTAATTTTTTAATTCCAGTTGACACCTTAACTAAGGATTTATCTATCCTCAATAAATGACTCAAAGTAATATTTTGATTTACAGATCATTTCTATGGCGACTTTGAATTCACCAAAGTATTCTCCGTTAAAAAGAAGTCTACAATCACAGTTCTGATATAACAATAAGCATATCCGAAAATAATAATGAATTTATGACATACAAAACATATTGTTGAATGGAACGGACAAAAATTTTGAAAAGATCACTATAGATAAAATGATTGATATTAATCGCAAATTTTTCTATTTGTACTATATTAATACTTTTGCACTACTATCGGAATCTTAATTTTTTATTAAAGACTCTAAAAACTGCAATGGATAATGATTTTACAATTAGTAAATTTAAAACAAATAATAATATATAAATAAAAATTATTGTTGGAATTACATTGAGTACAGAATGGTATTGTGTGATTCCAGATTATCTAAGATCCTAAAAATATGAGTAGAAATCATATGATATGTTTAAATAACTCAGTTGATAACTAATTTATACGGCCCAATTATTAGTTTTATATATAAGTAAAAAAGAGACCGGTCGAGTGATTCGCTAGAATCATCTTGACTGGTCTCTTCTATTATTGGATGTGCCTCCAAGCATTGAAAATGCTTGAGGACACAAAAAAAGAAACCAACCATTTGGTTGATTCCTTACCATTAGCGTGGCAGCTACCTATCCTCGCGGGTAGTTTCCCACCAACTACTTTCGGCGTGGAGAAGCTTAACT
>NZ_LNUA01000005.1 GCF_009764355.1 Companilactobacillus bobalius | reverse complement strand
TGAACTGCTCCTCCAGATGGTGAACCATTTAGAACCATCAAGTATCCCCATGTAGTTCCCGCCCCAATAGGTATATTATTACCACCGCTTGCACCCAGAACTAGATATACTCCAGAATTTGCATAATCATCCCAATTGGCATCTTGAGTTAATTGAGGCTTATCGACAGAGCTTAGCGGGCTTGCTTTCGATACTGCACTTTCCTGCAATTGCTTGATACTGATATTTGCGTTGCTAATATCCTGATTAACTTTAGCCATAGCTGTGCTCTGATTTTCTTGCATGTCTTTGATGGCCGTATCCGAACTACTCTTTAGATCGGCAATTACTTGGTCACTTTGAGACTTCAAATCTTTACTATCGGACTCAAATTTGGTTTGCATAGAAGCAATTGAATCGGTCAATTTTTTCTGGCCATCCGAAATTGATTGAGAAACTTGAGCTTGCTGCCCAGCTGTGAAACTAGCATTGGCCTCAATAATTTGTTTTTGAACACCATCTAAAAATGAATTAACGGAAGCAATTTGTGCCTTGATAGCCACAATTGTAGCATTCAATTCATCACTATTAGTTTCCAAATCCAACTTTTTGGCAGCTAAATCAGCAACAATGTTCTCAACGTTTGCTTCGGCAGCATCTATGGTTGGTTGATACTGTGCTTTAGCTTCATCCAAAGATTTATTCATGAGTAATTTGAATTCCGCTGGAATATCAAGACCAGCAATTTGGGACTTCATTTGCTGGATTCTACCGAGCCAGTCATTTTCGGTATCAGTTAAGAACTTATTGATATTTTCGATGCCCGGAATGTAGCTGACTGAAGTATCATCAAGCTGCGTGCTTGGAATGATTGAGATATCAAATCCATTTGTGGTCACTTCATTATTGATCACAAAATAAGCATCTTGAATTTTACCGACAGATTCTGTTAAATGCTTACTTACAGAATAACTGATCACGCTACCATTAACATTTGCTGGGTCATTAGAAACAATTGTCCCATCGGGCTTTTTGGCTACAAAGGTAGCAAAATTAATCTGTAAGGTTTCATCTCCTCCATTTAAGATAGTTGCTTCAATAGTCACATCATTTTCACCTTGTCTCAAGATAATTGGTTCATTATTGATCACAGCATCTTTACGAACATCGAGGCTAATTTTAGCTATTCTTATCATCTACTTCGCCTCCGTCAACCCTGCCTGACGTGTCATATACTAGCCCGAGTGATCCTGCAATTAGTAGTACTGTATTAACGATTGCCATAATCTGATTAATTTGATCTGAAGTTATTTCCCAACCTAGCAAATGTCCTACCTGTTGACCAAATACTAGAATCAAAGAAATTAGTGATACCCACCATGTCTTTGAATGTGTATCCAAAGTTAATTTATTTTTCATTTATTCATCTACCTACCTTATCTTCCACTCTTATTAGTCTTTTCTCATGGTCTGTAACCATTTCGGAAAGCGTATGATTATCACTCTTTGTTTCTTCCTTAAATGATTTAAATTCACTAGATAAATCTTTGATGTCGTATCTTAATGGTTTAATAATTGTAATATTTACAAACCAGGTTAAAACTCCAATAAAAATTGAAAATAGTGAAAAAAGTGCCAACCATTCAGTTAGTGAATATCCCATTATTACGTGTGGTGGCATATATTCATCTCCCTAAAAAAAGACTAGCCAAACGGCTAGCCTTCTTTGTTTTCTTGATATTCTTGTCCAGTGATGTATTTATAATCATCTTTAGATATAATCATAGGAACATAATCCACGATGTCAGCAGCCTTGAGTGTTCCCCATCCGAATTCCATCTTTAGTAATTCCGTCATTTTTAATTACTCCTTAAAATTATTCCAACCTCCACCACTACCAGTAAGGGAGCATGCTTTTATTGGCTACTTAGCTGTAATGGTTGCTCCATTAGTTGTAGCTGTGGATGTTACATCTGTTGGTGCTTCAGGTGCTGGTGTTAGAACTGTCCAGCCTTTTACATCAACTTTTTCTGATTCGAGACCTGTAACTGAATCCTTAAAAGTGATTTTATAATCGCCATCAGCAACTACTGTACCTGCTGCTAGTCCTGTAACAGCAACACTAGCTACACCGATTTCACTTTCGCCAACTTTATTTCCTGCCTTATCATAAATAACTTCAATATCCTTTGAACGATCTACTTCTGCCATAATTAAATACTTCCTTTTTTTATTTTTATTGTGCTGAAATTACTGCTCCGTCTACTGTTGCTACAGACTTAACTTCTGACGGTGTAGTTGGAGTTGGATCAATTCCCATTACTTTATCTAACTTGATGGTTAGATCTGCTATCTGCCTAGTTAATTCAGTGGTAACCAAGTTTGAATTAGCTTTATCTTCGATATATTTTTTGGTTAAAGTTGTCAAGGCCATTTGAAGTTGATCTTTGGTTAAACTGTCATTTAATTGTTCTTTAGTTAAATTGGTTAGTGACTTTTTAGTTTCTTCATCTGGTGTCATGCCTGTTGAAATGTGAACTAATTTATTATCAGATTGTCTGACTGTCCACTTAAACATTTCATCGATTGAAAAGGCTGGATCACTATTCTTAATTAGTGTCCAGCCTTTTTCCTTTGCTTGATTTTCTGCTGCATAATTGCTCGTGTTATTGACTCCGACAATATTTCTATCATCATCTAAATAAACTGAAATTTTCATTATTGTACCTCCTAATTTTTATAAGTATTCACTTGAATTACTGGGATTTTGAAATCACCATCCGTGTAATCACCAAATATATGTGCAGTAAGATTAATACTAAGCGTTGTATTAGGAAGTACCTTAATTGATGCTCCTCCAAAGCTTTTAATGGTGAAACCTGAAATGTTATTATAGAAGTCATCAATTTTTTCCCAAGAGTTTCCATCACTAAGTTGGGCTTGAACTTTTTTACCAATATATTGTGACAATTGGTCAGAAATATCAATTGAGCTATTAACAACTAATTTTTCTTTAGGAATCTTAATTGGTGTTAAACCGACTGATGATAAATCAAAACGAATATTACGATTTCCAAAGCTTGAGCCACTGAGAGTATCTGAAGTTAGATTGCTTAAAGTGATTAAAAGGCCATCTTGTACATTATCATAATTTGTTGACGGACCCGATAGCAAAAT
>NZ_LNUA01000004.1 GCF_009764355.1 Companilactobacillus bobalius | reverse complement strand
ACAAAAATGGATTGTCCCCTGTAGAATACAGGGAGCAATCCATGATTTTTTAAAACTTATAAAAATGTCTAACTTTTTTATTGCACTTCAATAAATCAAAAATTATCTAGGTTCTTTTTATATTATTTAATTTTCCGATCAAGTTTCTTAAATCTTTTAGATTATATTTCTAAAAGATTTTCATTCACATTATTTTTTTTTTATTTTCATATACCATAATCGGGCTTTTATTACATTTTCAAATATGTGAAAATGAATTTTTAAGAAATGAATTTTTAAGAAATGGATTTTTTCTATGATTAAAATAAATAACAATTTAACAAAAGCAGATTGGAAATATGTTTTTTTATTGTTGAAGAAAAATAACATTCTAAGCTCTTTTAATAAAAGAATCAGATTTTGCCAGTTTCTCTCTGTAATAAGTTTTTCCTTTATTATAATTATCTCTCTACTTGATGACCCTCATGAACTAACACTAGTAAAATTGATATATTCCATACAAGATCTATTGGCAATGATTTTTTGTATTTTCTTTTTAAAATTTTTAATGTGGAAAATATTTATTAATAAGAATGTTCAGATTTTAGCAAAAAAAGACCACACTATTTTTTTTGACAATGGAATCAATATTGATAAAAGATCAATAAATAATTCTTCCTATGGTAAATTTAAGTATATTATTGATTCTGATTATTTTTATATTCTGGTTCGTCCCATAAAAATAGAATATTCTCTTAAAAAAAGATCACAAACCGTTCTTCCAATTGTGCCCATAAAAAAGAATAAAAATACTTTAAATACACTTCCATCAACGGATTCCATATTCCAATTATTAGGTTATAAGATTCCTAACATTATAAAAGTCTAAATATTTTCCAGTTTATTATATACGTCGTTAAAAAAAGTGACATGGTAAATAGCCAACTATTTGAAGTGCCCTAAAATTGTTAGACATAATCTAACAATTTTAGGAGCACTTTTTTTATGACCAAATACTCTTCAGAATTCAAAGTTAAACTAGTAAATGAATACTTTGATGGACAAATTTCTATACTTGGATTATCAAAAAAATATGGAATGCCCAGTAAATCACCGATTTATTACTGGGTCCATGAAGCGGAGGCAAATGGACTTAATTATTTGATAACTAAAAAATCTCATAAAGACTATTCTCAAGATTTTAAATTATCCGTGATAGAATATTATAAATTACATAAGATCAGTCGCCTTGATACTGCAATTTATTTCAAAATATCACCTAGCCAGGTTAATTCATGGATATATAGATATAATCACTATGGTGTTATTGGATTAAGGCGTCGTCCCAGAGGGAGACGACCGTTAATGGCCAAGAAAAAGAAGAAACAAACACGTTTAAATTCCACAAAAGAAGAGAAATATTAACAAGAAATTCTCGATCTAAAAGCTAAACTACATGATGCCGAAATGGACCGTGATATTTTAAAAGCACTAAAGACCTTGCGAGAAAACGATCACAACTCGAAA
>NZ_LNUA01000003.1 GCF_009764355.1 Companilactobacillus bobalius | reverse complement strand
ATATTAAGAATTAATGAATTAAAGAAACACCGAAAACTGCGCGGCAATCTTTTGATTGCCAGCTGTGATGAAAATCATGGCAAATTGTTTTAAATTACTTTTTGTAATTTAATTTAGGTTAAGTTATAAAGGGCGCACGGTGGATGCCTAGGCACTAGGAGCCGATGAAGGACGTAACTAACGACGATACGCCTCGGGGAGCTGTAAGTAAGCTTTGATCCGGGGATTTCCGAATGGGGGAACCCAAATATCGTAATGGATATTTACTTGTCTGTGAATACATAGCAGTCAAGAGGAACACGCAATGAACTGAAACATCTAAGTAGTTGCAGGAAGAGAAAGAAAATTCGATTCCCTGAGTAGCGGCGAGCGAAACGGGAATAGCCCAAACTAAAGAGCTTGCTCTTTAGGGTTGTAGGACTGATGTTGTGAGAACAAAAGGTTATGATAGTCGAACAAGTTGGAAAACTTGGCCAAAGAGAGTGAAAGCCTCGTAAACGAAATCTGATCCACTCCATTCAGTATCCTGAGTACGGCGGAACACGAGAAACTCCGTCGGAATCCGGGAGGACCATCTCCCAAGGCTAAATACTCCCTAGTGACCGATAGTGAACCAGTACCGTGAGGGAAAGGTGAAAAGTACCCCGGAAGGGGAGTGAAATAGATCCTGAAACCGTGTGCCTACAAGTAGTCAGAGTCCGTTTATGGATGATGGCGTGCCTTTTGTAGAATGAACCGGCGAGTTACGTTAACATGCAAGGTTAAGATGAAAAGTCGGAGCCGTAGCGAAAGCGAGTCTGAATAGGGCGACTAAGTATGTTGATGTAGACCCGAAACCAAGTGACCTATCCATGTCCAGGTTGAAGATGCGGTAAAACGCATTGGAGGACCGAACTCGTGTATGTTGAAAAATGCTGAGATGAGATGTGGATAGCGGTGAAATTCCAAACGAACTTGGAGATAGCTGGTTCTCTCCGAAATAGCTTTAGGGTTAGCCTCGAGGTTTAGGATCGTGGAGGTAGAGCACTGTTTGGACTAGGGGCCCGTCTTGGGTTACTGAATTCAGATAAACTCCGAATACCATTGATCTTTACTCGGGAGTCAGACGATGAGTGATAAGATCCACCGTCGAAAGGGAAACAGCCCAGATCACCAGTTAAGGTCCCAAAATTCATGCTAAGTGGAAAAGGATGTGGAAACGCATAGACAACTAGGATGTTGGCTTAGAAGCAGCCATTCATTCAAAGAGTGCGTAATAGCTCACTAGTCGAGTGATTCTGCGCCGAAAATGTACCGGGGCTAAGCATGATACCGAAACTGTGGATGTGTCGTAAGACACGTGGTAGGAGAGCGTTGTAATTGCATTGAAGCCATACCGTGAGGAGTGGTGGAGTGATTAGAAGTGAGAATGCCGGTATGAGTAACGAAAGACCAGTGAGAATCTGGTCGGCCGTAAGACTAAGGTTTCCTGGGGAAGGCTCGTCCTCCCAGGGTTAGTCGGGGCCTAAGATGAGGCCGAAAGGCGTAATCGATGGATAACAGGTTGATATTCCTGTACTAGTTTATTTTGTTTGAACGATGGAAGGACGCAGGAGGATGATGTGTGCACGCTGATGGATATGCGTGTCCAAGCAGTAAGTCTTGATATGAGTCAAATGCTTATATCTTTAAGGACAAGCTGTGATGGGGAGTGAAATTTTAGTAACGAAGCACAATAACTCACACTGCCAAGAAAAGTTCCTAGTTAGAAATAAACTACCCGTACCGCAAACCGACACAGGTAGTCGAGGAGAGTATCCTAAGGTCAGCGAGTGAACTCTCGTTAAGGAACTCGGCAAAATGACCCCGTAACTTCGGGAGAAGGGGTGCTGGTGTAACAGCCAGCCGCAGTGAATAGGCCCAAACAACTGTTTATCAAAAACACAGGTCTATGCTAAATCGTAAGATGACGTATATGGGCTGACGCCTGCCCGGTGCTGGAAGGTTAAGAGGATCAGTTAGCTTTTGCGAAGCTGAGAATTGAAGCCCCAGTAAACGGCGGCCGTAACTATAACGGTCCTAAGGTAGCGAAATTCCTTGTCGGGTAAGTTCCGACCCGCACGAAAGGCGTAATGATTTGGGCACTGTCTCAACGAGAGACTCGGTGAAATTATAATACCCGTGAAGATGCGGGTTACCCGCGACAGGACGGAAAGACCCCATGGAGCTTTACTGTAGCTTGATATTGAGTTTTTGTGTGACATGTACAGGATAGGTAGGAGCCGTTGATTTCGGAACGCTAGTTTCGAAGGAGGCATTGGTGGGATACTACCCTTGTTATATGAAAACTCTAACCTACATCACTTAGCGTGGTGAGGGACAGTGTCTGGTGGGCAGTTTGACTGGGGCGGTCGCCTCCTAAAATGTAACGGAGGCGCTCAAAGGTTCGCTCAGAATGGTTGGAAATCATTCGTAGAATGTAAAGGCATAAGCGAGCTTGACTGCGAGACTGACAAGTCGAGCAGGGACGAAAGTCGGACTTAGTGATCCGGTGGTACCATATGGAAGGGCCATCGCTCAACGGATAAAAGCTACCCTGGGGATAACAGGCTTATCTCCCCCAAGAGTTCACATCGACGGGGAGGTTTGGCACCTCGATGTCGGCTCATCGCATCCTGGGGCTGTAGTCGGTCCCAAGGGTTGGGCTGTTCGCCCATTAAAGCGGTACGCGAGCTGGGTTCAGAACGTCGTGAGACAGTTCGGTCCCTATCCGTCGCGGGCGTAGGAAATTTGAGAGGAGCTGTCCTTAGTACGAGAGGACCGGGATGGACATACCTCTGGTGTACCAGTTGTGCCGCCAGGCGCATCGCTGGGTAGCTACGTATGGACGGGATAAACGCTGAAAGCATCTAAGTGTGAAGCCCCCCTCGAGATGAGATTTCCCATTCCTTTATGGAAGTAAGATCCGTTAGAGAATATGACGTAGATAGGCTGCGGGTGGAAGTGTAGCGATACATGGAGCTGAGCAGTACTAATAGATCGAGGACTTAACCGAGTAAGAGTTTACAGCAGTTTGAAGTGTTTTAATTTAATTCATAATCTTAATATCTAGTTTTGAAGGTACGAGTTACCAAATAGTGTAGTGACGATAGCGAGAAGGATACACCTGTTCCCATGCCGAACACAGAAGTTAAGCTTCTCCACGTCGAAAGTAGTTGGTGGGAAACTACCCGCGAGGATAGATAGTTGCTACGCTGTTTCATGATGGAGGATTAGCTCAGCTGGGAGAGCATCTGCCTTACAAGCAGGAGGTCACAGGTTCGATCCCTGTATCCTCCATTCATCATGAGCCGTTAGCTCAGTTGGTAGAGCATCTGACTTTTAATCAGAGGGTCGACAGTTCGAACCTGTCACGGCTCATTTGCAACATATATACACACCATGCGGGTGTGGCGGAATTGGCAGACGCGCTAGATTTAGGTTCTAGTGTCCAGTGGACATGAAGGTTCAAGTCCTTTCACCCGTATTGATAATTGGTCTTGCAAAAGGATTAATTATTGTGTATTATGTTAGATGTCGTTTGGCATAATGCCGACTTAGCTCAGTTGGCAGAGCATCTGTCTTGTAAACAGGGGGTCGGAGGTTCGAATCCTCTAGTCGGCATAGTCATAATGCGGAAGTAGTTCAGTGGTAGAACATCACCTTGCCATGGTGGGGGTCGCGGGTTCGAATCCCGTCTTCCGCTTTCATTATAGTAACGCCGGGGTGGCGGAACTGGCAGACGCACAGGACTTAAAATCCTGCGGTAAGTGATTACCGTACCGGTTCGATTCCGGTCCTCGGCACTATAATGAATATGCACCTATAGCGCAATTGGATAGAGTGTCTGACTACGAATCAGAAGGTTGTAGGTTCGACTCCTACTAGGTGCATTTGTTTTTCTCGGGAAGTGGCTCAGCTTGGTAGAGCACCTGGTTTGGGACCAGGGGGTCGCAGGTTCGAATCCTGTCTTCCCGATTACAACGAAAGTTGTTTTCTGTACGGCATTAAGTTTTATGGCGGTGTAGCTCAGCTGGCTAGAGCGTCCGGTTCATACCCGGGAGGTCGGGGGTTCGATCCCCTTCGCCGCTATTTTTCCGGACCTTTAGCTCAGTTGGTTAGAGCAGGCGGCTCATAACCGCTCGGTCGTAGGTTCGAGTCCTACAGGGTCCATCTTTAAGGACCCCTTTAATGCTGTTATTGTTATCGCGGGATGGAGCAGTCTGGTAGCTCGTCGGGCTCATAACCCGAAGGTCGTAGGTTCAAATCCTGCTCCCGCAATTAGTTTCAAAATATTTGGTTCGTTGGTCTAGTTGGTTAGGACGCCTGCCTGTCACGCAGGAGATCGCGAGTTCGATTCTCGCACGGACCGTTAATAGATTGTTTAATCTATTAGTTCTTAAAGTGTCGTAGGTAATATGCGGGTGTAGTTTAGTGGTAAAACCACAGCCTTCCAAGCTGTTGTCGCGAGTTCGATTCTCGTCACCCGCTTTGCCACTGTTTTGGGCCTATAGCTCAGCTGGTTTAGAGCGCACGCCTGATAAGCGTGAGGTCGATGGTTCAAGTCCATTTAGGCCCACTATATCTGGAGAAGTACTCAAGTGGCTGAAGAGGCGCCCCTGCTAAGGGTGTAGGTCGCTAACGCGGCGCGAGGGTTCAAATCCCTCCTTCTCCGTTTTTTATATGACCCGTTGGTCAAGTGGTTAAGACACCGCCCTTTCACGGCGGTAACATGAGTTCAAATCTCGTACGGGTCATTGATGCATAAGCATCATTAAGTTAATAGTTTTACGTTTTAAGCAATGGAGGATTACCCAAGTCCGGCTTAAGGGAACGGTCTTGAAAACCGTCAGGTCGCGAAAGCGGCGCGTGGGTTCGAATCCCACATCCTCCTTAGTGGGTAGCATATGATTTATTTTTATTATCGCGGGATGGAGCAGTCTGGTAGCTCGTCGGGCTCATAACCCGAAGGTCGTAGGTTCAAATCCTGCTCCCGCAATTCGCTTCAGAAATTCTTGGTTCGTTGGTCTAGTTGGTTAGGACGCCTGCCTGTCACGCAGGAGATCGCGAGTTCGATTCTCGCACGGACCGTTTAATGGCTCGGTAGCTCAGTTGGTAGAGCAATGCATTGAAGCTGCATGTGTCGGCGGTTCGATTCCGTCCCGCGCCATTTTGGAGGGGTAGCGAAGTCTGGCTAAACGCGGCGGACTGTAAATCCGCTCCTTCGGGTTCGGTGGTTCGAATCCACTCCCCTCCATATTTAGG
>NZ_LNUA01000002.1 GCF_009764355.1 Companilactobacillus bobalius | reverse complement strand
ATATCAACGTTTATAGCACTAATAGAACACCAAAAAGCACACCCCTCAACACCAAAAAGCCCACCACTCAACACCAAAAAGCACACCACTCAACACCAAAAAGCACACCACTCAACACCAAAAAGCACACCACTCAACACCAAAAAGCACACCACTCAACACCAAAAAAATAAAAATCACTTTACTTTAGTGTTAATTAGTAATAGAGTGTATTTATAAAATAAAATGTATGTTCGAAAGGAAGAAAATTTATGGTCGATAAACGCAATATGTTATGGGTCAGTGACCGTAACTTTAATAAAGAAGATTTTAAAGACCAACAATATTTTCAGGTGGCTGAACATAATGACCTAATTACTAAGGCACGTCATGATTTAAATGCCCGTGAATTGAAGATTATGGACTTTGTTGTTTCTAAGATTAAACCTGATGATAAACACTTTAATATCATTCATACGTCAATGTATGAGCTGTCTAATGTCCTTGAATTAAAGCGTAGCGGTCGTACGTACTCGCAACTTGCCCAAAATTTAGAAGACATGCGTGCTAAAAGCCTTCGTATTTATAGTGAGACGGATCGTCGTATTACTCTAACGGGGTGGTTTGAAGTTGTGCATATTTGGGAAAATGGACAACTTCAAATCAAAATCAATGAAGAATTTGCGCCATTTTTGTTGCAATTAAAAGATAAAGGGCACTACACCCAATACTTACTCGTTGATACCGTTAAACTGAAAAGTAAATATTCTATTTTGTTATACAAATTGATCCGTGAAGCTGATAAAGATAACGGTAGTTCAATTGCCATTGTTCAAGGAACGCCTGATGAGTGGAAAGAATGGTTAGGTTCGCCTGAAAGTTACACCTATGGACGTTTAAAAGATAAAATATTAAACCCAGCTATTGCAGAAATTAACCTTGAAATTGATGATATGGACTTATCTTTATTTCAAGCACGCCGTGGTCGTGAGGTAGTTCAAGTCGAAATTCACAATAATTTTATTCGTAACCCACGTTTTTAATATAAGGGGGGAAATGATGTTCATAATAAAAAGAGGGATACCGCCCTAGCCTCCACAGCTCACGGTATCCCTAAATTTAGCAAAACAACCAACCATTTGAAAGGAAGTTTCACTATGAAGAATAGTATCACAAAAATAAGTCTAGTTGTATCAGTTATCAGTCTGTTGGTAGTGGGTTTTCTTGCGCTACAAATGCATGAACTCACCACAATTACAACGAGTTCACACAAATTTAACTTATAAGTTATGTCTTTTGAACCTTGAGTGAGAATGTAGTCGAGTACTAGGCATGAGAATTTTTTGTAGGTTTCAAAAAATATTACCCGTTCTTGACGGAATGAACGACTGAAAACCGAAGTTAGTTACATATTATATGTACGAAGGCATTTCATTTACACAAGATTCTTGACGCTACCATAGCTAATGAATATTCGACTAGATTGCCAAAGCGATCAAAACCTCTTCTAACACGATTAAGCGCCAAAGTATCCGACTTACCCAATAACTCCTTGTCATCATCTTTTAGATTAACGGCCTTGAATTCATCTTTGAAACTAGCCACTTCTTGACCACTCTCTTGGAGTATTTTGTAGAGTGATTTGTGACGCAAATCTTTCAATTCATTTTGAATCGCAACATTTGGAAGATAGTGTTCAAAAATTATGAACGGCTTATCATCCAGTGAATAAAGACGTTTAATATACAAAACCTGTTGCTTACCAGATTCCTCAAAAGGAGTTCCCTTTGGCGAAACTAATTTGATCTGTAGAATCTTCTTAGTTAAATCACCGTGTTCATCGACAATAGATGAGAATGATCTGGCTTTTGATAATTTATTGAACAAGTTGTTGCTAATAACCGTCGTTCCGATTCCACTTTTCTTAACCAAATAACCCTCACTGACTAGTAATTCAACCGCATTACGGACCGTGATTTTGCTGACATTATACATTTTCTCTAATTCGTTCTCTGTTGGTATAAGGTTTCCTACTTCATACTTACCTGATAAAATATTCTTTTTAATATCACTGGCAATTCTCTGATATAAACTTCCTGCTATCATTTTATTATCTCCATGGTTCATCTATATTAATTATTATGTATTCTTACATTATAATATATGTAACGGCTGTTAAATAACAGCAATTAAATTTAAGGAGCATCTCATGAAATCATACCCCGATCCGAATTCAATCTATCCCAACCCCAATATCAAAGAAATGGTCTACATCAAAAATACAATCAAATCCCCAAATATTATCGTGGGCGACTACACGTATTACGATGATAAATCTGAACCAGAGAATTTTGAAAAACACGTCACTCACCATTACGAATTCCTAGGTGACAAACTAATAATCGGCAAGTTCTGTTCAATTGCCCAAGGTATCGAATTCATTATGAATGGTGCAAATCACGTGATGAAGGGCATTTCAACTTACCCATTTAATATTCAGGGTAACGGTTGGGAAGCCAACACACCTACTCTAGATGACTTACCTCTAAAGGGCGATACGACAGTCGGTAACGACGTATGGTTTGGTCAAAATGTCACTGTTCTACCCGGTGTTCATATTGGTGATGGTGCCATAATCGGTGCAAACAGTCTTGTAACTAGCAATGTGGAACCATACTCAATCGTTGGCGGTAATCCTGCCAAACTAATTAAACAAAGATTCTCTGATGATATGATTAATGAACTAGAAAAGCTGCAATGGTGGAATAAGGATATCGACTGGATAACTGCCCATATCAAAGAACTTACTGTTAATGAATTATCATTGGATAAGATCAAAGAATGGACAAAATAAGTATTTACAAAAAAGGTCCTCGCATTTAATAAAATGCGAGGACCTTTTTATAATTATTTATCACTTCAAGAATTGTAATCTAACAGCGTTTAATACCGCTATAACGGTGACACCGACATCGGCAAATACTGCTTGCCACATGCCTACGAAACCGAAGGCTCCCAGAATTAAGAACAAAACTTTGATCCCTATGGCAAAACTAATATTCTCCATAACTATTTTTCTAGTCACCTGAGCAATTTTAATCGTCTTAGAAACCTTGGAAGGTTCGTCACCCATAATAACAATATCGGCCGCTTCAACTGCAGCATCACTACCAAGACCGCCCATGGCGAACCCGATATCAGCCGTCGTTAATACTGGCGTATCATTGATACCATCACCAATAAAGGCCACTTTTTTATTTTTCTTCTTAGATGTTGCAAGTAATTTTTCAACAATATTAACCTTATCTTCAGGTAACAAGTCAGTATAGACATTGTCTAACTTAAGCTTATCCGCAATCGATCTACCAACTATGGCATTATCACCAGTCAACATGGCACTCTTAATCCCACGTTGATGTAATAATTCAATTGCATCCTGTGCATCTGACTTAGGCTCATCGGCAATCACAATGCTACCCATAAACTTACCGTCAACACTGACATAAACAACCGTACCAATTCCATTATCTCTGATGAAATTAATTCCTGACATTGCCTTATCATTACCTACTACAACTTGTTTGCCATCGACTATAGCCTTCAAACCATGACCAGCATGTTCGTTCGCATCTGTGACCTGATACTGACTCATATCGTCGTTATAAGCTTTGATAATCGACTGCGCGATTGGATGCGTAGAATTCTGTTCCGCTGCAGCCGCAATACCTAATAAATCTTGTCTCTTAACTCCAGCTACAGGTTCAATTTTAACAACTTCAAATTGCCCCTTTGTCAAAGTACCAGTCTTGTCAAAGGCTACTGTATCAACACTATTCAAGGCTTCAAGATAACTGCTACCCTTTACTAGTACACCTTGTTTAGATGCTGCTCCAATCCCGCTGAAGAAACTCAGTGGAACTGAGATAACTAGAGCACAAGGACACGAGATAACTAAGAATACCAAGGCACGTGAGATCCATTCACCCCAGTTGCCAGTAAACAGTGACGGAATTATTGCTAGTGCAACTGCCATAGCAACTACGATCGGCGTATAGATTTTGGCAAAACGTGTAATGAACTTCTCTGCCGGAGCCTTTTTATTGCTTGCATTTTGGACCATATCCAATATTTTGGCAACTGTAGAATCACTATATATCTTTGTGACCTTAATCTCCAAAGTACCGTTTTGATTGATAGAGCCACTCATGGCGGCATCGTTTTGATAAATACTACGAGGCATCGATTCACCTGTTAAAGCTGATGTATCAACCATCGATTGTCCAGACACGACCGTCCCATCTAAGGGAATCTTCTCACCAGGTCTAACAATAATAATCTGTCCAACTTGAACTTTAGATGGATCAACTTTCTTAGTACCTGAAGCCATTTTTATAGTCGCAAAAACTGGTTTAACTTCCAATAATGCTGAAATAGATTTTTTAGAATTATTTGTCGCAATATCTTCAAATAAGTTACCTACTTCATAGAAGAACATGACCGCGACAGCTTCCGGATACTCTCCTAAAATCAGAGCACCAACCGTTGCAATTGTCATTAAGAAATTTTCGTCAAAAATTTCACCATGAAAAATATTTTTAACTGCTTTTAAGACGATACTTCCGCCAATAACGAAGTAACCCATGAAATAAAGGACGATATTAATCGGTTCACCGAATATTCCTATGAATCCAGCAATCATAAATACAGCTGAAATAACTAATTTCCATAGTCTGACAGTGGATTCATGATCTAATTTATGTTTTGATTTCGTTTGCTTATTTTTTACTTGATATTCGGATTGGACATTGTACGATTTCATTAGAAACATCCTCCCTACAATTGTGTAAGTGTTTACATGAATATATGAGCATTCATTCATATTTCATCTATAATATAATATATCCTACAGGGAAATTCAATGATTTGTAGAAAAAAGGTGAAGTATTATGGTAGAAAAAGATTTTTCAGAACAAGAACATCAAGCTGCTCTGAATCATTTGAAGGAAAGTATTCCTGCCAATGAAGAATTAGAATCAATGGTCAACATTTTTAAGGCTTTTGGCGATATGACCCGTGTAAAAATTATCCTGGCATTGTCAAAAACACCCTTGAGTGTTGGCGAAATCGCCGATACTTTGGACATGAGTCAATCATCAATTTCCCATCAACTAAGTCTATTACGTCAATTAAATCTTGTTACGAGTGTGCGACACGGTCGAAATATTCATTATCGATTAAGTGATCAACACATAATCACGATTTTTGGACAGACAAAAGATCACATTATTGAAGACGAAAACGACTGATACTACTGACTTCCGATTATATGTACGAAGGCATTTCATTTACACAAGATTCTTGACGCTACCTTTTAATGATTTACATATTTTAAAACCAGATTGGAAAATTATTAAACGAACTTCCGATAGAGCTATTGTTTTTATGTTATTAAGTGATGAAGAAGAATGGGGCAAAATTCATAGAAATTCTAGAACGAAATATAAAAATTTGATTAAAGAAATATCCCCAATTGATTTAACGGAATTAATGAAATCGACTTTGAAAGAGAACGAAAAACAATTGCAAAAGCAAATTAATTTTTGGCAACGTAAATTTAGACTTGGGAAGTGAAAAAAACAATGAGAACTGAAAAAGAGATTTTAAATTTAGTTTCTGAATTTGCTTATCAACGAAGCAATGTAAAAATTATTACTCTCGAGGGTTCAAGAACTAATGAAAATATAAAAAAAGATAAGTTTCAAGATTATGATTTTTCGTTTTTCGTATCAGATATTGAGTGTTTCATACATGAAGAGAGTTGGTTAAGTTTATTTGGAGAATTATTGTTCATACAGAAACCAGAAGATATGGAATTATTCCCTCCTGATTTAGATTATGGTTATAGTTATATAATGTACTTTAAAGATGGCATAAAAATGGATATTACATTAATTAATTTAAAAGATTTAAATCGTTACTTTAATGACTCTGATGGTCTTGTAAAAATTTTAGTTGATAAAGATAATTTAGTGACTCAAGAAATTGTTCCAGATGACTCAAATTATTGGTTAAAAAAACCAACAGAACGAGAATTTCATGATTGCTGCAATGAGTTTTGGAGTGTTTCAACGTATGTAGCAAAGGGCGTTTTTAGAAGAGAAATATTATTTGCTTTAGATCATTTCAATAATATTTTACGTCCTGAATTATTAAGAATGATGTCTTGGTATATTGGTTTTAATAAGGGTTTTGATTTTAGTTTGGGAAAGAATTATAAGTTTATAAACAAATATTTAACTGATAAAGAATTCAATATGTTTTTAGCTACTTTTGAGATGAATGGATATAAAAAGACATACCAATCTTTTAAGCTCTGTTGTGAATTATTTAAATATTATTCAAATAAAGTAAGTTGTTTAGGAAATTATAACTATCCACATTACGAAAAAAATATCGAGAATTTTATTCGTAATAATTATGAAAATTAATTTTATTAGCAACCACATTTTTGGGGTTCTGGTGCAAAATTAACAAAATAGTCTTTGTAATACATTGGGACGATTGTTGAACGGATCATTGTACTAATAATTCGATTAGTGATTGTGACGACGAAAAACCAAAGAGACTTGGTTCTCTTTGGCTTACTTTATGTAGTTGATGCATGACTTCAATCCCACTTAGCGTTTTTAGCGCAGTTCGTAGTGATTGAAAACCGCTTGATTTTACTAAGACGTGTTTAATTAACCGATGATCTTGTTCAATCAAATTATTACGATATTTAGAACATTGGTGATTTGCTTTCACCAATAAGCCGTCTTTAATTACTTGTTTAATAGCCTTTAAAGTGCCAGCATATTGATCAGTAACCAGACAATCAGGACGACCATAGGTCGTCAATAAACGTTTCAAAAAATGATAGGCGGATTGATAATCACGATGTTTACGTAACTCAAAATCTAGTGTTAATCCATGACTATCAATGGCTCTATCATACTCTATCACAAGATCCAAACATCAATATTTGGCTGGCTAGACTGCTTCCTATTCTTATTATTTTTATTGTGTTCTTTTCTCTGCAATGGATAATCAACACATTTGAAAAGGAACCTTATAAATTTTAGTTATTATATTGGGCTGAAACCCTTGCTACAAGCGTGAGACGCTTGCCCTGTTCGGGGAGAACTCTCCATGAAATGGTCTGCTGGAAAGCTCCTGCTGAAAGCATGCGTCAAGTGCAAAATTTGTCTTGATGAAATCATGCTTATTATGCAAAATAATTCGGCAGACAGCCCCCGTCGGGTAGACGCCATTTGCGGAATAAATCAGCAAATGGCATACGCAACGATTGGTAAAAAGTGGCTAGCATATAGCTAGTCATTTTGCCGTGAGTTTGCGTAGCTAGGGGGTCAAGGGGCGAGCGCTAGCGTCCCCTTTGCAAGCACCACATCAGACACGTAAGTGGCTAGCATGTGGGTTGCTTGCCAAACCCCGTGAATTGATTTATTATGTGAGTAGAAACCCTAAGGGTTTCACGAGCTTAATCAATCAATTCACTTGCCTGAAAGGCAAAACAAAGGGGGTGGGGTTTGTGAGCGAACAACACAATATGTCTAGCCATCTATCCGATAAACAACCCAATCGGAAAGACAGTCGGCAAATCAATTTTAGAGTGAGCGAGCAGGACTATTTAAAGCTTTCGCAATCTGCGAAAACTTTAAATATGTCCGTGCCTGCTTTTGTCAAAAAGAAGGCACAGGGGGCGCGGATCGTTGCCCCTAAGATTGGCGCAAAAGAAGCGCAAGAGTTAGCCCGTCAATTAGCAAAAATTGGGGGTAATCTCAACCAATTAACAAAACACGCCAATCAGGGGGGCAACGTCCCCGCCCAAGCATTGCAGGAACTTCAAAGTGAGGTGGCAAAGATATGGCAACAACTCACATAAAGCGGTCTGCAAGTGCGTCACGGCTTGTCAATTATGCCGAAAAACGTGCGGTCTTAAAGGACGGACTAAACCTTGATGTGAACTATGCTAAAAGTCAATTTAAACAAGTCCGTGAAGTGTACGGTAATCAAGGTAAAACACAAGCCTATGCTAGTCGTATTTCGTTTAGTCCAAAGGAATTTGACCCTAAAAACGAAATCGACCAGAAAAAAGCTCTCGATATTGCCAAAGAAGTGTATCAAAAGACTTATCCTAATCAACAGGTGGCGCTATATGAACATGCTGATACGGACGCCTTACATATTCACGCTGTCATTGGGGCAATTGACTTGGAAACTGGCAAGAAAATGCATGGAAATTGGCAAGAATATCGTGAAAAGCTCGTTCATAACACCGATGAAATCGTACAAAAACATGGACTAGAAGTAACACACACTGACCCTGAACGGTATGAAAAGCGTTCTATGGCCGAAATCAAAATGCAAGACCGCGGACAACCGACTTGGAAAGACCAAATCAGACAAGCAGTTGATAGTACCATGTCTAATCAGCTTATATGCGATTTTCAGACGTTTAGAGACGATTTAAAGCAAAAAGCAATAGATGTATGGGAACGAGGTAAAGACCTTACCTATCAGCTAACAGGGACGAATTATAAGGCTCGTGGTAATAAACTTGGCACAGCTTACGAAAAGGAGGCAATTTACAATGAGTTGGAAAGACGTACCAGAGACCCAGATACAAACAGATTTAACAGCGCTCAACCAGACCCTGAAAGAAATCAGGAACTATCAGGGCACACAAATTCAACTACAAAGCAAACAACAAATCGAACTGACCGAACAGCTGACACAAATCGAACAAACCAGCCAAAAGGTCAATCAAGCCTTTCAAGAGACCTTGAACAATTTAGAGAACAGCAAAGAAACCAGCAGAGAACGATTAGTCGCTCTGCTCAAAGACGCTCAAAATCAGTTCAACGAACAAACAAAGACGGTCAATCGCAAAACAATCGACGAATTGCAACAGATAAACAGTCTGCAAAAGAGCAACAACACCACGTTGAAAGCCCTAAACGACAGCCTAAACCAAACCGTTCAAGGGACTATGGACCAAGTCGCTAATCGTTTATCTACCGAAATTGACCGTACACATAAACATATGAGTTGGTATGAGATTAAAAATTATCTGTACGCGGTTATTCCGACTGGGTTGCTCTCAGGGCTCGTATTTTGGCTTCTGACGCATTTCTTTGCTTAACAGGTGTATTTTATGAAATTATCTTTAAAATGGCTTAGAATGCAAAATATTGATGAATTAGCTAGGTGTCGACGCACTATTTAACTGTCTGTCAACGGTAAATCGAATTAAAGGGGCTTTCTGCTTTAGCAGTTAGCCCCTTTTTGAGGCTTTAAGGAGTTGATAGACTGGCGGATAAAACACTTTTGCGCATGCAAAGAAAAGCACCCTTGCTTTTTTTGCCTGCCTAACGGCGAGTGATTAGGTGGTCAAGCGAACTTCGCTTGTGGGTTTGGGCAACGCCCAAGATCTTTTTATGTAACGACCATAGGGAGGCGCAATGAGCAAAGCGAATGAAGTTAAATGTGAGAGCTTGTCTCTCACTCCTTTTGTTTGTGTTGTTTTGTTTTATTGAATTGCGCTCACAAACATAGCGCTACGCGCGCACCTAATTTATTAATAATTCTATTAATACTTCTAAATACTTAGGGAAAAAGGAATGGCTTTATATCAACGTTTATAGCACTAATAGAACACCAAAAAGCACACCACTCAACACCAAAAAGCACACCACTCAACACCAAAAAGCACACCACTCAACACCAAAAAGCACACCACTCAACACCAAAAAAATCACCACTCAACACCAAAAAGCACAC
>NZ_LNUA01000001.1 GCF_009764355.1 Companilactobacillus bobalius | reverse complement strand
CAAGCAATATTTCTCGAGCGCAATTTGCGTTAATACAACCTGATTTAGAAAACTTCCGCAAGCATACAAGACCGCGTCGTTATGATCTTTATGACGTATTCAATGCCATCCTTTACTCGCTTACTACAGGGTGTCAATGGCGTGAATTACCGCACGATTTCCCGGAATGGCACACTGTCTACCACTATTACGATATGTGGCGAGATAAACCAGACCCGACAGCCGATTCACTATTAGAAAGTCTTTTAAAAAAACTGTTGCTTACTATCGCTTTGCACAGGGCCGATCGGCCCGAACGTCGTTTGTGATTGTTGATGCTCAAAGTGTTAAAACCACTGATTTAACGAAAAATAGTGGCTACGATGGCGGCAAAAAGATTTCAGGGATTAAGCGTCATATGGCGGTTGATATTAATGGTTTACCACAAGCCGTTCTCGTGACACGAGCTAATGTATCAGATCGTTCAGGTGCATTGGCTATGTTTATTAGTTTGGCTAGCCAAAATTTATAGCTGGTTCAGCATGTCATGGTTGATGGTGGCTACACTGGCAATGACTTTGCGGATCAGGTGAAGCTCATTTTGAATGCTAAGACGACGGTAGTTAAACGCAACGAGTTGCATATGTTCACGGTGTTACCGCAACGATGGATCGTTGAACGTTCATGGAGTTGGCTAGACAAATGTCGGCGACTTTGGAAAAACTGTGAACGTGCCCTTAACAGCAGTCTTCAAATGGTTGTATTGGCCTTCCTGAAGATAGTTCTTAAAAGATACTAGACAGGTTCTTAGTAGCTAGTTTAAATTCGTGAGCAATCATTCCTGGTGACCAGCTTAGACGTAAATGGTTGAGAATTTTTTGCTTTAACTCATCGCTCAGCTTAGTTTTCCGACCACATCGTGATCGCTTGTATTCGGCATCTGTTTGTGCTAATTCAGCCTGATAAGGTTGACATCGAGATAATTCATAAGAAATTGTTGACGGTGATCGGTTCAGCCGAACGCCCATTTGGATATTGGACAGCCCTAGTTCACAAAAGGTTTCGATTTTAATTCGTTCGGAATAGGTTATACTAGACAAAAGATCAGCTCCTAAAAGATGGGTTTGTGGTAAACACCATTTTAAAGGAAGCTGATCTTTTTTGTCCGAACAGCGTTCGGATTAATTTTACAATCTACCGTTTTGATAGGTTTGATTTGCGATGCTGGTCAGCGTTTTATCAAGGTAACTGCCCAGATTGTATGCAGGAATT